>NZ_JBIWIM010000013.1:0-156336 GCF_044764595.1 Streptomyces sp. NPDC093984 | reverse complement strand
CAACGTCGCCCGAACACGGTTCACTTCATGTGCATCCACATACTCACCGTGCCCCAGAACAAGGTCGACACACAGACCTAACGGAGTCCTACTAGTAGGGCTCGGCGGCGGCGTGGTGCAGTTGCCAGAGGTGGTCGGCGACGGTGTCCGGCTCGTGTTTCTGTCCGCTGCCCACCGCGCCGACAACCACCAGGTGGGCGGCGTGCAGCGGGGTGTCGGCCAGTGCCTGGGACAGCAGCGCGACGTAGGTCCGCTCTGCGGACCCGACGATCGCGCTCGCCGCGCGGTCGGGGTTCGGGCGCACCACGGCACCGCCGGTGACGAACAGCAGGGTGCCGCGACCAGCCGCACGCATGGCGGGCAGCACAGCGCGCGCGGCGGCAGCGGCACCGGCCACGTTCAGTGCCAGCGCCCGGTCCAGGTCGTCGGCTCCGGTCTCCAGTACCGGTTTGATCAGGCCGATGTCCGGCAGTGGGCTGAAGCACAGCACCTCCGCCGGGCCCTGCCGCTCCGCCAGCACCGCCAGTGCCCGCGTGAGGCCGGCGGGATCGCTCGCGTCGGCCGGGCACCACTGCACCGGGATGCCGTCCGCGGTCAGATCCCTGGTCAGGGCGGCGAGCCGGTCGGGGTCGCGTGCGACGAGCCCGACGCTGTGGCCGGCGCGGGCGAAACGCCGCGCCACCGAGGCACCGACCCCGGGGCCCGCACCGACGATGTGTACCGGTCCGAGTCGTTCGCTGTGCACGGGTTCTCCTCTGCCGGGCGGTCCATGATGTGACAACCCGTCGTCAGGCCCTGGCGGCCAGCGGTCGCCACGCGTTCCAGGTGTCCAGTCGCTGCCGGTAGACGGCTTCGACGACGGGATAGGGGTACGTACCGAGAAACAGGCGCAGGGGTGGTTCGTCGGTGTCGGCCAGTTCGAGGAGGACGTCGGCGGTGGACTGCGGGTCCTGTGGTGCGCGGGCGGTGGCGCCGGCCCGGCGCGCCTCGCGGATCGGTTCGTATGCGGCGATGGGTTCGGTGTGCATCGCTGATGCACCGGACCAGTCGGTTCCGTAGGGGCCGGGTTCGACGATGGTGACGTGGATGCCGAGCGGGCCGACCTCCTGGGCGAGCGCTTCGCTCATCCCTTCCAGCGCCCATTTGGAGGCGTTGTACAGCCCCAGGGTGGGGAAGGCGGCGAGGCCACCGAGGCTGGACACCTGCACGATGTGACCGCGCCGTCGGGCACGCAGGTACGGCAGTGCGGCCTGCGTCACCCACAGCGGACCGAGCAGGTTGGTATCGAGTTGGGCGCGGGCCTGCTCCTCGGTGGTTTCCTCGACCATGCCGAAGAGGCCGTAACCCGCATTGTTGACGACCACGTCGAGGTGGCCGAAGGCGTCTACCGCCCGCTCCACGGCGGTAGTTGCCGCTGCCCGGTCGGTGACGTCCAGGCGGAGTGGGAGGACGCGGTCCTCGTAGGCGTCGACGAGGTCCTGCAGGGACTCGGGGCGGCGCGCCGTGGCGGCGACGCGGTCGCCGCGGGCGAGGGCGGCTTCGGCCCAGATCCGGCCGAAACCGCGGGACGCGCCGGTGATGAACCAGGTCTTCATGTCCTCCACCCTGCGCGGCCCACCGCTCCGCAACCAGCACCCCGGGAGGGTTACCCTCCCTTCCATGGCGAGTGACAACGTCCTGGGAGAGTTTCTCAAGGCCCGGCGGGGACGGGTCCCGCCCTCGCACGCGGACCTGTCCGCCCCCGGCCGGCGCCGGGTCGCGGGCCTGCGCCGGGACGAGCTGGCCCGGCGGGCCGGTATCAGCGAGCCGTACCTGACCCGGCTCGAGCAAGGTGTCGACCGGCACCCGTCGCCGCAGGTGCTTCAGGCGCTCGCGCGGGCGCTGGAGCTGGACGCCGACACGACGGCGCACCTGTTCGCACTCGCCGCCCCGCATCCCGCAAGGCCTTCGGAGACCGGGGTCGCCCCGGACGTGCACCAGTTGCTCGACGCGTGGACGGGCAGTCCCGCGTACGTGCGCAATCGGCGCTTCGACGTGCTGGCCGCGAACAAACTCGCCCGCGCGCTCGCCCCCATGTACGAGCCCGGGCACAACCTGGCGCGGGACATGTTCCTCGACCCGGGAGTTCGTCGACTGCTCCCGGACTGGCCGGAGATCGCCGCGCAGACCGCCGCGGCCCTGCGCGCCGAGGCCGACCCGCACGACCCCGGAACCGCACGCCTTGTCGCCGAGTTGGAAGCGGACGAGGACTTCCGCCGTCTGTGGGCGCGGCACGACGCGCGACCCTCGCGCGACGAACTCAAGCGGTTCGTCCATCCGATCGTCGGTGAGCTCGCTCTGCGGCGGCAGGCGCTCACCGTCGGCGGCGCCGAGGAGCAAGTGATCATCGCTTACCAGGCGGCGCCGGGAAGCCCCTCCGAAGCCGCCCTCGCCCGGCTCGTCTGACGCACGCCGGCCGGGGTTTCCTGTTCACCAGCACGGCTTCGCCCCTGGACGACCCACCACGGAGCACCCCCGCGAGACGAGCAACCGCAGTGCGGCCTCAACGCGGGGGCGGCGGGCGCGGAAGCCGGCATCGCACCCGGCGCCGTGCTTCATGCAGAACGTCCCGTCCCTGCCGGGCCATGAAATGCGGAGCCGCCCGCATGAGGAGGATGATCAACAGGGTGGGCAGGAGCAAGACGAGCAGGGTCACGGACCTCTCCGGTTCGGCCGGTTCTTGGCGCCTGATCGGGCCGTTCTCAGAATGCGGTCGAGTACCGGAGCGTGCATGTCGACGAGGGCCGTACGCAGCAGCAACACCGGCCGGAATCACCGGACGACGCGGACCACGAGCGGATGTCGCCTACGGCCACCCCAGTACGGCGCCGCTGTGCCGTAGACGGCCGCAGTGCTTGCTCGGCACTCGTCGGCACCGACGACCGACGCCTTGAACGGAGCGGGCCGCACACTGCGGGCGGCAAGCGTTGCCCGATGCCGACCTTGGTGACTGTAGGTGCCACCATTGTCACGCAGCGATGCCATCCTCCTAGCCACAACAGAACCGGTCATAAAAACTCCCAAAACGGACGCAATCGGGCGGTAAACGGTATAAAGTGGGCATCACCTAGCGAAGACGCGCACCCAGCGCACCCCACCGCCGACAGCCTCGATGCCAGGAGAGCCGCATGACCCACGGAGCGAAAGCTCCCGACCCCAACCCCCGCGCCGACGCCGCTTCCGCACTCGGCTGCGAAGTGTGCAACGGCTGGGGCAGCGTGATCACCCACTGGGGCCGCCACGAACTGTGCTCCACCTGCCAGCCACACGCCGACCGAGAGGACGACGACACCAGCACCGCATCCCAGGCCACCTGGCAGCTGCGAAACCGGCGCCCATGACCAGCAGTGAAGCGGGTGGCGACCGACCGCACCCACGGGGGTGGGTGAACCGCCCCTCCCCCGGTTCCTGCCTCTACGCCGGCGACGGACCGGAGTCGGAGGCGAGCAGCCATGCGACGGGGGTGCGCCGACTATCGGGCTGGCCGGTGTAGCGCGGCCCGACCGGATAGACCTCCTCGACGAGGCCATGAGACCGCAGACCGTTGAGATGTCACAATTGACGAGTGCGTCGCCGGCCTCCGGACTCGACGCGCCGCATGCTCGGATCGGCCGGTGTTTTCACAGGTCCGAGCCGCGCCGGCGGGCAAGGAGGGAATCGCCGTGCAGGCCATGCGAATCGCCGTCGCCGGTGCGACCGGGAACATCGGGGCCCTCACCGTGGCCGCCCTGGAACGGGCCGGACACGACGTCGTGCGCATCAGCCGCTCGCTCGGTGTCGATCTGTCGACCGGCGAGGGCCTTGACGCCGTCCTGGCCGGCGTGGAGGTCCTCGTCGACACCACGAGCCACGAGACGGCCGACCGGGACGAGGCGGTGGCGCACTTCGGCACCACCACGCGCAATCTGCTCGCCGCCGAGGAGCGGGCCGCCGTCCGTCACCACGTGCTGCTCTCGATCGTCGGGCTGCATCGCGTAGAGGGCAACGCGCACTACGCCGGCAAGCGGGAGCAGGAACGCCTCGTGACCGAGGGCCCGGTGCCGTGGACGATCGTTGCGGCTACTCAGTTCCACGACTTCGCCGCGACGGTGACGAAGTGGACCGAGCAGGACGGTGTCGCCACCATCCCGCCGTTGCTCGTGCAGCCGATCGCCCCGGCGGACGTGGGCGAGGTCCTTGCCGAGATCGCCGTGGGGGCGCCGCGGGGACGTTACCGCGATGTCGCCGGCCCGGAGCCGCAGGATCTGGTGGACATGGCCCGGCGCACGCACGACGCGCGCGGCCACGCAGTGAAACTCGTGCCGACCTGGTCGTCGGTGCTCGGGGTGGAGATGGCCGGTGACGTGCTTCTGCCCGGCCAGGACGCCCGCATCGCACCTACCACTTTCGACGAGTGGCTCGCGCAGCAACGGTGAAGAACGGGGCAGGCCGCCCCAGCGTCGGCTGGATTCCCGCTCTCGCGCCGTCGCGCTCGCGCCGGCGATGGGAGGATCACCGTGCCACCGCGCTGTTCGAGGAGGGGTCCGAGGTGCCGTCCGCCGAGCTCAAGCACGTGTTCGAGATCGCCGCGCCCCCGGAGGAGGTCTTCGCGCACCTGGCCGAACCGTCCCACTACATCGGCCTGTCGCCACTCCTCGTCGCCGTCCGCGACGTGCGGCGCAGCGGCGGGACCGTGCACTACACGGCCGTGGAGTACTTCCGGTTCCTGGGCGTCCTGCGGCACGACAACGTCATCGACGTCACGCTCGTCGCCGTTTCGGACGGTCTCCCGCACTCCGCCGAGATCTTCGGCGAGGTCCGCAGCCCCGGCCGGGTCCGCATGAGCTACCGCTTCGCCATCGACCATCACGAGGCCGGCAGCGTCGTCACCGACACCCTGCACCTGCGGACGCCCCCGGGCCTGCTGCGCTTCGCCGCCTCTCAGGCGAGAGGGGTCCAGCAGGCCCGGGCCCGGGTTCTGACGGCCCGCCTGGCGCGGCCGGCCTGACGGCCTCCCGGCGGGCCGCCCCCGGTGGGACCCCCGTACAGGTGGACTAGGAGCGTGGGTCAGTAACTGTGACTGAGCACGCTGGTTGGCCACTGAGCGCCGTAGTTGGCCATTTCGGTGCTCAGTGGCAAAGAGCACCTGTTCAGTCGAGGACCGCGGTGGCTTCGATCTCGACCAGATGGTCGGGGACATCCAGTGCCGCAACGCCTATCAGCGTGGTCGGCGGGGCCGGGGTGATCCCCAGCTTCGCGGCTGCCCGGGAGATCCCTTCCAGGAGCGCGGGCATCTTGTCGGGGGTCCAGTCGACGACGTAGAAGGTCAGCTTCGCCACGTCGCCGAAGGAGCCACCGGCCTCGGCCAGGGCGGTGCCGACGTTGAGATAGCTCTGCTCGACCTGGGCGGCGAGATCGCCTTCGCCGATCGTGACTCCCTCGGCGTCCCAGGCGACCTGCCCGGCGATAAAGACCAGCCTCGACCCGGATGCGATCGACACCTGCCGGTAGACGTCGATCTTGGGCAATCCGCTGGGGTTCATAAAGGTGATGGCCATGCTGCCTGTCTCCTCGTCCTGAGCGCCTGTGGGCACGGCGTCCGCGCCGGTCAAGACACTCACTCCCTTGTGGTTACTCAGAAACCGTAAGAGAGTGGACGCTGAGGTGGAAGAACGCACTTTTCAGTGACTGGAGAACCTTATGGTGACCACGCAGTTCACAGGCTCGCCCGAGGATGCAGACCTGGCGCGTGCGGGCTCCTTGGCGCGGGAGATCTTCTCCGACGTCGCCAACAAGTGGGCGTTCCTCATCGTCGAGGGTCTCGGCGATCGCACCCTGCGCTTCAGCGAGCTGCGGAACGAGATCGAGGGCATCAGCCACAAGATGCTCACCCAGAACCTGCGCATGCTGGAGCGCAACGGCCTGGTCGAGCGCACCGTGCACCCCACCGTCCCACCGCGGGTCGAATACACCCTCACCGAGCCGGGTCAAGCCCTGCGCGCAACGGTCGACGGAATGTGCGGCTGGACCCACCAGTACTTCGGTCACATCGAGGCCGCCCGCCGCCGCTTCGACGCCTGACGGCTGGCGCACGCGCCGCCGTGGGCCGGCCAGCTGCAATGCTCAGAGTGGCCAACCAGCGTGCTCAGTCACAGTAACCGGCAACCCGCGTGCGTCTGGTGATCAGTTGTGCGGGATGATCCCGGTATGCGTGATCAGGAGGGGCTGTTCGAGGTCGAGGCGGGCGACACGGGCATGACACGTTCCGTCACCCGTTCGAGCTGGTGCCACGTCGTCGACCTCGCAGGTGTACGCGACCGGCTCGGCCGCCGGTGACGCATGCGTCCGTCACGGGTGACAACACGGTGAGCAAGCGCTTAGATAGCACCGGACGTGTACCGCGCAAAGATGGAGGCTCCGTTGCTGTTCGCATCCGTCGACGAGGTCTCCGCGCGCCTCGCCGAGACCGGCTATCTGGCGTCGCCCGCCGTGGCCACGACGGTCTTCCTCGCCGACCGGCTCGGCAAGCCGCTGCTGGTGGAGGGTCCCGCCGGGGTCGGCAAGACCGAACTCGCCAAGGCCGTCGCGCAGGTCGCCGGGGCACGGCTGGTGCGGCTGCAGTGCTACGAAGGCATCGACGAGTCGCGGGCGTTGTACGAGTGGAACCACGCCAAACAGCTGCTGCGCATCAGCGCGGGCCGTGACGAGGCGTGGGACGAGACGCGCACGGACATCTTCAGCGAGGAGTTCCTGCTGGCGCGTCCGCTGCTGACTGCCATCCGCGGGGACGAACCGAAGGTGCTGCTGATCGACGAGACGGACAAGGCGGACGTCGAGGTGGAGGGCCTGCTCCTGGAGGTGCTCAGCGATTTCCAGGTCACCGTCCCCGAACTGGGCACGATCACTGCGGCCAGGCGCCCCTTCGTGGTCCTCACCTCGAACGCGAGCCGCGAGCTGTCGGAGGCGCTGCGCCGCCGCTGCCTCTTCCTGCACATCGGCTTCCCGGACGCGGAGCTGGAGCATCGCATCGTCCGGCTCAAGGTTCCGGGCATCGACGAGGCGCTGGCCGAGTCCCTGGTGCGGGTGGTCAGGGCGCTGCGTGAGATGGACCTGCGCAAGGTTCCCTCGGTCGCCGAGACGATCGACTGGGCGCGCACCCTGCTCGCCCTCGGCGCCGACGCGCTCGAGGAGACCGTTGTGCGCGAGACCCTCGGCGTGGTCCTCAAGCATCAAGAGGACGTCCTGAAGGCGGCGTCGAAGCTCGACCTGGATGCCGTGTGAGCGCCTCCGCACCGGCGACCGGTGTCGCCGAGCGGCTGACCGGTCTGGTCGGCGCGCTGCGTTCGCACGGCATAGGGATCGGCACGGGCGAGACCCTGGATGCCGCGCGGGTGGTGGAAGTACTCGGCCTGGCGGACCGCGCGTTGCTGCGTGAGGGGCTGGCGGCCACGCTGCTGCACACCGAGGGCCAGCGGCGGGTGTTCGACGCCGTCTTCGATGTGTACTTCCCGGCTCGCGTCGGGGTCCACGCCACCGACGCTCCTGCGGACCGGGAGGGACTGCGGAACCGGCTCGCGGAGGCACTGGCCGCCAACGACCGAGGGATGATGGCGCAGTTGGCGGTTGAGGCGGTGAACGGCTTCGGCGGGTACGGATCATCGCCACAGTCGGACGGCTGGTCGTCGTACCAGACGCTCGAGCGGCTCCGCCCGCAGACGCTGCTGGCGCGCGTCCGCGACGGCATCCGGGCTCAGGAAGCGGGGGCGGGGTTCACCGACCGGCTGCTCGAGGACGAGATCCGCAGGCGCATCCAGGTTTTCCGTGAGCAGGTGGCAGCGGAGGCGCGGCGCCGTGTCGCCGAGCGGCGCGGCCGGGATGAGATCGCGCGTCGAGCCGTGGCCACCACGGCGGACCGGGTCGATTTCCTGTCCGCCGGGCGGGAGCAACTCGCCGAGTTGCGCAGGGTCGTTCAGCCGCTCGCACGCAAACTGGCCACCCGGCTCGCCGCGCGCCGCAGGCGTGCCGCCCGCGGCACCATCGATCTGCGGCGCACCCTGCGCGGGTCGCTGTCGACGGGCGGTGTGCCGATACGGCCCGTGCTGCGCCGGCGCCGTCCCGTCCGGCCCGAGCTGGTGCTGCTGTGCGATGTCTCGGGTTCGGTGTCGGGGTTCTCGGACTTCACGATGCTGCTGGTGCAGGCACTGCATGACCAGTTCAGCAAGGTGCGGGTCTTCGCCTTCGTCAATCGGATCGACGAGGTGACCAGGATGCTGGTGCACGGCGCGGCCGATCCCGGCTCTCTGGGCGCCCGGATCCGCTCGGAAGCGGCACTCACGGGCTGGCACGGCAGCAGCGACTACGGAGTCGCGTTCGGCGAGTTCACCGAGCGGTACTCCGACGCCGTGGGCTCGCGCACCACTGTGTTCGTCCTGGGCGATGCCCGTACCAACATGGCTGATCCGAATCTGCCGGCTGTACGGCACATCGCCGAGCGGGCCCGCTGCGTCTACTGGCTGAATCCCGAACCGCGCCTCCAGTGGGGCACGGGCGACTCGGCGGCACCGGCCTACGCCGATGTCATCGATATGTACGAGTGCCGCAACGCGAGGCAGCTCAGCGCACTCATCGCCCGGCTGCTGCCGGTCTGACAGCGTCACGCGGCGAGCACCGGGCCGAAGTCCCGGTGCTTCTCCGTCAGCAGGTACTCGCCGTCACGACGGCAGTGTCCAGCTCTGGTTGGCCGCGCCGGTGCACGACCAGATCTGCAGCCGGGTGCCGTTGGCGGAGCTGGGACCGGTGGCGTCCAGACACTTCCCGGACTGCGGGTTCACCAGCGAACCGGCCGTGCCGCGCTGCCACTTCTGCGCGCCGGAGCCGTTGCAGTCGTACAGCTGCACCTTGGTGCCGTTCGCCGTACCGCCCGAGGTGATGTCCATGCACTTGCCGAGCGCCTGCAGGGTGCTGTCGCCGGCCACCGTCCAGTTCTGCGCGCTCGTACCGTTGCAGTCGTACAGCTGCACCGCCGTGCCGTTGGCGCTGCCGGCACCGGCCACGTCCACACACTTGCCGCCGTAGCCGTGGATCGGCCCGGTGGGGGGCGGCGGGGTGACCGGGCCCGACTGTCCGCCCAGCCAGCGCAGGCCCTGGAGGAGCAACTGGTTCTGCTGAGCACTGGCGAAGGTCGAGGACAGGGTGGTGTTGCTGGAGTAGTCCATCGCGTTGTGGCCGAAGTTGGCGTAGATCATCTTGTAGTTCCGGTTGGACCAGATGATCGGGTAGTAGCCGCCGTACAAGGACTGGCCGGGGTCCGTGCCGACCGGGAACGTGGAGGCATCCATCGACGCCAGGATGTCGATCGCCGGGTTCTGCCGCAGGTCGTACTGCCAGCTGTACCACTCGCTGACCGAGGAGGTGATCGTGGCCGGCAGGCCCGCCGTCGCCGGGTGGGCGGGGTCGTCGATCCTGAGCGTCTCGGCGGTCGGCCCCCAGGTGTTGGTCTGGAAGGTGCCCGTGCCCAGGAGGGTGTCGTGGTACCAGGGCCAGTCGCGGCTGTCGGTGTTGAAGGCCGAGACGTGGAACCCCAGGAAGCCGCCGCCGTTGTTCATGTACGTCTGGAACGCCGACTGCTGCGCGGCGGTGTGGGGGTAGTTGTCGAGGAACATCACCACCTGGTAGCCGGCCAGGTTGGCGGTGTTCAGCTGGTTCCAGTCGTTCGTCGCGGTGTACGAGAAGCCGTACTGCGCGGCGGCCTGCGGGAACCAGGAGTTGGCCTCGTGGACGAAGCTGATGTGCGCCGCGTCGTACGTCCCGTCGTAGAAGGCGATCACCTTGAAGGCGGGCGCCGCCTGCGCGGCGTGCGCCGGACCCGCCTGCAGGCCGAGCAGCACGGCGAACAGCGCCAACAACCGTGGCAGGGGCCGGGACCACCGGCGGGCGGTGCGAGGTCTGAACATGCGGGGCCCTTCCTCGTGCGGGGAGGAATGGGAACATGCGCCCATCCACTGCATCCCCCAGGTTTAGCGCATGTCCATGTCAATGGTCCAGACCTAGTCGGCAGCACGCCGGGACGGCCACGCAGGCGCAGTCGCGGTCGACGGCACGACGGTGAGGGGCGGGGGGCTGGACGCCAGCCACGGCCGGAACCGCGTCACGTGCCTCCGGCAGTGGCATGCTGGGGAAGCAGATCATCCGGTGGAGTGGGGAGAGTACGGCGGCGTGAAGGCAGCGGGACGGCCGGTCGCAGCACGGCTGCGGGATCGCATCACCGCGTCGGATCCCGGGCTGCTCAGACTCGCCGCCGGGTCGCGGACGGCGGGCGCGATCGCTCTGACCCTGGCCGTGCTCGCCGTGCTGCGCGCCCCCCTGCCGCATCTGGTGGCCGGCGCTATCGCGGCCATGGTGGCCACCTTCGCCATCAGGGAGAAGCAGCGCGGCCGGCAGGCGGTCACGCTCGCCCTGGGTCTGCCGGTGGCCCTGGCGTCCGTGTCCCTGGGGGCGCTGCTGAATGCGTACGTCGTGGCCGGGGATGTGTTCTTCGTCCTCCTGATCTTCTGCGCGGTCTACAGCCGCCGGTTCGGTGACCGGGGCACCGCACTGGGGCTGATCGGCTTCCAGGTGTACTTCCTGTCGTTGTTCGTCGGCGCCACACTCTCGGCGCTGCCGCGGCTGTACGGCGTCATCTCACTCGCGTTCGCCTGCAGCGCCTTCGTACGGTTCCTGGTCGTGTACGAGACGCCCGCGGGCATCCTGCAACGACTGCGCGAGGCCTTCCGCGTGCGCCTCGCCCAGCTCGTGTCGGCGCAGCTGGAGCTGTTGGACGCGGGTCCCGACGACGCGGACAAGGCTCTGGAGGAGGTGCGGGAGGGCACCGCACGGCTGCACGAGACGGCCATGATGATCCAGGGCCGGCTGGAGGACGGGACGTCCGACGAAGCCGTGGCACAGGTGCTGCAGCGCCGGATCGCGGACGCCGAGATCGCCGCCGAGCGGCTCGGGCTGCTGCTGCTGAACGCCCGCAGTGCCGAGCGGGCGGACACACTCACCCTGCACCTGCCCGGCGCGCACGTGCCCCCGGGCGGCCACCTGCCGGTGCGGGACGAGGCGATCGACACGCTCCGCCGCGAACTTGAGGCGCTCCGCCTGCTCCTGCTGCGGCCCGTCGGGCAGCGCGGCGGGACGGGAGTGGCCCATCTGCGCAACCGGCTGCTCGGCTACCGGGACGAGGAGAACCTGCCGTCGGCGTCGAGAGCCGTGCAGGACGTCTTCCGGGGCATCGGCGAGGCCGCGCGGGCGGTGCTGGGGCTCAGGGTCGCGCTGGAGGAAGCGCAGGACGAGTCCGACGACACGCCCGCCACGACGCGCTCTCGGGAGGAGCTGGACGCCGAGAACGCCGCCATCGAGGGCGCCCAGGAGAGCGAGCGCGAGACACAGCAGGAGCCGAGGGGGCTGCGGCGGCCCACCACGCGTGCCGCCGTCCAGGTTTCCGTCGGCTCGGCCCTGGCCATCGTCGGTGGCGAGTTCCTCTCCAGCCATCGCTGGTACTGGGCGGTGCTGACCTGCTGGATCGTCTTCATGAACACCTCGTCGACGGGCGAGGTCCTGGTCAAGGGCTACCGCCGGCTGGTGGGCACCGTCCTCGGTGTCGTGGCCGGCATCGTCCTGGCGGGGCTGGTGGGGCACCACACGTGGACGGCACTGGGGCTGGTGCTGCTGTGTGTCTTCGCGATGTTCTACACGGCCCCGCTGTCGTACACGCTGATGTCGTTCTTCGTGACCGCGGCGCTGGGTCTGCTGTACACGCTGCTGCACACCTACAGCCTGTCGGTGCTGGTGCTGCGCGTGGAGGAGACGGCGCTCGGCGCGGCCTGCGGGATCGTCGCGGCGGCAATGGTGCTTCCGGTGGCCACGGACCGCCGCACGAACGAGCTGCTCGCCACTGTGCTGGAGCGGCTCGCCGACGTGACCGACGCCGCCGTCGACCAGCTCAGCGGCAGCCCCGGGGCAGGTCTGCTCGACAAGGCGCGCGACCTGGACGAGGCGCTCGGCGACCTGCGGGCGGCCACGCAGCCGCTGACCCACCCGATCACACCCCTGCGGGCGCGGCGGAACACGGCCCAGTACGTCGTCGCGGTCCTGGAGACATGTGCCTACCATGCGCGCTCCCTGGCCGCGACCGCCGAGCTCCTGGCCACACATCCCTCGATCGCGGCAGATCCGCGGCTGCGCCGGGCGTGTGACCGCATCACCGACAACATCGCGGCGATCAGCGCGCACGTGGCGGAGCAACACGCCACCGACGAGGTCGAGACGGGGCCGAGCATCGCCTCCCTGCTGGAGTCCGACACGGCCGGCACACCGCGGTACGGGCGGATCACCGACCGGGTGCTGCGGCATCTGCAGCGCCTGGACGAGGCCGTGGTCGGCCTGGCCCGCCCACTGGGTGTGCCGGTGGCCGCGCGAAAGCGCTGACGGGCGGCGCCTTTCGGGACGGCGCCTCGGCGGTGCGGCGGCTTCCACGACTGCGCGGGCGATGGCCTCCAGCGGCGAGCACGGTCTCGATGCGCTCGTCGGCGTCGCCGAAGGTGATGCCCTGCTCGAGGTTGGCTGGACACGGGAACGTTCCGAGGCGACGCTGGCGGAAGAGCACAGCCCTGTGCTTGCCAGCAACGTCAGGAGTTCTTCTCGTGCGCGCCACTGTGATTCACGGCCCCAACGACATCCGGATCGAGGAGGTGCCCGATCCGGTCGTCCGGCACCCCGCCGACGCGGTGGTGCGCGTCGTCAACGCCTGCATCTGCGGCAGCGACCTGTGGGCGTACCGGGGCGTGGCGTCCCGGCAGCCCGGGCAGCGGATCGGCCACGAGTTCCTCGGGGTGGTGGAAGAGGTCGGCTCCGACGTGGCGGGGTTCCGGCCGGGCGACTTCGTGGTGGCGCCGTTCGTCTGGTCCGACGGTACCTGCGACTTCTGCCGGGAGGGGCTGCACACCTCCTGCCCGCAGGGCGGCTTCTGGGGGCAGATCGGCTCGGACGGCGGCCAGGGCGAGGCGGTCCGGGTGCCGTTCGCCGACGGTACGTTGGTCGCGCTGCCGAAGGATGCGGCGGGCGAGGAGAAGCTGCTGCCCTCCTTGCTCGCCCTCTCCGACGTGATGAGCACCGGCCACCACGCCGCCCTGGCCGCCGGGGTACGGCCGGGCGCCACCGTCGCCGTGGTCGGTGACGGTGCGGTCGGCCTGTGCGGCGTGCTCGCCGCGCGCCGGCTCGGCGCCGGGCGGATCATCGCGCTCGGCCGCCACGGTGCGCGCATCGCCATCGCCCGCGCCTTCGGTGCGACCGATGTGGTTGCCGAGCGCGGCGACGCGGCGATCGATGCGGTGCGGGAGCTGACCGGCGGGCAGGGTGCGCACGCCGTGCTGGAGGCGGTGGGGACCGAGGAGTCAATGCGCACCGCGATCTCCATCGCCAGGGACGGCGGCGCGGTCGGCTACGTCGGCGTCCCGCACGGCGGCAGCGCGGGCGTCGACATCAGTGAGATGTTCGACCGGAACGTGTCGCTGCGCGGCGGCGTCGCCCCCGCGCGCGCGTACATCCCAGAACTCCTGCCCGACGTGCTCTCCGGCGCCATCGATCCCGGCCTCGTCTTCGATCGGACGGTGGATCTGGACGGCGTTCCGAACGGCTATCGCGCCATGAACGAACGCACGGCCCTGAAGGTTCGGATCACCTTCTGATCCCGGTCCGTCCGGCTTGGGCGTTCGGCCGACGCCTCACCCACGGCTGCTCACGAACAGGCTCTGTACGCTGCGGCCGATCGCGCCCCGGGTGTCATGGAGTGCGGCCTCGGCCATCCCCAGTCCGTCGGCGTCGATGCTGGTGCGGGCGTCGAGGCAGACCCATTCGCCGATGGGATGCCGGTGCAGGTGTACGGTCAGGTCGGGGTTGATGAACACGTGCGTGGCGAAGTCCAGCACGTTGCTCAGGCCGTTACCGGAGTCGGCGGCCACCAGGACACGGTCCGAGGGCATCGTTTTCTCCCCGGCCACCACGGGGACGCGCATCCTCATCCAGCAGGTCGCAGGCCCGCGTCCCAGGAAGGAACCCGCTGCGAAGCGGCATTCCATGGCCGTGTGGTAACCCGTGTCCCAGGGCACGGGGAAGAACGGCTCCTGACGGGAGGCTTCGGGAACCGGTAGGGCGAGAGACTCACTCGTGGCCGGCACGGACCCGGGGACGGTACGAATCCGCAGTGCTCCGGCCCGCATCACCTCCTCCCCCGATTCCGCTGTCAGGGTGGCCTCGACGAACTCCACACTGCGCCCCTCCTTCACCAGACGGGTGGTCACGGACAGCGGACGCAGCGGCACCGGACGGGGGATCTCAAAGGTGATCCGGGCAAGACGCATGTCTTCGCGGGCGCCCGGACGCAACTGCACGGCTCGGCCGAGCAGGGCAGCGGGTGGCCCGGCGTGCTGGCTGTGCGCATCCCAGGGACCCCGGGTGTAGGCAGTGGGAACGAAGCGCTCGTCCGCCACCTGCTCGAAGAACGCCTCGGCATCGCTGATCCGGCTGACCACCGCTCCACCTTCCTCCGGCCGCTCGGGGCCGACTGATCACCTTTGACAGCGGGTGGGATTCCCGCGCCGCGGCCGATGTGACGGCCGTTGTGCTGTCCACGGGGTGGAGCCGGACGGTCCTCGCCCGCCGAGCGGCCTGCCGTGGTCGAAGGCCGGTCAGGAGACCGGGCCGACGGTGTGGAGCGTCGGTTCCCGAGCACGCCCGGCATGACTTCTCCGCGTCACGCGGAGACCTCTCCGCTGCCCGCTCCTCGCCCCGCGACCCGCGGCCTGCGGTCGATCACGGCCCGCACCAGCGGGCCGAGTTGGGCGGCCGCCTTGGCCGGGTCCTCGAAGGGTGCACGCTTCACAGTGGCACGACGCCCGGTCAAGGCCCCACTTGTCGCCCGCCACCGTGCTGAGCTGACAGGATGGGACTGGCCCTGTGTTCAGGGATTCGGGCACAGGACGAAGTCGCGGAAGGCGCGTCGGACGCGATGGTCGCCCATCTCCGTGATCGCCTCGCGGATGTCATGCAGGTGACGGGTGGTCATCTCCAGCGGCGGCTCGTCGGGCTGGTAGGTGGTGCGGATCGGGTAGTCCACGCCCGGCTCGCGGGTCATCTCGATGTGGCAGCCGAGCACGTGGGTGACGGGGTGGCTGTCGGAGAACTCGATGAGGCGGTCGATGGTCCGCGCGAAGGCGGTCCAGTCCTGGATGTAGAGCCGGCCCGGGTAGACCGTGTCACCGGTGAGCAGAAACCCGGTCCACCGGTCGTAGAACGTCACCGCCGCTTCATGGTGGCCCGGGGTGGCCAGGCACTCCAGCACACGACCGCCCAGGTCGACCTCGGCCACGGCGTCGGGATCCTCGCCGAATCCGAAGTACGCCCAGGCGGTGGCCGGGTCCGCTCCCACCACCGTGGTCGCGGCACGGTCGCAGAACTGGGCGTCGCCCGCGATGTGGTCGCCGTGCGGGTGCGTGTGGAGGACCAGCAGGTGGTACCCGTCCCGCGGGTGTCGCACGAGCCAGTCCGCGACGAGTTCGTCGACCGTCCGGCGCAAGGGGAAGAACTCGGCGGATGCGGTGGCACCGGTATCGATCAACACCGCCTGGGCACGGCCGAAAAGCAGGAAGAGAAACGGCGCTTCGTAGTTGATCGCCATGTTCTGCCGAAGAATGAACGTGTGCTCGTCGTACCTGTGGACCTGGATGTCCGGGTCGGTGTTGTGCTTGGCCGACGGCGAGCCGTGGATCCATCGGACGTCGAGTGGACGCGGCCGGGGATCCTCGCCGGCGAACTGGACCCAGTGCTTGTCTGTCTCCATCAGGACCCTCCGGTGTGTCGCCCTGCCACGCCGAATACGGCGCACATCTCGTTGAGGGGTGGGCACCTGCGAACTCCGCGCGACGCTACCACCCACCCCGGACACGGCGCTCGGTCAGGTCGTCCAGGTTGTCCAGCGCACATGCGGCGCCTGCTGGGAGACCCCTGCGGGGACGTCACCGAGCCCAGCCGCGTCTGACCCGCCCGCGTCCTTCGCGGGCGGCTCAGGCGCGCCACCGGTCAGTCGCCGGCCACCGACTCGTCGAGTACTTCCCGTGCGGCTTCCAGCGCGGTGGCTCGGTCGTCGGGGACCAACCCGATGCGGGTGCGACGGTCGAGGAGGTCGGCCGCGTCGAGTGCCCCTTCGTGGCGTACGGCCCACAGCAGCTCCGCGCGGGTCACCGGGTGCCCTTCCAGGACGGGCCGCGCCAGCCGGGGGTCGGCCGTGGCCAGCGCGTGGACGGCCGGCGCCTCGGTGCCGTAGCGGTTGATCAGTCGTCGCGGCGCACGGAGGGCGCCGAGCGCCCGGGGCGGTGCGGCACCGACCAGAGGGAGGGCGCTGGTCGGGGAGGTACCGGCGGACAGGCCGTGGGTGGCGACAGCGGCGTCGACCGCGTCCTCGGCCATGCGCCGATACGTGGTCAGTTTGCCGCCCACCACGGTGACCACTCCCTCCTGCGAGGTGAGCACGGCGTGTCTGCGGGAGATGTCGGCGGTGCTCGGCGTCGCGCCCGGGTCCCCGTCCGGGGCGCTGTCCAGCAACGGCCGCAGTCCCGCGAACGCGCCCACCACGTCGCCGCGGTGGACGGGGACGTCCAGTGCGGAGCCGAGGACGTCGAGCAGGAACCCGATGTCGGTCTCCGGTACGTCGGGCACGTCCGGTACGTCGCCTTCCACGGGTTCGTCGGTGAGCCCGACGTAGACCCGGCCGTCGCCCTGCGGCAGGACGAGGACGAAGCGGTTGGTCTCGCCGGGGATCGGGATGTGCAGGCCGGCCGGCAGAAAGCCCAGGTGGTCCGCGCGCAGGACGAGGTGGGTGCCGCGCGAGGGCCGTATGCGGACCCCGTCCACCAGGCCGCCCGCCCACACGCCGGAGGCGTTGATCACCGCGCGGGCTCGGATCTCGCCTTCCTCGCCGGTGAGTTCGTCCCGTATCCGGGCACCGGACGCGGTCAGTTCCAGCGCCCGCACCCGGGTGAGGATCCGTGCGCCCCGCGCCGCCGCCGTACGCGCGATCGCGGTGACGAGGCGGGCGTCGTCGGTCACCCGGCCGTCCCAGGACAGCAGTCCGCCGCGGAGCCCGGAGCCGCGCAGTGCGGGAGCCAGGTGACGGGTTTCCGCAGCGGAGAGCCTGCGCGGTGCAGGCAGTGTGGCCCGCGCCGTGCGTGCCGCCAGACGCAGCGTGTCGCCGGCGCGGAACCCGGCCCAGGCCAGCGCCGCCTGGCCTCGGGAGACCAGCGGGGTCAGGGGCAGCACGAACGGCTGGGCCCGCACCAGGTGCGGAGCCGTCCGCTCCATCAGGAGGCCGCGTTCGAGGGCGCTCTCGTGAGCGACGTCGAGCTGGCCGGAGGCGAGGTAACGCAGTCCGCCGTGGATGAGCTTGGAGCTCCAGCGGGAGGTGCCGAAGGCCAGGTCGTGGGCGTCGACGGCGGCGACCGTCAGTCCGCGGCCGGCGGCGTCGAGGGCGGCTCCGGCGCCGGTCGCGCCGAGGCCGACCACCAGGACGTCCACGGGCGCGCCGCCGACGGTCTCCGCCAGTTCGCGCCGGCGGCGGACCGCGGTCAGGGACGAGCCGGCAACCGGTCGTTGCGAGGAGGCCGGACTGCTGCTGGAGCTCATGGTGTGAGGGTCCTCTCGAGGATGGTCCGCAGTTCTGCGGAGAAGGCCTCCGTGCTCAGCTCGGCGTCGTCCTCCTCGGTCATGGTGCGCAGCGACAGGGTGAAGGACTGGGCGACCAGGAGCAGGGACCTGGCCTGCCGTTCGGGGTGGCCTGGTCGTACCGACCCGTCCGCGTGCCCCTCGCGCAGGGCGTCGGCGAGCAGTTCCAGGAGGGCTTCCTGGCTCGCCCCGCGCCGGTCCAGCACGTAGGGGATGAGCAGTTCGGGATCGACGTCGACGATCTTGCGGAAGAGGGGGTGGCTCCGGAAGGCGTCCACGCCGTTGACGAGGCCGTCCACGATCCGCGTGCGCGTGGTCGTCCCCGGCCTCGGAGCGGGCATCGCGCCGGTGGCCGCCTGGATCCACTCCCGCGTCATCAAGTCGCCCACCAACGAGCGCACATCGGGCCAGCGGCGGTACAGCGTCATCCGGGAGACGCCCGCGCGGCGGGCCACGTCGGTCAGGGTGGTGCGCCGCACGCCGACGGCCAGGACGCAGTCGCGGACCGCGTCGAGCACTGCATCGCCGTCCGAGGCGTTGTGACGAATAGGCGTCATGTGTCACAGTGTAACGCCCTCGGCGGTGCGCGGGGCGGGACTCCTCCGCGACCGCACCGCCGCGACGACTGACTCGCGACGACGCCGTCGCGACGACCGGTGAGGACAAGGCCATGGACATGCTGTGGAGCGGCTGGGGTGACCCGGCCAGGGCGACACCGCTGCCCGATTCGGTGACCGGGCTGCTGCGCGATCTGCTCGGGGTCAAACCCCTCAGCGCGGCGCCGATCGCCCTGGAGGAGATCGCCGTACCCGAGCCGCGCCTCGACCCGGCCGCACGCCGGGCCCTGCTCACCGCCGTCGGCGGTGAAGAGCATCTGCGGACCGACGCCGAGTCCCGTATCCGGCACACCCGCGGCAAGTCCACGCCGGATCTGCTGCGCATCCGGGACGGCGACGTGAGCGACCTCCCGGCGGCCGTGGTCCTCCCGGCGAGCCACGACGAGGTGCTCGCGGTGCTGACGGCATGCGCCACGCACGACCTGGCCCTGGTCCCCTTCGGTGGCGGCACCTCCGTCGTCGGCGGACTCGCCCCCGAGCCGCGGCGCCCCTTCGTCGCGCTGGACCTGCGCCGCATGAACGCCCTGGTCGACCTCGACCCGGTCTCCCGCACGGCCACCCTGCAATCCGGCCTGCGTGCCCCGCACGCCGAAGCCCTCCTGGCCGATCACGGCTTCACTCTCGGCCACTTCCCGCAGTCCTACGAGTGGGCGACGATCGGCGGATTCGCCGCGGCCCGCTCCAGCGGCCAGGCCTCCGCCGGGTACGGCCGCTTCGACGACATGGTCCTCGGCCTCACCCTCGCCACTCCCTCCGGCACCCTCGAGGCAGGCCGTGCCCCGCGTTCGGCGGCCGGGCCCGACCTGCGCCAGCTCATCCTCGGCTCCGAGGGCGCGTTCGGCGTCATCACCTCGGTGACCGTCCGGGTCCGTCCTCTCCCCCACACCCGCGTCTACGAAGGATGGCGCTTCGACTCCTTCGAAGCGGGCGCAGCCGCCCTGCGGCACCTCGCCCAGGACGGGCCGCGGCCGACCGTGCTGCGCCTGTCGGACGAGACGGAGTCGCTGATCGGCCTCGCCCAGCCCGACGCCATCGGCACCTCGGGCCTTCCGCAGAACGCCGGATGTCTGGCCATCACCGGCTATGAGGGCACCGAGGAGGACACCGCGTACCGCCGGGAACGGGCCGCGGCCGTGCTGCGCGACGGCGGCGGCACCTGTCTGGGCCGGGAACCGGGAGAGCGCTGGGCCCACGGCCGCTACTCGGCTCCCTACCTGCGGGACGCGCTGCTGGACGCCGGGGCGTTCGCCGAGACGCTGGAGACGGCCGCCTTCTGGTCCCGCCTCCCCGGGCTGTACGCCGCCGTCCGCGAGGCGCTCACCGGCACGCTCACCCAGTCCGGCACGCCGCCGCTGGTGATGTGCCACATCTCCCACGTCTACGAGAACGGTGCTTCGCTGTACTTCACCGTGGTCTCCGCTCAGGGCGAGGACGCCCCGGCGCACTGGGCCCACGCGAAGCGCGCCGCCAACGAGGCCATCCTGACGGCCGGCGGCACCATCAGCCACCACCACGGCGTGGGCACGGACCACCGCGACTGGTACGTCCGAGAGGCCGGCCCGCTCGGCATCGGTGCCCTCCGGGCGGTCAAACGCCGGCTGGACCCGACGGGTCTGCTCAATCCCGGCGTCCTCCTGCCCGCCGACTGACCCACCCGGCCCACCCCCACACCGTCCCACTAGCCGTCAGGCGCCTCTGGAGGCACACCGATGCGACAGTTCACCGCCATCGTCAACCCCACCGCCGGCGGATCCACCGGGGTCGCGGTGCTGCTCCACGTGGCCCGGCTGCTGAGGGAGGCCGGGGCCGAGCTGGAGACCGAGTACAGCCGCAGCCTGGCCCACGCCTGTGAGCTCGCCCGCCGGGCCGGGCAGCGAGACCGCGTGGTCCTCGCGGTCGGCGGCGACGGCGTGGTCGGCGGCATCGGCGGGGCCCTCAGCGGCACCGACACGCTCTTCGGCCTGGTCCCGGCCGGCCGAGGCAATGACTTCGCCCGCGCGCTCGGCCTGCCCACCGACCCGGAGGCACTGGCCCGGGTCCTGCTGCACAGCGCCCCCCGGTCAGTGGACACCATCGAGGTGGAGTCCGCCCAGGGCCGCAGTGTCGTCCTCGGCAGCGTGTACGCGGGGGTGGACGCCCTCGCCAACCGTCACGCCAACCGCTCCGCACTCCTGAAGGGCGCCGCCTCCTACTACGCGGGCGGACTGAGAGCCGTCGCCACCTGGCGCCCGGCCGCCTACCGGGTCACCGTCGACGGCGAGCAACTCGCGCACCGTGGGTACACCGTCGTCGCCGCCAACTCCCCCTACTACGGCTCCGGCCGCATCATCGCCCCCGGCGCCCGCATCGACGACGGGCTGCTCGAAGTGGTGATGATCCGCGAAGCACCGCGCCGGCTCTTCTTCACCCTGATGAACGAGCTCAAGTCCGGGGCCCACATCCACCGGCCCGAAGTGCGGATCGCGCAGGGCAGAGAGGTTCGCATCGAGGCCGACCGGGAAGTGCCGTGCGGCGCCGACGGCGAGGTCGACACCGTCCTTCCCGTCACGGCCCGGGTGCTGCCCGGAGCACTCGCCGTGCTCTGCTAGGGAACCCGACCCGGCTTCAACGGGACGAGTTCCCGCGACCGCACGTGACCCGCTGCGGGCATACGGCCGCAGCATGCGGCCCGCTTCCTCCCAGCCCGGAACCGCTCCGGCCGCCGGATAATGGCGCAGAGGGGGGACAACGCGGTCGTGGGGTGAACGCGGTCGTGGAGTGATGGAGGAAAGGCCGCCGTGTCCCGGCCCCTCACGGTGTGCGGCCGCGCCGGTGCGCGTGTGAGTGGTGGGTGTGCCATGTCCGTCCCTTCCGTACCCGAGCCGGTGGTGTCGATGGACGGGCTGCTGCCGGCCGTCGCCCGTGCCGCGCAGATCGTGGGGCACGACGACGACGTGCGAGTCCTGCCCGAGGAGATCGCGGCTCTGGGGCGGGTCCCGCAAGCCAGGATGTGGGAGTTCGCCGCCGGCAGGACCTGCGCCCGGCGCGCCATGCGGGCTCTGGGATTGCCGGCCTCCCCGATCCTGATCGGAGCGCATCGCGAACCGGTGTGGCCGCGCGGAATCGTCGGCAGCATCACACACTGCCCTGGTTACTGCGCGGCGGCAGTGGCATCGGAGCAGGACCTGGCGGCGGTGGGCATCGACGCCGAGCCTCACGAAGGGCTGCCGGCCGGTGTCCTGGAAACGATCACCGCCCCAGCGGAACTGGCGGCTCTCGAAGACCTGCCCTCGGGGCCCGTCTGCTGGGACCGGGTCCTCTTCAGCGCCAAGGAGAGCATCTACAAGGCGTGGTTCACGCTCACCCGTACGTGGCTCGACTTCACCGATGTGTTCGTCACCGTGCACTCTCCCGATGGGAGCTTTCACGGGCGTCTGCTCGAGCGCCTCGCCGACGAGAGGGCGCCGGCTGGTTTCGACGGGTGTTTCGTGGTGGGCGCCGGCCTTGTGTTGACGGCCGTCACCGTGGCGCGGGCCAGGCCGCTCCGGTGGGGCGTGCGAGCCCGGTGACGGACGGAACGACACCGCCCTGACTGCGTCGGGAGCACGTCGGTTCTGTCAGGTGCCGAGAGCTCCGCGTCCGGCGCCTACGACCGTTTGCCCGGCGACCGGGCCGACGATGTCGGCCTGGCTTCAGGGAGATCGGTACGGGGCTGCGCATCGCTCGTCACGACATCGTCGCCCAGGACGGCGTCGCCGTAGAGATCCCGGATCCAGTTGGCCTGGTAGACGGTGTCGAGATAGCGCTCACCCAGGTCCGGCGCGATGGCCACCGCGGTGAGGGCCGGCGTGTCGCATCGGGCCAGCCAGTCGATCGCCCCGCTGACCACGGTGCCCGTGGAGCCGCCGAAGAGGAAACCGTGCCTGGCCAGGCGGTGACAGGCCCGGATGGTGTCGGCCTCTTCGACTTCTATCGCCTCATCCACGTACGACGCGTCCAGCAGCGGCGGTTGCATGCTCATCCCCAGGCCGGGAAGCATACGGCGTCCCGGCGCTCCCCCGAAGGTCACCGAGCCGACGGTGTCGACGGCGACGATCCGCACGGGACGGTGCCAGCGCCGGAACCAGCGGGCACAGCCCATGAGCGTTCCGGTGGTACCCGCTCCGACGAACAGCACGTCAAGACAAGGGAAGGAACGCGCGATTGCCGGGGCCGTCCGGTGATAGTGCGCCTTCCAGTTGTTCGCGTTGGTGTACTGGCTCAGCCACACGTACCTCCCGCTCCGAGCGCATAGCCTGCGGATGTAGTCGAGACGTGCACCGAGGAAACCGCCGTGTGGACTGGGTTCGGTGACGACGTGGACGTGGGTGCCCAGTGCCTCCATCAACAACCGGGTCGACAGGTTGCAGCGCGAGTCCGTCACACACAGGAACCGGTAGCCCTTGCTGGCCGCGATCACGCTCATGGCCACGCCCATGTTGCCCGACGAGGACTCGAGCAGGACCGAGTCGGGTGTGATGGCCCCTGCCCGTTCCGCGGCCTCCACCATCTCCCTGGCGGGCTTCAGCTTGATGGAGCCGGCGAAGTTGAACCCCTCGCACTTCAGGAACAGCGGCTGCCCGCAGATCGACCGCAGGTCGACGTAGAGGTCCTCCTCGTTGAAGCTGTACGGATCGGATATGACTGGCACGATGGCCTCCGTGGATCGAAGGGCGGCTCGGTGCGCGGTGCCGCTGACCGCTCATCCGTAGCGGTTCAGCTCGTGGAAGAAGTCGTCGATGACGTTCAGTCCTTCGGACTCGGCGACCTGGTCGTAGACGTACTTGCCGACGGCCAGATCGAGCACTCCCAGACCGAAGGGTGAGAAGACCACGGGGCGGTCCTGCGGCGGTGTGATGCGCCCGGACATGACGTCCTCCAACGTCCCGTCGAGGAACCGCCGGTTCCCGGTGAGCTGTTCGGTCAGGTGCGGTGAGGTGTCGGCTCGCAGGCAATGCTCCACGTCGTCGACGATGTTGGCCGAGGCGAGGAGCACCTCGGGGGCCAGGTCGCGCAGCGATATGTGCAGCACCACCGGACCGTGCGCGAACCACGCCGGGTCGTGGACGTGGGGACGCGCGGCGACCGTCGCGAAGACCACCAGGTCGCTGAGGCGGATCACCTGCTCGGCACTGTCGTGCACGGTGACGGGCCCCGCGGCCCCCGACTGCTCCAGGCAGCAACGGAAGGCCGTCGCGTTGTCCGGCGACAGGTCGAACACGCCGATGTTCTCGAACGACCAGCCCGTACGGGCCAGAAACGTGTGGATGTAGCGGGCGATCACACCGGCTCCGACAAAGCCGAGGTGGGTCGGGCGCGGCCGCTTCCGGCTGAGCCAGTCGGCTGCGAGCGCGGCCGACGCCGCTGTCCGGGAGGCGCTGATGATCGAGCTTTCCAGGCACGCGAACGGGTAGCCGGTGTCATGGTCGTTGAGGATGAGCACCGCCGATGCCCGCGGGATGCCGGCCGTGACGTTCTGGGGAAAACTGGAAATCCACTTGAGGCCGTCCACCCGTGTCTGCCCACCGAGCGACGCGGGCAGCGCGATGATCCGGGAGGACGGACGGTCGTGGAAACGCAGGAAGGAAGACGGCGGGTTCACCGAGTCTCCTGCGGCGTGCAGCCGGTACGCGGCCTGCACCAGCTCCACAATGTGCTCTTCGCGCCCCTGCAGGGCACGCTGCACCTGCGCGCCGGAGATGACGGCGAAGGGAGGCACCCGTGGAGTCCCGGACGGGGTGAGCCGGGTGGCGGGCGAGCAGGTGGTGGTCATCGCGTCATCACCTCCACGGTCGGCGAGCAGTCGGCCAGGTGCACCGCGTCGGCCAGGTGCACCGCGTCGGCCAGGGCGACCGTGACGTCGCGCGGTCCTTCGTAGGCCTCTCTGTACTCGATGGCCGCGGCGCGGCAGTAGTCTTCGACGGCTGTGCGGTCGTCGGTTCCGAACGCCTGCGTCCAGGAGGCGCCGATGTCGTCGTTGTGGTTCCGGGCGAGCAACCAGCCCTCGTGCTCGAACCGCTCGACGAGTGCCTCGGGCAGTGCGGCGAGTACGGCCGGCGAGTCGGCGAGAGCGGTCGCACCGCCACGACTGGGCGCGACCAGGCAGGCGAACTGCATCAGGCCCGGGAACCGCAGCGCGTAGCTGAGCTCGTGGTGCATGCACATCGTCCGGTTCGGCGGCCACGTCGACGACGAGTACACGCCGGTGCCGTAGCTGCGCCGTGCGGCGAACGCCTCCCTCTCGACCATCAGCCCGGTGGCCAGCCAGGTGAAGACGGATGTGGTTCCGGCCAGGTCGTGCAGCCCCAGACCGCGCACCATGACGGCACCGTGCTCGGTGACCAGGCCGCGCAGCGCGTCCCGGTGTTCGGCCGCCCAGCGGTCGGGCTCGTCGGTCGGGCTGGTGGTCACGATCGGTACGGGGCCGAGCCGAAGGTCCGGATCGACCGGTCGTGTGGTGAATGAGGACGACATCTCGCATTGCCTCCAGCGGTTCACGAAACGGTCGTGGACGACGCGGCTCGGGACGACGCGGCTCGGGCGTCGAGCAGGCGGGCCAGATCGGCGAGCACCGGATGGTGCGTGAGGTCTTTCAGGGACACCGTGCGGTCGAGCCGGATGGCGAGCTGGAGCGCTGTCAGCGAGGTGCCGCCGCCGTCGTCGAAGAAGTGGGCGTGCCGACCGATCCGGTGCTGCGGGATGCCGAGCACCGCGGCCCAGGCGGCGGCCAGGCGCTCCTCGGTCGGTGTACGCGGTGGTTCGCCGGTGTCCGACGCCGCAGCGACGGAGGTGTCGTGGGGTCCGGTGTGGTCGAGTTCCCCGGCGAGCGATGCCAGGGCCTTGCGGTCGACCTTGCCGTTGCCGGTCAGCGGAAGGTGATCGCGCCAGTGGAAGGTCGAGGGGACCATGTAGGCGGGCAGGTCCCTGCTCAGGTGCTCTCGCACGGTGTTGTCATCAGGCCGGTGCTCACCGCAGCAGAAGGCCACCAGGCGCCCGCCCCGATCGTTCTGTGTGACCGCGACCGCGCCGGCGCGCACGCCGGGCACCTTCAGAAGGGCGTTCTCGACCTCCTCGATTTCGACGCGGAATCCGCGGACCTTGACCTGGCTGTCCCGGCGGCCGAGGAACTCCAGCTTGCCGTCGGGCAGCCAGCGGCCGTAGTCGCCGCTTCGGTAGAGCCGGTCGCCGGTGCGGTAGGGGTCGGTCGTGAAGGACTGGCGCGTGCGCTCGGGATCGTTGACGTAGCCGCGGCCGACGCAGACTCCGGCGAAGACGATCTCGCCGGGTGCGCCGAGCGGCACCAGTGACAGGTTGTCGTCGACGACGCTGACCCGCACGTTGTTCACTGGACGGCCGAGCGGGATCCGGTCGGTGTCCGGCGCCTGGTCCATGACTTCGTGGTTGGTGTCGTCCGACGTCTCGGTGAGCCCGTAGGCGTTGACGAGCCTGATCCCCGGCTGGACGCGGAACCAGCGCTCCACGAGGTCCTTCTTCAGGGCCTCGCCGGTGACCGACACGCACCGCAGGTCCGGCAGCTCGCGCGGGCACTTCTCCAGCGAGGACAGCACGGCGTCGAGGTAGGAGGGCACGGCCTGCAGGACGCTGACGCGGCCGTCGGCGATCGTCTCGAGGTATCGCGGGACGTCCTCGATCACCTCTTGGGGAACCAGCAGTGTCCGACCGCCGGCCACGAGCGCCGCCAGCAACTGCCACAGGGAGATGTCGAAGCACTGAGGCGCCGTCTGGGCGACGACCTGGCCCTCACCGATCCGCAGGTCGTCGATCTTGGCGCGGATGTGGTTGAGCATCCCGGCGTGTTCGCACATCGCGCCTTTGGGCTCACCGGTGGAGCCGGAGGTGAAGAAGATGTAGGCGAGCTGGTCCAGGGACACGTCAACGTCCAGGTCACCAGCCGCGTCCGTCGCGCCGTAGACCGCCTCGACCAGCAGGGTCCGCACCCCGGGCAGTGCGTCCGCGGCTCGCGAGAGGGTAGTGGTGCTGCCGGGCTCGGTCAGCACCAGCCGGCACCCGGCACGCGAGAGCATGGTCGCGATGCGGTCGGCGGGGAAGTGCGGCTCGACGGGCAGGTAGACACACCCGGCCTTGAAGACTCCGAGGACGGCGGCCGCCCAGTCCACGTTGCGTTCCGTCACCACCGCGACGACGTCCTCGCGTCCCGCCCCCAGCCCGAGAAGGGCCCGAGCCACGTCGTTGGCACGCTCGTTGAGCTCGGTGTACGTCCACTGCCGGGTCCCGTGCACGATGGCCACGCTGTTCGGGTGGTCCCGTACACGCTGCTCGAACAGGGCGTGGACACAGCGCTGCGGAAGCCTTCGCCGCGGCCCGGCGAGTCCGTCGAGCTGGAGGCGAACCTCCTCGGCCGACAGCAGGCTCTGCTGCCCGTGCGGGGCGGCGGGATCGGCGGCCATCAAGGAGAGGGCGGTCAGGTGGTAGCCCACGATGCGCGCGGCGCACGGGGCGTCCACTGCGTCGCGTCGGTACCGCAGCCGCAGGGTGTGTCCGCTGTCGCTCCACGTGAACATGGCCTGCCACACGGTGCCGGCGGGGAGCTCGCGGAGCCCAGCAGCCGTTGCGGCATCGGCCTCGCGGTCGGCCGGGAACGCGGCGAACGAGGCTTCGCTCAGGGGACCGGGCAGCTGCAACTCGCGCTCGAGGTCCTCGACCGGGGCTCGCTTGTGCGCCAGCAGGTCCGTTTCGGCACGCCGGGCTTCCCGTACGAGTCCCCTCCAGTGGGGGTGATCCGTCGTCAGCCTGCACGGCAGCGGCCGGGCGCCCGGCTCGGCGATGTAGCCGGTCGTGACGTCGTACTCGCCGGACAGGGCGGCCAGTACCTTCGCGTGCGCCGCCAGCAGGACCGAGCTGAGCGGCACGGCCATGTCGTCGGCCAACCTGCGCGCTGCTGCCATGAGGTCCGGGGGGATCGGCACCTCGTGCCATGCCACGCCCGGCACCGGGGTGAGCGTCCAGCGCGGAACGGTGGTGAACCCGCCGCGGGTCAGGACGGACCGCCAGAACTCCTCGTCCCCGGGCTGGAGCACAGGGGCGTCGGATGCGAGGGTCATCGGCTGCTCCTTCCCGTGTCGTGGCCCCGCTCCAGTTCGCGGGCCGGATTCCCGCCCCATCGGGAGTTCTGCGGAACCACCTCTCCCTTCATGAGGAAGGAATCCGCGGCGAGCACCGCCCCGTCGCCCAGCGTCACGCCGTAGTGGACCAGGGCACCGACACCGATCGTGCAGCCGCGACCGAGCGTGGTGCTCTCGGACTTGAACGTGCCGTCCTCCTGCGAGTGGCACTGGATGACGCTTCCCGCGTTCAGGACGCACGCGTCGCCGATGGTCACCATCGGCCGCTCGGTCACGTAGCAACCGTCGTCGAACACCCGGTGCCCGATCCGGACGCCCAGGAGCCGCCAGATCACGTTCTTGAACGGAGTGCCGTTGAACAAGCGCAGATACGTCTCGGACGGCACCTTCCAGTACCGCTCACGCCACCAGAACCGGGGATCATAGATCGAGCAGTACAGGGCACCTGGACGGCGCGCCGCGGTGACGAGACGCTCGACCAGCACGAAGTACACCGCGGTGAAGACGACGACGAGTACATCGGCGAGTGCGATGGCAGGCGCGCCCAGCCGGGCGTAGGTGTCGACCGCCCCGGCGGCGAGCAGGGCGGCACACGTGAGGTAGATCCACCGCGCCAGCAGGAACCACCCCATGGTGGCCGCGTTGTGCCTGTTCTTCGCCGCGAGGCCACGGCGCAGCTCTTCTCCGCTCCTGAACCGGTCGAACCGGCTGTCACGCAGGACCGTCCTGGGGATCTCGAAGCTGGGTGAGCCCAGCAGCCCCACCGCTTCCCGGATTTCTCCGTCGACAGGCACCATGACCTTCGTCGCCAGAAGGCAGTTGTCACCAGTGCGTGCCCGCGCCGGATAGGCGATCCGGTTCCCCAGGAAGCTGTGCGCCCCGATCGAGGCCCGGGACACCTGGAAAGCGGTGCTGGAGAAGTCGGCGTTCACGATCGACAAGCCGTCGGCGACCATCGTTCCGCTGCCGACGGAACTCATGAACGGCGTCTCGTGCCTGACTTCCGTGCCGAAATTCGACCCCGTCTGCTCGATGTGGGAGAAGTCGTAGCCGATGGCGCGCAGATAGTGGACGATGCAGGAACTGTCACCGAACAGACGGGTGAGGTTTCGCCTGTTGGTGAGCCGCGAAACGGCTCGGTGGACGGAGTGGCGCCATCCGTACAGCGGGTAGTCCCGGCCCGGTGCGACAGCGTGACGGAGCACACGGGGAAGAGCACTGACGAGCAGCAGGCCGATGATCACGCCGCCGAGGACGAGCACGGCGGCGACCACTGCCACATCCCGGTAGAAGGTGCCGTTGGTCAGGACCGCCGGGCCCGGCTCGATGACGGTGCGGAGTTGCGGAATCGTGATCAGCAGCATGATGCTGCCGCCGATCGCGAGCGGCACGTACACAACGAAGGCGGTCGCCAGTTGCCGTGCGCTGTGCAGGGCTCTGCGCAGGGTGGCGTGCGGCATCTCGCCCACGACCTGGAAGTCGACCTCGGTCCGCTGTGCGGGGGACCCGTGCCAGCGCTCGCCCTCCGGCACCGCCTGCCCGCTGTGCAGCGAGGAGGCATGGCCGAGCTGGGCTCCGTCGCCCAGCGCTGTCCGGATGTCGATCACCGTGGCTTCGCTGACCAGCACCGACTTCCCGATCGTGACCGGCCCCGGCTCGATCACGCCCGCTCGGGCGCGGTAGCAGGGGAAATACGAGTCCTTGCGGATGACGGTGCCCTCACCGATGGTGAGCAGGTCGGTGCAGACCGGCACGTTGCGGGAGAGGATGACGACACCTCGGCCGATGTCGGCGCCCAGTGCCCGTAGATAGAACACGTACAGGGGCGAGCCGACGAACAACGTCAGCGGGTTCGTACGGATCAGTGTCCTCACGACCCAGAAGCGGACGTATCCCAGGGACCATATCCGGATCTGCCGCGGCTTCCACCGGCCGAGGAGGGTCCACTTCACCACGATCGGAAGGGCGCACGCCCCCACGAAGACGGCACCGCCGAACAGCACCGACCGCACATACGCATCGAGCAGGCCCGACCTGGCGGAGATCCACTCGTACCCCCAGGCGGTGGCCATCGCCAGGAGGTAGGTGTAGCCGAGGAAGGCGAGGGCCTGAAGGATTCCGCACAGGACGTAGTCCGCCGTTCCGGCTGTGTCACCGAGCCCGGCGCCCGTGGTCTGCGGCTCCCGGGCCGGAGCCCGGGTCGGCGCGGGGGGTGTGGGCGTGGTGCCGGACACCGCTGCCGCCAGACCTCGGATCGTGGGGTGTTGGTAGATCTCCTTCATCGACACCGAGGGCAGGTCCGCCCTCTTGCGCAGCCGCGCGCAGAAATGCGCCATCACCAGGGAATCGGCACCCAGATCGTCGAAGAAGTGGCTGTCGACCCGCACCTGCTCCATGCCCACGACCTCGGCCAGCGCCCGCGCGAAAGCCTGCTCCATGTCCTCGGCGACGAGCGGTTCGGCCGGCTCTCCCTGTCGGGTTGCCTGGAGAGGCGGGGAAGGCCCCGCATCGGCCGGTGCTTCGTCGACGGCGGCCTGACCCCCTGGCCGGCTGTTGCCTGCTGCGCTTCCGCGTTCGCCTGACGCGAGCTTCAATTCTGACCCCATGCCTTTTATACGAGTCACACGCGCTGGCGTATTGGATGTTCGTGACTTTTTCTCACATTTCGGGCACACGTCTCGTCCAGCAGAAGGAACGGGGAGGGTGAAGAAGGTCCGCGCCGCCGCCCCCGCGAGTCGAAAGCCCCCGGCTGACCTGCTCGGCGGCAACTGAGCTCGGCCGTTCACCACCGCAGTGGCGCCCACCCCCCTACGCCTGGTGCGAGGTGTCGAAGTGGGCCGTGGCGAGCACCTTGCCGTCGGACGACGTCAACCGGGCCCCGGTCAGCGCCGAGGGGTCGACGGGGGCCGGGCCGCCCCAGTAGCCGTAGCCGTCGTGCAGGGTGAAGCTGCCGACCCGGACCGAGGTGCCGTCATGGCGCTCCAGCTGGAGGGAGACCGCCCCGCTGTACGGAATGCCGGCGTCGGCGAGGTCGACGGTCATGTAGACCCAGCCCGGCGAACCGGGATGGGCGAAGACCTCACCCGTCGACTGGCTGACCCGCGGGGACGTCAGCCCCGCCCAGAGCATGCGCGCTCCCGCCTCGGCGGGGTGCGAAGGCCCGGTCGTGACGCCCTCGATCGCCGTGCCGACCGCCCAGCCCCCGAACCCGAAGGCGAGAGCGAACGCGGCCATGGCAGAGGCGGCCTTCAGCCGGACCCTTCCCCGCAGGCGCCGGCGCGGGAAGCCGGACGCACGGACCTGCGGACGCCCCTCGCGCGCCGACGCGCCCTGCGTCAGCGCCTCGGCCACCCGGGTCTCGAACCCGACCGGCGGCTCACCGCACGGCAGCAGCCCGATCAGCCGGTCACCGACGAGGGTCAGCTCCTCGACGTACTCCCGGCAGTCCGCGCACCGGTCCAGATGAGCGACCGCCCCGGCCCGCTCACGCGCGGGCAGCACGCCGAGAGCCAGCTCGGGACCGTCCTCCCGCAGCTGCTCGCAGGTCACCTCACTGCACATGGTCGCCTCACTTCGGAGACGCGAGGGTGGTGCGCAGCTTTCCCATCGCCGCCCCGATGCGCGTCTTGGCGGTGCCCAGCGGGATCTTCTCCCAGTCGGCGATCTGCTGGGCCGTCATTCCGTAGATGCCCGCCATCACCAGGGCACGGCCCTGTTCGCGCGGGAGTTCCGCCACGGCCGCCCGCAGCCGGGACGACGCCTCGTCGGCGAGGGCTCGCCGCTCGGGCGTCTCGCTGACGACGTCCAGCATGGCGTCCGGATCCTCGGGCGCCACCGGCTCCGGCCGCCGGGAACGGGCGGCGTCGATGGCAAGGTTGTGGGCGATGGTCGTCAGCCAGGTCATCACCGACCCGCGGCGCGAGTCATAGATCCGCGCATGACGCCACGCCCGCTCGAACGCCTGCTGGGCGATGTCCTCAGCGAGCTGCGGAGCCCCGGTGACGGCGATCGCGACACCGAAGACCCGGTGCTGGAACCTCCGTACGAAGCCGATGGCGAGCTCCGGATCACCGGTGGCCGGCCCGGACAGCAGAGCCTCGTCCGGGAGACGGCCCACGGAGAACCGAAACCCATGCACATCAGTACATACGGCCCGCAGTCGCCACGGGATTGCACGGCCGCCACCCCGCACTCCCCACGGGTCGCCGGACCGGCACCCGAGAAAGTCGCGACCGAGGTGACCGCCTACCTGCTGTGTCGGCTGCAGGCAGCTTCCGAGGTCCCGCGGAGGACAAGATGCGGGTCGTGGACGAGCTGACCAGGGCTGGCACCGGCGCCTCGGTCCGGGTGCCGCCGCGGGCCGTGTGAGCCGTCAGTGCTGTCGCCGGCGTCACCGCGCATGGTTCAGGGCGGGCCCGTGGGGGCATGGTTCGCGGGCGCATGGTTCGCGGTGGGGCATGGTTCACGGCCGGCGCGTCGTTCACGGCGGGCGCGTCGTTCGCGGGCGGCGCGTCGTTCGCGGTCGGCGCGTGCGCGGGCGGAGCGCAGCCAGCGCCACCACTGGCCGTCACAAAATGATCACTGCTCCTCCACACCTCTCCCGCGAGTCGCACCCCAGGCGCTACCGTCGTCGCTTCTGACTCGTCCTGGGGGGACACATGGCCAACCCGTACATACCGCCGCCACCGCCTGCTCCGCCTGTCCGTCCGGCCCCGAAGTGGGCACGGAAGCGGTTCGTGCTGCCCGCGATCGGCTTCGCCTTCTTCCTCGGTATCGGCGCCGGTGCCGACGGGCAGAACGGCAACAGCGTCAAGTCCGCGGCCAGTGAGCCGCGGCCGACCGCAACCGTCACTGCGACGGCCACGGAGACAGCCACCGCGACGCCTGCGCCGAGGCCGACGCCGACTGTGACGAAGACGGTGCAGGTGAAGGTGAAGGTCACCGTCACCGCGCAGGCAACGTCCGGCAGCAGCTCCGGGTCCGGCAGTGATAGCGGTAGCGACAGCCAGAGCGCTTCGGATACCTGTTCGATCGTCTCGAACTCGGGAAACTGCTATTCCGCCGGCCAGTTCTGCCGCAACAGCGACCACGGAGCATCGACGACGGACGCCAGCGGTACGAGCATCACCTGCGCACCGAGCGGCAGCAGGTGGCGCTGGACCTACTCCTGACCGGTGGCAGCAGACCGCACGGCCGCATTCGGCCCCGGGCTGCCTCAACGGCGACGCTCACCAGGAGGCCCGCACGCCAACTGATAACGATCTTGGCGTACACCTTGTGTGACACCTCGCCGTCCTTAGCCTACGGACATGGCATTTCTCTCAAGCCGCCGCAGAAGGGCACGTCTGGCGCCGGAGCTCGACGACGAGCCCCTGCGCCGACTTCTGAAGTCCCTTCTGGCGACCACCAAGACCGGCACGATCGCGACGACGGACCTGTGCATAGCGCAGATGTCCCGCGTCATGAACCAGGACACGGACGACTGGGACCGCCGTACCCACCGCCTATCTGTCCTGGCGGAGTACCTGTCCGCGTCGCACCTGCCGTCGGCCTGGGCCACGCGTGAGCCCCGCAACGCGAGCGCGCTCGTGCTGCACGCATGGACGCGGCTCGTACAAGGCCGCTCCCAGGGGCGCCTGGAGGACGCGGCCAAGGTCACCGAGAGCTGCTTCCGGGCCGCCGAGTTCGCACCGGAAGACCCCACTCCCTGGGTGGTGTTGCTGGGAGTGTCCCGCCTTGAGCATTGGGAGCAGCAGCAGGTGTTCGCCGTGTGGAACGAGGTGCTGGAACGCGACCGCTGGAACCGCGAGGCATACCTGAGCATGCTGCGCTATCTCAGCCCCGAGGAAGCGGGCTCACGCATGCAAGTGCTGGAGTTCGTCGACGCCCTGTGCGCCCGCATGCCCGCAAACGCGCCCTGCGCGGCAACGGAACTCACCGCCCAGGTCCTGCAGTACCACGCCGTCCTCGCGCGAGGCGGAATCGAAGCGCTGGTGGCGCGCAACCACTGGTCCCACGGGGCTGCGGCTCAGGCTCTCGACCGTGCGGCGCACACCTGGGTCCAGCCGGCGTTCTTCCGCCATGCCGCGGCCCTTGCCGACCTGAACCTCCTTGCCTACGCGCTGACGGCGGCCGACCGATGGCAGGAGGCCCGTCCGGTCTTCGAGGCACTCCGTGGCACGGTCACCGGCTGGCCCTGGCACACCGGCGGCGACCCGCTGACCCAGTTCGAGCAGGCACAGAGCAGGGCCGCCGCGTGACCGAGCCCTCCCCGGGCCACCATCGGTCGGGGCAACTGCTCTCCCCGGCACGCGCGGCGGCCGCGGCCACCCACTTCCCCGACGGCGGCCAGGTAGCCCCACAACGAGTCGATCTGCACGGTCCTGCGCGGGTCGAGGTCTGACCCCGGACGGACACCCCCTATCCGACGTAGGGGTTGCCGCCGAGCCACGTGGTGCCGTCGATCAGTTCTCGGACCGCGTCCAAGTGGCCGCTGTGGCAGGCGACTTCGGTGACCACGTGGATCAGGATGTGCCGCACGTCAGGCAGTCGCCAGGTCGGCCAGATCTCCACGGGCCAGGCGGCGGGCTCCTGTTCGGGCGTGGCGGCGGCGAGCACCGCGTCCGCGAGCGCGATGGCCGCCCGGTAGTCGGCGAAGACCTCCTCGACACTCATCCCCTCGGGTACGTACCAGTGCGTCTCCGTGCCCGCCGTGAGCTGTCCAGCCACATCCGGCTCGCCCGCGATCACCCCCTGGAACCAGAAGCGTTCGACATCCAGGGTGAGGTGGCGCAGCAATGCCAGGCAGCTCCAGCCGCTGGGCAGCACCGGCCGCCGCAGATCGTCCGCCGAGAGCCCTTCGAGGATTCCGAGGACGTGTTCGCGCTGGCGGTCCAAAGCGCCCTTGAGGGCGTCGAGTTCGGCGTTCACCGGGCGGCGCACAGTTCGGCGAGGCGTTCCAGGGTGCTCGCCACTTGCGTCTGCCACCAGGCGCGCCCGCTGTCCACTTCCACGCGTTTGTCCTCCGGCAGACGCGAACCGTCGAAGATCTCGGTCACGACCGTCGCCCCGGCTCCGTGCGGGACCAGGTCGAAGATCCACCGGTGGCCCCACACGGCCCCGGGCCTGGAGGCGTCCGGGTGCCCGCGACCGGGTCTCGGCTCCCAGCCGATGCGGCGGTCCGGCTCGTACTCGACGACGTGGTTGTTCATCTCGTAGTCGCCATAGCGCTCGTAGTGCATCCGCATCACGAAGACGTCACCGACGCCCGAGATTACGGCACCGCAGACGCCACCACGTAGCATCCCCGAGCCGTCGAGGTCCGGGTGCCGTCCGGGGTCCGCCAGGATCCGGAAGATCTCCCCCGCCGGGGCCCCGATGCGCCGGGACACCGCCACCACGGGCTCGCCTGTCGTACCCGTCATCCCCGCGCCTCCGTCAACCGCAGAGCATGAGCCTGACTACCGGCCTGGACATTACACCGGGGGTACGACAACGCCTGGCCGAGCACGTGCCAACCCACCTTCCCGGTCAGAGCACCGGACGACCGGACGCGGGGGCCGCGTGCGCCGACGGCTCACGAGGCAGCGGATGATGCGGCGGCGACGCCGCCCCCTGGCGGGCCTGCCGCGGGCCGTGAGATCGTCCGCAGGTGACCGATGCTGCTGGTGATGAGATGACCTCGACACGACCGGACGACCGCATCGCGTCCGCTCTGCGCTTCGCTGCGGAACTCGTCGCATGGGTGGCCACACCCTGGGCTCTGGCCGGCCGATCCTGGCCGCTTGCCGCCCTGTCCGTGGTGGCCTTGATCGGCCTTCCCACGCTCTTCGCCACTCCGGGGGACAAGGCCCACGTGATCATCGCGGCGCCGGGCTGGGCGACGATCCTGTTGGTGCTGCTCCAGCTTGTCGCGGCCGTGGTCTCCTCGTGGCTGGCCTGGCCCGCCTGGGTTGCGGTCCCCGTGACCCTGTTGGCTGCCGCCACCCTCGTCACGGAGCGTCGACGCTGGCGGTGGCTGACTTCCGCGGATCGACTCGCCGGCTGAAGCGCTCCCCCGCCAACTGGCGCGCATCTGGTTCGCCATGGTTTGCAGCCCGTTTTCAGCGGCGCAGCGCCTCGAAGGCGCGCCGTGCGCCGGTTCCGATCGCGAGGTCGATGTCCGGCGCCAGGCCGGCCCGGCGGTCGGACCGGGTGAGCGCGGCCATCGCCACCTGGTCACCGGATTCGGCCTCCACCACGCCGATCTCATGCCGCAGGTGAAGGAAGGTGCCCGTCTTGCCGCTCATCCGGAGTGTGTCCGCGCGCAGTTCGCTCGCCAGCCGCTGCGTGAAAACCTGTAGTCCCATCAGCCGGCGCAGTTCGGCGGTCGCCTCGGGATGGGCGATCCCGTCCCGCCACACGCGCTCCAGCAGATCGACGAGTGCTGTGGCGGTGCCGACGTTGGCGTAGGCCGGATCCAGTGTCTCGATGGTGTGCCGCCCCGAGCGGTCGTCGCGGACGGCCAGTTCCAAGGCGAGTGAGAAATCGTTGCCGGCGGCACCCGCAGCGCACTCGTACATCCTGTTCAGCCGATGCCGCACCCGGATGCCCGAACACCCCCATGCGCGCAGACGGGCGTCGACGTCCTCGATCGGAACCAGATCGAACACTGCGTCAGCGCTCGCGTTGTCGCTCACCGAGAGCATCATCAGGAGCAGGTCGCCGACGGCCACGGTGGCCGGGTACCGGAACGCCGCGAGACCCGTGGCTCCGACGCTGCTGGTGGCCGGGTCGACGACGACCGGCCGTGCCGGATCGAGTTCCCCGGTCGCGATCCGGTCCAGCGCGACGAGGGCGAGCGGGACCTTGACCACCGAGGCGAGCGGCACCGGTTCATCGACGTCGAAGCCGAGCTGCTCGCCGGTGTCGATCCGCCGGGCGAGGAAGGACCCGCGGACACCAAGGGCCGCCCAGTCCGCGGCGATCGCCTCGGCGACGTCGAGGAGGTCACCGTCGTCGGCGACACAGGCAGGGCGGTACTGCGGGCGGGCCCTCATCCGCGCGCCGCCAGTCGCGGCGAAGCATCCTCGCCCCCGGCCACGGACGGTGCCGTGTGCGGCCCGGTCGTGGCACCGACCGCGGCTGCCAGCAGCGGCACCAGCCAGTCCGGCACGGGCACCCCGCCACGCTGACGTGGTCCGGCGCCCGGGTCGTATCCCCGGTGCAGCGAGGTGTCGCCCAGCGGCGCCCAACGTGCCCCGTGACGCCGCGCGAACGCCTCGGTACACAGCAGCGTCACCCTCCCGGCGAGGGTCTCGGCGAGCGCGGTCGCCACCGGTCCGGCCGGACGCACCAGACCTTCCGGGAGCCCGGCCCTCGCGGCCGCCCGACACAGCCGGTCCTCCGCGTAAGGGAGTCGGTCCTCTGCCATGGTGAGGATCGGAACCACGGACCGCTGCTTGTGCGTCGCGTCGCGGCCGCGGCGAGGCCGCAGGTCCTCCAGGTGGAGCGTGCGCGGACGAGGCCGCTGCCGGGCCTCGGCCGCGCCGTCGTACATCTCGTCGGGCGCGTCCGGCGCCGACGCGAGGCCGAGCGGCACACGGAGCGCGGCGCTCTCCGGGGGAACGCGCAGCAACGCGTACGCCAGCGATCCGTCGGCCAGACGGGCCTCCCGTTCCTGTGGCGGCAGCTCGTGCACGCGCAGCGTGGTGCCGTGCTCGGCGCCGGCACGGATGATGCGCGCCAGCGCCGCCGGGCCGCAGTCCCCCGGGACTCCGACGGCACATACCGCCGACTGCCGGACCGATCGCGCGACGTGCCGCAGCCGCTGGGCGCGGTCCAGTACGTCCTGGGCGTACGGCAGGAGGAGTACGCCGAACTCGGTGGTCGCCACCTGCCGCCGCGAACGATCGAACAGCAGGCTGCCGAAGTGCGTCTCCAACGTCTTGATACGCCGGCTCAGCAGGGGCTGGGCAATCCCGAGCCGATCGGCCGCCCGCGAGAAGCTCGCCTCCTCGACGGCCGCGACGTACGCCTCGAGATGCGCCAACAGATCCACGCTGCAGTCATATCAATAAGTAATGCAGCCCTGAAAGTTCCCTCTTGGACATGAATGGCCTTCCGCTGCTTCGCTGGCCCCGTCGAAGCTTCGAGGAATCGACGACGGACCCACCAGGAGAACTCTGCGCATGACCAAAGGCACCCCTCTGCCGCGGCGCGGCCTGTTCAAGGCCGGCGTCGCCGTTTCCACAGCCGTACTCCTGCCCGCCGTGACGGCGTCGGCCGCATCGGCGACGGAGCGCGCCGGACTGCGCGGCCCCGAAGGCGAGTTGCGTGATCTCGAGCAGCGGTACGCCGCCCGCCTCGGCGTGTACGCCCGGAACGTCCGCACCGGGCAGGTCGTGGCCCACCGGGCGCAGGAGCGGTTCGCGATGTGCTCGACGTTCAAGGCGTTCACCGCGGCGGCGATCCTGCGCGACGACGATCGCTGCTCGCCGTTGGACGAGGTGATCCACTACCCACCGGCGGACCTGCTGCCCAACTCTCCGATCTCCGGACAGCACGTCGACACCGGCATGACGGTGGGCGACCTGTGCGCGGCCGCCATCCAGTACAGCGACAACACGGCCGGGAACCTCCTGCTGCGCCAGATCGGCGGGCCGGCCGGCCTCACCCGGTTCTTCCGCTCGGTCGGCGATCCGGTGAGCCGGCTCGACCGCTGGGAAACCGCCCTGAACACCGCCGTCCCCGGCGACCTGCGCGACACCACCACACCGGAGGCGATCGGCAGGAGCTTCGAAGGGCTGACGCTGGGCAGGGCACTGGGCGACACCGATCGCCGGCAACTCGTCACCTGGCTCGAGGGCAACACCACCAGCGGCGAGCGGTTCCGCGCCGGGCTGCCGCGGGACTGGGTCGTCGCGGACAAGACGGGCACAGGTGACTACGCGACCGCCAACGACATCGGCGTGGCCTGGACGAGGAGGAACACGCCGATCGTGCTGGCCGTGCTGTCGTCGAAGGCCACACAGGACGCCCCGGTCGACAACACGCTGATCGCCTCAGCGGCCCGCATTCTGGCGCGCACCCTCGCCACGGGCGAGTGACGTACTGCCCCGCTCCCAACGGTTCAGGGCGCGACGGTCGCCCCGATGCGGGGGCGCCATGCGGCAGTTACTCTGTTACGACCTGAACGAACTCACCACGGTGCACGCTTCGCGGTGCCGGCGTCCGACGTCCCCACCGCGGCCGCCGGCACCGCTCCTCAGGGCCGGCACCTCACGATGCCGAAGGCAAACTGTCCGTCAGCGTGTCGGGAACGAGATGGCCTAGGAGGCTGACGCGGAGGCCGAGGTGCTCGGCGGCGGAGGCAGGGGCACGGTCGGGGTGGGAGTCGGGCTCGGCGTGGCGGTCGGGGTGGCCGTGGGGGTTGGCGTGGGCGTAGGAGTCGGCGTGGGGGTCGGCGTCGGCGTGGGCAGACCGCTGCCGTTCAGCACCGCCTCGATGTAGTTGTTCAGGGCTGTCACGAAGGCGGCGACCGCCGCAGACACCTGGTCGGCGTCGCCGGAGCCGATCGCCTGCACAAGGTCGTCGATCGCCTTCTGCAAGGCGGCCAGCGCATCGCTCGCCGGATCCGCGGCCACAGCCGCCGACGTCTGTGCCCGGAGCTGGGCGAGGGCGTCCTGCGCGGCGCTGCCGAGCCTCCTGGCCTCGGCGGCGGGCAGTCGGCCGTTGTCGGCCTCCAGTACGGCGTTCGCAAGGTCGGCGACCGGGGCGAGCCGGGGGTCACGAAGGCTCTTGAGCTGTGCGAGAAGCGCGTCCGCGCCGGCGACGGGTGTGCGCGGAGAAGCCGCGTGGCTGCGCTCGCCGGCCGAGTCGCCCGCCACTGCCACGGGGCCGGCGATGCCGACCAGGAAGGCGGCGCAGAGCACAGTGCAAGCGGTACGTCGTGTGGGCAGACCGAACATGGGTGTTCCTTTCGGTGAACGTCGGATCTTGAGCCCACCGTGTAAGAACTCGTGTCCCTGTGCAACCGATCGGTCACCCAGCGCATTCACCAGCGGTCCCGTCATCGCCGCATCGTGCCTGATGAGGTGGCCGGACAAGCCCCCTCACCGCGCGGACCTGTTCGGCGGAACGGCGCCGGCCACCCCTCCCAAGTCACGACTCCATCGAGGCTGCTGTTTCACGCCCGAGCGTCCGCAGCGATACGGCCAGACTTAGACGCCGACGGTCCGGACCGGTCCGGTTCGGTCCGGACCGGACCGGACCGGACCGGATCGGACCAGACCGGATCGGACCTGACCGCAGTGGGGCCGTGCCCCCGGATGGAGGCTACGGGGATGCGAGCAGGGCGGGCCTGGACGCCGGGTGCACGGCCAGTGGGTTCAGGCGCCGGCGGCGGTGACGACCGCGTCCGTGGCGAAGCCGAGGAGAAGACCCAGCAGGATGCACCAGGTGGTGAGGGTCTTGAGGCCGGTCCTGCGGGCGACGGCCAGCAGTTCGATGACCACGTAGAGGATCGACCCGGCGGCAAGGCCGAGGAAGGCGATCGACAGGGTGTCGTCGACCAGGTGCTGACCGACGAGTGTGCCGAGGAAGGTGGGGCCGCCGCCGATCAGGCCGAGCCACAGCAAGGTGGGCCATGAGGGGCGTTCGTCCTCGGCGGCCAGGGGGGCGACGATGCCGAAGCCCTCGGTGGCGTTGTGCAGGCCGAACCCGATGATCAGCAGGAGCGCGAGGGAGAGTTCGCCCTTGGCGGCGGAGTTGCCGATGGCCAGGCCCTCGGCGAAGTTGTGCAGGCCGATGCCGGTGGCGATCATCAGCGCGAGGGAGCCGGCCTGGCTGCGTGTCCTGGGTGCCAGTTCGGCAGTGGCGGCGGCACCGGGCCCCGCGGGCCGTGCGGCGGCGGTCCGGCGGCGGGTGATCCAGGCGTCGTAGTGCACGAGCCCGGCGAGTCCGATCGTCAGGCCCGCGGCCAGGGTGGCGCCCCCGGACGCGACCGTTGCCCACTCGTGCTTGCCCAGCGCCTCGTCGACCGGTTCCCAGGCATGGGTGAGCACATCCCACACGAGGAAGGTCAGGATGCCGATGGCCACGGCGTTCAGGGCCGCCTTGAGACGGGGGGTGGGGGTGCGCAGGCGGCCGATCGGGAGGCCGAGGTAGATGGTGAAGCCTGCGATCGCGCCGAGCAGGGCGATGTTCGCGCTGGACATGGGGAAGCTCCGGTCTGACGTGCGGGGACGCGCTGAACATAAGTCAGGCGAGCCTTACCTAACAACTCCCGGAGGCCGACTTCAAAGAAGCTTGGCGATGTCATTACCGAGTGGTGCGGCAGGCTGTTCGCACCCTCCCCCCGCCGGTACCAACACAGGGTGATCCTCAACGAAGTAAGCGGGATTTCGGTGGTTTCACCTAATCTCCTTGGCGATATGATGGAGCCGTGGGACTGGATCACACCTCGCTGACCACCCTCGCCGCCCTCGGCGACGATCTGCGCCGCCGCATGTTCGAGTTCATCCGGCAGGAGCGGCGCCCGGTCACGCGCGAGGAGGTGGCCGACAGCGTCGGGATCTCCCGCAAGCTGGCCGCGTTCCACCTGGACAAGATGGTGGCGGTCGGCCTGCTCCACGCCCACTACGAATCCCCCATCGACATCCGCAAGGTCGGCCGCAGGCCCAAGGTCTACGAGCCGGTGGCCGATGCCGTCTCGGTGAGCATCCCCGAGCGTCGCTACGGAATGCTCGCCGACGTCCTGACCGAGGCCGTCCTGACGGAGACCGAGGCCGAATCCGCCCGTGACGCCGCGCTCCGCGTGGCATACCGGCGTGGGGAGACCCTGGGCGGCGCCGAACGCACACGGACTCGCCCCGGACGGCTCGGCGCCGAGCGGGGGCTGAGCCTGGCCGCCGACACACTCGAGGAGTTCGGGTACGAGCCGGAGCGTGCCGCTCCCGCCCTGTTGCGGCTGCGCAACTGCCCCTTCCACCCCCTGGCGGCCAAGGCTCCGGAACTGGTCTGTGCCGTCAACCAGGCTTTCCTGGCCGGCTATCTGCACGGTCTGGGAAGCGACAAGACCACAGCGGTGCTCGCCCCGCGACCCGACGCCTGTTGCGTCGAACTGCGCGCGGACGGCGTGTCAGACGGCCCGTCGGCACCGGGAACCGCCTGCGCGCGGTGAGCCGGCGGCAGGACGGCCTGCGCCCGGAGCATCCTTCGTCGATGCCGTGTGGCTGTCCGTCGTCGGCCGGGGGACCCGACGCCGGGTCCGGCCGGGGAGGCACCCCCCGTACGTGCTCACGGGAGCATCTCATGATTACGAAGAGTCATATGCGCCGGGCTTCGGCTCCCGCGGAACCGGCAGTGCGGCACACCGTCACAGCGAGGTCATCCGCGTCCGACTTCGGACTCCTGCTCATCAGGCTGACCTTCGGACTGCTGATGGCCGGGCACGGCGCCCAGAAACTGTTCGGGCTCTTCGGCGGCAAGGGCCTGACCGCGACCGGGCAGGGGTTCTCCACCCTCGGTTACCGCCCGGGAAAGGTCTTCGCCACGATCTGCGGTCTGTCCGAGTTCCTCGGCGGCCTCGGTCTGGCCGTGGGGTTGCTCACCCCGCTCGCGGCCGCCGCCCTCATCGGCGTGATGATCAATGCCATGGCGACCGTGACCGGCGCCCACGGCCTGTGGGAGACCGACGGCGGCGTGGAGTACAGCGTCTGCATCGCCGTCGTCGCCCTGGCCGTCGCCGCCATCGGCCCCGGGCGGCTGGCCATCGACCGGCTCTTCCGCTGGGGTGCGGGCGGCTGGGCCGAGGGTGCCTTCGCCCTGGGCCTGGGCGGAATCGCTGCCGCCATCACGCTCAGCCTCTGAGTCTCCGGGCAGCCGTCACCTGCAACCCGCGAGCGGAAGCTCGAGTCCGGTCCGCGGGTGGCGGCGTCAGCCCCGACCACGCCGTCCGACGCGCGCTCCGACCAGCTGGAACCTCGACGCCTCCGCACACCGGCCGTTCGCGCGCGCAGAAAGCTGACGGGGTCGATGGCGGCATCGGTGGCGATCGGTGAGGAGCCGCAGGCCCCGCTGCCCTGCAGTCCGTATGCGCACAGACGTTCCTCTCACCTCACGCGGTCTGGGTGTCTTGACGACCTGGCCTCAATAAGACCAAGATTTGTTGGTGAAATAGGAGGTGTCGCGATGACCAGTGAGTCCCAGCTTCCGGCGAAGCGTCCGGTCAGCGCTTCGCTCGCCGGCCCGTACGGCCATCCGTTCCACCCGATCCTGGTCACGGTGCCGATCGGTGCCTGGGTGGCCAGCCTGGCGTTCGACGTCGCCTCTCACGTCGTCGACCGTCCGGGATTCCTGACCCAGGGCTCGGAGTGGTTGATCGGGGTGGGGGTGATCGGGGCGCTACTGGCGGCCATGGTCGGGTTCCTCGACCTGTTCGCGATCCCCGCCGGCACCCGGGCCTTTCGCACCGCCCTGATCCACATGACGCTGAACCTGCTGGTGACCGCGGCCTACGCCGTCAACTTCCTGTGGCGGCACGGCGACTACACAGACGGCGGGAGTGTCGGCCTCGGCCGGCTCGTCCTGTCCGCGGTCAGCCTCGCGGTCCTGGGGGTCTCGGGATTTCTGGGGGGCAAGCTCGCCTACCGCTACGGCGTACGGGTTGCCGACGAGAGCACCCAGGCCGAGGGATATACGGCCGGCCGCAGCAGGCGGGACGTCGGCTCCCGCGTCTGACCCTGCCCGCGCGCCCTGGGCGCCGACCGGTCCTCCGACCTCATCGTCCCTTCACCATCAGGGAGTTCTCCATGGACATCGCCGCGCTCATCGCTTGGGTGGTCACCGCCCTCGGCGGCTTCTACATGCTCGGTACCTGGATCCAACGGGGCGGAGTCCGGCAGCAGCAGTCCGGCGCCAGCCGCCTGCCCGCACCGGTGATCTTCGGGCACTTCGCCCTGGCCGCGATCGGACTGGTGGTGTGGATCATCTATGTCGTGGCCGACAAGAGCGCCCTGGCCTGGACCGCCTTCGGTCTGCTCCTGCCGGTCGCCCTGCTGGGGTTCGTGATGCTGGCCCGCTGGATCCCCGTCTACCGCGACCGCGCCACGGCTACGGCCACACCAGCGGCCGCAACCGCTCAAGGAGCCGACGGGGCGGTCCCCGCCGAACGGCACTTCCCACTGCCGGTGGTGCTGGCACACGGCCTGCTCGCCGTGGTCACCCTCGTCCTGGTCCTGCTCACCGCCCTCGGTATCGGCGGCAGCTGACATGACCGACCTCGTCTCCCACGTCACCTCCCGAATACACCCCCACGACCAGGAAGAAGCGGCACCCGCAGAGCGCGCTCTGCGGGTGGTCCACGAACCCGGCGGTATCGACCTGGCCGCCGCGGAAGAGGCGGCCGGCCAGTTCCTCAAGGCCCTCGGTGTCTCCACCGCTTCGGAGAGCCTGCGCGGCACGCCCGGCCGGATGGCCCGCGCGTATGCCGAACTGTTCAGCCCCCGCCCCTTCGACCTGACCACCTTCCCCAACGACGAGGGCTACGACGAACTCGTCCTGGCACGCCGCATCCCCGTCCGGTCGGTGTGCGAGCACCATCTGCTGCCGTTCGTCGGCACCGCGCACGTCGGCTACCTGCCCGGCGGCCGGATTCTCGGCCTGTCCAAGCTGGCCCGTGTCGTGGAGCACTTCGCGTGCCGCCCACAGGTCCAGGAACGCCTCACCAAGCAGGTCGCCGACTGGCTGCAGACCCACCTGGAACCCAAGGGCGTCGGTGTGGTGATCGAGGCCGAGCACACCTGCATGACCCTGCGCGGCGTCCAGGCCACCGGCTCCAGCACCATGACCTCGACCTTGCTCGGGCTGCTGCGTTCCGACGCCCGCTCCCGAAGCGAATTCCTCGCCCTGACCGGGGTTGCCTCGTGACGTCCCCCGACACGTGACGTCGCCTGATACGCGACGTCTCCCGATACGCGATGTCTCCGGATATGCCGCGTCTCCGGATATGCGGCTCAGTCGCCCCCGCTCGGTCGTGCGCTGGGGCCGGCGCCGCCCCACCCACCATGAGGTACCGGTGTTGCCCCGATCTGCTCCGGCCTCTCCCCCCACGGCCCGGAAGTGTCGGCCGGCCATCGTGACCGATCAGGATTCGAGAAGCGCCGGTCACCGAGGCCCGCCTAAGGTGACCTCCACGGATTCCAGCATTCCTTCGAGGATTGCGACGACGTAGGACCTACGGCGGGATGCATTGGTCACGGTCGGCCCCGCCGATCGGCCCGGCACAGGGATGGCCGGCCGTTACGCTCGAAGCCGGTCTGATCGAGCCAGGCGATCCCCACGGAGACCGCGAAGGCGGCCCGCCCGACAGATGGAGACACCATGAGCATGGCCACGAGGACGGACACGCAGTCGCCTGCGCCGCACGTCGCCGACAGCCACGATCTGATCCGCGTGCACGGCGCGCGCGAGAACAATCTGAAGGACGTCAGCGTCGAGATACCGAAGCGCCGGCTGACGGTGTTCACCGGCGTCTCCGGCTCGGGCAAGAGCTCTCTGGTGTTCGACACGATCGCCGCCGAGTCGCAGCGGCTGATCAACGAGACCTACAGCGCCTTCGTGCAGGGCTTCATGCCGACGCTTGCCCGGCCCGACGTCGACGTCCTCGACGGGCTGACCACCGCGATCATCGTCGACCAGCAGCGCATGGGTGCCGACCCCCGCTCCACGGTCGGCACCGCGACCGACGCCAACGCGATGCTGCGCATCCTCTTCAGCCGGCTCGGGCAGCCGCACATCGGCTCGCCCCAGGCGTTCTCCTTCAACGTCGCCTCGATCAGCGGGGCGGGCGCGGTCACCATCGAGCGCGGCGGGAAGACCGTGAAGGAGCGGCGCGACTTCCAGATCACCGGCGGCATGTGCCCGCGCTGCGAAGGGCGGGGCACGGTCACCGACATCGACCTCACCCAGCTCTACGACGAGACCAAGTCGCTCGCCGAGGGTGCGCTCACGATCCCCGGCTACAACGCGGGCGGCTGGAACATGCGGCTCTACAAGGACTCGGGTCTCCTCGACCCGGACAAGCCGATCCGCGACTACACCGAGACGGAGCTGCACGACTTCCTCCACCACGAGCCGACCAGGATGAAGATCAGCGGCATCAACATGACCTATGAGGGGCTGATCCTTCGGGTCCAGAAGTCGTTCCTCGCCAAGGACCGGGAGGCGATGCAGCCGCACATCCGGGCGTTCGTGGACCGGGCGGTCACCTTCACCGCCTGCCCCGACTGCGGTGGCACCCGCCTGAGCGAGGCGGCCCGGTCGTCGAGGATCAAGGGGATCAACATCGCCGACGCCTGTGCGATGCAGATCAGCGACCTGGCGGAGTGGGTCCGCGGCCTGGGCGAGCCGTCGGTGGCCCCGCTGCTCGCGAAGCTGCAGCACACGCTCGACTCGTTCGCGGAGATCGGCCTCGGCTATCTCTCGCTCGACCGGCCGTCGGGCACGCTGTCGGGCGGCGAGGCGCAGCGCGTCAAGATGATCCGCCACCTCGGCTCCCCACTCACCGACGTGACCTACGTCTTCGACGAGCCCACCACAGGCCTGCACCCCCATGACATCCAGCGGATGAACAACCTGCTGCTGCGGCTGCGGGACAAGGGCAACACCGTGCTCGTCGTGGAGCACAAGCCGGAGGTGATCGCGATCGCCGACCACGTCGTCGACCTCGGGCCGGGCGCCGGTACGGCGGGCGGCTCCGTCTGCTTCGAGGGCACCGTCGAGGGCCTGCGTGCCGGCGGCACCATCACGGGCCGCCATTTCGACGACCGGGCCGCGCTCAAGGACACGGTGCGCAAGCCCACCGGCACTCTGGAGATCCGCGGCGCGACGACGCACAACCTGCAGGGCGTCGACGTCGACGTCCCCCTCGGGGTGCTGGTGGTCGTCACCGGCGTCGCCGGCTCCGGCAAGAGCTCCCTCGTCCACGGGTCGATCCCCGCCGGCGCGGGTGTGGTGTCGATCGACCAGAGCGCGATCCGCGGCTCCCGGCGGAGCAACCCGGCGACGTACACGGGACTCCTCGACCCGATCCGCAAGGCGTTCGCCAAAGCCAACGGTGTGAAGCCAGCACTGTTCAGCGCCAACTCCGAGGGCGCCTGCCCCACCTGCAACGGCGCCGGCGTCATCTACACCGACCTGGCGATGATGGCCGGTGTCGCCACCACCTGCGAGGAGTGCGAGGGGAAGCGGTTCCAGGCATCGGTGCTGGAGTATCACCTCGGCGGCCGCGACATCAGCGAGGTGCTCGCGATGCCGGTGGCCGAGGCCGAGGAGTTCTTCGGCGCAGGCGAGGCGCGGACGCCGGCCGCGCACGCCATCCTGCACCGGCTCGCCGACGTCGGGCTCGGCTACCTCACCCTCGGCCAGCCCCTCACCACCCTGTCCGGCGGCGAGCGGCAGCGGCTCAAGCTGGCCACCCACATGGCCGAGAAGGGCGGCGTCTACGTGCTCGACGAGCCGACCGCCGGCCTGCACCTCGCCGACGTCGAGCAGCTGCTCGGGCTGCTCGACCGGCTCGTCGACTCCGGCAAGTCGGTCATCGTCGTCGAGCACCACCAGGCCGTCATGGCGCACGCCGACTGGATCATCGACCTCGGCCCCGGCGCCGGCCACGACGGCGGCCGCATCGTCTTCGAGGGCACCCCCGCCGACCTCGTCGCCGCCCGCTCCACGCTCACCGGCGAGCACCTCGCGGACTACGTCGGCCACTGAGCGGGGCGCTCGCGGACACCGGGAGACGGACTCTCTCTCCTCCTTTCACATCTGCCCGGCTGTCACCGATCCCGCGAGTTCGCGATCGCACAGACGCCTCTGGCCGCCGCACGGGCACCACCTGCCCGACCTTCCCGGCGGCGGCCAGTGCGGCGTTCTTTCGCCGACGCCGCGCGTGTCCGCCTCGGACCGAGCCGTGCGGGGAACGCATCGGCGACATCGCACGGCCACGAGTTCGTAACGAAGCGTTGACAGGTGCGGCTCCAGGGGAGCAATCTCATCCCGCAATCACTTGCCAAAACGATTGGGCACAGCATGGGCAGGCGGGTCGGGATCAAAGATGTGGCGGCGGCCGCCGGGGTCTCGGTCACGACCGTCTCCCACATCCTGAACGAGGTCGAAGGCAAGCGGATCAATCCCGAGACCCGGCAGCGCGTTGTCGAGACGGCCCGCAGGCTGGGGTACGCGCCCAACGGCCTGGCGCGGGGGCTGCGGCTGAAGCGGTCGAACACCGTCGGCTTCGTCAGTGACCAGATCGCCACCACCCCGCACGCCGGGCGGATCATTCTCGGGGCGCAGGACGCCGCCGCGGAGCACGGCCTGCTGCTGCTCATGCTGAACACCGGCGGCGACCCGGAACTGGAGCGCAAGGAGATCGACCTGCTGCTGCAGCGCCAGGTCGACGGAGTGCTGTACGCGTCGATGTACCACCGGGTCGTCGAGGTGCCGGAGCGGCTTCGCACGGTGCCCACCGTGCTGCTGGACGCACGCTCGGACGATCTGTCCGTGCCCTCGGTGGTGCCCGACGAGGTCCAGGGCGGCTACACGGCGGTGCGTGAACTGGTGCGCCATGGCCATCGCCGGATCGGCTTCGTCACCAACGTCGACGACATCCCGGCCACCCACGGACGCCTCGAGGGATACCGGCGCGCCCTCGCCGAAGCCGGCATCACCCATGACCCGCAGCTGGTGGTGGCCGAGACCTCCGACGCCGCGGGCGGCTACCGCGCGGCGCTTGCGCTGCTGAGGGCGACACCGCGGCCCACCGCGCTGTTCTGCTTCGCCGACCGGATGGCGATGGGCGCCTACCACGCCGCCGCCGAACTGGGGCTGTCGATCCCCGCGGACCTGTCGGTGATCGGCTTCGACGACCAGGAGCTGATCTGTGACGGCTTGTTCCCCGGGCTGACCACCGTCGCCCTGCCGCACTACGAGATGGGGGCGCGCGCAGTCGCGCAACTGCTGGCGCTCACGGGTGCACCCGGCCAGGAGCCTGGTCCGGTCACTCAAGAGATGCTGCCCTGCCCGCTGGTGGCACGGGCATCGGTCGCTTCGCCGCCCCGACTCTGACCCCGGAGACGGCGAAGCACCACCGATACAGGCGGCCGCGTCACCGGCCGCCGGCACGGTCTGGCAGGACCGTGCCCTTTGAAAATGGAGGACCCCAGTGAACCCAGTGAAATCGAGAACCAGGCGCCTCGCTGTGGCGAGTCTAGCCGCTGTGACCGCGACGGTGCTCGTCGCCGGCTGCGGCGGTACCGGCGGCGCCGGCTCGTCGGGCGCCGACGGCAACACACTGACCCTGTGGACGCACAACGCCGGCAACGCCGCCGAGTACAGGGTCGTCCAGCAGGTCGTCAAGGACTTCAACGCGAGCCAGAACACCTACAAGGTCAAGATCCAGGCGTTCCCTCAGGGTTCCTACAACGGCTCGGTGGTGGCGGCGGCCTCCGCCAAGAAGCTGCCGTGCCTCCTCGACGTCGACGGGCCCAACGTGCCGAACTGGGCCTGGGGCGGCTACCTCGCTCCGCTGGACCTGTCCAAGGGGCAGGTCGCCGTGTCGGACCAGCTGCCCAGCACGGTCGGCACGTATCAGGGCAAGACGTATGCGTTCGGCTTCTACGACGTGGCGCTGACGATGTTCGCGCGCAAGTCGGTGCTGACGAAGTACGGCATACGGATCCCGACTCTCGACAAGCCGTGGACCAAGGGCGAGTTCATGGCAGCACTGGCCAAACTGAAGGCGAGCGGGAAGTTCGCCTATCCGCTGGATCTGCAGACGGGAGGCACCGGTGAGTGGTGGCCGTACGCCTTCTCCCCGTTCCTGCAGAGCTTCGGCGCAGACCTGATCGACCGCTCGGGCTACAAGACTGCGAAGGGCGCGCTGAACGGCGACAAGGCCATCGAGTGGGGCAAGTGGTTCCGTTCGCTGGTCACGGACAAGTACACACCGCAGAAGTCGGGGACCAGCCCCAACGACGACTTCCTCAACGGCAGGAGCGCCATCGAGTGGGACGGCAGCTGGGACGCCGCGACCAACGTCCAGAAGCTCGGCGACGACCTGTTGATGCTGCCGCCCCCCGACTTCGGCGACGGGCCGAAGATCGGCGGAGCGTCCTGGCAGTGGGGTATGAGCTCGACCTGCTCCAACAAGGCGGGCGCTGAGGCATATCTGAACTTCTCCCGGCAGACGAAATACTTCGTGGACTTCGCCAAGGCCACCGGCACCATCCCCGCCACCGACGCGGCAGCGGAACAGGTGAAGGGCTACGAGTCGGGCGGGCGGTTCAACTTCCTGGTGAAGGAAGCCCAGAAATTCGCACTGGTCCGGCCTGTCACCCCGGCCTACCCGTACATCTCCACGGTCTTCGAGAAGACCGCACGGGACATCCTGGCCGGCGCCGACGTCAAGGGCGCCCTCGACCAGGCGGTCAACCAGATCGACAACAACCTGTCGACCAACCGCTACACGAACGGCAACTGACCGCGTCCGCCCGTCCCGGCGGACGTGGCTCCTCCTCTCCGCCTCCGCCGGGGCACGTACCTGCCTGGATGTCCCATGACCACCACGTTGCCTTCGATGTCCTCCCACCCCCGCACCGCCGTCAGTGGGCCACCGGCCCGACGCACGAACCGTCTCCGCGCCCGGCGCAGGGAAAGCCTGGCCGCCCTCGGCATGGTGGGCCCCGCCGTCTTCCTCCTGCTGCTGTTCTTCGTCATCCCGGTGGTGCTGGCCTTCGCCCTGGCGTTCACCAACGCCCGTCTGGTCTCCCCGGTCCCGGCGCAGTTCACCGGCCTGCAGAACTTCCGCACCCTGCTGGCTGACCCGCTGTTCTACAAGTCGCTGCGGAACACCTTCTACTTCGCCGTCGTCGTCGTCCCTCTACAGGGCGGCCTGGCCCTCGTCCTCGCCCTCCTCGTGAACGCCAAGGTCAAGGGCGTCAACTTCTTCTGCACCGTCTACTTCATCCCGGTCGTCACCTCGATGGTCGTCGTCTCCATCCTGTGGACCTTCCTGTATCAACGGACCGGGCTGGTCAACCACCTCATCTCCCACCTCACCCTCGGCCTCGTGCACGGACCGGACTGGCTGAACAACCCCTCCACGGCCATGCCCGCCATCATCCTCATGTCCGTCTGGCAGGGCGTCGGCTTCCATATGATCATTTGGTTGGCCGGGCTCCAGACCATTCCGCAGGACCTGTACGAGGCCGCCGACATCGACGGCGCCACCCGCTGGGTGCGCTTCCGGTACGTGACCTGGCCCGGCCTGCGCAGCACCCGCACCTTTGTGCTCATCACCATCACCATCGCGGCGTTCAGCCTGTTCGCCCAGATCAACGTGATGACGCAAGGCGGGCCGCTGGACTCCACCACCACGGTCGTCTACCAGGCCGTACAGACCGGATACGCGCAGCAGCAGACCGGATACGCGTCCGCGATCTCCCTCGTCTTCTTCGTACTGGTGCTGGCGGTCTCCCTCGTCCAGCGCTTCCTCACCCGGGAGAAGGACTGACATGACCTCCGCATCCCCCGCCCCCGCACGTCCGGGCCACCACCGGAGGCCGCTGTTGCGCCCGCTCGCCGTGCAGGCGGCACGCATCCTGCTCGCGCTGTTCTTCGCCTTCCCGATCGTGTTCATGCTCGTGTCGTCGCTCAAGCCGGACCAGCAGATCTTCGGCGACCTGGACAGCGTCAAGGCGTTCCTGCCGGTCGGCCACGTGTCCCTGGACAACTACGCGGGCGTCTTCGACCGTGTGCCGGCCACCCGATTCCTGATCAACTCCATCGGAGTCTCCGCGGTGACCGTGGTCCTGGGCATCTTCGTCAACAGCCTCGCCGCGTTCGCGCTGTCACGGATGCGCTGGCGCGGCAAGAAGGTCGTGCTCGCCGCGATCATCGCGACGCTGATCGTGCCGTTCGAGACCTTCGCCCTGCCGTTGGTCTGGTGGGTCAACCAGCTGCCCTGGCTGCAGATGAACGGCTTCCGTCTCACCCTGACCGAAGGGTGGCTGGACACCTACCGGGTGCAGATCCTGCCTTTCGTGGCCAACGCGTTCTCCGTCTTCCTGTTCCATCAGTACTTCCAGAGCGTCCCGAAGGAACTCGACGAAGCGGCGATCATCGATGGGGCGGGCTGGTTCGGGATCTACCGGCGCATCGTCATGCCGCTGTCCGGCCCGGCGGTCGCCACGGTGGCCATCCTGACCTTCCTGCCGGCCTGGAACTCCTACCTGTGGCCGCTGATGGTCGTCCAGAGCGAGAGCCTGCGGCCCGTCATGGTCGGCATCCAGTACTTCTTCCAGCTCAACCCCTCATGGGGCCAGATCATGGCCTACGCCTCGATGATCACCGTGCCGGTGCTCGCGCTGTTCGTGGCCTTCCAGCGGGCCTTCGTCAACAGCATCGCCTCAAGCGGCGTCAAGGGCTGACCTCCGCCCGATTGCAGCACCGGCCCGTCGCCCCCGCCCCCTGTCTTCGCCTGCCCGTGTGCTTCGCGCACCCATCGAAAGGCACCGTGTGTCCACGTCGCGCGTCGACCCCCACCTGCCCGCCGTACACCTGCGCCCACCCCGCAACTGGATCAACGACCCCAACGGGCTGGTCTTCCACGACGGCCACTACCACGTGTTCTTCCAGTACAACCCGCACGGCCCGCAGCACGCGAACGTGCACTGGGGCCACTTCCGCAGCCCCGACCTGATCAACTGGGAGCAGCTCCCGGTCGCCCTCGCACCGACCCCTGGCGGCGAGGACGCGGACGGCTGCTACTCCGGCAACGCGATTTCCGTCGACGGTCGGCTGGTGGCCTTCTATTCCGCCAACCGCACCGGCCGCTGGTGGCAGCCGGTCACCACCGCCGAGTCCCAGGACGGCGGCCACACCTGGACCAAGCGCCCTGAGTTGCTCGTCCCGCAGCCGCCCGCCGACACGACCATGTACCGCGACCCCTACGTCTGGCGGCAGGACGGCCGCTGGCGGATGCTGGTCGGATCGGCACTCGCCGACGGCCGCGCGGCGGCACAGCTGTACGAGTCCCATGACCTCGAACACTGGTCCTATCGTGGCCCCTTCCACACCAGCAGCCCCGCCGCCACGGCAGACCCGTCGGGCTGGGAGTGCCCCCAGTACGCGACCTTCGGCGACCGGGGGGTCCTGGTCGTCAGTGACTGGACCCCGCAGAAGGGTCCACGCCGGACGCTGGTGATCACGGGCCGTGAGGTACACGGCCGCTTCACGGCGGACGCACCCCCCGTACCGCTGGACCACGGCCCGGACTTCTACGCCCCCGCCCTGCTCAAGAGCCCGGAAGAAGGCCGCTGGCTGCTGTGGGGCTGGGCGTGGGAGGCACGCGACGACGCCTGGGCACAGGAATCCGGCTGGGCAGGCGTCCTCACCCTCCCTCGCGAACTCACCCTCGCCGACGACGGCACGGTGGCCCAACGTCCCGCCCGGGAACTGCTCGCCCTGCGCGGCGAACGCGTCCTGCACCGAACGGGACACGTCACCCGTTCCCAGCCGGCCGAACTCGGGCAGGTCAGCCGCACCTTCGACCTCACCGCCACCCTGACTCCCGACCCCTCCGGCGCCGGCGGCCTGCGCCTGCTCACGTCCGCGGACGGCACCGAATTCCTCGACATCAGCCTCGACCCCGTCGCCGGCCATCTCACCGTCGACCGCAGCCATGCCTCACTGGACCCACGAGCCCGGCCCGGCAGGTACACCCTCCCCTGCCCGACCGCCGAGGTTCCCGGCGCACCCGTGGAACTGCGCGTCATCGTGGACCGCTCCATCGCCGAGGTCCACCTGGCCTCCGGTCAGGCCCTCACCCTCAGGATGTATCCGGTCGGAGACGGCCCGTGGCGGCTGCTCGCCCATACGACAGGCACCGGCCGCAGCGACTTCGCCGTCGAGGCGTGGGAGCTGAGCACCGGCGGAACTCACCCGGAGCCGCTGCTGGCCGGCCGAGGACAGAACGCCTGACCGCTTGTGCCGGCCGCCCGCCGTACCGGTGCGCCCGGCCCGCGCCGGTGAATCGCCCCACCCGCTGCCCGGCCCTCGCCGGTGAACCGCCCCGCCGCAGCTCCGCAGCCCTCCATCGTGCGCCGCAGGCCACGACACCTCCCACCGCTCACGAACCGCCTCACGGAGAAGGAGCACCATGTCCACAACCGCCCGTCCCCGCCGTAGACTCCTCGCCGCACTGAGCGTCCTGTCCGGGCTGTCCCTGTTCGCCGCCTCGCCAGCCGCGGCCGACACGCTGTACCACGAGCAGTTCCGCCCGCAGTTCCACTTCACCCCGGCCCAGAACTGGATGAACGACCCCAACGGCCTGATCTGGTACAAGGGCCAGTACCACCTGTTCTTCCAGTACAACCCGTCCGGCAACACCTGGGGCAACATGTCCTGGGGACACGCCGTCAGCACCGACCTCGTGCACTGGAGGCAGCTCCCGGTCGCCCTCCCCCAGGACGACCAGGAGATGGTCTTCTCCGGCAGCGTGGTGCTCGACAGGGACAACACCACCGGCTTCGGCACCAAGGCCGACCCGCCGCTGGTCGCCGTCTACACCAGTCTGCAGAAGGCCACCGGCAGACAGGAACAGGCCCTCGCCTACAGCACCGACGGCGGCACCACGTGGACCAAGTACTCCGGCAACCCGGTCCTCGACATCGGCTCCGTCAACTTCCGCGATCCGAAGGTCTTCTGGTACGCGCCCGCCCGCCGCTGGGTGATGGCCGTCGCCCTGTCCGACCAGCACAGGGTCTCCTTCTACAGCTCTGCCGACCTCAAAGGCTGGACCCACCTGAGCGACTTCGGCCCGGCCGGCGCCACCGGCGGAGTGTGGGAGTGCCCGGACCTGTTCCCGCAGCCCGTGGACGGCGATCCGCGCAAGACGAAGTGGGTCCTGGTGGTCAACCTCAACCCCGGCTCGATCGCGGGTGGTTCGGGTGCCCAGTACTTCGTCGGCGACTTCGACGGCACGCACTTCACCGCCGACGACACCGGCGCCTACACCCCGCCGAGCGGCGCTGTACTGCAGGACTTCGAGTCGGGTTCCTTCGGGAACTGGACGACCACCGGCACCGCCTTCGGCACCGCGCCGGCGACCGGGCCGCTGGACGGCCAGGGACCCGTCAGCGGTTTCGAGGGCCGGCACTTCGCCGACAGCTTCGACGGAGGTGACGCCGCCACCGGCACCCTCACCTCGCCCGCGTTCACCGTGACCAGCGACTACCTCAACTTCAAGATCGGCGGCGGCGACCACCCGTACGACCCCGACGCCGTCCTGGGCGACGAGCCGGCACCAACTGGAAAGGTCCTCGCCGACTTCGAGGGCAGCACGTACACCAGCCCCATCGGCGACTGGACCACCACCGGCGACGCGTTCGGCACCGGCCCGGCCCAGGGCACCCTGCCCAACCAGCAGCAGGTCTCCGGCTACCTCGGCAACGGACTGGTCAACACCTTCCTGAACGGCGACGCCACCACGGGCACCCTGACCTCCCCGACCTTCACCATCGACAAGAGGTACCTGGACTTCCTCATCGGCGGCGGCTACCACCCGGCCGGCTCCGACGCCCCCACGGCGGTCGAGCTCATCGTCGACGGCAAGGTGGTGCGCTCCGCGACCGGCGCCAACGGCGAGGCGCTGAACTGGGCCTCCTGGGACCTGTCCGACCTGCGGGGCAAGCAGGCGCAGATCAAGGTCGTGGACGCCAACACGGGCGGCTGGGGGCACATCAACCTCGACCAGGTCGTCCTCTCCGACACGCAGGCCAAGCCCCACTCCACCGAGACCGGGGTCAACCTGCTCGTCGACGGCAAGGTCGTGCGGAGCGCCACCGGCTCCAACTCCGAGAGCCTCGACTGGGCGTCCTTCAACACCACCGCCTACAAGGGCAAGCAGGTCCAGATCCAGATCGTGGACGCCAACACCGGCGGCTGGGGACACGTCCTCGCCGATCAGTTCACCGTTGCCGACAAGCCTGCCCTGTCCGCCACCCGGCGCGCCCACTGGCTCGACTACGGTCGGGACTTCTACGCCGCCAACTCCTGGAACGACGCTCCCGGCGGACGACGGGTCATGGTCGCCTGGATGAACAACTGGGACTACGCCGGGAACATCCCCACGAGCCCCTGGCGCAGCGCCGACACCTTCCCCCGCCAGCTCTCCCTGCGGACCGTCGACGGCAAGACCCGGTTGGTCCAGCAGCCGGTCGGTGAACTGGCCACCCTGCGCGGCACCGAAGTCCGGGTGCCCACCACCACTGTCACGGACACCACCACCCCGCTCGGTGTGCGCGGCAGCACGCTGGAGATCAAGGCCGACCTCACCGCCGGCAGCGCGACCCGATTCGGCCTGGACGTCCGCACGGGCGCCGGGCAGCGCACCCGGATCGGCTACGACACCAGCACCGGTGAGGTGTACCTGGACCGCACCGCATCAGGCGCGGTCGACTTCGATCCCACCTTCACCGGCACCGAGCGGGCCCCGCTCGCACTCGAAGGCAAACCCCTGCACCTTCGCATCCTCGTCGACGCGTCCTCGGTCGAGGTCTACGCCGAGAACGCGCGCGGCGAACAGGTCACCCTCAGCGACCAGATCTTCCCCGACCCCTCCAGTACCGGCGTCGACGTCTTCGCCGAGAACGGCACCGCCACCCTCAGCGGCATGCACGCGTGGCAGCTGAAGTCCATCTGGCGGTGACAGCGTCGAGTTCGGGCTGCCGGCGGCGACGGGCGCAACGCCTGACGCCGGCAGCCCGAACATCAGATGGAGGCCCCGACTCGCCGAAGCCATGAGCGCCATGAGCGAGCAGCTGCCGTCCGATCAGTCCCGATGCGCCGGCCCGGACTGCCGGATCACCGCCGGCCCCGGACTGCCGGATCACGGCTGCGTGCCCTCCGTCAGCAACTCTGCCAGGTGGTCCGCGAATTCGGTGAGCCAGTCGCGTCGTGGTCCACTGCGGGCCCTCCGGAATCCATGACGGCGGCCCCAGAACGCGGCCTGAACGGCGTGGAACTGGGCCCAGCGCCGGACGCGCACGCGATCGGCTTCCGCCGTCTCGGCGAAGATGTCCAGGACGCGGTGGACAGCCCGACGTAGGTCGTCCGCTTGGAGCAGCGCCAGGGCGCGCGACTTGAGCAGCGTGCCGCCGTCGTAGGCGGGGTCTCCCGCACACCCCTTGGGATCGACGGCCAGCCAGGGCTCACGGTCGCCGCGCAGGATGTTTCCGGCGTGGAGGTCGCCGTGCACGAGAAGGTCCGGCTGGACACGACCCAGGTCCCGGACGGTCGCCACGGCGGCGTCCACGACATGACGCGGCAAAGCGTGAGCCAGGTCCCGGGCGTCCTTGCGCAGCAACTCCTCCCAGACCTCGGCCTGCTCACACAGCCGGGGCAGACCGGGCGGGGCGGGAACAGCCAGGCGGCGACTGATCCGCCCCGCGACCGTCACCAGCTCATCGCCGTCCTCGACCTCCGCCAGGGTCGACGTGTGGACCCGCTCGAGCAGCATCGCGAAACGGTCGTCGTCGCGCTCGTGCAGCAGGACGGCTCCGCGCCCGCCCCAGGCCACGAACGCATCCGGCTCATGGACGTTGCCGGGATGGGGAAACGACACCTTCACGACCGCTGTGGCGCCGTCTCCCCGCCGGACCGGGACGATGATCCCGACACCCCCGTGCACGACCTCGCCGTCCGGCCCACATCCCCAGCGCCGCAGCAACTCGTCCACGATCTGCGGCAGTTCGGCGAGCCACGCCGCTCCCACCTCCCCTTCACGCTCCACCGTGGCCCGCGCGAACGCTTCCGGTACCTCGATCATTCGGGAACCTTATGCGCCTGCGTGCCACGGACGCCAAGCACGGGCCGCCGCGGCCCTACGGCCAGGCCGCGGCCGGCGATGGTCACCCGAAGTCGCAGCAGGTACGCGGCCTTCACGGACTCGTGAACATGTCACGTGTCCACTACTGCGGAGTCAGACAGTTGTAGCGATACGCCCGCAAGCGGATGGCATTGACTTCACCCGAATGCGCGTCAACGCCCACGGATAATTTGGTCATACTTCAGGATGATCAGACTGTCAGCCTGAAGGTTAATCAGGACTATGGAGGCAAAGGTGCGTCAGTACGTGAAAATCGGAGTAGCAACGGCCGTGACAGCCGTCGCCCTGTTCGGTGGTGCCTCACCGGCCAGCGCATGCTCAGAAGCCGATGCGGACCCCGACCTGACGAACACGGTCGGCAGCGAACTGGCCGAGCAGATCACATGTCAGGTCGGCGAGGGCAATAAGAACATCACCATCAATCAGACCAACAACATTTCGATCGGAGGCGATCTGGACGGTGAACTCAACGATTTCATCGTCCCTCCGGAGCTGGACTGAGGTCCTGTGCACGGCCAGTTAGAGGAATCGTTTCTCTGCGGTCCGGCACAGCCACCGGGCGGATCAGTAGCCGGCCAGCAGCAGGAGGAACCGGGTTTCCGCGTCGTCCCGCCCCGCGCACACCCTCGGGACCGCGTTGACGGCGGCCAGTGCTCGGCACCACCGCAGCACACGACGGGGAGACTGGCCGGGAACCATCCTCGCCAGTCGCTCGATCCTCCGCTCCAGCACAGCGAAGCTCGTAACTCCCGCAAGTACCCAGTCCACAGCGTCGAAGTCAGGGTCACCCCACGCGGGCCTCGGATCGATCGCCACCATGCGGGCACCCGGACCGGACAGGACGTTGGCCGGGTGCAGATCACCGTGGACAAGACCCACGGGTCCACTGATGGCGAGTTCCAGGGCCGCTGCCCGGGCCTGATCGAGCACCGCCGGGGCAAGCAGGCCGTCCACGCCCGCCGCCTCCAGCCTTCGGTCGGTCAAGTCGAACACGAAGTTGATCCGGTGTGAGAGAGGCTGCAGCACCGAGTGCTCCCCCGGCACCGCAGCAGAGCCCCGAAGGTCCCGTAGCAGTGCCGCGACCCCGGGCAGGTCCCAGGCGAGCTGCCGCACCGGCACTCCCGGCTCGACGTTCTCCAGTAGCAGGGCACCGGCGGCGAGGTCGTCGGCCACCAGGGTGACAACCGACGGCGTCTCCGCCCAGGCCCGCAGGGCTTCGGCTTCCTCTCGGGCGATGGTGGGCCGAGGTGTGAGTTTCAGCCACGCCGAGGTGCCCGTGTCACGTCTCAAGCAGCGGAACACCCGCGAGGTGCCTCCCCCGCCGGTCGCGACGAGATCCAGGCCCCAGCGAGCAGCGAGTTCGCCGACGAGAGCCGGCAACTCGTCACACCAGGCCAACACCTCGGCGCCGAAGCGCACGACGAACCGTTCCCGGACCTCCGGCGCGACACAGGCCAACTCTCTCAACACGTCCCCCGCAGGTGGTCGATGCGGTCGTTCGCATCCTAGGCCTGACCGAAACCGCAAACAGTTCTTCGCGAAGAAGTGTTTGCGAAGAACCGTTTGCGGTCTAGAGTGCGCGGTATGACTGACACAGGCGCCGGGCCGGACGGCCTTCGAGTCGAGGCAGACGCGGTTGTTCTGGATGCCAAGGGGCTGCGCGCCCTGGCGCACCCGGTACGCGTGCAGTTGGTCGGGCTCCTCCGGAAGTTCGGCCCGTCGACCGCCACCCGTCTCGCGGAACGGCTCGGCGTGAACTCCGGCACGGCCAGCTACCACCTGCGCCAGCTCGGGGCGGCCGGCTTCGTCGAGGAGGACACGGCACGCGGCAACGCGCGAGAGCGCTGGTGGCGTTCCGTACATCAGGCGACGGAGCTCAACGACCGGGACCTGGCTGACCGAGAGCCCGAGGCCACACTGGCCTATCTGCAGTCCGTCGCCGCCACTTACACCCTTCGCACCCAGCAGACGCTGAACGAGCTGCAGACGATGCCGCGTGCCTGGCGGGACACCTTCGACATGAGCGACTGGGCGCTGCGGCTCACACCCGAAGAAGCTGTGGCCCTGCGCGAGGAGTTGAGGGCCGTCATCGCCCGCTATCGCCGCGATACGCCGGAGGCGGCCGCGAGTGCCCCCGATGGAGCCGAGCGGATCGGTGTCGTCACGCAACTCTTGCCCGAACTGGACGCTCCCCCACCGCAGTCGCATCCCGGTCCTGAGACGGTGACAGGAGCGGAGACGTCGTGACCAGGAGTGTCTCGGGCTCCGACGGCATACCCACCAGGCGGTCCTTACGCCCACTGGGCGGGGTACTGGCCGCCATCGCCGTGTCGCTCACCGGTACGCGGGTCTCGGCCGTCGCACTGCCCTGGTTCGTGCTCGTCACGACTGGCAGCGCCACCCTGACCGGACTGGTCGCCTTCTGCGAGATGGCCCCGTACGTGGTGGTCAAGGCGTTCACCGGGCCACTCGTGGACCGCATCGGTCCGCGGTCCGTCTCCTGGACCACCGATCTGGCCAGCGCCACCGCCGCCGCTGCGATTCCCCTGCTCCACGCCCTCGATCTGCTCTCCTTTCCGCTCCTGCTCACCCTGGTCGCGCTCATCGGCGCGGCTCGCGGCCCTGGCGACCTGGCCAAGGAGGTGATGGTTCCGGAGGCAGCCGAGCGCGGCCGGGTGCCACTGGAACGAGCCACCGGTCTGGCAGGTGTGACCGAGCGGCTCGCGTCCACCATCGGCCCCGCGGTCGGCGGCTCCCTGGTGGCACTGCTCGGCCCCCTGTCGGGTCTCGTCGTCAACGCGGGCTGCTTTGCGCTCGGATCGTTGATCATCGCGGCGGCGCTGCCCCGCGGCATGGGGCATGCGGTCGAGGAAACCCCGTCGCAAGCCGGGGCGACGGGGCCGGGTTACTGGCGACGGTTCGGCGAGGGCTTCACCTTCCTTCGCGGCGAGCTGTTGCTGCTCACCGTCATCGTCATGGTCGGGATCACCAACCTCCTGGACGCTGGGTTCACCACGGTGCTCATCCCCGTCTGGGCCAGAGAGTCCGGCAACGGGCCCACCGCCATCGGCCTGGTGGGCAGCGTGGGCGGGGCGGCTGCGGTCGGTGGCAGCCTGATCGCCGCGATGGCCGCGCACCGGCTGCGCCGCCGGGTTGTGTTCTTCACCGGATTCCTGCTGGCCGGGGCGCCGCGATTCCTGATCCTCTCCTTGGACGCACCGATGGGAGCGGTGCTGGCCGTGTTCGCGGTCAGTGGGTTCGGTGCCCGCTTCCTCAACCCGGTGCTGGGGGCCGTGCTCTTCGAGCGGGTGCCGCGCCGGATGCTGGGCCGGGTCAACGCGCTCGGTGACTCGCTGGCCTGGGCCGGCATCCCTCTGGGTGGGCTGATCGCTGGGGCGGCGGTGGCCTCCGCCGGGCTTGTGCCGGTGCTCCTCGCCGGTGGGGCCGCGTACTTCCTCACCACCAACCTGGCCGGGCTGCGGCCGGAATGGCGCGAGATGGACCGCGTGGCCGGGCGAGGCGCCCGGGAACCGGGACCTGAGGAGGACGCCCAGTCGACCGATGCGCATCTCACGGCATGACGGCGAGGGGCTCGTCCATCCGCAGTGGACGAGGAAAAAGGGAAAGGCAAGGAGGTCACCCACTCCTTGCCACTCTCAACGTATAGCGCACTGGGGGGCTTGCGGCAAGGCCCCCGTCGTACCGCAGAATCGTCGGCCGAAGGTCAGATCCTGCGGAAACGGGGGAATCACGAAGTGCGTGTTCTTTTGATGAGCTATGGGTCGCGCGGAGACGTCGAACCCCTGGCGGCACTCGCGGTGGCACTCCGCGAGTTCGGCGCCGAGGCGCTGGTGTGCGCGCCACCGGACGAGGAGTTCGCCGAACTGCTGGGCGGTGTCGGTGTGGAGCACGTGCCGTTCGGCCCGTCGGTGCGCGCGCTGGTGAGCGGGGCGAAGCCGCCGACGCCCGAGGACGCCTTCCGGGTCGCGGCCGAGCTGGTCGACGCCCACTTCGGCCCGGTCGCGGAGGCGGCCGAGGGATGCGACGCGCTGGTGGCGACCGGCCTGATGCCGGCCGGCGCGCGGTCGGTGACCGAGAAACTCGGGATCGGCTACGTCTGCGCGTGCTTCCACCCGTTCTCGCTGCCGTCGGCGCACTACCCGCCGCCGGGACGGCCGGGCAAGCCGTTCCCGCCCGACGAGACCGACAACCGGGTGCTGTGGGCCCTCGACGCCGAGAGGGTGAACGCGCTGTACGGCGAGGCGCTCAACGACCACCGGGCGTCGATCGGCCTGCCGCCGGTGGCCAACGTTCGCGACCACGTCTTCACCGACCACCCGTGGCTTGCGGTGGACCCGGTCCTGGGGCCGCGGCCGGACCTCACTGACCTGGACGTCGTACCGACCGGCGCGTGGATCCTCCCGGACGAACGCCCGCTGCCGGACGAGCTGTCGGCGTTCCTGGAGGCCGGTGAACCGCCGGTGTACGTGGGCTTCGGCAGCATGCGCATGCACGGCTCGCCGGACGTCGCCCGGGTGGCCATCGAGGCGGTCCGCGCGCAGGGCCGCCGGGTCCTCGTCGGGCGCGGCTGGGCCGACCTGGCCCTGATGGACGACCGGGACGACTGCTTCGTCGTCGGCGAGGTCAACCACCAGGCACTGTTCCCACGCCTGGCCGCCGTCGTCCACCACGGCGGCGCGGGCACCACGACGACGGCCGCCCGGGCCGGTGCGCCGCAGGTGGTCGTACCCCAGATCGTGGACCAGCCGTACTGGGCCGGCCGGGTGGCCGAGCTGGGCATCGGCGCGGCACACGACGGTCCGACTCCGACCTTGGAGTCCCTTTCGGCCGCGCTCGGTACGGCTCTGACCCCGGGGATCCGCGCACGAGCGACCGCCGTGGCCGGGACGATCCGCACCGACGGAGCGACGGTGGCCGCGAAGCTCCTCCTCGACGCGGCGGGCTGAGCAGGACCGTTGGCGAACCACGCCGGAGCTGATGACGTGACCCCCCTTACCACCAGCGCTTTCGACCTTCCCGACCGCCTCTCACCCAAGGCCGACCCAGCGCTGATCGCCCGCGACGAGCGGCAGTTCGCGGCCATCGCGGAGAGCCTCGAGCTGACGATCGCCGAACTGTCCGACCGTCTCGACGCCGAGCTCAAGGCGCCCGGCGGCACGGGCCAGCAGGCCATGGACCGGGACATCGAGGTCCACCGGCTGAACGGCCGGCTGCGCACCCTGCGCCGCTTCGGCCTGGACCTGTGCCTGGGGCACATGGTCCGCGCGGACGATCCCGACCCCGTGTACGTCGGACGACTGGGCCTCACCGACGACGAGGGCCGCCGGTTGCTGGTCGACTGGCGCTCCCCGGCTGCCGAGCCGTTCTTCGCGGCGACCCACGCCAACCCGATGGGCCTGGCCAGCCGCCGCCGGTATCGCTGGACGGGCGGCCGGATCAGCGACTACTGGGACGAGGTGTTCACCGCCGACGGGCTCGAAGGGCATGCGGCGCTGGACGACCAGTCCGCGTTCATCGCCGGCCTGGGCGCCAACCGGTCGGAGCGGATGCGGGACGTGCTCGCCACCATCCAGGCCGACCAGGACGCCGTCATCCGGGCCGGATCCCGGGGCGCCCTCGTCGTCGACGGCGGTCCGGGCACGGGCAAGACGGTCGTCGCCCTGCACCGCACCGCCCACCTCCTCTACTCCGACCCCCGCCTCGGTCACCGTCGCGGCGGCGTGCTGTTCGTCGGTCCGCACCGGCCGTATCTGGCGTACGTCTCCGACGTGCTGCCCAGCCTCGGCGAGGAGGGCGTGCAGACCTGCGTCCTGCGGGACCTCGTCGCCGAGGGAGCGGGAGCGGCGGTCGAGGCCGACCCGGAGGTGGCCCGCCTGAAGTCGTCCGCGGACATGGTGAGGGCGATCGAGCGGGCCGTCCGGTTCTACGAGGAACCGCCCGCCGAGGGGATGACGGTCACGGTCGACTGGTACGACATCCGGCTCACCGCCGACGACTGGGCCGAGGCCTTCGAGGCGCCCGAGCCGGGCACTCCGCACAACGAGGCGCGCGACCAGGTCTGGGAGAAGCTGGTCGCGATCCTGAGGGACAAGTACGACGGCGATGTCTCGCCCGACCTGTTCCGCAGGGCGCTGCGGCAGGACGAGGAGCTGAACGCGGCCCTCGGCCGCGCGTGGCCGCTGCTCGAGGCGGCAGACCTCGTCGGAGACCTGTGGTCGGTACCGGCCTACCTGCGGATGTGCGCTCCCTGGCTCGGTCCCGACGAGGTCCGCAAGCTGCAGCGCGCGGACCCCCAGGCCTGGACGGTGTCCGATCTGCCCCTCCTGGACGCGGCACGGCAGCGGCTCGGCGACCCGGAGGCGTCCCGGCACAGGCGCCGGCAGGAGGCCGCGGTCGCCGCCGAGCGTGAGTACCGGGCCCAGGTCACCGAGAACCTGCTCAGGACCGATGACGACTGGCAGGGCATGCTGATGACGATGCTGACCGGGCAGGACCTGCAGAACAGCCTGGTCGACGAGGACGCACTGCCGCGGGCCGAACCCGACCTGCTCGCGGGCCCGTTCGCGCACATCGTCGTGGACGAGGCGCAGGAACTGACCGACGCGGAGTGGCAGATGCTGCTGCTGCGCTGCCCGTCCCGGAGCTTCACCATCGTCGGGGACCGCGCCCAGGCCAGGCACGGATTCGCGGAGTCGTGGCAGGAACGGCTCGAGCGGATCGGGTTCGACCGGATCAACCTGGCCTCACTGAGCATCAACTACCGGACGCCGGAAGAGATCATGGCGGAGGCGGAGCCGGTCATCCGGGCCGTACTCCCGGACGCCAACGTGCCGACCTCCATCCGCAGCAACGGCGTCCCCGTCGTACACGGATCGGTTTCGGATCTGAGCTCGGTCCTCGACACCTGGCTCCTCGCGCATGCCGACGGGATCGCCTGTGTCATCGGCGACCCCGCGTTCCGGGAGACGTCCCGCGTCCGGTCGCTGACGCCGGAGCTGGCGAAGGGGCTCGAGTTCGACCTGGTCGTCCTCATCGACCCGGAGGGGTTCGGCAAGGGCGTCGAGGGAGCGGTCGACCGCTATGTCGCGATGACCCGAGCGACCCAGCAACTCGTCATCCTCACAAGCTCCTGACACGGCCGGAAGAACGCCCGCTCCGGGTCGAGTCGGTGAGCATGACGGCAGGGCCCGGGCTCGCCGCCCGGCCTCTGCCGCTCTTTCCCGGGCTGTGGCGCGGCAACGGTGTACGTGGGCTTCGGCGGCCTGCTGTGAGGCGGCCCTTCGCGCGTGCCATGCTGTCATGCCGCCGCCCCCTGAGAGGACTTCATGCCGAGAGAAGACGACTCGATCACACTGATCGATGGGCGGCCGTGGTACGCCGCCAACGAGTTGCTGGCGTTCCTGCTCGAACTCGCCGCGCTGGCATGCCTGAGTTGGTGGGGATTCACGGTTGGGCCGGACGGGGCCGGCCGTGTCCTGCTCGGAGTGGGAACGCCCTTGTCGGCCATTGTGCTCTGGTCGTTGTTCGCTGCGCCGAAGGCTCGGTGGCGGCCGCGGTTGCCGCTCGTTCTGGTCGTCAAGACGGTCGTGCTGGGCGGTGGCGCAGCGGCCGTCTACGGAGTCGGGCACCACGTTGCCGCAGTGACCATGGCGGTCGTCGTGATCGCGAACACGGTGGTGGCCGAGGTTTTTCGCCGCTCTCCGGCAACCCGGCCCGCAGGGCAAGGGCCTGCCACACGCTCACCGGAGTCACGCTGAGGGTTCACGCACCTGCGGACAGAGCGGACTTGCGGGCCACGCCGCCGTAGAAACCGATCTCGCCGGATCTTGCCGGCGGTGGCGTGTCCGGGCGGGAGAACTGGACCTGGGCCAGACCGGGCTCGACGCTGTCAACCACTCGCCGGTGCGGACGGTGTCTCCTAGCCTTGAGAGCCATGGATCTTCGTGAAGAGCAGCCAGGTGACAGAGAAGCCGTGCGGAACCTCCATCTGGAGGCGTTCGGTGATCACGGGACTGTCGTGGGCGGGTTGACGGACGCCTTGCGCGACACCCTGACCCCCGACTGCGGGTTGTCGCTGGTCGCCGAGCAAGCGGGACAGGTGGTCGGACACGTCCTGTTCAGCCGCAGCCTGCTCGATGCACCACGTTGTCTGGTCGACGTGCAGGTGCTCAGCCCGCTGGCCGTGAGGCCCGGTCACCAGCGAAGGGGCGTGGGGGCCGCGTTGGTCCAAAGCGGTGTGCAGATCCTCGCGCGGCGGGCGGTTCCCCTTGTCTTCCTCGAAGGGGACCCGGCCTACTACGCGCGTTTCGGGTTCGTGCCCGGCGGAGAGCTCGGCTTCCGCAAGCCGTCCCTGCGTATCCCCGACGCCGCCTTCCAGGTGCTCAGGCTCCCGGCGTACGAGGACTGGATGACGGGAACGCTCGTGTACTCGGAGCTGTTCTGGCAGCACGACGCAGTCGGCCTCCGAGACGCCGACGCCTGACGCTGTCCTCGCACATTGCCCTGGAACTGCGCCCATGGCGGGCAGGCCGCCCGGACACGCGGCTGACGAGCCGTTCAGACGCAACCGCGGCAGCGAGGACCGCCATTCGGACCACGGGCCGGCCCCTTCCGGTGATTGACGGACGTCTTCCGAACGGAGCAGGGGTCGCAGGGGTACGGCGTCTGCGGACAGCAGATGATGCCCCGGACTCGTGAGGAGAGCAGTGTGTACGCAGCAGTCAGACGGTACGAAGGGGTGACCGATCCGGCCGAGGCAGGGCGCAGGGTGAGTGAGGGGTTCGTACCGCTCATCCGCCGGATCCCGGGACTCCTCGCCTACTACTGGGTCGACGCCGGAGACGGAGTCATGATCTCGACCACTGTCTTCGAGAGCGAGGAGGGGGCCCAGGAATCGATCGAGAAGGCGGCGGCCTTCGTGCGGGACAACCTCGCGTCGCTGCTCCCCAACCCTCCCCAGGTCATGTCCGGCCAAGTCGTGGCTTCCGCATAGCGAGGAGTTGGCAGCCGATCGACGGCGGCCCGCTCGCGGCGACCACAGCTCCGGCTGCTGCCGCGAGGCTACCGGGCCATGGCGGTCTTCATCGTGAAGTGCGAGGTGACGTTCTTGACCCGCGGGATGGTCATGACCCGCCGGCTGAGGAACGTCCCGTACGCCGCGAGGTCGGCGACGGCCACGCGCACGAGATGGTCGGGGTTGCCGAACAGCCTGCGCAGTTCCAGGACCTCCTCGGGATGCCGGTGGGCATTCCGCTGATCCTCGCCGTGACCGCGCTGCGCGGCACGATGGCCAAGGACGCGCACGGCGCCTGGTACGCCCTGCTCGCCGTCGCCGTCACCATCGGCGTCCACCTGGGCTTCGGCCGGCGCACCATCCTGAGCGTCGGCATCGGCACCGGTGTCTACGTCGTCCTGCTCAACGCCCTGTGAACCGCCCGGCGGTGTGCCGCACATCACCCCGTGAAGGGCAGCCCTGAAGGGCCTCGGCCGGAATAACAGGAGAAGTGCCTCCGGTTGTCCCTGTCATCTCTCGGTTCTCCGGAGGCTGACATGGACCAAGACCGAACGGGTCAGAAGAGGTGGCCGCGATGAGCCACAGCACATCGGCCCTCTTTCACGGCCGGCCCGACCGCCCTGTGGCAGCCACCGCACCGCGTCAGGTCTGGCGGCGCGCCGCGTTCATCCTTCTCGCGATGGGCCTGGACGCCGCTGCCGCGGTCATGCTGGTGAGTCAGCACCTTCCAGAGGCCGTATTCGGGGTGCTCCTGGCCGGTCTCGGCTGGCTCACCACGCGGCGACTCGCGGCCTGGTACCCCGCACCTTCGCCCATCGTCGCCGAGGAAGCCGCGCGCCGATGAGCCGGACGACACAGGACCCGGCGCGGACCGTCCCCTGCGAGGACGTCTCGAGACCGGTGCGCCCGGCCCTCGCGGCCCGGGCCGGCCGGGACGCTCTGCTCGAACGGCGCCGACGGCACACGCTCGAGTTGCTCGCGGTGTCGGCACTGGGACTGATTCCCTGGACGGTGATACTGGGAGTGACCCTGCCGTCCGACTACCGAGTCCACGCATGGCGCACCACCTGGGTCGGCTTCGACATACTGCTCCTCACGGCACTGGGGGCGACAGCGGTCCTCGGAATGCGCCGCCACCGGGCCGTGGTGTTGCCTGCCCTGGCGACCGCCGTCCTCCTGGTGTGCGACGCATGGTTCGATGTCTCGCTCGCCCTGGGCACGTCCGCGGTCTGGATGTCCGCCGCGCTCGCCGTCTTCGTCGAACTTCCGATGGCCGCCTTCCTCTTCCACCGCGTCCGACTGCTGCTGCGGTCCCAGTGGACGCCGCAGCCATCGCCGGACACCGCCCCGGGCGCAGTGGACACAGGCGCCCGGCCCTGATCACCCCCGGCACGGGCCGCCTGCCGTCCGCGGATGGTGATGACCCGACCGCCCTCTTGTCACGGGCCACAGGGCGGCCGGGTATGCGCGGGCCGAACGCCACCGCCCCGCCGAGTCAGGTGAGTCGTCGGCGAGGCGGCGTGGTCAGCGGGCGGTGCCGAAGTCCTGCGTCCAGTAAGAGCCGGGCTGGGCGAGGCCTACCCCGATCTCCTTGAATCCGCAGTCGAGGATGTTCCGCTTGTGTCCCGGGCTGGCCATCCAGGCGGCCATGACACTCTCGGGGGTGCTGTAACCGTAGGCGACGTTCTCGCCGTACGAGCTCCAGGAGTATCCGGCGCTGGTGATCCGGTCACCCGGGGACGAGCCGTCGGAGCCGGTGTGGGACATGTTCTGGTGGGCGGCCATGTCGGCGCTGTGTGCCTGAGCGGCCTTCGTCAGCTTCGAGTTGACGGTCAGCGGTGCACAACCCACCTTCGCGCGCTCACTGTTGACGAGCGCGACGACGCGTGCCGTGGCTGAGGTGGGAGCGCTGGACGCCGGGGCACTCGATGCCGTGGGCCGGGCGGTCGGGGCGGCGGTCGCCGAAGGGCTCGCCTTGGCCTGGGCCGCCGGACTCCCGGTCGCCTTCGCCCGGTGCCATTTCGCGGCTTTGCCGGCGCCGTGGTGCCGGTGATGGTGCGAACGGTGCGTGTCGGGCCGTCCGTTGTACGAGTCCGCGCAGGCCATGGCGACGGACGGCACGCCCACGGCGGCGATGGCGACGGCGGCTATGACTGCCTTTCGGTGGTGCAATGTCCTGCGGTGCTTGCTCACGCGACCGTCCTCACTAGGTATTGGCATCGCTTCTCGCAGCACCCCGGCATTTGCTGCGCATGACAATTCCGCGTGCGGAGACCACGCGGTGCGCCGTACGCAACGCCAACCCCGGCCACCTGCACGGGATCCAGCGCAGAAGATGCCGGGACGCCCTGCGGCCCGGTCATTCTCGGAAGGCGGAGCAACGAGGGCAATGAGCGCGGAGTACTAGGCTTTCTCGTAGGAAAACGCGACTCTTGCCAGGCATCGATCGGCACGCTAAATCCCGCTCAGCGCATTCCCGATTCCGCGTGAGGCCGCCAAAGAAGCGGGAAAGAAGGAAAATCCGCGATGCCGGAATGATCGGTAATCCCGCACAGTCCCCGGTGAGGAATGTCCGCTTGGCGGCACATGAACACCAAATGAGAAGGAGGCGGGGAGCTACTAGGCATCGCCGTACGACAGAGGTCGGCCATGACAAGAGTCACACCGGCGGCCTCAGAGCGGCCGGCCCCCGCCTCGTCCCCCGCCCGGTGACCGGTGAGCTACCGGGTGAACCGGACGGGCAGGCTTCGCGGACCGCGGATCATCATCCCCGGGCGCCAGGTGATCGCTGCCGGGTGGATGTCCAGGGCCAGGTCGGCACAGCGTTCCAGCAGCGTCCTGATGGCGATGCGCGCCTCCAGGCGGGCCAGCGGCGCCCCCAGGCAGTAGTGGATGCCATGGCCGAACGCCACATGGCCGCGGGCGTCACGGGAGATGTCGAAGCGGTCGGGTGAGGGGAAGCGCGCGGGGTCGCGGTTGGCGTCGGCCATGGCGACGAGGACGAGTTCGCCGCCGCCGGGGATGGCTGTGTCGCCGATCGTCACCGGCTCGATGGTGAAGCGGTACGTGGGGGTCTCCACCGGGCCGTCGTAGCGCAGCATCTCCTCGACCGCGGTGTCGATGAGGGAGAGGTCGGCGCGCAGGGCCGCCAGCTGCTCGGGATGGGTGAGGAGGGCGAGGACGCCGTTGGAGACGAGGTTCACGGTCGTCTCGTGGCCCGCGACGAGCAGGAGCCAGGCCATGCCGAGAAGCTCCTCGCGGGACAGGCTGTCGCCGTCCTCGTCCGAGCCGTGGATCAGCGCGCTCATGAGGTCGTCGCCGGGCCGGTGCCGCTTGCCCTCCACCAACTCGGCCAAGTAGCGCGCCATCGAGGCCGCCGCGGCTGTTCGCTCTTCGGGGTCGGTCGCGCCGAGCGCGTCGTTCGACCACTTCCTGAAGGAGTCGCGGTCCAGGTCCGGAACGCCGAGGAGTTCGCAGATCACGGAGATGGGCAGCGGGAAGGACAGTGCCTCGACGAGGTCGGCGCGTCCGTCGGGGGCGGCGAGCATCCGGTCCAGGAGCGCGTCGGTGGTCTTCTGGATGCGCGGCGCGAGTTCCTCCACCCGGCGGGCGGTGAACTGGCGGGCGACCAGTTTGCGCAGCCGGGTGTGGTCCGGCGGATCGGCCCTGAGCATGTGGGGGCCGGACGAGACGGCCCCCAGCGGCAGAGAGGGGGACGCTTTGCTCCAGTCCTTGGAGAGCCGGGAGTCCGCCAGCGCCGCGCGCCCGGCCTCGTATCCGACGACGAGCCAGGCCTCCGCGCCTCCTTCCGGCATCCGGATGCGGTGCACCGGGCCCTGGGCTCGTAAGCGGGCGTAGACGGAGTAGGGGTCGCGGGTGAAGGACTCGCCGAGCGCGGCGAGGTCAACGATGCTCATCGAGGTACCACCTCACTGGCAGGGACGGATGTCCGGCCGGGCAACGCCACAGGAAGGCACCCCCGGGGGGGCGGCCTGGCGGGTCGGAAGCCACCGGCGTCCGACGGCGCGCGGAACGGCGAGTGCGAGGAGTCGCCGGCCGGACGCCCGGACCCGGACCCCGGTCCGCGCTGGGCATCGCCTCATCATGCTTCCGGTCATCGTCCGCTCCCCCTCGGATCAACACCCGACCGCCCGCCGACTGTAACCGGTTCCGTCGCCGGACGGACCCGCTTTCGGCGAAGGCCGCAGGGCGGAATCGAGCCGGAACAGCTCGTCCTCGGTCAGGACGCGCTGCCCGGCCGCGCCGCTGCCGCCAGGCCCGGCTGCAGGCGGCGCGCGGCGTCGAGGTGGTCGGCGGTCCAGATGATGCGGACGGCCGTGTCCGTGGCCCGCCCGTGCTCGTCGCTGAGGTCGCGGCGAAGGGAATCGACCAACTGCGCTTCGGCCGCGGGGTTGCGCGGCAGCGGATCGCGGACGGAGCCGTCCCGCCCCAGACCGGCGGCCAGGTCCCGGTACCAGCCGGAGACCCGTCCGGCGGCGGTCAGGAGAACGAGGCGGGCCTGCGCCCGATCGGCTTCGTCGTACGGTTGTGCGGCACGCTGCCACAGCCCAAGGACGGCGTCCGCGGCGAGGCGCAGTCCGACGATGCCGGTGACCAGGGTGGTCATGTCCGCGAGCGGTACCGGCTTCTGCCCGCGTTCGGCGAGGTAGGTGCGGAAGGCGTCGTCGAGCCGTCGCGCCGCGGCGGCGGCCTCGCGGCTCTCCTGCAGCGCGACCTCCGCCGACGGGGTACCGCCGCCGCAGCGGCCGACGCCGTACTCCACAGCGCCCGCCAGATAGCGGGCGCTGTCCGTGTACGCCTCGGCGAGGGCCCGCTCCACGGCCGCCGCGGCGCCGCGTGGCCAGAAGAACAGGCCGACCAGCACGCTCACGGCGCATCCGATCGCGATGTCCTGGATCCGCAGCAGCACGATGTGCCAGTCGGGGTTCTGGCCGATGTTGAACAGGACGACGAGGGTGATGGTGAAGGACGCCTGACCGGCGGCGAACGAGATGACCGTGGGGGCGATGCCGGCGAGGAGGACGGCGAAGGGCAGCAAGAACCAGAGCACCGTGCCGTGGTGTCCGATGAGCTGGAGCAGTCCGGCCCCGACGATCGATCCCGCGATGGTGCCGCCGACGGCGCGGAGCGCGTTCTGTCCGGTGTTGAGGGCGTTGGAACGCAGTACCGACAGGGTGCCCAGCAGCACCCAGAAGGAGTGCTGGACGCTGATCAGGTTCGCCAGGGCGACCGCGATGCCCAGGCCGATCGCGCCCCGCAGGCTGTTGTGCAGCCAGACGGACTGCGGCTGAAGGTGCGCGGCGGCCCGCTCGCGGGCCGCGACCAGCGGTCTGGCCACGGCACCGGGCTCGCGGCCGAGCAGACGCTCGGGCCAGCTGCGGCGCTCGGCGGCCGAGGCGAGGTCGACGTTGTCGGCGATCTGGAGCGTCGCGAAGCCCAGCTCCTGCGCGCGGAAGGACAGGTCCAGGGCCCCGATGACGGGGTGCACCTGTGCGGGCGTACCGGCTCCCGGGTGGTGGACGGGCAGTCGTGTGGTGGCGTTGCGCTCCATCCGGGCCATGGCCGCACGCAGGTGGCCGGACGCGGCGCGCAGCCCGTCCGGAGCGTTGCGCGGGGCGTCGAGCAGGTCGGCCGCCTCGTCCAGAACCGCGGCGGCGGCACGACGTACTACATGGGCGTCGACGTCGCAGGCCGGGCGGTCGTCGAGCGGGGGTGCGCTGTCGGCCAGGATGTTGCTGAGCCAGGTCAGTTCGTCGACCAGGCGAACGATGGCACGGGAGCCGGCGGACAGTCCTGTGGGCCGGTAGGGGGTGGCGTCGAAGACACCGCGCAGGTCGGCCGCCGCGGTCGCGGCCTCGTCGGCGACGGCCCGGCACTTCGTGCCGCTGGGTGCGCCGAGGCCGCCGGCCAGCAGAGAGGCGTCGGTGCGCAGTTGCGCCGCCGCCGCGCGGCACACGCGGGCCGCGGGCGCGCTGAGCGGATCAGTGGTGGGACGAGGCCACAGAAGACAGACCGCGATCATGGCGGCGGCCGCTGCCAGACCCGCTCCGGCGAGCCGGGCGGGCAGCTGCGACAGCGGCACCGGCGAGGTCACGGGGAGGACGAAGGCCAGCAACAGGGCGGTCGACGTGCCGGCGAGAACGGAACTGACCACCCCGGCGAACAGCACCAGGAAACCGATCACCACCATGGTGGTCACCGCGAGCCAGATCTGGTGCGCCACGAGCGTGCCCAGGCAGACGAGCACCGCCCAGGCCACCGCAAGACCCAGGTGTGCCCGTAGTCGCTGCACCATCGGGCCGGTGAAATCCACGAGCAGCAGCATGGAGAACGAACCGAACGCGGCGAAGGCAGACATCGTCGGCGACCCGATCACCTGGCCGCACAGAGCGAACAGCGCGGGCATGACGATCGCGGTGCGCCCGGCGCGGCGGGTCGCGGCCAGGTCGGGATCGCGGGCACGCAGCCACGCTGCGGCCGGAGGGAGCCGGCTTCGGCCAGGTGTACGCACGTCCCCGCGCACCTCCACTCGACGGAGTGTCCGCCCGCCTTCAGGGTGACGGGTCCGCCCGGGCAAAGCCATACGAACGGGGGCCCCGGGCCTGATCGGCCCGGATGGGGCATCCGGGATCACCAGAGCTCGCACTCGAAACGGAGCGCCCGGGCGGCGCGCCCGGCACCGCGCTCACCGTGCGCTCGCCGACCGCCGAGGCCCTAACTCCTGGTGACGGGAAAGAGCATGCAGCTGCTGGTGGCGTGGGCGAGCAGGCGGTCCTCGGAGTCGAACAGCTCCGCCTGGGCGAGGGCCGTACGGCGACCGTGGTTGAGGACGGAACCGATGGCGCGCACCTTGCCGGTGTCGACGGTCATCGGGCGCAGGAATTTCAGACTCAGGTCGAGCGAGGTGTATCCCATACCCGTCGGGAGGACGGACTGCACGGCACATCCGGCGGCCGAGTCCAGCAGGGTGGCGTAGACGCCGCCGTGGACGCTGCCTATGGGGTTGTAGTGCTCCTCCCCCGGCTCCAGGGCGAAGACGGCACGGCCGAACTCGACCTCCTCCAGGGTGAAGCCGAGGGTCGCGGCGATGGGCGGGGCAGGCAGACGCCCGCTTAGCACGCTGCGGAGGAAGTCGAGCCCGCTCTCCTGCCCGACGGCGGCCGCGGAGACGCTGGGGTCCTTCCACTCGAACGTGCGTGACCTCGTCATGGGCGCTTCCTTCCCCGCGCTGGCTTCTGAATGCGAAGCTAGCCAGCACGACCCCTGGCTGTCAATAACGAAGTCAGCCTACGATGGCCGTATGACCTGGCTGGAGACCAGCACCGAGAACTGCACGGTGCAGCGCACCCTGGACCTGATCGGCGAGAAGTGGTCGCTGCTGGTGTTGCGCGACGCCATGAACGGCGTGCACCGCTTCGACGACTTCCGCCGCCACGTGGGACTGTCCGACGCGGTGCTGTCGGACCGGCTGCGCAAACTGGTCGCGGCCGGGATCCTGGACACCGTCCCGTACCGCGAGCCGGGCCACCGCACCCGCCATGAATACCGGCTTACACGCAAGGGCTGGGATCTGTGGCCCGTGATGATCGCACTCAAGCAGTGGGGCGACCGCTACACGGCGGACCCGGAGGGACCGCCCCTGGAGGTCCACCACCGCGACTGCGGCGAATCCCTGGAAGCCGTCGTCGTCTGCGCGGGCGATCACGGGCCTCTCAGCCCGCGACAGGCTTGCACACGGCGCGGCGCCTCAGCGCGCGCACTGACCTGACCGGTCCCGGGTCGGGCGTGGCCCTCGATCGGCACGCGTGACCCGCACACATGACCGGCCGGACGGAACCTGCAAGTGCTCGGCGTCCTGGACGAGTTCGACGACGGCCCTGACTCCGTGACCGAGCTGCCTGAAGGCCCATCGTGTCGGCCGCTTCTGCGGGTGTGGTAGGAGCGTGAGAGCGTCACGAGCATGACGGCAGGGCCCGAGCTCGCCGCCCGGGCCCTGCCGCTGTGACCGGCGAGGGGAGTTCGCCTCGGATCAGCTCCTGAGCTCCTTGCGCTCACCGCCGCCGCTGACGGCGATCTTCCGGGGCTTCGCCTGGTCGGCGACCGGGATCCGCAGCTTCAGGACACCCGCCTCGTACGAGGCGTCGATCCGCTCGGTGTCCAGGGTCTCGCCGAGGAACAGCTGCCGACTGAACGTCCCCGCAGGCCGCTCGGTGATCACCGTTTCGCTGTCCTCGCCGTACGCCGGCTTGCGCTCGGCCTTCACGGTCAGGACGTTGCGCTCGACGTCGAGGTCGATCGACTCGGGCGTCACGCCCGGCAGATCCAGTTCCACACAGAACGTGTCGCCCTCGCGCCAGGCGTCCATCGGCATACCGGCGGGGCGGGCGGCCGTGCCCAAGACCCGTTCGGCGAGCCGGTCAAACTCGCGGAAGGGATCCGTCCGCATCAGCATCTGCATCCCTCCTTCGTGCGTGTTCCTGCTGTTCCGCTTCTCCTTCTCCACTTCCGATATACCGCACCCACCGAGAAGTTGACACCTGTCGGCTCAACTTTTTCGTCGGCGGAACCGTCGGCCGGTCAGTCCACCGGGTGGCCGGGACTGATGTCGAGGGCGTCGCCGAGCCGCAGCAAGGGGCCGTCGGCCCGCCGGCCGGACTGCACTGGTTCGAGGACGAAACCGACGTGATCGCCCCCGTCGACGCTTCGCTCGACGGTGCCGACGAACCAGGCCGACGCGTCCTGCAGAACGACCGCCCCGCCGTATCCCCGCGTCCAGCGCACCTGCGAGAACTTGTCGACCTCGTCGCCCGTCTCCCCGCCGAACAGAGCCGCCAGCTTGTGCTGGTCGCCGGTGAGCAGATGGACGGCGAGGCATTGCGCGTCGCGGGCCACCCCGTAGGTGTGGTTGACCTTGGACAGCCACACCACGAACCGCACCGGCCGGATGGAGCACTGCGAGGAGAATCCGACCAGACACCCCGACCGCTCCTCGCCCACCGCGGCCGTGACGACGCACATCTCGGGGTTCAGCCGGCTCATGAACGCGTCGACGTCCGCCATGTCCCATCACTCCCGTCACTGCACCCGACCGACCCCGCCGCCGGCCGCACGCCGCCCGGCACCAGGTCACCGCACGGGTGCCCCTCTTCTCCCTCGGCTCACAGGCTTGTCTCGATCGCGGTCCCCTGCCTGGGCCCGCCTCACCGGCTGTCGATGAGCGAGTCGTCCACCACCCCGGCGGGCCCAGGCTGTGTCACGTCCTAGCGGCGGTGGGCGTGGTGGCCGTGATGCCGCTGCTCGCCGTACCAGCCGTGGTGCCGGCTCCGGTCGCGAAGCCAGTCACCCAGACGACGGTCGTGGTGACGGTCGCCGTACCAGCCGTGGTGACGGTCGCCGTACCAGCCGTGGTGACGGTCGCCGTACCAGCCGTGGTGACGGCCCCGGTCCCGGTCCCAGCCGTGGAAGCGATCACGGTCGTGGTCGTGGCCGTGCCTGTAACCGCGGTCGTGGTCGTGGCCGCGGACGGTGTCGACGCGGTCGCTGTGGGCGTAGCTACTCCCCTGCTCACGGATGTGGCTGCCTCCGTCGGCGAGGGCGGGCAGGGCGGTCGCCCCCACGAGGGCGCCCGATGCCACACACGCGGCGATGAGCCGAAGAGCGGTACGAGAAACAGACATGGAGCTGTCCCTTCTGGCGTTCTCGCACACCCGCCCCGATCGGCGCCGGTGTGCATCCGAGATCCCGGCTGGGTGCCGAGGCCGCCACTCTGGCGGCCTTCGCCGCCGGGAGATCAACCACACCATTCGCGTTACAAAACGCCGACATATCCGTAACGCTCCCTTGTACGTGCCATCGACTGGCACGGGAGCCCGGGCTACGGATGAGGTCCCCCTCCCGCCGCGCTCTGGCCAGCGGAGAAGCAACCGCCCGTGCGGGGCACTCCGGATCGCACTACCGCCCAGGCTCCCCCAATCAGCCCATTCCAGTGCGTAACGGACCGGGAGCCTGCGTTCAGGGGACCCGCGGCGCCCCTGGATCACCCGGTACCTGGAGCGGCGGCCGGGAATGCGGTGGGGAGTGCGCGGTGATCCGGTCGACGCGGAGGGTCCGCCAGTGCCCGGCCGGGCGGCGCCCCAGATCGTGCATCGGCCCGGCCCGCGTGGTGCGGGCCGGGCCGATCGTGTTCTGTGTGGCAGCTGTCAGCCCTGGCGGGCCTTGAAGCGCGGGTCCTTCTTGTTGATGACGAAGGTCACGCCGCGCCGGCGGACCACCTGGGCGCCCGGCTTGGACTTCAGCGAGCGCAGGGACTTGCGCACCTTCATGACGGGTCTCTCCTTCTGCTCCGAACCGGAACCGGAACCGGGACCGGGGCCGCGGTCAGTGGCGGGCCGCCGCCGCGCGGCCGTAGCGGCGCTCGAAACGCTCGACGCGGCCCGCGGTGTCCACGACGCGCGAGGTGCCGGTGTAGAACGGGTGACTGGCCGACGAGATCTCCACGTCGATCAGCGGGTAGACGCGGCCGTCCTCCCATTCGGTCGTCCGGGCGGAGCGCGCGGTCGAGCGGATGAGGAACGAGGCGTTCGCGGCGCGGTCGCGGAAGACGACCGGGCGGGAGTCGGGGTGGATGTCGGGCCTCATGGGGTGTACCTCCTCGTGGTCCACCGCCCAGGGGGCGGAGGCGTGGTTCAGCGTTCCTCGCGGAAGTCGACGTGCCGGCCGACCACCGGGTCGTACTTGCGCAGGACGAGCCGGTCGGGGTCGTTGAGACGGTTCTTGCGCGTCACGTAGGTGACACCGGTCCCGGCTGTCGACTTCAGCTTGACGACGGGACGCGCGTTGGTGCGTGCCATGAGGTCCTCCTTCCGCTCACACCCCGGACGTTTGGCCCGAGCATGTCAGCTGCCTCCTGCAACAAGCAGACCCGCTCACGCATTCCCGCCGCCGCCCACAGCCGCGCACTCATGTCCGCGCCGGAGCTGCCCACGTAGTGGCACTCCCCTGACCTGGGGAAACACCGGTTCCGAGGCCGGGCCGACGGCCCCGCCCATCTCCGGACGAACCCCAGCGTTGAAGGAACCTCTCATTCCGCCAGGTACCGTACCCAGCGACAGGCAGTGACGGCACGGCAGTTGTGGGGGGCGGGCGCGGTGACGCGGCGCAGCGGGCGGGGCAGGTTCCACGGGACACTGGCGGGGGCGGTCGCGGCGGCCCTCACCGTCGGCGGCTGCGGCGCGGGCGATGCAAGGGGGCTCGGAGCGGCCCCCACTTCGTCGCGGCCCGCCCCCACCGGCGGCAGCGCAAGCAGCGCGCCGCGCGCCGCCGCCGACGCCTGGCACAAGTGGGGCCTGACACCGCTGCCCGCGACCCCCAGGCCTCCGGTCGACAAGCCCGTGAAGCTCTCCGCCACCGGAACAGTCCCGGTCCTCACCCACATACCGACCTCGCAGAAGGTCGTCTTCATCACCGTCGACGACGGGCAGGAGAAGGACCCCAGGTTCATACAGATGATGCGGGACCTGAAGGTCCCGCTCACGATGTTCCTGACGAACGACGCCATAAAGTCGGACTACGCGTACTTCAAACCGCTCCAGGCGATGGGTGACCACATACAGAACCACACCCTGCACCACCCGGTGATGAGCACTCTCCCGCCGGCCCGGCAGAAGGAAGAGGTCTGCGGCAACCAGAAGGTCCTCACCCAGCAGTACGGCACCGCGCCCCTGCTGTTCCGCCCGCCCTACGGCGTGTACAACGTCAACACCCGGATCGCGGTGGGTGAGTGCGGGCCGCGGGCGATCGTCTGGTGGCGGGAGTCCATGCAGATCAAGAACATGCAGTACCAGGAGCCGGACAAGAAGCTGCGCCCCGGGGACATCATTCTCGCCCACTTCCGCGGTCCCAAGGAGCTCAAGGGTGCCGGCATGACGGAGATGTTCCGCAATCTCCTCAAGCGCATCCAGGAGCAGGGATTCGCCGTGGCGCGCCTGGAGGACTACATCCAGCCACCGGCCGGTCGCTGAACGACGCCGCGTCAGAAGACGGTCGGCGCTTCGTCCTTCACCGCACTCACCCGCGCTCGCTGTCCATGGCGGCAGCGGACGAGCCGATCACCCAGCCCCGCCTGCGCGATCGCGGCGAGAAAGTCCGCGAGCGGCGAGCGCATCACCGTGTAGTCGCCGTAGTGGACGGGCAGGAGCAGGCGGGGCTGGAGACGCCGGGCCAGTTCGGCTCCCTGCGCGCCGTCCATGGTCACCAGGAAGCCACCCGGCAGGAGGGTGCCGCCGAGGTGCAGCACGGCGAGATCGGCGGCCGGGAAGCGCTGGGCGATGGCGTCGAGCCCGTCGAACAGGAGCGTGTCCCCCGATACGTACAGCCGCAGCCGGACCGGGCCGCGCGGGGGACCGAACTCGAGCATGCTGCCCATCACGGGCGGCAGCAGTCGGCGCAGCACCGGGTGGCCTGCGTGCCGTCCGGGCAAGGCGGTGATGCGCACCTGGTCGTCACCGTGCCGGAGCGTACAGCTCTGCCAGGTCCGCAGTCCTCCCGCCCGGCGGAACCCGTGCACGGTCCTGAGACGGCGCGCGGCGTGGGGGGTGGTGACGACGGGCAGGGAACGGTCGAGGTGCCGTCGGGCCCTGCGATCCCAGTGGTCCCCGTGGAGGTGGGAGAGGACCACGGCATCGAGGCGCGGCAGTGCGGCGGCATCGAGGGCCGGTTCGGTGAGGCGGCGGCTCACCAGCCCGTACCCGAGGTAGGCATACTCACCGCGGTGCAGGAAATTGGGGTCCGTCAGGAGGGTCAGCTCCCGGTAGCGGAGCAGGACGGTCGCGTTGCCGATGAAATGGATCTCGACCGCATCATCAATGGCATTGGTCATGACCGCCCCGTCCGACGGAACCGGAGCGGTTCCGTCTCCGTATCGCTGCCGGTGGTCCTCCCCCGCCTCCCGACGCCGGTCCGTGCCGAGTACCCCTCTCCGGCGTCCGACAACGTGCGGCGCGCCGCCGGGCCTGCGGGACGGCTGCCCTGCGTGGTCGGCCCCGTGGTCGGTGGAATCCCCCTGCCGGCCATGGAGTGTGTCCAGCCGCGGGCGGACGTACGGCGGCCACCGAACAGCCGGGGCGGGGCCATGGCCGGTGGCTCTGGCGGCGCCACTCCGGCCGGCGGACCGACCTGGGGGGAGGCCGGGCGGTGATCAGGCTTACCGGACGCGACGTCCGCCGACGTCGACGACCGGCTCGTCCGGCAGGGCGATCCTGGCGGTGATGCGCTTGCCGACCGGTTCCTGTCGTGCCTCGAAGCCCTGCACGACGGCCATCACGATCTCCAAGCCGTGCTGGCCCACCCGGCCGGGGTCGGCCGCCCGGGCCACCGGCAGTACCGGATCGCTGTCCCAGACCTCCACCTCCACCGCCCCGTCGGCGATCCGCACCTCCAGCAGCACGGGACCGGGCGCGTACTTGCGGGCATTGGTGACCAGCTCGCTGACCACCAGTTGCGTCAGGTCCACCGTGCGGTCCGACACGGGCACCCCGTGGACGGCCTCCGCCCGGGTGAGGAACTCAGCCGCCAGATGGCGGGCCTCGGCGATGCAGGCGCCATCGCCCTCCAAGGCGGCCGTGATGTGCACGTACTCACGCTCTGGCGCTATCCGGTCCTCCCCGAGGACATCTGGTTCCATCCGAATCACCTTCGCTACCCCGTTCACACGGCCGCGTATACCCACTCCCGCGCCGTACAGACCTGCCGCACCCAAGTGGCGGCACCTCGAGAGCATCCCCCGTAGCATCTTGGGCAGCATCACCGGAGAAGCACTGGCTTGAAGATCACCGAGCGTTGTTGAGGGACGTGTGAGAGACACCGACGAACTGGCAGAACCGAACCGCCTGTCGATCACCAGCGCCCTCGTCGACGGAGTCACCGTGGTCACGGTGCAGGGCGAGATCGACCACAGCACCGTCGGCTCTCTCCGCCAGGCCCTGACGCCTCCCTCCGGCACCACCGCGCCGCGGATCGTCGCGGACTTCAGTGGCGTGACCTTCCTGGACTCCGGCGGCATCACCGCCCTCATCACCGCCCAGCAGGCCCACGGCGACGGCGGCTGGCTGCGCCTGGCCGGCGTTCGGCAACCCGTCCTGCGCGTCCTGCAGCTGGTCGGTCTCGACTCCCTCATCGACTTCCACCCCACCCTCCGCGCCGCCTTGGACGCGTGACAGGCACCCGCCCACCTGGCCGGTGCCGCGCCGAAGCGGCCATGGGCTCGGACCGGCGAGCCGACGGCAGGAGCTGACGTCACGAGCCGACGTCACGAGCCGACGTCACGCGCTGGCGTCACCAACAGGGAAAGCCAGGGGAACCGGGTGAGGTAGCGGGAGAGGCTGCGGTTCAGTGCCTCGGCCAAGGTGGGCAACGTGGCGTGTTGGTGGGCGGCCTCCTGGCACGCGCCGAGCAGCGCGGCCCTCCCCGGCCGCGGCCAGTCCCCTTTCTCTGACGTCGCCGGTGATCACGCGTGTACGGTCGCCGGTCCGGGCCGCATGGAGATCGCCACCGATGCAGGCCTGGAGAGCACCCCGGCTGCCCGGTGCGACGCGAACCGGGGACCCACCGAGGAGACGGCGATATCCCAGGTCGACGCTCTAGTGTGGCGGGAGGACGGCGTGATGCGGGCACTGCCGGAGCCGATGCTCGCCGCTGCCGTGTCCGAGCGGATCTGCGGCCGGCCGGCGGCGCGCCGAAGTCATCGACAGCGTGGAGGGCGGTATGGACTGGCGTACGTTCGCGCAGCAGATGGCCTCCATGGCGCGCGACCTGCTCGCTCAGGACTCGGTCGACGCCACCCTGGAGCGGATCACCGCCTCGGCCATCGAGCTGGTGGCGGGATGCGACGCGGCCGGCATCCTGCTCCTGCACGGCAAACGGGTGCAGTCGCTCGCCCCCACCGACGACCTGGTCCTCCACAGCGACCAGCTTCAGGAACGCCTCCAGGAGGGCCCCTGCTTCGACGCAGCGCGCATCCGCGAAGGGGAGAGGGTGTTCCGCATCGCCGACCTCACCCGGGAGCATGCCCGCTGGCCCGGCTACGCCCCGCAGGCGCGCGAGCTGGGGGTGGGCAGCATCATGGGCTTCCTGCTGTTCACCGAGGACGAGGACCTCGGCGCGCTGGATTTCTACTCCCGCCGGCCGGGCGCGTTCACCGAGGCCAGTGAGACCGCCGGATGGCTGCTCGCCTCCCACGCCGCGGTCGCCTTCTCCAGCGCCCGCACCCACGCACAACTGGAGCAGGCCGTCGCCACGCGCCACACGATCGGCGAAGCCATGGGCATCCTCATGGGCAGCCACCACCTCACCGAGGAGCAGGCGTTCGACGTGCTTCGCCGCTACTCGCAGGAGAAGAACATCAAAGTGCGTGAGGTCGCCCGGCAGATCTGCGAGAAGGGCGCTCTTGCCTGACCCGGACGCCTCGGCTGCCCACGCGCGGTGAGGAGATCGGTGGCCTCAGGGCCGAGTTCATCCGATTCCCATCCGTCTCCCATGCGGGCATCACAGCGAGACCTGAATCTCATGCACATGCGCGGCAAGTGGGGGTACCAGGGGGCAGACGGCCAGGGAAGCGAGGACGAGCGAGATGACGATGCAGGGGGCGGCACACGGCTGCAGGCAACGCACTGGACGCGCCCGGTATCGCAGACCGGCGATGCTTGCGGGATGTGTCGTCGCATGCCTTGTGGCGTGCACCAGCGGTGCCACGGCCGCCAGCAAGATCTTCGGCCTGAACGCCGCGGACGTCAAGAAGACCGCGACCTCACCGCGGCGTTCCAGCGGCGGGGGGCACCAGCCGCCGTCCCCCGCCGATCGGAAGGCGACCGCCTCGCCGACCCCCTCCGTCGCCTCCGCCACCTCCGCCGCCTCCGCCGCCTCCGCCCGGTCCTCTCCGCACACCACCGCGTCCCCCTCTCACCAGACGCCTCCCCTGGGCGTCTCACGGACGGTTCCGGGTCCCCAACTTCCCCGGCAAGTAGGGGCGTTGTTCGACGGCAGCGGTTTGAGCGGGTCGCATCACTGCACGGCGAGCGTGGTGAACAGCCCCGGCGAGGACCTGATCGTGACCGCCGCGCACTGCCTCGGCTCCACGTCGGACGTCTTCGTACCCGCCTACCACGACGGTGTTGCCCCCTACGGTGTGTGGCATCTGCAGCGCATCGTCGTCGACACCGCGTGGACCGACGACTCCAGCCCGGACGACGATGTGGCGTTCGCCGTGGTCGCGCCACTCGACGGGCGCACCATCCAGTCGGTGGTCGGCGGCTACACCCTCGGCATCGACGAGGGTACGGGCGGTCGTGTCACCCTCACCGGCTACCCGGCGACGTCGCAGGACCCGGTGACCTGCACCAACCACATCTCCTCGTTCAGCAGCACGCAGAACGAGATCTACTGCACCGGCATGACCGGCGGCACCAGCGGCAGCCCCTGGGTCACCGGCGACAGCCCGGGCACGGTCGTGGGGGTCATCGGCGGCTACGAGCAGGGCGGCGACACCGCCGACGTCTCCTACAGCGTCGCCTTCGGCCAGAGCGTCCAGAGTCTCTACCGGCAAGCGACGTCCAGCGGCGACTGAACGTATGAGGGGCGAAGCGTATGGGCGTTCAAATGTTGCCCTGCGGGAGGAATGAACGAGACGAGCGGGGGTAACCGCCCAGGCGCAGGTGGTGGGGCGGCGTGTTCCTGGGGAGGTCACACGCCGTCCCACCCCTTCGTCCAGAGGCCACTCGTCCTGCCCGTTGCCCGTCCGGGGGCCACTCGTGCTGTCCGTTGCCCGTCCGGGGTCCACCCGTGCTGTCCGCCCGGTCGAGTCCCGCTGGTGTCACGACCGGAACGCGTACCGCTCAGCACCTGGGGTTCGTACGGCTGCCGACGTCCGCCGACGCCTCAGTCCAGCTCGGCCAGCCGTCGCACGGCGGGAGCCACGAAGGTCTCCATCCACGGCGATGTGGTGCCCGTGCGGGGCGCGAGGATCACCGTGTCGATGCCGAGCTTGGTGTAGCCGGAGATGTCGCTGGTGAAGCCGTCCACGTCGCCGGCGGTGGCCGGCTCTCCCGAGTACGTCACCGTCTTGCGGACGCTGTCGTAGTCGCGGCCGGCGTCGTCGCAGTGGCGGCGCAGCACGTCGAGCTTGTGCGCGACCTCCTCCGGGGTCGTGGCGAACAGGTTGCAGGCGTCCGCGTAGCGGGCGACGAGCCGCAGCGTCTTCTTCTCGCCCCCGCCGCCGACCAGGATCTCCGGGCGCGGGGAGCTCACCGGCGGCGGCACGCACAGCGTCTCGGCCAGCTGGTAGTACCGGCCCTCGAACGGCCCGTTGTTCTCCGGATCCCACATCTGCAGGCAGATTCGCAGGGTTTCCTCGAGCCGCTCGAAGCGCTCCGCCAGCGGCGGGTACGGCACGCCCAGGCCATGATGCTCACGGTCGTACCAGGCAGCCCCGATCCCCAGCGTGGCCCGGCCGCCGGACAGCACGTCAAGGGTCGTCGCGATCTTGGCGAGGAGTCCGGGATGACGGTACGTCACTCCGGTGACCAGGGCGCCGAGCCGCACCGTGGAGGTCCGGGCGGCCAGGTATCCGAGCGTGGTGTAGGCCTCCAGCATGGCCGCCTCGGCCCCGCCGTTGAACTCCATCTGGAAGTAGTGGTCCATGACCGACAGCCAGCTGACGCCTGCCGCCTCCGCCGCAGCGCCTGCGGCGGCCAGCTCGTCGCGCAGCGCGCCGCCGCCCTCGGGGTGGTCGAACCGGTTGATGTGCACGCCCACGTGCATGTCCGTCTCCGTTCACAGTCACCCGCAACGTCCTCGACCCTGGCGACACTAGATCTTCGAGTGTTCTCCAAGTCAAGGCCCATCGGGCGTGTCGGAAGGCCGTGCGCGTGCGCCTTCGGTGACTCTGCGGCGCGACCGGCGGCGACGGCGGCGCGCGACCGGCGCCGTGCGCGTGCGCCTGCGCGTCAGGTGTGTGTCAGGGCTGCGCCGCGTGCGCCTGCGCGTCAGGGCTGCGCGGCGTCGGCCGCGTCGGCCGGGGCCTGTGTGCCTGTGGTGCCGAACCGGATGCCCTTGGCTTCCTTGCCGACCGCGCTCAGCAGGATGACCACGGCCAGGGTCGGCAGGATGGTCCATGCCATCGCCGCCGGATAGCCGTGGCGCCCGGCGAGGGCCTCCTGGATCGGCAGGTTGAGGGCGGCGATCAGGTTGCCGAGTTGGTAGGTGACGCCCGGGTAGAAGCCCCGGATGGAGTCCGGGCTCATCTCCGTCAGGTGCGCCGGGATGACGCCCCACGCTCCCTGCACGCACACCTGCATCAGGAAGGAGGACAGCATCAGCCAGCCGACGCTGGTGGACAGCACGAAGAACGGCACGACGAGCAGGCCGCCGGTCGCCGCGATCATGATCGTACGGCGGCGGCCCAGCCGCTCGGAGTAGGCGCCGAGCAGCACACCGCCGAGGATGGCGCCGATGTTGTAGACCACGGCGATGGCGATCGAGGTGTTCGCGGACAGGCCCAGACCCTTCTTGACGAAGGTCGGGTAGATGTCCTGGGTGCCGTGCGACATCCAGTTGAAGGCGGTCATCAGCGCCACCAGGTACAGGAAGCGCCGCAGCACCGCCGGGTTCTTGAACACCTGGTACGCGGGGGTGCGGTTGAGCCGGACGCTCTTCTCCCACACCTCGCTCTCCTCGACCCTGGTCCGCACCCACAGCGCGACCAGGGCGGGCAGCAGGCTGAAGGCGAACAGTCCCCGCCAGCCGAAGGCGGGCTCGATGACGAAGAACGCCACGGCGGCGAGCAGGTAGCCCAGGGAGTACCCGCTCTGCAGCAGGCCCGACCAGAAACCGCGCCGTGCCGCCGGGATCTTCTCCATGGCCAGCGCCGCGCCCAGACCCCACTCGCCGCCCATTCCGATGCCGTACAGCAGGCGCAGCACCAGCAGCACGGTGTAGTTCGGCGCGAAGGCGCAGGCGAAACCGACGACCGAGTAGAAGACGACATCGGTCATGAGCGGGATGCGGCGACCGCGACGGTCGGCCCACATACCGAACAGCGCGGCACCGACCGGGCGCATCACCAGGGTGACGGTGGTGAGGAAGGCCATGTCGGTGAGGGAGACGTCGAAATCCTTGGCTATCTCGCTGTAGACGAGAACCACCAGGAAGTAGTCGAAGGCATCCATCGCCCAGCCCAGATAGGCGGCGACGAAGGCATGGCGCTGGTCCTTGGTGAGCCCCGCTGCCTGGTCTCTGACGGTCTTCAGCATGACGACCCTCCCGCAGTCCGCAGGTGAGGCTAGGCACGAGCGGCAGAGCAGGACAACGGTAGGGCAGCAAAGCACCGGCCACGATTGCACAAAAGGTGGCACGGCCGCCGTCTGTCGTCGGGGGCGGGTGTGGCCGTCTTCGCGTCTGCTGCCGCACACCCGGCGCAATGCTCAAGAACTCCCTCACCAGGGGTGACGCGTCCCTGCCGTATCCGGCGAAGCTCGCGGAGGGCGGCGTGGAACGGGCGGAGATCGCGCACAGCGGGCAGTGGCCGATGTACGCGAACGCGGTGGCGATGTGGGACCGGATCGCCGCGTTCGTGCGGCGGGCCGAGGAGTTCTGATCTCCCGCGCGGCCGGTGCCCCGGAGTCAGCAGTCTCCAGGGCACCGGCATGGTGGCGCACTCACCAGGGAAGAGGTCCAGCCGTGTCGAAGTACCCTCCGGTGGGGCCGTCGGGCCCGACCTGTGCCATCCGGACGATGATCTCGGCGCCCTCCTCGACGGTCTGCGTGCCCGTGTTGCCGTTGAGGTCCGTCGCGGTGTAGCCGGGCTCCACCGCGTTGATCCGCATGGTCGGGTACGCCTTTGCGTACTGCACGGTGATCATGTTGACCGCGGCCTTCGACGTCGGATAGGCGACACCGGGGTAGGCGTACGCCGGCGTGCCCGGGGTGGTGACGCGGGTGAGCGAGCCCAGGCCGCTGCTGACGTTGACCACGACCGGCGCGCTGGACCGCTCCAGCAGTGGCAGGAACGCATGGGTGACGCGCACGAGCCCGAAGACGTTGGTCTCGAACAGGCGGCGCATCAGGTCGGCGGTGGTTCCCGCGGCGCCGGTGACCGTGTTGGCTTCGCCGCGCTCCTCGATGCCGGCGTTGTTGACCAGCACGTCCAGTCCGCCGTCGGCCTCGATGGCCTTGGCGGCGGCCGCGACGGACGCGTCGTCGGTGACGTCGATGAGGACCGTCCGCGCGCCCAGCCGCTCGGCGGCGCGGCGTCCGCGGTCGGCGTCACGGCTGCCGATGTAGACGGTGTGGCCGGCGGCGAGCAGCCGGCGGGCGGTCTCGTGTCCGAGCCCCTTGTTGGCCCCTGTGATCAGTGTTGTCGTCATGCCCCCAGGTTCCGGGCGGGCGGCGCGGTCAGCCAGGCGTCCCGTGTTCCTGGGACTACTGGTACCAGGCACGCCGGGCGGCGAGGGGGCACACTGGTCGGCATGGCGACGGCGGAATTCGGCAGGGCGGTGCGCCGCTGGCGCGACCGGGTCTCGCCCGAGGCGGCGGGGCTGCCCGCGGGTGGGCAGCGGCGTGCGGCGGGGTTGCGCCGTGAGGAGCTGGCCATGCTGGCCGGCATCTCCGTCGACTACGTCACGCGCCTCGAGCAGGGTCGCGCCTCCAACCCGTCGACGCAGGTCGTCGACGCCCTCGCCCGGGCGCTGCGGCTGTCGGGCGACGAGCGAGGCCACCTCTTCCGTCTCGCGGGACTGGTTCCGCCCGGCCCGGACACGGTCCCCACGTACCTGACCCCGAGCGTCCAGCGGATGGTGGACCGCTTCACCGGGACGCCCGTAGCCGTGTACGACGCGACCTGGACGCTGCTCATGGCCAATCCGCCGTACGCGGCCCTGATGGGCGACCCGTCCGGTTGGCGGGGCAACGAGCGCAACAGCGTGTGGCGGCACTTCGTCGGCCCGGGCAGCCGGGCCCGGCACACCCCGGAGTCGCTGCGTGCCTTCGAGGCGGCACTGGTGGCCGATCTGCGCGCGGCCGCCGCCCGCTATCCGGCCGACCAGCGGCTGCGACGGCTGATCGGGGATCTGCGGACGAACAGCGACCGGTTCGCCGAACTGTGGGACTCGGGAACCGTCGGCCGCCACGAGGCCGCACGTAAGATCATCGACCACCCGCACATCGGCGCCCTCACGCTGGACTGCGACGTGCTCACCGTGGCGGGCAGCGATCTGCGCATCATGGTCTACACGGCCGAGCCGGGCACCGAGGACGCCGAACGCCTGGCGCTGCTCACCGTGCTGGGCACGCAGACACTCGCCGGATAACGGTCCCTGGGCGGCGTCGCCCTCTCCCCCTGTGTCAGCCGAGCTGCGGGTAGAGGGCTGCGACGCCACCGGCGAGGCCCGCCTGCACCTGGCGGCTGAGGTCGTCGACGACGATCTCGTGAGCGCCGGTGGCGATGCCGTCCACGGCCGCACGCGCGACGTCCGCCGGGTCGTTCTTGGGCGCGGTCACATCGCGGGCCATGTCGGTGTCCATGTAGCCGACGTGCAGTCCCGCGACGGTGATGCCCTTCGGCGCGAGTTGCTGGCGCAGGGCGTTGGTCATGCTCCACTCAGCCGCCTTGGCCGCGGAGTAGGCGCCGACGGTGGGCAGGTTGATCCACGACAGCACGGACAGGATGTTGAGGATCGACCCGCCGCCTTGGGCCTCGATGACCGGGGCGAAGGCCCGGATCATGCGCAGGGTGCCCAGGTAGTGGGTCTCGCTCTCCAGGCGGACGGCGTCCCAGCTCCCGGTGAGCAGATCGGCACCGGTCGAGGTGCCGGCGTTGTTGACCAGCACGGTGACGTCGCGGGCCTGCTCGGCCGCCGCGGCGACGGAGGCGGGGTCGGTGATGTCGAGCCGGATCGCCTTCACGCCGGGCAGATCGACCTGGTCCGGCTGCCGGGCCGCGGCGTAGACGGTCGCACCGCGCGCGACCAGCTCCTGTGCGAGGGCCCTGCCGAGCCCGCGGTTGGCTCCGGTGACCAGAGCGGTTGCGCTGCCGATGTCCATGATTCCTCCCAAGGCGCGGACGCCCTCAGCTGACTAACGTTTTCAGAAGTTAGCTGCGACGCTATCCCCTGACTAAGCTGGATGCAAGTCAGGTGAGAGGTGAGACATGAGCGATCTACTGACGGAACGCGACGCCTGGTCGATGGCGAACTGCTCCATCGCCCGCGCCCTGGAGATCGTCGGCACCAAGACGGCGCTGCTGATCATGCGCGAGGCGTTCTTCGGCACACGCCGGTTCGACGACTTCGCACGGCGTGTGGGCATCGGCGAGCCCGCCACCTCGGCGCGCCTGAAGGAACTGACCGCCGCGGGGCTGCTGGAACGCGTCCCCTACCGGGAACCCGGCCAGCGGACCCGGTTCGCCTACCAACTCACCGACAAGGGCCGCGACTTCCTGCCCGTGCTGATGGCGCTGCGCCAGTGGGGCGACACCTGGGCGACGGGTGAACAGGGGCCCTCGGTGGTCGTACGCCACAAGGAGTGCGGCGCCGCCGTGCACGCGGTCCTCCAGTGCGAGGACGGGCACGAGGTCACGTTCGAGGACTCGGTCCTCGACGCCGGCCCCGGCCTGATCCGCACGCCCGAACAACGCGACGACCAGTACGCCGGGTGAGGGCGGGAGGCGGCACGCTCAGGACGCGTGCAGGGCGGGGTGCAGGATCCCGCCGGGCCACGACCGTCGGGTGCCGCCGCGCGCGACGGGCCTCGGCCTCGGCCACCTTCAGCAGCGCGGTCTTCCCCATGCCGGGATCACCGCGCAGGAGCACCGACGTCCCGGTGGCGGCGATGTCCGCCAGGGCCGAGCGAGTGACCGCGACATGGGTGTCCCGTCCGGCCAGGACCGGTTCGGCCGCACGGTCCCCGGGCATGCCCGCACCGCTCATGACCTCGGTTACCCGCCCTCTGCACCACCGCGACGCCCGTGCCGCTCCCCCGCCCGCCCTCCGGACCCGCTCCGCACCTGGCCCGTGTGTCCCGGTCCGGGCATCGGACGGTCATTCAGCATGAAGAACATCACGGCATACTTCGTGATCTGCGAGCGTGAGGGCTGCCCTCAGAGGGCGCCCGCGAACGTGCGGCGCACCCAGTCGGTGAAACCGGTCCAGGAGATGCCGGGATGGGCGTCATGCAGCGCGGGGATGTCGACCTGATAGCCGGGCCCGTTCAGGAACGTCCACATCGCGTGCATGTCCGGATCGCCCACCGCCTCCAGCGGTACCCGCACATGGCGGACTTCGCGCCCCAGGGCCGTACCGAGCGCGGCCGCCATGTCTGCGGGCGTCGGGGCGTCACTGGCCAGCTCGATGCGGTGCCCTGCGTACGGGCCGGGGTTCTGCAGCACCGCGGCCGCGAAGGCACCGAGGTCGGCGCGGTCGAGCTGCTGCAACGGCCGATCGGACGGCAGCGGCAGGTCGAGCGCCCCGCCGAGGATCCGCTTCGCTCCGCCCAGCGCGTTGTCGTAGAAGTATGTCGGCCCGAGGATCGTGTAGGGCACATCGCCCGAAACCAGCTCGGCCTCGATGCGCGCCTTGCTGTCGAAGTGCGGCACCCCGCTCCGCTGGTCCGCCCCGGCCACCGAGCTGAACACGAGATGCGGCACGCGCTGCTCGTGCGCGGCGGCCAGGATCGCCCGCCCCTGGGCCACCTCGGCCTCCACACCGGCCTCGAAGGGAGTGGTGAACGCGAACACCGCGGCCACCCCGCGCATGGCCGCGGCGAGTGACGCACGGTCGCTCAGGGACCCTGCCACCACTTCGGCGCCCTGGTCGGCCAGTTCCCGCGCGGTGCTGCGCGCGGGATCCCGCACCAGTGCCCGGACCCCGGCCCCTCGGTCGAGCAGGGCCTCGGTCACCGCCCTGCCCTGGCCACCGGTCGCGGCAAGCACCAGGATCGGCTCGTCGACCATCGGGAACTCCCTTCTCGGGGAAACACTCGGCAGTTGATCACTGGCCAGGAACCCCACGGTATCCATCCGCCCCGCACGACACGCTCAGCCCGCGCCGTGCCTCGCCCCAGCGCCCGGTGGGGCAGGCGATGCGGAGCTTCGGTCCTGCTGGGGACCTGGCGTGGCATCGGCCACGTACATCCTGATACCGCGGGCGGCGACCGAGGTGGGCGCCCGGGCCCGGCAGACGCGGACAGGTCAGACTTCGTGCACGGGCAGGCAAAGTGCCCGTGCCGTTCGTCCCTACGCGCCCGCACCATCAGGGTCCGCGCACCGCACGCGGTCGCCGTGAGCGACCCGCGCCCCGTCACGGAGCTGATCCTGAGCGCGGTCCGCTCGACACGCTGAGCTCATCGCTCTCGCACCGCCTCCCCGACCAGGTCGCCGCTTCACCTGAGGATGTTCACCGCCCGTGCCACCACCAGCGCCACGGTGAGCAACGAGATCGATGCCTGCGACGCCATCAGCAGCTTGGCCCAGCGGGACAGCGGCATGGTGTCGGTGGGGCTGAAGGCGGTCGCGTTGGTGAAGGAGACGTAGAGGTAGTCGGCGAACGCAGGTTCCCAGTCCGCCGGCGCCAACTCCCCGCTCTGCATCTGGGGGAAGAGGAAGTCCGGGTAGTCGTGGTGGCCGGCGGCCCGGGCCGCCGGCCCACCCCTGTCCCACTCCCAGTACCACAGGGCGAAAACGATGACGTTGGTCAGCCAGATGCCCGCCCCCGTCATCAGCAGCGCCCCGGCATCACTGCCCTCGGTACCGCGCACCAGCCCCCGGATCAGCAGCGCCGCCGACCAGCCGTTGGCGACGCTGACGAGGGCGGCGAGCGCCAGCCCTCCCGCGCGCAGCAGCGAGGCAGTCCGTCTCGTACTGATCCGGAAGGCCCACAGCAGCACGACCAGCAACAGCATCTCCAGTGTGGGCAGGAGCCACACCGGCCGGAAGGCCAGCCGCTCGGGGAGCAGGAGTTGCAGGGCGACCGCGGCGAGCACGGCCGCGCTGACGGCCCAGCGCGACTCGTCACGAGTGGGCCGGCGCCAGGCCGGCTCCTGGCGGGCCGCGGTGAGCAGTTCCTCCAACCGGCCGAGTCGCTCGTGCAGGGCCCTTGGCTCTTCGTTCACGACCCCAGTGTGACCTCACGGCGACGCGACCGATCAGGGGCCCCCGGCCCTGCGCGAGGACAAGCCCCGTAGCGGACCTGCGCGCTTTTGCGCGCGGCGTGCCGCCGACCGTCCCCGTGAGCGGACGAGTCGCTCCGTTTGAGTGGACGAGCCGGTCCGAGTGAGCGGACGAGCCGCTCCGCGTCCGCCGGCCGGCCTGCGGCAGGATGGGACCATGAGCGTAGTCAAGATCAACGTACTGACCGTCCCCGCCGAGCAGCGGGAGACGCTGGAGAAGCGCTTCGCCTCCCGGGCCCACGCGGTGGAGAGTTCCGACGGGTTCGAGTGGTTCGAACTCCTCAGGCCGGTCGACGGCACCGACAACTACCTCGTCTACACCCGGTGGCGGGACGAGGAGTCGTTCCAGGCCTGGATGGAGGGCCCCATGAAGGCGGCCCACCAGGGCGGTGACGCGGCAGGGGGCGAACGCCCCAGGCCGGCGGCGAGCGGCTCCACGCTGTGGTCCTTCGAGGTCGTACAGCAGGCGGCGCCCAAGAGCGCGTAGGCCGGCACCGGCGGCAAAGTGGTCACCGGCCCTGGGCGGCGGGCACACGCCGCCGGCCAGGGCCGCTTACCTCTGAGGTCATCGACCCGGAACGGAGCGCATGCCACGATCGTCGGCGTACGGAGCCCGGCCGACCGGAAGGACGCCATGACCGCCTACGCCATAGCCCACCTGCAGGAAGCCGCCCCGCACCCGGAGATCGCCGAGTACATCGAGCGCATCACCGCCACCTTCGCCCCCTACGGCGGCCGGTTCCTCGTTCACGCCACACAGCACGAGGTGAAGGAGGGCAGCTGGCCCGGACACGTGGTCGTCATCAGCTTCCCCAACCTCGCCGAGGCCCGGGCCTGGTGGGACTCCCCCGCGTACCAGGAGATCGCACCGCTGCGCTCCCGGCACATCGACGGCGACATCATCCTGGTCGACGGCGTCCGCGACACCTACGACCCCGCCGGCACCGCACGGACGATGCGGGAAGCCATGCGCACGCCCTGAACAGGGGACCGGAGTACGTGCGATCAGGCTTCACCTCCCCTCCGCATCCGCCGCTCCTCCCCGACACCGGTGCCGGCCCGGTGTGTCAACGCGGTGCCGGGGCACACGGATTCGGGGAGGTCGAGATGAACACGAGTGCCATGGCCCATACCCGTCGGATGCGGGCCGGGGGCGAGGTCGGCTCACTGACGCAGGCCGCTGCCCGGGCGGGGCTGGCCGCCCGGGGAGTGATCTACGTGCTGGTAGGCGTGCTGGCACTGCGGATCGCGTTCGGCGACGGCAACCGGCAGGCCGACCGCAGCGGTGCTCTCGCCGAGATCGCGCAAGAGCCGTTCGGTGCCGTACTGCTGTGGGCGCTGGGCATCGGGGTCGCCGGCATGGCCGTGTGGCGGTTGTCCGAGGCGGTGTTCGGCGCCGTCGGGCCGGACGGCCGCAAGGTGAGGAAACGGCTGCTGGCGCTGGTCCGGTGCGTGTTCTATGCGTTCGTCGCCTACTCCGTGCTGTCGTTCGCGACCGGTTCCGGCTCGGGTGGCTCATCCAGCGACGAGCAGTCCAGGGACGTCACGGCCAGGGCTCTGGGGGTACCCGCCGGTCAGTGGATCGTGGGCGCCGTCGCGGTCGGCATCGTCGTGGCGGGGGTCTGGATCGGGGTCCGGGCCGTCCGGCGCAAGTACCACAAGGATCTCAGGCTCGGCGAGATGTCCCCGGGCCTGAGGCGACTCGTGGACATCGCCGGCGTGGGCGGAGGCGGTGCGCGCGGACTGGTGTTCGCCGCGGCGGGGGCCTTCGCGCTCCGCGCCGCGGTCGATTACCGGCCCGACCGGGCCAAGGGGCTGGACGACACGCTGCGGTCGTTCGCCGAAACCCCGTTCGGTCCGTGGCTGCTGGTGCTCGTGGCCGCCGGGGTCGTGCTGTTCGGCCTCTTCTCCTTCGCGCTGGCACGCTGGCGCAGGGTCTGAGCGTCGGCTCTCCTTGCTGCGGAGTCGCCGTGGGGACAAGGCAGTTGGATCCGCGTCCTGAGGGTCGCCGCCGCTGTGTCGTGGAATGCCCGCGGAATTGTCCGTGATCGGTAACAGACGGATCCCGCACCGTTCTTCCTCCGTCCTGATGAGTGCACGTGACCACAGAGACGACGAGGAGCGGGGCGGACATGGCGCGGCGTGGCGGACGGGGATGGTACGGGCGGGTGCTCGCGGCGGCGGTCGGAGTGACGGCGGTGGCCACCGCCACTTCGGTGTGGACCGCGCAGGCCGGCCCCGCCGAGGAACCCGGCGCGCGAACGGACGTCCTGGTGCGCCCCTCCGCGCCGAACGCCCCGGGACGGGGCGCCGCGGGGGCGCCGGTGTCCGCGGACATCGTCCACGCCTCCGACCGGGGCGCCCGCGGGGTCAACATCACCATCGACGACGGGCCGGACCCCGTGTGGACGCCGCAGGTGCTCGAGGTGCTGCGGGACAACGGTGTGAAGGCCACGTTCTGCATGGTGGGCACGCAGGCCGAGGCGCACCCGGACCTGGTCAAGGCGGTGGTGGCGGCCGGGCACCGGTTGTGTGACCACACGGTCTCCCACGACACCACCATGAACACCAAGTCCGAGGCCTACCAGTCGCAGCAGATCCTGGACGCCGAACGCTCGATCACCAAGGCGTCGGGGGGCGTTCGGCCGCAGTACTACCGGGCCCCGGGCGGCGCCTTCACGCCCTACAGCCGCCATCTCGCCGCATCCCACGGAATGCGGCCACTGGGCTGGAACGTCGACTCCAAGGACTTCGAGCGTCCCGGCACCGCAGCCATCGTGGCCACCGTCAAGAGCGAGATCCACAACGGTCCGACCCTCCTCTTCCACGACGCGGGCGGGGACCGCTCCCAGACCGTGGCCGCCCTGCGCCAGCTCCTGCCGTGGCTCAAGCAGCAGGGATACTCCTTCGGCTTCCCCGTCCGCTGAACACCGCCCACAGGACGGGAAGTCCGAGTCTGCGGCTTCAACCTCCCATCGTCGGCGTGCCGTTGGAGGCCAGCGGGTGGAAGCGAGCGGGCGGATGGTCGATCGGCAGCTCGGGGCGCCACGCGGTGAGGCACTGGGCGCTCGGGACGAACAGGCCGTTCGGGAGGCGGTCGAGCGGCCACCACCGCCAGTCGCCGACCGGCTCCCCAGGCTGATCCGCGGGCTCGCCGTCCCATGCGGTGACCAGGGCGGCCACGGTCGCCCTGACCACACCCCCGACGTCGTCCAGGAGCATGCCGAGCAGTACGACGTCCTCCTCCCGCACCGTGCAGCCGGTCTCCTCCCTCACCTCGCGGACGACGGTCCGGGTCAGGGATTCACCCGACTCCACGGTTCCGCCGGGCAGTTCCCAGGTGCGTCGCCGGTGCCGGCCCAGCAGAACGCCGTGGGGCGAGTGAAGGATCGCTCCCACCCCGAGGGCCGTGTTCGGCGGGGGCGGAGTGCTGGTGCGGGGCCGGCTGGTGGCCCGGGTGCGCCGACGTGCGTGGAACACGCTGCAGGACACCGGATCGCCGTCCGCGGGCGGCGCGTGCAGGATGTCCACCCGCTCGACGATCAGGCCGTGCTCCTCCAGCAGGTCCTCCCACACCTCAGGGGCGAGCACCCACATCTGCACGGTGAGCCGGCCGCCGCCGGCCAGCGGAAGGATTTCCGGGCGGGGGGTGACGGTGCTCGAGGGTCCGTGGCCGTGGGAGTCGGTGTGCAGTACGGAGAACACCAGACGGCCGCCCGGAGCGAGCGCGGCCGCGACGGCGGGCAGCATTCGCCGCGGTTCGACGTAGGCGAACCCGTGGATGGAGTAGATGACGTCGTACGGCTCAGCCTGCCGCAGGTGGTCGACGGCGTCGGCCAGGATCAGGTTCAGCCCCGGCAACCGGCCGTAGCGGGCGGTGGCCCGCTGGTGCTGGGTGGGAGAGGCCTCGACCGCGTCGACGACCGCCCCGTGGACCCGGACCAGGTGGGCGGCGTGCTTGCCCAGGCCCGACCCGAGGTCCGCGACGCGCCGGCCGCGCAGGTCGCCGAGGATCTCCGCTCCGGGACCGCTCGGCCAGAAACCCCAGGCGAGGCGGTCCACTTCGGGCACATGCGTGCCCCTGGCCAGATGGTGGGCCCCGTAGGTGGTCCAGGCTGCCGAGTTCGTCGGTTCGGCGTCCACGGTGCCGTCCTTTCCCGGCGCGCGGGCCGGCGTCACATGGCAGGGCGTAACAGCGGATCGGGCCGGTCCGCGACCGGGTCGGCGCGCGGCACGCTCAGTGGTGTGCGTAGGCGTCCGTCGCCTCTGTCAGCGCGTCCGCCATGCCGAGTGCCCCCGTCGTGTGTCCCACGTCGTCCACCACGATCAGTTCGCTGTCCGGCCAGGCGTGGTGGAGCCGCCATACCGTGCCGAGCAGATTGCCGAAGTCCAGGCTGCCCTGGACCAGGGTGCCGGGAATGCCTTTCAGGAGAGCGGCGTCGCGGAGGATGACGCCCTCGTCGTTGCCGTCGCCCAGGAAGTGGTCGTTGCCCCAGTAGTGGGTGACCGTCCGGGCGAAGCCCATGCGGAACACGGGGTCCTCGTAGCGCTCGACCGATCGCGGTGGCGCCGGGATCGTCGCCGTCTCCCAGTCGGTCCATGCCCGCGCCGCGCGGGACCGTACCTCGGAGTCCGGTGACTCGATCAGCCGGTTGCAGGCCGCCGCGAGATTTCCCTCCCGGTCCTCCTCGGGCAGCGCGGCCAGGAAGCGCTCGAAAGCGTCCGGGAAGAACCGCCCGAGTCCCCTGGTGAGCAGGGCCACTTCCCGGTTCGAGCCCGTCGCGACCGCGGTCAGGACCAGTTCCGACACCGCCTGCGGGTGCGTCTGCGCGTAGCGGAGCCCGAGCACCGAGCCCCACGACACACCCCAGACGAGCCATCGTTCGATCCCCAGGTGCCGCCGCAGCCGCTCCAGGTCGGCGATGAGGTGGGCCGTCGTGTTGACGCTCATGTCGGTGTCGTACGCGCTCGCGTGCGGGGTGGAACGGCCGCAACCGCGCTGGTCGAACAGCACGATGCGGTACGCCGCCGGATCGCAGTACCGCCGGTATCCCGCCCCGCATCCCGAACCGGGACCACCGTGCAGCATGACCGCGGGCTTGCCGCGCGGGTTCCCGCAGACCTCCCAGTAGACGCTGTTGCCGTCACCGACGTCGAGCATGCCGTGGTCGTACGGTTCGATCTCCGGATACAGCCCCATCGCAGCACCGTAAGGCCTGCGACGGCACCGTTGCTCCCCTTTTTCGCACACCTTCGGGGCACCGCGACCGGGCGGTCCGCGCCCAGCGGTTTCCGCCGGCCGGCCGTTGTGTGCGGTGGGGCTCGGCATCCCTCGCACGGATCACAACGTCTACGATTGCACTGAAGATCCGGGTTTGCCCCCTGCCCGAGCAGTCGTCGGATCGCTCTGTCGAGCCGCACCGAGCCCGTGGTCTTGATCAGGCTCTGCAGGAGTTCTCGTGAACAGGCCGTGTGAAGGGATCCGCCCGGGCTGCCGCCCGGTCATGGGAGGCGCCCTGGTGCGCCGGCCCGGTTGCGCGGGATGCCCGCCGTCCCTGTTCCGTGCTGGCGGGAGCATGCCATGAGGTGGTTGGCGCGCCGGGAGGCCGAAAGCCGCCGGGCGCCGCGACTCAGCAGCACCGGCCTGCAGATGCCCCGTCCGCCTGTGTGGCTGCGCTGGCTGCCGGCGATCTACGTCGCGGGCGTCCTGGTGCTCGAGCCGGTCACTCCGGTGCAGTGGCCGGTGAGCTTCCTGCTGATCGCCCTCCCCGTGGTCGCCGCCTACGCGCACGGTCCCGCCGTCGTCGCCGCCATCACGGTGTTCGCCGTCGGGTTCGAGGCCCTGCTGGCCGGCACCCCGTGCTGCGCGGGCCGCGCCGTGGGGTACCTGTGGGAGCGCCACTACGTGGCCTCGTACATCTCGACCGTACTGGTCGGCGTCCTCGGCACGATCATGGCCGCGAGCCGGATCCGCCGGGAGCGCACCCTCGCCACAGTACGGTCCGTGGCCGAGACCGCCCAGCGTGTGCTGTTGCGCCCCGTGCCCCGGTGCCTCGGGCAGGTGTCGATCGAGACGCTGTACCTGTCCGCCGCCGCGGAGGCGCGGATCGGTGGCGATCTGTACGAGGCTGTGCCCACCGCCTACGGAGTCCGCCTGCTCATCGGTGACGTCCGGGGCAAGGGCCTGGTGGCGGTGGAGACGGCCGCCACGATGCTCGGCGCCTTCCGTGAGGCCGCCCACGACGAACCCGACCTGGCCGGGGTGGCGCGCCGGGTCGAGAGGAGCATGACCCGCAGGGCAACGGAGCTCGCGGGCAGCGAAGTGGCGGAACGCTTCGTCACCGCGGTGTTCGCCGAGGTCCCCGATCACGAGCCCGTGGTCCGCATCGTCAACTGCGGCCACCCCCCTCCCTTGCTCATCGGCCCGAACGGGGTCACCGAGCTGGACTCGGCCGATCCCTCACCGCCCATCAACCTCGGCGTGCTGGTCGGGGACGACTACCACGTCGAGGTGAGCCCGTTCCGTCCCGGCGAACAGCTGCTGCTGTACACCGATGGCGTCACGGAGACGCGCGACCGTACGGGAGCGTTCTACCCGCTGGCCGAGCGGGTCCGGTCGTGGGCCGCTCTGCCTCCCGGTGAGCTTCTCGACCGTCTGCACCAGGATCTGCTGGCCTACAGCGACGCGGCCCTCGACGACGACACCGCCGCGCTCGCCGCCTACCGTCTTCCCGGTGACCTCCACGGGGAGACCGGACCGCACCGGCGGTGACCGTCGCGCCGTCGCGGTGGCCGGTCAGGGACTGCTGGTGACGCCGATGATCGAGGACATGATCCGGTCCTGGGGGGTGGTCGGCACATGGAAGAAGCCGTTGTTGCAGCCGAGCCGCAGCACCGCGGCGCGGTCCGCGAGGGCCTTGACGTCTCCCATGTTGTGGCTGATGAGGATGACACCGACCCCGTGCTCGCGCAGTTCGTCGACCAGGTCGAGGACGTGGCCGGCCTGCTGGACGCCGAGTGACGCGGTCGGCTCGTCCAGGAGGACGGCCTTCGGTTCGCCGAGCAGTGCCCGGGAGATCGCGACGGTCTGCCGCTGCCCTGCCGACAGGGAGGCGACCGGGGTGCGCATGTCGGGGACGCGGATACCCATGGCGTCCAGCTGCCGCCGTGCCTCCCTGCGCATGCCGCCCTTGTCCATCAGCCGCAGGAGACGGCCCAGGGCACCCGGGCGCCTCTGTTCGCGTCCGAGGTAGAGGTTCTCGGCGACATCGAGGCCGTCGCACAGGGCCAGGTTCTGGTACACCGTCGCGATACCCAGGTGCCGGGCGGCCCGCGGCGTCCTGATCTGCACGGCCTGCCCCTCCCACTCGATGACGCCCTGGTCGGCGGTGACGACGCCCGCGATGATCCGGACGAGAGTGGACTTGCCCGCGCCGTTGTCCCCCAGGAGGGCGACGACCTCCCCCCTGTGGACCTCCAGCTCGACGTCCTTGAGTGCCTGGACGGCGCCGAACCGCTTGGAGATGCCGCGCAGCGCCAGCAGAGGCGGCTCAGTCACGTGAACCTCACCTTCTGCGTACGGCGGGGTGACGCCGTACGGCCGGACTGATCACCAGGGTATCCGAGCAATGGCCCCTTCAGGACGAATGAGGCATGGAACAGCAAGGCGCACCACATCCCCCTTATCTAGGCATTTCCGAATAATCTCGGCTCATGATGGAGGTCACAGAGGCTCGTGTGACGCCGGCTCCCGCCGGAGGAGGGCTGATCCATGACACACGACCGTGCGGGCCACGAACGCATCCGGCGGCGCAGGCGGCGAGGGGTGACGCTCCTCGTGGTGGGGGCGCTGGTCAGCGGTGCCGCCGCCTGCGGCGGGGCGAACGGCAGCGGTGGCCAGGGGGCGCACGGGATCACCATCGGCCTGGTGACCAAGACCGAGGCCAATCCGTTCTTCGTGGCGCTGCGCCATGCCGCCACGGCCGCGGCGCACAGGAACGACGCCCGGTTGATCGCTCTCGCCGGCAAGTTCGACGGGGACAACGAGGGTCAGGTGAACGCGGTGGAGAGCCTCATCGCGCGCGGTGTGAACGGCATTCTCATCACGCCGTCGAACACGACGGGGATCCTGGGCGCGATCAGGGAGGCACGCCGGCAGGGCATCCTGGTGATCGCGCTGGACACCGCGACACAGCCGGAGAACGCGGTCGACGCCACGTACGCGACGGACAACTTCAAGGCCGGTCTCCTGCAGGGGGCGTATGTCAAGACGGTACTCGCCGGCCGGGCTCCCAAGGTGTTCATGCTGGACGGCACGCCGGGCTCGGAGGTCAGTCAGGACCGCCACGACGGGTTTCTCGACGGCTTCGGGCTCAAGGACGGCTCACCGGCGATCATCGGCCAGGCGAACGCCAACGGCGACCGGAACACGGCGCAGGCCGCGACGGAGAACCTGCTGCTGCGCGCGAGCGACGTCAACACCATCTACACCATCAACGAGCCGGTGGCGGGCGGCGCGTACGAGGCCATCACGGCCCGGGGGCTGACCCGCCAGGTGACGATCGGCTCCATCGACGGCTCATGCGACGGGGTCCGTGACGTCAAGGCGGGCACTCTCGCGGCGACCGTCATGCAGTTCCCCGTCAGGATGGCGACCGACGGCGTGGACGCGGTGATCGCTTTTGCCAGGAGCGGGAAGAGGCCGTCCGGTTTCACGGACACGGGCACGGTGCTCATCACGGACAGGCCGGTGCGCGGTGTGCCGTCGCAGAGCACGGCCTGGGGGCTCCAGCACTGCTGGGGATGACGAAATCCAGTCACCGACTCACCGAGTCACCGAGTCACCGAGCGGGTCGAAGGGATCGGAACAGCACATGAGGTCACCCGTCACCACCCCCGCCGCCGGCGGTGATGCGCGCCCCCGGCCCAGGGACGTGCTCCGGTATGCGTTTCGCACGCCGGCCATCGGCCCGCTGGCGGCTCTGGTCGTCGCCGTGGTGGCGTTCGCGGTCACCACGGAGACGTTCCTGACACCGCAGAACCTGTCGCTGGTGCTGCAGCAGTCCATCGTGGTCGGCACGCTGGCGCTGGGCCAGTCGCTGATCATCCTCACCGCGGGCATCGACCTCGCGAACGGCGCGATCGCGGTGCTCGGCACGATCGTCATGGCCAAACTGGCCCTCGACGGCGGCGACCCGGTGACGGCACTGGTGCTCGGCCTGGTCGCGGCGACCCTCGTCGGGCTGGTGAACGGGCTGCTCGTGTCCCGGCTGCGCCTGCCGCCCTTCATCGTGACCCTGGGGGCGCTCACCGTCGTCTACGCCGTCGCCAGACTGTACTCGCAGTCCCGCAGCTATCCGGTGACCTCCGGCCTGCTCCTCTTCTGGGGCAACGGTCTCGACATCGGTGGTGTGTTCCTCACCTGGGGGACCTTTCTTCTCGTGGGCCTGTACGGGTTCTTCTGGTACGTCCTCACCCAGACCGCGTGGGGCCGGCACATCTACGCCGTCGGCAACGCACCGGAGTCCGCCCGCCTGACCGGCATCGACGTACGGCGGACGCTTCTCTCGGTCTACGTCACGGCCGGGTTGCTGTACGGCGTCGCCGCCTGGCAGTCCCTCGGCCGTATCCCGAACGCCGACCCCAACTCGTACCAGACGGCGAACCTCGAGAGCATCACCGCGGTCGTCCTCGGCGGCACGAGCCTCTTCGGCGGCCGCGGAAGCGTCTTCGGCACGCTCATCGGGGCGCTCATCGTCAATGTGCTGCGTTCCGGGCTCACCCAGGCGGGTATCGACAGCCTCTACCAGGATGTGGCGACCGGAACCCTCGTCGTCGTGGCGGTCGGTGTGGACCAGATCCTCCGCAGGAGCGGCCCGCGGTGACGCTCGGGCACGTCACGGCCGGTGGACGGACGTCAAGGTGTTCCGGTCGGCGTGTCCATCGAGTTCGACGGGCCGGTGAGCGTCCGCTGCTGGGGCAACTTGGCAGCTGACGGCTCGTCATACGGGGTGAGCGGCGCAGCGATGGTGCGTTCGCCGTCGCCCTGCACCGGCGCATCGGCGGGCCCGCTCCCGATCCGCAGGACGGACCACACCCGTCGCCGCAGGCTGCGGCCGTGTCCGTGGAGCAGTCCCAGGACGATCGCCGCGGCCACCGCGATCAGATGCTCCCGGCCGGCCAGGTTCGGTATGGCGATGGACTCCCAGACCATCGACCCGCCGGTGAGGAGGAACACGACGGGGGCGCGCCGGACGACGGAGAGGTAGGTGAACAGGCCCACGACCGCGGCGGACGGTCCCGTGTCGAGTACCCGCCCCATCTCGGGCGGCAGTCCCAGCCCCCACCAGCCCGGCCCCAGCGCGATCATCGCCCGTACGGTGAGGGTGCCGGCGAGGGTGGTCGCGTACGCGACGGCCAGGGTGCGGGCGCGGCCCAACGCCAGTTCCGCCAGGGCGAAGGCGAGGAACAGCTGGGTGATGCCGGCCCAGACCGGCAGGTCCAGGGCCGGGACGTACAGCGACACGGGGGTGCGTAACAGGGCCAGCCACAGCGGCAGATCGGCGTAGACGCCGCCCAGGAGCCGTACCGCCACCGCGCCGGCCGGATGCTGCGCGACCGCGTGGAAGAAGATCACACCGAAGGCCGCGACGAAGGCCAGCACGAGTCCGGACAGCCCGCGCCGCAGCAGTTGCCGTACCGGATCGACGACGATACCGTGCCACTCACCCCGCACCGTGCGCACGATGAACAGCGCGACGCGGCGCACTGCGGCGGCCGCCCTGTACGGGGCGCCGTCGTCCGTGGCGGACGGCGCCGTACCGCCGCGTGGTCCGATGCCCCGTGTGCCGTGGTCGTCGGCACGGTTGTGAGGCCTTTCCACCCCTTGACGCAAGGACTTCCCCCCCAACGCCCCCAGAGCGCACAATTGTACGGGTCTGAAATCTAGCCCCCCGTCCCGGTAATGCCGGGTTGCGGACCCCGTGTCGCGGTGGGCGGTTCGGGTCGGTGGCCGTTCCGGCCGGGCTTCTTGTCACCCCTCGGCGTTGCGGGGATTCTGCACACGATCGGCACCCGACCCACCACGCCCCACCGGAGCCGCCCATGAGCGCCGTCGTCTGGATCACCGAAGGGACCTGGCCCGCCTGTGTGGACGCCGCGCTCAGCCGCGCCGACCCCGGCGAGGAGATCGTGCTGCTGTACGTGCGCGACGACACGGTTGCCGAGACCGCGCACGGCGCGTTCGCCGGGCTCCTGGGCCGTGGCCGCCCCGAGCGGGACCCCGGGCATCGCATCGAGGGACTGTCGGAGTCGGCCGCGCGGCACCTGCTGGATGCCGCGGCGCGGCGTCTGGGGCACCCGGCCCGCCAGGTCCTCACCCATGGCCGTACGGAGCGGAAGGTGGTCGAGGAGGCCACCGGCGCGGATCTGCTGATCTGTGCACGGGACGGCGACCGTTCCCGGCTCGGCCCGCACAGCCTCGGCCCCGCCACTCGCTTCGTGGTCGACCACGCGCCCTGTCCTGTTCTGCTGGTGTGGCCCGAAGGGGCCCCGTCGACGGAGTTGCCACCGCCTCCGCCGCCTCATCACTGACTCACCGTGTCACCCAGGCCTGCCTTTCGGATCAGCTCGGCGCCGCGGGGCCGGGCAGGCGCGTCTGCGGCGTTGCCCTCGGCCCTGGGCCCGGACAGACCGGAACCCCGGCCCGATTCCGGCGGGCCGGGGTTCTCGTTCTCCATGGCAGGCGGTGACGCGGTCAGTCCCAGTCGTGACCGTTGTTGTCGTGGTCGTTGTCGTGGTCGTGGTCGTGGTCGTGGTCACGGCCGCGGTCGTTGTCGTAGTCGCAGCGGTCGTAGCCGTCGCCGTCACCGTAACCGTCACCGTAGCCGTAGCCGCCGCCACGGCGGTCGCAGATCACTCGGAAGCTGCCCACCACGCCGTTCTTGACCTTCACGCCGCCGTGGACGCGCCGGGGATGCACGCCGTCGCTCTGGCTCCACGGGCCGACGATGGCGATGGGAGCGCCGTTGTCGCAGGTGACCCCACTGAACACCTCAACGGTCTTGTGGCTGTCGTTGACGATGTTCAGGCTGTTGGAGCCGAGGCCGCTCACGATGGTGACGCAGCCGTCCACGACGGCCGGGTAGTCCCGCTCGTTGATGTGGATCCGGCCGAGGTGGTGGCGGTGGTGGTGCCGGTAGTGGTGCTCGTGGCCCTCGTTGCCCTTGCCGTTGTTGTTGTTGTCGTTGTTGTTGTTGTTCCCGTTGTTGTTGTTGTTGTTTCCGTTGCCTTCGAGGGCTGCGGGGGCGGCGGCCTGCTGGACGACCGCGGCCGAGCGGGCGGGCTCCGAGGCGGCCGAGGCGTAGGTGATACCGGTGGCCACCAGGGCCGCACCAGCCGCGATCGCGGCGGTCACTGCAGTGGAACGCGTTGCCATGTCACTTCTCCTGTCTCAGACACGTCGGCTGTGAACCGATGCGAGACTGAAGTTACATATCGCCACGAATGCGAATCGATTCGACATACCGACCATATGACGAACAACCCTGTCGGAGTAACGGTTCATCATCTGCCCTTGGGGGCAGCAGACCTCGGGCGCCGGCCTGAGCGCCGGAATCGGGCGCTGATGAGGCGTCAGCAGCCCGCGCTGATGACTGACGAACCAACCGAGGAACAAGCGGCTCCCCTCGCTCGTACCATCTGTGCACCGGGGGGACACTGTGCAGCAACATCGCCGTAGGCGAGGAAAGGTGAGTCACGCCATGTCCGAGACCACGACCGCGACTTCCGAACTGACATCGCAGTACGCCGCCCAAGTGGCCGGCGATCTCGAGCGCAATGTGAAGGAGCAGGAACGCATCAGTGCCGAAATCGCCGCTCTGCAGGAGCAGTTGGCGACACTGCAGCACGACCACGCGGTGCTGGTGACCATGCAGAACGCACTCGGTATTCCGACGGCACCCGTGGAGCCCGTCGCCGTGCCCGAGAGCGCCACGGTCCCCGCTCCGCGCAAGAAGTCCCCTGCCGGGTCCGGCACGGGCAGGCAGCCGCAGGCGAAGAAGAAGGCCGCCGCCGGGCAGACGCGTACGACGGGCCGGAAGACCGCCGGCAAGAAGGCCGCGGGCAAGAAGGCGGACGCCACGCAGGCGGAGACCGTCAAGACGGAGGCGACGAAGGCGGGCCAGCCCACGCTGGTCGAACTCGTGCGCGCCCACCTCGGCGAGCAGAGTGAGCCGCGTTCCGCCGCCGAGGTCGCCGACGCGCTCGGCAAGGCCCATCCCGAGCGTGGCATCAAGACCACCGTCGTGCGGTCCACGCTCGAAGGGCTCGTGGCCAAGAAGCAGGCCCAGCGCACCAAGCAGGGAACCGCTGTCTTCTACACCGCACCGGACACTGCCGAACCGACCACGGCGAACGGGGCCGAGGACCGGCCGGAGCAGGACCGGTAAAGCCGCCCAGTAAGGTTCGCGCCGCCTTCCGGCGATCACTAGGGTCGCCGGTATGGGTGCGATGCGTGTGATGCTGATCGGCGGGACGTCGAATGTCGGGAAGTCCACTGTCGCCCGGGAGTTGGCGGACAGACTCGGGTTCGCGTACCGGTCGACGGACAGGCTGGCGCGGCACCCGGGAAGGCCGTGGCGGACTCCGGAACGGGAGGTGCCCGCACATGTCACCGAACACTACGCGGCCCTCACGGTCGAGGAGTTGACCGAGTCCGTGCTCCGTCACTACGAGCGGCTCCGGCCCCGTATCGAAGAGTTGATCGCGGCCCATGCCGGTGAGGACGGCACCGGGCCGGGGCTGGTCCTCGAGGGGTCGGCGCTCCTGCCCGATCACGTCGTGCGGCTGCAGGGTCCGGGCACGGGCGCGGTATGGCTCACCGCGGACGTGTCCGTCGTACGGGCGCGGGTGTACGCGGCCGGGCACTACGACGCGGCCACGCCGTCGGAGCGGCTTGTGATGGACAAGTTCGTGGCCCGTTCCGAGCGCTTTCAGAGCATCGTCCTCGACGCCGTCGACAGGCTCGGGCTGACCCGCCTCGACGTGGGGGACGGCCGGCCGGTCGGCGAGGTGGCTGACGCCGTGCTCGACGCCGTCGACGTGCGGGACGGGAGGTGAGCCTCGGCGCGGACGATCTGCCGTTCGGGCGTGTCCCGGTGGCGGCCCTTCCCGCACGGCGGCTTGCTGGTGCCAGGGGTACCGGAGGGAGTGAGCCGCGTATGACCGAGACCCGGGCGGGGCAGCAGGCGTTGCAGACCCCGCGGGCCGCCGGGCTGGCCGGGGTCGTGTTCGCGCTCCTGCTCGCGGCGGCCATGGTGCTGATCCGGCTGTCGATCCCCCAGGGCGCGGAGTCGGTCACCCTGCAGGGGCTCGCGGACCCCATGCGGCGCAGCGCGGTGAAGGCGGCGCTCGCGCTGGTGCCGTTGGCCGGTATCTGCTTCCTGTGGTTCATGGGGGCGCTGCGGGCCCGTATGGGTGAGGCCGAGGACCAGTTCCTCGCCACCGTGTTCCTCGGCAGCGGGCTGGTCTTCGTGGCGACGCTGTTCGGGGTGGCCGCGGCCGCCGCGGGCGTGCTGGCCACCACGGACGCGCCCGGCGGCACTCCGGGCCTGCCCGCCTGGAACTTCGGCCGCCACTTCGCGTACACGCTGCTGACCGAGTACGCGACGCGGATGGCGGCGGTCTTCACCTGCTCGACGTCGGTCATCTGCCACCGCCTGGGGCTCCTGCCGCGGTGGCTGACTCTGCTGGGTTTCCTGACCTTCCTGACACTGCTGTTCGTCTCGGCCGGTGTGCCGTGGTCGGAGCTGGTGTTCCCGGGGTGGTCGCTCCTCGTCGGCGCCTTCGTCTTCGCGGCGGGCCGCGGCGCCCGGCCAGGCACCACCGCGGCGCCGTAGCGGGGCGCCGGCCGGTCACTCCTTCGGCGCGCCTCGGCGGGCGCGCCACCGTCCGGTCCGGCGATGCTGGCGTGGGGGAGCTGACCGCCGTCCGACGTTGCGCCGCGCAGCAGCGGCGCCCCGCGGACCTGGCCGCCGAAGGGGCGGAGGGCTCATGAGGCTTGTCGTCGATCTCAACAGGTGCCAGGGATACGCGCAGTGCGCTTTCCTCGCACCGGATGTCTTCGCCCTCCACGGCGAGGAGTCGCTGGTCTACAACCCCCGGGCCGAGGAAGGGCAGCGGGAGAGGCTGGCGCGCGCCGTGGCGGCCTGCCCGGTGCAGGCCATCCTGGCCGACGGGCTGGACGACGTGGGCGAGGAGCCCGCCGAGGCCGGGCAGGAGACGTCCCATGCCCGCTGAGGACTTCCTCCAATGGCTCAGGCGCGAGGGCCGGGTCGTCATCGTGGGCGCCTCGCTGGCGGGGCTGCGGGCCGCCGAGACACTGCGCGCCGAGGGTTTCGCCGGTTCGCTCACCATGATCGGTGACGAGCCGTACGAGCCGTACGACCGGCCACCGCTGTCGAAGGCGGTCCTGCTCGGCAAGGCGTCACCGCACCGCACCGAGCTGCCCCGGCGCCTCGAGATCGACGCCAAGTGGCGCCTGGGTGTCGCGGCGACCGGCCTCGACATGACGGCCAAACGGGTACGGCTGGCCGACGGGGACGAGGTGGAGTACGACCGGCTGCTGATCGCCACCGGTGTGCGTGCCCGGCCCTGGCCGAAGGAGTCGGAGGCCCAACTGGACGGTGTCTTCGTGCTGCGCACGCGCGACGACGCGGCCGCCCTGCTGCGGAGGCTGCAGGCCTCCCCGCGCCGGGTGTTCGTCATCGGCGCCGGATTCACCGGTTCGGAGATCGCCTCCGCCTGCCGGGAGCAGGGCGTCGCGGTCACCCTCGCGGAGCGCGGGGGCGCCCCGCTGGTGGGCGCCCTCGGCGGGGTGATCGGCGCGGTGGCCGCGGAGCTGCAGCGGGAGAACGGTGTGGACCTGCGGACCGGCGTCATGGTGACCGCGCTGGAGGGCGACTCGATGGGCCGGGTGCGGGCCGCCCATCTGTCCGACGGCAGCGTCGTCGAGACGGACGTCGTGGTCGTCTGCCTCGGCGCGACCCGCAACACCGAGTGGCTGGAGGGCTCCGGCCTCGGCGCGGGGCCGCGGGGCATCGCCTGCGACGCGGGCTGCCGGGCCTTCGACTTCAGGGGCATCGTGACCGATGACGTCTACGTCGCCGGCGATGTGGCCCGCTCTCCGCATCCACTGTTCGGCTATCAGTTCCTGTCGCTGGAGCACTGGGGCAACGCCGTCGCCCAGGCCGAGGTGGCCGCCCACAACATGATCAGCAGCGGAGCGGACCGGCGTCCGCACCTGTGGGTGCCGGCCTTCTGGTCGTCGCAGTTCGGTGTGAACATCAAGTCGGTCGGTGTCCCGTCCATGGGCGAGCAGATCATGATCACTCAAGGGTCGCTGGCCGAGCGCCGGTTCGTCGGGGTGTACGGCTACCAGGGCCGGGTCATCGCCGCGGTGAGCTTCGACAACACGCGGTGGCTTCAGTTCTACGAGCGGCTGATCGAGACGGCCACGCCGTTCCCGCTGGAGTTCCCGACGGTCGACCGCCGTCCCGAGGGCCGCCAGCCGGTGCCCGCCGACTTCCCCGACCCGTCCCTGCCCACGCACGGCCCGACCGTGACGCTCAGCGGTTACTCGCCGAGCGACCGCCGTCTGGTGTTCACCCCGGCTCGCCACTGACCGCCTCCGGTCCCCGCGCCTCCCCCGCCCTGACGGACTCCACGCCCCTAGGACCGCTCATGACGCAACGCTCGCTCCTGCACCGGATCACCGATTACGCCAACCGCGCGAACCCCTATCCGCTGTACGAGGAGCTCCGGAGGACTCCGGTGCTGCACGAGGAGGACGGCGGTCCCTACCTCGTCGGTTCGTACTGGGACATCCTGGGTCTGCTGCATGATCCGCGGATCAGCTCCGACGCCGGCAACCTCGCCGCGGCGGGAGCCGACGAAGCGGTCGGGGCGGAGGAGACGGGGCTGCCGCCGAGCTTCATCCGCCTCGACCCTCCGGAGCACGACCGGCTGCGGCGGATCGCCAACCGGTCCTTCGGACCGCCGCACTGCCCCCGCCGCATCGACGCGATGCGCGGTGAACTCGCCGGTATCGTCACCGGGTTGATCGACGGCTTCGGGGACGCGCGGCAGATCGATGTGGTGGACCAGTTCGCGTACCCCTTCCCGGTGACCGTCATCTGCAGGCTGCTCGGGGTACCGCGTGAGGACGAACCGCGCTTTCGGGCCTGGGTCGAACCGATCGTCGCCAGTCTGGATCCGCAGACGCAGACGGGTGAGAACGAGGCCGAACGCCTGCGCTCCACGCGGGAGGCGCGGGTGCAACTGGGCCTGTATCTGGCGGAGCTGGTCGAGCAGCGGAGGAGGGAACCGGGGAACGACATGCTGTCCGAGCTGGTGACGAGCCACGGCCCGGACGGCCCGATGACGACGATGGAGGTGCTCAGCACGTCGGTGCTGCTGCTGATCGCGGGCCACGAGACGACGGTCAACCTGATCACCAACGGCATGCTCACCCTGTTGCGGTACCCAGAGTACCTGCGCGAACTGCGCGACGACCCCGGCCTGGCCGTCAACGTCGTGGAGGAGCTGCTGCGTTACGAGCCTCCGGTGCAGCTCGTGCCGCAGCGGACCTGTATCGCGGACATCGAGGTGCGCGGGGTCACGATTCCGAAGGGTTCGAGGATCTGGCTGGTCCTGGCCGCGGGCAACCGGGATCCGGAGCGGTTCAAGGACCCCGACCGGTTCGATCCGTACCGGGGCGACATCCAGCACCTCGGCTTCGGCAGCGGCATCCACTCCTGTTTCGGCGCTCCGCTGGCGCGGCTGGAAGCGCAGATCGCGCTGTCCGAACTGGCCCGCAGGCTCGACGCTCCCCGTCTCCTGGAGGACCCGCCGCCCTACCGGCAGAACGCGGTGCTGCGCGGACCGCGCCATCTGGCCGTCGGGTTCGACGGTCTGCGTCCCTAGGGGGCGTGCGACAGTTGCCGTCGGCCGTGCCGGCGGAGTGGTCCGGCGCGGTCGGGTTACCCGCCGAACCATGACTCGGCTGCTGAAAAGGGAAGACAAGGATCACGGGGCACGTCATGGGCACCGGCGGGGCGCGGCGGACCGCCGCACCGAGCCCGCCGCGGATTCCACCGCCGCGCCGCCCGGGCCGGACCCGGAGGTGGAGCGCAGGGCCCCGGACGCGCCGACCGAGTTGCCCCGGCGCTCGTGGTGGGCGGTGTTCAGGGGCACGCTCCGCGAGTTCGGCAACGACGAACTGACCGACCGGGCCGCGGCCCTGACCTACTACGGGGTGCTGTCCCTCTTCCCGGCCCTGCTGGTGCTGGTGTCCCTGCTGGACATCGCCGGGCGGTCGGCGACCGACAAGGTGCTGGCCAACCTCAAACAGTTCGCCCCGGGCGCGGCCCGGGACATCATCACCCGGGCCGTGGCGCAGTTGCAGGGGCACAGCGGCGCCGGGTCCGTGATGGCGTTCGTGGGTCTGGCGCTGGCGCTGTGGTCGGCGTCGGGTTACATCGGCGCGTTCATCCGCACCGCGAACGCCGTCTACGACATCCCCGAGGGCCGGCCCCTGTGGAAGGTCCTGCCCCTGCGGCTGGCGGTCACCGCCGTGCTCATGCTGCTCGCCCTGGCGAGCGCGCTGATCGTGGTGTTCACCGGCGGGCTGGCACACCAGGTGGGCACGGCACTGGGGATCGGGCACACGGCGCTCATGGTGTGGTCGATCGCCAAGTGGCCCGTTCTCGTCGCCCTGGTCACGATCCTGCTGGCGATCCTGTACTGGGCCACGCCGAACGCCAAGGTCCACGGCTTCAGGTGGATCACACCGGGCAGCGTGCTGGCGCTGGTGCTCTGGATGGGCGCGTCCGGTGGGTTCGCGGTCTACGTCGCCGCCTTCTCCTCGTACAACAAGACCTACGGCACCATGGCGGGCGTCATCGTCTTCCTGGTGTGGCTGTGGATGGGCAACCTGGCGATCCTGCTGGGTCTGGAGTTCGACGCGGAGACCGCGCGGCAGCGGGCGATCGCCGGCGGTCTTCCCCCCGACCAGGAGCCGTACACCGAGCCACGGGACACCCGCGCGTGGGACGAGGAGGACCGGCGCCGCGTGGACTGACGAACGGCTCGGCCCGCCGGGGGAGCCCCCTTGCCCGCCCCTAGGTTCGTAAGTTCGCGAGCGGATGCCGGAACGGAGCGAACCCCCGGACCGCTTCGATCATCTTCCTTGGGGGGCCATGGGGTTCCCGGTCGGTCGCAGGGGACAGGAGCCGAAAGGAAGGGCCGTGCCGGTCATCAGTCAGCGGGTGCACCTGGTGCTGCTCGCCGCCTGGACAATCCTCTGGTTCGCCGTGGTGGAGCGGCACGGCGGGTTCTCCTGGCACTATCTGCAGCAGGGCGGGAAACTGCTGTATCAGGGCGCCGGCCGCGGCGGCGGTCTCAACCTGTACGCGCACCACCCCGAGCTCCAGATGGGCCCGCTCAGCTTCCTGGTGGCGGGTGTGTTCAACCCGTTCCCCGACGACGTAGGACAGTTCCTGGCCGCTGCCCTGATGTCCGCGCTCGGCCTGGTGATCCTGGTCCTCGCCGGACGCAGCGCGGCCTGGTACTTCCGGGGCACCGGGACCAACCACCAGCGGCTGCGGCAGCGCGTGCTGATCGCGGGCCTGGCCTTCATCCCCATGTGGATCGAGGTGTCGGTCCGCTTCGGGCACCTCGACGACGTCCTGGCGCTGTTCTTCACCGCCTTGGCCGTACGCTCGGTCACCCTCGGCAACGCTGCGGGGACCGGCGTCTTCATGGCCCTGGCCATGGACTCCAAACCGACGGCGCTGGCCTTCCTGCCGCTGCTGCTCGCTCTGCCGAGACACCAGTGGCTGCGGGCCGGTCTGTGGTGCGCGGGCCTGGTCGCGGTCGTCTGGCTGCCGTTCTTCATCGGCTCCCCGCACACTATGGCGGCGGCGCACTTCACCATCCCCAACCAGCCGGCGTCCGCGCTGCGCTGGCTCGGCGTCGGCGATCCCCAGACACCGCCCTGGGACCGCCCCGCGCAGGCCGTGGTGGGTCTGACGCTCGGCTGTATCGCCGTCTGGCGCGGCCGCTGGGCGGCGGTGGTCCTGCTCGGCGCCAACGCGCGGATCGTGCTGGACCCCAGTGTCTACACGTACTACACCGCGTCCGTCCTGCTGGGCACGCTGCTGTGGGACGTGATCGGCCAGCGGCGCCTCGTCCCCTGGTGGAGCTGGATCGCGCTGCTCACCCTGTACGGCAGTGTGTTCGTCGTGCCCGACGACTCGGCCCGTGGTCTGATCCGTCTGGGCTTCGTGGCCGTCTCCACCGCCTACGTCCTGTTCTGGCCGGTACGCGACCGCGGCGACCGGCGCTCCCGCGGCCGGGGCCGGCCGCGACGGACGACCATGCCCCCGGCGCAGCGGAGCCGGGACGCGACCCGCGGCGAGCCGGAGGCGACACTCGGCTGACCGGCACGCGAAGCGCCTCGGCCGCCCGGGAGGCGGCCGAGGCGCTTCGGGATCGGCCGGTGTCAGGCGGACGGTCCACCGACGTCACCGGGCTGGATGCGGCCGCGCCAGGCGCCGGACTCGCCGCCACGCTGCTCGATGAACTCCTTGAAGCGGCGCATGTCTCCCTTGACGCGCCGGTCGATCACTCCCAGCATGTCCGCGGTCTTCTCCGCGGCTCCGCCGGGTTCGACGTCCATCACGAGCTCCACCCGGGTGTGGGAGTCGTCCAGGCGCTGGAAGCGGACCGAACCCTTCTGCCGGGTGTCGCCGCTGGTGGTGCGCCAGGTGATCCGCTCGTCGGGGAGCTGGTCGACGATCTCGGTGTCGAACTCCCGCCGTACTCCGCCGATCTTGGTGGTCCAGTGGTTGTGGCGTTCGTCGAGCTGCGTGACCTCCTCGACGCCCTCCATGAAGTTCGGGAACTCCTCGAACTGCGTCCACTGGTTGTAGGCAGTGTGAACCGGAACCTCGACTTCGACCGTTTCCTTGACCGTGCTCATCTGCGCCTCCTTCTCACTGATCGACCGCAGCGGGGTGTCGGCCCGCCGCATGGATCTCGGCACATTGCGGCGGGTACCCAAGGTCCGTCCGTTTACAGCTGCGGGTTGACATCGGTACGCGGGGCGAGGTGAGCGGCACGCGGTGGCCGCCCCACCGGCGGCGAGGCAGGGTGGAAGGCGTGGGTCCCCACCTGGGCCTGGACGGCCTGCGGCAGCAGTGGCACTCGAGCCATGCGCTGCTGCTGCTTCCGATCGCCCTCATCGTGGTGATCACGGTGGTGGACATCCACTCCCCACGAACATCCACCTGGGCCCCACACTGCTCATCGCCCCCGCGCCCACCCTGTCGTTCGCGGGCCCCCGGCTGACCGGCCTCGTCGGGGCGCTGGCGGTGGCGGCACAGTTCCTCATCGCCGTGCAGCGCTCCCCGGTCACCCACCGGGGCAACCGGCAGGGGCGGATCGTCCATGCCGACGGCTTCCGTCACCGCCCGGGAGCGCGGACGGACGGGTGAAGGGGCGGCGCGTGCCCGCGCACCGCGCGGTGTGCGGGTCGGCGGGTCGGTGGAGACCACGCAGATCGCGCCGACGATCCTGCGGCTGCTCGGGCTGAACCCCGAGCCCTGGAGGCTGTACGGGTCGAACACACCCGCGTGCTGCCGAGGCGCTGACCGGGACCGGGCGGGGCGCGGCCTCCGCGGCCCCACCCTGGGGTGTTTGCCGTTTGTTCACCCAAGCGACATCAGAAGTGCGCCCCTATGGCACCCGTTCCCACGCAATGGCCTGCATTGTCGGATATCGGACACCCGCATCCGAGCACAGAAAGTCGACCGACATGGGTCAGATCCTTGTAGCCGTGGCCACGAAGATAGGCGCCGCGCTGGCCGAGGCGCTCATCCTGCGCCTCGTGTGGCAGCTGTGGGCCGCGTACGCACGGCACCAGCGCACGGTCACCGCACCGGCCGCCGCCTGACACACGACGACCGCCACGGCCCGCCGCCGGCCCACGGCGCCCGGCGGCGGTGTCGCCGCCGGGCGCCGTGGGCCGGGTCGTCTCAGGCCGTCCTCCTCGCCGAGGCACGACTCCCACCGTTGTGCCCGGCCGCCGTTTCGACGCCCCGTTCGCGCGTCCTGCCGCCGCGCAGCAGCCAGGTGGCTCCGCCGACGGCCAGCGCCACCGGCCATTCCAGAGCCCCCGCGACCGCCATCGCGGTCAGCCCCCCGTAGAACACGAGGTCCTTGCCCGGTACGCCGGGCATCCGCGACGTCGCCTCCTTGGCGGTGCTCGTCAGGTCGTCCCTCGTGATGTACGGAATCCTCAGCGCGGGGTGCACCGTACGCGTGTGAAGGTGCAGGCCACCGCCCTCGTGCGCATGGGTTTCCGCCGACTGCTTCCGGGTCTCTTCACGCGGTGTCGTTGCCGCTGTTCTGGCCATCCCCCTGTCCTCCTCTCACGGAGTCGGTGTGGTGTGCCACTTCAATTCTCGCGCGCTCCGCGTGACGTGCGCCTTTGCGATCCGGTGGAAATAGGAGGTTTGTCAGCATTCCGGTTGAAGTCAGCGGTTTATGGCTACTCGCGTTGTTCGGAGCGGGTGTCAGGCCGCAGGGAGCGGGTGATGCGCTGTGGCACTGCCGGGACGGCGACTGCTGCGGTCCGTCGTGTCCTCCGCCACCGCCTCGTTGTGGGACGGCACACGCAAACGGGTACGCCGGTTCGAGGGGCGTCTCCACATCGCCGTACGCGGCCTGAGCCACGGCGAGCTGTCCCGCGCCTCGGCGGCGACGCTGGCCGGGGAGGTGGAGCGGCGGCTCACCGGGCTGCCGGGCGTGACCTGGGCCGTGGTGAACACCGTGCTGGGGCATGCCGTCGTCGGCACGGACGACTCCTTCGACCTCGAGGAACTGGTGCCGGCCCTGATCGACGCGGTAGAGGAGGTGGAGGAGGCCCACGGACTCGAGCACCCACTGCCCGACCATCCGGCCTCCGGCCGGACGACCCGGCGAGCGGCCCTGGCCGTGGCCGTGCAGGTGGCGGCCGCCCCCTTGGCCGCCGCGACGGGCCTGGCCCGCCGGGCGCCGCTCCCGTCGGCGCTCACGGCTCTCATCCCGCTCGTCGACGTCCACCCGAGGCTTCGGGCGGTGGTGAACCGGGCGATCGGCACCGACAACGCCAATCTGCTGCTGCCCCTGCTGGCGGCGGTGGGGCATGCGGGCTCCGGCGGTGTGGTCGGGGTCGTCGTGGACACCGTCCGGCACACCCTGCGGGTGCTGGAGGCGAACGCGGAAGCCGCCGCCTGGACCGCGGCCGAGCCGCGCCTGGCCGGCAGTCCCGCCGCCGGATCCCATGGCCCGATGCACGACCCACCGCCACGCGAGACACCGCTGCGGCCGGGGCCGGTCGAGCGCTACGCCGACCAGGCCTTCCTGGTGGCGGCGGCGTCGTTCACCGGATCCCTGCTGGTCACCCGGCGCCCGGCCAGGGCCGCCGGAGGTGCGCTCGCCGCGATCCCCAAGGCACCGCTGCTGGCCCGCGAAGGCTTCGCCTGTGCCCTCGGCCGCGGCCTGGCCCGCAGAGGCGTGCTCGTGGCGGACTCCGGCGCGCTGCGCCGGCTGGACCGCATCGACACCGTGCTCCTCGACACCGGCGTTCTGGCCACCGGGTCCCATGTGCTGGCCGATCTCGTGCCCCTCGACGACGACGCGCCCGTGGGCGACCTCGCCGCGCGGGCCCACCGGCTTTTCGACGGCTCCGCGCCCGAGAAGCCGGCCCGTGACGGCGAATGGGCCCTGAGCCCGGTCGAGCAGCTGTCCCTGCAGGGGCGCACCGGAGCGCGCGAGCGGGATCGGCTGCACCGCGGCGGGGCACGGCTCGTGCTGGGACTGGCACACGAGCGGCGGCTGCTCGCCGTGATCAGCGCGGTGCCGCAGATGCACGACGCCGCCGGCGCCTTCGTCCCCGCGGCGCATGCCGCCAGGCTGCGCGTCGTGGCCGCCGGGGCGCACACGGCCGACCCGGCCGTACGCGAGGCCGACGCGGTGCGCCCGGCGGGCGAACGACTGGTGGACTGCGTACGGGACCTCCAGCGGGACGGAGAAGGGGTGCTGCTGATCTCCCGGGACCGGGCGGCCCTGAGCGCGGCCGATGTCGGGGTCGGTGTCGCCGGCCCGGACGGGACTCCGCCCTGGGGCGCGCATCTCTACGTGGACGCCGATCCGGCGGCGGCCGTCGTCATCGTGCGGGCCTGCCGCGGTGCCCGCGACAGTGCGCGGCGCGGGGTCCGGATCGCCGAGGCGGCCGCCGCCGTCGGCGCGACGGCGGCGCTGGCCGGGCGGTCGGGGCGGACCGCTGCGCGCGGCGTGACGGCGTTCAACGTGGGGGGCGCCGTCGCCACCTGCACCGGAGTCTGGTCGGCCGTACGACTGCTGCGGCGCCCTTCCCCGGTGACCGCCGCGTCCCGTGGCCCCTGGCACGCGATGGACCCGGGCACCGTGCTCGAGCGGACCGGGAGCGCCGAGGCCGGGCTGACGGACGAGGAGGCGCAGGCGCGGGGCACCGCACCCGGCGAGCGGGCACCCACGTCGTCGCCCGTGCGGGCGTACCTCACCGAGATGGCCAACCCGCTCACGCCCGTCCTCGGTGCCGGGGCGGCCATGTCGGCGTCGGTGGGCGCCGTCCTCGACGCCGTCGTCATCGTGGCGGTCACCGCCGTGTCCGGGCTCGTCGGCGGGTTCCAGCGCTACCGGACCGACCGGGCGGTGGCCCGGCTGCGCCGCGAGTCGGGCGTGATGGCGCGGGTGCTGCGGGACGAGCGGGAGACCACCGTGCCCGCCCAGCAGCTGGTCGTGGGCGATGTCGTCGTGCTGAGCGCCGGCGATGTCGTGCCCGCGGACGCGCGCCTGCTGGAGGCGCACCACCTGGAGACCGACGAGTCGGCGCTCACCGGCGAGTCGCTGCCGGTGGCCAAGACCGTCGCGCCCGTGCTGGCCTCGGACGTCGCGGAGCGTACGTCGATGGTGTACGAGGGCACCACCGTCGCGGCCGGCCGCTGCCGCGCGGTCGTCGTCGCGACCGGCACGGCGACGGAGGCGAGCCGGGCCGCGGTGATGGGCCGGGGTGCGGCCGCGCCCGCCGTCGGGGTGGAGCGCAGGCTGGCACGGATCACCCGCAGCACACTGCCCGTGGCCCTCGGCTCGGCCGCCGCGGTGATGGTGGCCGGAACGCTGCGCGGGCGCTCGACGCGGGAGACGGTGGGCGCGGGTGTGGGGCTGGCCGTGGCCAGTGTCCCGGAGGGACTGCCGTTCCTGGTGTCGGCGGCCCAACTCGCCTCCGCCCGCAGGCTTTCCGCACGGGGCGCCCTGGTCAGGGATCCCCGTACGATCGAGGCGGCCGGCCGTACCGACGTCCTGTGCTTCGACAAGACCGGAACCCTCACCTACGGACGGATCTCCCTCGTCGCCGTCTCGGCGGACGGCGACAGCCGGCCCCTGGAATCGCTCGGCGACGAGCAACGCGCCGTCCTCGCCGCCGCGTTGCGGGCCACTCCGCACCCGCACGGCGGCGCCGGGTTCGAGCACGCCACCGACGGGGCCGTCACCGCCGGCGCGGAGGAGGCGGGTGTGCGGCGGACGACGGACGTGCCCGGCTGGCGGCGCCTTTCCGGCCTGCCGTTCGAACCGAGCCGCGGCTTCCACGCCACGATGGGCCGGTTCGGGGAACGCCGGATCCTGTCGGTGAAGGGCGCGCCGGAGGAGGTCGTCGAGCGCTGCGCCACCCGTGGCGGCCGACCGCTGGACGAGCGGGAGCGCGCGGACGTGCTCGCCGCCGGCGAGAAGCTGGCGGCCGAGGGCCATCGCATCCTCGCGGTCGCGGAGCTGCGGGACGCGGTCGGCGAGGAGCTGAGGGACGAGACGGTGCGGGGGCTGGACTTCGTCGGGTTCCTCGCCTTCGCCGACCGGGTGCGCGGCACCGCCGCCGAGGCGGTGCGCCACCTGGTGGACGCCGGGGTGCACATCGTGATGATCACCGGGGACCACCCGGGCACGGCCGGTGCGATGGCCGCCGAACTGGGCGTCCTGGACGGCAGGCGGGTGGTGACCGGCACCGAACTCGACAGCCTGGACGACCGGGCGCTCGACGCCCTGCTGCCCGATGTCGGGGTCGTCGCGCGTGGTACCCCCGTGCACAAGGTGCGTGTGGTGCAGGCGTTCCAGCGACTGGGACGCACCGTCGCGATGACCGGGGACGGCGCCAACGACGCGCCCGCGATCCGGCTCGCGGACGTCGGCATCGCGTTCGGGACGCGCGCCACGCCGGCGGCGCGCGCGGCGGCCGACCTCGTGGTCACGGACGACCGGCTGGAGACGGTGCTCGCCGCGCTGGTGGAGGGCCGCGCCATGTGGGCGTCCGTGCGGCAGGCGCTGGCGATCCTGGTCGGCGGCAACCTGGGCGAGATCGCCTTCACCCTCCTCGGCGCGGCCGCCACCGGGACCTCTCCCCTGACAGCCCGTCAACTTCTGCTGGTGAACCTGTTCACGGACCTGGCTCCGGCCATGGCGGTCGCCCTGCGCCCGCCGCGCCCCGAGGCCGCCGAGCGGATGCTGCACGAGGGACCGGAGGTCTCCCTGGGCACGGCCCTGACCGAGGAGACCGTGTGCCGGGCCGTCGCCACCGCCCTCGGCGCCACCGCCGCCTGGATCGTCGCCCGGTTCACGGGCCGCGCGGCGCGTGCCCGTACGGTCGCCCTCGTCGCGCTGGTGGGCACACAGCTCGGGCAGACGCTGCTGGCCGGCGGCCGGAGCGGGGCGATCGTCGGCTCCTCCCTCGGCTCGCTGGCGGCACTGGCGGCCGTGGTGCAGACACCCGTGCTCAGCCAGTTCTTCGGCTGCACGCCGCTCGGCCCGCTCGCCTGGGGCATCGCCCTGTCCACCGCGGCGGCGGCGACGGTGAGTTCGCTGTTCCTGCCGCCGCTGATCGGCCGGATCCGGAGCGCGCTTCCGCTGCCGCTGCCGGCCGCCGCCAGGGCATAGACGGTAGCCGACTGAACACCTTCCGGAACGTCAAAACACTTTCGTGAACGACAAGATGAAAATCACACCGACGTCTCGGACATTTCGCGGCTCAATCTTCACGCGAGGCACACAAGTTGGCTAGGTTGTCCGGCAGGCCGCACGACTCCCTCCGGCGAACGTCGCCGGGTCGCACGGCCTCCGCCGAGGGCACGGGCCACAGGGCACGCCTTCCGGAGCCTCCAGCCCGAACCCTCCCCCAGCGCCCCGAACGGCCTGGGGGCGCTGCACGGCCGACCCGGCAGGCGGAGCACGGAAGGAGTACGTCCCCATGGCGCAGCGCGACTCCGAGGGGCCGAGCCGCGACGAGGTCCAGCGGCGGATCCAGAGCCTCTACGACCGGGCCGAGACCGCCACCGGGAACTTCAACGCGACCCGCGCGATGTCGACGGGGACCCGCAGGCGCACCGACCCTGTCCTCGGCAGGCAGCCCAGGCGCAGCGATCCAGCGCTCGACGACGTCGCCCGGGAGTGGTTCGACGCGGTGCGCGCGAAGCTGGGTCCGATCGTCCCGGCGGTGCTGCCGGCGGACAGGATGCCGGACGGGGCGGCCGGGGACCGGTCCGTGATCCCGGCTGGGCGGCCGGGGAACGAACTGCCCGCCCTCGAGCGGGCGAACGCGGACCGGCCGGTGCGGGAGTTGACCGCCGGGCCGGCTTCCGGGTCGGACCGGCCGGTCCGGGAGTTGACCGCCGGGCCGGTGGCGGAGCTGACGGGCGGTCCCATGGCCATGCTGCCTGCCGCGCCGGCGTCGCGGCAGGAGACGCCGCGGGCCCTTCCGGGGGCTCCCGCCGAGCCGGGGCGGTCCACGCCGACCACCGCCAAGGAGCGGAGCCGGCGCAAGCTCGCCGCGGCCCGGGAGTTGCTGGACCGGCATGCGGCGCAGCAGGGCCGGGTGGGCGGCACCTGGGGCACGCCGGAAGCGCTCGGTGACAGCGGGCAGGCGTGGCAGCGGGGGCGGACGGCCGGTGTCGCCGCGGTCCTGCCGGGTATGTCCCCGGCCGCGGACCTCGCCCTCACCGCCGTTCCTTCTGCCATGGGCCCGTCGCCCATCGCGCCGACCCTGGACACGTCGAGGGGGCTCGCCGTGCCGGTGCCCCCGGCCACCACACCGGGCCCAGCCACCTCGACGGCATTCGCCGTGCCGGCGCCGACGGCCACCGAGCCCGGCCCAGCCGCCACGACCGCCTTCGCCACGTCGGCACCGCCGGCCACCGCGCCCGTCGCGACCGCCTCCATGCCACTCACCGGTCCGGACACGTTCGCGCCCACGGCCGCCCTCGCCGCCCCGGCGCCCGTCGCCCCCGCGCTGGACTCCTCGACCGCCTTCGCCACGTCGGCGCCCCCCGTCACCGCGCCCCACCCGACCGCCTCCATGCCACTCACCGGTCCGGACACCTTCGCCGACACAGCCACTCCCGCCGCCCCGGCGCCCGACGCCCCCTCTCTTCCGGTCGCCGGCGCCTTCCTCGGCGTGCCCGACACGGGGTACGGCATCAAGGCCGCGAAGGCGCTCGCCTTCGCCCGGGCGCAGATCGGCAAACCGTGTGTGTGGGGTGCCACCGGGCCCGACTCCTACGACGCCTCGGGCCTGACCCAGGCCGCCTGGAAGGCCGCCGGGGTCGTGCTCCCCCGCTCCGCACCCGATCAGGCGGCCATGGGCACGCCCGTTTCCCTCACCACTCTCCAGCCGGGGGACCTGGTCTTCTTCCATGACGGCGCCGGCCATGTCGGCATCTGCGCCGGCAACGGCATGATGATCCACGCGCCGGGCCCGGGAGCCTACATCCGTGAGGAGTCCCTCCACTACGCCGGCCGGTCGGCGATCCACGGTGCGGTACGGCCCGCCTGAGGCCGGGGCGCCCCGACCTCAGTGTGCCCGGCGTCGCCGTCGCCAGGTCTCGTAGTGGTCCAGCAGCGTCTCCTCGATCGGGCGGTAGGCGATACCCAGTTCGCGCACGCTCCTGGAGTTGTCCACGCGGAAGCGGATGCCTAGGTGCTTGCGGACGTAGTCCTGGGTCAGGCCGAAGGCCGGGCCCAGGATGTGTACCGGCCAGTGCGGCAGCGCGGTACGGGGCAGGCGCAGGTCGCGGGGGTACCGGGTGCGGATGATGCGGGACATCTCGTGGAAGGACGTCATCGTCTCGGCGGCGACGACGTACCGGCCCTTCGCCGCGGGGTGCTCCGCGGCGGCGATGTGCGCGTCGGCCACGTCGCGGACGTCGGCCGTGGTGAAACTGAAGTCGGGGGCGCCGTAGAAGAAATAGCCCTTGAACAGCTCGTCGAGCAGGAACAGGCTGCCGGATTCCGAGGCGGGGGTCAGTGACGGGCCGAGGATCAGCCCTGGGTTGACGGACACCATGCGCCAGCGGCTCTGGGCCGCCTCCGCCGCCCAGGCCTCGCGTTCGGCGAGCGTCTTCGCGTAGTGGTAGGGATTGTTCTCCACCGTGCTGGTCGTGTTGACGTACTTCTCGGACAGTGTCCGGTCGTCCATGGCCAGTACGTCGATGTAGTCGCCGAAGATCGCGCCCACGGTGGACGTGAGGACCAGCCTCTCGACGGTCGCGGCCCGCTCCACGCTCGCCAGCACGTTGCGGGTGCCGTCCACGGCCGGTTCGACCATGTCCCGGTGGCCGTCCTTGATCTTCTCCGGCATACGGAACGGCGAGGCGACGTGGAAGACCACACGGCAGCCGCTCATCGCCTCGTCGAAGGAGCCCTGCCGGAGCAGGTCCGCCTCGAAGAGGGTCAGCCGGCCGGGGAACTCCTGCTGGAGCCTGCGCAGCGGCAGCACCTTGGCCGAGTGCGCGGCGCTGCGTACCGTGGCGTGCACCTGGTAGTCGCGCTCCAGCAGCCGTCGTACCAGATGGCTTCCGACGAATCCGCTGCCGCCGGTCACCACAGCGGTCCTCGCCCCGTCCGCGCTCACGCTGTCACCTCTCGACGCCTGCCCTGACGCATCGGACGGCGGAACGATACGCGCAGCCCGGCGCATCCACGAGACCCTGCGCCGACGTGCGGCGGGGCGCTCGGCGTAGGAGCGTTAAGGGTGTGCGAAGCGTGCGTGCCGTGCCTGGGCGCCGGGAGGCGGACGGCCGGAGCTGGCTGCGCGGGGCGCCGCCCCCGCGGTCGGTGCGGGTGCTGCCGCTGGTGCTGCTGGTCTTCGTGTGCGTCGCCACGCTCGCCTCCCCGAAGCCCGTGGACATCGGCTTCCTGCTCGGCGCCATTCCGCCGCTCGCCGTGCTGTCCTACGGGCCGCTGACGACCGCCGTGCTCGGCGCGCTGGTCATCGCCCTTCAGCACATCCGGGTCTTCCATCTGGACCACCCCGGCAACACCGACCTGCTCACCATCAGCTTCGTGGCGCTGCTGAGCGTGTTCGTGTCGTATGTGCGCAGCCGCCGTGACGCCCAACTCGACCTCGAACGCACCGTCGCCGAGGCCGCACAGCGCGCCGTCGCGCCCCCGCTGCCGCCGCGGGTCGGACCGGTCCGCTGCACCGGGCTGTACCGGGCCGCACAGCGCGGGACGCTCGTCGGCGGCGACTTCTACGACGTGCGCGCGGGGCGCGCCGGGATACGGGCGGTGATGGGCGATGTGCAGGGCCACGGCCTGTCGGCCGTGGCGACGGTCGCGTCACTGCTCGGCGCGTTCCGGGAGGCCGTCCTCGACCAGCCCGACCTGCCGTCGGTCGCCGCGTGCCTCGACCGCAGGCTCCTGGTGGACTCCGGGGACGCCCGGCTCGGTGAGCTGTTCGCGACGGTGGTGCTGCTCGAGTTCGCCCCCGACGCCCGTACGGTACGGATCATCGTCTGCGGCAGTCCGGCGCCGGTTCTGCTCCAGGACGGCAAGGCGACGGAGGTACAGGTCACACCGGGAACACCGCTCGGGCTCGGCCTGCCCCAGGGGGGCGGGTACGACGAGACCACCTGTCCGCTGCAGCGGGGGGACCGGCTGTTCCTGGCCTCCGACGGCATCTGGGAGGCCAGGGACTCCACCGGCGCGTTCTATCCGCTGATCGACCGGCTGCCCCGCCTCGCCGACGACGACCCCGTGGTCACGACCGAGCGCGTGTGGACCGATCTCGTGGAACACTGCGGCAGCGTCCGGGACGATGTGACGATGCTCCTGCTGACCCCGGAGCCGAAGCCATAAGTCCGCCTTATGAGGTCATAGAGCAGACCCGCGTACCAAGTTAGGATTGCCTTAGCTTAAGGTTCCCGACGAGCCGTCCATCCCCGCTCGAAGGGAACCTGATCATGCCCCGCCCCCTGCGGGTAGCCATCGTCGGAGCCGGTCCCGCCGGCATCTACGCCGCCGACGCCCTGCTGAAGTCCGAGGTGGCCGCCGAACCCGGTGTGTCCATCGACCTCTTCGAGCGGATGCCCGCCCCGTTCGGCCTCATCCGGTACGGCGTCGCCCCCGACCACCCGCGCATCAAGGGCATCGTCACGGCCCTGCACCAGGTGCTCGACAAGCCGCAGATCCGCCTGTTCGGCAACGTCGCGTACCCGTCCGACATCAGCCTGGACGACCTGCGCGCCTTCTACGACGCCGTGATCTTCTCCACCGGCGCCATGGCCGACCGGCCCCTGGACATACCGGGCATCGACCTCGACGGCTCCTACGGGGCGGCGGACTTCGTCTCCTGGTACGACGGGCACCCGGACGTGCCGCGGACCTGGCCGCTGACGGCGGAGAAGGTCGCCGTGCTGGGCGTCGGCAACGTCGCACTGGACGTGGCCCGCATTCTGGCCAAGACGGCGGACGAGCTGCTGTCCACCGAGATCCCGCCGAACGTGTACGACGGGCTCAAGGCCAACCCGGCCCGCGAGATCCACGTCTTCGGCCGCCGAGGCCCGGCCCAGGCCAAGTTCAGCCCCATGGAGCTGCGCGAGCTGGACCACTCCCCCTCCATCGAGGTCGTCGTCGACCCCGAGGACATCGACTACGACGAGGGCTCGATCGCGACCCGGCGGGGCAACAAGCAGGCCGACATGGTCGCCAAGACGCTGGAGAACTGGGCCATCCGCGACGTCGGTGACCGGCCGCACAAGCTGTTCCTGCACTTCTTCGAGTCCCCGACCGAGATCCTCGGCGAGGACGGCCGGGTGGTCGGCCTGCGCACCGAGCGCACGGCTCTGGACGGCACCGGCAACGTCAAGGGGACCGGCACGTTCCGGGACTGGGACGTCACCGCCGTCTACCGTGCCGTGGGCTACCTCTCCGACCCCCTGCCGAAGCTGCCGTGGGACGTCGAGTCGGGCACGGTCCCCGACGAGGGCGGGCGGGTCGTCGAGGACAGCGGCACGCATCTGCAGTCGACGTACGTCACCGGCTGGATCCGCCGCGGCCCCGTGGGCCTCATCGGCCACACCAAGGGTGACGCCAACGAGACGGTGGCCAACCTGCTGGACGACCACGCGAACGGACGTCTGCACACGCCGGCTTCGCCCGCGCCCGAGGCCGTGGACGCGTTCCTCGCCGAGCGCAACGTCCGTTTCACCACCTGGGAGGGCTGGTACCGCCTGGACGCCGCGGAGAAGGCGCTCGGTGAACCCCAGGGCCGGGAACGCGTGAAGATCGTCGAGCGGGAGGACATGCTCCGCGAGAGCGGCGCATAGACGCGCGCACCGACGGCGGAAGCGGCCCGGCATCCGGCCGGAGCAGTCCCGCGCGACAGCCGGGCGCGCTCGTACGAGGGTGGAGGGCATGATCGAGGCCCATTCCCTCACCAAACGCTTCGGCGAGCGCACCGCCGTCGACGACCTGAGCTTCACCGTGCGGCCCGGCGTCGTGACCGGGTTCCTCGGGCCGAACGGCGCCGGCAAGTCCACGACCATGCGGATGCTGCTGGGGCTGGACGCGCCCACCTCCGGCCGGGCCGTGGTCAACGGCAGGAACTACGCCGATCACCGGGCGCCCCTCCACGAGGTGGGGGCCATGCTGGAGGCGCGCTCGGTGCACACCGGGCGCAGCGCCTACCACCACTTGCTGGCGCTCGCCGCGACCCACGGGATCTCCCGGCGCCGGGTCGAGGAGGTGATCGACCTGGTGGGGCTGCGCGCGGTGGCACGGAAACGGGTCGGCAGCTTCTCCCTGGGCATGGGCCAGCGGCTGGGCATCGCCGGGGCGCTGCTCGGCGACCCGGCGACGGTGATCCTCGACGAGCCGGTCAACGGCCTCGATCCGGAGGGGATCCGGTGGATCCGAGATCTGCTCAAGGCGCTCGCCGCCGAGGGCCGTACGGTCCTCGTCTCCTCACATCTGATGTCGGAGATGGCGCTCACGGCCGAGCATCTGATCGTGATCGGGCGGGGACGGCTGATCGCGGACACGTCGGTCGCGGAGTTCGTCGCACGGGCCGCCGGTGAGGTGGTGCGGGTCCGCACCGAGGAGGTGGAGCGGCTGCACGGTCTGCTGGCCGGCCCGGACGTGTCCGTCACGGCGGAGGAACCGGGCGTGCTGACGGTGACCGGGCTCGGCAGTGAGCGGATCGGGCGGATCGCGGCCGAGCACGGTATCGCGCTGGCCGAACTCACGCCGCAGCAGGCCTCGTTGGAGGAGGCCTTCATGCAACTGACCCGGGACGCCGTGGAGTACCAGACACCGGCGGCGCACCTGGTGGGCGCGGAAGGACGTGCGGCATGACGACGGCATCGGTGATCCCCGCCGCGGAGCGGGGCGAGGTCACCCAGCTGCGGGTGATCCGCTCGGAGTGGATCAAGCTGCGGTCGCTGCGGTCCACCCTGTTCACGCTCCTCTTGGCCGTCGTCGCGATGGTCGGACTCGGCTGTGTGTTCAGCTACTTCACCGCCCACCGCTGGGACGAGCTGCCGCCGCAGGAGCGGCTCGCCTTCGATCCGACGCTGGTCAGTCTGCGCGGCTTCTTCCTGGCCCAGCTGGCCGTCGGCGTGCTGGGGGTTCTGGTGATGAGCGGGGAGTACGCGACGGGCATGATCCGCGCCTCGCTGGCCGCGGTGCCGCGCCGCCTTCCGGTGCTGTGGGCGAAGGCCCTGGTGTACGCGGTGGTGGCGTGGGTGCTGATGACGGGCGCCGCACTGGCCGCGTTCCTGCTGGGTCAGGCCGCGCTGTCCGGACGTCACCTGGGAACCTCGCTGAGCGCTCCCGGAGTGCTGCGCGCGGTCCTCGGCGCGGGTCTGTATCTGACGGTCGTGGGTCTGATCGGGGTGGCGCTCGGCGCGCTGATCCGCAACACGGCGGGCGGGATCGCCACTCTCTTCGCCGTCCTGCTGGTGCTTCCCGTGCTCGCCCAGGCGCTGCCGTCGTCCTGGCTCGACGCGATCAACCCGTATCTGCCGAGCACGGCGGGCCAGGGCCTCGTCCACGTCCAGCAGCAGCCGCACACCCTGGCGCCGTGGGCCGGGTTCACGGTGTTCTGCCTGTACGCGCTGGCGACGCTGGCCGGGGCGGCGGTGAGGCTCCGGCGCCGCGACGCCTGACGCGAGGTACCCGGGTCGCCCTCACCGGCTCGTTCACGTGCGCGCAACGATCACCTGCGAGAATCGGACACAGCACCGGCGTACGGCAGACATGCCACTGACCCTGGAGGAAGCCCTGTGCCGCCGACCTCGCAACCGCTGCGGAAGCTGGGCTTCCTGACCATCGGCCTGTTCGACGAGGCGGATCCGGGCCGCGGGCACGAGGCGACGCTGGAGATCATCGAGCTGGGTGAGCGGCTGGGGTTCGACAGCGCGTGGGTGCGGCACCGGCATCTGCAGTACGGCATATCCTCGCCCGTCGCCGTGCTGGCGGCGGCCTCCCAGCGCACGAGCAGGATCGAGCTGGGCACCGCGGTCATCCCGCTCGGCTGGGAGAACCCGCTGCGCCTCGCCGAGGACCTGGCGACCGTCGACATCCTCTCCGGGGGCCGGCTGAACCCCGGTGTCAGCGTCGGCCCGCCGATGCACTACGAGCAGGTGAAGCAGGCGCTCTACCCGGACACCGCCGACGTCGAGGACTTCAGCTACGAACGGGTGCAGCGGCTGCTGGACTTCGTCCGCGGCAAGCCCGCCACGGACTTCAGCGGTGTCGAGGCCTTCGAAGTGTTCTCCGACCGCGTGCAGCCCCACTCCCCCGGCCTCGGCAGGCGCCTGTGGTACGGCGGCGGGAGCCTGCGCTCGGCCCAGTGGGCGGGCGAGCACGGGATGAACCTGCTCACCTCCAGCGTCGTCAAGGCGGAGGAGTCGGAGGACTTCGCCCAGGTCCAGCTCTCCCACATCCGCACGTTCCGCGCGCACCATCCGGACGGTGAGCGTGCCCGCGTCTCACAGGGGCTGGTGGTCGTACCCACCGACAGCGCCACGGCGGAGCAGCGCGCCAAGTACGAGGCGTACGCGGCGAAGCGGCTGCCGCGCACGGCGACGCCGCAGGGCCCGGCGCGGATGATGTTCGCGCCGGACCTCGTGGGACCGTCCGACCGGATAGCCGAACAGCTCTATGCTCACGCCGCTTTTCGCGAGGTGGACGAGGTCGCCTTCGCGCTGCCGTTCACCTTCGAGCACGAGGACTACGTGCAGATCCTCACCGACATGGCGACGCGTCTTGGGCCCGCGCTGGGCTGGCGGCCCGCCGGCTGACCACCCGGTGGCGGCGGGGGCCGTCAGGCGGACATGAGCCCCCGCCCGAGCCAGTCCGAGGAGTCCTTCACACCGGGCAGGGCGAAGAAGTAGCCGCCGCCGGTCGGGGAGATGTAGTCCACGAGGGGCTCGTCGATCAGCCGGGTCTGGGTGGCCTCGAACTGGCGCTGGACGTCCTGCTGGTAGCAGCAGAACACGAGCCCCATGTCGAGGTTGCCGACGTTGTCGACACCGCGGTCGTAGTTGTAACCGCGGCGCAGGATGCGGGAGTCGTCGGTTTTCGCGGTGCGGGGGTTGGCGAGCCGTATGTGGGCGTCGAGCGGGATCGCCGTGCCCTGCGGGTCCTTGGCGTAGTTGGGGACGTCGGTCTCCTGGGCGCCGTCCAGCGGGGCGCCGGTGTCCTTGCGGCGGCCGAACATCTTCTCCTGCTCGGTCAGCGAGACCCGGTCCCAGAACTCCACGAGCATCCGGATGATGCGGATGACCTGGTAGCTGCCGCCGCTCGCCCAGGCGGGCTCGCCCTGTCCCTCGTCGACCCAGACGAGACGGTCCATCTCCCGGGAGGAGGTGACGTCGGGGTTGGCTATGCCGTCCTTGAAGCCGAGCAGGTTGCGCTGGGCGCCGCTCGGGCGGGGCGTGTTCTGGAAGCCGTCGACGCGCCACTTGATCTGCATGGCGCCGCGGGTGTGCCGGGCGATGTCGCGCAGCGCGTGCAGCACGGTGTCCTGCCGGTTGGCGCAGATCTGCAGCGACAGGTCGCCGTGGCACTCGGCCGGCTGCAGGCTGTCGTTGGGGAACGTGCGCATGGGGGTGAGACGGCGCGGTTTGGCCTTGGCGAGGCCGTAGCGGTCGTCGAACAGGGAGGCACCGACCCCTACGGTGACGGTGAGCGCGTCGGCGGGGACCTCGGGGCCGAGGATGCCGTTGTCGGAGGGCGGCGCACCCACGCCGAGGTCCTCCGGGGTGCCGCCGGAGGTGAGGAAGCGGGCCCGCTCGGTGATCGTCCGCAGCAGGTCGGTGAGGCCCTTGCGGTCCTCGGCTATGACGTTGAAGGAGACGAAGGTGGCGGCGGCCGGGGCGGGGGTGGTGATGCCCGCCTGGTGGGCGCCGTGGAAGGGGACCTTCGTGGCATTCGCGTCGTCCGCCGCGTGCGCCTCGCCGGCGCCGGCCTGGCTGAGGGCGAGGCCGCCGCCGGCCAGGACCGCGCCCGCGGCCCCTGCGCCCAGGGCCGTCTTCACGAAGGTGCGGCGACCGTGACCGGCGGGGCAGCCGCCCTGGGGGGCGGGCGTTTCGGCGGACGGCATGGAGCGGTTCCCTTCGGCGTGTGCGTTCTCGGCTTCGGCGCGGGTGTTCGCGGCGCGCTCTTGGCCCATCAGGCGGGCTTCCGGATCTCGAGCAGGTCCGGGATGGGGGCGAGGTCCTCGAGGAGTTGTCCGGTGGCCCCGTTCAGCCGGTCACGGGCTGTCTCGTCGAGCCGGTCGACGGGGGTCCAGGAGTCGCCGTGGTGGGCGGCGTCGAGCAGCTTCTGCACCCGGGCGATGTCCGCGTCCACGGTGGGCAGCAGCTTCGGGGCGCGGGGGGTCAGCAGCGGCTTGAGGACGGTGAGGAGCTCACGAGTCCCGGCCAGGTTGGCGTCCGCGGTGGCCAGTTCGGTGCCGCTGCCCTGGTCGGTGTGGCCGGTGAGCTCGAACTGGAGGGTGTTCTCCAGGATCTCGTGGGCACGCAGGGGCAGGTCGCCCGGGTCGAAGGTCTGGGTGGGGAACGCCTTCCGCAGTCCCGCGGCATCGTCGGCGAGCTGCTGGGCGGGGGCCTTGAGCCGGTCCGCGGACTGCCCGTGCCACAGCCCGTACTCCAGGCGGTGGAAGCCGGTGAAGTCCTTGTCGTTCACCCCGCCGGGCAGGCCGTCGGGGCGGCCGTTGATCTTCTGGTCGAAGTCCTCGAAGGTGCCGTAGGCGGCACCGAGCGAGGAGTAGGTGCGGTGGGCGGTCAGCCAGTCGGCGCGGGCCGTGTCGAGGTGGCCCGCGGAGATGTCGTCGCTGAGCTTGCGGGTCTGGGTGACGAGGGTGGCCAGGCCCTGTTCGACGTACGTCCGATACGCGGCCAGGGGCGCGGCGAGGTCCTTCTCGGAGACGGGGACGACGGCCTTGGCGCCGGCGCCGCCGCTCACGCGGACCGCCTTGGAGGTGACGGCCTTGCCGCCGGTGGGCACGCAGCGCCAGGCGTAGCTGCCGCCCGCGACGGTGGCGACGAGGTCGCGCGTGGTGCCGGGGGCGAGGCCCTCGATCTCGCCGTACACCGCGTTGGTGGCCGGGTCGACCAGGTACACCTCGGAGGTCTTGTCGCCGGTGTTGTGCATCTGGAAGGTCTGCCGGCCGGGCTGGGGCGCGGTGAAGCCCTTGCCGCACTCGCTCTCGGAGACGGCGACGGTCTGGGTGCCGGCGGGCTTGGAGCCGCTGACGGCGACGATCAGCCCGGCCACGACGGAGGGGACGGCGACGACGGCGACGGGGACGGCCCAGACGGGGCGGCGGCGGACCGGGGTGGCGGACGGTGTGCGCGGTGCCTTGTCGGCGGGCCTCGGCTGGTCCTCCTGCGCCTTCACGTCCTCCTTCGCCTTCGCTGCGGGCTTCGCCCGGTCGGGCGCCGCGGGCTTCGCCCGGGTGGCCGTGGCCCCGGCCCCGCGCACGCCGCGTACGAACAGCGTCATGACGACGGCGAGGTATCCGGCGTAGGCGACGACCTGCAGCCACGTCATCGTCGGCGTCAGGTTGAACACGCCCTGGATCAGGGTGCTGTACCAGGAACCGGCGTCGACGCTGCCGCCGAGGTCCACAGCGTAGGCGGTGCCGCCGGGCAGGACCCCGGCCTCCTGGAGATCGCGCAGGCCGTAGCCCAGCACCCCGGCGGCTATCACGATGAGGACGGCGCCGGTCGCGGTGAAGAACCTGGTCAGGTTGATCTTCAGGACGCGGCGGTACAGACCCCAGCACAGGCCGGCCGCGAGGACGAGGCCGATGCCGGCGCCCGCCATCGGACCCGCCGACTCCCCGGCCGCGCGCGCCGTGGTCCACAGGAACAGGGCCGTCTCCAGGCCCTCGCGGCCCACCGCGAGGAACGAGGTGAGGATCAGCATGCCGGCGCCCATCGCGAGCGCGCCGGTGACCTTCTCCTTGATCTCGCCGGAGAGACTGCGGGCCGAGCGGCGCATCCAGAAGACCATCGCGGTGACGAACGCGACGGCGATCACGCTGAGGGTGCCGCCGAACGCCTCCTGGGCGGTCGCGGACAGGGACGCCGCGGTGAACGTCAGCACCGCGCCGAAGCTCATCGCGAGCGCGATCGCGGCGAGGACGCCGGTCCACACCTGGGGCAGCCGGGACTTCGCACCCGCTCTCACGAGGGTCGCGACGAGGATGGAGACGATGAGTCCGGCTTCGAGCCCTTCCCTCAGTCCGATGAGAAAGCTCGGAAACGCGTCATCCCACATGCGGCCCTCCCCGGCATGCCCCCCGCCGTCGGTCGTGCAGGTTAGCGAAGGCATGCCTTACCAGTGCCGAACCATCATGACGACAGCCGTGTCGCCAATTACCCATGGGACGGCAATGGGACGGCAAAAGGACCGACGTGGGGGCGGCCCTGAACCGACGTGACGAGGGCCGACGGGTCACTCGTACGCAGCCCGTGTGATCTTTCGCACGAGCCGGGGGTGGGGGATGCTTGCCCGTGAGGTCCTGACCCACCACGGACGGAGCCCGTATGACGACGGACAGCGGTACCGAGGTCGAGGTGAGGCCCGTCGCGGGCCGCATCGGCGCCGAGATCACCGGGGTCGACCTGGCCGGCGACCTGCCGGACGCGGCGGTCTCCGCGATCAGGTCGGCCGTGCTGCGCTGGAAGGTGGTGTTCTTCCGGGACCAGAAACTGGACCACACGGCGCACGTCGCGCTCGCCCGGCGGTTCGGCGAGCCCGTCCTCCCGGGCAGGCGCGGCAGCGCCTCACCGCGGGACTTCCCGGAGGTGGAGACCACGGCCGACCGGCTGGAACTGGGCGGGCGCTACGGCATGGACCACGACGAGTGGCTGCGGCGCAGGCGCCACTCGCTGTTGCGGGGCTGGCACTGCGACCACGGCGCCCGCGTCGATCCGCCCGCCGCGACCATCCTGCGCGCCGAGAGCGTGCCCCCGTACGGCGGGGACACCCAGTGGTCCAACCTCGCCGCCGCCTACGCGGGTCTGTCGGAGCCCGTCCGGCGTTTCGTCGACGGCCTGCGCGCCGAGCACCGGCTCGGTGTCGGATACCAGCCTCGGCCCGGCGACGACGCCTACCTGCGTCATCTGCTGGACCACCAGGTGGCCACGGAGCATCCACTGGTGCGGGTGCACCCGGAGACGGGCGAACGGATCCTGTTCGTCAACGGCTACTACGTCGAGCAGATCCTCGGCCTGTCACGCGCGGAGAGCGCGCACATCCTGCAGATGCTCCTGGAGCAGGCCACGCGCCCGGAGTACACGGTCCGTTTCCGCTGGGAAGCCGGCAGCGTGGCCTTCTGGGACAACCGGGCCACCGTCCATCTGGCCCCGAGCGACCTCGTCACCCCCGAGCATCCCCGGATCATGCACCGCGTGATGCTCGCCGGGGACGTCCCCGTCGGCCCGGACGGCCGGCCCTCGTCCCCGATCACCGGTACGGAACCCGGCCGCTGGTGACGCGACGGCACCGGGACACTCACCCGGCACGCCGACACTCGCCGAGGACCGCCCCGGACACGGCGCGGCGATACCCGACGAAGACCCGCCCCGGACACGGCGCGGCGATACCCGGCGAGGACGCGCCCCGGACACGGCGCGGCGACACCCGGCGAGGACGTTCCCGCGTACGGCGCGGCGGGTCCCCGCAGGCCTTCTCCCTCCGCCGCTATCCGCGGTCCGCCCTCGCGTAGTCCTGTGCCATGGGACCCGCGAAGTCCAGGACCACGACGGGCTCGTCGCCCTCGACCCACGCGTCGTGCCCGGCCGAGCACACGAAGACGTCGCCGGGTCCGAGCTCCTCCTCGGCCCCGTCGTCCATGCGGATGTGCATCCGTCCCCGGACGACATAGCCGTTGTGGTGGAACTGGCAGCTCTGTGTGCCGGCGATCGGGGCGACGGACTCCGACCAGCGCCAGCCGGGCTCGAAGGTCCCGACCGCGAAGTCGAGTCCGGTCAGATGGACGGCCTCCAGGTGGCCCCGGGGGAAATCACGCCGCTCGTCGGGCTTGTCGGCTGCCTTCACCTCGAGCATGACCGCTCCCTCCGCAGTGAACGGCTCCCACCACTTCATCGTCCGCCCGTCCACCCGGCACCGCCAGAGCGGGACCGGCGGGTTCGTCGCCGTTTCCGGCACGTCCGGCGGCAACCTGGGCTACATTCGAGCACCGCCGATGCCGCGACCATCGGCGGTCAAGCGGGAAAGCCTCGGGGGGCGGCGCATGCGCGACTTTGGGAACGCCCGTCGGGCCGCCCCGGACCCGGTCTCAGGGCCCGTGATGACAGGCGGACTCACCGACAGCGTCTTCGACACGGCGAGCCGGAGCCCCGGGCTCCCCCTGGTGGCACGCCGCGGCGACGACGGATCCTGGATCCCCATGACGGCGGCCGGGCTACGGGACGAAGTGGTCGGTCTGGCGAGGGGACTCGTCGCCTCCGGCATCCGCCCCGGCAACCGCGTGGCCATCATGGCGCGCACCCGCTACGAGTGGACTCTGTTCAGCTGCGCGCTGTGGGCGGTCGGCGCGGAGGTGGTGCCGGTCTACCCGACGTCCTCGCACGAACAGGTCGAGTGGATCCTGAGGGACGCGGGCTGCGTCGCCGTGGTCGTGGAGGACGAGCAGGGCGTGATGACCGTGGGGTCGGTGTGCGGCTCACTGCCCCGGCTGCGCCACGTCTGGCAACTGGACGTGGGCGCGCTGGACGACCTCGTGGCGCGCGGTCGCCCGGTCCCGGCCACGACCGTCGACTCGCTGCGCCGCATCGTGCTGCCGGACTCGACCGCGATCGTCGCCTACACCTCCGGCACCAGCGGCCACCCCCGCGGGTGCGCGCTCAGCCACCGCAACCTGGCGAGCCCCTGCGACACTCTGCTGGCCGGCTGGGGGCACACCGCGGCACCGCCCGGTGAGCAGCCCTCCATCCTCGTCTTCCTGCCCTTCTCGCATGTGTACGGGCTGATGCTCCAGGAGCTGTGTCTGCGCGGCGGCATCCTCATGGGCCACGAACCCGAGCTGACCGCTGAGGCCCTGGCCTCGTCGTTGCTGACGTTCCGGCCCACGTACCTGTACGCGGTGCCGTACGTCTTCGAGAAGCTGTACAAGAAATTCCTCCAAACCGCCCAGCAGGCGGGCCGGGGCGCCCTGTTCGAGCGGGCCGTCCGCACCGCGCAGGACTACGCGCTCGCGGCCGAGCGGCAGCGGCTGGGCACCGGGCCCGGCCCCGGCTTCGACCTGAGACTGCAGCACGCCCTCTACGACAAGACCGTGTACCGCAAGCTGCGCGCCGCGCTGGGCGGGCGGGTGTGCGGGGCGGTGAGCGGGGGATCGCCGCTGAACCGCGAACTCGCCCTGTTCTACGCGGGCATCGGCATCCTCGTCCACGACGGGTACGGGCTCACCGAGACGAGCGGAGGCATCACCGCACAGCCGGTCGGGCGGGAGAAGTCAGGCACCGTGGGGCGCCCGCTTCCGGGTGTCGACGTACGGGTGGCCGAGGACGGGGAGATCCTGGTGCGCGGCCCGTCGGTGTTCCAGGGGTATGTAGGCGACGACCACGGCACCCGCACGGCGCTGCGCGACGGCTGGCTCGCCACGGGCGACATCGGGCGGCTGGACTCCGAGGGCTATCTGTCCATCACGGGCCGCAAGAAGGACATCATCGTCACGAGCGGCGGCAAGAGCGTGGCCCCGGCGGCGCTGGAGGAGCGCCTGCGGGTGCATCCGCTCATTCACCAGGCGGTCGTCGTGGGCGACAACCGGCCCTGCGTCGGCGCCCTGATCACCCTGGACCCGGAGTTCGTCGCGCACTGGCGCGGCGCCCTGTTCACGCGCGGGGACACCCCGGGCCGGGACGCCCGGGAGGAGAACGCGCTGCGGCAGGAGATCGCGCGGGCCGTGGCCGCGGCCAACAGCACGGTGTCGCGGTCCGAGTCGATCCGGGTCTTCCGGGTGCTGCCGGAGCCGTTCGACGTCACGAACGGGCTGCTGACGCCGTCGATGAAGCTGCGCCGGGACGCCATCGCCCGCCGGTACGCGGTCGAGATCGACGCGATGTACCAGTCGGCGTCACGCGTTCCACGGGAGCGGCGGCCGGAGGAACCGCCCACGTGGGACGACTCCGACGACGTGTTCCGGCGCGTGCGGTGACCGCTTCCCGGGCCGCCGGCCCGCCGGGATGCGGGCGCACGGTGGGGCGGCGCATGCTGACTGTGGTACGGACCCGACGGGCGGGGACGAGGGCGGACCGATGCGAGGGAGCATCGACGACACGGGCAGCGCGCTCGGGACGCCGGCCACGGTGCTGACCGGCGCGGTGGTGGACGCGCTGCGTGCCGTGGGCGGTCTGGCGTGCGGCGTGTACCTGCGCTCCGGCACGCCGGGTGTGCTGCGCCTGGCCGTGCTCTCCGGACTGCCCTCGAAACTCTTCCGACCGTGGTCGCGGCTGCACCAGGACCGGCCGTTCCCCGTCGCGGACGCCTACCGGCTGGGCGTGCCGGTGGTGCTCGCCGACGCCACGGAGACGATGCGGCGCTATCCGCAGCTGTCCGCCGGGCTGCCGTTCCGCTTCGGCTCGGTGTACGTGCCCGTGCGGGCCGGTGCCACTACGTACGGTGTGCTGACGGTGCTGCGGCCCCCGGCGCCGTCCGCGACCGAGGCGATGCCCGACCGGGGCCGGCTGACGGCCATAGCGGACCGGCTGGGTCACACCCTGGCCACCCTGGAGGAGGGCGGGGATCCGGTGGTGTGGGACGGGCCGTCGCTGTGTGTACGGCCCCCCGCGGCCGGCCGGCCGCGGGGCCGCATCGGGCACTTCGTGTGGGACCCGGCCGACGGGACGGTCACCACGGACGACACCTTCCGGGGGCTGGCCGCGGGCTCCGCGGACGAGGTCGTCCGGTCGCCGGAGGCGCTCGCCCGGGCCGTCTCCCCCGACGACGCGCACCTGGTGCTGTCCGCGCTGCGCGAGACGGCCGCCGGCGGCTCGCCGGCGCGGCCGTTGCGGGTGCGGGCCGAGGACGGTGGCGAGCGGCTGCTGGAGTTCTGGACGGAGGGGCCGGAGCACGGGAAGCACCGGGTGGGCGGTCTCGTCATCGATCCGGGACCCGGCCCGGCGGCGGAGGGCGCCACGGACCTGCTCCCGGACGGGGTCTTCGCGTTCGACCGGCTGGGCCTGATCACCTACATCAACCCGCGGGCCGCCTGCCTGCTGGGGCGGCCGTCGGCGGAACTGGTCGGCCGGCCGCTGCTGGAGGCCGTGCCGTGGCTGGACCGGCCCGCTTACGAGGACCATCTGCGGGCGGCCCTGCTGTCGTCGGAGCCGGTGCACTTCCAGGTCGAGCGCCCCACGAGCGGGCCGCACGGAGAGCGGGACGGCGACTGGCTCACGCTGTCCGTCTATCCCGGCCCCGACGTGGTGACCTGCCGGGTGGTGCCGCTCGGGCACACGGCGGAGGCGGCCTCGGTGGAGGAGACCGCGGCGACGACCGCCGCGGGGACGCTGGGCGCGCAGGGTGCGCTGGCCCCGGTGTACCGCCCCATCGTGCTCGCGATCGCGCTGTCCGAGGCGCTGACGGCCCGTCAGGTGTCCGAGGTGGTGATGCGGGAGCTGCTGCCCGCGTTCGGGGGCCGCCATCTCGCCATCTACCTGCTGCACGAGCGGCGTCTGTATCTGGCCTGGGAGTCCGGCTTCCCGCCGAGGTTCCTCGACCAGTTCGAGGGGGTCGGGCTGGATGCCAGGCTGCCGGGCGTGGAGACGCTCACCACCGGCCGCCCGCTGTTCTTCGAGTCCATGCAGCAGCTTGAGGCGACCTACCCGGGCATCCCGCTGGACGCCCACGTGGGCTCGCGGGCCTACCTGCCACTGATCGCCTCCGGCCGGCCGGTCGGCTCGTGCATCCTCGGCTTCGAGCGGCCGCGGACCTTCAGCTCCGAGGAGCGCACGGTGCTCACCGCGCTCGCCGGGCTGATCGCGCAGGCCCTGGAGCGGGCCCGCCGCTACGACTCCGAGGCGGCCCTGGCCCGGGGTCTGCAGGAGGCCCTGCTGCCGCAGCGGCTGTCCACGCACCCCCGGGTGGAGACCGCGGGCCGCTATCTGCCGGGCACGCAGGGCATGGACGTGGGCGGCGACTGGTACGACGTGGTGGAGGCCGGGGACGGTCTCGCCCTGGTCATCGGCGATGTGCAGGGGCACGGGGTGCAGGCGGCGGCCACCATGGGGCAACTGCGCAGTGCGGTACGGGCGTTCGCGCTGGGCGACCATTCTCCGGACCAGGTGATGAGCGGGACGAACCGGTTGCTCATCGGACTCGACCCGGGGCAGTTCGCGAGCTGCTGCTACATCCGTCTCGACCCGGTCACGGGGGCGGCGCGGGCCGCGCGGGCCGGGCATCCGCAGCCGCTGCTGGGCCATCCGGACGGGCGTACGGATGTGCTGGACCTGCCCGGTGGGGTCGTGCTCGGGGTGGACCCGGAGGCCCGGTATCCGGTGACGTGGCTGCGGCTGGAACCGGGGGCTGTGCTGGCGCTGTACACGGACGGGCTGGTCGAGCGGCCGGGGGCGGACATCGACGAGGGGGTCGGTGAACTGCGTGCGGCGCTGTCGCAGGAGTGGGAGTCGTCCCACCGGCGGGCGGGGCTCACCCTGGCGGAGCTCGCGGACCGGCTCACGGACCGGGCGCGGCGCGCGGCGGACCGGCCGGACGACATCGCGCTGCTGCTGGCGGCGCGGCGGGGTGGGGGCGACGGTGCGTCGTCAGGCTTCGGCGCGTCGTAGCCTCCGGCGCGTAGCTGAGCCGCCGCCGCACCTTCCCGTCCAAGATCCGGGCCGGCTGTTGACTCCGGTGCCGTGCCGGTGCGGTGATGCTCCTTGGTACGTCGGCCGACCGTGAGGCGAGGACAGTTCATCGATGGCTCTGCAGATCAGCGCGACCAATCCGGAGCACCCCGCGCTCCTGCTCGAACTGCCGTGGCAGCTGCCCCTGGAGGAGTGGCCGGAGCACTACCTCGTGCCGCTGCCCCGCGGTATCTCCCGGCACGTGGTGCGCTACGCACGCGCCGGAACGGAGGTGGTGGCCGTCAAGGAGCTCGCCGAGCGGCCCGCGGTGCGCGAGTTCGAGCTGCTGCGGGACCTCGACCGGCTCGGCATCCCGGCGGTGGACCCGCTCGCCGTGGTCACCGGCCGTACCGGCAAGGACGGCGAGCCCCTCGAACCGGTGCTGATCACCCGGCATCTGCGCGGCTCGATGCCGTACCGCTCGATGTTCGAGACGACCATGCGGCCCGCGACCATGCACCGGCTGATGGACGCGCTGGCCGTGCTGCTGGTCCGGCTGCATCTGGCGGGGTTCGCGTGGGGGGACTGCTCGCTGTCCAACACCCTGTTCCGGCGCGACGCGGGCGCCTACGCCGCGTACCTGGTGGACGCCGAGACCGGCGATCTGCACCCCCGGCTGAGCCCGGGGCAGCGGGAGTACGACCTCGATCTGGCGCGCGTCAACATCAGCGGTGAGCTGCTGGACCTGGAGGCTTCCGGGGCACTGCACCCGTCGGTCGATCCGATCGAGTTCGGCATGGAGATCTGCCAGCGGTACTCCGGTCTGTGGGACGAGCTGACCCGCACCTCCGTGTACCCGGCGGGCAAGTACCACTACATCGACCGCCGTGTCCGCCGCCTGAACGACCTCGGGTTCGACGTGGCGGAGATGCAGATCTCGCACTCCTCCAACGGCGACACCGTCACCTTCGTGCCGAAGGTCGTCGACGCCGGGCACCATCAGCGGCAGCTGCTCCGGCTGACCGGCCTCGATGCCGAGGAGAACCAGGCGCGGCGGCTGCTGAACGACCTGGAGAGCTGGATGGCCACCCAGGACGACTACGCGCCCGGCGACCCTCTCGCCGCCCGGCCCGAGGTGCTCGCCCACCGCTGGGTGCGGGACGTGTTCCGGCCCACCGTGCGCGCGGTGCCGCCGGAGCTGCGGGGGGCGATGGATCCGGCTGAGCTGTACCACGAGCTGCTGGAACACCGGTGGTATCTGTCGGAGCGGGCCCAGCACGACATCGGTCTGGACACCGCCGTGAAGGACTATGTGGACAACATCCTGCCCAAGGTCCGCGAGACGCTGGCCGATCCGCAGGAAGAGGACGAGGCGCCGGCCGATCCGCAGGAAGAGGAAGACGGTCCCGTTCGGCCCTCCTGAGCGACCCGCCGACCGGCGTTGCGATGATGATCGCAAGGCCCGGCCGGGGTCGTCGCCGGCCGGACGTCGACAGGCAGGAGAACCACACATGACCGCCATCCGTGGAACGTCCGTGGACATCCCCACCGAGGACGGCACGGCGGACGCGTACCTCGCCCACCCGGACGACCACAGCCCCCGCCCCGCGGTCCTGCTCTACATGGACGCCTTCGGACTGCGCCCGTCCCTGAAGAAGATGGCCGACCGCCTCGCCGGGCACGGCTACACGGTGCTGGTGCCCAACGTCTTCTACCGCCACGGCCGGGCGCCCGTCGTCGAGCTGCCCGACTTCATCGACACGGACGCACGTCCGGAGCTTTTCCAGAAGGTCATGCCGCTCATCCGGTCGGTGACGCCCGAGCGGGCCGAGCGTGACGCCGACGCCTATCTGCGCCGGCTCGCCGACTGCCCGCAGGCCGCCGACGGCCCGGTCGGTGTCACCGGCTACTGCATGGGCGCCCGGCTGGCCCTGCGCACCGCCGGGACGCATCCGGAGCGGGTCGCCGCCGTGGCCGGCTTCCACGGCGGGCAACTGGCGACCGACAAGCCGGACAGCCCCCATCTGCTGGCCGACCGCATCACCGCGGAGGCGTACTTCGGACACGCCGACCAGGACCACTCCCTGCCGCCCGAGCAGATCGAGCGGCTGGAGAAGGCGCTCACCGACGCGGGTGTGCGCCACCGCTGCGAGGTCTACCCGGGCGCCCCGCACGGCTACACCCAGGAGGACACCTCCAGCTACCACGCCGAGGCGGCGGAACGGCACTGGCGGGAGCTGCTGGCCCTCTTCGACCGCGCCCTGTGAGTCAGAGCCCGTGTCAGGCGGGCGGTACGACCGCCACCGGGCAGGGCGCGTGGTGCAGCAGCGCGTGCGCCACCGATCCGATGCGGGGCCCGACGGCCCGGGTGGCACGGCGTCCCGCCACCACGAGCTGGGCGTCGCCGGCCGCGGAGAGCAGCACCTGGGCGGCGCTGCCCATCTCCACGTGCTCGGTCACCGGCACCTCGGGGTAGCGCTCCCGCCAGGGGCGCAGCGCCTCGTCGAGCGCCTTCCTCTCGAACTGTTCCAGCCCACCGGCCTCGTCGAGCAGCTTCAGCGAGCCGGGGCTGTAGGCGAACACGGGCGGCAGGCTCCAGGCCCGTACGACGCGGACGGCCGCGCCCCGGGCGGCGGCCGTCTCGAACGCGAAGGCGAGCGCGGGCGCGCTGTCGTCCGGCGCTCCGTGCTGTCCCACGACGATGTCGCGGCCCGCCGCCTCCGCGGTGGGCCGGTCGCCGGCGCGGACCAGCACCACGGGCCGGGTGGACTCGGCGATCACCTGCTGGCCGACGGAGCCGATCAGGAACCCGACGACCGCGCCGTGCCCGCGTGAGCCCAGCACCAGCAGTTCGGCCGTGGCCGCCTCGGCGACCAGCGACTCGACGGGCGCGCCCTGGAGCGCCTCGGCGGTCACGGTCAGCTCCGGGTGCCGCTCGGTGAGCGTGCCCCGGGCCGCGTCCACGACCTCCCGGGCCCACCGGGCGTGGGCTTCCTCGTCGGCCGCCAGGGCGACGTCCAGGGCCTGCCACTGCCAGGCGTGCACGATCCTCAACGGCAGGCCCCGGCGCACGGCCTCCCGGCCCGCCCAGGCCGCCGCGGCGACGCTCTCCGGCGATCCATCCACTCCCACGGTGATCGGGCGGGTCATGCTGCTGCCTTCCTGTCGCTGCTCCGGTGAGGGTGATCATGCCACCGGTCAGGTGCTCACCGGGTTCAGGAGCGAAACCGGACGATCGAACATACGATGGGCGAGACGCGCATGAGCTCGGGGCGGGAGACCTTATGGCACAGGCTGCGGGGGCAGCTGCACGGACCGTCATCCTGACAGTGGACGACGACCCCGGGGTGTCGCGTGCCGTGGCACGCGACCTGCGCCGCCGGTACGGCGAGACGTACCGCATCGTGCGCGCCGAGTCCGGTGAGAGCGGGCTCGAGGCGCTGCGGGAGCTGAAACTGCGCGGCGACCTGGTCGCGGTGATCCTGGCCGACTACCGGATGCCGCAGATGAACGGCATCGAGTTCCTGGAACAGGCCCTGGACGTCTACCCGGGCGCGCGGCGGGTGCTGCTGACGGCGTACGCGGACACCAACGCGGCCATCGACGCGATCAACGTGATCGACCTCGACCACTATCTCCTCAAGCCGTGGGACCCGCCCGAGGAGAAGCTCTACCCGGTCCTGGACGATCTGCTGGAGGCGTGGCGGACTTCCGACTACCGGCCGGTTCCCACCACGAAGGTGGTCGGCCACCGCTGGTCGGCACGCTCGTCGGACGTACGGGAGTTCCTGGCCCGCAACCAGGTGCCCTACCGCTGGTACTCGGTCGAGACCCCGGAGGGGCAGCGGCTGCTGGCGGCGGCCGGGCAGGACGGGGAGCGGCTGCCGCTCGTCGTCACCCCGGACGGCACGCCGCTGGTCGAGCCCGAGGACCCGGAACTGGCCGCGCACGTCGGCCTGGCGACGACGCCGACCTCGGAGTTCTACGACCTGGTCGTGATAGGCGGCGGGCCCGCCGGGCTCGGGGCGGCGGTGTACGGGGCGTCGGAGGGGCTGCGGACGCTGCTCGTGGAGCGGTCCGCGACCGGCGGTCAGGCCGGGCAGAGTTCCCGGATCGAGAACTACCTCGGCTTCCCCGACGGTGTGTCCGGCGCGCAGCTGACGGACCGGGCGCGCCGACAGGCGAAGAAGTTCGGCGCGGAGATCCTCACCGCACGGGAGGTGTCCGCTCTCGAGGTCAACGGTGCCGCCCGGATCGTGCGGTTCTCGGACGGGACCGCGATCGGCGCGCACAGCGTGATCCTGGCGACCGGCGTGTCGTACCGGCAGCTCCAGGCGCCTGGGCTCGCCGAGCTGACGGGGTGCGGGGTGTTCTACGGTTCGGCGCTGACGGAGGCGCCGGCCTGTTCCGGGTACGACGTGTACATCGTGGGTGGCGCCAACTCGGCGGGCCAGGCCGCGATGTACCTGTCGCGGGGCTGCAAGTCGGTCCACCTCCTGGTACGCGGGGAGTCGCTGTCGGCGTCGATGTCGCACTATCTGATCCAGCAGATCAACGACGCTCCGAACATTCACGTCCGCACCCGCACCGTGGTGGACGCGGCGCACGGCTCGGACCATCTGGAGAAGCTGACGCTGCGGGACGTGGCGACCGGGCAGACCGAACTCGTCGACGCGCAGTGGCTGTTCGTGTTCATCGGGGCGGCCCCGCTGACCGACTGGCTGGAGGGAACGGTGCTGCGGGACGAGAAGGGGTTCATCCCGACCGGTCCCGACATGACGAGCGACGGGCAGCCGCCGAAGGGCTGGGAGCTGGATCGGCCCCCGTACCACCTGGAGACCAACGTCCCGGGTGTGTTCGTGGCGGGCGACGCGCGCGCCGAGTCCGCCAAGCGGGTCGCCTCCGCGGTGGGCGAGGGCGCCATGGCCGTGATGCTCGTCCACCGGTATCTGGAGCAGTCATGAACCCACGACGCGGGGAGCGGCGATGAGCGGCCGGCCGATGGCGTGCGACCGGGCGGAGCTGAAGTCGCTCTTCCTGTTCGAGAAACTGGACGACGAGCAGCTGGCGCGGCTGTGCCGGGAAGGGCGGGTGGAGGAGTTCGACCCCGGCCCGGTCTACACCGAGGGCGAGCCCGCCACCTGCTTCTTCGTCCTCCTCAAGGGGACGGTCGTGCTGTCGCGGCGGGTCGGCGCCGACGACGTGGAGGTCAACCGCACTTCGCAGCGCGGTGTGTACGCGGGCGCCTTCCAGGCGTATCTGGGCGACCGGGCCGCGGCGTCGTACAGCGGGTCGATGCGGGTCACCGAACCTTCGCGGTTCTTCATCCTGCCCGCGGAGACGTTCGCCTCGATCATGCGGGACTGGTTCCCGATGGCGGTGCACCTGCTGGAGGGGCTGTTCTTCGGCTCCAAGAACACCCAGCAGGTCATCAACCAGCGGGAGCGGCTGCTGGCGCTCGGATCGCTGTCCGCCGGTCTCACCCATGAACTGAACAACCCGGCCGCGGCGGCCGTGCGCGCCACCTCGGCGCTGCGCGAGCGGGTCGCCGGGATGCGGCACAAGCTGGGCGTGATCGCCGCCGGACGCTACGAGCCGGAGACGCTGCTGACACTGGTCGAGATCCAGGAGAGGACGGCCGAACAGGTCGCCAAGGCCACGCCGGTCAGCCCGCTGGAGGCGTCCGACCGCGAGGACGCGATCACCGACTGGCTCGACGACCACGGTATCGACGGCGGCTGGCAGCTCGCGCCGACGTTCGTGCAGGCCGGTCTCGACACGGACTGGCTGGACCAGGTCGCGGCGGCCGTCGACGAGAGGACGCTGGAGGGCGCGGTCCGCTGGCTCAACTACACGGTCGAGACCGAGCTGCTGATGAACGAGATCGAGGACTCCACGACCCGGGTGTCCACGCTCGTCAACGCGGCGCGGCAGTACTCGCAGCTCGACCGGGCGCCGTACCGGACGGCCGATGTGCACGAACTCCTCGACAGCACCCTGATGATGCTGTCCGGGAAGATCGGCAAGCGGATCACCGTCGTCAAGGACTACGACCGGTCCCTGCCGAACATCCCCGCCTATCCGGGCGAGTTGAACCAGGTGTGGACCAACCTCATCGACAACGCGGTGTCGGCCATGAACGACGCGGGCGGGGAGGGCACGCTGACCGTGCGGACGGCCCTCGACCACGACCGGCTGCTCGTGGAGTTCCGCGACACGGGACCGGGCGTGCCGGAGGAGATCCGCGACCGTATCTTCGACCCGTTCTTCACCACGAAGCCGGTCGGCCAGGGAACCGGACTCGGCCTGGACATCTCCTGGCGCATCGTCGTCAACAAGCACCACGGCAGCCTGAGCGTGCGGTCCGAGCCGGGCGACACGCGGTTCCAGGTACGGCTGCCGCTCACTGCCGTGGATTCCGAGACAGCACCGGAGGCGTCGTCATGAGCGCAGTGCAGAAGATCGACCCGAGCGTCCCGCCCAGCGGTACCGGGTGCGTGGAGTGCGAGGCGGCGGGCGGATGGTGGTTCCATCTGCGGCGGTGCGCGCAGTGCGGGCACATCGGGTGTTGCGACGACTCGCCCGCGAAGCACGCGACCGCGCACTTCCATGCCACCGGGCATCCCGTGATCCGCAGTTTCGAGCCGGGCGAGGACTGGTTCTGGAACTACGAGACGTCCGAGCTGTACGAGGCCGGGCCCGAGCTGGCTCCTCCGGCCTGTCATCCCGAGGATCAGCCCGCGCCGGGACCACGGGGGCGTGTCCCGGCCAACTGGATGGAGACGCTCCGTTAGGCGGGCCGTCCGGCGCGGGGCGCCCGGTGCCGGTTCAGTGGCCCGCGTTCAGCGGTGTGGTGTGCCAGGGGGCCGTGAACGTGCCCGTGCCGGGCGTGCCCGTGATCTGGCCGCCCAGGCGGAGCCCGGAAGACGGAGCACGAGGCGGTCCTCGCCCTCGACCAGGGTCATTCTCCAGGTGCCGTCCTCGTGGGCGACCTCGACCGCCGTAGCGTCGGCTGTTGCGGGCAGTGGCCGCCCTGGGGTGTGAGGCGGATCGCCGACCGGAGTCCGGGTCCGGCGTCCGCCGCGACCGGGGGCAGGGCGAGGCGTTCGAGGCGGTGCTGGAGTGCCTTGTCCTGGTCCGTGTCCGCCCGGCGGGTGTCCACGGTGCCGTCGCACGGACCCCAATGGTCAGTTTTCGCCCCTTCCAACCGGGAACCCGCGCTTTATGGTGCGAATCGGATACACGATGATGACCGAACAGGCGGGCCCGCGCGAGCTCGTCGACCATGTGGTGCGGGCCGAGGAGGCCGGGTTCGACTTCTCCGTGACCTCCGACCACTACTTCCCGTGGCTGCGGGAGCAGGGCCACGCCCCCTACGCGTGGAGCGTGCTGGGCGCCGCCGCCCAGGCCACCTCACGCATCCCGCTGATGACGTACGTGACCTGTCCGACCGTCCGCTACCACCCGGCGGTGGTGGCGCAGAAGGCGGCGACGATGCAGCTGCTGTCGCAGGGCCGCTTCCGGCTGGGGCTCGGCGCCGGCGAGAACCTCAACGAGCACGTGGTGGGCCGGGGCTGGCCCTCGGTCGAGGTGCGGCACGAGATGCTGGAAGAGGCGATCGGCATCATCCGCGACCTGTTCGGCGGAGGCCATGTCAGCCGGCGGGGCAAGCACTTCAGCGTGGACTCGGCGCGGCTGTGGGACCTGCCGGACGAGCCGCCGCCGATCGGTGTCGCCGTCTCCGGCGAGCGGTCGTGTGCGCTCGCGGGCCGGCTCGCCGACCTGGTCATCGCCACGGAGCCGAAGCAGGAGCTGCTGACCGCGTTCGACCGGCACGGTGGCGAGGGCAAGCCGCGGATCGGGCAGCTGCCGGTCTGCTACGACCGGGACCGGGAGGCGGCGATCCAGCGGGCGCACGAGCAGTTCCGCTGGTTCGGCTGCGGCTGGAAGGTCAACTCCGAGCTGCCGCACCCGGATTCCTTCGCGTCGGCCACCCAGTTCGTCACGCCCGACGACGTGGCCTCCTCCATTCCGTGCGGCGACGCCCCGGCGGACTTCGTGGAGGCCGTACGGCCCTATGCACAGGCCGGGTTCACGGAGATCGCACTGGTGCAGATCGGTGGCGAGTCGCAGCCAGAGTACATCGACTGGTCGAGCAAGGAGCTTCTGCCCGCCCTGCGGGAGGCCCTGGGCTGAGACCGCGACAGCGGGGGCCGGCAGGCACAACGACCCCTGGCCGGTAAGGGTTTGACGGTGCGCCGCCATAATGACCGGATGATCGACTCCTCGCCCGCCCCCCTCCCCCCGCCCGAGCCGCGCGTTCCCGTCGTCATCGTCGGCGCCGGTCCCGCAGGGCTGACACTCGCCAACCTCCTGCGGGACGCCTCCGTCGACTGTGTCGTCCTGGAGCAGGAGAGCAGGGAGTTCATCGAACAGCGGCCGCGGGCGGGGTTCCTCGAGGAATGGGCCGTGCGGGCGCTCGAGCGGCACGGGCTGGCCGGGCGGCTGCTGGAGACGGCGCAGACGCACAGCGAGTGCGAGTTCCGCGTCGGCGGGGAGCGGCTCCGGTTCCCGTACACGGAGATCTCCGGCCACCACCACTTCGTCTACCCGCAGCCGCTGCTCGTCACCGACCTCGTACGCGAGTACGCGGACGTCAAGGGGGGCGACATACGGTTCGGCGTGCGGGACGTGGAGGTGCGTGGAATCGACACCGATGAGCCGTCCGTGTCGTACACGGATCCGGACTCCGGCGAGCACCGGCGCATCGCATGCGAGGTGATCGCCGGCTGCGACGGCGCCCGCGGTGTCACCCGGGCCGCTCTGCCGCCGGAGCGCGCACAGCTCGCGCGGCTCGACCACGGGGTCGGCTGGCTGGCGCTGCTCGCCGAGGCGCCGCCGTCGTCTGACTGCGTCGTCTTCGGGGTCCATCCGCGCGGCTTCGCCGCCCACATGGCGCGCAGCCCGCAGGTCACCCGCTACTACCTCGAGGTGCCGCCCGGGGACGACCCGGAGAACTGGCCGCACGAGCGTGTCTGGTCGGAGCTGCGCGAACGACTGTCCGTCGCCGGGGCGCCGCCGCTGACCGAGGGGCGGCTGATCGAGAAGCGCGTCCTGGACATGCACAACTATGTGGTCCAGCCGATGGTGCACGGGCGGCTGTTCCTCGCGGGCGACGCGGCACACCTGGTCGCTCCGATCGCCGCGAAGGGCATGAACCTCGCACTGCACGACGCGCTGCTGCTCGCGGACGCGCTCATCGCCTACCACCGCAGGGGCGACACCGGCGGCCTGCGCGGCTACTCGGCGGCCTGCCTGCGGCGCGTGTGGCAGTACCAGGAGTTCTCCGAGTGGTTCGCGGAGCTGCTGCACGGGCCCTCGTCGGGCGATCCGTTCCGCGCGGGCAATGCCATCGCCCGGCTGCGACGGCTCTTCCACTCCCCCGCGGCGGCGGCCGCGTTCGCCGAGTCGTACATCGGCGCGACGGCAAAGGTAACCGACGGTAAACTACCGACCAGTAGCCCAGGGGACGCATTTTCGCACGTGTGAGCGATGCGCGCCGGGTCGGGGAAATCCGGCTCGTAGAAAATCGCCTTTCTTTGAACACCCACCGTCACGTCCGCCGTACATCCGGGAAAGGGAGAGTCCGGTGCGCTGCGAGGGATGACGATGGACCACGGGCAGGTCTCCACACGGGAGTTGGTCGCCGGACGGTACCGGACGCTCGAAGTCGTCCACCGGGAGGAGGGGCGCACCGTCTGGCTCGGCCAGGACGCGGACTTCGCACGGCCGGTCACCCTCACCGAGTCGCGGCTCGCACCGCTGCGGCCCGAGGTCACCTCACGACGAACGATCGCCCGGATCCTGCGCGAGTCGGAGGCGATGGAATCGCTGTGCCCCGGCCGGATCGCCACCGTCCTCGACGTGGTCGACGACAACGGTGTCCTGTGGACCGTGACGGAACGGATCGACGGCACGCCGCTTGGGCAGATCCTCGATCGCGGGCCCCTGAACCACGTGCGTGCCGCCCGCATCGGCCTCGGGATCCTCGACGTCCTGGAGGCCGCCCACCGGCGGGGCGTCACCCACGGGGACCTGAGCCCCGGGCAGGTGTTCGTGCGGGAGGGGGGCCAGGTCGTGGTGACCGGGTTCGGACTGATCGGATCGTCCGTCACCCAGCGGGTCACCGCGCCGTCATACGCCTCCCCCGAACAGGCCCGCGGCTCGAGCGCCGGGCCGGCGGCGGACCAGTGGGCTCTCGGAGCGCTGCTGTACGCGATGGTGGAGGGCCGTCCGCCGTTCCGGGACCGGGGTTCGGCCGAGGCGACGCTGCGCGCCGTGGACCGGCTGCCGCTGCGCCCCCCGCTGAGCGCCGGGCCGCTGGCACCGGCCATCACGGGGTTACTGCGCCGCAACGCCCTGGAGCGGGTCCCGGAGTCCGCGGTGCGTGCCTCCCTGGTGCGCATCGTGAGCGACGACCTCGACGAGCCCACGCAGGAGACGCTGATGCCGCGCCTGAGGGGGGCGTGGCTGGTCGCCCACCGGGCGGGGCGGGCCTGGGGCAGACCGGCCGTGCGCCGGTCGGTGCTCGTGGGGGCGGGGCTGGTGCTCGTGGCCTCCTCGGTCGCGATCCTCGTCGCGACGGTCGGCTCGGAGGGGGGCGGCGCGTCGACGACCGGGACGGCGCCGTCGCGCTCCGTCGCGCCCTCGCGGCCGGCCGCGCCCTCCGGGCACGACACCGACGGCACGACCCTCCCTCCTGCGACGAGTACGGCACCGGCACCCTCCGCGCCCCCGTCGTCGCCCGCCACCAGGAACCCGGCAACGACCTTCCGCCGCTACGACGCGCCGGAGGGCTTCTCCATCGACCTGCCCCAGGGATGGAAGCCCATTGACACCCTCAAGGCCGCCGAAGGCACCTACCGCGTGACGTTCGGGGCGAGTGGGGACCCTCGCACGCTGGCGGTCACCTACAGCGTGCGGCTCGGTACGGATCCGGTCGCCGTGTGGCGGAAGCTGGAGCCGTCCCTGAAGAGCACGTACGCCGAGTACACGCGGGTGGGCGACATCCGCGCCGTGACCTACCAGGGCCGCAAGGGCGCCGACATGGTGTGGCTGTCCACGGTGAACGGCGTCCGGGTGCGCACCTTCGGGCGGGGCTTCCTCCTCGGCGACGGCCGCGGCTGCTCCCTGCGCTGGACGACCCCGGCGGCGGACGCGCAGAGCACCGCCAACCAGCAGGCACTGGACGTGTTCCTGAGAACGTTCCGGCCGCCGGCCGGGTGAGTGGACTCTCCGTCCGGCGTCGAGTGGAGCGGGGGAAGCGGTGGCGCAGGCGCGGGGCGAAGTGGTCGTCTACTGGCGGCCGTTGTGCCCGTACTGCATGAAACTGCGGACGCGCCTGTTGTTCTCGCGCCTGCCGCACACCAAGGTGAACATATGGCGGGATCCGGAAGCGGCGGCGTTCGTCCGCTCGGTCGCGGACGGGAACGAGACCGTGCCCACCGTGACGGTCGCGGGCAACGCCCTGGTGAACCCGTCGATGCGGCACCTGCGGGACACGGTCGCGGACCGCGCCCCGCATCTGCTGCCGGGGTCCCGCGGGAGAACGGGGCGGCGCGGCTGATCGGTACGGATCCGTTCCGCCGCGTCGGCTCCACGGCTACCAGCGGCTTTCCGAAGGCCGCCGGTCGGGTGCGCGTCGGGCCAGCCAGTGGGCGATCGACTCCGCTATCGGCTGGCCGGTGGCCAGTTCGATGAAGCCGAACTGGCCACCCTGGTTGCACTCCAAGAACCACCACACGCCCTCCCCGTCCTCGGCGAAGTCGAAGGCGGCGTACGCGAGGCCGGCAACCGCCAGGTACTCGTGGACCGACTTCACGATACGGTCGGGCACCACGGTGGGCTGCCAGGAGTACTCGGTGTCGCCGTACCGGCCGTCCACCTGCCCGGGCGCCGCTCTCTTGCGGGCACCGAACAGGCGCGCGCCGACGCAGGTCAGCCGGATGTCGGCACGCTTGGGGATGTAGCGCTGCAGCAGGGCCGGTCCGGCCGCGACCGCGGAGAAGTCGGCGTCCGGGCCGATCAGCGTCGTCGGCAGGGCCAGTTCGGGGTCGTCCGGCGGCGGCCCCGACGCCGACTTCACCACCACGTCCCGGTACTCCTCGGCGAACTGCTGGGCCACACGCGGCGCCGTGGTGACGACGGTCGGCGGCACGGCGAAGCCGCTGAGGTGGGCGATCCGCAACTGCCACGGCTTGTAGCGGGCCTGCTCGGCGTTGCGGGGATGGTTCATCCACCGTGTGGACGCCGAGTAGAGCATGCCGTACAGGGCCTGGCGGGTCTCCGCGGTCAGCCAGGTCGAGGGCTCCGCGGCATGCGCGGCCGGTTCGCCGGGTCGGCGTACCCACACCGAACGCAGGCCTCCCATGCTCAGGACGTGCCCGCCCACCGAGAGGTGGCCGTCGAAGTCGCCGTGGGCGTAGTCGGCCGACAGCACCGCCCTGCCGGGGAGGTCGGCGGGGTCCAGGCGCATCACGGGCACAGCCCGCTCGTGCAGCTCGGCCACCACCATGTCGGCCGTCACGTCCTGATCCGACGTGAGGATGAGAACCGTCATCCGGTCCGTGCCGTCAGTCGTCGAAGTGCGTCTGGGAGCCCGCCGTCGACGTCGTCGTGCCGGCCGCCAGCAAAAGGGCACGGTCACTGACGGCGGGGCGACCGTCCGGAAGCACATTCAACTGCCGCGAGGCGTCGAAGCGGTACGGCGTCACCGTGGCCTGAACCCCCATGGGCACGGCGTAGTTGAGGGTGAACGGTCGCACGTGAAACCTCCACGGTCTTGGGTTGCCACTTCCCAAATCTTTACGTCTTCCCCCCGTAAGGAATTCATCACTTTCCGACACATGAGGGTGAAGGTCGTCACATACCCGAGACGCAACCCCGTGACCTCTAGGGGCGTCCCCGGCACGCCGGATGCGCGCTGTCAGTGCCCTCGGCAACAATGCGGGGGAAAGATCATCTCGCCTTCCGGGCGGGAGGATCACCGTCCTGCCCCGGAAAGGCTGACCGCCCATGACGCGCCCTCGGCTCAGTTCCCGTGCTGCCGAAGTGCTGCGCCTGATCATGGACCAGCACCTGGCGGTCTTCCTGACGGTGCATGGGAACGGGCGCCGCCGGTACGGCTATTGGCAGACCGACGGCCGTCCCGTGGCCCTGCCGACCGAGGAGTGCGACGCGTTGTGCGCGGCGGGTCGGATCGTGCTCGGCGACCCGGTGGTCGACCGGTCGAAGACCGTCTACCGGGTCCGGGCCGCCGCGCGCGGAACATCCCGCGCGACCCGCTCCGCCCTGACGGCGTGAGGTCGTAGGGGCGTGAAGGTGGAACAGGCCGACGCGGCGGGCGGCTACCAGCGGTCCTCGACCTGCTCCTTGATCCGCCGGTCGTACAGGTCCCGGATCGCGTCGAGCGTCTCGCGCGGCAGCGGGGGCAGCTTGGCGACCGCCGAGTTGGCGCGGGCCTGGTCCGCGGAGCGGGCGCCGGGGATGACCGTGGTCACGCCGGGCTGCCGGAGGACCCAGGCGAGCGCGAGCTGGGCCGGCGTGTAGCCCTCGGGCGCGAGCGCGGCGAACTCGGCCGCCGCCTCGACACCGGTGGCGAAGTCGACACCGGAGAAGGTCTCGCCCTGGTCGAAGGCCTCACCGTGCCGGTTGAAGGAGCGGTGGTCGTTCGCGGCGAAGACAGTGTCCTTGGTGTACTTGCCCGACAGCAGGCCGGAGGCGAGCGGCACTCGGGCGATGATGCCCACGCCGGCCTCCCGCGCGGCCGGGAGGACCTCACGCAGCGGCTTCATGCGGAACGGGTTGAGGATGATCTGCACGCTGGCCACGTTCGGGCGGGCGATCGCGGTCAGCGCCTCCTGGCACGTCTCGACGCTCACCCCGTAGGCGGCGACACGGCCTTCCTCGACCAGGGTGTCCAGGGCGTCGTACACCTCGTCGCAGGAGTAGACCGGCGTCGGCGGACAGTGCAGCTGCACCAGGTCGATGCGGTCGACGCCGAGGTTGCGGCGGGAGCGGTCGTTCCAGACCCGGAAGTTGTCGAGGACGTAGTTCTCCGGGATCTGGTCGACGCGGCGGCCCATCTTGGTCGCCACCAGCACGTGCAGGTCCGGCCTGCCGTGCAGGAAGGCGGCGATGGCCTGTTCGCTGCGCCCGTCGCCGTACACATCGGCGGTGTCGAAGAAGGTCACCCCGGACTCGGCCGCCGCCTCCAGCACCTCGTGGGCGTCCTTGTCGTCGACGTCGCCCCAGTCGGCGCCCAGCTGCCAGGTGCCGAGGCCGATCACCGAGGCGTGCTGCCCCGACCTGCGGAATTCTCGCTCTTCCATGCGGTCAGTGTGTCATCCGCGTCCGGTAGCACTGGGAAACGCCCCTCCCGCACCGGAGACATCTCCATCACCCATACGGGTGGTTTGATGTGACAGGAGGGAGACACGTGTCAACTGGCGCCTACTGTGGGCGACATGACCGAACCACCAGCCGGTCCCCCTCCCGCCATAGGCGGAGCCGACGCCTCCTGGACGCGCCGGGGATTCCTGCTCACCGCCGCCTCGCTGGCCACCGCCTCCCCGGTCCTGACGCAAGGCACCGCCGCCGCTGACGGGCTGCCCGGATTCCCGCCGGACGTCGGCCTGTACCGCACGGCGTACCGCAACTGGGTCGGGGAGATCACCGCCGACGGACTGTGGGCCTGCGCGCCGGCGGACGCACGACAGGTCGTGGACGTGGTCAACTGGGCCCGGCGGCAGGGCTGGACGGTCCGCGCCCGCGGCTGCTCCCACGGCTGGTCGCCCCTGACGATCCCCGCCGGCACGGGGGCCGGGTCGCCCGTACTGCTCCTGGACACCGCCACCCACCTCACGGGGCTGTCGCTGGAGTCAACCGATCCGGCCGCCGTCCGGGCCGGCACCGGCGTCACTCTCGAGGCGCTGCTCGGCTTCCTGGAGGACCACGGCCTGGGCCTGACCGCGGCACCGGCGCCCGGCGATCTGACCCTCGGCGGTGCCCTGGCCATCGACGCCCACGGCACCGCGGTCCCGGCCCACGGCGAGAGCAGGCTGCCCGGGCACACCTACGGTTCGCTGAGCAACCTCGTGCTGTCCCTGACCGCGGTGGTGTGGGACGAGGACAGTGACGCCTACATCCTGCGGACGTACCGGCGCGACGAGCCCGAAGGTGCCGCGCTGCTCACCCATCTCGGCCGCGCCCTGGTCACCGAGGTGGTGCTGCGCGTGGGCGTCAACACCAACCTCCGCTGCGTCAGCCGCACCGACGTCCCGGCCGCCGAGCTCTTCGCGGCGCCCGGCAGCGACGGCCGGACGTTCGCGCGGTTCCTGGACGAGACGGGCCGGGCGGAGGCGATCTGGTTCGCCTTCACGGAGTTCCCCTGGCTGAAGGTGTGGAGCGTCGCCCCGCGGCGCCCGCTCACCTCGCGGCCGGTGACGTCGCCGTACAACTATCCGTTCTCCGACCACGTGCCCACACTCGTGGCGGACCTCGCGGGACGGATGGTGTCCGACGCCGCCTGGTACCTCGCGCCCGAGCTGGGCAACGCACAGCTGGACGCCGCCGTACTCGGCCTGACCGCCACGCTCTCCGCGGACCTGTGGGGACCGTCCAAGAACACGCTGCTGTACATCAGACCCACGACGCTGCGGGTCACCGCGAACGGCTACGCGGTCCTCACCTCGCGCGACGGGGTGCAGGGCGTCGTCCACGAGTTCACCTCCTTCTACCGGGAACGGCTCGCCGCGTACGCCGCGCGCGGGCGCTTCCCGGTCAACGGGCAGGTCGAGATCCGCGCAACGGGCCTCGACGATCCCGCCGACGTCGGGCTCACCGGCGCCCGAGCCCCGTCGCTGTCGGCGTTGCGGCCGCGCGCCGATCACCCCGAGTGGGACACGGCGGTCTGGCTCGACGTGCTCACCCTGCCGGGCACGCCCTACGCGGAGGAGTTCTACCGGGAGCTGGAACGGTTCCTGCTCGACACCTACGACCGTGGGGCGGGCCTCGTGCGCGTGGAGTGGTCCAAGGGGTGGGCGTACACGGACCAGGCGGCGTGGTCGGACCCGGACGTGCTGCACGACGCGGTGCCCGACTCCTTCGGCGACGAGCCGTCCTGGCCCCAGACGTCCGCGGTGCTCTCCCGGCTCGACCCGCACCGCGTGTTCGGCAACGCCTTTCTGGACCGGCTGTTCGCCTAGACCGGCTGTTCGCCCAGGCGGTCAGCCGGCGGTCTCGGGCGTGGAGCGCCGCAGTCTCCGTATGGCCAGGGCGAGTTGGAGGCGCAGTCGGCCGTGCGGGGCGTGCACGTCCCAGCCGAGGACATGCTCCAGCTGGGCCAGGCGTTCCTGCAGCGTGGAGTGGTGCACCGTCAGCTCCGCGGCGGCGGACCGCAGGCTGGGCGCCGACGCCACGGCGTGCAGGGTCACGGCGGCCCACGGGGCCTCGGCGACGGCACGCTCCAGCGCGAGCAGGTCCGGGATCGGCGGGGTGTCCGGGCCGACCGCCCCGGCGAGCAGGGCGAGTCCGCCCAGGTCGTCCGCGTGGACGGTGCGCGGGCCGGGGTCGTGCGCGGTGCCCTCGGCGGTGAAGCGGAGCGCGGTGCGGGCCGCAGCCCAGGACTCGGGCAGCCCTACGGGCTCCACGGCGGGACCTATGCCGGCCCGCGGCTCCTCCCCCGCCGGCCCTCGCACGGTGTCGGCGGGCACGACGCGGACCCCGCCGCCGTACAGCGCGACGGCCCGTACCCGCTGCTCGGCGCGGAGTCCCAGCCGGGCCGCCGCGCTCAGCCGTACGGCGGGTGGCGCGGAGGCGTCCAGCAGCGTCTCCAGGAGCGCCGGGTCGTCGGCGGGTGCCCGGCCCCGGGTGCGGTCCAGGACCAGGCGGACGGCCGCCACAGCGCGCTCCAGGATCATGGCGTGGACGCCGTCGGCCGGGCCGGGGTGCTCCAGCCACAGCCCGGCTTGCTCCGGGTCGTCCGCAGGGACATCGGTGCCCGTCGCCAGGGGCGCCCAGGGCCAGACGGGGTCGGGCGGGTCCGCCGTGTCGTGGCGGCGCCCGTCGGGCTCGACGCGGACGCGGACCACGCGCCGTTCGTCGACCAGCCGGGCCGGGCTGCCGGACAGGACCGCGGCGCCGCGCACCAGGGCCTCGAGGCCCGCACGCTCCTCCGTCAGGCGGTCGAAGTACGCGATGACGCGCAGCGCGGCGCCCGCGTCGGGATCGAGCGCCGCGAGCCGTCCTGCCAGCTCTTTCACGGGCAACATCCTGCGGGTGAGTACGGCGTCTGCCAAGCTCCAAGGCCGGATCCGCCGCCGCGTCCCGGCGCGGCGGACCGCCCGCCCCGCCGGGGAGGGGCACCGAACCCGCCGGGGAGGGGCGCCGAACCCGGTCAGGCGCTCAGCAGCCGCCGCAGCCAGCGCAACCGGGCCGCTCGGGCCTCCTGGGAGAGCAGGGCCTGCGGAGCGAAGCCGTCGAAGCCGTGGAACCCGCCGGGCCACACATGGAGTTCGGCGCGGCCGCCCGCCTGCCAGATACGGGTGGCGTAGCTGACGTCCTCGTCGCGGAAGGTCTCCGCGGAGCCGACGTCGATGAAGGCGGGCGGCAGGCCGGACAGATCGGTGGCGCGGGCCGGGGCGGCGTACGGGGAGACGTCCGGGCCGCCGCGCGCGTCGCCGAGGAGCGCGCCCCAGCCGGTGGCGTTCGCGGTTCGGTCCCATACGCCGCGCCCTGCCATCTGGTGGGCGGAGACCGAGTCGTTGCGGTCGTCCAGCATGGGGCACATCAGCATCTGACCCAGCAGGGCGGGGCCGCCTCGGTCCCGTGCGAGCAGGGCCAGCGCCGCGGTGAGGCCGCCGCCCGCGCTGCCGCCGGCGACGATGACGCGCTCGGGGTCGATGCCGAGTTCCTCCGCGTTCTCGGCGGTCCACTTCAGACCCGCGTAGCAGTCCTCGATCGGGGCCGGGTGCGGGTGCTCGGGGGCCAGCCGGTACTCGACGGAGACCACGACCAGCCCCAGCTCCTCGGCCCAGTCGAGCGCCTCCTCCACGCCGAACCGGTTGGTGCCGAGGATCATCCCGCCCCCGTGCGCGTGGTAGATCGCCGGCAGGGGGCCGGTCGCACCCGTGGGGCGGCAGATGAGCAGGGAGACGTCGGGCGCGCCGGCCGGTCCCGGCACCGCCCGCTCCTCCACCTCGAAGGCGCCGCCGCGGCGCAGCTCGTCGTCGGAGGGCGGTGGGATGACCATGCCGGCGCGCACCTCGGGGATGGCCTCGGGCGGGAAGCCCGGGGACAACTGCTCGCCGATCAGTTCGAGCGCCGCCGCCAGCTCCGGGTCGAAGGGCGGGGGCGGAAAGACGGGCTCGGCGTCTGCGGGTGCCGGGGAGGTCGTCGGCTCGGCGGTCATGGCTGCTCCTCGCGTCGTGGCCACGCCCGTGTGGCCAGTGCCGTTCATGGTGCCCGCCGCCCCACCGCCGCGGCACGCGCCGTTCGGCGGGAATCCCCCGCCGAACGGCGGGGGGGCACCTGGAACGAGCCGTCGGTGCGGAGCACGGAGGCGGCGGCGCCGCGGACGGGGAGCCGGGATGGCGTAGGCCGCCGCGGACGGGCGCGGCCGGGATGGGGCAGGTCGCCGCGGAAGGGGGGCGGCCGCGGACGGCGGGCGCGGCTGGGGACGGCCGCGGACGGCGGGCAGGCCGCGGACGGCGGCGGTTGCGGACGGGGCCGGTTGCGGAAGGGAGGCGGGGGGGGGGGGGGGGGGCCCCCCCGCCCCCCCCCCCCCCCGGGCGCGGGGCCCCCCCCCCCGGGCCCCCCCGCGGGGGGGGGGCCCGCCCCCCCCCCGGCCGACACC
>NZ_JBIWIM010000012.1:0-220869 GCF_044764595.1 Streptomyces sp. NPDC093984 | reverse complement strand
CGCTGTTGAGTTCTCAAGGAACGGACGCTTCCTTTGTACTCACCGGAGAGACTCACTCTCTCGGCTTTCCTCCGGGCGCTTCCCTTCGGTGTTTCAAACTCTATCAGTGTTTTTCCGTCTCTCTGACCACCGCCCTGCAGACATGCAAAACGGACCCCGAGATAGGATCTGACAAGTTTGGGTGCTGCCCGGCCAACGACGCTCGGTCGCATCGCTCCGCCCCAGGCAGGAGTACGACTGTACACCGGCCCGGGAGCGGGTGCAAATCGCTCTTGCCGCGTTGCAAGGGCCGCCAACCCGTACGTCTCATGCGGAACCGGCAGTTCATATGACATACGCTGCTGCCCAGTGTGCCGTCCGGGACAGGCAGTGGCGGCCCCTTCGGATCTCCACCCCTGGGAGGCTTTCCATGACCACCGTGACGTCCCCTCTCGCCGGACGTGCGATCGGACTGGCCGCAGTGCCCGACCCCGTCTTCGCAGGCGCGATGGTCGGTCCAGGCATGGCGATCGACCCCGTACGTGAGCCCGTGGAGGCCGTCTCCCCCGTGGACGGCGTCATCGTGTCCCTTCATCCGCACGCCTTCGTCGTGGTGGACGGAGAGGGACACGGCGTTCTGACCCACCTGGGCATCGACACTGTGCAGCTGAACGGCGAGGGCTTCGAGCTTCTCGTCAACAAGGGCGACACCGTCACGCGCGGTCAGGCCGTCGTGCGCTGGAACCCGGCCGCCGTCGAGCAGGCCGGCAAGTCCCCGGTGTGCCCGGTGGTGGCGCTCGAGGCCACGGCCGACTCCCTGTCCGGCCTCCGTGAGGACGGCGAAGTGAAGGCGGGCGACCAGCTCTTCTCCTGGCAGTGATGCCGGCGCCGTAACTGAACGGCACAACACACAACCATCGCGGTGGCGGGACCCGCCGCATGATTCGGAGACGGGTGAGATGGAGACAACGCTGCGAGGCGTCGGTGTGAGCCACGGTGTGGCGATCGGCGAGGTTCGGCACATGGGGACGGCGGTGCTCGAGCCACCGGCGAAGCAGATCCCGGCGGAGGAGGCGGAGCGTGAACAGGGGCGCGCGCGCCAGGCCGTGGAAGCTGTGGCAGCCGATCTGATCGCGCGCGGCAATCTTGCGGGCGGCGAGGCGCAGGCGGTGCTGGAGGCCCAGGCCATGATGGCCCAGGACCCCGAGCTGATGGCCGACGTGGAACGTCGCATAGCCGTCGGCAGCACGGCGGAGCGGGCGGTCTACGACGCGTTCGCCGCGTACCGGGAGCTGCTGGCGGGCGCCGGGGAGTACCTCGCCGGGCGCGTGGCCGATCTCGACGACGTGCGGAACCGTATCGTCGCGCGTCTGCTCGGAGTGCCGATGCCGGGTGTGCCGGACAGCGACGAGCCGTACGTACTGGTCGCCCGGGATCTCGCGCCGGCGGACACCGCCCTGCTGGATCCGTCCCTGGTGCTCGGCTTCGTCACCGAGGAGGGCGGGCCGACCAGCCACAGCGCCATCCTGGCGCGGGCGCTCGGCGTTCCGGCCGTGGTGGCGCTGCCGGGTGCGGGTGAGCTCGCCGAGGGCACGGTGATCGCCGTCGACGGCAGCACGGGCGAGATATTCGTGAGCCCGAGCGACGAGAAGAAGGCGCAACTGGAGGCCGCGGCGGCGGAGCGCAAGGCGGCCCTGGCGGCCTCGACCGGGCCGGGTGCCACGGCCGACGGTCACAAGGTGCCGCTACTGGCGAACATCGGTGGTCCGGCCGACGTGCCGGCCGCTGTCGAGGCGGGCGCCGAGGGTGTCGGTCTGTTCCGTACGGAGTTCCTGTTCCTCGACGACAACAAGAAGGCGCCGTCCGAGGAGAAGCAGGTCGATGCATACCGGCAGGTCCTCGAGGCGTTCCCGGAGGGCCGGGTCGTCGTGCGGGTGCTGGACGCGGGTGCGGACAAACCGCTGGACTTCCTGACCCCTGCGGACGAGCCGAACCCGGCGCTGGGCGTGCGCGGTCTGCGGACGCTGCTCGACCACCCGGAGGTGCTGCGCACCCAGTTGACGGCGCTCGCGAAGGCCGCGGAGGGGCTGCCGGTCTACCTCGAGGTCATGGCGCCGATGGTCGCCGACCGCACCGACGCCAAGGCGTTCGCGGACGCGTGCCGTGAGGCCGGGCTGCGGGCGAAGTTCGGTGCCATGGTGGAGATCCCGTCGGCCGCGCTGCGGGCGCGCTCGATCCTGCAGGAGGTCGAGTTCCTGTCTCTGGGAACCAACGACCTCGCGCAGTACACGTTCGCCGCGGACCGCCAGGTGGGTGCGGTGTCACGTCTGCAGGATCCGTGGCAGCCGGCGCTGCTCGACCTCGTCGCGCTGTCCGCGGAGGCGGCGAAGGCCGAGGGCAAGAGCTGCGGTGTCTGCGGTGAGGCGGCGTCGGATCCGCTGCTGGCATGCGTGCTGACCGGTCTGGGTGTCACCTCCTTGTCCATGGGCGCTGCGTCGCTTCCCTATGTCCGGGCGACGCTGGCGAAGTACACGCTGGCGCAGTGCGAGCGTGCCGCGGCGGCCGCGCGTGCCGCGGACAGCGCCGACGAGGCGCGCAGGGCGGCTCAGACGGTGCTGTCCGGCGAGTAGTCGCACGCGCCGTCGCTCCGGCGTGGTCCGGTGAGGGGCGCTCCGCCTTCTGGTGGGGCGCCCCTCGCCCGTTCAATGGGTGTGGCCGGGTGTGAGGCCACCGTCTCCGAGGTCGGGCGGGGTGCAGTAGTCGACACCGGATTCGGGCGAGACCAGGTCACCGGACTCGATGTCGGTGCAGTAGGCGTCGAAGACCTCTGCGGCGGTGAGCGGTTCCAGTCGTTCGCCGCGCAGGCGCCACCCGTAGACACGGTCGGGGGTGCCGGGTGCTGTGGTGCGCATGACGAGGCCGCCGGCGCTGTGGGTGGCGATGCCGAGGGCGAGGACGCTGGTGAATTCCAGTGCCTCGGTCTCGTCGAGGTGGGCCGTGCCGTCGGGGTCCTCGTCCGCGTGGAGCACGGCGACGAGTGTCTCGGGTGCGGCCGAGACGCTGCACACGAGGTGTCGGTGCCCGGGGCTCGCGGTGTCGAGGATCCGGGCGATCAGGCGGGAGGCGTGCGCGAAGGCCGAGCGCCCGATGTCCTCGCCGCAGGAGGCGCACGCGCCCAGCCGGGCCAGCACGATGGTCGCGTACTGCCAGGTGGCCTGCCGTACTGCCTCGTCGATCAGGTCGGGGACGAGTTCGGCCAGGGGCTGTCCTTCGTACGGGAGGGTCGGTCCGGTGGCGGCCAGTTCCGCGGTGAAGCGGGTGCGGCTGGACGGGGCGTCCGGTTCCAGGCCGTTGTGGGCGCAGAACTCCGCGTACTCCTCGGGGTCGAAGAGGGCGACGGTCGTGTGGCCGCCCTGCGCGGCGAGGCTCCTGAGCAGGGCTTCCACCTGCTGCAGGTAGGTCGTGTGGTCGTCGAAGGTGAAGGTGCGGTAGCGCCGCATCGCGGTGAAGTCGTGTTCGTCGGTCAACAGGCCGATGGTGCCGGCGATCTCGCGGCGCAGGACGCGTCGCATGGTCCGTGGCTCGGTGTGCGGCATGATTCCCCCTACGTACAGTGATCTGTGCTCACTCACCGTAACGGGCGGCACTGACAACGGCCTGCCGGCCGAGGTGACCGGCAGGTCGTCGCGGGGGCTGGACGGGGTGCGTCAGGCGCGCTTGCGGGCCAGGTCCTCGTAGAAGTGGAGCAGGTCGAGGTTGTCGATGGAGCCCGGGTTGACGGCCTTTTCCAGCGGGGCGCCCTGCAGGAGGCGTTTGACCGGGACTTCGATGCGCTTGCCCGTGAGGGTGTGGGGGACGCCCGGGACTTCGATGACCTCGTCGGGGACGTGGCGCGGTGAGAGCTGTTCGCGGATGGTCTGCTTGATGCGGTTGAGCAGGGCGTCGTCCAGGACGGCCCCGGGGGCCAGGTGGACGAACAGGGGCATCCAGTAGCCTCCGTCGGGCTGTTCGATGCCGATGACGAGGGACTCCCTGATCTCGGGGAGGCGTTCCACGGCTTCGTAGATGTCGGCCGACCCCATGCGGACGCCCTGGCGGTTGAGCGTGGAGTCCGAGCGGCCATGGATGATCACGGAACCGCGGGAGGTGACGGTGATCCAGTCGCCGTGGCGCCACACCCCCGGATACATGGCGAAGTAGCTTTCGTGGTAGCGGCTGCCGTCGGGGTCGTTCCAGAAGCGGATCGGCATGGAGGGCATGGGGTTGGTGACCACCAGCTCTCCGACCTCGTCGATGAGGGGCTTGCCGCTGGGGTCCCAGGACTGCAGGTCGGTGCCGAGGCCGGGCGCCTGGAGTTCTCCGATGTACACGGGGAGAGTCGGTACGGCTCCCGCGAAGCACGAGCACACGTCGGTGCCGCCGCTGACGGAGGCGATCCACAGGTCGTCGCGGACCTCGTCGTGCAGCCAGGCGAAGCCGTCCGGTGGCAGCGGCGAGCCGGTGGTGGCCACGCACTGCACCCTTGTGAGGTCGTAGTCGCGGGCCGGGTGCACGCCCGCCTTGCGGCAGGCCATGACGTACGCGGCGGACGTGCCGAAGAGTGTGGCACCGGTGCGTTCGGCGACGCGCCACTGGGCGCCGGTGTCGGGGTGGCCGGGGCTGCCGTCGTACAGGACGATCGTGGTGCCCGTCAGCAGGCCGGAGACGAGGAAGTTCCACATCATCCAGCCGGTGGACGTGTACCAGAACAGGCGGCTTTCGGGGCCGAGGTCGCAGTGCAGACCGAGCTGCTTGAGGTGCTCGATCAGGATGCCGCCCTGGGACTGGACGATGGCCTTGGGCAGGCCTGTGGTGCCCGAGGAGTACAGCACCCACAGCGGGTGGTCGAAGGGGACCTGCTCGAAGACGGGCTCGACGTCCGCCGAGGTCAGGGCCGACCATTCCAGGGCGCCTTCGGGTGCCTCGGTGCCGAGGAGCGGGATGTGGACGACGGCTCGCAAGGTGGGCAGTTCGCGGCGGAGTTCGGCGACGGTCTCGCGGCGGTCGTGCTCCTTGCCGCCGTAGCGGTAGCCGTCGACCGTGATCAGGACGACCGGTTCGACCTGCTGGAAGCGGTCCAGGACGCTGCGGGCTCCGAAGTCGGGTGCGCAGGAGGTCCACACGCCTCCGACGGCGGCCGTGGCGAGGAGGGCGACGACGGCCTCGGGGATGTTGGGCAGGTAGCCGCTGACGCGGTCTCCGCGGCGTACGCCGAGGGCGCGCAGTTCGGCGGCCAGCGAGCCGACCTGGCGGCGCAGCTCGGACCAGGTGACCGGGCGGGGCTCGTGGGTCTCGTCGACGGCCAGCAGGGCGGGGTCGTCGGCTCGGGTGGCTGCCGCGCGCAGGGCGTGTTCGGCGTAGTTCAGGGTCGCCCCGGGGAACCATTCGGCGCCCGGCATGGAACGGTTGCCGAGCAAGCGCGCGTAGGGCGTGGAGAACCGTACGTCGAACCACTCCGTGACGGCCTTCCAGAAGGTCTCCAGCTCGTCCACCGACCAGCGGTGCAGCGCTGGGTAGCCGCCCTCGGCGGGTGCACCGTGGCGTTCGGCCGCCCAGGCCTGGAACCGGGTGATCTGTGCCCGGGCGATGCGGTCGGCGTCGGGCTGCCAGAGAGGCGTGGGGTTCGCTGAGGTCATGGGGCGGCTCCCGGACTGTACGCGTCGTGTGCGTGGTCCGCGCACGTGCTGGGGTGTGCGCGTCACGCGGCTGACACGGACGATGCCATGTGATCGACTTCTGCACCAGGGTGTGCCCCACATAGTCGGCATCGCGAAGCTGTGCTCAGAACACAGGTGAACGGCAGTTGAACGGTACCCCTGTACGAGGACGTCAGTGGCAGGGTGAGCAGCATGGACGGTCGTGACCTGGTGCGTTCGGTGAAAGCGGTCGGCTCGGTGGGTGCGGCAGGGGGCCTGCGCACCGTGCGGGCCGCCTGGCGCAGGCGGCGTACCGATGCCACCGGGTTGCCGCGGCGGGGCGCGGAGCGGGCACGGGTACCCGGGCCCGTGCGGGATGTGGAGCCCGGGCCGGGCGGGGGTGTCGTACGGTTCGCGCGCACCGAGCTGCGGGTCATGGTCGCCGTGAACGGGGCCGTCTTCTGGGGCTGGGACGGGGTGGCGCCAGAGCCGTCCTACGCTCTCGCGGGCCGCTGCCCCGAGCCGGATCCGCGGGCGGTGCTGGAGCCGGACAAGGACGGCGGCTGGCGTGTCGTGGCGGAGCGCGTCACGGTCGTGGTGTCGCGGCACGGAGCGATCGAGGTGTGTACGCCCGGTGGCGTGACCCTGCGCCGCGACCTGCCGCCCCGGTGGTGGGAGCCGGCGGGCGGGGACGGCGCGCGCTGGATGCAGCGGGCTGAAGTGGCGCCCGACGCGCGCTTCTTCGGGCTCGGCGGGCGGGTCGGGGGGCCGCGACTGCACGACGGGACGTACCGGCTGTGGAACACGGATCCGGGGCGGCCGTTCGGACCCGGCGACGACCCCCTGTACATCACCATGCCGGTGCAGATGGTGGTGGCCGACGCGGGCACGCATCTGGTCTTCCACGACACCTCGTGGGACGGCACGGTGACGTTGCGCGAGGGTGAGGAGGGTGCGGGCTCCGGGCACGACCGGGCGGGAGCCTGTGAGGTGCGGATGGACGGCGGGCCGCTGCGCTGCTGGGTGATGGTGGGCACCCCCGCGCGCGTGCTGAGCGTCTGGGCGTCGCTGACCGGGGCGCCGGCCGTGCCGCCGGCCTGGGCACTGGGGCACCATCACGCGCGGTGGGGCTTCGGCAGCGAGCAGGAGGTGCGCCGGATCGTCGCCGGCTACGCGGAGCACGGCCTTCCGCTCGATGCCGTCCATCTCGACATCGATCACCTCGACGGCCACCGGGTGTTCTCGGTCGACCGGGACCGCTTCCCCAAGCTGCCGGTGCTCGCCGAGGATATGCGCCGGGACGGGATCCGCCTGGTGTCGATCGTCGACCCGGCGGTCAAGGCCGAGCCGGGCGATCCCGTGTACGACAGCGGGCGCGCGAAGGACGCGTTCGTGCGGGACGCGTCGGGGCGACTGGTGGAAGGGGTCGCGTGGCCCGGTGAGACCGTCTACCCCGACTTCACGCACGCGCGCGTGCGTGGGTGGTGGGGCGGGCTCTACCAGGAGCGCCTCGCCCAGGGCTTCGCGGGGTTCTGGCACGACATGAACGAGCCGGTGTCGTTCACGGCCTTCGGCGAGAACACCCTGCCGCGCTCGGCCCGGCACGCGTTGGAGGGCCGTGGCGGCGACCACCGGGAGGCCCACAACGTGTACGCCCTGTGCATGGCGCGGGCCGCGTACGAGGGGCTGCGCGGCCTCGTCCCCGATCAGCGGCCGTTCCTCCTCTCGCGCTCCGGGTGGGCCGGCATGCAGCGCTACGGCGGGACCTGGTCCGGGGACGTGGCCACGGGCTGGCCGGGGCTGCGCGCCTCGCTGTCGCTGGTGATGGGACTCGGGCTGTGCGGTGTGCCCTACTCCGGGCCGGACGTCGGCGGCTTCGACGGGAGTCCGTCGCCGGAGCTGTATCTGCGCTGGTTCCAGCTCGCCTCCTACTTGCCGCTCTTCCGCACACACGCCAGTTCCCGCGCCGGGCGACGGGAGCCCTGGGAGTTCGGCGCCGACGTTCTGGAGCACGCGCGCGGGGCGCTCGCCGAGCGACGGCGGCTGCTGCCGTACTTCGTCACCCTGGCGCATCTGGCGCGCCGCACGGGTGCGCCCTACGTGCGGCCCCTGTGGTGGGGCGCGCCCGAGGACAGGGCGCTGAGGGACTGCGAGGACGCCTTCCTGCTCGGCGACAGCCTCCTGGTGGCACCGGTTTTGGACGCCGGCGCGGTCCGGCGGACGGTGTTGCTGCCACCGGGCCGCTGGTACGACGCGGTGAGCGAGGCGGTGTACGAAGGGCCGGGCCACGTGGTGGTCGACGCGCCCCTGGGGCGGATCCCGGTGTTCGCGCGCGCGGGCGCCGTCCTGCCCGTACGGGGCGCGGACGGGGATCTGGAGCTGGAGGTCTGGGCGCCCGCGCGGGGGCGGTCCGGGGGCGGGACGGTGGTGCCGGACGCGGGCGACGGCTGGGAGGAGCCTGAGATCGAGCGCTATGTGACGCGGTGGAAGGGGCGCCGGGTGGTGGTCCGGCGGGAGACGGACGAAGGCCGCAGCGATCCCGGGTGTCCGGTGCGGGTACGGGGCCTGGACCAGGCGTGACCCGGGCGGGACGCGCGCGAGGCTGTGCTGCGCGCGCGTCCCGCGTGAGCTCACACGTAGCGGCCCTCGAACCACCCCTGCACTGCCAGCGTGTGCAGGGGGAAGGCGAGTTCGGCGGGTCGGCGCAGGAGCTGCCAGCCCTCCGTCTCTTCCGTCCCGGTGGACGGTGGCAGGTCCGCGGCCGGACGCTCGGGGAGAAGCCCGAACAGCAGCAGGTGGCCGTCGGGCGAGCTCATCGCGTCGACGAGCCGCACATCGCGGGCGGCGGCGCCGATGCCGGTCTCCTCCTTCAGCTCCCGGACGACGGCATGTCTCCAGTCCTCCCGGTGGTCGATGAACCCTCCGGGCAGGGCGATGCCCCCGCGCGCGGGGGGGACGGTCCGGGTGATGACCACGAGGGACGTGCCCTTGGTGTCGTACACGGGCTGGAGGGCGACCGCGACGGGCAGCGGGTTGCGGTAGGCCACCGTGCCGCAGGCGGCGCAGGTGCGGGGCCAGCCGGAGATGCCCTCTCCGTAGGGCGCTCCGCAACTCGAACAGTGGGAATCCGGCGCGGAGTCGACGGCGGACGGGATCGGGGATTCGGACACGTGGCGGACTGTATCCGATCATCTGTGCGGCGTCTTCCGGGGGCGGCTCAAGGGGAGCACGTCAGCGACTTCATGGACACGGGGAAGTCGAAGTAGGTGTCCGGGTAGGGCTCCGGCTTGAAGGTGTAGTGCCACCATTCCTCGGCGAGGTTGACGAAGCCGAGGCCCTCGAGGGTGCGCTTCAGGAGCTGCCTGTTGGCGCGCTGCTCGCCGACGATCCGGGGGTCGTCCGTGTGGGCCAGGGTGTCGAAGCAGTCGAATCCCGTGCCCATGTCGACGGAGTTGTCGGGAAAGCGCTCGGCCTTCGGCGCGTAGCACGGCACGAGCGGCCGGCCGGGGACGTAGGGACGGGTCGGCCTGGCGGGCAGTCGGACGATCGTCAGGTCCATGGTGGATCCGCGGCTGTGCCCGGACTTCTCCGCGATGTAACCGTCCGCGAACAGGCGGGTCTTGTCGACCCGCGGATAGAACTCGCCCTTCATCCTCTGGTCGTCGAGGTCCTTGGCCCAGCGCACGAAGTGGTCGACGGCGCGTTGCGGCCGGTAGCAGTCGTAGACCTTGAGCGTGTAGCCCTCGCGCACCAGCTCGGTCTGTGCCTTGTGGAGCGCTTCGGCGGCCGGGCGGGTGAGGATGCACAGGGGCTGTCGGTAGCCGTCGATGCGCTCGCCGACGAAGTTGTGCGGGGTGAAGTACCGGATCTCCTCGAGGATCGTCGGGTCCACGGATCTCAGCGTGACGAAGTCCGAGGGCGCCTTGGGCTGCGGCGCGGCCGGGGCGGTGGTCGAGGCGGAGACGACGGCGAGGAGTGCGGCGAGCGCGGTGGCCAGGCTTCGTACGACGACCGAGATACGTGTCATGTCCCTTGCATTTATCAGTCGAGGTTCGGCGGGGGAAGGACGCCTGTGCCGTTCTGCGGCGCCTATGCCGATTTCCCGGAGCACGTGGCAGACTCCTGACGTTCCGTCAGATAGGTGCTCGGGAGGGGCCGTGTCACGCATCCGCACCCCCGTGATGGCCGGATGGTTCACGGGTGAGGGAGAAGGCTTCCGTCTTGTCGGCACAAGGTGCTCCGCCTGCCGGTCGGTGTTCTTTCCACGCCAGGACGCCTTCTGCCGCAACCCCGGCTGCGAGGGTGGCGACCTCGTCGAACTGTCACTGTCCAAACGGGGACGAATCTGGTCGTACACCGACACTCGTTACCGACCCCCGTCACCCTATGTGACGAATCCGGAACTTTCGTGGAAGCCCTACGCGTTGATCGCGGTGGAACTGGAAGCAGAGCGGATCGTGGTGCTCGGGCAGGCGGTTCCGGGGGTGGCCGTCGCCGATCTGGCGGTGGGCATGGAGGCGGAGGTCGTCCCCGGCGTGCTGCACGAGGACGCGGAGACGACCTGGACGACATGGAACTGGCGGCCGACGGGGGTGACGGGATGACGGACGACGTGGCGGTGCTCGGCGCGGGCATGCACCCGTGGGGCAAAGAGGGACGGGGCTTCGTCGCGTACGGGATCGTGGCCGCGCGGGCGGCGCTCACCGACGCGGGGGTCCACTGGCGGGACGTCGGTTCGATCGTGGGCGCGGACACCGTGCGGGGTGGTTATCCCGGGTATGTGGCGGGGGCGACGTTCGCCAAGGCGCTCGGCTGGCAGGGGGCGCGGGTGACGAGCGTGTACGCGGCGTGCGCCTCGGGGGCGCAGGCGGTCGACACCGCACGGGCTCAGATCCTTTCGGGGCTCGCGGACGTGGTGCTGGTGGTCGGCGCCGACTCGGCCCCCAAGGGGTTCTTCCGCCCCGCGGGCGGTGACCGGCCCGACGATCCGGACTGGCTGCGGTTCCGGATCCTGGGGGCGACCAACCCGGCGTACTTCGGTCTGTACGCCCGCCGCCGGATGGCCGTCCACGGGGACACGGTCGACGACTTCGCCCGCGTCAAAGTCAAGAACGCGGCCATGGGAGCACTCAATCCCAACGCCCGGTACCGCAAGCGGGTCACCGCCGATGAGGTCGCCGCCTCGGCGGTGGTCGCCGACCCGCTGCGGCTCCTCGACATCTGCGCGACCTCGGACGGCGGGGCGGCGCTCGTCCTGTCGAGCATGGAGTTCGCGCACCGGCACGGAGCGGCGCGACCGGTGCGGATCCGGGCGGTGTCCACGGTGACGCCGCGCTATCCCAACACCGTGCTGGACCTGCCCGACATCGCCACGGACTCGGCTGTGGCGGTCGAGCCGGCATCCGAGACGTTCCGCGCGTCGATCGCGCGAGCCGCCTACGAGGAGGCGGGGATCGGGCCCGAGGACCTCTCCCTCGCCGAGGTCTACGACCTGTCCACCGCCCTGGAACTGCAGTGGTACGAAGACCTGGGCCTGTGCGTACAAGGCGAGGGCGCCAAGCTGCTGAGAGAGGGCGCCACGGCGCTCGGCGGGCGCATACCCGTCAACGTGAGCGGCGGCCTGGCGTCCTTCGGTGAGGCCGTCCCGGCGCAGGCGATCGCCCAGGTGTGCGAGCTGACCTGGCAGTTGCGGGGTGAGGCGGGAGACCGCCAGGTGGCGGGGGCACGGATCGGGATCACCGCGAACCAGGGGCTGTTCGGACACGGGTCCGCGGTGATCGCGGTGCGGTGACCCGGCCACTCGTACGCTGCGTGACCACTCGGGAATGCTGTGTGAACAGGTCATGAACTGGGCCTCGGCAGGCGCCGACGACGCCATCATGCTCCCGTGCCCTCCTGGACGGACAGCATCCGTTTCGCCTTCCAGCCGGTGGTCAATCTGACGACCGGAGGGGTGGCGGCACTGGAGATCCTCGCGCGCCCGGAGACCGGCGATGTCCTCGCGCAGGCCCGCCGGGACCCTGAACTCGACGCCGGCCTGGCCGCCTTGGCGGTCGGCGCGGCGGCGCGGCAGGAGACGCTCCTGCCGCTGCACGTCAACGTGTTCGCGGCGACGCTCGCGGATCTCGGCGGCCTCACCGCCCTGCGGCAGGCCGTGCGCCAGGCGGGGCGGCTGCCGTGGGAGGTGACGGTCGACGTCGGTCCGCCGTACACGCACGTACCGCACCGGGCCCTGTTGGACGCCGTGGGCGTGCTGCGCGGCGAGGGTTTCCGGATCTGCGCGGACGGAGTCGGCGACGGCGACGCACCGCTGCGCCTGCTGGCGGACATGGCGCCGGATCTGATGAAGCTCGACGCGTCCCTGCTGACACGGCCGGCCGCGGTGCGGGCCATGCGGACGCTGTGCGAGCAGCTGGGCGCGTTGCTGTCGGTCGAAGGTGTGGAGACCGAGACGCAGTGTGCGGCGGTACGGGCGGCGGGCGCGCAGTTGGCACAGGGTGATCTGTTCGCGCCGCCGTCCCGGCGGCCTGCCGTGGACGTATACGTTCCGGTGACGGTCCCTTCCGTGCCGGCGACCCCGCGTACCGGGCCGTCGGTGCGGCAGTTCCTGCGGCCCGCCGCGCTGCTGCCCGCGACGGCCTCGGCGGGTCAGGTGCGGGCACTGCTCACCGGCTCACCGGAGGTGTCCGGAGTGCTGCTGGTGGACCGGGCCGGGGTACCGGTCCGATCGGTGCACCGTTCGCGGTTCCTGCTGTCGATGTCGGGGCGGTACGGGCATGCGCTGTACGCCGACCGCCCCGCCGCGAAGCTGGGTGATCCGCCGCGCACGGTCGGCATCGGCGCCACGGCCTGGGAGGTGCTCGACGTGGTCGCGGACGGCGAGCGGGACCGCACCTCGGACGATGTGGCGGTGGTCGACCTCCACGGGCGGTGTGTGGGCGTCGTACGGCTCGCGGACCTCGTACGGGCGCTGGCCGAGAGCCGGGTCGAGGAGGCGGCGGGACTCAATCCGCTGACCCGGCTGCCCGGGTCGGACGCGATCACCGGTGAGGTGGACCGGCGGATCGCGGACGGACGGGTGTTCGCGCTGAGCTGGCTGGACGTCGACCACTTCAAGCAGGTCAACGACGGGGCGGGGTTCGCCGCCGGGGACGAGCTCATCCGTGCGGTCGGGCGGGCGTTGCAGGGCGCGGCGTCGGGGAGCACCCGGGTGGGGCACATCGGCGGGGACGACTTCCTGGTGCTGGCCGATCCGGAGGGGCTCGATCCGCTGGCGGCGTCGGTGCTGGGCGCCCCTTGGTCGGCGGGCGGGCGCACGGTCACGCTGTCGCTGGCCACGGTCCTGTGCACACCCGGCAGCGTGACCGACCACCGTCAGGCGGCAGCGTGTCTGGCCCCCCTCAAGCAGGCGGCGAAGGCGCTGAGCGGCGCGAGTTGGGTCCTGGGCCGGGCCGGTCTACCGGGCCACGAGATCCGCCGCGGCTCGCTCCCGGCTCCGGCCCCGGCGGGCGTCCCGGGCGGCCGCTGACACCAGGCCGCACCACCCGCCTGCTCTCCCCGATCCTGCGGATGCCTACCCACCGTTTACGTCACCTGCCTTGACGCTCCGTGGGTGCGGGAGAAAACTTCCGGATGTCAGTCGGCATCGCCGCATTCGGGTGTATTCGGGTCTTGCGACCCGAGGCCCACACCGGCACCAACGGGTTGTCCCCCACGGGCGGTTCCGCTGCACAGGCACGCTCGTCGCGGACGCCGGGCGGGGTTCGGGACCCTCCCTGCCTTCGGCTGAAGTCGCCAAGGGAAACGCAACCCTGCACGGAGGACCGACACGGGGCCGGACGGACCCCGGGCGAGGGCCTAGGAGCCGCCATGACGCATGCAAGCATCTTCGTCGGCGAGTTGATCGGCACGGCCATACTCATCCTGTTCGGCGCGGGAGTCTGCGCCGCCGTCACACTGCACTACTCCAAGGCCAAAGGCGCGGGCTGGGTCGTCATCGCCTTCGGCTGGGGCTTCGGTGTCCTCGCGGGCGCCTACACCGCCGCCCCCAAGTCCGGCGGACACCTCAACCCGGCGGTGACCATCGGCCTCGCCATCGCCGGCATCACCAAGTGGGAAGACGTCCCGTACTACCTGCTGGGCCAGATGGCGGGCGCGATCCTCGGCGCCGTGCTGACCTGGCTCGTCTACTTCACCCAGTTCCAGGCGAACGCCGAGGAGGACAGGGCCCAGCCCACCCTCGGGATCTTCTCCACCGCCCCGGAGATCCGCAATCCGGTCGCCAACCTGATCACCGAGATCATCGCGACCGTGGGTCTGGTGCTGCCCATCCTGTTCTTCGGCAAGAACCTCGGCACCGGTATCGGCATCATCCCCGGCACGACGGCGTACGGCTCGGGCATCGGCATCCTGCTCGTCTCCCTGCTCGTCGTCGGCATCGGCCTCTCCCTCGGCGGGCCCACCGGATACGCGATCAATCCCGCCCGGGACCTCGGCCCGCGCATCACCCACGCCCTGCTGCCGATCCCCAACAAGGGCGGGTCGGACTGGGGCTACGCCTGGATCCCGGTGGTAGGACCGCTGATCGGCGGTGCGCTGTCGGCCCTTGTGTACAAAGCAGCCTTCTGACCCTTTGACGAAGGGGACGTCATGACGGACCACGACCGCAAGTACGTCGCCGCTATCGACCAGGGCACCACGTCCAGCCGCTGCATCGTCTTCGACCACAGCGGCGGGATCGTCGCCGTGGACCAGCGTGAACACCGCCAGATCTTCCCCAAGCCGGGCTGGGTGGAGCACGACGCCACGGAGATCTGGTCCAAGGTGCAGGCGGTGGTCGCGGGCGCGATCGCCAAGGCCGGGCTGCGCGCCGACCAGATAGCCGCGCTCGGCATCACCAACCAGCGCGAGACCACGGTCCTGTGGGACCGCGCCACGGGCAAGCCGGTGCACAACGCGATCGTCTGGCAGGACACCCGGACGGCCGCGCTGTGCAACGAACTCGGCGGCCCCGACGGGCAGGACCGTTTCCGCGAGCAGACCGGGCTACCGCTCGCGAGTTACTTCTCCGGGCCCAAGGCGGCCTGGCTGCTGGACAACGTGCCCGGACTCAGGGCCCGAGCCGAGCGCGGCGAGATCGCGTTCGGCACCATCGACTCCTGGCTGATCTGGAACCTGACCGGCGGCACGGACGGCGGACGGCACGTCACCGACGTCACCAACGCGGGGCGCACGATGCTGATGAACCTCCAGACGCTCCAGTGGGATCCCTCCATCCTGTCCGCCATGAACGTCCCGGAGGCGATCCTCCCGGAGATCAGGTCCTCCTCCGAGGTGTACGGGACCGCCGTGGGCCAACTCGCGGGCGTCCCCGTCGCCTCCGCGCTGGGCGACCAGCAGGCGGCGGTGTTCGGGCAGGCCTGCTACGACGTGGGGACGGCGAAGAACACCTACGGCACGGGCAGCTTCCTGCTGCTCAACACCGGCAACCGGCCGGTGCCGTCGAAGAACGGGCTGCTGACGACCATGGGATACAAGATCGGTGACGAAGCGCCGGTCTACTGCCTGGAGGGGTCGATCGCGATCACCGGTGCGCTGGTGCAGTGGTTCCGCGACCAGCTCGGCATCATCCGCACCGCGGACGAGATCGAGACACTGGCGGCGAGCGTCGACGACAACGGCGGGGCGTACATCGTGCCCGCCTTCTCCGGCCTGTTCGCCCCCTACTGGCGCTCCGACGCGCGCGGGGTGGTCACCGGGCTGACCCGCTACGTCACCAAGGCACACCTGGCGCGGGCGGTGCTGGAGGCGACGAGCTGGCAGACACGTGAGGTCGTGGACGCCATGTACCAGGACTCCGGGGTGCCGATCACCACCCTGAAGGTCGACGGCGGCATGACGAAGAACAACCTGCTGATGCAGCACCAGGCGGACGTGCTCGGCGTGCCGGTGATCCGGCCGAAGGTCTCCGAGACGACCTGCCTGGGCGCCGCGTACGCGGCCGGCCTCGCCACCGGGGTGTGGAACGACCTCGACGAGCTGAAGTCGCACTGGCAGAAGGACGTCGAGTGGACGCCCGCCATGGAGGCATCGGTCCGCGACCGGGAGTACCGCAACTGGCGCAAGGCCGTGGAGAAGAGCTTCGGCTGGCAGGAGGACGAGACGGACTGACCCGCACGTCGACGCGCGCGTGCTTCTCGCATGAGCCATGCGCGCGTGCGTCTCGCCTGAGCCACGCGCGCGTGCGCTACGGCGGCTCGTACTCCGGTCGGCGGGGGTACGGGCCGCCCTGCGTGTCCGCGGGATCAGGTGGCAACGCTCGCGCGGCCGTCGGCCGTGTGCGTCCCGGCGTGCCGGACGACCTCGATCAGCACCTCCTTGACGGACTCCCGCTCGCGGGCGTCACAGAGGACGACCGGTACGTCCTCGTCCAGGTCGAGGGCCTGCCGTACGTCCTCGGCGGGGTGGCGGACCGCGCCGTCGAAGCAGTTGACGGCGACGGCGAACGGGATGGAGCGGCGCTCGAAGTAGTCGACCGCGGCGAAGCAGTCCTCCAGGCGGCGGGTGTCCACGAGGACGACGGCGCCCAGGGCACCGGTGGCCAGTTCGTCCCACAGGAACCAGAAGCGGTCCTGGCCGGGCGTCCCGAACAGGTAGAGCACCAGGTCCTCGCGGAGGGTGATGCGGCCGAAGTCCATGGCGACGGTGGTGGTGTGCTTGCCCTCCACGCCACGGGTGTCGTCCACCGGGCGGCCCGCCTCGGTGAGCACCTCCTCGGTACGCAGCGGCCTGATCTCGCTGACCGCGCCGACGAGGGTCGTCTTGCCCACGCCGAAACCGCCGGCCACGAGGATCTTGAGCGTGACGGGCTCGACCGGAGGCTTGCCGCGCTCACTGCGCCCGAAGATCATCGTTCTCTTCTCCTGCTCGACTGGGATCGGACGGCGGCGGTCCGTAACCTCCGCCGCCGGGGGTTTCGATGACGAGCACGTCGCCCGGACCGACGTCTGCCGCATCACTGCCCGCGAGGCGCACCACGGTCCCGTCCGCGCGCTCCACCCGGTTGGCGCCGAGTGATCCGGGCCTGCCGCCCGCCATGCCGTAGGGCGGGATCCTGCGGTGCTGGGAGAGCGTGGAGACGGTCATGGACTCCCGGAAGCGGATGCGGCGCACGGCACCGTCCCCGCCGCGCCATCGTCCGGCGCCGCCGCTGCCGCGGCGCACCGCGAACTCCTCGAGCAGGACCGGCAGCCGCCACTCGAGGACCTCCGGGTCCGTCAGGCGCGAGTTGGTCATGTGGGTCTGCACCACAGGCGCGCCCGGGAAGCCGTCACCGGCGCCGGATCCGGAGGCCACCGTCTCGTAGTACTGGTACCGGTCGTTGCCGAAGGAGACGTTGTTCATGGTGCCGGAGCCCTCGGCCTGCACCCCGAGCGCGGCGTACAGGGCACCGGTGATGGCCTGGGAGGTCTCGACGTTCCCGGCGACGACGGCGGCCGGGGACCGGGGGGCCAGCAGGCAGCCGGGCGGGACGATGATGTCGAGGGGCCGCAGACAGCCGTCGTTGAGCGGGATGTCGTCGGCGACCAGAGTCCGGAAGACGTACAGGACGGCGGCGTTCACCACCGACAACGGCGCGTTGAAGTTGGTCGGGAGCTGCGCGGACGTGCCGGTGAAGTCGATGGTCGCGCAGCGGCTTGCGCGGTCGACGCGGACCCGGACGCGGATGACGGCGCCGGAGTCGGTCTCGTAGGCGTACTCGCCGTCGTCCAGGGCGTCGATGACGCGGCGCACGGCCTCCTCGGCGTTGTCCTGGACGTGCTTCATGTACGCCTGCACCACGTCGAGCCCGAAGTCCTCGATCACACGGCCGACTTCGTCGACGCCTTTGCGGTTGGCGGCGATCTGGGCGCGCAGGTCGGCGAGGTTGGTCTTCGGGTTCCGTGACGGGTGGCGCGCTTCGGTCAGCAGACGGAGGGTCTCCCCTTCGCGGAAGCGGCCGCCCTCGGCGAGCAGCCAGTTGTCGAAGAGGACGCCTTCCTCCTCGATGGTGCGGCTGCGCGCCGGCATGGAGCCGGGCGCGATGCCGCCGATCTCCGCGTGGTGACCGCGGGAGGCGACGTGGAAGAGGATCCGGTCACCGTCCGTGTCGAAGACGGGTGTGATGACGGTGATGTCGGGCAGGTGGGTTCCGCCGTGGTAAGGGTCGTTGACGGCGTAGGTGTCGCCCGGGCGCATGCTGTCGCCGCGCCGGCGGATGACCTCCTTGACGCTGGTGCCCATCGAGCCGAGGTGCACGGGGATGTGCGGGGCGTTGGCGACCAGGTTGCCCTCGGGGTCGAAGAGGGCGCAGGAGAAGTCCAGACGTTCCTTGATGTTGACGGACTGGGCGGTGGACTCGAGGCGGGCGCCCATCTGTTCGGCGATCGACATGAACAGGTTGTTGAAGACCTCGAGCAGGACCGGATCCACTTCTGTGTCCGCGCGGGAACTCTCCGTAATCGCCATGCGTTCCATGACCAGATGCCCGTCGTCTCGAGCCACGGCACGCCAGCCGTCGTCGACGACGGTCGTCGCACTGGCCTCGGTGATGATCGCCGGTCCGGTGACGGCTTCGCCGGGCGGCAGATGCTCCCGGCGGTGGAGAGGTACGTCGCGCCAGGCGCCGCCCGTGTGGAGGCGGACGGTCTCGGGCGCGGCGCGGTGGCCTTCGTACGGGGCGAGGGCGGAGAGATCGGGGGGTTCGGTGACGCCGGTGGCTTCCACGGAGAGAGCTTCGACGACGATCGGGCGGTCGAGCGTGAAGGAGTACGTCGCGCGATGACGTTCTTCGAAGGCGTGCCGCATCGTGCCGGGTTCGGTCAGCTCGACGGTGAGCGCGGTGTCGGTGCCGTCGTAGCGCAGCTGGGCGCGGCGGGTGACCCGGATGCGGTCCTCGGGCACGTCCTCGGCGAGGAGTTCGGCGCGGGCTGCGCTCTCGAGGTCGTCGGCGGTCTTCAGGACGGCGGGCATCGAGGCGGGCTCCAGGGGTGCCTCGACGGACTGTTCGCGCATGGCGGTGGTGTCGGCGAGCCCGATGCCGAGCGCGGAGAGGACTCCCGCCATGGGCGGTACGAGGACGGTGCGGATGCCCAGGGAGTCGGCGACCAGACACGCGTGCTGGCCGCCTGCCCCGCCGAAGGTGGTGAGCGCGTAGCGGGTGACGTCGCGGCCTTTCTGCACCGAGATCCGCTTGACGGCGCCCGCGATGTTGGCGACGGCGATCTGCAGGTAGCCCTCGGCGACCTGCTCGGGAGTGCGGTCGTCCCCGGTCCGCTCGCGGATGTCGCGGGCGAGGGCGGCGAAGCGCTCCCGGACGAGCGCGTCGTCCAGGGGCTGGTCTCCGTCGGGGCCGAACACGCGCGGGAAGTGGGCGGGCTGGATGCGCCCGAGCATCACGTTGGCGTCGGTGACGGTCAGCGGGCCGCCACCGCGGTAGCAGACGGGTCCTGGGTCCGCGCCCGCCGAGTCCGGCCCTACTCGGTAGCGGGAGCCGTCGAAGTGGAGGATCGAGCCGCCGCCCGCCGCGACCGTGTGGATGTCGAGCATGGGGGCTCGCAGCCGCACTCCGGCGATCCGCGTGGTGAAGACGCGTTCGTACTCGCCGGCGAAGTGCGAGACGTCCGTGGAGGTGCCGCCCATGTCGAAGCCGATGACACGGTCGTGACCAGCGAGCTGCGACATCCGTGCCATGCCGACGATGCCGCCCGCGGGCCCGGACAGGATGGCGTCCTTGCCGCGGAACTGTCCGGCCTCCGCCAGCCCGCCGTTGGACTGCATGAACATCAGCCGCACGCCGCGCAGTTCGTCGGCGACGTGCTGGACGTAGCGGCGCAGGACGGGCGAGAGGTAGGCGTCGACGACGGTCGTGTCGCCGCGCGGCACCAGTTTCATCAGCGGGCTGACCTCGCTGGACAGCGAGATCTGCGGGAAGCCGGTGCGGGTGGCGAGCTCGCCGATGGCCCGCTCGTGGGCGGGGTGCAGATGGCTGTGCATGCAGACCACGGCGATCGCGCGGATCCCGTCGCCGTACGCCTCCCGCAGCGGCCCGGCGAGGGCGTCCAGGTCGGGGGCGCGCAGGACGGTGCCGTCGGCGGTGATGCGTTCGTCGACCTCGACGACCCGCTCGTACAGCAGCTCGGGCAACTCGATCGCGCGGGCGAAGATGTGCGGGCGGTTCTGGTAGGCGATGCGCAGGGCGTCGCGGAAGCCGCGGGTGATGACGAGGAGGGTGCGTTCGCCCTTGCGTTCCAGCAGGGCGTTGGTGGCGACGGTGGTGCCCATGCGGACTGCGTCGACGGGGCCCCCGTCCTCGAGGAGTGCGCGTACGCCCGCGACGGCGGCGTCCGCGTACCGGTGGGGGTTGTCCGACAGCAGCTTGTGGGTGAGCAGCCGGCCGTCCGGGCGGCGCGCGACGACGTCGGTGAAGGTACCGCCGCGGTCGACCCAGAACTGCCAGCCCGTGGTCACGTCCGTCTCTCCGATCGCGCTGCTCGGAACCCTGCCCGCAGGTCGGTGATCGGCCCGCTGCGGTGGGTGGCCGACGATCACTTGGATCATATCGGGACGGGGGTTGCGGCGCCGGTCCGCGCCTGGGAGGGCACGTCGGCGCCGCCCGCGGGGGTGTGCGCGCACTCGGCCGGAGCGCGCGGCACCCCCGGCTCACAAGGCGCGCAGGCCGTTGATCACATCGCGCAGGATGCTCTCGTCCACCAGCTCGGCGGGCGGTACGGGACGGGTGACGTGGACCAGTTCCTCGTCCACCAGGTCCCCGACGAGCACCCGCACCACGCCGACGGGCAGATCCAGCTCGGCGGCGAGCTCGGCTACCGACTGGGGAGTGTCACGGCACCGTTCGACGATGTCCACGTGCTCCGGGGACAGCGACGGGTCCCTCTCGGGATCGTTCACGTGCGGCTCGGTGACGACCACCGCGATCAGGTCGAGGCGGTGCTGCACCTCGTGGCTGGTGCGGCCGCGCGTCATGGCGTACGGACGGACGACCGGTCCGGCCTCGTCGTCGAACCAGTGGCTGCTTCCCTGACCGTCTCGGCTCATGCCGTCCCACTACCCGCCCGCGGGCAGATCGGTGCGCGGAGCGGACCCCAGATGTATACCGACCCGTTTGACGAGAAGGGTCATCTCGTAGGCCACCTGCCCGACGTCGGAGTCGGCGTCCGCCAGGACGGCGAGGCAGCTGCCGTCGCCGGCCGCGGTGACGAACAGGAAGGCCTCGTCGAGTTCGACGATGGTCTGGCGGACTTTGCCGGCGTCGAAGTGGTGGCCGACGCCCTTGGCGAGGCTGTGGAATCCGGAGGCGACCGCGGCCAGGTGTTCGCTGTCCTCCCGGCTCAGCTCCTTGGAGACCCCTGTGGGCAGACCGTCGCTGGAGAGCACGAGCGCCTTGCGGATGCTGGCGACGCGCTCCACCAGGTCGTCGAGGAGCCAGTTCAGCTCCCCCGACGCCTTGTTGGTCGCGGTGGGCCCTGCGGCCTTCGGTGCGGTCATCGACCGTCCCCCTTTGTCGTTCCTCGTGCTGAGCCGTCCTGGGCCTCGTCGCCCGCGGCGTTCTCCTCGCGGCCGCGCTGCCAGCCCCGCTGGAGCGAGGCGAAACGGCTGCGAACCTCGTCGGCGTCGCGCTCGGCGTGCCCCGCCCGGTCGGCGGTGCCCGACTGCTCGCGTTCGGCGCGCCGGCCCGGCCCGTCCTTCAACTGCGGGGCGAGGCTGGCCTGCCGTACCCGGCGGGGCAGCGGGCCCGCGCCCGCGTCCGCCCCTCCGGCCGCCACGTCCGGGTTGGCCATGGTCCCGTCCGGGCCGGACGGGGGCCGGGTGCGGCGCCGCTGGGGCAGGGCAGACACTTCGGTGCGATCATCGTACGAACGTACGGCGTCGGCCTTGGGTTCCCCGGATCGGCCGGACGGCCGACGGTTTTCCTGGAGCCCCGTCAGGCCGCGGTCGGGCGGGCTCTGCTCCTCGTCGGCCGCGGACCGCCGCGGTGCCTGTCCGGTCACCGGGCGGCCGTGGGAGCTGACCAGCTTGGGGGCGCGGCGGCGCGGCAGCGGGACCGGAGCACCCGGGTGGTCGGTGTCGCCGGGGCGGGCGGGCACGCGCGGTGTGTCTCGTGCCTGCTGGTGTTGCTCGCGCGGGGTGTCCGCGAGGGAGCGGCGGGGCCGGAAGACGCCGGGTTCGTCGTCCTGGTCGTCGAGGGCGCCCGCGAAGTCGTCGATCGCGTCCAGGTCGATGGGGGCGTCGAGCTCGACGGGGCCGTCCAGGATCGACGCGGGGACACCCGGGAGCCTGACGGGGGCGTGGGGCAGTGCCGAGGCGCGGTCCTTGCGGGTGCCGGACGCCGTGTCGGGCAGGGCGCGGTCGAGACGGAAGCCGATGCCGTTGGTGTCCGGGACGTCGTCGGTGAGGAGTGTGTCGGGAATGAGGACGACGGCCGTGGTGCCGCCGTACGGGGACGGCTGGAGGGAGACGCGGACGCTCTGCCGCCGGGCCAGCCGGCTGACCACGAAGAGGCCGAGCCGGTCGGTGTCGGAGAGCTCGAATTCCGGCGTTTCGGCCAGCCGCAGGTTGGCGTCCATGAGCGCCTCGGCGGTCATGCCGAGACCGCGGTCGTGGATCTCCAGGGTGAAGCCGTTGGCGACACGCTCGCCGACGACCTGTACGGCGGTGTGCGGCGGCGAGAACACCGTGGCGTTCTCCAGAAGCTCGGCCACCAGGTGGGTGAGGTCGGCGACGGCGGGCCCGGTGACGGCGACGCGGGGCAGCCGGCGCACCTCGATGCGTTCGTAGTCCTCGACCTCGGCGACGGCGGCGCGGACCACGTCCATGAGCTGGATGGGCTTGCGCCACTGCCGGGAGGGGGCGGCGCCGGAGAGGATGACGAGGCCCTCGGCGTGGCGGCGCATGCGCGTGGTGAGGTGGTCGAGGCGGAACAGGTCGGCGAGTTCCTCGGTGTCGTCCGTCCTGCGCTCCATGGCGTCGAGCAGGGTGAGCTGCTTGTGCAGCAGGACCTGGCTGCGGCGGGCGAGGTTGACGAAGACCTCGGAGACACCGGCGCGCAGCTCGGCCTGCTTGACGGCGGCCTCCACGGCGGCGCGCTGCAGGGTGTTCAGGGCCTGGCCGACCTCGCCGATCTCGTTCTTGTCGTACTCCAGGCGGGGCACCTCGGTCTCGACGTCGACCTGTTCTCCCGCCGAGAGGCGGCGCATCACGCTGGGCAGCCGCACCCCGGACGCCTCGTGGGCCTCCAGGCGCAGCCGACGCAGGTCGCGGATCAGGGCGCGGCCGATCCGGACGGACATGACCAGGGAGACCAGCAGGGCGATGAGGCCCAGGATGCCGGGGATGGCCGCTTTGATGACGACGTTGACGGCGAGGGGGCGGACGCGGTCCTGGTAGCGGTCGTCGGCCTGCGTGCTCATCCGGTCCAGCCGGTCCAGGACCTGGCCTGCGGCCTCGTCCCAGCTCTTGGCGGTGACGCCGTGCGGGATGCCCGGAGCGGCGCCGACGACGGCCTGTTCGGCCACGCGCAGCGGCGCGGTGCCGGCGTTCTTCCAGTAGCGCTGGAAGCGTTGGCTCTCCGAGGCCGGCAGCAGCGGCAGGCTGACGTCGTACATCACGGAGCGCTGGGTGACGAGGACGGAGACGTCGTGGATGTCGTCACGGGTGAGCCGGCCGGCGACGAGTGCGGAACCGAGGAGGGCGTCCTCGCGGGAGAGCAGTTCACGGGCGCGGAAGACGTTGACCAGAGCGCGGCCCTGTTTGTCCATCTCCACGTTGTCGAGGAGGTGGAGATTGGCCAGCAGCGTGAAACAGGGGTCGACGAGACGGTTGTAGAGGTCGAGGGCCTGGGAGCGGTTGACGGTGCCGTCCTCGACGCTGCGGCGCAGCGACGTCATGCCGTCAAGGGCGTCCAGGATGGAGGCGAGGCGCTCGGCGGTGCCCTGACCCATGTCCTCGCGCAGGTCCTCGTCCTTGCTGTTGCGACGGAGCTTGGCCACTATCTCGTCGGTGGCGGCGCGGCTGCGGCGGAGCGCAGCGAGGGAGTCGGAGGCGCGCGGGTCGGCGAGATACACGAGGGTCTGGCGGCGCTCCTGCTGCAGGACGCGGACGGTGTCCTCGGTGGGGTAGCCGACCTCTTCGACGATGTGGGACACGTTGAACAGCGACTGGGCCTCACGGCCGGTGAGGACCGTGGCGAAAGCCCAGATGGCGGTCAGGGACAGCAGCGGCACGAGGAGCAGCGCCACGATCTTCCGGCGGATGGACTTCCCGCGAAAGCGCATGGCCTCCCCCAGCTCGACCCCCTCCGTACCGGGGGTACACATGTGCGTCAACAAACGGCGTGAGCCTACTACCGACCCACGGGTATCTCGAAGGAGCGAGCGGGCGCGCCGCCCGCGGAAGGCCGGCAGCAGGTGGGCAGTTGTCCTGCCATTACGGCCCATCACCTCCCCGCGACCGGCACGCGGTGCGGCGGGGCATCCGGCCGGGAATTGGGGGCTCCTTGGCCGGAATTTTTCGTTCGCTGGGAATCTTCGCGGAACGACGATCGTCTCCCTGTATGGGAATTGGGGGCGGAATCGGCCACAGGCGCCGCATGCCGCACTCGGGCGGCGTAAAACAGCGCAAGCCGGGCAGCCACTGGGGAGTCGGTGTCGGGTGACACCGGGACAAGTGGTCTGCGGGCGGTGGGGAGTGACGGGTTGATGGACACGGCGGAGCGGCACGGGGCACCCGGGACGGGCGCCGCGGCGCCCACAGCAGCGCGACGGGGTCCCCAGGCGCCGGATCGCGACATCGCGGCGGGCGAGGAGCAGCGGGACGCGCCGTCCTACCGGCCGTTGTGGGTGGAGGAGCCCGCGCGTCGGCGGCGGCTGCCTGATCCCGTGCGGACGGCGGCAGTTCGGGCGGTCCTCATCATCGCGGTGACGCTGATCCAGGCGGTGATCGCCGTGCTGTGCACGCTGGCCGACTCCTGGCTGGCGTTCCCCATGGTGCTCAGCAGCGTGGCGAGCACGGTGGTGGCGACGTGGGGCGCGCTGGACGTCTGGGTGACGCGCCAGGTGTGGAACCAGCGCTATGGAGTGGTGTCGGCCCCGAGCAGCACGGCCCGCGCCCTGCGCCGTGAACGCCGCGCGGCCCACCGCCGGGCACGAGTCGCGGAGCGGACTCAGGAGCGCATACGCCGGCGGGGCGGGACCGGGCAGTTGTCGCATCCGTGACGGAATGAGGGCCCCGCACGCCTGGGACGGCACGCGGCAGCAGGGCGCGCGGTGGGGCGGACCTCACGTGGGCCCGCCCCACGGTCGCGCGGGCAGTCACGCGGGCCGCTTGAACATCCGGGTCGCCGTGATCTCGCTGTGCACCGCCTCTTCGGCCTGGGGCTGCTGCGGCAGGCCCGGCCGGAGGTGTTCCTCCACCCGGATGTATTTCAGGCCCGCCCGCAGGTCGGCGTCGTTGCGCAGCCGGATGACCAGCGGGAACTCGGCGAGCGCCGTCGTGTCGAACAGGCCGGTGGTGTAGAGCAGTTGCACCCCGAGCGCGTCCGAGACGGCCCGCTGCAGCTCCAGCAGGTACGTCGCGTTGGCGCGTCCGATGGGGTTGTCCAGGAACAGCGTGCCCGCGTGGCGGTGCTTGTCGCGTCCCCGGTCGTTCGAGCGCAGGGCGGCCATCGTGCAGTACAGCGCGATGGCGGCGGTGAGCAGCTGGCCGCCCGAGAAGACGTCTCCCATCTGCCCGACCGGCACCCGCTCGGCGCGCAGCACGGCGTCCGGCTTGAGGATCTCGACGGCGACGCCCTTGGGCTGGAGTGCCGCGCTCACGCCGCGCAGGAGCAGGGACATGCCGTCGCGGCGCAGGTCGGAGTTCTTCTTGACGGCCGCGCGGGTCGCTTCGTCGATGACCTCGCCCAGTCGTTCGATGAGCGTGGCCTGGTCGGGCTCCTCGAAGCGGATCCGCAGGAACTCCTGCCCGGACCACTCGCCGAGTCCCTCGGGCAGCCGGGACAGGCGCTGGGCGGAGCGCAGGGTCGCCAGCGCGGACTCCACGAGGCCGCGCAGCCGGTCGACGATGGAGTCCCGGTTGCGTTCCAGTTGCGCCAACTCGTCCGTCAGAACCCGGAGTCGGGGCGCGAAGGCCTCCGCCCAGCGCTGCGCGTGCTCCGGCAGCGCGGATGCGGGCAGTTCGCGGATCTGCTGGCGGGCGGGCGTGCGGACCTGCTCGTACCGTGTGGAGTTGGCGTGCCGTACAAGTACGTCGCTCGCCTCGCGTACGGCGGCCTCGGCGGCGGACAGGTCGGCGGCGCAGCCACGCAGGGAGCGGCGGGCCTCGGCGGCGGCCTTCCGGGCCTCCTCCAGGGTGCCCGGGTAGGGCTCCGGCTCCTCGTGCTCCTCCTCCGAGGCGTGCTCGCGCAGCAGGTCGCGGAGCATCGCGGCGATCTCGTCGAAGCCGCTCGCCGCGTCCTCGGCGGCCCGGTGGGCCTGAAGGAGTTCGGCATGGGCGTCGCGGGCCTGGGTCAGGGCCTCGGTGCGGGAGGCGAGCTCGGCCGTCGCGGTGCGCAGCAGGGCCTGGGCGTGCTCGGTGTCGCGCGGCACCAGTTCGTCGGGGAGTTCGGTGTGGGCCTCGCCGTTCTCGGGTGCGTGCCGCTCGGCCTCCCCGCGCAGCCGGCCGAGCTGTTCGCTGGCGGAGGACATCCGGGTCTCCAGGAGCTGCACCAGCTCCTCGGCGCGGGCGGCGGCGGCCTGCCGGGACGGCCCGTCGGAGCCGTCCGGCGAGGCGAGGAGCTGTTCGGCGCGGGTGCGCACCTTGTTGCTGAGCCGGTCCAGTTCGGCGCGTGCGGCGGACTCGTCGCTCTCGGCCCGCGCCTGCTCGGCGCGCAGGTCGGCACCGACACCGACCTTCTCGTAGACCTGGGAGGCGGCCCGGTAGGCCTCCCGGAGGGCGGGCAGGGACGCCTTCGGCGCGTCCGTGGCGTCCTCCGGTACGTCGTCGGGGGCTCCCGCGATCTCCGCGCGTTCGGCGCGCAGCGCACGCGCCGTGCGGCGGGCGTCGTCGGCGGCGCGCTGGGCGGCGCGCCGGTCCTCGTCGGCGGCGCGGGCGCGCTCCAGGCAGGCCTGGGCGCGGGCCTCGGCCTCGACCGCCTCGTCGGCGAGTTCGCGCAGCTTGACCTGCCAGCCGGCGCGTTCGCGCAGCCGGAAGGCGAGTCCGGCGAGGGCGTCGGCGGCGCGGCGGGCCTTCTGCGCGGCCTCCTGGCGCTCGTCGCGCACCTGGGCGGCCTCGGCGGCCGTCTCGTCGGCCTCCGCCCGGGCGGTGCGTGCCTCGGCCAGTTCGGCCTCGGCCTCCTCGGCGAACGCGCGGGCGTCCCGGGCGGCCTGCGCCAGCTCGGTGAGCCGGCCCGCCGGGCATCCCGTGCGCCAGGAGGCGAGCCGGGCCGCGAGCTCGCGGTCCTTGCCGAGCCGGGCCGCGAGCGTCCGGATCTCCTCGTCCCGCTCGGTGGCGCGGGCGCGCAGCGCCTGGCGCTCCTCGTCGGCGGCGTGCTCGTCGTGCATGGCCGGGTTCGGCGGGACCAGGAACACATCGCCACTGTCGTCGCGTTCGTCGACGGGCGGGGTCGGGGCGAGCAGCGCGGCGGCGGTGCCGACGGCGACGGCGGAGCGGGGCAGCAGTGCGGCCTCGCTCAGCGCCTGACGGGCCCAGACGTGCGACTCCGGATCGGTGATGATCACGCCGTCGACCAGCTCGGGCCGGGCGGTCAGCACGCGTGCGTGGTCGGCGGGGTCGACGGCCTGCGCGAGGTAGCGCCAGCCGGGCAGCGCGGGAATGCCGTGCTCGCCGAGGTACTCGACGGTGGCGAGCACGTCCGGGCCGGGGGGCAGCAGCCCGCCGTCACCGAGGGCGCCGAGGATGCGCGCGTCGTCGGCCGCGGCGGTCCGCAGTTCGAAGAGCTGCCGCTCTGCGGAGGAGACGGAGTCGTCGAGCAGTTCGCGCAGTTCGTCGGCGAAGCGGTCCAGTTCCTCGGCGGTGAGGGCGCCGTCCGGTGCCATCGGCGCCTCGGCCTCGCCGGTGTCCTCGTCGCGCCGGGGCCCGGGGACCCGGGGGCGTGCGCCGGTGCCTGACAGGCTCAGCAGTTCCGCCAGGCGCTCCTCGGCCGCCAGCGCCTCGGCGGTGCGCCGCTCGGCCTCGTACGCCCGCTCGGCGGCCGTGGCCGCGTCCGCGGCGCGGGCCGCCGTCAGCTCCGCCCGGGACTCGGCGGTGGCCGCCTCGCGCGCGTGCTCGGAGGCCCGGCGGGAGGCCTCACGAGCGATGTCCCAGGCGGCGACGGCGGTCTTCTCGGCGTCGCTCGCGGCGAGCGCCGCCCGCGCCGGGTCGGCGTCGGGTGCGCTGTCGTCCAGCCAGCCCGCGCGCACGGCCTCGGCGGTCTCCTGCTCCACCTCGGTGAGCCGCTGGCGCAGATGTCCGGCCTCGCTGCGGGCGCGCTGCGCCTCGGTGGCGGCGGAGGTCGAGTCCCGGTAGGCGGACTCGCTCACCTCCTGCAGGGCGGCGGACCGCTCCTCCTCCTCGTTGGCGAGGGACTCGGCGCTCTCGGCGGCCCCGTGGAGCGCCCGTACGAGATCGACGGCGGCCTTGGCGCGGGCGGCGAGCGCGGGCGCGGCGTCCCGTTCGGCCTCCTGGATGGCGGCCGACACGCGCGCCACCCGGTCGGCGGCGGCACGGTGCCGCAGCACGGCCTCGGCGGCCTGCCACGCGGAGTAGAGCTGGCGGGCGTCGGCCAGTTCGCGCTTCTGCGCGGCGGCGGCCTTCTCGGCACCGGTGAGCGCCAAGGAGGCGTGCCGGTAGGCGAGTTCGGCCGCGATGAGCGCGCTGTGCTCGCGGGCGGTCTCGGCCTGGGTGACAGCGTGCGCGGCCGTGGTGACCTGCTCGGCGAGATCGGCGGCGCGCACCCGCTCCTGCACCCCGCGCGCGGACAGGCGCCGCGCCAGCGTGCGTGTCCGCCGTTCGGCGCCCGCGTGGATGTCGCGCGCCCGCGAGCGGGCCTCGGCGGCGTCGACGATACGCCCGAGCAGGTCCACGGACCCGGCGGTGAAGTCCCGTTCGGCGATCAGCTCGGCCCGTCGGCCCAGCTTGTTGCCGAAACCGCTGACCAGGTCGGCGAGTCCGTCGGTGTCCCGGGTGTCGGTGACGGCACGCAGCAACAGGTCCGTGAAGTCGGAGTCCTTCTTGACCGCGAAGAGACCGGCGGCCTCACCCTCGTCCGCGTTCATCTCCCGCTGGTAGCGGAAGAGTTCGGGGTCCAGGCCGAGGTCCGTCAGGTGCTCGTTCCAGCGGTCGTGGATCTCCTCCCAGTGCACCTCCAGGTGCGGATACGCCTTGCCCGCCTCCATGAGGGCGTCCCGGAAACCCTTCATCGTGCGGCGTCGCCCCTGCGCCCCGGAGGCGCCCTCGACGGGCGGCCGTACGGCGTTGGACTCGGCGACGGGCAGGTTGTCCAGGGTGAGTCCGGGACCCGGGCGGAAGGAGTACCAGGCCTCGGCGAACTTGCGCGGGTCATTGGACACCTGGCGCCCGCGCCACTCGCTGACCTTGCCGACGACGACGCACTCGCCGGTCTGCACGTGCTGCCACTCCAGGGCCACGTGTCCGCAGTCGTCGGCGAGCAGGAACTTGCGCAGCACACCGGAACTGGCGCCGCCGAGCGTGTTGCGGTGGCCCGGCAGCATCACGGAGAAGATCAGCTTGAGCAGGACGGACTTGCCGCCGCCGTTCTCCAGGAAGAGCACGCCCGCGGGGGCGGGCCTGCGCGGCGGCCCGGCGGGCTCCTCCTCGAAGAACTCCGCCTGGGTGGGCGCGGGTTCGGGCACCGGATCACCCACGCCCCGTAGGTCCAGCACGGTGTCGGCGTAGCGCGCACCGGCCGGGCCGATGGAGTAGAGGCGGACCCGGGACAGCTCGTACATGGCGGCGGACTCTCGTCGTAAGTCTTGCTGGTGTTCGGAAAATGCGGGTGTTTCAGGAGTGGAACGGCAGTCCGGCGTCGGCCACGAGCTCCAGGTCGTCGGTGTCCTCGGCGGGCAGCAGGGTCGCCGTGCCGTCGGTGACCGGGACGATGCCGAGTTCGAGGAGTTCGGCCATGGCGGCGCTGCCGGCCATGTCGCGCACCTGGAGCTGGTAGCGGGCCGTCGTGCGGTACGTGCCGCCGTTATCGTCGCCCGTGCGCTGGAGGAACCCGGAGTCGGTGAGGAACGCGACGGCCTTCGCGACGATGCCGGTGGTCGAGGCGGCCGGCCGGCGCGCGTCCTTGGTGGCACCGGTCGCGCTGCGTCTGGCCCAAACCCGCCAGGCGGCCTCGAGGCCGGGCGCGTCGGTGGCCGGGTCGGTGTTCTCCCCCTGCTCCTCGGCCCGCTCCTCGAGGCGGCGGCAGGCCTGGCGGACGAAGGCGTCGACGCCGTTGACCGTGACGCGCCCGATGTAGCCGTCGTCGGCGAGGTCCTCCGGTCGCGGGAACGCCAGGGCGGCGACGGCCAGATGGGCGAGCCCGTGGAGGAAGCGGTCGGCGGAGTCGGCCGATGTGCGACGCGCGTAGTCGCCCATCCGGACCGCGAACACCGAGTCCTCGGCCGCGGTGACGGCCATGCCCGCGCGCGGGGACACCTCCAGGACGATGAGGCCGAGCCCGGTGGCGACGGCGTCGGCGAGCCGCGCGAACGGCGGGTCCTCGCGGTAGCGGCGCAGCAGGTCGGCGTACTCCTGGTCGCGTGCGGGCTGCAGCTTGGGCTGCAGCCCGAAGGCGACGAGCCGCGCCGCGTCGGCGGCGTCGGCGGGGGTGACGGCGCTGCTCACCGGCGTGGCGGCGGCGTCCGGCTCACTCCACTCGACGTGCTCGGTCACGGTTGGGGCTCCTTGGTGCGCTGGTGCTTGTTCGTGGTCATCGGCATCACGCCGCTTCCGTCCGGTCCGCCGCCATGCCCGCCGCGTCCAGCAGGGCCGTGCCCACGATCAGGTCGGCCCCGCCGAACTCCGGGTCGTCCAGCTCCGTGCCGTCGTCCACCGCGAACAGCAGCTTCTCCTCCCCCTGCCGGTACGCCGTGCCCACCGGCGGGCTCGCCGCGTGCACGGCCAACAGGGCGACCAGATAGGGCAGGTCGGGGTCCTTGCGGCGCGCCTCGGCCAACAGCCCCGACAGCCGCCGTGGCGCGTCCGCCGGCAGGTCGAGCAGTTCCATGGCGGCGGCCAGCTGCTCCTCGCTGAACCTGCTGTCGTCCGGTGTGGCGATCAGGTCCGGCTCGGGCATCTCGGCGCCCAGGTGCTCGCGCTCCACCGGAGGCGTCAGCAGCAGGTCGACGAGGTCCGAGACCCGCACGGAGAACGGCGTGCGCAGTCCCGTACCGTGCGTGAAGAAGGCGTCCGTGACGCGGGTCGCCCGCTCCAGCGCCAGGGGCAGCACTTGGGCGACGAGGTGCCCGTACAGGTCGATCCCGGACGTCGCGGAGGGCGTGGCGAACGCCTGCCGGTCCTGCTCGGCGCGGAACAGCGGGCCCGCTTCCAGGAGCCGGGACTGCAGCTGCGTGTGCCGGCGGATGCAGTCCTTGACGATGTCGACGAGTTCGGCGGCGCGCCGCTTCTGATCGGGTTCCTCGGACTCGTCTCGGGCTTTGCGGATGTTGGTGAGGATCGCGTTCTCGTGGCGGTAGCGCTCGGCGACGTGGTCCAGGGCCTCGGTGATCATGTCCGGGACCGCGTTCAGCCAGTCCACCGCACGGACGTTGCGCCGGGTGGCGTCCAGGGCCTTGCGCAGGGACTCCGAGTACTGCACGGTCCGGTAGCGCGCCTGCTCGGCGGCGAGCTGGGCGTCGGCGAGGCGGCCCCGGCTGATCAGCACCTCCAGTTTGACCTCGGCGGCGATCTGGGCGCTGGTGACATCGGTGTCGAGGGCGCCGACGAGGACGTTGACCGCCTCGTCCGTCGTCCGCAGGTAGACGCCTCCGCCGTAGCCCGGGACCTCCTCGATCAGCTTGAAGTCGTAGTCGCGGCGGACGTACGTGCCGTCCGGGGCGAACGTCCCGTAGACGGCCCGGAAGCCGCGGTCGACGCTGCCGACGTTGATCAGGTTCTCCAGGACCCAGCGGGCCACGCGCTCGTGTTCGGCGGGCGGGCGCTGCGGGGCCTGGGCGGCGATGCGCGGGATGAGGCGGGCGACTATCTGGTCGTGGTCAGCGCCGGTGTCGAAGTCCATGTTCAGCGTGACCAGGTCGATGGCGGCGAGGGCGATCTCCGCCATGCCGTACACCGAGTACTCACCCGCGAGGTTGGCCTTGCGCGCGTCCAGGTCGTGCAGCGGCGCGGTGCAGGCGAGCGCGCGCAGCCGCCGGGCCAGCCCCTCGTCGGCGGCCGGCCCCGAAGCGGGGCGCGGCCCCGTGCTGAACTGGGGCGGAACACGATCCGTCGATGCAGGCGAAGTCACGGTGCACAGATTAGGTCCTGGGTCTGACAACGACCCAAATCGCCGGGTGCGCTCCGCCGGCCGCGGTCCACGGCAAAGCCGCCGATGTCAAGCCCCGAGTCCCTGACCTGTGTCGGCCACCCGGCGCCCGTACACCTCGACCAGGCCCGCTCGTGAGTCGTCGAGGTAGGCCGCCAGGAGCTGCTCGGCCCTCTCGCTCTGCCCGGCCTGCAGGGTCCGGAGAATCTGTTCGTTGCGAGCCAGGTACGGCTCGTGCAGCCGGCGCGGGTCCGCCACCACGTGGAAGGCCAGGCGCAGTTCGGCGAAGACGCTGCGCATCAGTTCGTCCGTGCGTTCGCTCCCGGCGAGGGCCACCAGTTCACGGTGGAAGTGGATGTTGGCCGTCGACACGCCTTTCCAGTCACCTTCGCGCGCCGCGCGCTGCCCCTCCGCGACCGCTGCCGCGAGACCTTCCAGGGCGTACGGCGGCTGCCCGAGGCCCCGTACGACGGCGCACTCGACGAGCGTGCGGGTGCGGTAGATGTCCTCCACGTCGTCCACCGTCAGGACCCGTACGAAGACGCCCCGGTTCAACTCGTGGACGAGCAGCCTCTCGTGCGTGAGCAGCCGGAACGCCTCGCGCAGCGTGTTGCGCGAGATGCCGAGGGCGCCGCCGATGCTGTCCTCCGACAGCCGGGTGCCGGGCGGGAAGTAGCCCTCGGCGATACGGCTCCTGAGGATGTCCGACACCCGCTCGGCGGTGCTGGTGCGCCCCAGCAGCGCGCGGTCGTCGGCCAGTCCCGTCAGCTCCTCTGCCATGCCCGGAATTCAAGCGCACAGACAAGGACGAGACAACATGGGTATTGAAGGATCGTTCAACGATCCTCTACCTTGCTGGGCACGGCACCGCTCCGCTCACCGTGGCGTCGCGGCTTCCGCACCGCACGGCTCATCCCCCAAGCACCCTCCGTCCCTCACTGCGAGGTGCCCATGAGCACGACTCCTCCTTCCCCGGCCCCGACCGCCGACGCCCGCTCCGGCGCCGGCGAACGCGGCGCTGACGACGGCGCGTTGGGCTGGCTGCGCGCCCTCGGCCCGCGTGGCCGCCGTGCCTTCGCGGGCGCCTTCGGCGGCTATGCCCTGGACTCCTACGACTACTTCACGCTGCCGCTCAGCATGGTCGCGCTGGCGGCGTACTTCCGTCTGGACAGCGGCCAGACCGGCCTGTTCACCACGGTCACCCTGGTCGTCTCGGCGGTCGGCGGCGCCGTCGCGGGTGTGGTCGCCGACCGCGTCGGACGGGTGAAGGCCCTGATGATCACCGTGGTGACGTACGCCGTCTTCACGGTCGCCTGCGGATTCGCCCCGACCTACGAGACCCTGCTGGTCTTCCGTGCCCTCCAGGGCCTCGGCTTCGGCGGCGAGTGGGCGGTCGGCGCGATCCTGGTCGCCGAGTACGCGAGCGCCCGGCACCGGGGCCGTACGCTCGGCGCGATCCAGAGCTCCTGGGCCGTCGGCTGGGCGCTGGCCGCGGTCGTCTACACCCTGGTCTTCTCGTTCCTGGGCGACGACCTGGCCTGGCGGGTCATGTTCTGGACCGGTGCGCTGCCCGCGCTGCTGGTGATCTGGATGCGCCGCCGGGTGCACGACGCCCCGGAGGCGACGGCCCAGCGCGAACGGAGCGCCCAGAAGGGCTCCTTCGCCGCGATCTTCAAGCCGGGCAGGGACGGCCAGCCCGGCCTGCTGCGCACGACGGTCTTCGCGGGTCTGCTCTCCACCGGTGTCCAAGGCGGCTACTACACACTGGCGACCTGGGTGCCGACGTACCTGAAGTCGGAGCGGGGCCTGTCGGTCGTCGGCACCGGCTCCTACCTGACGTTCCTGATCTCGGGGGCCTTCCTCGGCTACCTCACCGGCGGCCACCTCACCGACCGGCTCGGCCGCAGGCGCAACATCTGGCTCTTCGCCCTGCTGTCGGCGATCTGCATCCTGGCGTACGCGAACATCCCGAGCGGCGCCAACACCCTGCTCCTGGTGCTCGGTTTCCCGCTCGGGTTCTGCATGTCCGCCATCTTCAGCGGCTTCGGGTCGTACCTGAGCGAGCTGTACCCGACGGCGGTGCGCGGCACGGGACAGGGCTTCACCTACAACACCGGTCGTGCGGTGGGCGCCGCCTTCCCGACCCTGGTGGGCTTCCTGGCCGACAGCTGGGGCGTGGGCGGTGCGCTGGTCTTCGGGGCGATCGGGTACGGGATCGCGGCACTGGCGCTGCTGGGCCTGCCGGAGACGCGTGGGAAGGAGCTGCGGTGAACCGCGCGGAAGACCACTCCCCGACCCTCATGGAAGACCGACCGCTGATCCTCGTCGACGAGCACGCGCACGCGTGGAGCGCGAAGGACGCCCGGGCCCGTGTCCGGGAGGGCCTGAGCGGCCCCACCGCCGGGGTCGCCGCGGGCCACACCCAGGTCAACCTGATCTCGGTGCCCGCCGACTGGGCGTACGACACCCTGCTGTTCTGCCAGCGCAACCCCAAGCCCTGTCCGGTCCTGGACGTCACCGACGCGGGCTCGCCCACGACGGTCCTCGCGGAGGGCGCCGACCTGCGGACCGATCTCCCGCGCTACCGGGTGTGGCGGGACGGCGAACTGGTGGACGAGCCGACGGACGTGCGCGCCCACTGGCGGGACGACCTGGTGTCGTTCCTCATCGGGTGCAGCTTCACCTTCGAGTGGGCGCTCGGCGAGGCGGGCGTGCCCCTGCGCCACATCGAGCAGGGCCGCAACGTCCCGATGTACGTCACCGCCCGCCCCTGCCGTCCGGCAGGCCGTCTGCACGGCCCCATGGTGGTGTCCATGCGCCCGGTCCCGCCACGGCACCTGCCCACCGCGATCCGGGAGAGCAGTCTGCTCCCCGCGGTGCACGGCGGCCCCGTACACTGCGGCGATCCGTCGGTCCTCGGCATCGAGGACCTCCGCCGGCCCGACTTCGGCGACCCGGTGGACGCCGAACCGGACGACATCCCGGTGTTCTGGGCCTGCGGCGTGACCCCGCAGGCCGCGGTGATGGCCTCGCGCCCGCCGTTCGCCATCACCCACGCACCGGGGCAGATGTTCATCACCGACGCGCGCGACGACCAGTACCGCGTGGTCTGACGACGACCAGTACCACGTCGCCCGACGACGACCGGCACCGCGTCGCCCGACGACGACCGGCACCGCGTCGCCCGACGACGACCGGCACCGCGTCGCCCGACGACGACCGGTACCACCTCGCCCGACGGCGCCCGACCAGGAGGGACCATGATCGATCTGAACGCCGATCTCGGCGAGGGCTTCGGCCGCTGGCAGCTCACCGACGACGAGCGGCTGCTGTCGGTCGTCACGAGCGCCAACGTGGCCTGCGGGTTCCACGCGGGGGACGCGGCCACCATGCGCCGGGTGTGCGAACTGGCGGCCGAGCGCGGCGTACGGATCGGCGCCCAGGTCTCCTACCGCGACCTGGCCGGTTTCGGGCGGCGCTCGATGGACGTGCCGCCCGACGAACTGGCCGCCGAAGTGGCGTACCAGATCGGCGCGTTGGAGGTCTTCGCGCGCGCGGCGGGCTCCCGCGTGGCCTATGTGAAGCCGCACGGCGCGCTCTACAACCGGGTGGTCCACGACGAGCGGCAGGCCCAGGCGGTCGTGGACGGCGTGCTGCTCGCCGACGCCACGCTGCCCGTGCTGGGGCTGCCCGGGTCGCGTTTCCTGGAGGTGGCCGGCAAGGCCGGGCTCCCGGTCGTCACCGAGGCGTTCGCGGACCGCGCCTACACCGAGGAGGGCACGCTCGTGCCGCGCGGCCGGGACGGGGCGGTGATCACCGACGTCGACACGGTCGTCGCGCGCTCGGTGGGCCTCGCCCGCTCCGGGACCGTCGTGGCCCACTCGGGGCGCGAGATCCCGGTGCGCGCACGCTCCTTGTGCCTGCACGGCGACACACCGGGCGCGGTCGACCTGGCCCGCCGGGTGCGCGCCGCGCTCGAGGCCTCGGGCGTGCGCGTGGAGGCCTTCGCATGAGGGTGCTGCCCGTCGGGGACGAGGCGCTGCTCGTCGAGCTCTCCAGCGGCGACGAGGCACAGGCCCTGCACGCCGAGCTGCTGCGCCGTCGGGCCTGTGGTGAGCTGGCCGCGCGTGAGGTGGTCCCCGCGGCCCGCACGGTCCTCCTGGACGGCGTCGCCGACCCTGCCCGGCTCGCGGCCCGGATCGCCGAGTGGGACGTCCCGCCGGTCGCCACGCGCGCGGAGAAGCCGGTCGAGATCCCCGTACGGTACGACGGTCCCGACCTTCCCGAGGTCGCCGCCGTGTGGGGCGTGTCGCGCAAGGAGGTGGCGCGGATCCACGCGGCGGCCGAATTCCGTGTCGCCTTCTGTGGGTTCGCGCCGGGGTTCGGCTATCTCACCGGCCTGCCGGACCGCTACCACGTGCCGCGCCGGGCCACCCCGCGCACGGCCGTCCCGGCGGGTTCGGTGGCGCTCGCGGGCCCGTACACCGGGGTCTATCCGCGCTCCTCGCCGGGTGGCTGGCAGCTCATCGGCACGACCGACGCGGTGCTGTGGGACCACGCGCGCGTGCCGGCCGCGCTGCTCGCCCCGGGCGTCAGCGTCCGCTTCGTCCCGGTGGGGTCCTGATGGCGGACCGTGCTCTCGTCGTCGTACGCGCGGGGCTGCTGACCACCGTGCAGGACCGGGGCCGGCCCGGGCACGCCCATCTCGGGGTACCGCGTTCCGGGGCACTCGACGCGCCCGCGGCGGCGCTCGTCAACCGGCTGGTCGGCAACCCACCGGAAGCCGCCGTCCTGGAGACCACGCTCAACGGCTGCGCACTGCGCCCGCGTTCGACGGTCACCGTCGCGGTCGGCGGCGCGCCCTGCGCGGTCACCGTGGACGGCCGCCCCGCCCCGTGGGGAGCGCCGGTCCGCGTGCCGGGCGGGGCACTGCTGGAGGTGGGGCCCGCACGGGCCGGAGTACGCGGTTACGTCGGTGTCGCGGGCGGAGTGGCGGTGGACCCGGTGCTCGGCAGCCGTTCCACCGACCTGCTCTCCGGGCTCGGCCCGCCCCCGCTCGCGGACGGTGCGGTACTGCCCCTGGGTGTGCCGGCCGGCCCTCACGCGCGCGTGGACGCCGTTCCCCAGCCGGGCCCGCCGGCCGAGCTGGTGCTGCGGGTGACGCTCGGGCCGCGCGCCGACTGGTTCACCGGGGACGCGCTCCGCACGCTCGTCACGCGCGCGTACCGGGTGTCCGCCGCGAGCAACCGCATCGGCCTGCGCACCGAAGGCCCCGCCCTGGAGCGTGCCCGGACCGGTGAACTCCCCAGTGAGGGCATGGTGCTGGGCGCGGTGCAGGTGCCGCCCGACGGCCGCCCTGTCGTCTTCCTGGCCGACCATCCGACCACCGGGGGGTACCCGGTGATCGCGGTCGTCCGCACCGCCGACCTCGCGGCCGCCGCCCAGGCGGCCCCGGGCACCCCCGTGCGGTTCACGGCCGTGAGCCGCCAGTAGGCGGGCCGCTCACGCCGCGTCCGGCTGCTCCGCGACCGACAGCGCGGTCAGCGCGGAGGCCACCGCGTGCGAGGCGGTCAGGTCCAGCCGGGCGCTGGACCCCCTGGCCTTGTGGCGGACCTCGTCGGCGGCCAGCGTGATCAGCTGCGGCAGCAGGTCGGTGCACCGCCTGGCCACCCAGCCCGTCCCGGCGGTGGCCAGCCACCACAGGCTCGCCGAGCGGCTCGGCGCCGAGAACTCGGGCTCCGCCGAGGGCGCGGCACCGGTGGCGAGGCCCGCCTCGGCGAGCAGCGCGTGGAAGCGCACGGCGAGCTGCCGGTGCCCGCGCTCCCCCGGGTGCAGCCGGTCCGCGCTCCACATCGCGCGGTCGCTGATCCAGTCCCCGTGCGCCGCGTGCAGATGCACCGCCCCGTGCCGTTCGGACAGCGCGTGCACGACCGTGTTGACGGCCCGCTGCCGCCGCGCCAGGGGGCGCGCCAGCGCTCCGGGCAGCCGCAGCATCGTCCCCGGGTCGGGCAGGCAGGCCGTGAGCAGCGCCGTGCCCTGAGCGCGGAACGCGGCGTACACCTGGTCGAGGCGAGAGGCCACGGCATGGATGTCGAAGGTGCAGCGCAGGGTGTCGTTGACGCCTATGACCACGGAGACGACGCCGGGACGCAAGCCGAGCGCGGCCGGGGTCTGCCGCTCCAGGACGTCCCGGGTCTGGGCACCGCTGACGGCGAGGTTGGTGAACTCCGCGGGGCTGTTCGCCGGGGCGAGCCCGTCGGCGAGGAGCGCGGCCCACCCCCGCCAGGTGTCCCCGACGGGGTCGCCCACGCCTTCCGTCAGCGAGTCGCCGAGCGCGACGAACCGTAGGGGTCTCATCGCACGCCCTCCCGGGCCGCCTCCCGCGGGCGGGCGTCACCGGCCGCCGTCGGAGCGTCGAACGGCAGGGCGTCGTGGGCCGCGAGGAACGCGTCCACCGCCGTCTTCCAGCCGAAGCACTCGGCACGCGCGCGTGCCGTCTCCCGGCGCTCGCACTCGGACCGCTCCATGAGCACCTCCACCGCGTCGGCGAAGGCCTCACCGGTGTTCACGGCGGTCGCCCCGGCCGAGCCGATCACCTCGGGCAGCGCGGAGAGGGCGCTGGCCACCACGGGCGTGCCGCACGCCATCGCCTCAAGGGCGGCGAGCCCGAAGGTCTCTGCGGGTCCCGGGGCCAGGCACACGTCGGCCGTGGCCTGCAGCGCGCCGAGCAGGTCCCGGTCGGCGACGTGGCCGAGGAAGGTGACGGGCAGCCGCCGCTCCTCGGCCCGCTGTGCGAGCCGGGCCCGCAGCGGCCCTTCCCCGGCGACCACCAGCACCACGCGCCGTCCGCGGTGCAGCAGGGCCTCCAGGGCGTCCAGGGCCGTGCCGGGCTTCTTCTCCACGGACAGCCGGGAGCACATGACGAGCAGCGTCTCGTCCCCGCGCGCGTACCGTGCGCGCAGCCCCGCGTCCCGCAGCGCCGGGTGCCGCTGTGCGAGGTCGACGCCCAGCGGTGCCCGTACGACGTTGCGGGCGCCGATCCGCACGAACTCACGCTCGGCGAACTCGGTGGTGCACACCACACGCGCGTAGGTGTGCGCCGTACGGATGTTGAGGGCGTCGGCGGCGCGCCGGGACATGGTCTCGGACAGGCCCCAGGTGCGCAGGACGCCGTCGGCGGTCTCGTGGGAGACCATCACGGCGGGGACCCGGGCGCGCCGGGCCCACTTCCCGGTCCAGCGCAGGGTCGTGCGGTCGGAGATCTCCAGACGGTCGGGGTCCAGTTCCTCCAGGAGGGCGGCGACGCGGCGCTTGTCCACGAGGACGCGGTAGCCGCCGGTGCCGGGCAGCAACGGCCCGGGCAGGGTGATGACCCGGCCCTGCTCGGTCGTCTCGTCGGTGTGGCGCTCGCCGGGCACGATGAGCACCGGCTCGTGCCCGGCCTCCTTGAAGCCCTTGCCCAGCTCGCGCAGCGCGGTGCGCAGACCGCCGGACGCCGGGGCGACGAAGTTGGCGAGGCGCACGATACGCAGCCCGGCGCCGGTCCGCTCGGTGGCGAAGCTCATGCCGCCACCACCGTCTTGCGCGCGGCGAGCACGTCCGCGTAGTGGCCGATGAGCTGGTCGCCGACGGCGGCCCAGGTGCGGCCCTCGACGAGAGTGCGCGCGGCGGCTCCGTAGGCGGCCCGCAGCGCGGGGTCGGCCGCCAGGGACCACACGGCGTCCCGGAAGGCGGCCGCGTCCCCTGGTGGCACGAGCAGTCCGGTGCGGCCGTGGGCCACCAGGTCGAGCGGGCCGCCCGCGGCGGGCGCGACGACCGGCACGCCGCTCGCCATGGCCTCCTGCACGGTCTGGCAGAACGTCTCGAAGGGGCCGGTGTGCACGAAGACGTCGAGCGAGGCGAAGATCCGGGCGAGTTCGCCGCCGGTGCGGCGGCCCAGGAAGGCGGCTCCGGGCAGGGCGGCGCGCAGGGTGGTCTCGCTCGGCCCGTCGCCCACGACGACGACGCGTACGCCGTCCAGACCGCAGGCGCCGGCGAGGAGTTCGACGTGTTTCTCGGGGGCGAGCCGGCCGACGTAGCCGACTATCAGCTCACCGTTCGGGGCGAGTTCCCGGCGGATCGCCTCGTCCCGCAGGTCTGGCCGGAAACGGACGGTGTCGACGCCCCGTGGCCACAGCTGCACCCGGGGCACACCGTGTGCCTCCAGGTCGTGCAGGGCGGCGCTGGAGGGCGCGAGGGTGCGGTCGGCGGCAGCGTGCACGGAGCGGATGCGCCGCCAGGCCGCCGCCTCGCCCGCGCCCATGTAGGTGCGGGCGTAGCCGGCGAGGTCGGTCTGGTAGATGGCGACGGCGGGGATGCCGAGCCGGGCGGCGGCCGCCATGCCGCGGACGCCGAGGATGAAGGGGCTGGCCAGGTGCACGATGTCGGCGCGGTGTTCGGTGATGGCCGCGGCGACGCGTCGGCTGGGGAGTGCCACGCGCACCTGGGGGTAGCCGGGGAGCGGCAGGGAGGGGACACGGACGACGGGGCACGGCGCGAGGGCGTCGGGCCCTGTGCCGATGGGGGCACCTCCCGGTTCGAACGCAGTCGAGAACTTGGGAGAGGTGGCCGGAGCGACGACGAGGGGAGCATGACCGCGATCGACGAGGTGCCGGGCGGTCTGCAGCGCGCAGTGGGCCACGCCGTTCACATCGGGGGGAAAGGATTCGGTCACGATGACGACACGCATACCCGTGTTCTCGCCGCGCCGGACGTGGCCGCGTCAACGTCGATCTTTCCGGCCGGGGAACGTCCCATGAGCGTTGAGCTGCACAGCCGAGCAGGTCCGCCCGTGTCCACGCACTCCTGACCCGCGGGTCACCGGATGTTCACACGGCCGGCATGTCGGGCCCGATCCGGCTGCGTACGGCGGTCTGCACCTCGGCCTCCTCGGCGGGGTCCGCGGCGAGCCGGCGCAGCCGCTCCACGACGCGGGCGTCTCCCGTCTCGGCGTGCCGTGCGGCGATCTCGCGGGTGGACTCCTCGCAGTCCCAGAGGCATTCGACGGCGAATCCCGAGGCGAAGGAGGGATCGGTGGCGGCCAGCGCGCGGGCGGCTCGCCCCCGCAGATGGGAGGACGCGGTCTCGCGGTAGACATGGCGCAGGACAGGCGCGGCGCAGGCGATGCCGAGCCGTCCGGCGCCGTCGACGAGGGTCCACAGGGTCGGCGCGTCGGGGCCCTCGCCCCGAACCGCCTCCCTGAGGGCCGCGAGGACCAGGTCGCTGTCCTGGGCACCGCCACGGCAGGCGAGCATGCGCCCGGCGGCGGCCCCGAGGGCGTCGGGCCGGCGGGCCCAGCGCCGTGCGCGGTCCACGGCGGCGAGACTGCGCATGCGTTCGAAGGCGTCCACGGCCGCGTCGACGACGAACGCGGAACCCGTGGTCACGGCATTCTCGATGAGCTCGAGGGCGTCCGGATCGTTGCTGTCGGCGAGGTACCGCAGGGCCGTCGAGCGGGCCCCGTCGCCGCCCGAGCGGGCGGCCTCGACGATCTCGGCGCGGTCCTCGGGGCCGGCGACTGCGGTGAGGCAGCGCGCGGCGGGCACGTGCAGCGCGGCACCACGTTCGATGCCCTGCTGGGCCCAGTCGAAGACGGCCTGCACGCTCCACCCCGGGCGAGGTCCCTGGGACCGCAGCTGCCGCTGCCAGCGGTCGAAACAGCCGGCCTCCTGTGCGGCACGCACGCGCGAGGCGATGGATTCCCGGGGGTCGTCGGCCCAGAGCCGCCAGGGCCGCGGTTCGAAGGCGTCCCGGACGGCGGCGGCGAGTTCGGCCTCGCCCTCGGGGTCGGCCGGGAAGCGTGCCAGGACGGGAGCGGCCAGGGCGCGCAGGCCCGCGTCGTCGTCGCGCAGGGCGAGCTCGTCCAGGGCCCAGGCCCAGTTGGTGCCCGAGGCTGCGTACCTGCGCAGCAGTTGGAGCGCGTCGCGCCTGCCGTACGAGGCGAGGTGCCCGAGGACGGCGAGGGCGAGTCCGGTGCGGCACTCGTCCGCATCGAGGACGTCCTCGGCGCTGAACAGGTGCGCCTCGATGGCGTCCAGCTCACCGCCCAGGTCGAGGTAGAGCCGGGCGTAGTACAGGGAGCGGTTCTCCACCTGCCAGTCGTGGCGGGGGTCGCGCAGCACACAGTGGTCGAGGGCCGCGAGCGCCTCGGCGCGGGGGGCGGTGAGCGCGTGCAGTGTGCCGTCGCCGCGGCCCCTCTGGAGCAGGCCGAGCAGCGTACCGCTGGGCGCTATGACCGGTTCGAACATGGGAAACAGCCTCACATCAAGCGTCGACGCAACCGGGGGACACGCATTACCTGGCCGCGTGACAACACGTCGGGGCGCCCGCCGTCTCTTGCTCGCTGAAGACCATTTTCCTCTGCCTCTCGTTGGTGGCCCGTGGGGACCGATCACGGTCCGCGCGGTGCGGCATCACCTGCCCGGCCGTCGCGTCCGTGAATCACGACGTCATGATGACCCGGGCTCTCTCGCTGCCGCGACCTTATTTCGGGCGGTCCGGTACCGCCTCCCCCGTTTTCGTCGTTTCCGCTGGTCAGTGTGTTCGGATCAGTGTGCGCCGAACAGTTCGAGCAGGTCCGCCTTGCCGAACATCTTGGCGGTGTCGATCGCCGAGGGCGTCCCCGCGGCCGGGTCGGCACCGCCGTCCAGGAGGACCCGGATGACCTCGGCCTCGCCCTTGAAGACGGCTCCGGCGAGCGGTGTCTGGCCTCGGTCGTTGGCCCGGTCCGCCTCCGCGCCGCGCTCGAGCAGGGCCCGGACGGCGTCGGCGTGGCCGTGGTAGGCGGCGAGCATCACCAGGGTGTCACCGCGGTCGTTGGTGAGGTTGGCCGGAACGCCCGCGTCGACGTATGCCGCGAGCGTCTCGGTCTCGCCTCGCCGCGCCAGATCGAAGATCTTGGTCGCGAGCTCCACGACCTCGGGGTCGGGGGCTTCACTCATCGGCCGGACCGCCTCTCCACTACGGCTGCTGGTACTGACGCCCCGCGGGTTCCGGTACTGGTGCCCCGTACGGGTGAATCGCCAGCGTACTGGCTTCCGCGTCACATGACCGGCCCCGTACTCGGCAAAGATCACGACGAGTCCCGTGGCGGGCGTCAGGGCTGGTCAAGGGACGGAGGCGACTCCGCCGACCGAAGGAAATCCGGTGAATTTCACCCAGTTGCACCTTTTATCGTATGGATACATTCTGTGAGCCTGGAAGGACTCATGGTGACTGTCCCCACGAACCAGGAGAGAGCAATGATTCTGAACATCTCGGGCGTCGTGCTGCTCGGCACCATCGTCTTCCTCTTCTTCCGCAAGGACGGCCTGAAGGGCTCCCACGCGACGGTCTGCTCGCTCTTCGGGTTCTACCTCTCGAGCACCGCCATCGCCCCCAGCATCAAGGCCGGCGGGGCGAGTCTCGCGGGCCTCCTCGGCGGGCTCAACTTCTGACCCGGCTCCCGTCCGCACACACCCCCAGGAGAACGACGTGGCTCGGCGTCCCCTTCCCCGCATTCTGAGCAACGGCGGCGACCGGATCGCCCGCAGCCGGGAGCTGGCGCGGGCGGCGGCCGGCGGCGCCACCGACGTCCTCCACCCGGTGATCACCATCACGCGTGGCCTGCGCCGGCTGGCCGCGGCCGGGCGGCGCACGTGGGCGGACACACCGAAGGACCGGCGGGGGCCGCTGCTCTTCCTGGTGGCCTCGGTGATCCTGGTCGTGGCGCTGGTGCCGTACGGGCCGCTGCTCGCCGCCATCACGTTGATGGCGGCGTCGGCCTGGAAGGGCCGGGAAAACAGGCCGACGGCACCCCCGGGCCCGGACCCCGCGCAGGCCAAGCGGCTGGGCGCGCTGTACGAGGCTCTGGTGCCGTACTTCTCGGCCGCCGAGGACCCGGCTCCGCTGTACGCGCACGGCGGGGACTTCGCCCGGGCCTTCTCCTCCTGCGAGTTCGACGACACCGGCCGCGTCTCCCGCCTCGTCATCCGGTATCCCGCCTACTTCACCGACGGCGAGCCCGAGTCACGGGCCAGGATCGAACAGCTCCTGCACGCCAAGTCGGGACGGGACCGCGAGTACCACTTCGCCTGGGACGAGGAAGGCAACGAACTGACGGTCACCGTGCTGCCTCCCCTGCCCACCGACATCGCCGCGCAGCGCTTCGTGACCGCCCCGGGCGAGACGGTCCTCGGCTTCACCGACCCCACCGGCGTCCAGCGCACGCTCCCCCTCACCCACGGCGAGGAGCGACGCGACGTGCCTCCGGTGCTGTGGCGCACCGGCCCGCGGTGCGCCGAGCCGCACCTGCTGATCGCGGGCACACCCGGCAGCGGCACGACGACGCTGGTGCGCTCCATCGCCCTGCAGGCGCTGCAGCACGGGGACGTGCTGATCGTCGAGGGTGGTGGCGCCGGGGAGTACGCGTTCCTGACAGGCCGGGACGGGGTGCTGGCGGTGGAGTCCGGGCTCGCGGGGGCGGCGGCGAGCCTGGAGTGGGCCACCCATGAGACGGAGCGGCGGCTGATCGCCGCCAACCGTGCCCGGCAGGCCGGTCACCCCCCGCCGGACGACGTCAGGCGCCCGCTGTGGATTCTGCTGGACCGGCCGACCGTCCTCGGGCCTCTCGCCGCCGCCGACGGCCGCCCCGACCCCCAGGCCCTGCTCCAGGTGCCGCTGCGGCACGGCCGCGCGGCGAACGTCACGGTGGTGGTCGCCGAGCAGGTGGACGCCCTGGACGCCCTGTCCGACGCGGTCCTGCAGCACACCCGCGCGCGCGTGGCGCTCGGCCCGGTGGCCCCCGGCGAGCTGCAGGCGGTGCTCGGCGCCCCGCCGCACACCACCCCCGTCAAGGACGTGCCGCCCGGCCGCGGTTACGCCCGACTGGGCTCGGGCCCGGTCCACCGCCTCCAGGTACCGGCCACCCCGGACCCGTACGACGACACCGCCGGCGAACAGCAGCGACAGGCGGTCCTCGCCCTGCTGCCCCGCCGCAGCGAACCGAGCGCCCCCAGCGAACCGATCGCGCCGAGCACACCGATCGCCCCGAGCACACCGATCGCCCCCGGCGCTCCGATCGACTGCGAGAAGCCGGCCGACCGCGGCGCACCGGTCGAGTCGGTCCCGACGGAGGCACTGGCCGTGGAGGGCTGACCGCAGTCCCGCACCATGCCCCTGATCAGGCCACGAACGTCCGTGGAGCCTCCGCCGGCCCCGACGCGCCCGTCTGGACCAGGCGGGCCGCGGCCGCCAGACGCACCGCCGCCTCCTCCGCCACCGCGCCGCCCACCGTGAACGGCAGTCGCACATAGCCCTCGAAGGCGCCGTCCACACCGAACCGCGGCCCCGACGGCACCCGGACCCCGACCCGTTCCCCGGCCTCCGCGAGACGGGAGCCCGAGAGGCCGCCGGTGCGCACCCACAGCGTCAGGCCGCCCCGGGGCACCGAGAACTCCCACGTCGGCAGCTCCTTGCGCACCGCGGCGACCAGGGCGTCCCGGTTCTCCCGGGCCTGGCCGCGCCGCAGTTCCACCGCCTGCTCCCAACCGCCCGTGCTCAGCAGCCAGTTCACGGCCAGCTGCTCAAGGACCGGGGTGCCCAGGTCGGCGTAGGCGCGGGCCGCGACCAGGCTGCGGATGACATCGGGGGCGGCCCGCACCCACCCGATGCGCATGCCCGCCCAGAACGCCTTGCTCGCCGAGCCGACGGTGATGACGGTCGAGCCCGCCGGGTCGAAGGTGCTCACCGGGCGCGGCATCTCGAGCCCCTCCTCGAGGTACAGCTCGCTCATCGTCTCGTCGACGACCAGGACCGTCCCGGCGGAGCGGGCCGCCTCCACCAGGCGGCGGCGCTGGTCCTCGTCGGCGAGCGCGCCCGTCGGATTGTGGAAGTCGGCGACGACGTAGGCGAGCCGCGGTGCGGCCTCGCGCAGCACCTGGCGCCAGCGGTCGAGCTCCCAGCCGCCGAGCCCCTCGGCCATGGCGACGGGAACGAGCCGGGCGCCCGCCTCCCGCATCAGCTGGAGGATGTTGGCGTACGACGGCGACTCGACGGCGATGCGCTCACCGCGCCCGGCGAACAGGTGGCAGATCGCGTCGATCGCGCCCATGGCTCCGGTGGTGACCATGATCTGCTCGGGCATGGTCGGGATGCCGCGCGCCGTGTAGCGGTCGGCGAGCATGGACCGCAGCGCGGGCAGGCCCGCCGGGTAGTCGCCGTGCGTGTGTGCGTACGGCGGCAGTTCCTCGAGGGCACCCTGCACGGCGCGGGTGAGCCAGGGCTCGGGCGCGGGCAGCGCGGCACAGCCCAGGTCGATCATCGAGCCGAGCGCCTCGGGCGGGAGGGGTTCGAGGCCGCGCGCCGGCAGCGGGTTCCCGGCCGGGACGGCGGTCCAGCTGCCCGCTCCGCGGCGGGATTCCAGGAAACCCTCGGTGCGCAGCGCCTCGTACGCGGCCGCGACCGTGGTACGGCTCACCGACAGGGCGAGCGCCAGCTCCCGCTCGGCGGGCAGCCGGGCGGCGACCGGTACCCGGCCCTCCAGCACGAGCAGCCGGATGCCGTCCGCGAGCGCCCGGTACGCGGGCGGGCGGCGGCTGCCGGGGCCCGCGGGGCGGTCCTGCTGGGAGGTGAGCAGCCGGGCCAGCTGTGCCGCCCCCACCGCCGAGGTCCACTGCGCCATGAGTCCCAGTCCACCTTCCCGGAATTGGCCATGGATGGCTTGTCTTTCCAAGCCACAGAGTGACATGCGTCAGGCCACTACCACCACAGGGGGGCACGTTTTGTCTGCCGACTCGCCGAGCGACCGGTCCATTGACAAGTCCATGAGGAGCCGTCTCGGGCGGCGGATGCTCCAGCTCTACGCCGGTCTCGCCCTCTACGGCGCGAGCTCCGCACTCCTGGTGAAGGCGGGTCTCGGCCTGGAGCCGTGGAACGTCCTGCACCAGGGTCTGTCCGAGCTCACCGGGCTCAGCATGGGTGTCGTACTGACGATCGTGGGCGCGACCGTCCTGCTGCTGTGGATCCCGTTGAGGCAGCGTCCGGGACTCGGCACCATCTCCAACGTCCTGGTGATCGGTTTCGCCATGGACGCCACCCTGGCCGTGCTCCCCGAGGTGCGCTCACTGGCGGTCCGCGTGGCCCTCGTGGTCGCGGGCGTGGTGCTGAACGGCGTGGCGACCGGCCTCTACATCGCCGCCGACTTCGGTCCCGGCCCCCGAGACGGCCTGATGACGGGACTGCACCGGCGCACGGGCCGCTCGATCCGGCTGATCCGCACAGCCGTGGAGATCACCGTCGTCGCGACCGGCTTCGCCCTCGGCGGCACCGTCGGGATCGGCACCATCGTGTACGCGCTGTCCATCGGACCGCTCGCCCAGTTCTTCCTGCGCGTGTTCGCCGCCCCCGCGGCATCGGGGCGCAGCACGGTCGTTGCCGCCGGGCAACCGGAGCGCGCGATACTGCGTCCGTGACCACCCTCATACGCCACCCCTACCTCGACCATCCCGGCCCGATCGCCTTCGCCCACCGGGGCGGGGCGGCCCACGGCCTGGAGAACACCATGGCGCAGTTCCGGCGCGCGGTGGCGGCGGGCTACCGCTATATCGAGACGGACGTGCACGCCACGGCCGACGGGAAGCTGGTGGCGTTCCACGACGCGACCCTGGACCGGGTGACCGACGGCGCGGGCCGGATCGCCGACCTGCCCTGGGAGGACGTGCGGCACGCGCGCGTGGCGGGCAGCGAGCCGGTGCCCCTCCTGGAGGACGCGCTGGAGGAGTTCCCGGATGTGCGCTGGAACGTGGACGTCAAGGCGGAGCCCGCGCTGCGGCCCCTGCTGGACCTGATCGAGCGCACCGACGCCTGGGACCGCATCTGCGTCGGCTCGTTCTCCGAGGCACGCGTGGTGCGCGCCCAGCGCCTGGCCGGACCGCGCCTGGCGACGTCGTACGGCACCCGCGGTGTCCTCAACCTGCGGCTGCGCTCCTGGGGCATCCCGGCGGCGGTGCGCCGCTCGGCGGTCGCCGCCCAGGTGCCGGTGTCCCAGTCGGGCGTCCCCGTGGTCGACCACCGCTTCGTGCGCACCGCCCACGCGCTCGGACTGCAGGTGCACGTGTGGACGATCAACGAACCCGATCGCATGCACCGGCTCCTGGACCTGGGAGTGGATGGCATCATGACCGATCACATCGACACACTGCGCAAGGTCCTCGAAGAACGGGGCACCTGGGTCTGAACGCCCCGCGCACGATCACGTTCCACGGGGAAGCGAGGGCACGGGTGGGCACCGACACCGTGCGGGCACAGGCCGGCGACGAGGCCGCCGAGCGGCGGCGCGAACAACGCGGCTGGTACTTCTACGACTGGGCGTGCTCGGTCTACTCGACGAGCGTGCTGACGGTGTTCCTCGGTCCCTATCTCACCTCGGTGGCCAAGTCGGCGGCGGACCCGGACGGATACGTCCACCCGCTGGGCGTTCCGGTGCGCGCCGGCTCGTTCTTCGCCTACTGCGTCTCGGCCTCGGTCGTCGTGGCGATTCTCGTGATGCCGCTCGCGGGCGCGGCGGCCGACCGCACCGGCCGCAAGAAGCCGCTGCTCGCTCTGTGCGCGTACCTGGGCGCCTCGGCCACGACGGGCCTGTTCTTCCTTGACGGTGACCGGTATCTGCTCGGTGGCCTGCTGCTGATCGTCGCGAACGCGTCGGTGGCCGTCTCGATGGTGGTCTACAACTCGTATCTGCCGCTGATCGCCCCGCCCGAGGAGCGCGACGCGGTCTCCTCGCGCGGCTGGGCCTTCGGCTACGCGGCCGGTTCGCTGGTCCTGATCGCGAACCTGGTCCTTTTCACGGCCCACGACTCCTTCGGCGTCTCGGAGTCGACGGCGGTCCGCATCTGCCTGGCCTCGGCGGGCCTGTGGTGGGGCGCCTTCACGCTGATCCCGCTCAGCCGCCTGCGCGACCGCCGTACGACGTCGACGGCTGAGGCGGTGCACGGCTGGCGGCAACTCGCCGCGACCGTCCGGGACATGCGCCGCACCCCGCTCACCCTCGCCTTCCTGCTGGCGTACCTCATCTACAACGACGGCATCCAGACGGTGATCTCTCAGGCCTCGGTGTACGGCTCCCAGGAACTGGGCCTCGGTCAGTCGACGCTGATCGCCGCCGTGCTGCTGGTGCAGCTGCTGGCGGTGGGCGGCGCGCTGGGCATGGGCCGGCTGGCCCGGACGTACGGCGCCAAGCGCACGATCCTCGGCTCGCTGGTCGCCTGGACGGCGACGCTCGCCGCCGGCTTCTTCCTGCCCGCGGGCGCGCCGGCCGGGTTCTTCGCGCTGGCGGCCTGCATCGGGCTGGTCCTCGGCGGCAGCCAGGCGCTGTCCCGGTCGCTTTTCTCACATCTGGTCCCACCCGGCAAGGAGGCCGAGTACTTCTCCGCGTACGAGATGAGCGACCGCGGCATGAGCTGGCTGGGCCCGCTCCTGTTCGGGGTCACGTACCAGCTGACGGGAAGCTACCGGGACGCGATCATCTCGCTGGTGGCGTTCTTCGTCCTCGGGTTCGTGCTGCTGGCCCGGGTTCCGGTACGCGAGGCGGTGCGCGACGCGGGCAATCCGGTGCCCGAGAGGATTTAGCGTCCGAGCGCAAAGGGCGGTAGTGTACGCGTTTGGCCTGCCAGGCGTACCGTTACTGCGCGTCAAAGGAGCCGAAACGCTGGGTGACATCTGCTAGCAGATGTGACAAACCGGGCGCCGGTGGGTACAACAAGGGGCGGCTACGACGGCGACGCATGACCCGGAACGGGACTCGGAACGGGAATCTTTACCGCCGACCGGACGTTGACCGGATGACGACGACAGCGACACCTGTCCTGTGGGCGACAAGCCCGGGAGGCACGATTCATGAGTGAGCGAGCTCTTCGCGGCACGCGCCTCGTGGTGACCAGCTACGAGACGGACCGCGGCATCGACCTGGCTCCGCGCCAGGCCGTGGAGTACGCATGCGAGAAGGGGCACCGGTTCGAGATGCCCTTCTCGGTCGAGGCGGAGATCCCGCCGGAGTGGGAGTGCAAGGTCTGCGGTGCCCAGGCGCTCCTGGTGGACGGCGAAGGTCCGGAGGAGAAGAAGGCGAAGCCCGCGCGTACGCACTGGGACATGCTGATGGAGCGGCGCACCCGTGAGGAGCTCGAAGAGGTCCTCGAGGAGCGTCTCGCGGTTCTGCGGTCCGGCGCGATGAACATCGCGGTGCATCCGCGGGACAGCCGCAAGTCCGCGTAATCCCTCCGGGGATCGGGCGGAATACTGTGCGTGCCAGTCAGTGGGCGCCGTACGTCTTTGTGACGTACGGCGCCCACTGTTTTGTTCACGGGGCCCCTGTCTTGTTGTCCGGCGCGGGTGGGTCGGGCGTCCACGGGGCTCCGCCCCCGGCCCGGAAAGTCAGCGGGGCAGGGGCGGGCGGGGCTCCCCCGAGGTGTCCGCGGGCTCGTCCCTGATGACCTCACCCTGGACGACCTTCCCGTCGGGGCGGTGCATACGAGCCTGCTGGAAGGCGTCACCGAAGCTGCCGTACGCGGACCGGCGGAGTGTGCGGTCGATCGTGCGCTCCGCGTATCGGCCGACCGCCTTCTGGACCGGCGGGAGCAGGAGGAGCAGGCCCGCCGCGTCGGAGACCAGGCCAGGCAGCATCAGCAGCAGGCCGCCGAGCACCATCAGGCCGTTGCCGCCGGACCTCGACGGGGAGCCGCCCCTCTGCAGCGCCTCGTTCAGGTTCCTGAAGGCGCGGCGGCCCGCTCGCTTGATGACCACGGAGCCGAGCACCAGGCCGGCGACCAGCAGCAGGAAGACCGTGAACCCGCTGGTCGCACCGGCGACCACGGTCAGCAGCCAGATCTCCAGGACCAGCCACGCGGCGACGCCCAGCGGCAGGAAGGTGCGCAACCGGGAGCGGCGGGGCCGGGTCGTGGTGCGGGGAGAGGTCGAAGCGCCAGTCGTCATGCTCCCAGTGTGCCCGGACCCGGCTCAGTGCGGGATAAGGGGCGTTCAGCGGCGCCCGTGACGCCGCCCGCGTCCCTACCGGCGCGTCTTCCTGCCTCGGCCCAGGACCTTGCCGAAACGCTCCTCCGCGCCCCACGCCGTGACGCGCCACAGCGCCTCCACGACGATGTTCCGGCTCATCTTGGAGTCGCCGAGCTCGCGCTCCACGAACGTGATCGGCACCTCGACGACGTGGAACCCGGCCTTGACCGCGCGGCGCGCCAGGTCGACCTGGAAGCAGTACCCCTGCGAGGCCACCTCGTCGAGCCCGAGGCCCTCGAGGGTCTCGCGGCGGAAGGCGCGGTAGCCGCCGGTGATGTCGCGCAGCGAGAGGCCGAGGGCCAGACGCGAGTAGGTGCTGCCGCCGCGGGAGAGGAACTCGCGGGACTTCGGCCAGTTCACGACCCGCCCGCCCGGCACCCACCGGGAGCCGAGCACCAGGTCCGCGCTCTTGAGCGCGGTCAGCAGGCGCGGCAGCTCCTCCGGCTGGTGGGAGCCGTCGGCGTCCATCTCGATGAGGACGCCGTAGTCGTGCTCCAGACCCCAGCGGAAGCCGGCGAGGTACGCGGCGCCCAGCCCTTCCTTGCCCTTGCGGTGCATGACGTGGACGTGATCGTCCTCGGCCGCGAGTTCGTCCGCGAGCTTGCCGGTGCCGTCGGGGCTGTTGTCGTCGGCCACGAGGACGTGCGCCTCGGGCACCGCCGACCGCACTCGGCCGACGATCGTCTTGATGTTCTCCGCCTCGTTGTAGGTCGGAATGATCACCAAGGCGGTGCCGAGCGGACCGAACTGCTTGCCCTGGGCCGATGCCCCGAGGGTCCCGTCGCCGTGGTTCACTGCTGCCCCTTCACATCCGTACGCAGAGGTCCACCATAGTGGTCGCGGGATGGGCCTCCGCCACCGCGGGTTCGTTTGGAGGTGTCGATTCCATAAGAGTCGGGTAAGAATGCCCGTCGCGCCGACGGCATGCACGGGCCGATCGCACTGGTGCCCACGGGGTTTCGAGAGCAGGTCCAGTGCGCGCCACGGCCAGGGCGGCTGCGGATCGGGGCCCGGCGCCCTTCGGGCCGACCTGGGACCCGCTGGCTGCGGATCGACCGAAAGCCGTTGTCTACTGGACGTCCGGGCCCCACCCGGGTCACACCCTGCCGACCGACCGGAACGTTGCCCTCGCCGTGGCGCGGGCGCTGAGCCTGGCTCCCAGTGGTGATGCGCCGGCGCGGCACACCATCCCTGACCCAGCGGCGCTCGGGCGACTGCGCGGAGGTTCCCCGGTCGGACGATTCGGTGGTGGACCCGGCCGAACCTACCGGCCCTCCGCGCCTCACTGTCAACAGCCGCCCCACCTGCGGGTCTTCGGCGAAGGGCCTGGTCACAGCGGAGGATACGCAGGTCGCACGACGGGGTTCTGACGGCTCGTCGCCGCCGCGCCACCCCAGGAGATCACTCGCCCGGCCCTACGAACACGGTCCGGCCTCCGACCACGGTGCGCAGGCAGACAGGAAGGTCGGTCCCGGGGGTCAGATCGGGCAGTCCGGGGGTGCCGGAGCGGGGGTCGGTGGACCAGCGGGCCACCCGGTCGTCGGGGGCCTGGACGACGAGTGCGTCGGTGCGCCACACGGCGTAGTCCGCGGGGGCGCCCGGTACCAGCACGCCCGCGTCGTCCCGTCCGATCGCCCGCCAGCCGCCGCGCGTGTGCGCGGTGAACGCGGCGCGTACGGAGACCCGGTGCTCGGGGGTGCGGTGGAACGCCGCCGCGCGGACCGCGCCCCAGGGGTCGAGGGGGGTCACCGGGCTGTCGGAGCCGAACGCCAGCGGGACGCCGGCGCGCAGCAGGGCCGCGAACGGGTTCAGCGTGCGGGCCCGGGCGGCGCCGAGGCGCTCGGCGTACATGCCGTCCTCGCCGCCCCACAGCGCGTCGAAGGCGGGCTGGACGGAGGCGGTCAGGCCCAGTTCGGCGAAGGCCGCGATGGTCTCGGGGTTAAGCATCTCGACGTGCTCGACGCGGTGGCGGGCGGCGCGGATCCGGGCCGGGCCCACCTTCTCGGCGGCGGCGCGCATCCCTTCCACCACGGCCGTGACGGCGGCGTCGCCGATGGCGTGGAACCCCGCCTGCAGCCCGGCCTCGGTGCACGCGACGACATGCGCGGCGACCGCGGCGGCGTCCAGGTAGGCGGTGCCGGTGTGGGCGGCGTCCGCGTACGGCTGGTGCAGACAGGCGGTGTGCGAGCCGAGGGCGCCGTCGACGAAGAGGTCGCCCGCGGCGCCGAGCGCACCCAGCTCCCGGGCCTTGGTGACGTCCTGCTCGGCCCAGTAGCCGACGACGCGCGGCCCGGCTTCCTCGGCGGCGAGGCGCAGCAGCCCGGTGAAGTCGTCCTGGGAGGAGATCTCTGGGCCCGCGCACTCGTGGAGCGAGCCGATGCCGAGGGAGGCGGCGTGGGCGAGGGCGGTGCGCTGGGCCTCGGTGCGCTGGGCGGGGGTGACAGCGGCGAACGCGGCGGCCCGTACGGCGTGGTGGGCGTCGCGGGTCAGCGGCTCGCCGTCCGTGAAGCCGGCCTTGTCGCGCACGCCCGGGGCGAGGTCCAGCAGGGCGCTGGTGACGACGGCCGAGTGGACGTCGATGCGGCTGAGATACAGGGGGCGCCCACCGGTGGCCTCGTCGAGCTCCTCCCGTCGGGGCGCCCGCCGTTCGGGCCAGCGTGCCGCGTCCCAGCCGTGGCCCAGCAGGACCCGGTCGTCCGGCCGGGCGGCGGCGAAGTCCCGTACGAGGGTGAGGGCGGCCGTCAGGGACGGGGCGCCGGACAGGTCGAGGCCGGTGAGCGCGAGGCCGGTGGCGGTGGTGTGCACGTGCGCGTCGGTGAACGCGGGAGTGACGAGGGCCCCGTCGAGGTCGATCACTTCGTCGACGCCGTCCGCGAAGGCGTCGGCCGCGCCCTCGGAACCGACCCAGGCGACATGTCCGGCCTCCACGACCATCGCGGTGGCGAAGGGATCGGCGGGGCTGTGGACCTCTCCACGGCGCAGGAGGACGGTCTTGGGCTCGGCGGTGCGCTCACTCATGGGCAACAGTGTCGCCCCTGGCGGGGGACGCCCCGCAGGGAGGTCGATCAGATCCGGGGCGGACGTGCCTCGTACGGGGTGGACAGGACCACGGTGGTGCGCGTCGACACCCCCGCGAGGGTCCGCAGCCGGGCGAGCAGCTCCTCCAGTTCGTGCGGCGTGGCCACGCGGACCTTGAGGATGTAGTTCTCGTCGCCCGCCACGCTGTGGCAGGCCTCGATCTCCGGGACGCCCGCGAGGCGTTCGGCGATGTCGTCGGGGGCGCTGGGGTCGAACGGCTTCACCGAGATGAAGGCGGTCAGCGGCAGGCCGACGGCCTCGGGGTCGACGACGGCGGCATACCCGCGGATGACGCCCCGCTGCTCGAGCCGGCGCACCCGCTGGTGCACGGCCGATGTGGACAGGCCCGTGGCCTTGCCCAGGTCGGTGTAGCTCATCCGCCCGTCCTTGACGAGCAGCTGCACGATCTGTCGGTCCAGCTCCTCCATGGCGCTAGAACCTACAGTGCGCCCTGACTCCCGGATACCTCAGCAGCGCAGGTCATACCCGGTTTGTGATGTTGGTGAGAGCGGTCCGTGAGCCGCCCGGGTGATCCGCGGCCACGCGAGGCACCTGCGAGTGGCATGTGACGAACGCCACAGTGTCCGGCCAGGCTTCGTGATGCTCTCGTGATTACCCCGGAGACGGGACGGGAAGTGCTTGCTGTGGTCGAGGCCGCAGTGCCTTGTCGGCCCAGCCCGAGGGGGAGAAACCCATGCAGAATCCCAAGCGCCCTGGTCGCACCGTGCCCAAGCGGCAGCAGCCGGTCATCGAGCCCGAGCCGGAGTGCGTCGAACCCGACGCCCTCGACGGCGAGGAGTTCGACGCGTACGACACCTTCGAGATGTACCGGGTGATCTGCCCGGACTGCGCGCAGCCCATCGCGCTCCTGGCGGACGAGGAGGTCCTGCCCGAGCACGCGCTGTGCGCCTCGCCGTGGAACCCGTTCGGTCTCACGGTCTGCTCCGGTACGGGCCGTGCTGCGGCCGACGCCCGCCCGGCGGACGAGTCCCTGGAGCCCCAGGAGCAGGACACCGCCCTGCTGCTGACCCTCCCTCAGGGGCTCGACTGGCGCACGCAGCCGTTCTCGCACGTCGGCGGTCCGGGCTCGCGCCCGCTCCGCATGGCGACACTGCGCCGCCAGGCCGCCTGACACGTCGCGAGCAGCGGCGGTTCCCCAGGGGTTCCGCCGCGGAACTCACGCTCGATTAGCGGGGTCGGTGACCTCGGCGGGCCTCGGGGCGTTGCTCCATGCATGAGCCCCAGTTATTCGGCGACCGGACCCCGGCGGCCGGTGTTCATTCCGGTACCGGCTGCGACGCTGCCACCGCCGCAGCCGCAGGATCCGCCCATCTACCGCGCGCTGATGCGCACCTGGGCCGACCGCGGCCGCACGCTCCCGGGGCGCCACGACCCGGAGTGGGTGCGGCTCGCGGCGCCGCCGGCCGGCCCGCGCCGGCTCGCGGCGGGCCAGGAGTCGTTCAGCGGGACTCGGGACCAGCGAGGTGACGGGCGATGACCATGCGCTGGATCTGGTTCGTCCCCTCGACGATCTGCAGCGCCTTGGCCTCCCGCATATAGCGCTCGACCGGGAAGTCCACGGTGTAGCCGTACCCGCCGAGCACCTGGACGGCGTCGATGGTGACCTTCATCGCCGTGTCGGTGCAGTGCAGCTTGGCCATGGCCGCCTGCTTGGCGAACGGCCGCCCGGCGTCGCGCAGCCGTGCCGCCGCCAGGTACAGCGCCCGGCCCGCCTCGATCTGCGTCGCCATGTCGGCGAGCAGGAAGCGCAGCCCCTCGAAGTCCGAGATCGGCCGCCCGAACTGCCGGCGCCCGGTGGCGTACGCGACGGCCTCGTCCAGGGCCGCCTGGGCCAGGCCGATGGCGCAGGCCGCGATGCCGAGCCGCCCGGAGTCGAGCGCGGACAGCGCGATAGCGAAGCCCTGTCCCTCGTCGCCGATGCGCCGCTCTTCGGGCACGCGCACCCCGTCGAAGTGGACCTGTGCGGTGGGCGACCCCTTCATGCCCATCTTCTTCTCGGGCGCCGCGGCACTCAGCCCCTCGGCGTCGCCGGGGACGAGGAACGCGGTGATCCCGCGGGGGCCCTCCTCGCCGGTGCGCGCCATCACGGTGTAGAAGTCGGCGATGCCTCCGTGAGTGATCCATGCCTTGGTGCCGTTGATCACCCAGTGGTCGCCGTCCCGGACGGCCTTGGTCCGCAGGGACGCGGCATCCGATCCGGACGACGGCTCGGAGAGGCAGTAGGCGCCCAGGAGACCCCCGCCGAGCATCGCGGGCAGGTGTTCCAGCTGTTGTTCCTTGGTGCCGTAGTGCGCGAGGGCATGACAGGCCAGGGTGTGGACGCTGACGCCGAGGCCGACGGTGAGGCGGGCCGCGGCCAGCTCCTCGAGGACCTGCAGGTAGACCTCGTAGGGCTGGTCACCACCGCCGTACTCTGAGTCGTACGGCAGGCCGAGCAGTCCGGAGTCGGAGAGCAGGCGGAAGGTCTCGCGCGGGAAGTGCCCGGAGTGCTCCTCCTCGGCCGCCTTCGGGGCGATCTCACGCTGCGCGATGTCACGGACGAGCGAGATCAGATCCCGGGCCTCGTCCGTGGGCAGTTGTCGGTCCACCGGCTGCGGGGCGCGGTCGGGCATGGCGACGCTCTCCTCCCTCTTGGGCACGTCGGCGGACATGCGCCTTGGGTGGGGCGGCGCCGCCGGGTCTCACTGAGCCTGGCCGATGCTCGCCGCTCCGGGTCGCGGAGGCGGCTGACCAGCGGCTGTGGCGCTTGGAGTATGCCCGATCGGAGGCATGACGTCACCGGTTAACGACCGCTTACTTCAAGAAAGCGGATGCCCTGCCGCGGCGTGATCGACATCCGACGGAGGGGTCTTGTCCCCAGGCCGTCTCCGCTCGCCGTGAACCGGCCCGTGAAGGCTTCGCCGGCACCCGGGTGGGACCGCTTCGGGGTCGATCAGTCCTCCCGTTGCCGATCAGTCCTCCCGTTGTCGATCAGTGCTCCCGGTGGGGTCAGGTCGGCCAGTCCTCCCGTTGCGGTCAGGTCGGCCGGCGGGCCGGGGGCGGGGCCGGGTACGCGGGTTCCAGTTCCTCGATCGCGCGCAGGGTGCCGCCCAGCGTCTTCGCCAGCAGGTCGCACATCGTGTCGCGGGACAGTACCGGGCGGTCGACCCAGTCGAGGGTCACGCCCTCCACGCCGCACACCCAGCCGAGCAGTCCCGTGCGCACCAGCGGAGCGATGTCGCGCCGCCCGTACGCCCCCTCGGCGATCGTGGTGACGATCGCCTCGCGCACCCCGTCCCGGATGGCGTGGACCTGCGCGTCGAAGCCCACGCCGCCGCTGACGATCGTGCGGTAGGCGGCCTGGTTGTGCTCGGCGTAGCACAGATAGCGCTCGATGGTGCGGTGCACCCGTTCCACCGGCGGCAGGTCCAGGCCGGCGGCCGCGGAGGTCACGAGGTCGGCCACCGAATCCTCGACAATGGCGAGGTAATAGCCGCGTTTCGATTTGAAGTAGTAGTAGATGAGCCCTTTCGCCACCTGGGCATGGCGCGCGATGTCATCCATCGACAGCGTGTCGTAGGACGTGTCGGCGAATAACTTCCGTCCGATGGCGATGAGTTCGGCGCGACGCGCCAGGGAGCGATCGGTACCGCGCACCTTGGGGCGCACGGCACCTCGCTGTTGACTGCTCTTCAATTTCGGCCCAAGTCTCCAACTACCGGCGGGACATCCGCAGTATCGCAGAATGACACCACCAGCATGTTCGACTCCGATCGGCGGAGTCGGCCGGCAGAGTCGGAACCCGTTGGGAAATGTGCCGCCCGGTTTGCCGGTGGGCGCGCGTCAGCGGACGCCCACCGCCGCCAGCGCCTTGCGCTGCCGCGAGGTGGGACGGGCCGGGAAGTACAGGTAGCAGACGCCGCCGGTGCCGGAGGCGACCTTGCCGGAGGCGTTGTACCGCTTGGTGCGCAACCAGATGTTCTCGAACTCCCGCCGCCGGTACACGCGCCGCACCGCCTCGTCGCTCGGCGACGCCGGGTCGTTGGCGATCACGTCGCCGTCGGCGGTGAACCCGATCACGGTCATCAGATGCCCCGCGGTCCCGTACCCCGCCCCGGTCAGCTCCTCCTTCAGGAACGACTGCGAGGTGATGGCCGGGATGCCCGCAGCGATCAGCGTCTCCAGGTCGGTGAGCGAGGACAGCCGGGTGACCACTGCCTGGAGGTTCTTGAACGTCGCCGCGTAGGCGGCGTTGAAGGGCCAGTTGCCGCAGCCCTGGTACTGGTGGTCGTAGGTGAAGCGGGCGGCATGGCAGACCTGCGGGTCCGCGTACGACGGGTTGACCCAGGACAGTTGTTCGGTTGTGAGCCGCCGCCCCCAGTACTCGATGATCATCTGTGAGGACGTGGGGCTGCACCAGGCCTCGCCGCCGTTGTCGTACTCCGGGTACTGGCCCTTGTGGATCTCCTGCGAGTAGCGCGGGACGATCAGTTCCTCGGCGAGGCCCGGCGTGGAGGCCGGGACGGTGAAGCGGTCGGGGATGTCGGAGCCCATGGCGCCGAGCCGCCACACCGTCGGCGTGATCGGTGTGCCGGGTGAGCGGTACAGGGTCAGGCGCAGGCGGTACGACACCAGGCGCAGGCCCGAGGCGGGATCGGCGACGGCGAAGGTGTCGGTCCAGATGTTGCTCCTGCCATCGCTCTGGCCGTCCACGGAGGTGCGGCGGATGTCCTGGTCGCCGGCCGCCCAGCGGCCCATCACGTACCAGGGAGTGTCCGTGCCGTCGGAGTAGGTGCCCTTCAGTTCGACCTGGAGCCAGGTGCCGGCCGGGGTGTGCGCGTTCCAGGAGGCGACGAGCTCGGTGGACGGGACGGTGAGGCGGTGCGCCGGGGAGGTCCAGATGGCGTACTCCCAGGTGGCGGACTTTCCGGTGTGCGGGTCGGTGTAGTCGGTACGGCCGGCGGGCGTGGCGATCACCAAGCCGGGGCGGAGGCCGGCGAGGGCGCGAACGCCCTGCGCGGTGCCGCTTCGCCAGTCGGGGTACGAGGTCCAGGCGCGGTAGTCCACGAGGCTCGGTGAGGCTTTCGTCGGCCGGGCGGTCGGCGGGGCCGCGGCCGCCGGGCCCGCGGTGCCGGCCGCCGTGGCCGTGGCTACCGCCGCGGCGAGGATGGTTCTGCGGGACGGCTCTGAAGCTCTGGTCATCGGTGGGTGACCCCCAGGAGTCCTTCAAGCAGCGGTTCGGACGCACGGTGTGCGCCAACTATGGCCGCCACGCACGGACTTCTTCCAGCACTTCGGCCGCCGACGCGCCCACCAATATTGGTCCCGACCTGTGGCGGTCTCCTGGGAATGGGGGGCGGGAATTCGGAGGGGCGAATCACCCGCGTTCGCACCGAACCCGAACTAGGGAAAATTCCGGAGAGAGGCCGCTTTCTCCGCGAAGAGGGACAGCCCATTCGCCCGGGTAAGCTGTCCCCTCGAAAAACATGCCGAAACACGCCGACACACCTTCTCGCCCGGGAATCGCCATTCACGCTCTCGCGTCCCGCCTTCAGCACCTGCCGCCCTCCTGCGGCCCCGTCCGTCTCGTCGGCGTGGACGGGCACGCGGGCTCGGGGAAGTCCACGTTCGCCGCACACTTGGCGGCCGCACTCGGCGGCGCGCCCGTGCTGCACCTGGACGACATCGCCACCCATGAGGAGCTGTTCTCCTGGACGGACCGGCTGCTGCGGGAGGTGATCGAGCCGCTCGGCCACGGCCGGACCGCGCACTACCGGCCCTACGACTGGCGCGCACGGCGCTTCGGTCCCGCCCGTGCGCTGCCACCCGCCCCCGTGATCCTGATCGAGGGGGTCGGCGCCGGCCGCCGGGCGCTGCGCCCGCATCTCGCCCGCCTGCTGTGGATGGACCTGGCGCGCGAGGAGGCGTGGACCCGCGGGCGGGCCCGGGACGGCGAGGAACAACGCGCTTTCTGGGACGGCTGGGTCGAAGCGGAGCGTCGGCACTTCGCCGAGGACCCCTCCCGACCCCACGCCTGCCTCCTGGTGCGTCAGAATCAGGAGGGATATGAGGTGCTTTCCGGGTCCGCCGGGCTTCCTGGGACGGACCACGAACTCACTCACAGTGACGACCCCACGGCAATGTGCTGAACTCGTGAAAACCCTCGCCGGGCAACTTCCTCGAGTGCCCCAAGTCGGCTTGACCGGGGGGCCGTACAGGTCTTACGTTCTCAATGTGCGGCTTTCGCAGTCGCACCCAGACGCGAAGCCCCCGGTTGTTCCCCCGTGATCGGGGGCTTCGTTCTGCTCTCAGCACCTTTCGTGGGCGCCAAGAGGCGTGATCCGCTCACCCTCGGTCACCACGCGCCGCGCGCCCCGTCTGCTCCCACCTCGGCGAACGGCCCGTACGGCACCCTTCGTGCGCCCCTCCCCCGCAGGTACGATGCCTCTCGGTGCGACGTTCGGACGCTGCTCTGCGCACCGTGGCAACTCCGGTCCGCGGCACAGCGGTTCGAGCAAGGCGGCCGACGGGCACGGGCCCGGCGGTGAACCAACGGGGGCACGGTTTGTGGGGGACGTGATGGACTTCGGCACGCAGGGCCCTCAGGCCCCGGCCGACCTCGCCTGGCTGCGAGGGGTCGACGCCTACACGATGGGCGCCTATCCGCAGGCGGAGGAGGAGTTCCGCGCCGCGGTCCGGATGGATCCGGGGATGGCCGACGGCTGGCTCGGGCTGCACGCGCTGCGCGTCGACACGACGACCGCGCTGCTGAGGATGTACCGCCACCGCGACCGCTTCGGGGAGCAGCGGACGCGACACCGGCGCACCCTCAACTCCTGGTACTGGCTGGGCTGGTGGGTGCAGCCGGTGTTGGAGAGCCCGCGCGACCTGCTGCTCGCGCACGCCTCGCACTGGCTGGACGGCCGCCACGTCCCGGAGCTGGACCGCGCGCTGGCGGGCCTGCCGCCGGTGGACACCGACCCCCAGGTGCGCTTTCTGCACGCTTGCCGGGCCTACCTGGTCAAGGACTGGGAGCAGTTGGTCCGGCACACCGATCCGCTGATCGACGATCCCATGCTCGGCATAGAGGCCGGACTGTTCGGCGGCATGGCCCGGGTCCGCCTGGAGATGTACGGGCAGGCCGAGCCGCTGCTCGCCGCCGCCCTGATGCGCTGCCGCAGCGAGCAGCCGCAGCGCAAGGAGCTGCGGTACTGGCTGGCCCGGGCGCACGAGGGCACGGGCCGCTCGGCGGCAGCGCTCCCCCTCTACCGGGCCGTGCACCGGGTGGACCCGGCGTTCATGGACACCTCGGCGCGGCTCGCCGCGATCGCCGAGGGCGACGGGTACGACGACTCGACCGACCTGACGGCGATGGCGCTCGCCGGAGGCGGCGACACGCTGGAGGCACCGGACGGCCTGGATCCGCTCTTCGGCGCCGAGGGCCGGGACGTGAAGCTGTCCGATCCCGAACCGCCGCCGACCGGTCCGCTGGCGGCGCAGGGCGACCTCGTGCGGGAGAAGGCCGCCTCGGTACCGGGGCAGTCGTGGCCGGCCGGTCCCACGGATCCGGCACTGCTGGAGGATGCGCTGGCCGAGCTGGAGCGCATGGTCGGTCTGGAACCGGTCAAGCGCCAGGTCAAGGCGTTGTCGGCGCAGTTGAACATGGCCCGGCTGCGGGCCGGCCAGGGCTTACCCGTCCAGCCGCCGAAACGGCACTTCGTGTTCTCGGGGCCCTCCGGCACCGGCAAGACGACCGTGGCGAGGATTCTGGGCCGGGTCTTCTACGCGCTCGGCCTGCTCGGCGGCGATCACCTCGTGGAGGCGCAGCGGGCGGACCTGGTCGGCGAGTACCTGGGCCAGACGGCGGTGAAGGCGAACGAGCTGATCGACTCGGCGATCGGCGGCGTCCTGTTCGTGGACGAGGCGTACTCGCTGTCCAACTCGGGATACGGCAAGGGGGACGCGTACGGGGACGAGGCGCTTCAGGTGCTGCTGAAGCGGGCTGAGGACAACCGGGACCACCTGGTGGTGATCCTCGCCGGCTACCCCGAGGGGATGGACCGGTTGCTTGCCGCCAACCCGGGACTGTCCTCGCGCTTCACGACGCGGGTCGATTTTCCCTCGTACCGCCCCTTGGAGCTGACGGCGATCGGAGAGGTGCTGGCCGCCGAGAACGGGGACGTCTGGGACGAGGAGGCTCTGGAGGAGCTTCGGTCCATCGCCGCGCATGTGGTGGACCAGGGGTGGATCGACGAGCTCGGGAACGGGCGGTTCCTGCGGACGCTGTACGAGAAGAGTTGTGCGTATCGGGATCTTCGACTGAGTGGCTATCCGGGGATGCCGTCGCGGGACGACTTGTCGACATTGCGGTTGCCGGATCTGATGCAGGCCTATGGGGAGGTCTTGTCGGGCCGAGGGCCGCAGGATCCTTCGGGGTTGTAGCGGCGCCCAACAGCCCGGCGAGCCTTCGCGTCTGCGGCTGCGGGTTCGCCGCGGCTGGTCGCGGATCGTCGCCGATTGTCGCGGCTGGTCGCGTCCACGTGGCAGAGCCGCATACCGACGGGGCCCCGCGCCCCTGAACGAGGCGCGGGAAACCCTTCTCAGCTCGGTACCGCTTCCCTCGGTTCCGCCATGCGCGGCTGAGGCGGAGCCTCCCGGTGCGCCGGGTCCCTGACCTCGCCGACCAGGAGCTCCAGTACGTCCTCCAGCGCGACCAGGCCCAGGACCCGGCCGGAAGCGTCCGCCACCTGGGCCAGATGGGTGGCCGCCCGGCGCATCACCGTGAGCGCGTCGTCCAGCGGGAGCTCCGCCGCGAGCGTCGTCATGGGCCGCCAGAGCTGCTGCGGCACCGCCCGCTCGGATTCCTCGAGGTCCAGGACGTCCTTGACGTGCAGATAGCCCATGAAGGCGCCGTTCCCCGCGACCACGGGGAAGCGTGAGTAGCCCGTGCGCGCGGTGAGCGCCACGACCTCACCCGGGGTCACCGTGGGCTCGACCGTCACCAGCAGGTCCGGGTCCAGGAGCACGTCCGTGACCGGGCGCGAGCCCAGCTCCAGGGCGTCCTCCAAGCGCTCCGCCTCCTCGGGGTCGAGCAGGCCCGCCTGGCCGGAGTCCTCCACGAGCTGGTTGAGCTGCTCACTGGTGAAGGCGGCCTCGACCTCGTCCTTCGGTTCGACCCGGAACAGTTTGAGGATCACCCGGGCGCAGGCGCTCAGCGTGACCGTGACCGGACGGCACAGCCGCGCGAACGCCACCAGGCCCGGGCTCAGCCACAGCGCGGCCTTCTCCGGGGCCGCCATCGCCAGGTTCTTCGGCACCATCTCGCCGATCACCAGATGGAAGAAGACGACCGCCGCGAGCGCGATCACATAGCCGAGCGGGTGGACCAAGTCGTCGGGGATGTGCGCCGCAGCGAACATCGGTTCGAGCAGATGCGCCACGGTCGGCTCGGCGACGGCGCCCAGTGTCAGTGAGCACACGGTGATCCCGAACTGGGCCGCGGCCATCATCTGCGGCAGCCGTTCGAGGCCGTAGAGCACCTGCCGCGCCCGGGCGGTCCCCAGCGGCTCGATCTGGCTGCGGCGCACGGACACGAGCGCGAACTCGGCGCCGACGAAGAACCCGTTGACGAGCACCAGCAGCGCCGCGAACAGGAGTTGGAGCAGGCTCATCGCACCGCCTCCGCGGCCGGCGCGGGGGCGTCCACGAGCTTCACGAGCCTGACCCGCTCGGCGCGGTAGTGGCCGACCTGGCGGACGGTGAGCCGCCAGCCCGGCAGCTCGGCGCGGTCACCGAGGGCGGGGATCCGGCCCAGCAGGTCGGCGACCAGTCCGGCCACGGTCTCGTACGGCCCCTCGGGCACGTCCAGGCCTATCCGCTTCAGGACGTCGACGCGGCAGCTTCCGTCGGCCTCCCACGCGGGGCGCCCGTCCTCGGGCGGCGCGACGGCGAGTTCCGGCAGGTCGAGGCCGTCGTGCTCGTCGCGCACCTCGCCGACCAGTTCCTCGACGATGTCCTCCAGGGTGACGACGCCGGCCGTGCCGCCGTACTCGTCGACGACCACGGCGATGGGCTGCTGGCTGCGCAGCAGTTCCAGGAGGGGCTGCACGGGCAGCGTCTCCGGGACCAGCAGGGGTGCCTGGGCGATCCGGGTGACGGGGGTGCGCAGCCGTTCGTGGGAGGGCACCGCGAGGGCGTCCTTGAGGTGGACCATGCCGACGATTTCGTCGATCTTGTCGTGGTAGACCGGGAAGCGGGACAGGCCGGTGGCCCGGGTCAGGTTGACCACGTCCTGCGCGGTGGCGGAGGACTGCAGCGCGCTCACCCGCACCCGCGGGGTCATGACGTGCTGGGCGGTCAGCTCACCCAGGGACAGCGTGCGGACGAACAGGTCGGCGGTGTCCTGTTCCAGCGCGCCGGCCCGCGCGGAGTGGCGGGCCAGCGAGACCAGCTCGCCCGGGGTGCGGGCGGAGGCCAGCTCCTCGGCGGGTTCCACGCCCAGGGCCCGCACCAGGCGGTTCGCGACCGCGTTCAGGGCCGCGATGACCGGCCGGAACAGCCGGGAGAACAGGTGCTGGGGGCCCGCGACGAAGCGGGCGACCTGGAGAGGCCGGGACACCGCCCAGTTCTTGGGGACGAGTTCACCGATCACCATCTGCGCGGCCGAGGCGAGCAGCATGCCGACGACGACCGCGACGCCGCTCGCCGCACCCTCGGGGAGCCCGAGCAGCGCGAACGGGGCGTGCAGCAGCTCGGCGAGCGCCGGTTCGGCGAGCATGCCGACGACGAGCGAGGTGATGGTGATGCCGAGCTGGGTGCCGGAGAGCTGGAAGGACAGCTCCTTGAGCGACTCGACGACCGTACGGGCACGCCGGTCGCCCTCGGCCGCGGCCCGCTCGGCGTCCGGGCGCTCGACCGTGACGAGCCCGAACTCGGCCGCCACGAAGAAACCGTTGGCGAGAATCAGCAGGAACGCCGCCCCGAGGAGCAGCAAGGGGATGGTCATGATGCCGCCGCCTCCGCGTTCACACGGACACGGTCCGCGCTATGTCGGCAGGGGGCGGCGCAGGTACTACAGGACGATCCGTCCATCGCCGGAGGGAGTCACTCCTCGGGTAGCAGGAACCCCTGAGCACCGGGTGGAACCTCAGGGGCGGAGGCGCCACGTAAGCGCCTCTGCCACCAGATTAATCAAGACTTCGCCCTGTGCGGCAGGGTGGACGTCCCCGAGTCAGCTCTGATGTCGCTCGGGATCGGCCGTGGAGCGGGCCTCCGCGAGCGCCCGGAGGGTGTGTGCGTCCTCGATCGCGCGTTTCTTGGCGATGCCCGGCTGGATGCCGAGGGCGGGCAGGCTGGTGCCGTCGCTGAGGTTCAGGAACACCCAGGGGTCGCCGGGACGCAGGTTGACCTGGACGATCTCCGCCCAGTCCAGCTGACGCCGGCTGGCGATGTTGACGACGGTGACCCCGCTCTCGTCGGCGACGACCTTGGGCCGGGCGAGCAGGAGCAGCACTCCGAAGAGAAGGGCCGCCGTGAGGATGAAGCTGAGGCGTTCCCCGGTGGTGAGCTGGTCCAGCAGCAGCGCGACCGTGGTGATCACCACCAGTATCGCGACGCCGGCGGTCAGCAGCACGGCGCGGGTGCGAGCCGGCCGGAAGGTGACGGGAAGGGTGGGCAGGTCCGACATCGGTGCGCGGTTCCTCAGAGGCGGCAGGCGTGGATCGCCGTGGTGAGGATGGCCCGGGCGCCGATGTCGTACAGGTCGTCCATGATCCGCTGGGCCTCCTTGGCCGGGACCATGGCCCGCACGGCGACCCAGCCCTCGTTGTGCAGCGGCGAGACGGTCGGGGACTCCAGGCCCGGGGTGAGGGCGACGGCCTTCTCGAGCTGCTCGACGCGGCAGTCGTAGTCCATCATCACGTACGTCCGGGCCACCAGGACGCCCTGGAGGCGGCGCAGGAACTGCTGGACCTTGGTCTCTTCGGCGTCGGCGCCGGTGCGGCGGACGACGATCGCCTCGGACTTCATGATCGGCTCGCCGATGACCTCCAGGCCGGCGTTGCGCAGCGAGGTGCCGGTCTCGACGACGTCCGCGATGACCTCGGCGACGCCGAGCTGGATGGCGGTCTCCACCGCGCCGTCCAGGTGGACGACGGCGGCGTCGATGCCGTTGTCCGCGAGGTGCTTGGCGACGATGCCCTCGTAGGAGGTGGCGATCGTCATGCCGTTGAGGTCCTCCACGCCCTTCGCCGTGCCGGGCTTGGTGGCGTAGCGGAAGGTGGAGCGGGCGAAGCCGAGCGGGAGGATCTCCTCCGCGTTGGCGCCGGAGTCGATGAGCAGGTCACGGCCGGTGATGCCGATGTCGAGGCGGCCGGAGGAGACGTAGATCGCGATGTCGCGGGGGCGGAGGTAGAAGAACTCGACCTCGTTCTCCGGGTCGACGATCCTCAGTTCCTTGGACTCCCGGCGCTGCTGGTAGCCGGCCTCATGCAGCATCTCCGCCGCAGGGCCGGACAGTGAACCCTTGTTGGGGACGGCGATGCGCAGCATGAGGTCGGCTTCCTTCGTTCGTGCGTACAGGTGTACGGGTATTCGGTTTACGGCTCAGAGGTGGGCGTAGACGTCGTCCAGGGAGATCCCGCGCGCCACCATCATCACCTGGACGTGGTACAGCAGCTGGGAGATCTCCTCGGCGGCCGCCTCCTTGCCCTCGTACTCGGCGGCCATCCAGACCTCGGCGGCCTCTTCGACGACCTTCTTGCCGATGGCATGGACGCCCTTGCCGACCAGCTCGGCGGTGCGGGAAGTGGCGGGATCGCCCTCGGCGGCCTTGTGCTGGAGCTCGGTGAAGAGCTCCTCGAACGTCTTCTTGGACATGGTGGTCCTAACCCTACGCGCTGAGGGCCGTACCTCAGTGCCAGGGTTCAGATACTGAGCGGAGCGTGGCGGCCGTCGCCACCGCCGCCGTCACCGCCTCGTGCCCCTTGTCCTCGTTGGAACCCTCGAGGCCCGCGCGGTCCAATGCCTGCTCCTCCGTGTCGCACGTCAGCACCCCGAAGCCGACGGGGACACCGGTCTCGACGGAGACCTGGGTCAGGCCCTGGGTGACGCCCTGGCACACGTAGTCGAAGTGGGGGGTGCCGCCACGGATGACGACGCCGAGGGCGACGATCGCGTCGTATCCGCGGCCCGCGAGGACCTTCGCCGCGACCGGCAGCTCGAAGCTGCCGGGGACCCTGAGCAGGGTCGGCTCGTCGATCCCCAGCTCCCGCAGGGCGCGCAGGGCGCCGTCGACCAGACCGTCCATCACCTTGTCGTGCCACTGTGCCGCGATGACGGCGACCCGCAGGTCGCTCACGTTGCGTACGGACAGCTCCGGTGCACCCTTGCCGCTCACGTCTCTCCTCAGTGCTCTGTTACTGGTTGCCGCAGGCGGACACGGCGGTCGTGTCCAGCCAGGGCAGGTCGTGCCCCATCCGGTCCCGCTTGGTGCGCAGGTAGCGGAGGTTGTGTTCACCCGCCTGGACGGGCATCGGTTCCCGGGCGGTGACCTCGAGGCCGTGGCGCAGCAGGGCGTCGGTCTTCTCCGGGTTGTTGGTCATCAGGCGCACGCTGCTCACGCCGAGGTCCTTCAGGATCTGGGCACCGGCGGCGTAGTCCCGGGCGTCGGCGGGCAGGCCCAGCTCCAGGTTGGCGTCCAGCGTGTCACGGCCGCGCTCCTGGAGTTCGTACGCGCGCAGCTTGGACATCAGTCCGATACCGCGTCCCTCGTGGCCGCGCAGGTAGACGACCACGCCTCGGCCCTCGGCCTGGATGCGCCGCAGGGACGCCTCCAGCTGGGGGCCGCAGTCGCAGCGGGCGGAGCCGAAGACGTCGCCGGTCAGGCACTCGGAGTGGACGCGGACCAGAACGTCCTCACCGTCGCCGATCTCGCCGTGGACGAGGGCGACGTGCTCGACGCCGTCGACGGTGGACCGGTAGCCGTACGCCGTGAAGGTGCCGTGGGCGGTGGGCAGCCGGACCTCGGCCTCGCGGCGGACGGTCGGTTCGTCCGAGGTGCGGCGGTAGGCGATCAGGTCCTCGATGGAGATGATCGTCAGGCCGTGCTTGCGGGCGAACGGGATCAGCTCGGGCAGCCGCAGCATGTGGCCGTCCTCGCCGGCGATCTCCACGATGGCGCCGGCCGGGCGCAGTCCCGCGAGCCGCGCGAGGTCGACGGCGGCCTCCGTGTGGCCGTTGCGGACCAGGACGCCGCCGGACTTGGCGCGCAGCGGGAAGACATGGCCGGGGCGCACGAAGTCCGAGGGCTCCGCCGTGCCGCTCGCCAGCAACTGGAGCGTGGTGGCGCGGTCTGAGGCGGAGATACCGGTGCTCACGCCGTGGGCGGCGGAGGCGTCGACGGAGACCGTGAAGGCGGTCTTCATCGACTCGTTGTTCTCGTCGACCATCTGGGGGAGCCCGAGCCGGTCCAGCTCCTCGCCCTCCATGGGGGCGCAGATCAGGCCGCGGCACTCGCTCATCATGAAGGCGACGATCTCGGGGGTGACCTTCTCGGCGGCGATCACGAGGTCGCCCTCGTTCTCGCGGTCCTCGTCGTCGACGACCACGACCGGGCGCCCGGCCGCGATGTCGGCTATGGCCTGCTCGACCGGGTCGAGCGCGAAGTCCTCGATGGTGTCCGTGCTGTACAGAATCGGCGCCGTACTCATACGGCGGCTCCTTCCAGGACGGGCCGCGCGGCCCTGCGGGAGCGCAGCCACCAGTCGCGCATGCCCCACAGGACGAGTGCGCCGTAGATGACGTAGACGAATCCGGAGAAGGCGAAGCCGTTGGCGAAGTTGAGCGGGACGCCGACGGCGTCGACGAGCAGCCAGGCGAACCAGAACTCGACCATGCCGCGTGCCTGGGCGTACATGGCGACGATCGTGCCGACGAAGATGTACGCGTCCGGCCACGGGTCCCACGACAGTGTCGGGAAGGCGGTGAACAGTCCGGCCACGGCGAGGGTGCCCACGGCCGCGGCGCCGGCCAGGATGCCGCGTTCCCGCCAGGTGGCGAAGCGCGGTGCGATGTGCCCGTCCTCCGCCTGGCCCTTGCCGCGGTTCCACTGCCACCAGCCGTAGACGGCGACGACCATGACTACGACCTGCTTGCCGGCGCTGCCGGAGAGGTGGGCCGTGGCGAAGGCGGCGAAGAGGATCAGGCCGGACAGGAACTGCACCGGCCAGCTCCATATGGAGCGCCGCCAGCCGAAGGCGAGGCCGAGCAGACCGATCACGTTGCCGATCATGTCCGACCACTTGATGTGCTGGCCGAGGAGCGTGAAGGCCTCGGAGTTCAGCCAGTTCACTTGGTGGCCCCCTGACCGGCCAGGAGGCTCTCGACGTACTTGGCGATGATGTCGACCTCGAGGTTGACCGGGTCGCCGGGCTGCTTGAGGCCGAGGGTGGTCAGCGCGAGGGTGGTCGGGATGAGGCTCACGGAGAAGTGGTCGCCTCCGGCCTCGACGACCGTGAGGCTGATGCCGTCCACGGTGATGGAGCCCTTCTCCACGACGTAGCGGGAGAGGTCCGCCGGGAGCGAGATCTTCACGATCTCCCAGTGCTCCGAGGGCTTGCGCTCCAGGACCGTGCCGGTGCCGTCGACATGGCCCTGCACGATGTGGCCGCCGAGACGGGTGCCGACGGCGGTGGGGCGTTCGAGGTTGACACGGGAGCCGACCGTGAGGGCGCCGAGGCTGGAGCGGTTCAGGGTCTCCGCCATGACGTCGGCGGTGAACTCGTCGCCCTCGTGCTCCACGACGGTGAGACAGACGCCGTTGACCGCGATGGAGTCGCCGTGACGGGCGCCTTCGGTGACGACGGGTCCACGGAGCCGGAAGCGGGAGGAGTCGCCGAGATTCTCGACGGCGGTGACCTCACCCAGCTCTTCGACGATTCCGGTGAACACTTCCCGGGTCCTCCTGCCTCGATGGGGCACGGACTCCGGGGCCTGTCGATGACGACAGCAGACACGAGCGAGGACACCGGGGGCGACGCCGGACGGCCTCGTCCGCATGGACGAGCCGAGACGGCGGCGCGCACGAATGCCCGCCCGCCGCGCACTGCCTCCCATCCGGACTTTAACCGTCGGTCCAGGAATTCCACCTGGTCAACCGGCCGCTGGAAGCGACCGGGTCGCGGACTGTAACCGCCGGTTCGGACTTTCACCGACCCCGGAGTGCGCTGCTTCTTGTACAGCCTCAGTGTGCCACGACTGATCGATGGCCAACCGGGTGAACTGCTGTGTGGTGCCTCACATGTTCACATGCTGGACAACTCCGACGGCAGGCGCCTGCCCCGCCCTCGTCGCCCCGCACAACAGGCGCCCGGCGCAAGCCACTTGGGATTGGTCCATACCTATTGACCGGGCCGATCCACCCCACCTAGGGTCGGCGCTCGCGGCGCGGTGCGCCGCCCTCGAACGGCCCGGCGGTGGTGACGAAGGCCCTTGCCCGCCGCCGGGCCTCCGTGGCGCAAGGCCCGGTCGAGCGGTTCCCGTGCGGCCCAACGGTCGCAGGCGACCAGCGAGCGGATGACGGATGCGCCGCGGGGACGGCCTCCCCGCATCCGTGAACCCCGCCACCGGAACCGCTCGCTCCGCTGTCCTCCCATCTGCGTTTGACATCGCCTCCGGACTTCCAGCATGCTTCCACTAATTCATTAATACAAGCCTGGTGGAACCGAGGAAGGCGACGTGATCGACTACCGGATCGACCGTGGCAGCGGCGTACCGGCCTACGTGCAGATCGTCGAGCAGACCGAACGGGCGCTCCGGATGGGCACCTTGCAGATCGGGGACAAGCTGCCCACAGCCAGGGAGGTGGTGGCGGCGACCGCCATCAACCCCAACACGGTGCTGCGGGCCTACCGCGACATGGAGCAGGCCGGTCTGGTCGAGCTGCGCCGTGGCCTCGGGACCTTCGTGACACGGTCGCTCGCCCGGCCCGGCGCGGAGAACGACTCTCCGCTGCGCCGGGAGGTCGCCGACTGGGTGGCTCGCGCGCGGGCCACGGGGCTGGAGCGGGCCGATGTCCTCGCCCTGGTCACAGCCGCCCTGGACGCCTACGAGAACGGGCACGACAGCAAGACCCCGGGCGACCGGGAACGAAAGAAGGAGGACGCATGACCGGGCCTGACGCGTCGGCCGCGCTGTGCGCCACGGGACTGGGATTCCGGTACCGGAGGCGGGGCGGCTGGGCCCTGCGGGACTGCGGGTTCACCGTGCCCGGCGGCCGTATCACCGCACTCGTCGGACGCAACGGCGCCGGCAAGAGCACCCTGCTGCACCTGGCCGGCGGCCTGCTGCGGCCGGGCTCCGGGCAGCTGCGCGTGCTGGGCGCCGTACCCGGCACGTCCGAGGCCCGCGCCCGCGTCGCTCTGCTCACCCAGGACAAGCCGCTCTACCCGCGTTTCACCGTGGCGGACACCCTGCTGATGGGCGAGAAGCTGAACTCCTCGTGGGACCGGGCGACCGCCGAACGGATCATCCGCAAGGGCGACATCCCGCTCCACGCCCGCGTCGGCGAGCTGTCCCCCGGGCGGCGCACCCGCGTCGCGCTCGCCCTGGCGCTGGGCAAGCGACCCGAACTCCTGCTCCTCGACGAGCCGTTGGCCGACCTGGACCCAGTGGCACGAGGCGAGATCATGGCGGAGCTGATGGCCGAGGCCGCGGAGCGCGGCACGAGCATCGTGCTGTCCTCGCACGTCCTGCCCGAGCTCCAGGAGACCTGTGACTGGGTGCTGGTACTGCGGGACGGCCGCGTCGAGCTGAGCGCAGACGCCGAGGCACTGCGCGAGAGCCATGCAGTACTGACCGGACCCGCCGGCCAGGCCGACGCCCTGGCCGGGCAGCACACCGTCGTGCAGAGCCGCACCGGCGGCAGGCAGCTGACCGCCCTGATACGGCAGCGCGGACCGCTGCGCGGCGACTGGCACGTCGAACGGCCGGGACTGGCCGACATCCTGATCGGCTACCTCCAGGCCGGTGAGTCGGGGCACCCAGCCCCCGCCGAGCGGACGGAGGCGGCGGCGTGAAGGGCTCCCTCTGGCTCGCATGGCGCCAGCACCGCGTGTCGGCCGGCATCGGCGCGGCCGCCCTGGTCGTCGCCGCGGCGATCGCCGCGTACTACCGCTCGGGCATGCTGGACGCCCTGCACAGCGGACTGTTCGACCACTGCGGCACCGGGCCGCTGTACTGCACACGGTCCGACACGGGTCTGCCCCTGCTGCTGGACGTCGAGCCGCTGAAGTACCTCGGGGCGCTGAACATCGCCCTGCCCGTCGTCATCGGCGTCTTCTGGGGCGCCCCGCTACTGGGCCGCGACCGGGAACTGGGCACACACCGCATGATCCTCGCCCAGGGCGTGAGCCGCGGCCAGTGGTTCGCCTCACGGTTCGCCCTGGCCGCGGCGACCACGACCGCCCTCTCCGGCCTGCTCGCGGGAGTGTTCTCCTGGTGGTGGCGGCCGGCCGCCGACCGGAGCTACGGCCTGTTCTGGTACGACGACACGGCCCTGAGCGGCTCGGGCCCCCGCGTCGTCGCGGCCGCCCTGTTCGGCCTGGCGGCCGGCACCCTGCTGGGCCTGCTGGTCCGCCGGGTGCTGGCGGCGATGGTCCTGACCCTGCTGGTGACGGGGGTGATGACGCTCCTGCTGGAGTGGACGCACCGGGCCCGGCTGCTGGTCCCGCCGCACACCTACGTCAGCGCAGGCAGCGTCCCCAAACCGCCGATGGGCGAGAAGTGGTCGACCGGCGTCTACGGTCTGATCACCGCCTCCGGCCGCCACGACGACGTGCTGAACTGCCCCTTCCCTTCCGGCACCCAGCTCAAGCAGTGCATGGCGGCGCACGGGTACGTCGCCCGCTTCTACGAGGCCAACCCGGCCGGTGACTACTGGGCCTTCCAGTGGACCGACACCGCCGTCCTCGGCGGCCTGGCCGCTGTGTCGACGGTCGTCACCGTGCTGCTGCTGCGTCGGCGGGTCTGACCGCAGCGACCGCATCGGGGCGCATCCGCTTCCCCCATTCCTTTCACCCTCATCCCCCACCGGGATTCCCTTTCGCACGGAGGTCGCTCCGCCATGCCCGCCGACGCCAAGTCGCCGAAGAAACTGCGCAACAACCGCGCCGCACTCACCCACAAGACCGCATACGCCCTGCGCCACCCCGGCCGCGTCGTCCCGTACCTGCGCCGGGCCGGCCGGGACGCCTGGCTGCGCTTCAAGCACCCCGACCACATCGGCTACTACCGCGCCGTGATGGCCTCGGACACCCGCCGCAACCCGGAAGCCGCGGTCGGCAGCCGGACCCACGACCGCTGGCTGGCACTGGGGCGGATGCAGTTCGACTACCTCATCGAGCACGGGCTGCGCCCGGAACACCGCATGCTCGACATCGGTTGCGGCAACCTGCGCGGCGGCTGGCGCTTCATCAGCCACCTCGACACAGGCAACTACTACGGCATCGACATCTCGCCCGACATCCTGACGGCCGCCAAGAAGACCCTCGTCGAGCGCCGTCTCCAGGACAAGCTGCCGCATCTGACCATTACCGGCGACCTCACCCTGGACTTCCTGCCCAGCGGTCACTTCGACGTCGTCCACGCGCACAGCGTCTTCTCCCACTCGCCGCTGGAGGTCATCGACCAGTGCCTGGCGCACGTCGGCCGTGTGCTGACCGACACCGGGTTCTTCGACTTCACCTTCGACCGTACCGAGGGCACCGAACACCAGGTGCTGCGCGAGGACTTCTACTACCGCACCGAGACCCTCCTGGCCCTGGCACGGCGGCACGGTCTGCACGCGCGGTTCATGGAGGACTGGGAGAAGCGCCCGCACGGCCAGTCGAAGATACGTGTCAGCCGCTCGCCCCTGCCCACCGTCTGAACCGGCCTGGATCCGACGTGTCGTCCGACAGACCCTCTCCCGGCCCGCGGCGCGGGCCGGCTCGACTGGCCGCGATGGACGGGCTCCGCCTGGTGGCAGCCGTGATGGTGGCCGCTTACCACTTCCTAGGGACACCCACCCCGCACTTCTGGGGAAGGACCGAACTCCGGGATTTCGCGCCGTTTCTGCACGAGATCAGCCGCTACGGCTGGCTCGGCGTCGAGTTCTTCTTCGCCATCAGCGGCTTCGTCATCTGCATGAGCTGCTGGGGGCGGACTCCCGCACAGTTCGCCGTCTCCCGCATCGCACGACTCTTCCCGGCCTACTGGTGCGCCGTACTCCTCGTCGTCGCGCTCGTCCTCGTCTCACGGGTGGGCCACTGGCCCGCCGCCACCCGCATCGACCCCCGTACGGTCCTGGGAAACCTGACGATGGCCCCGGGACCACTGGGACTCGAACTGGTCGACGGAGTCGCCTGGACGCTCTGGGTGGAGGCCCGTTTCTACCTGCTGATGGCCGTGCTGCTCGTCTTCGGGCTGTCGTACCGGCGGGTGACGGCCTTCTGCGGAGCCTGGCTCCTGGCCGGTGTCATCGCCCTCGAACTTCACTCGCCGCTGCTCGACGAATTCGTACTGCCCCGGTACACCGGTCTCTTCGTCGCCGGAATCGTCCTCCACCTCATGCACAGGTTCGGACAGAGCCTCCTGCTGTGGCTGCTGCTGGGTTTCGCCTGGGCGTACGAACTCACCGTGCTCGAACTGCGGGTGGCCGATCACGCCACCGTACCCGTCGGCGAGAGCCCGCCCTCCTGGGCCGTGTGCGCGGCCGTTCTCACGCTCTGTCTCGTGCTGCTGGCGCTGGCCGGTGTCGGAGGACCGCCGGCGAGGCCGCGATGGCGTTGGCTGGTCACCGCAGGGGGACTCACCTACCCCTTCTATCTCGTCCACCAAAGCATCGGAATTCCCTTGGCCAAGGGCTTGATCCGGGCCGTTCCGAGGCTGGGGTCGCTGCCTTCGATGGCGGTGTCCGTCGTCTGCGTGCTGGGGCTGTCCCTGCTCATCCACGCAACGGTGGAGCGTCGGCTCGGACGCCTGCTGAGGCGTCGCCTGACGCTCGACATGCGGCTTCGGCACCCCGCCGCGAGGCCGGCTCCCGCCCGCACCCGGGAAACCCATCCGGAGAAGGATCTCGCATGCCCTTGATCACGCGTGCCAGACGCTCTCGCCTGCTCATCGCCGTCGCGACAGCGGTGGCCGCCGTGCCGGCCGTCGCACTGACCATGGCCCTGACGGTCACGACCTACGAACACACCTCGCCGCGCGCCGCCCGGGCGAAGGCATCGGGATCGGTGGCCGGCAACGTCGACTGCCGCAAGGCGAAGTGCGTGGCCCTGAGCTTCGACGGCGGCCCGAGCCCGACGACCCCCAGGCTGCTGGACATCCTCGAGCGGGCCGGTCTGCACGCCACGTTCTTCGTTCAGGGCGAGGGCCACATCGCGAAGTACCCCGGCATCCTGCGTCGTGTCTCGGACGAGGGGCACGAGATAGGCAATCACACCTGGAACCACAGCAGGCTGACAGACCTCGACGAGGACAACGCCCGTCGGGAACTGACCCGTACCCAGGACGCCATCGAGAGGATCACCGGCACCGGGCCCGTCCTGATGCGTCCGCCGGAGGGCCGCACCAACCGTGAAGTGGCGAAGATCTGCCGGGACTTGGGGCTGGCGCAGGTGCTGTGGAGCGTCACGGCCAAGGACTACGAGACGACCGACTCGGCTCTGATCACCAAGAGGGTGCTCGACCGGACGCACCGCGACGGGATCATCCTGCTGCACGACCTGCACGCGGGAACCGTGCCCGCCGTACCGGGGATCATCAAGGCGCTCGAACAGCGCGGCTACACCATCGTCACGGTGTCGCAGTTGCTCGCACCTGCCAAGCCCCGGCCGGGCATGGTCTACCGGCCGTGAGGGAGCGCCGCGAGCGCGTCCCCGACTGCCGCGCGCGAGGCGATCCCGAGTTGCGGGAACATCTGGTGCGGTGCGAGCCCCCGGTAGTTCGGCGTGGGCCCGGTCGGCCCACGGCCGGACGCCCCGGCCGTTCGACCATCCGCGCCACTACTGGTCCAGGGGCTTTCGTTTGGATCAGGCCGGATCAGGGAGCGGGGTCTGGTGCCGTGCATCGCAAGGCGGAGGAGGGCGCCATGGCGGAGCCATGGCAACCGACGACAACGCGGCGAGGCGCTGTGCCAGGGCCCGCGAGCCCGGCCTGATCCAAACGAGAGGCCCTAGCGTTCCAGTGGGGCGAACAGCTCCTCCTGGGCTCCGTCCCGTGCCGTCAGCAGGGCTCCCCGCAGGACCGCGCCGCCGCCCAAGGTGCTCGCGCGCACCTCGGTGGCCAGCGGTGAAAGGCGTACCAGCCGCTGTGCGACCCGCGTGGCGAGGACGTCCCCGCCGGCCTGCCCGACCTCACCTCCGAGCACGACACAGCCGGGGTCGAGGATGGCGGCGACGGAGGCGGCACCGATGGCGAGCCGGTCGGCCAGGGCGTCGAGGAATCCGCCGGCCCGCCCGGCTCCGTGGTCGTCCGCCGGCCCGCTGCGGCCGCCCTGCGCTACCGCCGCGACCGCACCCCGCACCAGTGCCGCCGCCGGCAGCTCGGGCACGGCCGGTCCCGCCGACCACCCGTGCTTTTCCGCCAGTTCGACGATCGCCGCCGCGCCCGCCAGCGAGTGGAACCCGCCCCCGCAGTCCGTCGCCGACGGCAGGGCGGCGGTGCCCGGGACCGGCAGGAAGCCGATCTCGCCCGTGCCGCCCGAAGCGCCGCGGCGCAGTGCACCGTCCAGCACCACCGCCGCGCCCGTGCCATGGCCCAGCCAGAGCAGCACGAACGTGTCGCGGTCCTGCGCCACGCCCTCGCGCTGCTCGGCCAGCGCCGCGAGGTTGGTCTCGTTCTCGACGATCACCCGGGCGGGCAGCCGCTCCTGGAGCGCGGCGACCAGGCGGCGGTGCCACTCCGGCAGCCCGGCGGAGTCGCGGAGTTCGCCGGTGGCGGGGTCGATGAGCCCGGGCGCCCCGATCCCGACCGTGTGCAGCCTGTCGGCACCGGCCTCCTTCGCAGCCCGCTCCACCAGCAGCACCGCCTGCTCGACCGCCGGCCCGGTGCCGGTGTCGCCGCCGATCGGCACGGAGGCCTCCGCGAGCACCCCGCCCAGCAGATCCGACACCAGCACGGAAACGCTCTCGGTGCGCACGTCCAGAGCAGCGAGGTGGGCGCGGTCGGCGACGATCCCGTACACCCGCGCGTTGGGACCGCGCCGCTGTTCGCCCGACTCCCCCACCACCGCGATCAGCCCCGCTGCCGTGAGCCGTTCGACGAGGTCGGCGACCGTGGGCCGGGACAGACCGGTCAGCTGTTTCAACTGCCCTGCCGTCAAGGGGCCTTCCTGCTGCAGCAGGCGCAGTGCAACCCGGTCGTTGATGGCCCGGGCGGTGCTCGGGGATGCGGGCATGCCGGGATCCTTCCAGATCGGCCACACCGTCGCTCAGCGGGCAGCCACCGTCCCCCTATCTATCAGGCAGGGTTCCTGATAGTTTACGGCGGCGCGCCGGGAGCACACAGTCGGGAGGGGCCCGAGAATGAGCGAGATGAGCGAAGCGAGCCGAAAAGAGGTGCGGCGCGCCCGGTACGCCGTGGCAGCGGTGTTCGCCGTACACGGCGCCGTCACCGGCTCGTTCGCCACCCGCGTGCCCTGGATCCAGGACCACGCGCACGTCAGCGCGGGCCAGCTCGGCATCGCCCTGGCGTTCCCCGCGCTCGGCGCGTCCCTTGCGATGCCGCTCGCGGGCCGGATCAGCCACCGCTTCGGCGCCCGGACGGCGCTGCGCGGACTGCTCTCCCTGTGGACGCTGTCCCTCGTCCTGCCGTCCCTCTCCCCCGATCTGCTCACCCTGTGCGCGGCCCTGTTCGTCTACGGCGCCTCGGCCGGCATGGCGGACGTCGCGATGAACGCGCTCGGCGTGGAGGTGGAGAACCGTCTCGGCAGGTCGATCATGTCCGGACTGCACGGCCTGTGGAGCGCCGGCGCCCTGATCGGCTCGGCGGCCGGTACGCTCGCCGCCCACCTCGGCTCTGACGCCCGGCTGCACCACGCCCTGGCCGCCGCGGTGCTGACCGTGCTGGGTCTCGTCGCCTGCACCTGGGTCCTCGACCTGCAGCCCGCCGAGGACGAGGAGCCGCCGCCCCGGTTCGCGCTCCCGCCCAAGTCGGCGCTGCTCATCGGCGCGGTCGGCTTCTGCGCGGTGTTCGCGGAGGGCGCCAGCCTGGACTGGTCGGCGGTCTATCTGCGCGACCGGCTGGAGAGTTCCGCCGGTCTGGCCGCCGCCTGCACCACCGGTTTCACGCTCACCATGGCACTCGCGCGGATCGCGGGCGACAAGGTGGTGGACCGCTACGGGGCGGTGCGCACCGTGCGGGTGGGCGGCGTCCTCGCCACGCTCGGCGGGCTGCTCATCGTCGTGGCGAACCATCCGGCTCTCGCCATGGGCGGCTTCGCGCTGATGGGTCTGGGCATCGCGGTCGTCGTCCCGCTGTGCTTCGCGGCGGCGGGCCGCAGCGGCCCCAACCCGAGCCAGGCCATCGCGGGCGTGGCCACCATCACGTACACCTCCGGCCTGGTCGCGCCGGGGGCCATCGGCACGCTGGCCCAGGCCACCAGCCTGATGGTGTCGTTCGGCCTGGTGACCGTGCTGGCGTGCGGGCTCGCGGCGTTCGCGGGCGTGCTGCGCGCCGGGGACCGCGACCGCCCGAAGATCAGTCCGCCGAGCGCAGCAGTTCCCAACCCGCGGCCCTGAACGGCTCGCTCCACGAGGTCGGGCGCAGGGTCGCCGCGTTCAGCCGGACCAGGACGCGGCTGCCGTGCGCGTACGTCACCGACCCGTCGGCCGAGCAGAACCGGAACCCGTACGTCAGCCCGGTGTTCCCGAGTCGTTCCAGCCACAGGTGCACGGCGTACCCGCCGGGCTTGGTGACCGGCGCCTCGTAGCTGATCCGCAGTTCCCTGACGGCGTTGCAGAAGTCGCCCGCCGCCTCCCAGTCGCCCTCGAAGCGGAAGCCGCGCTCCTGCCACAGGGTGGACCAGGCACGTTCGACCATGACCGGGTAGCGGGCGTTGTGGAGCAGTCCGAGGGCGTCCAGGTCGTCGAAGTGGACGGTGACGGGGACCAGCCGGCCGTACGGCACGACGGGCGCGGCCCGGGGCTCGGTGGTCATGGACGCGGGATCTGCTTCTACGGTCACGGGCGGGGCTCCTCCGTCTGGCCTCGTGAGGCGCTCGCGACGCTGCGGCGCTGAACCCGACCATGGTAAGCGCTCGCTCAGGACGCCCCGCCCACGGGTCAGCCGGCGATCGAGTCCAACTGCTCGGCGGCCGGCCTCAGCGCCCACAGGTCACCGCCGGGCGGTGCCTGGAGCAGGCGTACCGCCTTCCGGGCCCGCGGGTCCCCGGCGTCCGCCGCCGCGTGCACCACGTCGGTCGCCGCGTACCGGTGGAACTCCAGCTCCGGATGCGTCCAGGGCGCGGCGCCGGTCGCGGCGGGCAGCAGGTAGTCGACCGCCTTGAACAGGCTCTGTGCCTCGGGGCCCTGATAGGACCACAGGTCCACGCCGACATGGCGTCCGACGGCCGCGAGCCGTGTGTAGGCCACCAGGTCGAACGTCGAGTAGTGCCAGCTGCGCGTGCGGGCGAGTTCCTGGGGCTGGCTGCCGTCACCGGCGATCTGCGCGTCGATGCGCTTGGCGCGGGCGTCCAGGACGGTCTGCCGGGCGAGCTGCTCGTCGCCGGTCGCGTACGCAAGGGCGGCGAGCTGCATGTCGTAGAAGGTGCCGTGGTTGTTCTTGGCCGCGCCCTCCTCCTTGCCGAAGGCGCTGTCCGTCAGCCAGTCCCGGTAGGCGACGTTCCAGTCGCGCATACGGGTCCGGTCCGCCTTGCTCCAGCCGGGGGCGCCGGTGTTCAGTATGGCGATCGCGTCGAGGACGCCGGTGTAGGACTGCGAGAAGTCGATGATGCCGATGGCACGGCCTTCGTACTTGCAGGGGATGAACTGCCCGTGGTTCAGGTTGGGGTTCATCCTCGTGGCCGGGTCGAGGAACCAGGTGCGCAGGATCTGGGCGGCCTTCTCGGCATAACTCCTCCTGCCCGTGTAGTACCAGGCGAGCGAGAGGTCGTAGGTCGAGTCGAAGACCTTCTCCACGTCCTGGCGGTCGGTGCCGGTGTCGACCTCGGGGTTGCGCTGCCCGTCGCGCTGCTCGTAGGGGCAGCCCCAGGGGTTGTCGGCGGTCTTCGGCTGGGTGGGCCACCAGTAGGGGGCCTGGCTGAGGTAGTCGTGGACGTCCCCACCGGGCGCGGGCTTCGGCTTGTCGACGACCGTCCAGGGGCCCTGCTCCAACCAGGTGTCGGCTCGCGCGGTCAGGTCCTTGAGCGCGCCGCGCAGCCGGGCGTCCCCGTGGTCGAGCCGGATTCCGGTCTGCTGGAGCCGGGTGCCGTCGAGGACGGCCGTCCGCGGGACCTTCTGTGCCGCGTGGGCGGATGCGGCGGGGGTCAGGACGGCCGCGAAGGCGGTCACGGCGGCCAGCAGGGTGGCGAGGCGGGGGCGTGCACTCATCAAGGCTCCGATCATGTATGTGAACGCAGTTCATGACTGGAACCGTGTGAGCGTAGGACCGCCTGGTGCCGGTGACAATGGTTCGGACAGTTCTTCATGTACAGAGAAAGAGAAGCTGCACCATGGACCTCGGCGTGCGCTGGAAGCTGCACGGTGACGGGCGCACGCCCGCGCCCGGAGCGGTCGTCCGTCCCGACGAACGCCTCTCCTGGCCCCGCACGGTCGGGCTCGGCGCCCAGCACGTCGTGGCCATGTTCGGTGCGTCCTTCGTGGCGCCCGTACTCATGGGCCTGGACCCCAACCTGGCGATCATGATGTCCGGCGTCGCCACCGCGATCTTCCTGCTGGCGACGCGTGGCCGGATACCGAGCTACCTCGGCTGTTCACTGTCCTTCGTGGGTGTAGCCGCGGTGATCCGTGCACAGGGCGGCACCAGCGCCACTGTGACCGGCGCGGTGTTCGTCGTGGGCATCGTGCTGTTCCTCGTCGGCCTCGCGGTCCAGCGCTTCGGGGCGCGGATCATCCATGCGGCGATGCCACCGATCGTGACGGGCGCGGTCGTGATGCTGATCGGCTTCAACCTGGCGCCGGTGACCGCGTCGACGTACTGGCCGCAGGACCAGTGGACCGCGCTGCTGGTGATGCTGTTCACCGGGCTGGCCGTGGTGTGCCTGCGCGGCTTCTGGTCCCGGATCGCGATCTTCCTCGGGCTGGTGTTCGGGTACGGGATCTCCTGGCTGTTCGACCGCGTCTTCGGGAAGATCCACTCGGTGGACGCGAGCGGAAAGCCCACCGACCACTGGCGCCTGGACCTGTCCGGCGTCGGCAAGGCGGACTGGATCGGCCTGCCCCACTTCCACGGACCGTCCTTCCAGTGGTCCGCGATCCTGGTGGCCCTGCCCGTGGTGATCGCTCTGGTCGCGGAGAACGCGGGGCACGTCAAGGCGGTCGGCGAGATGACCGGCGATCCGCTGGACGACAGGCTGGGCACGGCGATCTCCGCCGACGGCGTCGCCTCCATGCTCTCGACCGCGGTCGGCGGCCCACCCAACACGACGTACTCCGAGAACATCGGCGTGATGGCCGCCACCCGCGTCTACTCGACCGCCGCCTACTGGGCCGCGGCCGGCTTCGCCCTCCTGTTCGGAATCTGCCCCAAGTTCGGCGCGGTCGTGGCCGCGATCCCCGGCGGAGTGCTCGGCGGCATCACCGTGATCCTGTACGGCATGATCGGTCTGCTCGGCGCGCAGATCTGGCTCCACGCCAAGGTGGACCTGCGCAACCCGCTGAACCTGGTGCCGGCCGCGGCGGGCATCATCATCGGTGTCGGCAACGTCACCATGAAGTTCACCGACCACTTCTCGCTGAGCGGCATCGCACTGGGCACGCTGGTCGTCATCACCGGCTACCACGCGCTGCGGGCGTTCGCCCCGGCCCACCTCAAGGCCCAGGAGCCGCTGCTGGACTCGGGCACCTCCGCCTACGACGAGGAAGCCGGCGAAAAGGCCCACCGGGCCGAGGCGTAGGCGTACGACGGCGAGACGCCCCGGGTTCCCCCTTACCGTCCGACTCGACCGGCGGCTTCCCCCCACGGGCAGGCGTCGATCCCGGCCCGTCCCGTACTCGGCGTCGGGCTCCCCTGTCCCCCTCATGGCCCATCGGTGCCATCCCCCGTTCCGGGGAAGCCCGCGGGCCGGTGGTGCTCCGGTCGGCGTAGGGCTGGGACTCTGCCCTCATGGTGCGGTTGGAGCAGTTCACGACGGAAGTGGACACGGTCGTCACACGCATGCGCGCGCTCGGGGAGACCTGGCCGGAAGACGACGGCGTCGCGGTCTTCAACCGGGTCTACCTCGCCGTCACCGAGGAGATCGACCGGCGCCTGGACGGTGGGTACTTCGCCGACCGACGGCAGACGGTCACGCTGGACGTCCGGTTCGCCGAGCGGTACCTGTCCGTGGCCGAAGGGGCACCGGTTCCAGCCTGCTGGCGGCCGCTGTTCCAGTTCCGGCGCCATCCCGGCGTACGGCCGCTGCAGTTCGCGCTCGCGGGCATCAATGCGCACATCGGGCACGACCTGGCGCTCGCCGTCGTGGACGCCTGTCGTACGCTCCGCTGCGAACCGGCCGATGTCGAGGACGAGTTCGAGCGTGTCGGCGACGTCCTCGTCGCGCTGGAGGAGCGCATCCGCGAAGACCTCATGCCCGGTCCCGACCTGCTCGAGATCGCCGACCCGCTCACCCATCTGATCGGCGCCTGGAGCCTGGAGCGGGCACGCGAGGGGGCCTGGGCGGCGGCCAGGGCCCTGTGGGCGCTGCGGGAACTGGCGGACGTGGCCGAGGAGCTCGAACGGCGCCTCGACGCCGCGGTGGGGTTCGCGAGCCGGATGCTGCTCGTGCCACTGCCGCGCCGATCCGGCCATCCCTGCCTGCCGGCCGGGGAACTCCCTTGAGATCGCTGTACGTTGACCCGCGCAGACCCCCTTGCGAAGGAGCACAGGCATGGCGACCCGGCTCGGACTCGGCCTTCCGCAGAACCGGCAGTACCACCTCGGCAAGGACGTGCCCGACGTGGCACGCACCGCCGAGCAGATCGGCTACGAGAGCCTGTGGGTGTACGAGCGGGCCCTGTACCCGGAGCCCGCCGGGCAGGGCCTGTACGGCATCGAGGGCCTCCCCTGGCCGGACTCGTATCGTGACGTGGCCGACCCCCTGGTCACCCTCACCCTGGCCGCGGCGGCCACCGAGCGGGCCCGGCTCGGCTCGAGCGTGCTGGTCGCCCCGCTGCACCAGCCGTTCCAGCTGGCCAAGGCCCTGGCCTCGCTGGACGCGGCGAGCGGCGGACGGGTGATCGCCGGCTTCGGCACCGGCTGGTCCCTGGACGAGTACGCGGCCGCGGGCATCCGCCCGTTCGAGGAGCGCGGCCAGGTGCTGGACGAGGTGATCGATGTGTGCCGCGCGGTGTGGGGCCCGGACCCGGTGCGCTACGAGGGCCGTATCACGAAGATCACGTCCGCCGTGGTCGGCCCCAAGCCCGCCCGGCCGATCCCGATCCTGCTCGCCGCGGGCAACAGGAAGGCCCTGACCCGGCTCGTCGACCACGCCGACGGCTGGCTGCCGGTGGGCATGGGCGTCGAGCAGATCGCCACCCAGTGGCAGGAACTGCAGGACCTGGCGGCCGAGCGCGGCCGTCCGGAGCCCCTCCAGACGGTCCTGCGGGTGAACGCCGAGTACCAGGCCAAGGCCTACGACGGCGCCGACCGCCGCCCCTTCCAGGGCAGCGCCGACCAGATCGTCGAGGACCTGGTCGCGCACGCGTCGATCGGTCTGGATGAGATCCTCGTCGACCTCCAGGCCCCTTTGCGGGACGCCCAGGAGCTCAAGGACGTCGCCGCGGAGGTGTACGAGAAGGCGCGGGCGGCCGGGGTGTGACCGCCCTCGGGGGGCTCAGTCCTCCGGGAGTTCGACGGGTGCGATCTCGTCGTAGACGTCACCGGGGCCGGGGTTGGCCGGGTCGGTCGCGCCGCCGAGGTGGTGCATGACGCCCCACACGGCGTTGAGCGCGGTCTGCACGGCGCCCTCGGCCCAGCCGGCCGTCCAGGAGATGTCGTCGCCCGCGAGGAAGATGCCCCGCTTGTCGTCGGGCAGCCGGTCCTGCATGAAGTGCGTGAACAGGCGCCGCTGGTACCGGTAGTGGCCGGGCAGGTTGGCCTTGAACGCGCCCATGAAGTAGGGCTCGTTCTCCCAGGAGACCGTGACCGGGTTGCCGATGATGTGCTTCCTGATGTCGACCTTCGGGTAGATCTCGCCGAGCGACTTCAGCATGACCTCCATCCGCTCGTTGGCGGACAGCGGCAGCCACTTCAGGCTGTCGTCGCACCAGGTGTACGACAGGCAGATGACGGCGGGCTTGTCGGGTCCGTTGTCGAGCAGATACGTCCCGCGGGTCATCCGGTCGGTCAGCGTCATCGACATGACGTCGCGGCCGGTCTCCTCGTCCTTGTCGAGCCAGAACGGCCGGTCGACGGGCACGAAGAGCTTGCTGGACTCCATGTAGTGGGTGCGCTCCATGGCGGTCCAGTGGTCGATCGGGAAGAGGGCGTCGTCGCACTGGATCTTGGACAGCAGCATCCAGGACTGGGCGGTGAAGATCGCCGCCCGGTAGGTGCGGATGTCGCCGTTCGCGTCCGTCACCGTGATCCGGTTGCCCGTGGTGCGGTGCAGCCGCGTCACGGCGGGGCGGGGCTCGCCGTTCACGTGCAGGGACTTCAGGGAGGTCCCGTGCGGCCAGTGCACGATCTTCTCCGGCTCGCGCTCCCACAGACGCAGCGGCAGCTGCTGGGAACCGCCGACGATGCCGCGGTGGTGGTCGTCGGCCTCGGTGTAGACGACCCGCAGGATCTCCAGGATGGAGTTCGGGAAGTCGGTGTCCCAGCCGCCGGTGCCGAAGCCGACCTGGCCGAAGATCTCGCGGTGCCGGAAGGACTTGAAGGCCTCGGATTCGCAGAGGAAGCCGTAGAAGGTCTGGTTGTCGAGCTTCTCGACCAGCTTCGACCAGATCTCACGGATGCGCTTGACGTCGCGCTCTCGCATGGCGCGGTTCATGTCGGAGAAGTCGGCGCCCTCCTCCAGGCACCGGTTCCAGGCGCCTGCGACGTCACGGTAGACCTGCGGCAGGTCGTCGATCGTCTCGGCGTAGTGCGACTCGCCCTTGAGGTCGACGACGGTCGACGGGGTGGCCTCCGCGAGCGGGTTGGGGAACGGCCTCGTCTCCAGGCCCACCAGGTCGATGTAGTGCTGCAGGGCCGTGGAGGACGGCGGGAAGCGCATGGCGCCCATCTCGGCGGTCAGCGACGGGTCGCACCCGTCGAAGCCCACCGTCCGCAGCCGGCCGCCGATCTGGTCGGCCTCGTACACGACGGGCTTGAGGCCCATCTTCATCAGCTCGTACGCGGCGACGATGCCGGACAGGCCGCCGCCGATGACGGCCACCTCGGTGCCGTGCTCGGTCGCGGGTATCTGGCCGAGGCCCGCCGGGTGGGCGAGGAAGTCGTCGTACGCGTACGGGAAGTCCGGGCCGAACATGGTGATCGGCGGCTGCTGCTCGTCTGCGTGCTCGACGGCGTTGGGCACCGTGGACGTCATGGGGTACGGACTCCTTGCGCGGAAAGATCTCGGTGGAGGCTCGGGGAGGCTGGGGGTCAGACCAGGGACCCGTAGAGGCCGGGGCGGCGGTCCTTCAGGTACGGGTTCGCCTCGCGGGAGGCGGCGAGGTGGACGGGGTCGACGTCGGCGAGGAGGAGCTCCTCGACGCGGCCGGCCCTGGCCCGGGCGACCCCGTCGGGACCGGCCAGGGTGGAGAGCCCGACGAACTCGAACTCGCCTTCCTGCCCGACCCGGTTGACGTAGGCCACGTACATCTGGTTCTCGAAGGCCCGCACCGGCACGAGGGACTCGGCGACGAACTGGAACGGATGCATCTGCGCCGTGGGCACGATCAGGAGGTCGGTGCCGGCCAGGGCGTGGGCGCGGACGTTCTCCGGGAACTCGACGTCGTAGCAGATCATGATGCCGACGCGCAGACCGTCGAGTTCCGCCTGGACGACCGGCTGGTCGCCCGGGGTGAAGTGGTCGCGTTCGAAGCAGCCGAACAGGTGGGTCTTGCGGTAGTTCGCGAGGCGGGTGCCGTCGGCGGAGATCAGCTGGGCGGAGTTGAAGACCGTCTCGCCGTCCCGCTCCGGGTAGCCGTAGGCGACCGCGAGACCGTGCCGGGAGGAGATCTCGGCGATCGCGTCCGCCCAGTCGCCGTCGGCGGGCTCGGCGAGGCGGGCGATGTCACCGCCGATCGCGTACCCGGTGAGGAACATCTCCGGGGCGACCAGCAGCCCGGCGCCCGCGGCGGCGGCACGCCCCGCGGCCTGGTCGAGGACCTTGAGGTTCTCGCCGACCGATCCGGGATGTCCGGAGCTCTGGAGCAGGGCGGTGCGCATGCGTGTTTCTCCACCGGTACGGAAGGGGGTCGGGGGTCAGTTAGACGGTACGGTCGCGCCCTTGGGCCGGACAAGAAGGAGCCGTTGCGCGCCGATGAGCGATTCGTTGCGTCCGCCGGGGCTTCGACGGCGATTCGTTGCGCGGCCCCCTCGCCCTCGGCCGCAGCGTCGTTGCGCCGTTGTCACCGCTCGGACGCTGCGGGCTTCACCCCCACCACGTGGTGGGCGACCATGCCCGTGGCGCAGCAGCACGCATTGCGGAGGGAGCCTTGTGGACACGCTGGGTGGAATCGTGGCACTGCCGTACGTCGACGAGCACACGACGGTCGTCGCGGCGGAGGCCGACGCCGTGTGGTCGGGCATCGGCGACGTACTGGACCGTTCTTTCGGGGGGCCCGGCGCGGCCCGCTACGCCCGCCTGGTCGGATGCGCCGACCGCGCGGCGTCCGGCCCGCGACCGCTGGCCGAGGGGTCCACGCTGCCCGGATTCCGGGTGGTCTCCGTCGTCCCGGGGCGGGAGCTGGTGCTCTGCGGGCGTCACCGTTTCTCGTCGTACGCCCTGATCTTCCGCCTCGAACCGGCCGGTCCCGGCCGCTCGCGTCTGCGCGCCGAGACCCGAGCGCTCTTCCCCGGACTGGCCGGCGGCCTGTACCGGCGACTCGTCATCGGCACGGGCGGGCATGCGGCCGGCATGCGGCGTCTGCTGTCCGCGATCCGGCGCCGGTCCCTGTGACGTGGATCAGCCGGGTGCGCCCGACGAGAAGCGGCGCAGCAGCGGGGAGAGGACCAGGACCGACTTCGTCCGTTCGACGAACGGCTCGCCCGCGATGCGCTCCAGCACGCGCTCGAAGTGGCGCATGTCGGAGGCGAAGACCTGAGCGATCGCGTCCGCCTCACCGGTGACGGTGGAGGCGGCCACGACCTCCTGGTAGCGCTCCAGGCCCCGCTGGATGGTCTCCGGCGAGGTGTTGCGCCGGCAGTAGATCTCGACGAACCCCTCGGTCTCCCAGCCGAGCGCCCCCGGGTCCACCCGGACGGTGAACCCGGTGATGGCGCCGGTCGCGCGAAGCCGGTCCACGCGCCGTTTCACGGCGGGCGCGGACAGGCCGACCAGCTGCCCGATGTCCGCGTAGGAGCGGCGGGCGTCCTCGGCGAGGGCGTGCACGATGCGTTCGTCGAGATCGTTCAGCAAGGCGGGTGGTTCACTTCTCTGTGACGGCTTCGGTACCCGCGGGGTCCGCGGCGGCCAGCCGGGACCGCCGGTGGCCATAGAGGAAGTAGAACACGAGCCCGACGGCCATCCAGGCCCCGAAGACCACCCAGGTGACGGCCGAGAGGCTGCCCATCATCCACACGCAGAAGGCGAAGCCGAGCGCGGGCAGCACCGGCGACAGCGGCACCCGGAAGGTGCGGGTCATGTGCGGACGGGTCCGGCGCAGCACCACGACCGCGACATTGACCAGCGCGAAGGCGAACAGCGTGCCGATGCTGGTGGCGTCGGCGAGCTGGCCGAGCGGGATCGCGGCGGCGAGCACACCGCAGAAGACGGACACGATGAGCGTGTTGGCGCGGGGCGTGCCGGTCTTCGGGTGGACCCGTGAGAACACCTTGGGCACCAGGCCGTCGCGGGACATCGCGAAGAGGATGCGGGTCTGGCCGTAGAGCACGGTCAGGACCACGCTCGCGATGGCGATGACCGCGCAGGCCGCGAGGAGGGTGCCCCAGAAGGTCTGCCCGGTGACGTCTTTCATGATCTGGGCGAGCGCGGCCTCGGAGTCGTTGAACCGGCGCCAGGGCTTCGCGCCCACGGCGACGGCCGCGACGACGACGTACAGCGCCGTGACGATGACCAGCGACAGCATGATGGCGCGCGGCAGATCGCGCTGCGCGTTCTTCGCCTCCTCGCCGGCCGTGGAGGCGGCGTCGAAGCCGATGTAGGAGAAGAAGAGCGTGGCCCCCGCGGCGCTGACGCCGGCCATGCCGAGCGGCATGAAGTTCGCGTAGTTGCCCGAGCGGAAACCCTGGACGCCGATCAGACAGAACAGCAGCAGCGCGGCGATCTTCACCACGACCATGATCGTGTTGGCCCGGGCGGACTCCCTGGCTCCGCCGAGCAGGAACGCCATGGCGAGCAGCACGACGATCAGCGCCGGCAGGTTGAACACGCCGCCGTCCCCGGGCGGCGCCGACAGCGCTGTGGGGATGGTGACGCCGATGGTGCCGTCGAGCAGCTCGTTGAGGTACTCGCCCCAGCCGACGGCGACGGCGGCCACCGACACGCCGTACTCGAGGACCAGGCACCAGCCGCAGATCCAGGCGATCAGCTCGCCCATCGTTGCGTATGCGTACGAGTAGGAGGACCCGGAGACGGGGATCGTGCCCGCCAGCTCGGCGTACGACAGTGCGGAGAAGAGGGCGGTGAGACCGGCGATCACGAACGAGAGGGTGACGGCGGGTCCGGCCTTCGGCACGGCCTCGCCGAGGACCACGAAGATGCCGGTGCCGAGCGTGGCACCGATGCTGATCATGGTGAGCTGCCACAGCCCGAGGGACCGCCGCAGGGTCCCTCCCTCGCCCTGGCCACCCTCGGCGACCAGGTGTTCCACCGGCTTGCGGCGCATCAGACGCGCGCCGAGGCCGGGGACGGCGGGGGCTGGGTGACTGCGGGACTGAGGGGGTGCGCCTTGGTCGAGCACGCGTCGGCTCCTTATCGCTGCCGGTCAAGGGGGCGGGCGAGACCGGCGGCGCCCCGGGGGGCGGGGACCGCCGAGCGGGGTCCTCGCCACGCCGCGTACAGCGCAGACCCTATGAGTCGCCCCTTCACGGGCGTAATGCAGCAACCTTGCGCATCTCCGCAAGATCGTTGCGTTCATCGAACCTTCGCGCGTATTTGTTGCGCGGGCCGTTTCGATGGTTGCGCCCGCCTGCTGGACGCCACCGCCGACGCTCCGTGTCCCGGCCGGGACACGCCGAGGCCCCCGCTCTCCCGCCGAGGGGACAACAGGGGCCGCGCGTAAGGGAGTTGTGTCAGCTCCAGCTGGCGTGCAGCGGCTTGCCCTCCGCGTAGCCCGCCGCGCTCTGGATGCCGACGACGGCCCGCTCCGCGAACTCCTCCAGGGAGCCCGCACCGGCATAGGTGCAGGAGGAGCGGACACCCGCGATGACCGAGTCGATCAGGTCCTCGACGCCCGGGCGGGCCGGGTCGAGGAACATCCGGGACGTCGAGATGCCCTCCTCGAACAGCCCCTTGCGGGCGCGGTCGTACGCGGACTCCTCCGACGTGCGGTTGCGGACCGCGCGCGCCGAGGCCATGCCGAACGACTCCTTGTACAGCCGGCCGTTCGCGTCCTGCTGGAGGTCGCCGGGCGACTCGTACGTGCCCGCGAACCAGGAGCCGACCATCACGTTGGACGCGCCCGCCGCCAGCGCCATCGCGACGTCGCGCGGGTGGCGGACACCGCCGTCGGCCCACACGTGCTTGCCGTACTTCTTCGCCTCGGCGGCGCACTCCAGGACGGCCGAGAACTGCGGGCGGCCGACGCCGGTCATCATGCGCGTGGTGCACATGGCACCGGGGCCCACACCGACCTTGACGATGTCCGCTCCGGCCTCGATCAGGTCACGCACACCCTCGGCGGCGACGACGTTGCCCGCCACGAGCGGGACCTGCGGGTCCAGCGCCCGTACCGCCCTCAGGGTGTTGATCATCGACTCCTGGTGGCCGTGCGCGGTGTCGATGACCAGCGTGTCGACGCCCGAGTCGAGCAGCTGCTTGGCCTTGCCGACCGCGTCGCCGTTGATGCCGACGGCGGCGGCGATGCGCAGCCTGCCGTGCGCGTCCGTGGCCGGCGTGTAGAGCGTGGCCCGCAGGGCGCCCTTGCGGGTGAGGATGCCGGCGAGCTTGCCGTCCTCGTCGACGGCGGGCGCGTAGCGGCGGTTGGCGGTGTCGAGGACGTTGAAGGCCTCGCGCGGGTCGATCCCGGCGTCGAGCAGCAGCAGGTCCTTGGACATGACCACTTCGAGCTGGGTGAAGCGGTCCACGCCGGAGAGGTCGGCGTCGGTGACCACGCCGATCGGCCGGTGCTCCTCGTCGACGACCACACCCGCGTTGTGCGCGCGCTTGGGCAGCAGCGAAAGGGCGTCGGCGACGGTCTGGTGCGGGGCCAGCACGATCGGGGTGTCCAGCACCAGGTGGCGGCCCTTGACCCAGGAGATGACCTCGGTGACCACATCGATCGGGATGTCCTGCGGTATGACGACCAGGCCGCCGCGCCGGGCCACCGTCTCCGCCATGCGGCGGCCGGCGATGGCGGTCATGTTGGCGACGACGATCGGGATGGTCGTGCCCGTGCCGTCCGGGGAGGCGAGGTCCACGTCCTGGCGGGAGCCGACGGAGGAGCGGCTCGGCACCATGAAGACGTCGTCGTAGGTCAGGTCATAGGCAGGCTGGATGTCATTGAGGAAACGCACGTGCTGCACATCCCAGTCGATCAGAGGTGGCCCCCGGACAGGTCAGCCAGGGGGAAGAGCACGTACTTCATTCTCCCATGACGGGCGCCCCACGAACCCCGGGCGAATCATCCAGGCAGGTCAGAGGGGTCTTTGTGGCTTCATCCAAGCGTCAGCGCCACGGACAGGCCCGGCATCTGGTCCGCCGCCTCGGTGAACACCTCCCGGGCGGTCTCCCACTCCTCGGGGCACGCCCTCGCGTACTCCTCCCAGCCGCGTACGACGAGCAGCAGGCCCCGCTCGACGGCCGGCTCGGGCCAGACGGTGTCGTCGGTGAGCGAGTCGGCGAGCGCGTCCCAGTTGCGGCCGAACCAGTACGGCAGGTCCAGGGCGCGCACGACCCGCTCCATGAACGCCGCCTTGTCGGCGACACCGTCCAGATCCAGCGTGACCAGGAACCGTTCCCCCAGGTCGTCGGTCATCTCAGCACCGCCCGGAACGTGTCGTAGTGGTCGTCGGTGTAGTAGGTCTCCCCGCCCTGCCCGGTGACGATGCGCCGGGCTCCGCGGTCGTGCGCGCCGGGGGTCGGCACCGTGTACTCGTGGTAGTAGCCGCGCGGGTGCGCGGGCAGCCGGTGCTCGAAGTTGCCGAAGACGGTGCCGTCCTGCGCGTAGGGATAGGGGCCGCCTTTGTCGATGAGGGCGAGGGTGTGCCGGGCCTCGGCGGGGAGCCGGTCCTCCTTGACCGTGGCCATGTGCCCGGCCCATGACGGGGCGGGCGCGCGGGTGCCGGTGTCCGTGGCCGAGCACCCGGTGAGCAGGACGGTCAGACAGACGAGGAGCCCCGCGAGCAGGCGGGGGACGGACCGCGGCAGCATGATGCCGATGCTGCCACAGCCGCCCCGCCGGGAGGTCCTGTCAGGGCCCGTCAGTGTCCGTCAGTGTCCGTCGGGGTCTGCCCGATTCAGCGCGGGCGTCGGCGTCGGGCCCGCCGTCATCAGGTAGTCCGCCGCCGCCGTGTCCGTCACGAGGCTGGTGACGAGCCCGGAGCGCAGCACCGCGTCGATCGCGGCCGCCTTGCGCTGCCCGCCCGCGATCGCGACAACCTCGGGGATACGGCGGAGCTGGTCCGCCTTGACGGTGATGCAGCGCTCCCCCAGGTCCCGTCCGACCCGGCGGCCCTCGGCGTCGAAGAGGTGCGCGGCCATCTCGGCGGCGACGCCGAGGGAGGCGTAGTGGGCGCGCTCCTCCTCGGTGAGCATGTCGTGCACCGTGGAGATACCGGGCTCCCAGGAGCCGATGGAGACACAGGCGACCGTCACCTTGTCGAAGTACTCGAAGGCGCGCGCGATCCCCGTCTGGTTGCGCAGGGCCGCCGCGGTCGCCGCGTCCGGGAGCAGCATCGGCGCGTAGATGGGGTGGGCGTCGCCGCCCGAGACCTGCGCGGCACGGCGCACCGCCTCCACCGAGCCGCGCTCGGAGGTCCCCGCGTCGTACACGCCCGTCAGCTGCACCACCGTGCACGGCGGCAGCCGGTCGAGGGCCGCCGCCATGTGGATGGTGGAGCGGCCCCAGGCCAGGCCCAGCACGTCCCCCTCGGTGACCAGCTCGCCGAGCAGGTCGGCGGCCACCTCGCCGAGGTTCTCGGGGTCGGGCGACTCCTCGGCCTCGGCCGGGGACTCGACCACGACGGCGTGCCTGAGGCCGTAGCGGGCGCGCAGCGCGTCGGAGCGCTCGGCGTCCAGCTCGGCCGGCACACGGATCTCGATGCGCACCAGATCCCTTTCGAGGGCGGTCTCCAGGACCCTGGCCACCTTGAAGCGGCTGACGCCGAACTCCTCGGCGATCTGGATCTTGGACTTGCCCTCGAGGTAGAAGCGGCGGGCCATGGCCGCCGCCTGCACCAGCTCAGCGGGTCCCATCCGCATGGCTGACCGGCCCGCCGACATACCCGACACGGCCATCTCCTCACTGCTGTTCACACTCTGCATTCGCCGTTCATCCTTGCAGATCCGGCGTAGACGATCAGCCCGGACGGTCGGCGTTCAGGTTCCGTTGTCTCACTCGTCGCACGCCCACGAGGCCCGGGCCGTCGCCCGCTCCGCCTGGGTGCGCAATGCACGTACCGCGGCGGCCGGGTCGGCCGCCCCGTACACCGCCGAGCCGGCCACGAAGACGTCCGCTCCCGCCTCCGCGCACTGTTCGATGGTGGAGGCCGAGACACCGCCGTCGACCTGCAGCCACAGCTCAAGACCGTGCTTGCTGATCAGCTCACGGGTGCGGCGGATCTTGGGCAGCATGATGTCCAGGAAGGCCTGGCCGCCGAAGCCGGGCTCGACCGTCATGATCAGCAGCATGTCCAGCTCGGGCAGCAGGTCCTCGTACGGCTCGATGGGCGTCGCGGGCTTGAGGGCCATGGAGGCCCGGGCGCCCTTGGCGCGGATCTCGCGGGCGAGCCGCACCGGCGCCGCGGCCGCCTCGACGTGGAAGGTGACGGAGGAGGCACCCGCTTCGACGTACTGGGGTGCCCACCGATCGGCGTCCGCGATCATCAGATGGCAGTCCAGCGGGGTGTCCGTCGACCGGGCCAGGGACTCCACGACCGGCACGCCGAGCGTGAGGTTGGGGACGAAATGGTTGTCCATCACGTCGACGTGGAGCCAGTCGGCGCCCTCCACGGCCTTCGCCTCCTCGGCGAGGCGGGCGAAGTCGGCGGACAGGATGCTGGGGTTGATCTGCACGGCCATGCCCCAAGCCTGCCATGCCCTGCCCCGGTTGCTCGCGCCGGTACCCGCCAGAACCCATCGCTCCGCGCCGCGTGCCCGGACGGCGCGGCCACCGTCATGTCCGGCCGCACCCATCAGGGACTCACCAACACGGTCCCGCACCACCTCACCGGGCCGGTCGGGCAGCCGCTCCTCACCGTCCACCGGCGTCCGAACCGTCGAGTCCGGCCCGGCGAACGGCACGGGCCGTCGCGCGTTCAGCCGGTGCGGCGGATGAGGGCCAGATACATCGCGTCCGTGCCGTGCAGATGCGGCCAGAGCTGGATGTCGGGGCCGTCGCCCAGGTCCGGCAAGCCCGGCAGCAGCGGCCGGGCGTCGATGAGTTCGGCGTCGCGGTACTGCTTGAGGACGTCGTCGACCACCGCGCGGGTCTCGGCCAGGTGCGGCGAGCAGGTGGCGTAGCCGACGACGCCTCCGACCCGTACGGACTCCAGGGCCGTGCGCAGCAGGGAGCGCTGCAGCGGCGCGAACCCGTCGAGGTCCTCGGGCCGGCGGCGCCAGCGCGCCTCGGGGCGGCGGCGCAGGGCGCCGAGGCCCGTGCAGGGCACGTCCATCAGGACCCGGTCGAAGGTGCCGGGCCGCCACGGCGGCCGGGTGCCGTCGGCGGCGACGACCTGGTACGGGCCGGGATTCCCGGCCAGCGCCTTCGCCACCAGGCCGGCCCGGTGCGGCTGCTTCTCGGAGGCCAGCAGCACGGCTCCGCGCTCGGCGGCGAGGGCGGCGAGCAGGGCGGCCTTGCCGCCGGGCCCGGCGCACCCGTCCAGCCAGGCCCGGTCGGGCCCGTCGAGGGGCGCACCGGCGAGGGCGAGTGCGACGAGCTGGCTGCCCTCGTCCTGGACGCCCGCACGGCCCTCGCGTACGGCCTCCACCGAGCCGGGCTCGCCGCCCTCGGTGAGCCGGACGGCGTACGGCGACCAGCGGCCCGGCAGCGCGGCGGGCTCGCTGAGGAGTTCCTCGGTGGTGGAGCGGCCGGGCCGGGCGACGAGGGTGACCTCGGGACGTTCGTTGTCCGCCGCGAGGAGTTCCTCGATGCCGGCGCGTCCGCCGCCGAGGGAGTCCCACAAAGCGGAGACGACCCAGCGCGGGTGCGAGTGCACGACGGCGAGGTGGTCCTCGGGGTCGTCGTCGTACGGGGGTGCCACCCGCTCCAGCCAGGCGTCGAGGTCGTCCTGGGCGACCTTGCGCAGAACGGCGTTGACGAACTTGGCCCGCCCGTCGCCGAGCACCACGCGCGCCAGCTCGACGGTCGCGGACACCGCGGCGTGGGTGGGGATCCGCGTACCGAGCAACTGGTGGACGCCGAGGCTCAGCACGTCCAGCACGGGCGGGTCGACCTCGCGCAGCGGCCGGTCGACGCAGGCGGAGAGTATGGCGTCGTACGTGCCCTGCCGGCGCAGTGTCCCGTACACCAGCTCGGTGGCGAGCGCCGCGTCCCGCCCGTCGATGTCGCCCTTCTCCCGCGCCTTGCGCAGCAGCGGCGGCAGGACGAGGTTGGCGTACGCGTCCCGTTCGTCCACCGCCCGCAGGGCGTCGAAGGCGAGGATGCGGACGGGGTCCTTCTGGGGCCGGCGGTAGGGCTTGCCGGGCTTGCGGGGACGGCGGGACTGCTCGGTCACGAAAAGGTGCTCCGGTTGTGGGACGGCGTGCGCTTACAGCGTACGTCCGGGAAATATCGGGCCGACGCAGAGGTCAGCGGGGTCTGCCGCCAGGGGGTGTCCGACCATTGGCGTCGCGTCCCCGGCGGGCTTCGTCAGGCACCCCCCAGGGTCTCCGCGGCGCCGATGCGCACCCCGCGCGCCCAGTCCGCGGCCTTCATCGGCTTCTTGCCCTGGGCCTGCACCCACACAAGTTCGACCGCGTGCGAACCGGTGCCGACGTACACGTTGTTCTTGCCGACGGACAGCCGCCCGGGTGCGAGGTCCGTCACCTCGGGCCGGGGCGTGACCTGGATGAGCTTGAGCCGTTCGCCGCGGAAGGTGGTCCAGGCGCCGGGCGCGGGTGTGCAGGCGCGCACCACGCGGTCCACGCGCAACGCGGGCGCGGACCAGTCGACCTGCGCGTCCTCGACGGTGATCTTCGGGGCGAGCGTGACGCCCTCGGCGGGCTGCGGCACGGCCTTGAGGGTGCCGTCCTCGATGCCGTCGATGGTGGCCTCGAGCAGTCCGGCGCCGGCGAAGGCGAGCCGGGTGAGCAGGTCGCCGCTGGTGTCGGTGGGACGGATCCGCTCGGTGACGGTGCCGTAGACGGGACCGGAGTCCAGGCCCTCCTCGATGAGGAAGGTGGAGGCACCGGTGATCTCGTCGCCCGCCATGATGGAGTGCTGCACGGGGGCGGCGCCGCGCCAGGCGGGCAGCAGGGAGAAGTGCAGGTTGACCCAGCCGTGGGCGGGGATGTCGAGGGCGACACGGGGCAGGAGCGCGCCATAGGCGACGACGGGGCAGCAGTCGGGCGCGATCTCCCTGAGGCGTGCGAGGAAGTCCTCGTCCCGGGGCCTGTCCGGCTTGAGGACCTCGATGCCCGCCTCCTCCGCCCGCTCGGCGACGGGGCTGGCGACGAGCCTGCGCCCGCGCCCGGCCGGTGCGTCGGGCCGGGTGACGACGGCGGCCACCTCGTGCCGGTCCGACGCGATCAGAGCGTCCAGCGCGGGAACGGCGACCTCGGGGGTACCTGCGAAGACGAGCTTCATGGGTGGGTGACGGCCTCTCGGGCGGGAGTTCTGACGGACCCACAGGTCCCGGCCGGACCGGGCCTGCGGGCGGCGCACCAGTCTAGGACGTGGCGGGGCGCGCCCGGCCGCAGGCGGGGGCTCGCAGCGCACGCCGTCCGCCGGGGGCGTACGCATATGCTCTTACGCCCCCGCAGCGTGACCACAGGCCCGAATGCGCGTTGGTCAAGAAAGAGTTGACCACAAGCGGGCCGCTGTAGCGGCCCGATCCTTTTCAACGCCGGTTCGAGAGGCTTGTTCATGGCCGACCACGCAACCCACGACGCCCAGGCCCGGGCCAGCCTGCACTTGCTGGTGCGGGACATCGAGCGGGTCCGCCGGCAGGTGGACGCACTGCGCACCCTCACCGCCCAGTTGGGCAATGTCTACCGCCCGCGGCGCTCCGGCCCGTCCACGGGCTTCGTCGTCTACGGACGCGCTCCCGCCCCGACCGTCCGTCTCGCCCAGGAGCTGCGGGACAGTGTCGAGACCCTGGTCACCGCGGCCGTGGACTTCGACCGCTCGCTCGGCTTCTCTTGGGACGCCGTGGGCTCCGCGCTCGGAGTCACCAAGCAGGCGGTCCACCGCCGTTACGGCGCCCGCCGTGCCGCCGCGCAGGCGGCCGCCGAGGCCGATCGCGCGGCGGAACCGTCCGGTACCCGCGCGGTCAACGTGGGCTCGGGCATCCCCACGGTGCCCGCGGCCCGCTCGATGCCGACCCAGCCGACGGCGGGCAGCCCCACTCTCCGCGACGAGGCGAGGCCGACCGCCTTCCCCGGACCGCGCAACGGCTGAGGCCGCCCCTTCTGCTCTGCCTCCCGGCCGCAGCGGGAGGCAGTTCCGTCCCGAACCACCGACCGGTCGGCTCCGTCCCCGGTGCCCCTGCCCGATGGCGGCCGTCACCCGATGTCCGGCGGATCGATCCGGATCCGTACCGCGTCGCCGCCGGCCCGTGCCGTCCGGGTGGCCAGCGCGGTCTTCAGGGCGGTCGCCAGTGCGGCCCCGCTCCCGGGCGGCACGCGGACCAGCGCCCGCTCCCAGCGCTCCCCCGGCGGCGGCCCCCCGACCCTGCGGGGCCGCCCGGCTTCGGTGACCGGCAGCGGGACGGGTCCCAACACCTCGGCGGCGGGCGGGAGACGGGCGCCTGCGAGGAAGTCCGCGACGGCCTCGGCCGGTCCCGACACCGCCGCCATCCGCGACACCGGTGGGAATCCCAGCTCCGCCCGCTCGGCCAGTTCGCGCACCGCGTGCCCGATGGGATCCCACCGGACGAGCGCCTGCACGGGCCGTAGCGTCGGCTCGGCGACGATCACGACCGTGCCGCCCACGGACTGCGGCCTCACCAGCGCGCTCGCGCCGATCCACCGCCGCAGAGCGTCCTCGCCCGACCGCAGATCGGGCCGCCCCAGCATGGCCCATCCGTCCAGGAGCAGCGCCGCCGCGTACCCGCCCTCGGCGACGGGCTCGGCCCCCGGGGTGCTGACGACCAGGGCCGGTGTCCCCGGCACCGTGTCCAGCACCTGCTCGCGCCCGGAGGTCCGCACCGGAACGGCCGGGAATGCCCGCCCCAGCTCCTCGGCGGTCCGACGCGCCCCCACGATCTGGGCCCGCAACCGGAACCCACCGCACTCCGGACAGTGCCAGGCGCTCTCCTCCCGCCCGCACCAGCCGCACCTCAGCTCCCCGGCCTCCTGTCCCGCCAGCGGCCCGGCGCAGTGCCGGCAGCGCGCGGGGGCCCGGCACTGCGCGCAGGCCATCCGGGGCACATAGCCGCGCCGGGGCACCTGCACCAGAACCGGTCCGTGCCGCAGTCCCTCCCGTGCGACCTCCCAGGCGAGCGTGGGCAGTCGTGCGGCCCGCGCCGCCTCGTCGCGTGCGAGGTCCTGGTCGCCCACCGTCCGTACGAGCGGTGCGGTGGAACGCACCTGCTCGCGGTCGGCGACCAGCGGTGCGGCCCATCCGCTCTCCACGAGCTGGGCGGCATCGACGGTGCAGGTCCAGCTCCCCAGCAGGAAGCCGCACTTCTCGCGGGTGGCGCGCAGCTCCAGCACCTCGCGGACATGGGGGAAGGGGGCGTGGTCGTCGCTGTGACTGGCGTCCCCGTCGTCCCACACGACGACGAGCCCCAGGTTCCGCACGGGCGCGAACATGGCGGCCCGTGTCCCGACGACGGCCCGTACGGCCCCCCGGCGCACGGCGAGCCACTCCCGGTACCGCCGCTCCTGTCCGGCGTCGGCGGTCAGCACCGCATGCTGCCCCTCACCGATCAGCTCGCGCAGCGCGGTGTCGACCCGTGCCACGGCCCGCCCGGCGGGCACGACGACCAGGGCGCCCCGCCCGGAGGCGAGCGTGGCCTGCACGGCCCGGGCGATCTCCTGCGCCCACTGGGGGCCCGGCAGGGCGGTCCACACGGCCCGGGGCACACCGCCGGCGGCCAGTGAGCGCAGGAAGTCCGCGCCCCGCCCGTACCGCCGCCACGATCCGGGCTCCGGCGCGGACGGAGGCGCTGGCGGCGTGCCCGACTCAGCGGCCTCCGCGCGCGCGTGCCGTGGCGGGACCGCGAGCTGGAGTACGTCCGCGAGGCTGCCGGCATAACGGTCGGCGACGGCGCGGGCCAGGCCCAGCAACTCGGGCGAGAGGACGGGCTCGGGTGACACGACCTGCGCGAGCGCCGCGAGGGGCCCCGCGTAGTCGGACTCGGCCACCCGCTCGACCAGAAACCCGTCGATGAGCCCGCCGCCCTCGCGCCGCCCGTCCCGCACCGAGCGCCCGCCGGCCCCGAACCGCACCCGGACCCGGACCCCGGGCCGGGCGACGGCGTCGAGCTCCTCGGGAACGGCGTAGTCGAAGTAGCGGTCCAGATGCAGCACGCCCTTGTCGACCACCACCCGCGCGACGGGCAGTTCCTTGGCCGGCGAGGCCCCCCGCCAGGTCCGCGGCTTGGCCCGGGGCGCCTTGGCCTTGCGCACCGCGTCCCGCAGCAGGGCAAGCTGCTCGGGCGGTGCGGCGTCCGACCCGCCCGCCCGCTGCTGCCCGTTCTCGCTGCTCACGCTTGCATTCTTACCAAACGCCACTGACAGCCGACGTCCGCCGAGACGACTCCGCCCGCGCAGGGCCCGTCTTTCGCATCAGGCCGTCGCAAAGACAGGCCCCCAGGCCCCTGACCCCGCTCTGCCGGGCGCTTTTCCACGCGCCGAGGCCCGGCCACCCCGAAGGGCGCCGGGCCTCGTAGAGCCGTGCTGGAGGGCCTTACAGACCCGCCGCCTTGCGCAGGGCCTCCACCCGGTCCGTGCGCTCCCAGGTGAAGTCGGGCAGCTCGCGGCCGAAGTGCCCGTACGCCGCGGTCTGGGAGTAGATGGGGCGGAGCAGGTCGAGGTCGCGGATGATCGCGGCCGGGCGGAGGTCGAAGACCTCGGTGATCGCGTGCTCGATCTTCTCGGCGTCGACCTTGGCCGTGCCGAAGGTCTCCACGAAAAGGCCGACCGGCTCGGCCTTGCCGATCGCGTACGCCACCTGGACCTCGCAGCGGGAGGCCAGGCCCGCGGCGACCACGTTCTTGGCGACCCAGCGCATCGCGTACGCGGCCGAGCGGTCCACCTTGGAGGGGTCCTTGCCGGAGAAGGCGCCGCCGCCGTGGCGGGCCATGCCGCCGTACGTGTCGATGATGATCTTCCGCCCGGTCAGTCCCGCGTCGCCCATCGGACCGCCGATCTCGAAGCGGCCGGTGGGGTTGACCAGCAGGCGGTAGCCCTCGGTCTCGATCTTGATGCCGTCGTCCAGCAGCGCCTTCAGCTCCGGCTCGACCACGAATTCGCGGATGTCGGGGGCCAGCAGCGAGTCCAGGTCGATGTCGCTCGCGTGCTGCGAGGAGACGACCACCGTGTCCAGACGGACCGCCTTGTCACCGTCGTACTCGATGGTGACCTGCGTCTTGCCGTCCGGGCGCAGGTAGGGGATCGTCCCGTTCTTGCGGACGTCGGACAGGCGCTTGGACAGGCGGTGCGCCAGGAAGATCGGCAGCGGCATCAGCGTCGGCGTCTCGTCCGACGCGTAGCCGAACATCAGGCCCTGGTCACCGGCGCCCTGCCGGTCCAGCTCGTCGTCGTCGCCCTCGACCCGGGTCTCGTACGCCGTGTCCACACCCTGCGCGATGTCCGGGGACTGCGCGCCGATCGACACCGACACACCACAGGACGCGCCGTCGAAGCCCTTCTTCGACGAGTCGTAGCCGATCTCGAGGATCTTGCTGCGAACCAGCGTCGCGATGTCCGCGTACGCCTTGGTCGTGACCTCACCGGCCACGTGCACCAGGCCGGTCGTGATCAGCGTCTCCACGGCGACCCGGGACGTCGGGTCCTCGCGCAGAAGCGCGTCGAGAATGGTGTCGCTGATCTGGTCAGCGATCTTGTCGGGGTGGCCCTCGGTCACGGACTCCGAGGTGAACAGGCGACGGGACACAACGCTCCCTGTGGTTGCAGCGGCTGCTGGCTGATCATGGGCGGACGGGACGGGGGCTGCGCCCGGCGTCGTCCGAGAAACAGTTTATCGGTCGCGCTCTGCCACCGGCCCAGGTGTCTCGCTTCTCGGGAGCCCTGTGACCTGCGGCACGGGCATTCTGCCGAATGCCCAGCGCTGTTTCCAGGGTCGCCACGCGGCAATGTCCGGGGCTTGAAGGAGCGGTGAAGTGCGGGAGATCTTCAGGTGAGGCGGTGAGAGACGAGGTCCCACACCGTCTCGGCGAGGGCTTCCTTGGGCCCGTGCGGCACCGGGGTCTCGCTGCCGTCGGCGCCCAGCACGACCGCCTCGTTCTCCTCGGAGCCGAAGGTCTTGCGCTCCCCCACCTCGTTCACCACGAGCAGGTCGCAGCCCTTGCGCGCCAGCTTCGCCCGGCCGTTCGCCAGCACGTCGTCGGTCTCCGCGGCGAAACCGACGACGATCTGATCCGGGCGGGCGCGGTCGGCCGAGATCTCCGCCAGGATGTCGGGATTCCTGATCAGAGTGATGGGCTCCGGGTCCTGCCCGTCCTTCTTCTTGATCTTCCCCGGTGCGTAGGTCGCCGGGCGGAAGTCCGCCACCGCCGCCGCCATCACGACGGCGTCGGCGTCCGCAGCCGCCTTGAGGACCGCCTCGCGCAGTTGCACGGCGGTCTCCACCGGTATGACGTCGACTCCGGCCGGGTCGGGCAGAGCCGTGTTCGCGGCGATCAGGGTGACGCGGGCGCCCCGGGCCGCGGCCGTGCGCGCGAGGGCGTAGCCCTGCTTGCCGGAGGAGCGGTTGCCGAGGAAGCGGACGGGGTCGAGGGGCTCACGGGTGCCGCCGGCGCTGACGACGACGTGCCGCCCCGCGAGGTCGGGCTCGCTGACGCCTCGGGCGAGCACCCGGCGGCAGATCTCGAAGATCTCGGCCGGTTCGGGCAGTCGGCCCTTGCCGGTGTCGACGCCGGTCAGCCGGCCGACCGCCGGTTCGATGACGACGGCGCCGCGGCGGCGCAGCGTCGCCACGTTCTCCTGTGTGGCCGGGTGCTCCCACATCTCCGTGTGCATGGCCGGGGCGAAGACGACCGGGCAGCGGGCCGTGAGAAGCGTGTTTGTGAGGAGGTCGTCGGCGAGGCCGTGGGCGGCCTTGGCGAGCGTGTCGGCGGTGGCCGGGGCGACCACCACCAGGTCGGCGCTCTGGCCGATGCGGACGTGCGGGACCTCGTGGACGTCGTCCCAGACCTCCGTGGAGACCGGGTTGCCGGAGAGGGCGGACCAGGTGGCGGCGCCGACGAAGTGCAGCGCGGAGGCGGTCGGCACGACGCGGACGTCATGCCCGGACTCGGTCAGTCTGCGCAGCAGCTCGCACGCCTTGTAGGCGGCGATACCGCCACTGACCCCCAGAACGACCTTCGGCTTGCCCACCGGGCCTCCCCGCACTCGACACCTGCACGCCGCGGCTCATCGGCGTACGCGTCTATGAGACACCACAGGCCCGACAGTCGCGCTGCCGGGCCTGTGGAAAAGCCTACTGCGATCAGTAGATACTACTTATCGCCACCGCGTGGTCACTGGGCCGGGCCCTCGACGGACTCGGAGGTCAGCAGACCCGCGTTGATCTCGCGCAGAGCGATCGAGAGCGGCTTCTCGTGGACGTGGGTGTCCACGAGCGGACCGACGTACTCGAGGAGGCCCTCACCGAGCTGCGAGTAGTACGCGTTGATCTGGCGGGCCCGCTTGGCCGCGTAGATCACGAGGCTGTACTTCGAGTCGGTGGCCTCGAGGAGCTCGTCGATCGGCGGGTTGATGATGCCCTCGGGCGCGGTGATGGAAGAGGACACGCTCTACCTTCCGAAGATGGGAAAGATCAGACCTGATCACACAACCCTGATCACACAACGTTCATCAAGGCTAGCAGCTCGCGCGCCACGTCCTCGACCGAGGTGTTGACCAGGGTCTCGTCGAACTCGGGCTCGGCCGCCAGCTCTGTCCTGGCCGCCTCCAAGCGGCGCTCGATGACCTCGGGCGGCTCGGTGCCCCGCCCGGTGAGTCTGCGCACGAGCTCCTCCCAGGAGGGAGGAGCCAGGAACACGAGCTGTGCCTCGGACATGGACTCGCGGACCTGCCGGGCACCCTGGAGGTCGATCTCCAGCAGGACCGGCACCCCGGCCTCGAGGTGCTCGATCACGGCGGCCCGCGGCGTCCCGTAGCGGTTGCCGGCGAACTCGGCCCACTCCAGCAGCTCGCCGTTGGCGATCAGCTTGTCCATCTCGTCGTCGGTGACGAAGAAGTAGTGGACTCCGTGCCGCTCACCGGGGCGGGGCGCGCGGGTCGTCGCCGACACCGAGAGCCAGACCTCGGGGTGTTCCTTGCGCATATGGGCGACGACCGTGCTCTTGCCGACCCCCGAGGGGCCGGAGAGCACGGTCAGCCGCGGACGTTCACTCATGCAGCGATTATTCCAGCAATCCCGGAGTGCCCCGGACTCAGCTGGCGGTGCCGCCGAACTCGCGCTCGAGAGAGGCGATCTGGTTGGAACCCAGGCCCCGCACGCGGCGGCTCTCGGAGATCCCGAGTCGCTCCATGATCTGCTTGGCGCGGACCTTGCCCACGCCCGGCAGGGACTCGAGGAGGGCGGAGACCTTCATCTTGCCGATGACGTCGTTCTCCTGGCCCTGCTTGATGACCTCGTGAAGGGAGGCGCCGGAGTGCTTGAGTCGATTCTTGACCTCGGCCCGCTCCCGGCGAGCCGCGGCGGCCTTTTCGAGCGCGGCTGCGCGCTGTTCGGGGGTAAGGGGCGGAAGAGCCACGCCTACGTCACCTCGGATGTCGAACTGTCGGATACGGACCGGTGAGGAACCTAGTCGCCCCACACCTGGGGAGCTACGAGCAACACGCTTGCCCGTTCTCCCCCACTGCCTTGAGAGCGTGGGAGGTGCCCTCACTCGTCGGAGACTAGCGGGCAAGTCCGCCAGAGTCAGCGAGAACAGCGGAAAAGTCCTGGTCAGCCTCTGTTGAGACGGACCTTTCGGACATACTGCCCCGGATTTGAGGATGTATCCAGACCTCGAGCCGTCCTGGAAGGACTCTTCCGCGCGCCCGTGCGCCCCGCGAGGCGCTATTCGGCGTCCAGGGCGCCGCGGATCTCGTCGGCGAAGCGTTGCGCGGCGTCACGCAGCGCGACGACGTCGGGACCGTGACGAAGAACACCCCGGCTGACGTTCGGGACGACATTGCGCACCGCCGCGCCGAACACCGCCGGAAGATCGGCGGGAGTGGCCCCCTGGGCACCGATGCCGGGGGCGAGGAGCGGCCCGTTGATGGCCAGGTCGTACGACGACAGGTCGCCGAGCGTGGCGCCGACGACCGCGCCGAAGGAGCCGAGAGGCTCCTCCCCCGCGTTCTCGGCCGCGAGGTGGGCGAGCATCGTCGCTCCGACGTTCCGTCCGTCGGACCGCAGGGCGTGCTGCACCTCGCCGCCCTCCGGGTTGGAGGTCAGGGCGAGCACGAACAGCCCGGCTCCGCTCTCCCGCGCCAGCTCCACGGCCGGCTTCAGGGAGCCGTAGCCGAGGTACGGCGAGACCGTGAGCGCGTCGGAGAACAGCGGGGCGTCCTTGTGCAGGAAGGACTCGGCGTACGCGGCCATGGTCGAGCCGATGTCGCCGCGCTTGGCGTCCATGACGACCAGCGCCCCGGCCGCCCGCGCCTCGGCGACCGCCGTCTCCAGGACCGCGACGCCGCGCGACCCGAACCGCTCGAAGAACGCGCTCTGCGGCTTGAGCACGGCGACCCGGTCGGCCATGGCCTCCACGACGGTGCGGCTGAACCGCTCCAGCCCGGCGACATCGTCGTTCAGGCCCCACTTGGTGAGCAGCGAGGCGTGCGGGTCGATCCCGACGCACAGCGGGCCGCGCTCGTCCATGGCGCGGCGCAGTCGCGTGCCGAAGGGCTCCAGAGGACTCATGCGGCCTTCCTCACGTCGGCGCCGACCGCGTCGGCGAGGGTGGCGTACGGGCTCGTACGGAGGCGGGCGAGGAGCCCCTTGTGGATGGCGCGGCTCCAGAAGGGCCCCTCGTAGATGAAGGCGCTGTAGCCCTGCACCAGCGTGGCACCGGCCAGGATGCGCTGCCAGGCGTCCTCGGCGCTCTCGATGCCGCCGACGCCCACCAGGGTGACGCGGTCGCCCACGCGCGCGTAGAGGCGCCGCAGGACCTCCAGAGAGCGCGTTTTCAGCGGTGCACCCGACAGTCCGCCGGCCTCCTTCACAAGTGCGGGCTCCGACCTCAGGCCGAGGCCCTCGCGCGCGATGGTGGTGTTCGTGGCGATGATCCCGTCCAGGCCCAGCTCCACCGCCAGGTCGGCGACGGCGTCGATGTCCTCGTCGGCGAGATCCGGGGCGATCTTCACGAGGAGCGGTACGCGCCGTGCGCGGACCGTCCGGTCCGCGGCCTCGCGGACGGCGGTCAGCAGCGGGCGCAGCGCCTCGGTGGCCTGCAGGTTGCGCAGGCCGGGCGTGTTCGGGGAGGAGACGTTGACGACCAGGTAGTCGGCGTAGGGTGCGAGCCGCTCGGTCGACTTCACGTAGTCCTGGACGGCCTCGGCCTCCGGGACGACCTTGGTCTTGCCGATGTTGACGCCCACCACCGTCTTGAACACGGGTGTACGGGTCGCCAGGCGCGCGGCTACGGCGAGCGATCCCTCGTTGTTGAAGCCCATGCGGTTGATCAGCGCACGGTCCGCGACGAGACGGAACAGCCGCTTCTTGGGGTTGCCGGGCTGCGGCTCCCCCGTCACCGTGCCGATCTCGACGTGGTCGAAGCCCAGCATCGACATCCCGTCGATCGCGACGGCGTCCTTGTCGAACCCGGCGGCCAGCCCGAACGGGCCGTGCATGCGCAGCCCGAGGGCCTCCGTGCGCAGCTCCTTGTGGCGGGGCGCGAGGGCGGCCGCCAGGAAGGTGCGCAGCACGGGGATGCGGGCGGCGTGGCGGATCCAGCGGAAGGCCAGGTAGTGGGCCTGCTCCGGGTCCATCCGCTGGAAGACCAGGCGGAAGAAAAGCTTGTACATGTCTCGGGAGTCCTCAGGAGTCCTCATGATGCTCATGAAGAGGGGGACACCGTTTTCGGTGTCCCCCTCGCCGGCTGCTAGTCGCGGGCCGCGGTCAGGAATTCGGCGTGTTCCTGGAGTGAGCGGACGCCCACGTCGCCGTGGTTGAGCGCGTCGATGCCCTGGACCGCCGCGGCCAGCGCCTGGACCGTGGTCAGACACGGCACGGAGCGGGCCACCGCCGCCGTACGGATGTCGTAGCCGTCGAGGCGGCCGCCGGTGCCGTACGGGGTGTTGACGATGAGGTCGACCTCGCCGTCGTGGATCATCTGGACGATGGTCTTCTCGCCGTTCGGGCCGGGGCCGTCGGACTGCTTGCGCACGACCGTCGCGCTGATGCCGTTGCGCTTGAGGACCTCGGCCGTGCCGGAGGTGGCGAGCAGCTCGAAGCCGTGCGCGACCAGCTCACGCGCGGGGAAGATCATCGAACGCTTGTCGCGGTTGGCGACCGAGATGAACGCGCGGCCCTTGGTCGGCAGCGGACCGTAGGCGCCCGCCTGCGACTTGGCGTACGCCGTGCCGAAGACGGAGTCGATGCCCATGACCTCGCCGGTGGAGCGCATCTCCGGGCCGAGGACGGTGTCGACACCGCGGCCGTGGATGTCGCGGAACCGCGACCAGGGCATCACGGCCTCCTTGACGGAGATCGGCGCGTCCAGCGGCAGCTCGCCGCCGTCGCCGTTCTTCGGCAGCAGGCCCTCCTCGCGCAGCTCGGCGATGGTCGCGCCCAGCGAGATGCGGGCGGCGGCCTTCGCGAGCGGCACCGCCGTCGCCTTCGAGGTGAAGGGGACCGTGCGGGAGGCGCGCGGGTTGGCCTCGAGGACGTAGAGGATGTCGCCCGCCATCGCGAACTGGATGTTGATCAGGCCCCGGACGCCGACGCCCCGCGCGATGGCCTCCGTGGAGGCGCGCAGGCGCTTGATGTCGAAGCCGCCCAGGGTGATCGGGGGCAGCGCGCACGCCGAGTCGCCGGAGTGGATGCCGGCCTCCTCGATGTGCTCCATCACGCCGCCGAGGTACAGCTCCTCGCCGTCGTACAGGGCGTCGACGTCGATCTCGATCGCGTCGTCGAGGAAGCGGTCGACCAGCACCGGCCGGGAGGGGCTGATCTCGGTCGACTCGGCGATGTACGCGGCGAGGCGGGCCTCGTCGTACACGATCTCCATGCCACGCCCGCCGAGGACGTAGGACGGCCGGACGAGGACCGGGTAGCCGATCTCGTCCGCGATGGCCTTGGCCTCCTCGAAGGTGGTGGCGGTGCCGTGCTTGGGGGCCGGGAGACCGGCCTGAGCGAGCACGCGGCCGAACGCGCCGCGGTCCTCGGCGGCGTGGATCGCCTCGGGCGAGGTGCCCACGATCGGCACGCCGTTGTCCTTCAGCGCCTGCGCGAGGCCGAGCGGGGTCTGGCCGCCCAGCTGGACCACGACGCCCGCGACCGGCCCGGCCTGCTGCTCGGCGTGGACGATCTCCAGCACGTCCTCGAGCGTCAGCGGCTCGAAGTACAGGCGGTCGGAGGTGTCGTAGTCCGTGGAGACCGTCTCCGGGTTGCAGTTGACCATCACGGTCTCGTACCCGGCGTCGGAGAGCGCGAAGGAGGCGTGAACGCACGAGTAGTCGAACTCGATGCCCTGGCCGATGCGGTTGGGGCCGGAGCCCAGGATGATCACCGCGGGCTTCTCGCGGGGCGCGACCTCGCTCTCCTCGTCGTAGGAGGAGTAGAAGTACGGCGTCTTCGCGGCGAACTCGGCGGCGCAGGTGTCGACCGTCTTGTACACCGGGCGTACGCCGAGGGCGTGCCGCACCTCGCGCACCACGTCCTCGCGCGAACCCCGGATCTCGGCGATCTGCTGGTCGGAGAAGCCGTGCCGCTTGGCCTCGGCGAGCAGGGCGGCGTCCAGGCGGTCGGCGGCGGCCAGTTCGTCCGCGATCTCCTTGATCAGGAAGAGCTGGTCGACGAACCACGGGTCGATCTTGCTGGACTCGAAGACCTCCTCGGGCGTGGCGCCCGCGCGGATGGCCTGCATGACGGTGTTGATCCGGCCGTCGGTGGGGCGGGCGGCCTCACGCAGCAGCTCGTCCTTGTCCCCGGGCTCACCCACGAACGTGAACTGGCTGCCCTTCTTCTCCAGCGAGCGCAGCGCCTTCTGGAACGCCTCGGTGAAGTTGCGGCCGATCGCCATCGCCTCGCCGACCGACTTCATGGTGGTGGTCAGCGTGCTGTCGGCGCTCGGGAACTTCTCGAACGCGAACCGCGGCGCCTTGACGACCACATAGTCGAGGGTCGGCTCGAAGGAGGCCGGGGTCTCCTGGGTGATGTCGTTCGGGATCTCGTCGAGGGTGTAGCCGACGGCGAGCTTGGCCGCGATCTTCGCGATCGGGAAGCCGGTCGCCTTGGAGGCGAGGGCCGACGAGCGCGACACACGCGGGTTCATCTCGATGACGATCACGCGACCGTCCTCGGGGTTCACCGCGAACTGGATGTTGCAGCCGCCGGTGTCGACGCCGACCTCGCGGATCACGGCGATGCCGATGTCCCGCAGGATCTGGTACTCGCGGTCGGTCAGGGTCATCGCCGGCGCGACGGTGATGGAGTCGCCGGTGTGCACGCCCATCGGGTCGAAGTTCTCGATGGAGCAGACGACCACGACGTTGTCGTGCTTGTCGCGCATCAGCTCCAGCTCGTACTCCTTCCAGCCGAGGATGGACTCCTCCAGGAGCACCTCGGTGGTCGGCGAGAGGGCGAGGCCGGTGCCCGCGATGCGGCGCAGCTCCTCCTCGTCGTGCGCGAAGCCGGAGCCGGCGCCGCCCATGGTGAAGGAGGGGCGGACGACGACCGGGTAGCCGCCCAGCTCCTCGACGCCGGCGAGGACCTCGTCCATGGAGTGGCAGATCACCGAGCGGGCGGACTCGCCGTGCCCGATCTTCTTGCGGACCTCCTCCACGACCTCCTTGAACTGGTCGCGGTCCTCGCCCTTGTGGATGGCCTCCACCTTGGCGCCGATCAGCTCGACGCCGTACTTCTCCAGGACGCCGTTCTCGTGCAGCGAGATCGCCGTGTTGAGCGCCGTCTGGCCGCCCAGGGTGGGCAGGAGCGCGTCGGGGCGCTCCTTGGCGATGATCTTCTCGACGAAGTCCGGGGTGATCGGCTCGACGTAGGTGGCGTCGGCGATCTCCGGGTCGGTCATGATCGTCGCCGGGTTGGAGTTGACGAGGATGACCCTGAGGCCCTCGGCCTTCAGGACGCGGCACGCCTGGGTGCCGGAGTAGTCGAACTCGGCGGCCTGGCCGATGACGATCGGGCCGGAGCCGATGACCAGGACGGACTGGATATCGGTGCGCTTAGGCACGCTGGCCCTCCATGAGCTTCACGAAGCGGTCGAACAGGTACGCGGCGTCGTGGGGACCGGCGGCCGCCTCGGGGTGGTACTGGACGCTGAAGGCCGGCTTGTCGAGGAGCTGGAGGCCCTCCACCACGTTGTCGTTGAGGCACACGTGAGAGACCTCGGCGCGGCCGTAGGGGGTGTCGGAGACCTTGTCGAGCGGGGCGTCGACGGCGAAGCCGTGGTTGTGCGCGGTGACCTCGACCTTGCCGGTCGTGCGGTCCTGCACCGGCTGGTTGATGCCGCGGTGGCCGTACTTCAGCTTGTAGGTGCCGAAACCCAGGGCGCGACCGAGGATCTGGTTGCCGAAGCAGATGCCGAACAGCGGCGTGCCGCGCTCCAGGACGGCCTGCATGACCGAGACGGCGTGGTCGGCGGTGGCCGGGTCGCCGGGGCCGTTGGAGAAGAACACGCCGTCGGGGCCCACGGCGTAGACGTCCTCGGCGGTCGCCGTCGCCGGCAGCACGTGGACCTCGATGCCTCGCTCGGCCATGCGGTGCGGGGTCATGCCCTTGATGCCCAGGTCGACCGCGGCGACCGTGAACTTCTTCTCACCGATCGCGGGGACGACGTACGGCTCGGTGGTGGCGACCTCGGCGGAGAGGTCCGCGCCCTTCATCTCCGGCGCCTGGCGCACCTCGGCGAGCATCGTGCCCTCGTCGGGCAGCGTGTCGCCGGAGAAGATGCCCACGCGCATGGCGCCGCGCTCGCGCAGGTGGCGGGTCAGGGCACGGGTGTCGATGCCGCTGATGCCGACGACGCCCTGCGCGCGCAGTTCGTCGTCGAGCGAGCGCTTGGCCCGCCAGTTGGAGGGCTTGCGCGCGGGGTCGCGTACGACGTAGCCGGCGACCCAGATCCGCTTGGACTCGGGGTCCTCGTCGTTGACGCCGGTGTTGCCGACGTGCGGAGCGGTCATGACCACGACCTGGCGGTGGTAGGACGGGTCGGTGAGGGTCTCCTGGTAGCCGGTCATGCCGGTGGAGAACACGGCTTCGCCGAAAGTCACCCCCACGGCCCCGTAGGCGCGGCCGCGGAAGATCCGGCCGTCCTCCAGGACGAGTACGGCGGGAGACTTGTCGGCTCCCCTGGTGGAGGTCGTCATCGTGCGCCTTCCGTCTTGTGGATCATCTGGTTCAGGGTGTCGACCCAGTCGTTGTGCTCGGCCGCGCGGTCCGAGCGGAAGCCCGAGTCGATCAGCTTGTCGCCGTGCGCCCAGGTCACCACCAGCAGTCCGCCCTCGGTGAGGACCTTGCCGGCGATGCCCTTGTCGAGCCGGACTTCGCGCAGCCGCTCGGCCGGGACGAAGAAGTCCGTTGCTCCGGGGCGTACGACGGTGAGGCCCGCGTCCGTCAGCGTGAGCTCGACGCGGCTGCGGGTGCCCAGGCCGTGGGCCACGATGCGGTCGAGCCACTGCCCGGCGGTGGTGGAGCCGTGGTAGCGGCCGCTCATCGTGAGCTTCGCCTCGCCGGGCTCCTCGGGAGCGGTCGGCAGCTCCGGCAGGTCGCTCTGCAGGGTGCCGCGCCACTTCCAGCCCTCGCGCATCAGCCAGTAGACGAGCGCGACGAACAGGGCGAGTCCGACGAGCCAGCCGATGCGGTCGGTCCAGTCGGTGACCTGGGCCGATCTCTGCTCGGCCGCGAACAGGAGTACAGGTGTCACGTGAGCTTCCCGTCGACGAGCGTGGCCTTGCCCCGCAGCCAGGTGTGCGTGACACGGCCCGGCAGCTCACGGCCCTCGTAGGGGGTGTTGCGGCTGCGCGAGGCGAAGCCCGCGGGGTCCACCTGCCCACGGTATGCCGTGTCGACCAGCGTGAGGTTGGCGGGCTCACCTGCCGAGACGGGACGGCCGTGGCCGGTGGCCCGGCCGATCTGCGCGGGCTTGAAGGACATGCGCTCCGCGACGCCCGCCCAGTCGAGCAGCCCGGTGTCGACCATCGTCTCCTGGACGACGGACAGCGCGGTCTCCAGGCCGACCATGCCCATGGCGGCGGCGGCCCACTCGCAGTCCTTGTCCTCGTGCGGGTGCGGGGCGTGGTCGGTGGCGACGATGTCGATCGTGCCGTCGGCGAGCGCCTCGCGCAGCGCCAGCACGTCGCGCTCGGTGCGCAGCGGCGGGTTGACCTTGTAGATCGGGTTGTAGGTGCGCACCAGCTCGTCGGTGAGGAGGAGGTGGTGCGGGGTGACCTCGGCGGTGACGTCGATGCCGCGGGACTTGGCCCAGCGGACGATCTCGACGGAGCCGGCGGTCGACAGGTGGCAGATGTGGACGCGGGAGCCGACGTGGTCGGCCAGGAGGACGTCGCGCGCGATGATCGACTCCTCGGCGACGGCCGGCCAGCCGCCGAGGCCCAGCTCGGCGGAGACGACGCCCTCGTTCATCTGGGCGCCCTCGGTCAGCCGCGGCTCCTGCGCGTGCTGGGCGACCACGCCGCCGAAGGCCTTCACGTACTCCAGCGCCCGGCGCATGATCACCGCGTCGTCGACGCACTTGCCGTCGTCGGAGAAGACCGTGACGCCCGCCGCCGACTCGTGCATGGCGCCCAGCTCGGCGAGCTTCTTGCCCTCCAGGCCGACCGTGACGGCGCCGATGGGCTGCACGTCGCAGTAGCCGTGCTCGCGGCCCAGCCGCCAGACCTGCTCGACGACACCGGCGGTGTCGGCGACCGGGAAGGTGTTGGCCATCGCGAACACGGCGGTGTAGCCGCCCTTGGCGGCGGCCCGCGTACCGGTCAGGACGGTCTCGGAGTCCTCGCGGCCGGGCTCGCGCAGGTGGGTGTGCAGATCGACCAGGCCGGGGAGCAGCACCTTGCCGCCGGCCTCGACGACCTCCGCTCCCTCGGCGGACAGACCGGTGCCGACCGCTTCGACGACCTCACCGTCGATCAGCACGTCCTGCGGCTCGCCGCCGAGCACCTTCGCACCACGGATCAGGGTCTTGCTCATCGGTTCTGGTTCTCCTCGGCCGCGGAAAGGGGGTGCGCGGAGCGCTCGTTGGAAGGGTGGTGGTGGGAGACGGGCGGGCGGGCGTCGGTGACGGCGGGCACGGTCTTGGGGTCGAACGCGGCCCCGCTCAGCAGCAGGTACAGGACCGCCATGCGGATGGAGACGCCGTTCGCCACCTGCTCGACGGCGGTGCAGCGGTCGGAGTCGGCGACCTCGGCGGTGATCTCCATGCCGCGGACCATCGGGCCGGGGTGCATCACGATCGCGTGCTCCGGCATCTTCGCCATGCGGTCGGCGTCGAGGCCGTAGCGCCGGGAGTACTCGCGCTCGGTCGGGAAGAAGGCGGCGTTCATGCGCTCCCGCTGGACGCGGAGCATCATCACCGCGTCGGACTTGGGGAGGGTGCTGTCGAGATCGAACGAGACCTCGCACGGCCAGGAGCCGACGCCGACCGGCAGCAGGGTGGGCGGGGCGACGAGCGTGACGTCGGCGCCGAGGGTGTGCAGCAGGTCGACGTTGGAACGGGCGACCCGGCTGTGCAGCACGTCGCCGACGATCGTGATGCGCTTGCCGGCCAGGTCACGCCCGATACCGGCGTCCCGGCCGACCAGGCGGCGGCGCATCGTGAAGGCGTCGAGCAGGGCCTGGGTGGGGTGCTGGTGGGTGCCGTCGCCGGCGTTGATGACGGCGGCGTCGATCCAGCCGGAGTTGGCCAGGCGGTAGGGGGCCCCGGAGGCGCCGTGCCGGATGACGACGGCGTCGACACCCATGGCCTCCAGGGTCTGGGCGGTGTCCTTCAGGGACTCCCCCTTGGACACGCTGGACCCCTTGGCGGAGAAGTTGATGACGTCCGCGGACAGACGCTTCTCGGCGGCCTCGAAGGAGATCCGGGTGCGGGTGGAGTCCTCGAAGAAGAGGTTGACGACGGTGCGGCCGCGCAGGGTCGGCAGCTTCTTGATCGGCCGGTCCGCGACCCGTGCCATCTCCTCGGCGGTGTCGAGGATCAGGACGGCGTCGTCGCGGGTGAGGTCGGCGGCCGAGATGAGATGACGCTGCATCTTTCAGGCTCCGTAAGGCTGTTCATTCGGGAGATTTGGTACAGACGGGCGCGCGTCGGGGCACACACGCGGGACCTACGGCGGCTCGCCGTACGCCGGAGCGCTAGTGCTGCGCGCCGTGGACGGTCTGCTTCACACCGAGCAGCACGGTGTCGCGACCGTCCTCCTCGGCGAGCTGGACCTTGACCGTCTCCCGCAGCGACGTGGGGAGGTTCTTGCCGACGTAGTCGGCGCGGATCGGCAGTTCGCGGTGGCCGCGGTCGACGAGGACCGCGAGCTGGACCGCGCGGGGACGCCCGATGTCGTTCAGGGCGTCGAGGGCGGCGCGGATGGTGCGGCCGGAGAAGAGCACGTCGTCGACGAGGACGACGAGGCGGCCGTCGATGCCGTCACCGGGGATCTCGGTGCGGGCCAGCGCACGCGGCGGCTGCATGCGCAGGTCGTCGCGGTACATGGTGATGTCGAGGGAGCCGACCGGGACCTTGCGGCCGGTGATCTGCTCGAGCTTGTCGGCGAGCCGCCGGGCGAGGAAGACGCCCCGGGTGGGAATGCCGAGGAGCACCACGTCGTCGGCGCCCCTGGCGCGCTCGACGATCTCGTGGGCGATGCGGGTCAGTACCCGCGCGATGTCAGGACCTTCGAGGACGGGTCGAGCATCGGAATGCCGCGTGTCCATACGAAACGGACCTCCTTCTCCGCCTCACGGGACGGACCTTAAAGGACGTCGGAATTGCGCCATACACGGTACCAGGCCGCGGGCGGAGCCCGGTCACCCCCCTGGCGCACTGCGTCACCCGTCCGGCGGTCCCGCACGCCGTCTACCACGGAAGGGTCGGTCCGGACCATTCGGCTTGACGGAGAAGAGTCACGCTGCGTAACCTCACAGTGAGTCACCAGCCGCGCGGCCGAGCCGCACGTCGACACCGTGTCCGGGGAGCTATATGTCCAGCGAATACGCCAAACAGCTCGGGGCCAAGCTCCGGGCGATCCGCACCCAGCAGGGCCTTTCCCTCCACGGTGTGGAAGAGAAGTCCCAGGGACGCTGGAAGGCGGTCGTGGTCGGTTCGTACGAGCGTGGCGACCGCGCCGTCACCGTGCAGCGCCTGGCCGAGCTGGCGGATTTCTACGGGGTCCCGGTGCAGGAGCTGCTGCCCGGCACCACCCCCGGTGGAGCCGCCGAGCCGCCGCCGAAGCTGGTTCTGGACCTGGAGCGCCTGGCCAACGTGCCGGCGGAGAAGGCGGGCCCGCTCCAGCGGTACGCGGCCACGATCCAGTCGCAGCGCGGTGACTACAACGGCAAGGTGCTGTCGATCCGCCAGGACGACCTGCGCACGCTCGCAGTCATCTACGACCAGTCGCCCTCCGTCCTGACCGAGCAGCTGATCAGCTGGGGAGTCCTGGACGCGGACGCGCGCCGCGCGGTGGCCTCCCACGAGGAGAGCTGACCGCCCAGGTCCCAGCAGAAACGTGCCGCCGGGGTGGCCGGAACCTCTTGGTTCCGGCCACCCCGGCGGCGTTTTCGGCCAGGCACGGCCATCCCGCTGAGAACGCCGGAGGGCCCGCAGCAACACGCGCTGCGGGCCCTCCGGCGTGTTCGGGTACTTCTCGTCAGCTCTCGTCACGGCGCAACGACGGCTTCAGGTCCTTCAGACGGCCGAGGAGGCCGTTGACGAACGCCGGGGACTCGTCCGTGGAGAACTCCTTGGCGAGCTGCACCATCTCGTCGAGCACCACGGCGTCCGGCGTCTCGTCGACCCAGATCAGTTCGTAGGCACCGAGGCGCAGGATGTTGCGGTCCACCACTGGCATCCGGTCCAGCGTCCAGCCGACCGCGTACTGCGCGATCAGCTCGTCGATGCGCTTCGTGTGCTGCGCGTAGCCCTCGACCAGCTGCATGGTGTACTCGCTCACCGGCGGCTGCCGGGTGTCGGTCCGCGACAGCCGGATCCAGTCCGCGAGGACCGTCAGGACGTCGGCCCCGCGCTGGTCGCCTTCGAAGAGGATCTGGAAGGCGCGCTTACGGGCCGTGTTACGGGCAGCCACGGTTAGCTGTTCACCCGGCCGAGGTAGTCGCTGGTGCGGGTGTCGACCTTGATCTTCTCACCGGTGGTGATGAAGAGCGGGACCTGGATCTGGTGGCCGGTCTCCAGGGTGGCGGGCTTGGTGCCACCGGTGGAGCGGTCGCCCTGGACGCCCGGCTCGGTCTCGGCGACGGTCAGCTCCACGGCGGCCGGCAGGTCGACGAAGAGAACCTCGCCCTCGTGCTGGGCGACGGTGGCCGTGAAGCCCTCGATGAGGAAGTTGGCGGCGTCACCGACGGCCTTGCGGTCGACGTGCAGCTGGTCGTACGTCTCCATGTCCATGAAGACGAAGTAGTCGCCGTCCATGTACGAGAACTGCATGTCGCGCTTGTCGACAGTGGCCGTCTCGACCTTGACACCGGCGTTGAAGGTCTTGTCGACGACCTTGCCGGAGAGCACGTTCTTGAGCTTGGTGCGCACGAAGGCGGGGCCCTTGCCGGGCTTGACGTGCTGGAACTCGACGACGGACCAGAGCTGGCCGCCTTCGAGCTTGAGCACCATGCCGTTCTTGAGGTCGTTCGTGGAAGCCACGGTTGCGGAATCTCCTGGACTGACGTACGACCCCGGGGCAGGCACCTACAGCGCCAGCAGCTCCTTGGTCGTGATGGTGAGTAGCTCGGGTCCGCCGTCCGCCTCGGGGCGTACGACGAGCGTGTCATCGATCCGGACACCGCCCCGGCCCGGGAGGTGGACCCCCGGTTCGACGGTGACCGGCACGCAAGCGTCCAGTTTACCCATGGCCGCGGGGGCCAACTGAGGGTCCTCGTCGATTTCGAGTCCCACACCGTGCCCGGTCAGCGGCGGCAGCGCCCCGCCGTACCCCGCGGAGTCCAGCACCTGGCGTGCGGCCCGGTCCACGTCGCGGTACGCGGCGCCGGGGGCGAGGGCCTGGCGTCCGGCCCGCTGGGCGGCGAAGACCAGGTCGTACAGCTCGATCTGCCAGTCGGCGGGCGAGGTGCCGATGACGAAGGTGCGACCGATCTCGCAGCGGTAGCCGCGGTAGGCGGCGCCGAGACAGACGGAGAGGAAGTCGCCCTCCTCCACACGCCGGTCGGTGGGGCGGTGGCCGCGGCGGCCGGCGTTCGGACCGGTGGCGACGGAGGTGGTGAAGGCGGGTCCGTCGGCGCCGTGGTCGACGAGGCGGCGCTCCAGTTCGAGGGCGAGATGGCGCTCGGTGCGGCCGACGAGGATCGACTCCAGCAGCTCGCTCAGAGCCTGGTCGACGATCTCCGCGCCGATCCTGAGAAGGGCGATCTCCTCCTCGTCCTTGACGACCCGCAACTGCTCGACCGCGCCGCCGAGGTCCGTGAGCCGCAGCCTCGGCGCGACCGAGCTCAGGGAGCGGTGCCGGGCCACGGTGAGGTGGTGCTCCTCCACCGCCAGGGACTCGGCACCCTGTGCCGCGGCCAGGTCGGCGGCGGCGACGGCGGGGTCGCCGCCGGTCACCGGCAGAACGCGCAGCCGCAGCGCCTCGTCGGGCCGCCCGTCGGCGGGGTGATCGTCCGGCGGTCCGGCGCACACCAGCACGTCCTCGCCCATGCCCAGCAGCAGGACGGCGCCCTTGGGCGCGGCGCCCGCGAGATAGCGGACGTTGGCGGGGCGGGAGACCAACGCCGTCCCACCGCCACCGGCGCTGCAGCGTTCCCTGAGCCGCTCCCGGCGGGCCGCGTACACCTCTGACATGACCCGAGCCTACGAGCGGTGGCCGAATATCGCCGGTCCAGAGGGCCGGACGGGCGGCGGGGACGACGCTCCGTGGACGCGGACGTCTGCCGCGCTACCGCGTCACCACTTCGGCGGGCTCGCGATGGCGCGGGCCAGGACCTCGTCCAGGACGCGGGCCGTGCCCTCCACATCGAGCTGGGAGTTGTCGATGATCGGCAGACCGGAGCCGTACCAGCCGGCCATGCGGCCGTGGATACGGGCCACCTCCTCGTCGGTGAGCCGGCGGTTGCCCGTGCGCTCCGCGTTGCGCTCCAGGACGATCTCCAGTCCGGGCAGCAGGACGACCGGCAGCAGTCCCGGGCCCACATGCCGTTTCCAGCCACCGAGGCCGACCACCGGGCGGTCCGGGAAGACGGCGTCGTCGAGGATGCACGAGATGCCGTTGGCCAGGAAGTTGCGGGCCGCGAAGCCGCAGGTGCGGCGGGCGAGACGGTACTGCGCCTCCGAGTTGTCGTTCCACCCCGACTGCGGGTCGGCGAAGCCCGAGCGGACCCATTCGCGGACGTCGTCCAGGCTGATGTGGGCGGTGGGGACCCGGCGGTGGTCGGCCCAGTACTTGGCGACGCTGGTCTTGCCGGCGCCCGCGGGGCCGATGAGCAGCACGGCGAGCGTGGCGGACGCGGGGTCGGGCGCGCCGGCGGCGGGCGGTGTGCTCGGCACACCGACCGGGGCGCCCGGCGGGAGCCGCATCTGCCCGGTGGGGTCCGGCGGGGGCGGGACGGGCGTGTGCTGCGGCGGCCGGTGGGCGGGAGGTGCTCCGGGGGGTACCGGTGGCGTCGTGAAGCCCGGCGTGGGCGTGGTCCGCGGTGCGGGGCCCGGGTGGGCGCCCGGCTGTCCCGGGTGGTGTGCGGCCGGTGACCAGGTGGTCGCCGGGCCGTGCCCCGGCTGGTGGGGCGGCGGCAGCGGAGCTCCCACTGCGTGCTGCATCCGGTGGCCACTCCGTCTCGTGTTGGGGCTCACAGGCGTTCGACACTGGCAGCGGGGGTGACCCCCGCTCCCTACCGAACGGTACCGTCCCCGGCCGCCGTTGTGTGAACGGCCGGGAGCGGCCCGAAGTGCCCATCCCCGCAGGCGAATCGGGGCAACCGGTCCCGAGGGGAACGAGTCGCCCGCCGCCCGGAGTGGATGGAGCCACTGCCCTACTTCCCGGTACCGGGTTACTGCCCGACTTCGCCGTACGCGGCGAGCAGAACCGCGGGGTCGGGGCCTTCCAGCACGGTGGGCTTGGCCAGGCCGTCCAGGACGATGAAGCGCAACAGGTCGCCGCGGGACTTCTTGTCGACCTTCATCGTCTCCAGCAGCTTGGGCCACTGGTCGTAGCGGTAGTGCAGCGGCAGTCCCACCGCCTGAAGGATCGTGCGGTGCCGGTCGGCGGTCGCGTCGTCCAACCGGCCCGCCAGACGCCCGAGTTCGGCCGCGAAGTGCATGCCGACGGCGACGGCGGCGCCGTGACGCCACTTGTACCGCTCGTTCTTCTCGATCGCGTGGCCGAGCGTGTGCCCGTAGTTGAGGATCTCCCGCAGGCCCGACTCCTTCAGGTCGGAGGAGACGACCTCCGCCTTGACCCTGATGGACCGCTCGATCAGCTCCGCCGTGTGCGGGCCGGCGGGGGTGCGGGCGGCCTGCGGGTCCGCCTCGATCAGCTCCAGGATCACCGGGTCGGCGATGAAACCGGCCTTGATGACCTCGGCGAGCCCGGAGACGTAGTCGTTCACCGGCAGGGAGTCCAGCGCCGCCAGGTCGCACAGCACGCCGGCGGGCGGATGGAAGGCGCCGACCAGGTTCTTGCCCTCGGCGGTGTTGATGCCGGTCTTGCCGCCGACCGCCGCGTCCACCATCGCCAGGACGGTGGTCGGGATCGCGATCCAGCGCACCCCGCGCAGCCAGGTCGCGGCCACGAAACCGGCCAGGTCGGTGGTCGCTCCGCCGCCGACCCCGACGATGACGTCGGTGCGGGTGAAACCGGACTGGCCCAGCGCCTTCCAGCAGTAGGCGGCGACCTCGGCGGTCTTGGCCTCCTCCGCGTTGGGCACCTGGACGGCCACGGTCTCATAGCCCTGCTCGGCCAGGTCGCCGCGCAGCGCCTCGCCCGTCTCGGCCAGCGCCTCGGGGTGGATCACCGCGACCCGCTTGGCCTTGTGCCCGATCAACCCGGCCAGCTCGCCCAGGAGTTGGCGGCCGACCAGGACCTCGTAGGGGTCGGTGCCCGCCGTGCCGCCGACCTGGATCCGGGTGACTGCCTCGCTCATGCTTCTTTCCACTCCAGTGCGTCAAGGGCCGCTTGGGCGACTTCTTCGGGGCTGCGCCCGTCGGTGGCCACGACGGCCGTCGCGACCTCCTCGTACAGGTGACGGCGGGCCTCCATCAGCTCCCGCCACTGCCGGCGCGGGTTGACCGCCAGCAGCGGACGGGCCGTGTTCAGCCCGGTGCGCTTGACCGCCTCCTCGACGTCCATCGAGAGGTAGACCACGCGGTGGGAGGCGAGCAGCGCGCGGGTCTCGTCGTCGAGGATCGCTCCGCCACCCAGGGCGAGGACGCCGTCGTGCTCGGACAGGGCCTTGTGGACCGCCGCCTTCTCCAGAGCGCGGAAGGCCGGCTCACCCTCGTCCACGAAGATGTCGGCGATGGACCGGCCCTGCTCGGCCACGATGTCCTGGTCCGTGTCCCGGTAGCCGACACACAGCCGCTCGGCCAGCAGCTGTCCCACCGTGGACTTGCCGACCCCCATCGGGCCGACCAGCACGACCACAGGCACCGCACTCACCGGATCGCCAGGCTGTCGAGGTAGCCCCGTACGTTGCGGCGGGTCTCGGTCACGCTGTCACCGCCGAACTTCTCCGCCACCGCGTCCGCCAGGACCAGGGCGACCATCGCCTCGGCGACGATCCCGGCCGCCGGGACCGCGCACACGTCCGAGCGCTGGTGGTGGGCCTGCGCCGGCTCACCGGTGGAGACGTCCACCGTCTGCAGCGCCCGCGGCACCGTCGCGATCGGCTTCATCGCGGCGCGGACCCGCAGCAGCTCACCCGTGGACAGACCGCCCTCGGTCCCGCCGGAGCGGCCCGTGGCCCGCTTGATGCCGTCGGGAGTGGTGACGATCTCGTCGTGCGCCTTCGAGCCCGGCACGCGCGCCAGATCGAACCCGTCACCGACCTCCACACCCTTGATCGCCTGGATGCCCATCAGGGCCGCCGCGAGCCGCGCGTCCAGGCGCCGGTCCCAGTGCACGTGCGACCCGAGCCCGACCGGGACGCCGTACGCGAGGACCTCGACCACACCGCCGAGCGTGTCGCCGTCCTTGTGAGCCTGGTCGATCTCCGCGACCATCGCCTTCGTCGTGTCCGCGTCCAGGCACCGCACCGGATCCGCGTCCAGCTTCTCGACGTCGGCGGGGGTCGGGTAGACGCCATAGGGGGCCTTGGCGGAGGCCAGCTCCACCACATGGGAGACGATCTCGATCCCGGCCGTCTCCTTCAGGTACGACCGCGCCACCGCACCCAGCGCCACACGCGCCGCCGTCTCCCGCGCCGACGCCCGCTCCAGCACCGGGCGCGCCTCGTCGAACCCGTACTTCTGCATCCCCGCCAGGTCCGCGTGCCCCGGACGCGGCCGGGTCAGCGGCGCATTGCGGGCCAGCCCCGCCAGCACCTCCGGGTCCACCGGATCGGCCGCCATGACCTGTTCCCACTTGGGCCACTCGGTGTTGCCGACCATGATCGCCACCGGAGAGCCCAGGGTGAGACCGTGCCGGACACCGCCGAGGAACGTGACCTCGTCGCGCTCGAACTTCATCCGCGCACCGCGTCCATAGCCCAGCCGCCGCCTCGCCAGGTGGTCCGCCACCATCTCGGTGGTGATCGGCACGCCGGCGGGAAGGCCCTCCAGCGTCGCGACAAGTGCGGGACCGTGGGACTCCCCCGCGGTCAGCCAGCGCAACCTGCTCAACGATGCTCCTCAGTGCTCGCGCCCTGGTACTGCCCTGCGTACGCGCGTCCTCGCGTACGGCGACGGCGCGACCGGGTGCGCGGCCCCTGTCCCGCCACCTCCGATCCTCCCACGTCCGGCGGCGTGACCGGCCCCGGGTCCATCAGGCGGACGGGCCGGGAGCCGGCTTCTACCGGGCCGCCAGGGCGTGCTCCCCCGCCTTGCGCATGGCGTCCAGCGGGGCCGGGGCACGGCCCGTCATCTGTTCGACCTGGAGGACGGCCTGGTGCACCAGCAGGTCAAGGCCGCTGACGACGGCACCGCCGTAGGCGGACCAGCGTGCCGCGAGGGCCGTGGGCCAGGGGTCGTAGAGCACGTCGAACAGGGTCGCCGGGCGCTCAGGGACGGCGGCGGCCAGCGCGTCCGTCGTCCCGGCCGGTGTGGTGGCGACGACCAGCGGCGCGCGCAGCGCTCGGTCGGCGTCCGCCCAGTCGGCGGTGCGGATGTCGACGTCGAGCCGCTCGCCCCACTGCCGCATCTCGGCGGCCCGGGCCCCGCTGCGGACGTAGGCGACCACGGGGCCGGTGCAGATCCGGGCCAGCGCGGCCAGCGCGGAGGAGGCGGTGGCGCCCGCGCCGAGGATCGCGGCGGAGTCGACCTGCTCGATGCCGCGCTCCCGCAGGGCGGCGACCATGCCGGGGATGTCGGTGTTGTCCCCGACGCGCCGCCCGTCCTCGGTGAACACGACGGTGTTCACGGCTTCCACCGAGGCCGCCGTGTCGCTGACCGAGTCGAGCAGCGGGATGACGGCCCGCTTGAGCGGCATGGTCAGCGACAGCCCCGCCCACTCGGGTCCGAGGTCCGCGAGGAAGCCGGGCAGCGCCTGCTCGTCGACCTCGAACCGGTCGTAGGACCAGTCCTTCAGCCCCAGCTCCTGGTAGGCGGCGCGGTGCAGCACCGGGGAGAGGGAGTGGGCGATCGGGGAGCCGAGGACGGCGGCCCGGCGCTTGCCGGCGGTGCCCGTCATGAGCCTTACTGACCCTTCTTCTGCTCTTGCAGGTACTTCTCGCGGTTGCGGTTCTGCTCCTCGTTCGTCTCGGCGAAGAGCGTCTCGTTCTCGTTGATCGAGACGAAGTAGTACCAGTTCCCCTTGGCCGGGTTGAGGGCGGCCTTGATCGCCACCTCCCCGGGGTTGTCGATCGGCCCGGGCGGCAGACCCTTGATCTTGTACGTGTTGTACGGGTCGCTGATCTGGCGCAGTGCGTTGACCGACCCGGTGTCGAGCTTGGACTGGCCGCGCAGGTAGTTGACCGTGGAGTCGAAGTCGAGCAGGCCGTAGGTCTCGGTGTTGTTCGGCTTGAGCCGGTTGTAGACGACCGTCGCGACCTTCTCGAAGTCGTGCTTGTACTTGCCCTCGGCCTGCACGAGGCTCGCGACCGTGAGGACCTGCAGCGGGTTCTGCAGGTCGAGGCTCTTGGCCTTGGCCTGGATGCCGAACTCGGCGTACTTCTCCTTGGCCATGTCGACCATCTGCTTCAGGACGTCCTCGGGCTTCATGCCCTTGGAGACCGGATAGGCGGAGGGGTAGAGGAAGCCCTCCAGCGGGTCCTTGATCTCCTTGCTGCTGTTGGCCCAGTCGGGCAGACCGAAGGTCGACCACTCCTTCTTGGCGACGTCCTCGGTGGTTCCCGGCTTGAGCTGCAGCCGCTGGTCGATCGCCGCGTAGACCTTGGTGTTGCGCCACCCCTCGGCGATGATCAGGTTGTTCTTGCTCTTCGGGCTGAGCATCAGCTGCACGGCGGCGGCCGCGGACATGTGCTTGTTCAGCGTGTACGTGCCCGCCTGGATGCTCTTGCCGTTGGGGTTCTGCTCCTGTGCCGCGACGAACGCGTCGACGCTCTTGACGACACCGGCCTGTTTCAGCACCTGGCCGATGGTGTAACCGCCGGCGCCCTTCGGAATGGTGACCGTGACCTGTTCGCCGTCGCCCTCGCCCACGTAGTCGGGCGCCGCGCCGAAACGATTTTGGTAGAACTGGTACCCGAAATATCCGACTGTGCCGACACCGCCGCCGAAGACCAGCACGACCACCAGGCAGGCGCATCCGTTGCGGCGCTTCTTGCCCTTGGCGGTCTTGCCGCCGCGTCCCCGCCGGTCACCGCGGCCACGCCGGCCGTCCGGCTCGTCGTCGACGTCGTCCTCGTCGTCGCCGTCCGCGAAGAAGGCGTGCTCGCCCTCCTGGGGGTCGGGGTCCCAGTCGGTCTTCGTTTCCGGCTCGGCGCGCCGCCGGTTCGGCGGCTCGGGCGGCGGATACGCGTCGGGCGTCTGGTAGAAGTCGGGCTGCTCGCCGCCGTAGGCACCGGGCTGGGCGCCGTAGGGGTCCGCCGGGTCGGGGGGGTACGGCACATGGGCCTGCCCACCGCTGTCCCAGCCGCCGTTGCCGTAGTCCTGCTGCCCCTGACCGTAGTCCTGCTGTCCCTGACCGGGGTACTGCTGCTCGTGCTGCCCCGGCTGGCCCGGGTACTGCGGCTGGTGCTGCTGTCCCTGCCCGCCTGGGTACTGCTGCTCGTACTGCGCCTGCGCGTCGTACCGCCGTCCGTCCGGATGCTGTCCCGGCTGCTGGTACTGCTGGTCCGCGTACTGCTGGTATTGCTGCTGCCCCTGGTCGTGCGAGCCCTGGCGGCCGCCTCCCCAGTCGCCGTAGTGCTGCTGCGGCTGCTCCGGGTGGTGCTGGCCGCCGTGAGGGGACGGGGCAGCGTGGCCCTCGTGTCCTTCCCATCCGCCGTCCCCGTACAACGGGTCCTCCGGATGCCACGGTGTGGAGCCTGGGCCCCGGCCATACTCAGTCATCGATCCCCTAGAGCCGCGAGGCTTCAGGTTGCTCGGCGCTGTGACCCGGCTCCCGTCCCGCCTCTCTCTGTGCGGTGGCTGTTCGAACACCATCGCATCGCGCGGAACGTTACCGTATCGCGATCAGATGACCACTTCGACGCCTTCGCCAGGAGATTTCCCTGACACCCGTTCGGATTCCAGCGCCTGCTGCAGGATGATGACGGCGGCCGCCTGGTCGATCACGGAGCGGCCCTTCTTGGACTTCACGCCGGAGGCGCGCAGTCCCTGACTGGCCGTCACCGTGGTCATGCGCTCGTCCACCAGTCTGACCGGAACCGGAGCGATCATGCGCGCCAACTCCTGGGCGAAACCGCGCACCTTGACCGCCGCCGGACCCTCGCCCCCCTTGAGGGAGCGAGGGAGTCCGACTACGACCTCGATCGGCTCGTACTCCTCGGCGAGCTGCTTGAGTCGCCGCTGGGCCGCTGGGATGTCCCGCCCGGGGACCGTTTCCACCGGGGTGGCGAGGATCCCGTCGGGGTCGCAGGAGGCGACCCCGATTCGGGCGTCACCGACGTCGATCGCGAGTCGGCGTCCTCTTCTCATCTTCACGACCGTTTCTTGACCGGTTCTTACTTGGCGGTCTCGGCGACCAGGCGCTCCACGGCGTCGACGGCCTCGCCGACGGCGGCCGGGTTCTGGCCGCCGCCCTGGGCGACGTCCGGCTTGCCGCCACCGCCGCCGCCGAGGGTCTTGGCGGCGGTGCGGACCAGGTCACCGGCCTTCAGGCCGCGCTCGCGGGCGGCCTCGTTGGTGGCGATGACCGTGAGCGGCTTGCCGTTGTTCACGGTGAACAGGGCGACCACGGCGGCCCGGCCGCCCTGGATGCGCCCGCGCACGTCGAGGACCAGCTTGCGCAGGTCGTCGGGCGTGGTGCCGTCCGGGACCTGACCGGTGACGAGGGCGACGCCGTGGACGTCCTTGGCGGACTCGGCGAGGCCCGCGGCGGCCTGGAGCACCTTCTCGGCGCGGAACTTCTCGATCTCCTTCTCGGCGTCCTTCAGCCGGGCGAGCATGCCGGAGATCTTCTCGGGCAGCTCCTCCGGGCGGCCCTTGAGCAGCTCGGTCAGCTGGTTGACGACCGTGTGCTCGCGGGCGAGGAAGTTGTAGGCGTCCACGCCGACCAGGGCCTCGATACGGCGCACACCGGAGCCGATGGAGGACTCGCCGAGCAGCTTCACCAGGCCCAGCTGGGCGGTGTTGTGCACGTGAGTGCCGCCGCACAGCTCCTTGGAGAAGTCGCCGATGGTCACGACGCGGACGCGCTCGCCGTACTTCTCGCCGAACTCGGCGATGGCGCCCTGCTTCCTGGCCTGGTCGATGCCCATGATCTCGGCGTGCACGTCGAGGTCGCGGGCCAGCACCTCGTTGATCTTCTGCTCTACGTCGGTCATCACGGCCGTCGGTACGGCCGACGGGGAGCCGAAGTCGAAGCGGAAGCGGCCCGGCTGGTTCTCGGAACCGGCCTGGGCGGCCGTCGGGCCGAGGGCGTCGCGCAGGGCCTGGTGGGTGAGGTGGGTGGCCGAGTGGGCGCGGGCGATGGCCTTGCGGCGGCGGGCGTCGATGGTGGCGTGGGCCTTGGCCCCGACGGTGACCTCGCCGACCTGGACGACGCCCTTGTGGACGTAGACGCCCGGGACCGGCTTCTGGCAGTCGCGGACCTCGATGACGGCACCGGAGTCGATCCTGATACGGCCGGTGTCGCCGATCTGGCCGCCGCCCTCGGCGTAGAACGGGGTGCGGTCGAGGACGATCTCGACCTCGTCTCCCTCGGTGGCGGCCGGGGAGGACACGCCGTCGACCAGGATGCCGACGATCGTGGACTCGCCCTCGGTGTCGGTGTAGCCGATGAAGTCGGTCTCGCCGGCGGTGTCGGCGATCTCGCGGTAGGCGCCGAGGTCGGCGTGGCCGGTCTTCTTGGCCTGGGCGTCGGCCTTGGCGCGCTCCCGCTGCTCCTTCATCAGGCGGCGGAAGCCGTCCTCGTCCACGGACAGGCCCTGCTCGGCGGCCATCTCCAGGGTGAGGTCGATCGGGAAGCCCCAGGTGTCGTGGAGCAGGAAGGCCTTGTCACCGGGCAGCACGGACGAACCGGCGGCCTTGGTCTCGGCGACGGCGGTGTCCAGGACGTTCGTGCCGGCGTTGAGCGTCTTGAGGAAGCGGGACTCCTCGGCGAGGGCGACCTTCTCGATGCGCTCGCGGTCGGTGACGAGCTCGGGGTACTGCTGACCCATCATCTCGATCACGGTGTCGAGGAGCTCCTTGACGACCGGACCGGTGGCGCCGAGCAGGCGCATGTTGCGGATGGCGCGGCGCATGATGCGGCGCAGGACGTAGCCGCGGCCCTCGTTGCCGGGGGTGACACCGTCGCCGATGAGCATGGTGGCGGTACGCATGTGGTCGGTGACGACCCGCAGCGAAACGTCCGAGTCGTGGGCGTCGCCGTAGCGGACACCGGTCAGCTCGGTGGCCTTGTCGATCACGGCCATGGAGGTGTCGATCTCGTACATGTTCTGCACGCCCTGCAGAATCATGGCGAGCCGCTCGAGACCGAGGCCGGTGTCGATGTTCTTGCTCGGCAGGTCACCGAGGATCTCGAAGTTGTCCTTGCCGGTGCCCTCGCCGCGCTCGTACTGCATGAAGACGAGGTTCCAGATCTCCACGTACCGCTCGTCGTTGACGGCGGGGCCGCCCTCGACGCCGAACTCGGGGCCGCGGTCGTAGTTGATCTCGGAGCAGGGGCCGCAGGGGCCGGGGACACCCATGGACCAGAAGTTGTCCTTCATGCCGAGGCGCTGGATGCGCTCGGCGGGGACGCCGACGACGTCACGCCAGATCTGCTCGGCCTCGTCGTCGTCCTTGTAGACGGTGATCCACAGCCGGTCGGGCTCGAGGCCGTAACCGCCCTTGTCCTGGGGCGAGGTGAGCAGCTCCCAGGCGAGCTTGATGGCGCCTTCCTTGAAGTAGTCGCCGAAGGAGAAGTTGCCGCACATCTGGAAGAACGTGCCGTGCCGCGTGGTCTTGCCGACCTCTTCGATGTCGGGCGTGCGCACGCACTTCTGCACGCTGGTGGCGCGCGGGTAGGGCGGCTTGACCTCGCCCAGGAAGTAAGGCTTGAAGGGCACCATGCCGGCCGGGACGAGCAGCAGAGTCGGGTCGTCCGCGATGAGCGACGCCGAAGGGACGACGGTGTGACCGCGCTCCTCGAAGAAGCTCAACCAGCGGCGGCGGATCTCAGCCGACTCCATCAGTGGTCCTCATTCCGGTTGTACGAATACGTCGTGGTCTCGACGTACTTCGGGCTGTTGCGGTTCTCGATGGCGGCGTGCCGCCGGGGTCCGGGGAGTTCGGGATCGACGGCGGCGTTCAGACCGAGCGCGTCGCCGAGTTCGGCCTCCCGCCGGTTCATGTTGTCGCGGACGTCGAGGGCGAATTCCACCGCGCGGTCCTTGAGCCGGTGGCCGGCCTCGATCGCCTTGTTCGCCGCTGTCGCGGCCAGGCTCTCGGGGGTCAGCTGCTTCAGCTTGCGGTTGACCTTGGTGGTGGCCCACACACCGGCGGCGACGCCTGTCGTGAACCAGAACGTACGGCGGAACATTCGCTAGTCCTTCTTCCGCTTCGCCCGTCGCGGCGACGGGACGGTGCGGCCCACGATCACGGTACGTCGGGGGGCCTTGGCCGGCACGTCCTCCCGGCGGCCGGCGATCGCCCGGCGCACGCCGTAGCCGAAGGCCGCGACCTTGACCAGGGGGCCGCCGAAAGTCGACGCGACGGTCGTCGACAGTGCGGACGCGTTGGAGGTGACCTCCTGGACGTCCGACGCGATGGCGTCGACCCGGTCGATCTGGGTCTGCGCGGAGCGCACCGCGGCGGAGGCGTCGGAGAGCAGCGGGACGGCCTGGTCGGTCACGTCCGCCACCAGCTTGGTGGTCGCCCTGAGCGTCTGGGCCAGCCTCGCCAGCGCCACGGCGAGGAAGGAGACCAGGATCGCCCAGAAGACGGCCACCAGGATCCCGGCCACTTCTCCACCGGACACTGTTGTGCACCCGCTCCCTGGAACGTGCCTGAACATCGAAAAGTCGGTTCCCCGAGCCTATCGCGCCCGGGCGGCCGCTCCGTACCGGATTAGGGCCTCTCGTTTGGATCATGCCGGGCTCGCGGGGCCTGGCACGCACTCCCCCACAGCCGACGGACTCGAGGGGAGCCGATACGCGAAAGCCCGCCGTCCGCCCGCCCTCGAGGGGCGGGAAGACGACGGGCTCTGCGGGGGTGGGAGTGCTACGTCCGCCGGAAAGTGATCAGCGGGCGTAGTACTCGACGACGAGCTGCTCGTCGCAGATCACCGGGATCTCCTTGCGGTTCGGGTCGCGGTCCAGGCGGAACGCCAGGGCCTTGAGGTTCACCTGGAGGTAGCGCGGGGTCTCGCCGTCGGGGGCGAAGCCACCCTCGCGGGCGACCTGGAAGAGCGCCTTCTCACGGCTGCGCTCGCGAACCATCACGACGTCGTCGGGACGGACGCGGTACGACGGCTTGTCGACCTTGTGACCGTTGACCTCGATGTGGCCGTGGACGACCATCTGGCGGGCCTGGTAGATCGTGCGGGCGATGCCCGAACGCAGGACCAGCGCGTCGAGACGGCGCTCGAGCTCGATGATCAGGGCCTCACCGGTCTTGCCCTGAACCTTGGAGGCACGCTCGTAGGCGCGCACCAGCTGGCGCTCGGACACGTCGTACTGCGCGCGCAGACGCTGCTTCTCGAGCAGACGGACCTTGTAGTCCGAGTTCTGCTTGCGGCCGCGACCGTGCTCACCCGGCGGGTAGGGGCGGGCCTCGAAGTACTTGACGGCCTTCGGGGTCAGCGCGATACCGAGCGCACGCGACTTCTTGACCTTGGGGCGGGACTGGTTCGCCATGAACCAAACACCTCGTGTTTCTGTGTGTAATCGGCTTCACCAGGGTTAGGGGAGGTCGCATCCGCAGCCGGGGAAACCCTGCGGGTCCGCGTGGGACCTGCCGGGCAGCCGCTCCCCTGGTCTGGGCACATACGTGCACCACGCGAGTGGCCCACCGACCGCTCCCGGGCTCCGGGTGGTGGTGGGCTGCCCGCGACACCGTTCGACGGTGCGCGACGCTCCTGGATCCCCGTGCCGTACGGCGGTGGGGTTCCGGCTGGATGTCCCGCTCTGGTGGTGCCGGACCCTTTTGAGGTGCCGAACACGGGACGCAGCGCTTCGAGCAAGTCTACAGGCCCGCTAGGACTGTCTGCGACCGAGGTGCTTGCGGGTCCACTCCACGGCGTCCGCGTACCGCGCCTCGGCGCCGTGCCGGGTCGGGGTGTAGTACTCGCGGTCCTTGAGGGCGTCCGGGGCGTACTGCTGGGCGGCGATGCCCTCCGGCAGGTCGTGCGGGTAGACGTACCCCTGGGCGTGGCCGAGCTTGGCCGCGCCCTTGTAGTGGCCGTCGCGCAGATGCGGGGGCACGGGTCCGGCCAGTCCCTTGCGGACGTCCTCCAGGGCCGCGCCTATCGCCATGGTCGCCGCGTTCGACTTCGGGGCCAGGGCGAGGGCGATGGTGGCGTGGCTGAGGGTGAGCGCGGCCTCCGGGAAGCCGATCATGGCCACGGCCTGGGCGGCGGCGACGGCGATCGGCAGCGCGTTCGGATCGGCGAGGCCGATGTCCTCGCTGGCGGAGATCATCAGGCGGCGGGCGATGAAGCGGGGGTCCTCCCCGGCCTCGATCATCCGGGCCAGGTAGTGCAGGGCTGCGTCCACGTCGGAGCCGCGGATGGACTTGATGAGGGCGCTGGCCACGTCGTAGTGCTGGTCGCCGTCGCGGTCGTACTTGACGGCGGCCCGGTCGACGGTCTCCTCCAGCGTCGTGAGGCCGATCTCCGTCTCGCCCTTGTCCAGGGCGGCTCCGGCGGCGGCCTCCAGGGCGGTCAGGGCGCGCCGGGCGTCGCCGCCGGCGATCCGCAGCAGGTGGTTCTCCGCGTCCTCGGGGAGCGTGACGGCGCTCTTGAGACCGCGTTCGTCGGTCAGGGCCCGGCGGATCAGGCCGCGGACGTCGTCGTCCGTGAGCGGTTCGAGGGTGAGCAGGAGGGAGCGGGACAGCAGCGGGGAGATCACCGAGAAGTACGGGTTCTCGGTGGTCGCCGCGATCAGGGTCACCCAGCGGTTCTCGACGGCGGGGAGCAGGGAGTCCTGCTGGGCCTTGCTGAAGCGGTGGATCTCGTCCAGGAACAGGACGGTCTCCTTGCCGAAGCCTCCGCTCGCGCGGCGGGCGCCGTCGATGACCGCGCGGACCTCCTTCACGCCCGCCGTGATCGCCGACAGCTCCACGAACCGCTTGTTGGTGGCCTTGGAGACGACGTACGCCAGTGTCGTCTTGCCGGTGCCGGGCGGGCCCCACAGGATCACCGAGGAGGGGCCGGCGGGGCCGCCGCCGCCCTCGCCGACCAGTCTGCGCAGCGGGGACCCCGGCTTGAGCAGGTGCTGCTGGCCCACCACCTCGTCGAGGGTGCGCGGGCGCATGCGGACGGCCAGGGGACTGGCGCTCGGGTCCTTCTCCTGGCGTTCTTCTGCGGCGGCGGTGAACAGGTCGGGCTCCACGAGGGAAACCCTAAGTCACGGCACTGACAACGCCTCCGGGCCCGGGGCTCAGGCCCAGAGCTGGCTGCCCCACCGGGTCAGGATCAGCATGGCGATGACTCCGCAGTGCGTGACCGGCACCACCCAGGTGAACTCGCCGAGGAAGTTCTTCACCGGGCGCGGGGCGGGCAGGAAGCCGTTGCGGACGTTGAACGAGGTGACGTACCAGAACATGGTGATCGTGGCGACCCAGGCAAGCGAGCACCACAGGCACAGCGCGTTGATCCGGTACAGCGACTCGAACTGCAGCCAGGTGACGAAGCCCACGCCGAAGAGCGTGCCGAAGTTGAAGGTCAGCCAGTACCAGCGGGGGAAGCGGGCGCGGGCGAGCAGGCTCATCCCGACGCAGATGACGATGCCGTAGCAGACGAGGCCGAGCATCGGGTTGGGGAAGCCGAAGGCGGCGGCCTGCTTGCTCTCCATCACGCTGCCGCAGGACACGATCGGGTTGATGCTGCAGCTGGGGGTGAACGTCTTGCCGCTCACCTTGCCCTCGAGGATCTTGAACTTGTCGATCGTGATGACCCACGCGGCGAGCAGACCGGCCGCACCGGTGATCACCAGCAGCAGGCCGAACGCGCGGCTGCCGCCCACTGTGCCGGGCGTGTGCGTACTTGCCGGCTCGGTGGATCCGGTGGAGACGTCCTTGACTGTCGTCTTGCTCATCACGCCGCTTCCGATGCTCGAGAGGTGGGCCTGCGGGGTTGGGGTCATTGTGCCGCACGCGCGCGTGTGTCCACCGTTCGATGGACATAAGGAAGTACGCACGGTGGTCCCGAAGCGTTCGGTTCCGGCCGAGGCTCGTCATATGACCACACACGCGAACGGACTCGCGGTGGACGTACGGGGGCTGCGCAAGCAGTACGGGGACGTGACCGCGGTCGACGGAATCGATCTGGGGATCCGGCGGGGAGAGGTGTTCGGCCTGCTCGGGCCCAATGGAGCGGGCAAGACCACCACCGTGGAGATCCTCCAGGGCAACCGCGGCCGGGACGGGGGCGAGGTGTCCGTGCTCGGGGTGGACCCGGCGCGTGGCACGCGCGCGTGGCGCTCGAAAGTGGGAATCGTCTGGCAGGACGAATCGGCGCCCGCGGAGTTGACGGTCCGGGAGACGGTACGGCACTTCGCGCGCTACTACCCGCGACCGCGCGACCCGGAGCAGGTCCTCGAACTGGTGGGTCTCGAGGGGAAGGCGACCAGCCGGATCAAGGCGCTCTCCGGCGGCCAGCGCCGCCGCCTCGACGTGGCCCTCGGTGTGATCGGCGGCCCCGAGCTACTGCTCCTGGACGAGCCGACGACCGGTTTCGACCCGGCGGCCCGGCGCCAGTTCTGGGAGCTGATCCGTCTGCTCGCCGACGAGGGCACGACCATCCTGCTCACCACGCACTACCTGGAGGAGGCGGAGGCCCTGGCGCACCGGTTGGCGGTCGTCGCCCGGGGCCGGGTGGTCGCCGAGGGCACCGCGACCGCACTGCGGGACCGTTTCGGCAGCGAAGCCGTCGTCGAGTGGACGGAGGCGGACGGCACCCAGCGCCGCGAGCGCACCGACACGCCGACCCGGACGGTCGCCGAGCTGGCCAGGCGCTTCGACGGTGAGATCCCGGGGCTGCGGGTCGGCCGCCCCACCTTGGAGGACGTGTACCTGCGCCTCACCGGACAGGAGGACGCGCGATGACCACGACGGCCGTACGACCCCGGACCGGGACCACCGCCGAGCGGCTGCCCGGGGCCCGGACCCTCGGGCTGCACCGGGGTGTGCTGGAGATCAGGCAGTTCTTCCGGCAGCGCGACCAGGTGGTGTTCACCTTCGCCTTCCCGGTCGTCTTCCTGTTCCTGTTCGCGTCGATCTTCCACGACGACGTGGGCGTCAAGGGACTCACCGCCTCCCAGCTGTACGTGCCCGCGATGATGGCCTCGGGGATCATGTCGACGAGCTTCCAGTCCCTGGGGATCTCGATCGCGGTGGAGCGCGACGAGAAGGTGCTGCGCCGACTGCGCGGAACGCCGATGCCGCCGGCGGCGTACTTCCTGGGGAAGATCTGGCTGGTCCTTTTCACCGGCGTCCTGGAGACGGCGATCCTGCTGCTCGTCGGCACCACGCTGTACGACGTGGACCTCCCGTCGGACCCCGGCAGGTGGCTCGACTTCGGCTGGATCTTCGTGCTCGGGCTGACGGCGTGCGCACTGCTCGGCATCGCGATCAGCTCGGTACCGAAGTCCGGCAAGAGCGCCAGCTCAGTGGTCGTCCTGCCCTTCCTGGTACTGCAGTTCGTCTCCGGGGTGTACATCTCCATCGCCACCATCCCGCACTGGATGCTGAACATCGGTGCCCTGTTCCCGCTGAAGTGGCTGTGCCAGGGGTTGCGGGGCGTGTTCCTGCCCGATTCGGCGCGGGTCCTCGAGGAGGCGGGGAGCTGGGAGTTCGGGCGGATCGCCCTGGTGCTCGGGGCCTGGTGCATCGGAGGATTGGCGCTGTGTCTGCTGACCTTCCGGTGGAAGAGCCGGCGCGACGGATGACGGAACTGCGCCGGGCGCTGGACGCGCACGCGTGGGACCGTTCGATCGGGCTGTGGGACGCGTACTTCGCGGTCGCCTGGACGGCCACCCTGGCGTTCGTGTGCGCCGCGGACCATCCGGGTGCGCCCGCGCGGACCGTGGCGGGCGGGCTGCTGGTGGCACTCGTGCCCTGGTACGTGATCCTGGGACGCAAGTTGCTCCAGGAGGACCCGCCCGACGAGCGGCGGGCCCTTGTGTACCTCGGCGGGGCGATGGCGCTGTTCCTGCCGTCGGCGATCCTGGCCGACGGAATGCGATTGGTGTCGTTCGCGCTGATCCCGCAGTGCTTCATGACGCTGCGGACGCGCTGGGCGCTGACTGCGGTGACGGTGATCAATCTCGTGCCGCTGGTGGGCTGGGCACTGCTGCGGCACCCCAGTGGGGAGGACCTGTTCTCCAGCTCCCTCTTCGCCTCGGTCACCCTGGTGTTCTCGGTGGTCATCGGCGGCTGGATCATCCGGATCATCGAGCAGAGCTGGGAGCGGGCCGAGCTGATCGCGGAACTGGAGGCCAGCCGGCACGAGGTCTCCCGGCTCTCCGCGGCGCACGGGGCGCTCGCCGAGCGGGAGCGGCTCTCCCGAGAGATCCACGACACGCTCGCGCAGGGTTTCACCAGCCTGCTGATGCTGGTGCAGGCGGTGGAGGCCGAGCTGGAGCACGACGTACCGCAGGCCCGGCGCCATCTGGCGCTGATGGCGGAGACGGCCCGGCAGAACCTCGCCGAGGCGCGGGCGCTGGTGGCCGGGGGCACGCCGGCCGACCTGGAGGGGGCCTCGCTGCCGGACGCGTTGCGGCGGCTGGCGGCGCGGCACGACGCGGAGGTGGAGGTCACGGGGCCGGTGCGGGCACTGCCGGCCGGACCGGAGGTGGTGGTGCTGCGGTCCTGCCAGGAGGCGCTGGCCAACGCCCGTAAGCACGCGGGGGGTTCCGCCTCTCTGGCGATAGCGCTGACGTACGCGGACGAGACGCTGACCCTGTCCGTCAGCGACGACGGCTGCGGTTTCGACCCGTCCGCGCCGACCGGGGGCTACGGTCTGAGCGGGTTGCGGGCGCGGGCCGCCGGGGTGGGCGGCACGGCGGAGGTCCGCAGCGCGCCGGGCGAGGGCACGATCGTGACGGTGCGGCTGCCTGTCCTGCCGGTACTCGGGGGTGCTTCATGATCCGGATCGTCCTCGCCGACGACCATCCCGTCGTACGGGAAGGGCTGCGCGCGATGCTCAGCGCGGAGCCCGACCTCGAGGTGGTCGCGGACGCGTCGAGCGGGCCGCAGGCGGAGGCGCTGGCGGCGGAACTCCGGCCGGACATTGTGCTGATGGACCTGCGGATGCCGGGCGGCGGGGGCGTGGAGTCGATCGAACGGATGGCGGAGGCCGGGCTGCCCTGCCGGGTGATCGTGCTGACGACGTACGAGACGGACCGGGACATCCTGCGGGCGGTGGAGGCGGGGGCGGCGGGCTATCTGCTGAAGGATCTGCCGCGGGGTGAACTGGCGGAGGCGGTCCGTGCCGCGGCGCGCGGCGAGACGGTCCTGGCGCCGTCGGTCGCGGCCCGCCTGGTCGACCGGTTGCGGGCCAGGCCGGAGCGGCCACGGCTGTCGGAACGGGAGACGGCGGTGTTGCGGCTGGTGGCGCAGGGGTGCACGAATGCGGAGATCGGGCGGCGGCTGTTCATAGGGGAGTCGACGGTGAAGACGCACCTGCTGCGGGTGTTCGGGAAGTTGGGCGTGGACGATCGGACGGCGGCGGTCACGAGTGCGATGCGGCACGGCTTGCTCGACTGAGGGGTTTCGCCCCCGCCGCCCCTACCCGTCCCACCTCCAGGGGCTCCGCCCCTTCGACCCCACCGGGGGCTCCGCCCCCGGAACCCCCGGGCGGGGAGCGCCTCCCCTGCACCCCTCGCGAGGCTCAGCCGCCGCACCCCGGCTGGGGCTCCGCCCCAGACCCCCTTCCGGGGGCCAGCCCCCGGACCCCCGCTCCTCAAACGCCGGAGGGGCTGAATTTCCGGGGCTGCTGTGTCAGCGCCAGGTCGGCATTACTCAGCACGTCTGGGGGTCCCCTGCTCGAAGAGCTTGGGGGAGTTTGAGGACGAGGCCGCAAGGCCGACGGCGGGGGTCTGGGGGCGGCAGCCCCAGGGACGGGAAGGGTAGGGGCGGCGGGGGGCGAGACCCGCACGGCCCCCGCCCCCGGAAGGGTCACCCCAGGCGGGACTCCAGTTCCGCCACGATCTCGTTCACGCCGACCGCCACCTGCTCTCCGGACTCCATGTCCTTCAGCTGCACCACGCCCTCCGCGAGATCGCGCTCACCGGCGACGATCGTGAAGCGGGCACCGCTGCGGTTGGCGTTCTTCATCGCGCCCTTCAGCCCCTTGCCGCCGTACGCGAAGTCCGCCGCGACACCGAGCTTGCGCAGCTCCGTGACCTTGGCGAACAGCACGCGACGGGCCTCCTCGCCCAGCGGGACCGCGAACACGCTGGTGCTGGCCGGGAGTTGCAGCTCGATCCCCTCCGCCTCCAGCGCCAGCACCGTACGGTCGACGCCCAGTGCCCAGCCCACCGACGGCAGCGCGGGGCCGCCGATCATCTCGGACAGGCCGTCGTAGCGGCCTCCGCCGCCCACCGCGGACTGCGAGCCCAGGCCGTCGTGCACGAACTCGAACGTCGTCCGCGTGTAGTAGTCCAGTCCGCGCACCAGCTTGGGGTCGTCCTCGAAGGCCACTCCCGCCGCGGTGATCAGCTCACGGACCTCCTCGTGGTACGCCTTGCACGCGTCGCACAGGTAGTCCCGCAGCAGCGGCGCGCCGTCCAGCTGCTTCTGGACCGACTCCCGCTTGTCGTCGAGAACCCGCAGCGGGTTGATGTCGACGCGGCGGCGCGTGTCCTCGTCCAGGTCCAGGCCGCGCAGGAAGTCCTGGAGCGCGGAGCGGTACACCGGGCGGCATTCCTTGTCGCCCAGGCTGTTCAGGAGGATGCGGAAGTTCCTCAGGCCCAGGGAGCGGTACGCCTGGTCCGCCAGGATGATCAGTTCGGCGTCGAGGGCCGGGTCCTCGGCGCCGATCGCCTCCGCGCCCACCTGCGAGAAGTGGCGGTAGCGGCCCTTCTGCGGGCGCTCGTAGCGGTAGTACGAGCCCGAGTACCAGAGCTTGACCGGCAGGTTGCCCGCCTTGTGCAGGTTGGCCTCGAGGGCGGCGCGCAGCACGGACGCCGTGCCCTCGGGGCGCAGGGCCAGCCTGTCGCCGCCCTTCGTCTCGAAGGCGTACATCTCCTTCGTCACGATGTCGGTGGACTCGCCCACGCCCCGCGCGAAGAGTTCCACGTTCTCGAAGCCCGGCGTCTCGATGTAGCCGTAGCCGGAGTTGCGCAGCGGCGCCGCGATCGCCTCGCGGACGGCCAGGTACTTGGCGGAGTCCGGCGGGATCAGGTCGTACGTACCCTTGGGGGCCTTGAAGGTGCTCACGGAAGGTCTCTCGTCACATTCCTCGTCGGGGAGCCTCCTGGGCTCCCTGGCCGGCGGCCACCTGCCGCAGATACGGGTTGGTGGCGCGCTCCCGGCCGATGGTCGTCTGGGGGCCGTGGCCGGACAGCACCACGGTCGAGTCGTCGAGCGGCAGGCACACGCGGGCCAGCGAGTCGAGCATCTCGTCCATGTCACCGCCGGGCAGGTCGGTGCGTCCGATGGAGCCGGCGAACAGCAGGTCGCCCGAGAAGAGGATCGGCGGGATGTCCGCCGCCTCGGGCAGGCCGAAGGTCACCGACCCCTTGGTATGGCCGGGCGCGTGCGCGACGGACAGCTCCAGACCGGCCAGCCGCAGGGTCGTACCGTCGGTCAGCTCCTTGACGTCGTCCGGCTCCCCCACGGTCAGCTCGCCCATCAGCGGCATCCCGATGGACAGCCCGAGGCCCTTCTCCGGGTCGCTCATCATGTACCGGTCGTCGGGGTGGATCCACGCCGGTACGTCGTGCGCGCCGCACACCGGGACGACCGAGGCCACGTGATCGATGTGGCCGTGGGTGAGGACGACCGCCACGGGCTTGAGCCGATGCTTCTCGAGCGCGTCCTCGACTCCCCGGGCGGCCTGGTGGCCGGGGTCGATGATCACGCACTCCTCACCCGCGGCGGGGGCGACCAGGTAACAGTTGGTCCCCCAGGCCCCGGCGGGGAACCCGGCAATCAGCACGATCGTCCTTCGTTGTGTCGTACGGGCGTCACTGGCTGTCGGTCAGAGCCTACCGGCGCTGCCGATTCCTCAGCGAACCCATATACGGTACGGGGCACACGCATGCGGTCGGCACACCAGACGCACGCGTACCGGTCGGCGGACGAGACGCATGAGGAGAAAACCCCGTGGTCAGCCAGGAACAGCGGCGGCGACAGCTCGCCCGGGAGAAGTTCTTGCGGCAGCAGCAGCGGCGTACGGATGCCCGGCGCAAGGCGCGGATGCGCAATTCCGTGATCGCCTCGGTGCTCGGCGTGTTGCTGGTCGGCAGCGTGGTGTCGTACACGGCCGGGGTCTTCAAGAGCGACGACAAGAAGGCGAACGCGGGCGCGGAGGTGTCCCCGAGCGCCTCGGCACCCAGCAAGGCGCCGGACCCCTGTACGAAGCCCGCCCCGAGCAAGGCCAAGTCGCTGAGCTGGAAGAAGGAGCCGGCGATGACCATCGACACGTCGGCGAAGTACACGATGAAGCTGGCGACCACGTGCGGTGACATCGACATCGCGCTGAAGACGGCAGCGGCCCCGCACACGGTGAACTCGTTCAACTTCCTCGCAGGTCAGGGCTTCTTCGACCACACCAAGTGCCACCGGCTCACCACCAATGGCATCTACGTGCTGCAGTGCGGCGACCCGAAGGGCAACGGCACGGGCGGTCCCGGCTACACCATCCCGGACGAGAACCTGAAGGACAAAAGCCTGAAGGGCAACGTCTATCCGGCGGGCACCGTGGCCATGGCCAACCAGTACGACGCCTCGACCAACCAGGGCCGCAACTCCGGCGGCAGCCAGTTCTTCCTCGTCTACCAGGACAGCCAGTTGCCGCCCAACTACACCCCGTTCGGCACCATCGACGCCGCCGGCATGAAGGTGCTGAAGAAAATCGCCGCCGCCGGCGAGAGCACCGGCCAGGGCGACGGAGCGCCGAACGCGACTGTCGTGATCAACAAGGCGACGGTGACGAAATCCTGAACGTCAACAGGTGAATTTCGGTCGCGCGGGATGCGGACAGCCGCCCCGCCGGTCGCCTATGTTGGCCGTGACGAAACTGTGGACGATGCTCGGGGGCGCTGAGGCTCCCCGCAGGCATCATGTGGAGGAGGCGCTGTGAGCAGCGACCCGTGGGGCCGCGTCGACGAGACGGGGACCGTGTACGTGCGGACGGCCGATGGCGAGAAGGTCGTCGGTTCCTGGCAGGCCGGCTCCCCCGAGGAGGCGCTGGCCTACTTCGAGCGCAAGTACGAGGGCCTGGTGGTCGAGATCGACCTCCTCGAGAAGCGAGTGAAGACCACCGACCTGTCGGCGAAGGACGCCATGGCCGCCATCGACCACCTGCGGGAGCAGGTGGACGCCCATCACGCGGTCGGTGACCTGGACGCGCTGCGCGTCCGCCTGGACAAGCTCGTGGAGATCGTCGAGGCGCGCCGTGAGGAGCGCAAGGCGCAGCGGGCCCGGCAGTCCGACGAGGCCCGCCACGCCAAGGAGGCGCTGGTCGCGGAGGCGGAGCAGTTGGCGCAGTCCGACCAGTGGCGGGCGGCCGGTGAGCGGCTGCGGTCGCTGGTGGACACCTGGAAGGGGCTGCCGCGGCTCGACCGGAAGTCGGACGACGAGCTGTGGCACCGCTTCTCGCACGCGCGGTCGGCGTTCTCCAAGCGCCGCAAGGCGCACTTCGCGCAGCTCGACGCGCAGCGCGAGGAGGCCCGAAAGACCAAGGAGAGGCTGGTCGCCGAGGCCGAGGCGCTGTCCGGTTCGACGGACTGGGGGCCGACGGCGGCGCGCTACCGCGAGCTGATGGCCGAGTGGAAGGCCGCCGGCCGCGCGCAGCGGGAGCACGAGGACGACCTGTGGAACCGGTTCCGCGGGGCACAGGACGTGTTCTTCGCCGCGCGCAGCTCGGTCTTCGCGGAGCGGGACGCCGAGCAGGCCGAGAACCTCAAGCTGAAGGAGGAGCTGGCCGAGGAGGCGGAGAAGCTGCTGCCGATCACGGACCTGAAGGCCGCGCGGGCCGCCTTCCGCTCGATCAACGAGCGCTGGGAGGCCATCGGGCATGTGCCGCGGGACGCGCGGGCGCGGGTCGAGGGCCGGATGCACGCGGTCGACCGGGCCATCCAGGAGGCCGAGGAGGCCGAGTGGCGGCGTACGAACCCGGAGGCGCGGGCGCGTGCGGAGGGCCTGACCGGTCAGCTGCAGGCGGCCGTGGACAAGCTGCGGGGGCAGATCGAGCAGGCCCGGTCGGCGGGCAACACCTCGAAGGCCGAGAAGCTGGAGAAGGAGCTGGAGGGCCGTCAGGCGCTCCTGGAGCAGGCTCTGAAGGGCCTGCAGGAGTTCGGCGGCTGACAGCCTGACAGCCGGCTGAAAAGGGGCTCCCGTACCTCGCGGTAGGGGAGCCCCTTTTCGTGCGCTGTGGCGTCCGGTTACGGCCGGCGGGCCGAGGTGACGCGGTAGACGTCGTAGACGCCCTCCACGCCCCGCACCGCCTTCAGGACGTGGCCCAGGTGCTTCGGGTCGCCCATCTCGAAGGTGAAGCGGGAGGTGGCGACGCGGTCGCGGGATGTCTGGACGGCCGCCGAGAGGATGTTCACGTGCTGGTCGGACAGGACCCGGGTGACGTCGGAGAGCAGTCGCGAGCGGTCCAGCGCCTCCACCTGGATGGCGACCAGGAAGACGGAGGACTGGGTGGGCGCCCACTCCACGTCGAGGATGCGCTCCGGCTCACGCGACAGTGACTCCACGTTGACGCAGTCGCTGCGGTGTACCGATACGCCGTTACCACGTGTGACGAACCCGATGATCGGGTCGCCGGGGACGGGCGTACAACAGCGGGCCAGTTTGACCCAGACGTCCTCGACGCCCTTGACGACCACACCCGGATCGCTGCTGGCGCGCCGCTTGCGGCCACGGCCCCGCGACGGCGGAACCGCCTCGTCGATCTCCTCGGTGGCCGCCTCCTCGCCACCGAGTGCCTGCACCAGCTTCTGCACGACGTTCTGGGCCGCGACATGGCCCTCTCCGATCGCCGCGTACAGGGACGAGATGTCCGGGTAGCGCATCTCGTGGGCGAGGGTGACCAGCGAGTCGCCGGTGAGGATGCGCTGGATCGGCAGGTTCTGCTTGCGCATCGCCCGCGCGATCGCATCCTTGCCATGCTCGATCGCCTCGTCACGCCGCTCCTTGGAGAACCACGCCCGGATCTTGTTGCGGGCGCGCGGCGACTTCACGAAGCCGAGCCAGTCGCGGGAGGGACCCGCGCCGGGCGCCTTGGAGGTGAAGACCTCCACCAAGTCGCCGTTGTCCAGGGTGGATTCCAGCGGGACGAGGCGTCCGTTGACCCGGGCTCCTATCGTCCGGTGGCCGACCTCCGTGTGGACGGCGTAGGCGAAGTCGACCGGGGTGGCGCCGGCCGGCAGCGCTATCACGTCGCCCTTCGGGGTGAAGACGAAGACCTCGTTGCGGGACAGGTCGAAGCGCAGGGACTCCAGGAACTCGCTGGGGTCCTCGGTCTCCTTCTGCCAGTCCAGCAACTGCCGCAGCCACGCCATGTCGTTGATGGCGTCCTTGTCCTTGGCGCTCGAACGCGGCGTGTCCGTGCGCACCTTGGAGGCGCCGGCGACGGCCTCCTGCTTGTACTTCCAGTGCGCGGCGATGCCGTACTCGGCGCGCCGGTGCATGTCGAACGTGCGGATCTGCAGTTCGACCGGCTTGCCGTTGGGCCCGATGACCGTCGTGTGCAGCGACTGGTACATGTTGAACTTGGGCATCGCGATGTAGTCCTTGAACCGCCCCGGAACCGGGTTCCAGCGGGCGTGGACCGTGCCCAGTGCCGCGTAGCAGTCGCGGACCGTGTCGACGAGGACGCGGATGCCCACCAGGTCGTAGATCTCCGCGAAGTCACGGCCGCGGACGATCATCTTCTGGTAGACGCTGTAGTAGTGCTTGGGGCGGCCGGTGACGGTCGCCTTGATACGGGCGGCGCGCAGGTCGGCCTGGACCTCGTCGGTGACGATCGCGAGGTATTCGTCGCGCTTGGGAGCGCGCTCGGCGACGAGGCGGACGATCTCGTCGTACATCTTGGGGTAGAGGATCGCGAACGCGAGGTCCTCCAGCTCCCACTTGATGGTGTTCATGCCCAGGCGGTGGGCGAGCGGCGCGTAGATCTCCAGAGTCTCGCGCGCCTTCTTCTCCTGCTTCTCGCGCTTGAGGTAGCGCATGGTGCGCATGTTGTGCAGACGGTCGGCGAGCTTGATGACCAGGACGCGCGGGTCCTTGGCCATGGCGACGACCATCTTGCGCACGGTCTCGGCCTGCGCGGCCTCGCCGAACTTCACCTTGTCCAGCTTGGTGACGCCGTCGACGAGGAGGGCGACGGTGTCGCCGAAGTCGCGGCGCAGCTGGTCCAGGCCGTACTCGGTGTCCTCCACCGTGTCGTGCAGCAGGCCCGCCATGAGGGTGGCCGGGTCCATGCCGAGCTCGGCGAGGATGGTGGTGACGGCGAGGGGGTGCGTGATGTACGGGTCGCCGCTCTTGCGCTTCTGGCCGCGGTGCCAGCGCTCGGCGACCTGGTAGGCGCGCTCGATCTGGCGCAGCGTCGAGTTCTCGATCTTCGGGTCGTTGCTGCGCACTATCCGCAGCAGCGGCTCCAGGACCGGGTTGTACGGGTTGGCGCGCTGCACGCCGAGCCGGGCGAGGCGGGCGCGGACGCGGTTGGAGGAGCCGCTGCGGGCGGGCGGGGACGGCGTCGCGCGGACCGCCGGAGTGTGCTCGGGAGGGGCCGGCTTGGGGCGCGGCTGCTCGGCCGCCTGGTCCGCGGGCGCCGACTGGGCGTGCTCCACCGTCCCGTGCGGGGCGTTCTTCGCGCTGCGCGCGGGGGTGGCCGCGGCCTTCGACGCGGGGTCGGGCTTGGCGGCGGTCAGTGGCTGGGCCTCGTCTGGCAAGAGGGCTCCTCGTGCGCGATCCGGGTCCCCCGGTCAGGCTCCGGAGCACCCATGGTAGCGATCCCGGGCTCCGGGCTCGCCCTCAGGCCGCGGGACGGCCTGCTATGGGAGAAACGCACGAGGCGGGCCCCGGATTCCTCCTGGGCCCGCCTCGCGGTGTCCTGCGGCCCGACGGGGCCTTGCGCAGGGGTGTACGGCGCGGAACTCAGACCTGGAGCAGTGCCTCCAGCGGGGCGCCGGCCAGGGACGGTTCCAGTCGGGCACGGCCGCCGAGGAAGCCCAGTTCCATGAGGACCGAGACGCCCGCGACCTCGGCGCCCGCCCGGCGGATGAGCTGCAGTGAGGCCTCGGCGGTGCCGCCGGTGGCGAGGACGTCGTCGACGACCATCACGCGGTCGGACGTCGACAGGTCCTCGGCGTGCACCTCGATCTCCGCGGAGCCGTACTCCAGGTCGTACGCCTGCCGCAGAGTGGCTCCGGGCAGCTTGCCCGCCTTGCGTACGGGGACGAAGCCGATGCCCGCGCGGACGGCGACCGGGGCGCCGAGGATGAATCCGCGCGCCTCCAGACCGACGATCTTCGTCGCGCCGTGCCGTACGGTCAGCTCCGCCAGCGCGTCGGTGAGCGCGGTGAAGGCCGCCGGGTCCGCGAGCAGCGGGGTGATGTCCTTGAACATCACGCCCGGCTCCGGGTGGTCCGGCACGTCCCGGATACGGCTGAGCAGCAGTGCCTGTATGTCGGTCGTCTCGGTCATCGGCGCTTTCCGGAGGGTCGGCCGCGACCGCGGTTACGGGACGCGGGCTGGCTGCGCTGGCCGACGACCGCGGGTGCGGCGTCCTGCGGCTCTTCGGCGCGGGAGTCGTCCTCGGCCGTCTCTCCGGCGGGCCCCGCCTCGGCGGTCTGCGCGCGCTTGGCGAGGACGCGGCGCTTGAGGGCCTTCATCTGCGGCTCGCGCTCCTTGAGGTCGGCGACGAGCGGCGTGGCGATGAAGATCGAGGAGTACGCACCGGCCGCGAGGCCGACGAACAGCGACAGCGAGATGTCGTTGAGCGTGCCCGCGCCGAGGAAGCCGCCACCGATGAACAGCAGACCCGCCACCGGCAGCAGCGCCACCACCGTGGTGTTGATGGAACGCACGAGGGTGCTGTTGATCGAGCTGTTGGCGATGTCGCTGAAGGTCCAGCGGGTCTGCTTGGTGATGTCCTTCGTCTGCTCCTTGAGGCTGTCGAAGACGACGACCGTGTCGTAGAGCGAGTAGCCGAGGATCGTCAGCAGACCGATCACCGTGCCGGACGTGACCTCGAAGCCGACGAGCGCGTAGATGCCGGTGGTGATGGTGATGTCGTGGATCAGTGCGACGAACGCGGCCAGGGCCATGCGCCACTCGAAGGCGATCGCCAGGTAGATCACGACCAGCACCATGAAGATCGCCAGGCCCTCCCAGGCCTTGCCGGCGATCTGCTCACCCCAGCTGGGGCCGACCAGGTCGGCGTTGATCTGCTCCGAGGGGACGCTCAGGTCCTTGGCCAGGGTGTCCTTGATCTGGTCGGACTTGCCGGTGTCGATTCCGGCGACCTGGATGCGCAGGCCGCCCGTGCCGAGCTTCTGCACCACGGCGGGATGGCCGGAGGCGTCCTGGGCGTAGGTCTCGGCCTGGGCCACCGAGACGCTCGTCTTCGGGGTGGTGAAGACCGCTCCGCCCTGGAACTCGATGCCCATGTTCAGGCCGCGCACCGCCAGGCCGACGATGGCCGTGATGGTGATCAGGATCGAGACGCCGTACCAGATCTTGCGGTTGCCGACGAAGTCGTAACCGACCTCGCCTCGGTGGAGCCGGGCGCCGAGGTTGCCGAGCTTCGACATCTCTCACGCCTCCTTCGGGTCGACGGGGGCGGAGGGACGACGGGTGCGCCGCAGGGGCGGCTTGGCGCCGAGGCGCTTGGGGTCGAGGCCGGACCAGCTGTGGCCGTTCGCGAAGAACTGCCGGCGCGCCAGGATCGTCAGCAGCGGCTTGGTGAACAGGAACACCACCACGACGTCGAGCAGGGTCGTCAGGCCGAGCGTGAACGCGAAGCCCTGGACCTTGCCGACGGTGACGATGAAGAGCACCGCGGCGGCGAGGAAGGACACGAAGTCGGACACCAGGATGGTGCGCCGGGCGCGCGGCCAGCCGCGTTCGACGGCGGGGCGCAGGGAGCGGCCCTCGCGGATCTCGTCCCGGACGCGTTCGAAGTACACGATGAACGAGTCCGCGGTGATGCCGATCGCGACGATGGCGCCGCACACGGCGGGCAGGTTCAGCGCGAAGCCGATGGTCGGGCCGAGCAGCGACATGATCACGTAGGTGAGGATCGCGGACACCGCGAGGGACGCGACGGCGATGGCCGCGAGGCCGCGGTAGTAGAGGACCAGGTAGATCACCACGAGAGCCAGGCCGATGGCGCCCGCGATCAGACCGGCGTGCAGCTGCTCACCGCCGAGCGCGGCGGTCACCGTGGTGACGCTCGACTCCTTGAAGGTGAGCGGGAGCGCGCCGTACGAGAGCATGTTGGACAGGCTCTGGGCGTCCTCCTGGGTGAAGCTGCCGGAGATCTCCGCGTTGCCGCCGGTGATGGCCGTCTGGACGTACGGGTGGGAGACGACCTCGTCGTCCAGGACGATCGCGAACTCGTTCTGCGGGGTCGTCTTCTGCGACAGCTGACCGGTGATGTCGGCGAACTTCTTCGCGCCGCTGGAGTTGAAGGTCATCTGGACCTGCCAGCCGGCGGCACCCTGCGTGTCGTAGACGGCCTGGGCCTTCTTGACCTCGGTGCCGTCGACCGCGACCGGGCCGAGCAGGAACTTGTTCCAGACCTTGCCGTCCTTGCCGCAGGCGACGGTGGGCTCGCCCGTCTTGGCGCCCTTTCCGGCCGTGGCGCGCTGCTCGGGCTTGCTGCAGTCGAGGGCGGCGTACTGGGCCTGGAGCCCCGCCGCGCCACCGGAGGCGGACCCGGCGCTCGCCGAGGGCGAGGCGCTCGCGGAGGGCTTGGTGGAGGAGGCGGTGGACGCGGAGCTGCTCGCGGACGGCGTGGAGGTCGCCTTCAGCGCGTCGGTGACGGGGCGGCCCTGCGAGGTGGCGGAGGACGACGGGCTCGCGGAGCCGGACGTCGCCTTGCTCTTGCCGGCCGAGCTCGACGGGCTGGGCGAGGCGCTGCCGCCCGCGCTGGAGCTGGGGCTGGGGCTCGCCGAGGCGCCGGTGCCGGAGGCGTCGCGCTGCAGGACCGGACGGAAGTACAGCTTGGCGGTGGTGCCGACCTGTTCCCGGGCCTCCTTGGAGTTCGTGCCCCGGGGGATGTTGACGATGATGTTGCGATCGCCCTGGGTCTGGACCTCCGCCTCGGACACGCCCAGACCGTTGACCCGTCGGTTCATGATCTCGACCGCGGTGTCCATGTTGGTCTTGTTGATCGCGTTGGGCTGACCGGGCTCGTTGACCGCCGTCAGCGTGATGCTGGTGCCGCCGGCGAGGTCGATGCCGAGACGCGGAGTGGTGTGCCCGGAGGCGAACATTCCCCCGGTGAGCGCCGCGATGGCGATCAGGATGAGGGCCAGCGAGCGCCCTGGCTTGCTCTGGGCGCTCGCGCTCCGGCCCTTCTTCGGTGCTGCCACCTTCTCGTACTCCCTCTCGAGCCGCCGCGCGCGGGGTCAGCGCACGGGCGGCCATGCCATTGTGTAGGGATTCCGCGCGGAAACCGCACAGCCCGGGCCGGGACGCGCCGATCGCGCGCCCTGGCCCGGGATGCGGTCACTTCGCGTCGGACTCGCCGTCGGTCTTCTTCGGCTCTGCTTCGTCGGCCTTGGCGTCGGTCGCGGCGTCCGCGTCCTTCTTGCCGAGGTCGACCTTGTCGTCGGCAGGGCCCGAAGAGGCGTCGGCGGCGGGCTCGTCGGTCTCGGTGAGGGAGGAGGCGTCGTCCGGCACGACGGCGCCGTCGGCCTTCAGGTCGTGCTCGATGCCGTGGACGATGCGGTTGTACTCGTCGTCGGTCAGGACGGCGCCGATCGCGTTCTTCGCGAAGAGCAGCTCAACGCCCGGGGCCGCGTCGAGGAGGACCGTGTCGTCGTTGACCTCCTTGACCGTCGCGTACATGCCCCCGATCGTGCGGACGCCGCTGCCGGGCTGCATGTCGTTGCGCATTTGCGCGGCCTGCTGCTGCTTGCGCTTGGCCGAGCGGGTCATCAGGAACATGGCCCCGATGAGCACGATGAACGGGAGGAGGGTCACGATATTCACGGGACGGAGTTTCCTTCGCACGACCGCTCGATCGGCGGCCTGGTGGATGGGGGTGTGATGGGCGCCGCCCGCGAGGGCGGCATCGGCGGAGTCTAAGCGAGTCCGCACGCAAGGAACAACGCTCAGCATGGCACCCGGGTTCCTGCCGGTGCGAGTCCCGCGCCGTCACGCCCCGAACAGGTCCTGTTGTCCGTTTCCCCCGGTCGTCCCGCGTGGCGCGGTCAGCCCGAGGTGCGCCCAGGCGGCCGGTGTCGCCACCCGTCCGCGCGGGGTGCGGGCGAGCAGGCCCTCCCTGACCAGAAACGGTTCGGCGACCTCTTCCACGGTCTCGCGCTCCTCCCCCACGGCGACGGCGAGCGTGGACAGTCCGACGGGGCCTCCGCCGAACAGCTTCAGCAGGGCCTCGAGGACGGCGCGGTCGAGGCGGTCGAGGCCGCGTGCGTCGACCTCGTAGACGGCGAGGGCCGCCGCCGCGATCTCCCGGGTGATCACTCCGTCGGCCTTGACCTGGGCGTAGTCCCGCACGCGGCGCAGCAGCCGGTTGGCGATACGGGGGGTGCCACGGGAGCGTCCGGCGATCTCGGCGGCGCCCTGGGGGTCGATCTCCACGTCGAGCAGGCCCGCGGAGCGGTGGATGACGCGCTCCAGTTCGGCGGGCTCGTAGAACTCCATGTGCGCGGTGAAGCCGAAGCGGTCGCGCAGCGGGGGTGGCAGCAGGCCCGCGCGGGTGGTGGCGCCGACCAGCGTGAACGGCGGCAGTTCCAGCGGGATGGCGGTGGCGCCGGGGCCCTTGCCGACGATCACGTCGACGCGGAAGTCCTCCATCGCCATGTAGAGCATCTCCTCCGCGGGCCTGGACATGCGGTGGATCTCGTCGAGGAAGAGGACCTCACCCTCCTGCAGGGAGGAGAGGATCGCGGCCAGGTCGCCGGCGTGCTGGATGGCGGGGCCGCTGGTGATGCGGATGGGGGCGCCCATCTCGGCCGCGATGATCATCGACAGGGTGGTCTTGCCGAGCCCGGGTGCGCCGGACAGGAGCACGTGGTCGGCGGTGGCGCCCCGCGCGCGTGCCGCGCGCAGCACCAGGTCGAGCTGCTCCCGGACCTTCTCCTGGCCGATGAACTCGCCCAGGTCCTTGGGGCGCAGGGCGACCTCGACGGCCTGGTCCTCACGGTCGGCGACAGAGCCCACCAGCCGCTCGGAGGCGGGGGTGTCGGTCGTGTCGTCCCAGTTCACTTGACGTCTCCTGGCTCAGCGGGCTCGGTTCAGGGTCTGCAGGGCCGCCTTGAGGAGGGCACCCACCTGGGGCGTGCCCCCGGCGGCCTCGGCCTGCGGGGCCACCGCGGCGACCGCCTCCTCGGCCTCCCGGGTCGCGTACCCGAGGCCGACCAGGGCGGCGTGCAGCTGGTCGCGCCAGCCGGAGGCGGCGGGTGCGGCGGCCGCGGGGGCGCCGACCGGCTCGCCCAGGCGGTCCTTCAGCTCCAGGAGCAGCTTCTGGGCGCCCTTCTTGCCGATGCCGGGGACGGCGATGAGCGCCTTCTCGTCACCGGTCGCCACGGCGCGACGCAGCGCGTCCGGGGAGTGCACGGCCAGCATGGACTGCGCCAGGCGCGGGCCGACACCGCTCGCGGTCTGCAGCAGCTCGAAGACCTGGCGCTCGTCGTCGTCCACGAAGCCGTACAGCGTCAGCGAGTCCTCCCGGACGACCAGGGAGGTCGCGAGCTTCGTCTGCTGGCCGAGCCGGAGCCCGGAGAGCGTGTTCGGCGTGCACTGGACGGCGATGCCGATGCCGCCCACCTCGACCACCGCGGAGTCCGGGGCGAGGGCGGCGACCGGGCCGCTGACGAAGGCGATCATGCGGTACGGCCTTTCGTTACGTGCTTCGAAGCGTGCAGGGCGACGGCCTGCTGGAGCCGGTTCTGCGCGGGGGCGCGCCAGATGTGGCAGATGGCGAGGGCGAGGGCGTCGGCGGCGTCGGCGGGCTTGGGCGGCGCGTCCAGCCGGAGCAGCCGCGTGACCATCGCGCCGACCTGCGCCTTGTCGGCCCGTCCGGTGCCGGTGACGGCCGCCTTGACCTCGCTCGGGGTGTGCAGGGCGACGGGGATGCCGCGGCGGGCCGCGCAGAGCATGGCGACGGCACTGGCCTGGGCGGTGCCCATCACCGTCCGCACGTTGTGCTGGCTGAAGACGCGCTCGACGGCGACGAACTCGGGTCGGTGCTCGTCCAGCCACTGCTCGATGCCCTGTTCGACGGCGACGAGGCGGTGTCCGAGGTCGGCGTCCACGGGCGTCCGGACGACGCCGACGCCGAGCATGGTGAGCGGGCGCCCGGGCACGCCCTCGACCACCCCGACACCGCACCGCGTCAGCCCCGGGTCCACCCCCAGCACGCGCACGCCTGTCTCCTGCCCTTCTTTGCGGCTGAACCGCCGCCGCTCTCGCGGACCTGGCTGAACACCGTCGGGGTTCCCCGATCGATGGTTGCGGCCCGTGGACGGTGATCTCTCTTCGACGCCAGGCTATCCGGCGGCACCGACAACGACCCGCAAAGCGACGGGCCGACGGGATCGTCCCGTCGGCCCGTCGAACCCAGCGGCAGCGTTACGCGCCGACCTTCTCCATGATCTCGTCGGTGACGTCGAAGTTCGCGAAGACGTTCTGCACGTCGTCGCTGTCCTCGAGCGCGTCGATCAGCTTGAAGATCTTCTTGGCGCCCTCCTCGTCCAGCTGGACCTGCATGGTCGGGACGAAGTTGGCCTCGGCGGAGTCGTAGTCGATCCCGGCGTCCTGCAGGGCCTTGCGGACCGCGACCAGGTCGGTGGCCTCGCTGATGACCTCGAAGGACTCGCCCAGGTCGTTGACCTCCTCGGCGCCCGCGTCGAGCACGGCGCCCAGGACGTCGTCCTCGGTCAGCTCGCCCTTGGGGACGATCACGACGCCCTTGCGGTTGAACAGGTACGAGACCGAGCCCGGGTCGGCCATGGAGCCGCCGTTGCGGGTCATGGCGACGCGCACGTCGGAGGCGGCACGGTTGCGGTTGTCGGTGAGGCACTCGATGAGCACCGCGACACCGTTCGGACCGTAGCCCTCGTACATGATCGTCTCGTAGTCGGCACCGCCGGCCTCGAGCCCCGCGCCACGCTTGACGGCGGAGTCGATGTTCTTGTTCGGGACCGACGACTTCTTCGCCTTCTGGATGGCGTCGTAGAGAGTCGGGTTGCCGTCGGGGTCCGCGCCGCCCGTCCGGGCCGCCACCTCGATGTTCTTGATCAGCTTCGCGAAGAGCTTGCCGCGCTTGGCGTCGATCACGGCCTTCTTGTGCTTCGTCGTGGCCCATTTAGAGTGGCCGGACATCTGCCTGTCTCCTTCGCGTAACCCATCTCTGCAACGAACTCCCCCAGACCTTAACGGCTGGGGGGACCCCCAGAGATCCTACAAGGACTCCGGTGCCCGATCGGCCCGCACCATGTCGACGAACAGGGCGTGCACACGGTGGTCGCCGGTCAGCTCCGGGTGGAACGACGTGGCGAGTGCGTTGCCCTGGCGCACGGCGACGATGTGGCCGTCGTGCTCGGCGAGCACCTCGGCGCCCGCACCGACGGACTCGACCCAGGGGGCGCGGATGAAGACGCCCTCTACAGGATCGCCCTCGATGCCCTCGACGTCGACGGCCGCCTCGAAGGACTCGTTCTGCCGTCCGAAGGCGTTGCGGCGCACGATCATGTCGATGCCGCCGACGGTCTCCTGGCCGGAGCGCGGGTCGAGGATCTTGTCCGCGAGCATGATCATGCCCGCGCAGGTGCCGTAGACGGGCATGCCGTCGCGCACACGCGCGCGGAGGGGTTCCATCACTCCGAAGAGGATGGCCAGCTTGGAGATGGTGGTGGACTCGCCGCCGGGGAGGACGAGGCCGTCGACCTCGGCGAGCTCTTCGGGGCGCCGCACCGGCCTGGCCACGGCGTCGGCCGCGGCCAGGGCGATGAGATGCTCCCGTACGTCGCCCTGGAGGGCCAGGACGCCAATGACGGGTGCGTCAGTCATGTGTTCGTGCAGTCCTCGTGCTGTTCCTGCGGTGACTTACCAGCCGCGGTTGGCGTAGCGCTCGGTCTCGGGGAGGGTGTCGCAGTTGATGCCGACCATGGCCTCGCCGAGGTTGCGGGACGCGTCCGCGATGATCTTGGGGTCGTCGTAGAAGGTGGTGGCCTTCACGATGGCGGCGGCGCGCTTGGCCGGGTCGCCGGACTTGAAGATGCCGGAGCCGACGAAGACGCCCTCGGCGCCGAGCTGGCGCATCAGCGCCGCGTCGGCCGGGGTGGCGACGCCACCGGCGGAGAACAGCACGACCGGGAGCTTGCCCAGCTCGGCGACCTCCTTGACCAGCTCGTACGGGGCGCGCAGCTCCTTGGCGGCGGCGTACAGCTCGTGGTTGTCGAAGCCGCGCAGCTTGGCGATCTCGTTCTTGATCTGGCGCAGGTGGCGGACGGCCTCGACGACGTTGCCGGTGCCGGCCTCGCCCTTGGAGCGGATCATCGCGGCGCCCTCGGCGATACGGCGCAGGGCCTCGCCGAGGTTGGTGGCGCCGCAGACGAAGGGGGTGGTGAAGGCCCACTTGTCGGAGTGGTTGACCTCGTCGGCGGGGGTGAGGACCTCCGACTCGTCGATGTAGTCGACGCCGAGGGACTGCAGGACCTGGGCCTCGACGAAGTGGCCGATGCGGGACTTGGCCATGACCGGGATGGAGACGGCGTTGATGATGCCCTCGATCATGTCCGGGTCGGACATGCGGGCCACACCCCCGTCCTTGCGGATGTCGGCCGGGACCCGCTCCAGAGCCATGACGGCGACGGCGCCCGCGTCCTCGGCGATCTTCGCCTGCTCCGGCGTGACGACGTCCATGATCACGCCGCCCTTGAGCTGCTCGGCCATGCCGCGCTTGACGCGGGCGGTGCCGGTCTCGGGGGTCTGGGGGGTGGAGAGCTCGCTGGACACGGGTTTCGACCTCACTCGGAAAAAGAGGGATTTCTGCTGGACCGAGGAAACGGGACGGGTGCAGGCCACTGCAAGGGCCAATGGGGAGCCGGTGGATCGTTTTGCGCCTTGGCGCGAAACGACACCCGTGGCCCGCGGCCCGTGTCACTCCTCGCGACGCCCTCGTCCCCTGGCTCGTTTCCCATGTGTCCCTGGCTCGTTTCCCGTGCTTCCCCCGTCCATGTCCCTTGGTGTCCGTCCGCGTCCCGGGGTGTCCGTCCGCGTCCCGGGGTGTCCGTCCGCGTCCCGGGGTGTCCGTCCGCGTCCCGTGGTCTCAGGCCGCCGACCGGTCCGTCAGCGCGGCCGGGGGCTCGTCGTCCATCTCGAACGCCATGGGGAACGGGGCGTGCCCGGCGAGGCGGAACCAGCGCACCTTGCGGTGCCGGCGCAGCGCCCGCGCCGCGCGTACGGCGTCGTTGTGGAAACGGCGCGCCATCGGCACCCGGCGCACCGCCTCGGTCAGCTCCCGCGCCGCCGCCTCCCCGCCGGGCGCCTCGCGCACCGCCTCGACCTGCTGCGCCTCCGCGAAGACGGCCCGGAGTGCCTGGCTCAGCTCGCTCTCGGCGACCTCCCGCTGCTCCTCCTCGGCCTGCCGGGCCGCGTGTGCGGCCTCGTACAGGACGATCGACGCGGCCGGGTCCAGCACCCCGGAGGTGGCCAGTTCCTGGGCGACCGAGGCCCGCCGCAGCAGCTGGGCGTCGAGCGCGGCGCGTGCCGCGTCGATCCGGGCGTGCAGCCGGTCGAGCCGCCCCGCTGTCCAGCTCAGATAGAGGCCGATCGCGACGAGGGCGACGAGGATCCAGATGAGGGTTGCGGTCACGGGCGAAGGTTATCGGCCCGCGCTCACCGCTCCCTCGGCTCCCTCGGGCCCGACGAAACGCCGGGCCCGGCGGCCGGCACTCAGTCCCGCGCCAGGCCCAGCCGCGCCCGCAGCCCCGTGCGCTCGTCCGCCGCCACCGCCGCCGCGCCCGCCGTCACCGTCTCGTAGACCGACAGGATGTCCGCGCCGACCGTCGACCAGTCGAAGCGCCGTACGTGGGCGCTCCCCCGGGCACGCAGTTCGGCCCGGCGGTCCGCGTCGTCCAGCAGGCGTACCGCGGCGTCGGCGAGGGCGCCGGCGTCCTCGTTGGCGAACAGCTCGCCGGCCGCTCCCTGGTCCAGGACCTGCGCGAAGGCGTCCAGGTCGGAGGCGAGGACCGGGGCGCCCGCCGACATGGCCTCGACGAGGATGATGCCGAAGCTCTCGCCGCCGGTGTTGGGCGCCACGTACAGGTCGACGCTGCGCAGCAGGCGCGCCTTGTCCTCGTCGCTGATCATGCCGAGGAACTCCACGCGCGGGCGCAGCTCGGCGGGGAGCGTCTCGACCGCCTCCTCCTCGTCGCCCCGGCCCGCGACCAGCAGTCGTGTCTGCGGCCGGGCGGCAAGGATCTTCGGCAGGGCCTTCATGAGGACCGGCAGGCCCTTGCGCGGTTCGTCGATGCGCCCGATGAAACCGATCGTGTCCCCCTGCCAATCCGGCCTGGGCTCGGCCTTCGCGAAGAAGTCGACGTCCACGCCGTTCGGGATCACCACCGCGTCGCCGCCCAGATGTTCGACGAGGGTGCGCCGCGCGTACTCGCTCACCGCGATCCGCGCGCTGATCTTCTCCAGGGCCGCCTGGAGGATCGAGTACGCGGCGATCATGGCCCGGGAGCGCGGGTTCGACGTGTGGAAGGTGGCCACGATCGGGCCCTGCGCCGCCCAGCAGGCCAGCAGGCCCAGGGACGGCGAGGCGGGCTCGTGGATGTGGATCACGTCGAACCCGCCGTCGTGCAGCCAGCGCCGCACCCGCGCGGCGCTCAAAAAGCCGAAGTTCAGACGCGCCACCGAGCCGTTGTAGGGCACCGGGACCGCACGGCCCGCCGAGACGACGTACGGCGGCAGCGGGGTGTCGTCGTCCGCGGGGGCGAGTACGGACACCTCGTGCCCGAGGCGGATGAAGTACTCGGCCAGATCGCGGATGTGGAACTGGACGCCGCCCGGCACGTCCCAGGAGTACGGGCAGACGATGCCGATCCTCACGGCGTGCCCTTCCGGGGGTCCCTGCTCGGGTCCAGGTCGGCGAGCCACAACCGCTGCAGCATGTGCCAGTCCTCCGGATGCTCGGCGATCCCCGTGGCGAAGGCGTCGGCCAGCGCCTGTGTCATGACAGACGTCTTCTCGGCCCGGCTACCTGACTCCGGTACCTCGATCGGGGGATGCACACGGCCCCGCATGACGGGCGAGTCGTCGTACCAGAGCGTCACCGGCAGCAGCAGCGCACCGGTCTGCTGGGCGAGCAGCGCCGGTCCCGCCGGCATCCGGGCCGTCTCGCCGAAGAAGGTCACCTCGACGCCGGAGGCGGACAGGTCCCGGTCGGCGACCAGGCAGACGAGGCCGCCGTCGCGCAGCCGCCGGGCCAGGGTGCCGAACGCGGAGCCGCCGCTGTGCGGCAGCACCTCCATGCCGAGGCCCTGGCGGTAGGCGACGAACCGGTCGTAGAGCGTCTCCGGCTTGAGCCGCTCGGCGACCGTCGTGAACGGCATGCGCAGCTCGGTGGTGACCCAGGCGCCCGCCAGGTCCCAGTTGGCCAGGTGCGGCAGCGCGAGCACGACGCCCTTGCCGGCGGCGAGCCCGTCGGTGAGGAAGTGCAGGTCCTTGGGGTCGAATCCGCGCCTTATCCGCTCGGGGCTCCACACGGGCAGCCGGAACGACTCCATCCAGTAGCGCAGGTACGACCGCATGCCCGCCCGGGTCAGCTCGGCGAGCCGCTCCGGGGTCGCGTCGGGCACCACGCGCGCGTAGTTGCTCTCGAGCCGTCGTACACCCTTGCCGTGCTGTTTCCAGGCGAGGTCGGCGATGGTGCGGCCGAGCCGGGTGGCGACGGGTTCGGGCAGCGTCTTCACCGTGCTCCAGCCGAGGCCGTAGAGCCCGTCCGTGAGCCGTTCCTGGAGGCTGGTCATACCGCCGCCCCGCTCCTCTTCCCGCCGCTCACTTGGCCGCCTCGCTGCCGTGCGAGGTGCTCTCGTCGTTCTGCGCGGCCGCGGCGGCGTCCGCCTCGGCGGACTCCCGGCGCACGGTGACCACCCGCTGGATCAGCGTCACCAGGCTGCCGACGGCGACGATCCACAGCGCGATCGGCAGCAGCCACTGGATGCCGGGCACGCCGAACTTGTGCAGGCCCGCGAAACCGGCGGCGACCAGGGAGATCACCAGGCGTTCGGCGCGCTCCACCAGGCCGTTGACCGCCACGGGCAGCCCGATCGACTCGCCGCGGGCCTTGGTGTACGACACCACCTGGCCGCTGGCCAGACAGAAGATCGACACCGCGCACAGGACGTTGTCGTCGCCGTTGCCCGCGTACCACAGGGCGAAGCCGCCGAAGATCGCGCCGTCGGCGACCCGGTCGAGCGTGGAGTCCAGGAAGGCGCCCCAGCGGCTGGAGCGGCCCAGCTGGCGGGCCATGTTGCCGTCGACGAGGTCCGAGAAGACGAACAGCGTGATGACGACCGTGCCCCAGAAGAACTCCCCCCGGGGGTAGAAGACCAGTGCGCCCGCGATCACGCCGGCGGTGCCGATCAGCGTCACCGTGTCGGGGCTCACGCCCCGCCGGATCAGAAACGCGGCGAACGGTGTGAGAACACGCGTGAAGAAAGCACGCGCGTACTTGTTCAGCATGGCCTTCCCGACGGTCGGTGAGCCGCGCGGCCCCTGCTGGCCACCGGCGCGCCCAATCGTAGCCACGCGCGCGGGGGCGCGGCGGCCGGGCACCGAAGGCCCTGTGTCACGGCCTGATGGCGCCCGGGTCACGGCGCGATCGCGCCGGGTGGAGCACGGCCCGCGAACGGGATCACGTCCCTCGTATGGACGCATTGTGACGCGAGTGCAAAGCTCGAAAGAACCGCGGGCGTCACCGGAGCCGCCTCGCACGCGGGTCCGCATGTCCGCGCCCACAGTGACCTCACCGTGCACGGGAGGCAGGACCATGGGCGACAAGGCGAACGTACACCCCGGAGCCGCCGGCAGGGCAACGGCGGCCGACCGGCCCGCGTCCGTACGGAATGTGGTGCTGGTCGGCCACAGCGGATCGGGCAAGACGACTCTGGTGGAGGCTCTCGCGCTGACGGCGGGAGCGCTGAACCGGGCGGGCCGTGTGGAGGACGGCGGCACCGTCTCCGACTACGACGAGATCGAGCACCGGCAGCAGCGCTCGGTGCAGCTCTCCCTGGTTCCCGTCGAATGGGACGGGATCAAGATCAACCTGCTGGACACTCCTGGATACGCCGACTTCGTCGGGGAGCTCCGGGCCGGTCTGCGCGCCGCGGACGCGGCCCTTTTCGTCGTCTCGGCCTCGGACGGCGTGGACGGCTCGACCCGCATGGTGTGGGAGGAGTGCGCGGCCGTCGGCATGCCGCGCGCCATCGTGATCACACACCTGGAGGCGGCCCGGGCCGACTTCGAGGAGATGACCCGCCGTTGCGCGGAGGCGTTCGGCGGAGACGACCCCGATGCCGTCCTGCCGCTGTACCTGCCGCTGCACGGCCCTCAGGGCCCCGACGGGCACGCGCCCGTGACCGGCCTGATCGGTCTGCTCACCCAGAAACTGTTCGACTACTCGACCGGCGAGCGCAAGGAGTCCGAGCCGGGCGAGGACCAGCTGCCGGGCATCGAGGAGGCCCGCAACCGGCTCATCGAGGGGATCATCTCCGAGAGCGAGGACGAGACCCTCATGGACCGCTACCTCGGCGGCGAGCAGGTCGACATCAAGACGCTGATCCAGGACCTGGAGCGGGCCGTGGCGCGCGGCAGCTTCTTCCCCGTCCTGGCCGCCGCCCCCGCCGCCGAGGGCGCCAAGCAGGGCCTCGGCACGGTAGAGCTGCTGGAGCTGATCACCGGCGGGTTCCCGACCCCGTTCGAGCACCCGATGCCGGGGGTCACCACCATCGACGGCAAGCCGCGCGAGCTGAAGGCCTGCGACACCGAGGGCCCGCTGGTCGCCGAGGTCGTCAAGACCTCCTCCGACCCCTACGTCGGCCGCATCTCGCTGGTCCGCGTCTTCTCCGGCACCCTGCGCCCCGACCAGACGGTGCACGTCTCCGGACACGGCCTGGCCGACCGCGGCCACGAGGACCACGACGTCGACGAGAAGATCGGCGCCCTGTCCATGCCCTTCGGCAAGCAGCAGCGCCCGGTCACGCACGCCGTCGCGGGCGACCTGGTGTGCGTGGCCAAGCTCGGCCGTGCCGAGACCGGCGACACCCTCTCGGCCAAGGACGACCCGCTCCTGATGGAGCCCTGGCAGATGCCCGACCCGCTGCTGCCGCTCGCCATCCAGGCGCACAGCAAGGCGGACGAGGACAAGCTCAGCCAGGGCCTTTCCAGGCTGGTCGCCGAGGACCCGACCATGCGCCTCGAGCAGAACCAGGACACCCACCAGGTGGTGCTGTGGTGCCTGGGCGAGGCGCACGCGGACGTCGCCCTGGAGCGGCTGCGCAGCCGGTACGGCGTCCAGGTCGACGTGGTCCCGCACAAGGTGTCCCTCCGGGAGACCTTCGCGGGCAGGTCCGCCGGCAGGGGCCGTCATGTGAAGCAGTCCGGCGGGCACGGCCAGTACGCGATCTGCGAGATCGAGGTCGAACCGCTGCCGGGCGGCTCCGGCATCGAGTTCGTGGACAAGGTGGTCGGCGGAGCGGTGCCCCGGCAGTTCATCCCGTCCGTCGAGAAGGGGGTGCGCGCACAGGCCGCCAAGGGTGTGGCCGCCGGCTACCCGCTGATCGACATCCGGGTCACGCTGCTCGACGGCAAGGCGCACTCCGTGGACTCCTCGGACGCCGCCTTCCAGACGGCGGGCGCGCTCGCCCTGCGCGAGGCGGCGGCCGACGCCACGATCCATCTGCTGGAACCGGTCGCCGAGGTGTCGGTGCTGGTGGGCGACGAGTACGTGGGCGCCGTGATGAGCGACCTGTCCGCGCGGCGCGGCCGGCTGCTGGGCACCGAACAGGTCAGCGGCGGCCGGACCCTGGTGCGGGCCGAGGTGCCGGAGATCGAGATCGGCCGGTACGCGATCGACCTGCGCTCCCTCTCGCACGGCACCGCACGCTTCAGCCGCTCCTACGCGCGGCACGAGCCGATGCCGGCACAGCTCGGGGAGAAGATCCGTCAAGAGGCCCAGAAGTCCCAGTAGTTGAACCTTTGTTCCCCTCTTCATGCGGGAGCGGCAGAGTGAGCCGAAGGGGCGCGTGAAGCGCCCCGGAGGCGAACGACCCTCAAAAGCGCGGCTTCCGGTCGTCCGCTCCCGCATGTCAGTGCCTGCGGATACGCTGATGTCCTGATCAAGTCGACACACGATCAGCACGCCGGCCTGTTCAACAGGTGTGCGGAGCAAGGAAGTCGGGAAAGGCCGCAGGAGCGGGTTCGGCGGCGAGGGGGCGGCAGTGACGGACGGATTCGATTTCAGCCCCGGGGCGCAGGTGCCCCTTTCGGGCTCCGCGGGCCAGACGGCGGCGACCTACGCCCTGGCCTCGGCGGCGTACCGGGAGGACGACGAGGTCACGAAGATACTCGAGGCCGACAACGAGTGGCACCAGTCGACCGTCAAGGCCCCGCGTCCGTGGGCGAGGATCTTCCGCCCCAAGCTGGGTGAGGCCTACTCCCGCGCGGTGATCGACCGCATGCTGGGCGCCGAGCGCAAGCCCCTCATCCAGTCGTTCGGCACCGAGCCGCAGGTCGTCGTCGAGCACTGCCTGGCGGCCCACCGCATCCGCCGGGAACGCGACAACTGGCTGACGGCGGTGACGGTCCTGTGCGGCGTGCTGTTCCTGCCGGGATTCCTGGTGTGGCTGCTGGTGTTCCAGATCCGCACCACCCTCGGCAGGCGGACGGACAGGAGCGCCGGTGCGCTCGGCACGACCCTTCTGGTCGCCGTCGGCGCCCTTGCCGTGATCTTCCTGATCCGTATGCCATTCTCCGGCTTCTGGGCCTGGTACGCGCGCGCGGCGGTCGTCATGCCGGTCGTCGGCTGGTTCTGGGCCAAGCAGATCTGCGAGCGCACGGCGAAGGACCTGCGTGAGCGCTGGGAGAGTCTGCTCGCGGGCGGCGGCCTGGGCGCCAAGATCCCCGAAGCGGTGCCCGGACACCCCGGTGACGCGGCCGAGCAGCTGCGCAAGGAGCTCACCCGGCTGAGCGCCGAGCAGCGGTCCAACTCCGTCTTCTACGCCGGCCCCAAGGGCATCCTCGGCATGGGCACACGCTGGGGCAGCTGGCAGCTGGCCGAGGACCTGGTCTCCGCGGAGCCGGGGAAGGACTTCCACCCCTTCCGCAGCTGGGACGTGATCACCGCGATCCAGGGCGACCTGGCGATGCTGGAGCGGACCTCCATCAACACCGGCGGGTTCCCGAAGCCTTCCATAACGCACTGGATCGTCACACCGATCGGTGAGAAGGCGAAGGAGGTCTCCCGGCCCAGCGGAACCGACGTGGACGCGTACACGATCAAGACGCACGCGATACAGGACATCTGCAACAAGCAGCAGTTCGGCAGCGGCGACCGGCACTACCTCGGCGTCCAGTGGACACTGTGGGACGGCCAGCTGATCATCACGATGCTGATCACGGTGACGGTGCTGCACGACACCCTGCGCATCGAGGTCACCGGGCACGCCCTGGGGCCCGTCAACTCCCTCTTCACCACGAAGCCCGAGCCCAAGGAGAAGGAGGTGCCGAAGACCGTCAAGTTCTGGGAGACCCGCAAGGTGAGGCTGCCGCTGGTCGACGCCGACGAGGTGGTGCGGCTCGCCGCGCGCGCCCCGCTCACCTGGTATCCGCCGTTCCTGAACTGGCTCGGCGGCTCGCTGACCCTCCCGGAGCCGTTCGGTCTGCGCCACGCCTGGGCGGACCAGCCGTGGCGTCACCGTTTCATGGCCGACGACGCCCTGCGCGCGGCCACGCCGGTGCTGCGGGTGGTGCACGCGGCGGCGATCCGGGTCCTGAAGGACCACGGGGTGGACGTGGAGGCGTTCGGGACGCGGTCGACGTTTCTCAGCACGCAGGTGCAGGACCCTACGCCGAAGAAGGCGGACGTGTACGACGCGTAGTGCCTCCGGCGGTCCGTCCGGTGCCGCTGGTGCAGTGGCCGTGCCGGGGGCTGCCGCCCCCGGGTCCCCGCTTCGGCCTGGACGGCCTCGTCCTCAATCTCCCCAAGCTCTTCGAGCAGGGGGTGCCCCAGGACAGGCTGAGGGGCACGCCGGCTACGCAGCGCCCGTCGGCCACGCCTCCGCCAGCATCTTCCGCGTGTCCGCCAGCAGCTGCGGCAACACCTTCGTGTGGCCGACCACCGGCATGAAGTTCGTGTCGCCGCCCCAGCGCGGCACGATGTGCTGGTGCAGGTGGGCGGCGATGCCCGCGCCGGCGACCGAGCCCTGGTTCATGCCGATGTTGAACCCGTGCGCCCCCGAGGCCGTGCGCAGCGCGGTCATCGCCTGCTTGGTCAGCTCGGCGAGCTCCGCGGTCTCCGGCTCGGTGAGGTCGGTGTAGTCGGCGACATGGCGGTAGGGCACGACCATGAGATGGCCGCCGTTGTACGGGTACAGGTTCAGCACCGCGTACACCTGCTCGCCCCGCCTGACGATCAGCCCGTCCTCGTCCGACTTGGCCGGGATGGAGCAGAACGGACAGCCGTCGTCGGCCCCCGGACCGGTCGGCTTGTTCTCGCCCTGGATGTAGGCCATCCGGTGGGGCGTCCACAGGCGCTGGAACGCGTCCTGCGTCCCCACTCCGATCTGCTGCTCCGGCTCACTCGTCATGAGGTGCAGCATATGGCGTCCTCGCCGGAGCAGGGCAAAGGCCCCCGGGATCCCCCGGGGGCCTTGCGGCCTGTCTTTCGGGTCGGGCCCCTGACGGCCGTCAGACCTGTGCCCGCTCCTCGACGACCTTCACGATCTTGGCGATGGCCTCGTCGAACGGAATGCCGTTCTCCTGGGAGCCGTCGCGGAAGCGGAACGACACCGAGCCGTGGGACATGTCCTCGTCGCCCGCGATGACCATGAAGGGCACCTTCTGCTTCTGGGCGTTGCGGATCTTCTTCTGCATACGGTCCGAGGAGGAGTCGACCTCGACGCGCAGGCCGCGCTCCCGCGCCCGCTCGGCGAACCTCTCCAGGTAGGGCACGTGCGCGTCGCCGATCGGGATACAGACCGCCTGAACCGGGGCCAGCCAGGCCGGGAAGGCGCCCGCGTAGTGCTCCAGGAGCACGCCGAAGAACCGCTCGATCGACCCGAAGAGGGCCCGGTGGATCATGACGGGCTGCCGGCGCGAGCCGTCCGCCGCCGTGTACTCCAGGCCGAACCGCTTCGGCTGGTTGAAGTCGACCTGGATCGTCGACATCTGCCAGGACCGGCCGATGGCGTCCCGGGCCTGCACCGAGATCTTCGGGCCGTAGTAGGCCGCGCCGCCCGGGTCCGGGACCAGGGGCAGGCCCTGCTTCTCGGCGGCCTGGCGGAGCGCCTCGGTGGCCTCCTCCCAGTCCTCGTCCGAGCCGATGAACTTGTCGGAGTCGTCACGGGTGGACAGCTCCAGCTCGAACTCGGTCAGGCCGTAGTCGCGCAGCAGGTCGAGGACGAAGGTCAGGAGCGTGTCGAGCTCCTGCGGCATCTGCTCCTTGGTGCAGTAGATGTGCGAGTCGTCCTGAGTGAAGCCGCGCGAGCGGGTCAGCCCGTGCACGACGCCCGACTTCTCGTACCGGTACACGGTCCCGAACTCGAAGAGGCGCAGGGGCAGTTCGCGGTAGGAACGGCCGCGCGACTTGAAGATCAGGTTGTGCATCGGGCAGTTCATCGCCTTGAGGCGGTAGTTCTGCTCGTCGAACTCGATGGCCGGGAACATGCCGTCCGAGTAGTGCGGCAGGTGCCCGGAGATCTCGAACAGCCGCTCCTTTGAGATGTGCGGCGTGTTCACGAACTCGTAGCCGGAGACCTCGTGGCGCCGCCGCGAGTACGTCTCCATCTCCTTGCGGATGACGCCGCCCTTGGGGTGGAACACCGCCAGGCCGGGGCCCAGCTCCTCGGGGAAGGAGAACAGGTCCAGCTCGGCGCCGAGCTTGCGGTGGTCGCGCTTCTCGGCCTCGGCGAGGAAGTCCAGATACGCCTTGAGCTCGTCCCTGGACGGCCAGGCGGTGCCGTAGATGCGCTGCAGCTGCGGGTTCTTCTCGCTGCCGCGCCAGTAGGCGGCGGCCGAGCGCATCAGCTTGAACGCCGGGATGATCCGGGTGGTGGGCAGGTGGGGACCTCGGCAGAGGTCCTTCCAGCACAGCTCGCCGGTCTTGGCGTCCAGGTTGTCGTAGATCGTCAGCTCGCCGCCGCCGACCTCGGCGTCGGCGCCCTCGGCGGCCTGCGCGGCGTTGCCCTTGAGGCCGATGAGCTCGAGCTTGTACGGCTCGTTCGCCAGTTCCTCGCGGGCGTCCTCGTCCGTGGTCACCCGGCGCGAGAAGCGCTGGCCCCGCTTGATGATCTCCTGCATCTTCTTCTCGACGCGCTTGAGATCGTCGGGCGTGAACGGCTCGGCCACGTCGAAGTCGTAGTAGAAGCCGTCCCGGATGGGCGGGCCGATGCCCAGCTTGGCCTCGGGGAAGATCTCCTGCACGGCCTGGGCCATCACGTGCGCGGTGGAGTGGCGCAGGATGTTCAGGCCGTCCTCGGAGGAGATCTCGACGCCCTCGACGGTCTCGCCGTCCTTCACCTCGTAGGCGAGGTCCTTGAGCTCACCGCCCACGCGCGCGGCGATGATCGAGCGCTCGCCGGCGAAGAGGTCGGCGGCCGTAGTGCCCGTCGTCACCACGCGCTCTTCCCGCTCGGAATCGCGTTGGATGATCACACGGACGTCTGACACCGGACTCTCCTGACTGCTGGTGGATGCGGCGCCATACCTGGAGCGCGCGCATGACTGGGATCGTACCGACCCACGGCCGCCCACCGCGAAACGGTCCGGTGCCCCGGGGGGCTCAGTCCCCGCCGCACGCCTCCTCGAAGAAGGTCGTGATCTCCGCCGTCTCCTGGAGCGACTTCATCAGCCGGTCCCGCTCGGCCTCGTCGACCTGCACCGGCGCCACCCCGGACGCGGCCGCGAGGCGCCGGAAGCCGCCCCGGCTCTCCAGCCGTCCGTGCACTCTGATCGGCAATCCGAGGAGGTGGGCGTGGCCCGCGATGCGGTACGACTCCTCGTCCAGGGTCATCCGTACGTGCGGCACCTCGGCCCCGGCGAGGACCCGCAGCCGTACGGTGCCCTCGCCACGCGGTCCCGAACGGCGCAGGCGGACGACGGCGCCCGTGATCCGGACCGGCACGGACGGCTCCTCGCGCAGGTAGCGGGCTCCGGCCTCGCGCAGGGCGGGCAGGTCGCCCGGGGAGAACTCGACCGGTTCGGCGGGCGTCGCACCGCCCTCGGGGACGCCGGCGGCGGGCGCCCACGCGACGGCGATCCGGGCGCCTTCGGACCCGCGGACGAGGGCGACCAGCGCCTCGGTGAGCTCATGGCTCACGCCGGCCTCGACGGCGGTGTCGAAGGCTTCCATGCCGCCGGTGGCCCGCTGGTAGTCGACGGCCTCGCGGGCGGCGTACAGCGCCTGGTGCAGGCGTACGGCGAGCGGCCGTCCGGTGGCGACGGGCACGAAGGCGGTGAGCTCGCGGCCGCCGGTGGCCGCGCCGATCAGGACGTGCTCGAGCGACGCGGCGGCGGGCCTGCGGTGCCGGGCACCGTAGTAGCCGGCCCGGGCGCGGGTGGCGAGGGCGGCCGCCAGCAGCATCTGGCGGGCGGCGGTGCGCAGGTGGTCCTCGACGTCCCAGGGAGCGGCACCCACGGGTCCCGTCGGCACGTCACGCCACCAGTGGATCTCGTCGCTGGGCACGGTCAGGCCGACCAGCACGTCCCGGGCGGAGGGCGAGCCGCTGCGGGTCAGAGCCAGGAGAGCCTCGCCGATCAGGTCGTCGCAGTCGGGGAAGGCGCGGCTCTCCGGCACCAGCAGGCTCGTACCACTGCCGCCGGGGCCGGGTGGGGTCCAGCGGCCGTAGCGCCCGGGGGCCCCGCCGCGGCGCTGCCAGCCGTGGCGGTGCAGCAGGGCGCCGAGCACCGCCGGGTCGACCTGGTCGGGGGCGGGCGGCCGGTTCCACAGCGGCTCGGCCGGGTGCGGCCGGCCGGTGCGGGAGTGCTCGTCGAGGGGACGGTGTGTCACGGTCTGCCTCCCGTTCCGACCCGGGTCATGATCTCGCACAGGGCGCGGTCGTCGAAGATGCGCGAGGTCGGGACGCGCACGGTGGTGCGGTGCCGGCCCGTGATCGGGTGTCCGGCGAGGTTGGTCCAGTAGCAGCAGTGCCGTAGGTCCAGACGGTCGTGACCGGCCCGCAGCCACTGGTCCTGGGTCCGGGGGACGATCATCACGACGAGGATCTTGTGCACGGAGACGGGGGTGCGGGCGAGCTTCCGCAGGTGCTCGTTGTCGAGCGTGAAGGAGAAGAAGCGGCCCGGGGGGTTCGGCGGTATCTGGTACGTGCACTTCAGCTGCACTTTGATGGTGACCTCGTCGTCGACCGTGTGACCGGGCGCGCTGTGGCTGACGTGCCAGTCGATGCCGTTGTCGGGGAAGGGCTGGGACAGCGAGCAGCCGGCCGCCGCGGCGACCGCGTGCAGATAGCCCACCTGCAGTGTCTCCATGCAGGCGGTGGTCGCGAGTGTGCCGCGATGGGGTGCCGTCCGCTCGGGCAGCAGCCCGCCCCGCTCGGGCTGCGCTATCGCCATGACCAACAGCCTTCCCTGCGCAGTGAATCCCCGCCCGAGCCTCCTGAACTGCAAAGACCCGTACTCCTGTTGTCTCCTCCCGGCGTACGGCGCAAACAGCCCGGGTATCACCAAACGGGCAGAAGACGGTACGTCAGCTGCCACGGGTGAACGAGGAGTTGGGTAGGCATGACGTTCTGGTACGAGGGCCCGCTCGCCGCGTTCGACACGGAGACCACCGGCGTGGACGTCGAGACCGACCGGATCGTGTCGGCCGCCGTCGTCGTCCAGGACGCTCCGGGGACCCGGCCGCGGGTGAGCCGCTGGCTGGTGAACCCGGGGGTGCCGGTGCCCGCGGAGGCGACGGCCGTGCACGGGCTGACGGAGGAGCACCTGCAGCGCAACGGCCGCTGGCCGTCGCCGGTGATGGAGGAGATAGCCCGGGAGCTGGGCGAGCAGGCGATGCGGGGCCGGCCGCTGGTGGTGATGAACGCGCCGTTCGATCTGACGCTGCTGGACCGGGAGTTGCGGCGCCATCGGGCGTCCTCGCTGGAGCGCTGGTTCGCGTCGGCGCCGCTGCGTGTGCTCGACCCGCGGGTGCTCGACAAGCACCTGGACCGCTACCGCAAGGGCCGCCGCACGCTCACCGACCTGTGCGCCCACTACGGGGTGGCGCTGGAGGGGGCGCACGACGCGGCGGCGGACGCGCTGGCCGCGATGGAGGTCGTGCGGGCCCTCGGCCGCCGTTTCGCGACCCGGCTGGAACGCCTCTCCCCCGCGGAGCTGCACACGCTCCAGGCCAACTGGCATGCGGCGCAGGCGCGCGGGCTTCAGGCGTGGTTCGCGCGCAGCGGCTCGGAGGAGGTCGTCAGCACGGAGTGGCCGCTGCGGCCGGACCTGCCGGCGGCGGCGTAGCAACCAGTGGAAGGCGCCTGCCGGGGACAGGCGCCCGGCGTCACACGGCCGACGTCACCAGGAGCCTCCGCCCCCGCCTCCGCTGCCTCCGCCGACGTCCCCGCCTCCTCCACCGCCGCCTCCTCCACCGCCGCCGCTGCTGGAGGGCGGGGCGGCGCTGGAGGACGAGGAGGCGGTCATCAGGCCGAGGGCGTAACCGGTGACGAACCCCGACGTCGCCGTGGACCGGCGCCGGGGAGCGACCGTCGAGCCGGCGACGGCCTTGTCCCATGCGTACGCCACGCCCAGGGCCACCGCCCACGCTGTGTACAGCTCCAGTCGTCCCTCGTCGAGGGGCTCGTCGCGCTGATGGGAGGACGGGTCCATGAGGTAGCGCCGGAACGCCTCCACCTGGAGCCAGAGCGCGCTGCCGCGGGGGGTGCGGCTGTACAGCTCCCAGGAGCACTGCCACAACGCGAGGCCGACGGCCACGACGATCACGCCCGCCGCGAGGACCGGCCAGCCGGCCGCGTTCCGGCCGCCGCCCAGCCAGGCCCCGACGGCCGTCGTGACCAAGCCGAGCAGGGTGGCGGCGATGCCGACGGGGCGTCCGGCCCGGGCCAGGCGCGCTGAGGTCTGGTCCCACAGGTCGCTGTTCTCGTGCCAGGCCGTCAGCTCGTGGTGGAGGCTCTGCCAGGCCGACCTGAAGCGGGCGTCGCGCAGACCCAGGGTGACCGAGTCGCGTCCCGAGAAGATGCTGCCCAGCACGACTCTGGCGACCGGGTCGTAGGGCGCGTCGGCCGGATCGCGGCGTCTGAGGGTGGGATGCTCCTCGCTCCCCTCGATCGCGATGCGCCCTTCGATCGCAGCGCCGAGCAGCCAGGCCACCTGATGGTGGCTCTCGACGCGTTCGGCCAGCAGGATCCCGCCCTTGGCCGGGGCGAGCCCCTCCGGGGGCACGGGGGACGGAGTGAGTGAGGCGGCGCGCCGTTCGAGGGCGACGCGCCGCACGCGGCCGGGCGTGCCGTCGGGTGCTTCCTCAGCGATCCGGTCGCGGCCGAGGAGGCGCAGCAGCCAGATCATGGCGGCGGCGCCGACCAGCGTGAGGGCGAACGCGAGCAGGGCCACCCGCCACGGGCTCCCCACGGTCGTGCCGACGGCCTTCCCGGAAGGCGGCGCGGGCAGGGCGGGCGTCGCTCCGGTCAGCTTCCCGCCACCGGTGGCGTACAGGGTGACGCCCTGGTGTCCCTTGAGCCGGTCCAGGGTGACATCGAGGCGGCCGGGCCCGTCCTCGCGGGCGGTGCAGGGGTCCTCGGAGCCGTTGGCGCCCTGCACGCAGCGTGTGCCGGTGAGTTCGTACGGGGCCACGACGTGGATCTGCACGTTCGAACGGTCGACCCGCCATCCGGTGCCGACGGCGTCCCAGGCGATCCTGCCCTTCTTCACGACGTCCGTGAGCGTGTACTGGAGGCGGTAGCGGTGCAGGCCGGTGACCGAGCCGCCCGGGTCGCCCACCTTGATCCGGGTGGCGATCTCCCGCTGGCCGTCCGGCGCCTCGTAGTAGTCGCCGACGTCGAACTCCCACGGAACCCGGTGGCCGTCCATGGTGGCGGCGACCTTGGCGTACTCCTGGTCGTCCATCAGGTCCGGCAGATCGCGGTAGATGCCGTGCCGGGTGGTGTCGGGGTGTCCGAAGTCGTAGTCGATGACCTCGGTGACGCGGATGCTGCCGTCGGCAGCGACCTCGGCGCCCACCCACATCGTGGTGACGCGCTCCACGTTCCCGCCCGTCCGGAAGAGCGCGACGACACCGCCGAGCAGCAGCGCGACGAAGAAGACCTTGAGCCAGGTGAAGCTCCTGCGTCCCCTCGTCAGGGTCCCGATCGGCTTGGCCCTGCCACCGTTTGCAGCACTCAAGGAAATGCCCCCCTCGCCGCGGGCGCCTCCCCAGCCCCCGCGAAGATCGGAAGCGTATCCCGGTCACGGGCGAACAAAAAGAGCCGGTCCGCGTCATGCGGACCGGCTCTCTCCCGGTGGGCGATACTGGGTTCGAACCAGTGACCTCTTCGGTGTGAACGAAGCGCTCTCCCACTGAGCTAATCGCCCGGGAACGCACTGAACAATACAGGCCTCCGACGGGTTCCTTCAAACCGCTTCCAGGTAGGCGACGAGTCCGCGCCGACCCGACCGCATCATCAGCCAGTGGTTCGCGCGGAAGACCGGCCGCCCCGGCACGGCGAACCTCCTTATCAGCGGCTTGTTCACGTGAACTGCCTGGTCGTAGCGGGCGAGGGTGCCGGAACCGGCCGCGTCGACCGTCCAGCGTGCCCAGCCGTCGATGTCACCGGACAGCGCGACCTCCAGAATCCCGGCCGCCGGGTCGCGCCGCACCTCACGCACGGTGAAGGTCAGGTCGTACGGCAGCAGGGAGCGGACCCGGACGACGCCGGCCGTGTCGTCGAGCCGGGTCACCGCGCGCACCTGGCGCCACCACCGCGGGTACTCCTCGGGCCGTTCCAGCACCGCGTACACGGCGGCGGGCGGCGCGGGCAGGGCCCACAGGCTGCGGAAGCGGTAATGGCTCCGGTCCATGCGCACAGTCTTCCCGGGTCGGCCCCCGGTATCTGAGTACGTGTACTCATGCCGTAGGACGTGACGGGCGCCACACTGACGGATGCGAGCGCCGCCGCCCGTGCGGCGGCGCTCCCCCACCGGCCGCCTACGAGGGCATCTTGTCCCCGAGCAGTGCCAGGACCTCGATGGCGGCGAGACCGTAGAGCGCGGTGTCGTTGGTGGACACCCAGGCCGCCTCACTGCCCGCGACGAGCGTGGCCGGGCCGCTCAGCGGTTCCGTCTTCCACGGCGAGGACTCGCTGTAGCCGTCGGAGTTGTAGAACTTGCTCCACGCCCGCTTGGCGAGCGTCGCGTCGCCGGTCTGGACGGCGGCGTACGCGTCGAGGCGCGAGTGGCCCTGGAAGAGCAGCAGGCTGCCGAAGTCGGAGCCGTAGCGGGCCTTCTGCTCGGCCTTGGTGGCGTTGAAGTAGCGGCAGTAGTCCAGGTACGCCTCCTTGAACTTCGGCATGTCGACCAGGTAGTTGAGTTCGGCGCACAGCTCGTTGAGGCCGAAGACGGCCGAGAGGTGGGAGACGGACACCACCGGCTTGTCGGCGACGGCGAACTTGCCGGTGTCGAGGTCGTACAGCCCGCTGCCCTGGACGAAGCCGTTGGGCTGGGCGGCGATGCCCTCCATCGTGGAGAGGACGCGCGCCTTGGCCTTCTCCCACTTGGGGCCCTTGCGCTCCCACTCGGTCAGCCAGGCCGACACCAGGCCGCTCCAGTCCGTGCCGAAGCCGATCGACAGGGCGTGCCGGTCGGGGGTGTAGGGGTCGGTGCGTACCTTGCGCTGCGGGTCGAGGACGAGGAACGTCTCGTCGGAGTCGACGTTGGCCCGCATGAGGTCGCCGACCCGCTCGTCGGCGGTGAGGAAGTAGTAGAAGCGCCGGTAGGTGGTGTTGGCGATGCGCTGCTGTTTGGCGCTGTCGGCGAAGTGCTGCACGCCGTGCCGGGTGCCGAGGCCGGCCCACTTGCCGATGTGGTAGACGTCGACCTCGCCGGTGTGCCGGGTCATCGCCTCGGCGAAGCGGAAGATGTCCGCGCGGCCGCTGCGCAGGTAGGCGTACCAGAGCCACAGGTCGGGCGACAGCTCGGAGTTGTCCCAGGCGTAGCCGCCGATGTCGTACCGCCACACATGCCGGACGGTGTCGTAGGTGTGCATGATGTCGCCGTAGTCCCAGAAGCCGTACCAGCGGCGCTGCTCCACCTGGTCCTTGTAGTAGGTGAAGAGGAAGTCGAGGTGGTCCTCGATCTTCGCCTTGGCCGGGGTGGAGCGGTCGGGCTCGGAGTACAGGCCCGGGCCGAAGACCTTGGCCTTGATGAGCTGCTTGGGCGGGGCGGCGAGCTGCGGCAGCGTCCGGACGGCCTTGACCTGGTCGGCGAGCTGGTCGGGGGTCGGCGTTGCGGCGTTGGCCCAGAAGAGGAGTTCGGAGGTGCGGGCGATGCCGTAGGGGGTGCCGAACTCGGGTTCGTAGTCCTCGTAGGTGATGTTGAGGCCCTCGAGCTGCTTGGCGTAGGTGTCCTGGCCCATGCCGTCGTGGTAGAAGCGCAGGTCCATGGGCTGCGCCTCGGGCGACCAGAGCCAGAGGGTGACCTCGGCCTCGTCGGTGTGGGCGCCGCGGATGTCGAGCTGGGCGGGGAACTTCTCCCAGAAGTCCCTCAGGCCGAAGGAGAATCCGCCGCTCGGTCCGCCGACGTAGCCGAAGCCGGAAGCCCGCTTGCCACCGCCGGCACCGATCCAGCCGTAGCCCTTCTTGGTGCGCTTGCGCAGCGTGAAGCCGTCGGCGGAGAGCTGCGAGAGGGTGTAGTCGCCCCAGTGCGGGATGTACTGGAGCCGGGTCGTCACCCGTTGGTCCCATGTCGAGGGGTCGGGCAGCTTCTGCCCGGCGTACTGCGCCGCCTGCACCGCCGCGCCCGGGTCGCGGCGCAGCCCGGTGATGCCCTGCACGGCCTCGCGCAGCAGACCGGTGCCCTCGCCGCCGATCCGGATGTGCCGGTCGTAGGCGGCGTCCCTCATCGGCACGGTGAAGCGCACGCCGAGCCCGCGGATGAAGTCCCCGCTCGCCTTGCCGGGCTCCTGCGTGCCGTCGTAGGTGATGGTGTGCACCATGCGGAAGGAGTCGGCACCCGCGTAGAAGTAGAGCCGGATGGAGAACGGCAGCCAACCGCGGTCGCCCTTGCGGTGCTTGCCGTCGATGCGGACGACGGCCCGGACGGGGCCGTCCTGTTCGACGGTGACCTCGGAGATCGCGCCGTCGAAGCGCTCGGTCTTCACCGTCCCCTGGTCCTCGTCCTCGATCTCCGGCTGGCGGATGAGGACGAGACGGCCGTTCTTCGCGATCTCGGTGGAGCCGCGGGTGACGGACTTGATCAGCGTGGAACCGGCCTTGCCGATCCTGGCGGTGATGACGCCGGTCGATATGGCGATGGTGCCGCCGCTCTCGTCGACGGTGACCTTCTTGTCGGGCGCGGCGGGCGCGCCAGCGGTGAGCGTGAGCTTGCCGGAGCCGGAAGTCACGGCGTGCGCCGTCCACTTGAGGGAGCCGTCCGGCCAGTACGCGAGCGGCCAGGACTGCACGGCCACGGCCTTGCCGTTCTCGTCCGTCAGCGCGAACGTCTGGTCCTCCTGGTAGGCGCCCTTCGGCCAGGGCACGCCGACCGTGGAGCCGGGCGCGGCGCCGAGACCGCCGTCCTCGAGCCAGTCGAGGGTCACCGGGTCGGCGTCGGCCGCCTCGGCTCTGGGCGCCGCCTGCGCGTCCCTGGCCCCTAGCGCCCAGCTGAACCGGGCGGCGGCTCCGGCGACGGCGGCGGCCTTGAGGAGGGACCTGCGGGGGATGGGAGACATGGGAGATGCAGCCTTCCTTTCCTGGCGGGTGATGCAGGGCGGTCAGGGGCATGACAGAGCGAGGCGCGGCGCCGGGGCGCCGACCCGAGGGGATGTGCCGAGGTGCGGCGCCGGGGCGCCGACCCGAGGGGATGTGCCGGCCGGCGTCAGCGACGCCGGTGTCGCTCCTCGACGGCGACGGCGGCCGCCGCCACGGCCCCGAGGACGGGGACCGCGAGCGGTGCGACGAACCAGGCCGAGCAGAGCACCAGGGCCGCTCCGCCGACGAGGAGGAAGGACCCGGCAGGGTCGAGGACGGTGCGGCGTCCGGCCGCCGCGAGCAGGGCCCGCCAGGAGGCGCCCGGTGTCCAGGCCGCCGCCGCGCGCAGCCCGGCGACGGCGGCGCCGATCAGGGCGAAGACGCCGACCGCGCCGACGAGCGGCCCCCCGGGCAGTCCGGCGCGCACGGCCTGGACGTCCACCCAGACCGCGGCCGCCGCCGCCCAGCCGGCCATTCCGACGATCCAGCCCCGGCGCGCCGCCGCGCCGAAGTCGGCGGCGAACTCCCGCCAGCCGCCGCCCTCGTGGGCCGTGCGCCGGCGCAGATGGCGAGCGCCGGCGGCGAAGGCGGCGGGGTAGGTGACGAGCGGCAGCGAGGCCACGGCGATCCAGACACCGGTGAGCAGACACTCGGCGAAGAGGGCGAACCTCTCGGCGAGCAGCGACTCGCGGCGGGCCTTCGGGCGGGCGTGGTCGGTGGCCATGTCAGCCCTTCAGTCCGGAGGTCGCCATGCCGTCGATGAGGTAGCGCTGGAAGGCGAGGAAGAAGAGCAGCACGGGCAGCAGCGCGACCAGGGACATCGCGATCATGCCGCCGTAGTTGGCGGCCACGCCGTCGGAGTCGCGGAACATCATCATGCCGAGGGAGACGGTGTACTTGCCGGGGTCGTTGAGGTAGATCAGCGGGCCCATGAAGTCGTTCCAGGCGTTGATGAACGTGAAGATCGCGCTGGTGATGAGGGCCGGACGGCACAGCGGCAGCACGATCGACCAGTAGATCCTCAGGTGCCCGCAGCCGTCGATCCTGGCGGCCTCGTCGAGTTCCTTCGGCAGACTCCGCATGAACTGCACCATGAGGAAGACGAAGAACGCCTCCGTGGCCAGGTACTTGCCGAGCAGCAGCGGCACATAGGTGTTGATCAGCTGCAGTTTCTGGAACATCACGTACTGCGGGATGAGCAGCACGTGATAGGGCAGCAGAAGCGTGCCGATCATGAGCGAGAACAGCAGGTTGCGGCCCGCGAACCTGATCCGTGCGAAGGCGTACGCGGTCAGCGAGCAGGAGATCAGGATGCCGACGACGGCGCCGCCGGCGTACAGGAGGGAGTTCTGGAAGAAGGTCCAGATGGCGATGTCGGCTATGCCTTTGGCCAGGCCCTTGAAGTTGTCCAGGATGGGGTGGACGGGGAACAGCTGCAGGCTGTTGATGATGTCCTTGCTGGGCTTGAACGACGCTCCGATCACCCAGAGGACGGGATAGAGGACGACCGCGAGGACCAGCAGGGCGCCGATGTGCCAGGCGAGCGAACCGGCGCGCCTGCGGCCGGGGCCGCCGAGCGGCGTGCGAACGGTGGTCGTGGTGGTGCTCATCGGGCGTCCTCCTCGTAGTGCACCCACTTCTTCTGGGACCAGAAGAGGACCGCCGTCACGAGGGCCACGGCGAGCAGCAGCATCCAGGCCATCGCGGAGGCGTAGCCCATCTGGGCGTTCTTGAACCCCTGCTGGTACAGGTAGCAGGTGTAGACGAGCGTGGCGTCGGCCGGACCGCAGTAGGTGTTGGAGACGACGTAGGCCGAGGCGAAGATCTGGAACGAGTGGATCGTCTCCAGCAGCACGTTGAAGAAGAGCACCGGGGAGATCAACGGCAGCGTGATGTTCCAGAACCTGCGGAAGGCTCCGGCGCCGTCCATCGCCGCCGCCTCGTACAGCTCCCTGGGCACCTGCTTGAGCCCGGCCAGGAAGATGACCATGGGCGCCCCGAACTGCCAGACGGTGAGCGCCACCAGGCAGTACAGGATCCAGTCGGGGTTGCCGACCCAGCCGCCCACGTGGATACCGAAGACGGACATCGTGCGGTCCACGATGGCGTCGTCGGAGAAGATCGACCGCCATACGAAGGCGACCGAGACGCTGGCGCCGATGAGCGAGGGGGCGTAGAACGCGGCCCGGTAGAACGCCTGTCCGCGACGGCTCTGCGCGAGGAGCAGAGCGACACCGAGGGCGAGCAGCAGCTTCAGCGGCGTGCCGATGACGACGTACTTCGCCGTCACCTCCACCGACTTCTGCCACCGGGGGTCGTCGAACATCCTGGTGAAGTTGTCGAGGCCGACCCACTTCGGCGTGTTGAAGAGGTTGTAGTCGGTGAACGCGAAGTACAACGAGGCGACCATGGGTCCCGCGGTCAGGAGCACGAAGCCGGCGATCCACGGGGACATGAAGAGGTAGCCGGCGAGATTCTCCCGGCGGCCCCGCCGCTTGCGGGCGGCGGGAGCGGCGGAACGGGTCTTCCGGGTGTCGAGAGGCGAGTCCTTGACGAGCGTCACGGGGGTTCCCATTTCAGTTCCGGTCGGTTCCGGTCGGTTCCGGTCAGGCCTGGAACGCGGCCTGCGACTCGTCGAAGAACTGCTTCACCGCGTCGGCGACCTTGACCTTGCCCAGGCCCAGGTCGCCACCGATGCGCAGGAAAGCGGCCTCGATGGTGTCGGCGCCGGAGGGGTGCGGGGTGATCGTGCCGAGGACACCGGCCTTGGCGGTGTTGTCCTCGTACTGCGCGATCTCCTTGTTGACCTCGTCGGTCGGCTTGAAGGCCTCGTACTGTTCGGTGCTGGCGAGGATGCCGCGGTCGTAGCCCATGATCTTGCCGACCTCGGGGTCGTGGACCATGAAGTTGATGAACTGGGCGACTTCCTTCGGGTGCGAGGTGCGCGCGGAGGCGCTCAGCATCAGGGAGGCGAGGTACTGGCCGGTGTGCTTGCCGTCCATGGTGGGGATCGGCGCGAGACCGTAGGTGCTGTTCCCCTCGGCGGTGTAACGGACCGTGAAGTTGTCCCAGGTGAATTCGGATGCCCCGTGCCCGGCCGAGAGCGAGGACTTGGGCCGGTCCTGGGCGACGATCTTCGGGTCGGTGACGATCCCGGCCTTCACGCGGTTGTAGCCGTCCTGCCACCACTCCGTCAGGTCGGCCTTGTCGAAACCGAGTCCGTCCTCGGTGTAGAACGCCTTGCCGTTCTGCCGGAGGTAGAGGTCGTACAGGTACATGATGCTGAAGTAGCCCGTGTCCCCGGGGACCTTGGTCTTGTCGTGGATGGTCTTGAGGGCCTTGAAGTACTCGTCCCAGGTCCAGCCCGCCGCCGGCTCGATGCCGGCCTTCTGGAAGACCTTCTTGTCGACGACGAGCGCCATGGTGTTGGAGCCGACGGGAATGCCGAGCTGCTTGCCGTCGACCTCGCCGACCTTCGTGACACCGGCGCGGAAGTTGCTCAGGCTGATATCGCCCGCGTCGATCTGTGACTTGAGGTCGAGGAGGACGCCTCTCTTGTCGTACTTCCGAAGGAATGTGACGGCGTTCTGGAAAACGTCCGGGGGATTTCCACCGGACGCCTGCGTCTGGAACTTCTCCCAGAAAGACTGGTAGTCCTGGAAGTCCGTTTTGACCTTGATCTTCGGATACTTCTTCTCGAAGAGCTTGATGGATTGATTGATCTTCTTCGCCCGCTCGTCGGCACCCCACCACGAGTAACGGATCGTCACGGTCCCGTCGGCGGAGGTGCCGCCGTCCCCACCGCAACCCGTCGTCGCGGCCAGCCCGAGGGTGGCCACCGAGGCTCCCGCCGCCTTCAGGATCGTGCGCCTTTCAACATTGCCGGTACCCACAGTCAGGCCCCTCCCCGCAGCAAAGCCGCCGCTCATGAATCGTTTCAAGTAAGCGCTTGCTGGCACAAGGTACGGAGGCCCTCCGGCCTCGTCAATGATTCGGACAGGAATTGGTGAGAGTGGGGTTGGGCGGTAACAGGCATCACAGGGGGGCGAGTTCGGGCCCGGAACGACAAGCGCGCAGGTCGCGAGGGGCGGCGCCACGGAGGTCGGCCGGTGCGGCGCCGAGAGCCCGACGCCGGATTCGGCCGGTGCCGCCGCCGAGGGCCGGACGCCGGATCCGGCCGGTGCGGCGGCAGGCCCGGACGTCCGGCTCCGCCGCGCGGCGGCACACCGGAGACGGGCGCGAGGAAGCGCTGCCCAGCAGAAGGGGCCCCATACGGGCATACGCCAAGGGCGGCGCCGCTCATCTCCTGAGCGGCGCCGCCCTTGATCTTGTGGGCGATACTGGGATCGAACCAGTGACCTCTTCGGTGTGAACGAAGCGCTCTCCCGCTGAGCTAATCGCCCGGGCGCAGGAAGAACATTACCGCATGTCAGCGGATGCCTCCGACCACGGGCCGGTCACTCCTCCCTGATGTTCCAGGGCGTCACGAAGCCGTACTTCCAGACGTACACGCCGACCAGCGCGGCCACGATCGCCACGCCCGCGGTCGTCAACAGGAGGTTGCGGCGCCGCACCCTGGGGTCGAGCGCGCGGTGTGTCGCCTCCGTGACCTTCCGTTTCGTCCAGCGCAGCACCAGCTGGGCCCAGACGAACTCGGTCGCCCAGATCGCCATGCCGGCGAAGATCACCAGCCAGCCCGGGCCCGGCAGCGGAAGCAGGAGCACGCCGCCCGCGACCACCGCGAGGCCGATCACGAAAACGGCCACCTGCCAGCTGAGGTGCAGCGCCCGTCGGGACTTGATGAATTCCGGCGCCCTGGACCCGAGCCCCCGCTCGGTCTTCGGCCCCTCGGCGGCCACGGCGGCCTCACCCCGCTCGTCACTCCGCGTATTCATACAGCCAAACCTACCCGAGAGAAACCAGTCACCGGAATGGCCGCATCGCACGAACGATGTCTCGGCCGGATGAGCTACGTAAAGACAGGCAAAACACTCAGAGGGGTTTACAACGGCACCGTAGGTGGCATGTCGATTTCGCCGACGTGCGAATCCCCGAGCGCACACTGAGCGAAAGGCCCTGGCGCTTATGAACACCACGGTCAGCTGCGAGCTGCACCTGCGCCTCGTTGTGTCGAGCGAGTCCTCACTGCCTGTACCCGCGGGACTGCGGTATGACACGGCCGATCCCTACGCCGTGCACGCCACCTTCCACACCGGAGCCGAGGAGACCGTCGAGTGGGTGTTCGCCCGCGACCTCCTGGCGGAGGGCCTGCACCGGCCCACAGGGACCGGCGACGTCCGCGTCTGGCCGTCCCGCAGCCACGGTCAGGGCGTCGTCTGCATCGCCCTGAGCTCTCCGGAGGGCGAGGCCCTGCTCGAGGCCCCGGCGCGGGCACTGGAGTCGTTCCTGAAGCGGACCGATGCGGCCGTGCCGCCCGGCACGGAGCATCGCCATTTCGATCTCGACACGGAGCTCTCCCACATCCTGGCCGAGAGCTAGCGCAAGACAGCCACACCACCCGGCGCCGTCCACTCGGGGAGACGGCACGGGTCAGGACAACCGCATACGGCACACCCGGGCGCCGTCGCCGCGAGCCCTCGCGGAGGCGGCGCGTCGGCCTACTACGGAGAGTGACGCTTTTCCTGCGCTGTGTGACGTGTCCGAAGCCGACCCTGCGGCGGTCCTCTCGGGGCGGGAAGCCGCTAGGCTCGGCCAGCATCGGCGGGCGTCCGCCCGACCCCAGGCCAGGGAGCGACACGTGCTGATCACCCATGACACCCGGTGCGCGCTCGACCTCGTGGTGGATCTCGTGAACACCGCACCCGAGGGCGACGAGCCGGACGGGCTCCCGGATGTCGCCGCCCTCGACGACTTCGCGCGCAGACACGCGGTGAGCGATCTCGGGGTCCTGTCGGAGTTCGACCTGTCGGCGGTGCGCAAGATCCGCGGACGGTTCGCCGCGGTCTTCGCCGCGACGGACGCCCGGACCGCGGCGGGCCTCATCAACGAACTGGTCGCGGCGGCGGGCACCACGCCCCGGCTGACCGACCACGACGGCTACGACTGGCATGTGCACTACTTCGCCCCCGGTGCCTCCCTGGCCGACCACATCGCCGCGGACTGCGGGATGGCGCTGGCGTTCTTCGTGGTGGCCGGGGAGCAGGAGCGGCTGCGCCGCTGCGAGGCGCCCGACTGCCGGCGCGCCTTCGTGGACCTCTCCCGCAACCGCTCACGGCGCTACTGCGACAGCCGTACCTGCGGCAATCGCCTCCACGTGGCCGCCTACCGGGCACGCCGCAAGGAGGCGGCCGGCTGAGTGAGGCGCCTTCGCACCGCGAGGGCGGACGGGCGCGGCCGACCGCAAAGGGCTCGGGGAAGCCGCGAGGCCGGAGGGACGGGCGCGGCCGACCGCGAGGGGCTGGGAGAAGTCGCGAGGCCGGAGGCACGCGCGGCCGACCGCGAGGGCTCGGGGAAGTCGAGAGGCCGAGGCACCGAGGAGCCGGACACGCGCAGACACTCACCGTCCGTGACCGGACATGCGCTCCGCCATCGTCGCTCCCCAGTGGGCTGACGGAGCCCTCGGCGGGTGGCGCCAGGGGCTCCGCATACGGCTCACAGCAGCAGCAGGTCGTGCAGCGATGCCATGAGCAGCAGACAGCCGATCACCGCAAGGAAGATCATCAGCGGTGGCTGGGAAAGCGCGAAGAGACAACCCCGACGATCCTCGGGAGGAGCGGCGGTGTCGCTCTGGGTTGTGTCCAGCATCTCGCGGTGATGATGACGTAGCCCGCACCCGCCGTGCGATCAACACGCACGGGATGACGATGTGATCGCCGATTCCGCGAGGTGCGGAGCGAAGATGATCTAGGTGTGCCCACCCTTGATCGCCAGGGAGCCGTGACCCGACCGATCGGCCGTTTCCCCTTCGCCCCGCGCCGGGCGAGGCGTCATATGCCGTGCTTCTTCAGGATGGCCTCGATGTCGCTGAAGTCGTCTGCGGAGTCGGCCGCCCGGGGGCCCGCCGTGGGACGAACCGCGGGAGGGCCCCCGGCGCCGAGCGCCGGCGCGGAGGACGAGGGAGCCGTCGCCTCCCGCCGCGCGGCACGCGCCGCCCTGCGCTCCTTGCGGGTGCCGCCGCGCCTGCGTTCCACGGCCCGGGTGGTCATGAACAGCAGCCAGGCGACCCCGAGCACGCCGAAGCCCGCCCAGGCCGTGGGGCTGAAGGCGGTGTCGGCCAGCCAGCCCACCACTCCCGTCATCACCAGGCCGATGGGCACCAGCGCGTACGCGGCGATACGGGCCGCCGCCAGAAAACGCTTGCGGAAGGCCGTGACCGCGGCGATGCCGAGGCCGGCCGCGGAGACGGCGGAACAGACTGTCTCGGCAATCATCCGGTCCTCCAAGCGGAGATCGGTCGGGTGGGGGGGATCGGTCGGGTGGGGGGGATCGGTCGGGTGGGGGGCGGTTCGTCCTTTCCATCCTGCACCGCCCCACGCCCCGCGGGCCACGGTCCGAACAGACCTCAGGGACATCTCCGGGACATCTCGGGGTCGGCTCCTCCCCAGGGTGCGGCCCCGTCTCCACCCCTGACCTCGCCGGCACTCTCCAGGCCTCCACCTCCGGGTGCGGAGATCCCGTTTGGGGGCCGTCGCGGGTGCTGGGAGACTGTGACCATGAGTGACTCCTCCCCGGCCCACGCAGCCGTCCCCGTCCTGGACGTCTGGTGCGAACTCCAGTGCCCCGACTGCCGCACCGCCCTCGATGATCTGCGCGCGCTGCGCGACCGCTACGGCGACCGGCTGGAGCTGCGGCTGCGGCACTTCCCGCTGGAGAAGCACCGGCACGCCTTCGCCGCGGCGCAGGCCGCCGAGGAGGCGCTGGCGCAGGGGCAGGGCTGGCCGTACGTGGAGGCCGTGCTCGGCCGGGTCGAGGAGCTGGACCGCCAGGGAGAGGCGTTCCTCATCGAGGTGGCCCGCGATCTCGGGCTGGACGCCGAGGAGTTCGACACGGCTCTGATCGACGGCCGGCACATCCTGATCGTCGACGCCGACCAGGCCGAGGGCAAGGCGATCGGGGTGACCGGCACTCCGACCTATGTGATCGGCGGTGAGCGCCTCGACGGCGGCAAGAGCCAGGAGGGACTGCGCGAGCGCATCGAGGAGATCGCGGACCGGCTGCTGGCCGGGCAGGAGGCCTGATCCCGCCCGGTCCTACAACAGGGGTTTGTACAGGGCGTACTCCGTCGTCCGGTAGCCGAGTGACTCGTAGAGGCGCTCGGCCGGGGTGTTGCCCGCGAACACGTTCAGTCCGAGGACCTGCCGGCCGGCGGTGAGCGCCTGGACCTCCGCCAGGAGCATGAGCGTGCGGCCGTGCCCCCTCCCGCGGTGGGCCGCGTCGGCCTCCACGTCGAAGACGAACGCATTGTCCTCGCGCACCGCCAGCCACAGCGTGCCCACGCGTATGCCCTCGTGCTCCAGCACGCTGAACGTCATGCCCTCGGTGCGCATGCCCCGCGGCAGGAGCTGCTCGTGGTCGCGTCGTGCCTTGGCGTGCGCCACGGCCTCGGGTACGCCCCGCTCGATCCACGTGCGCGCGTAGTGCTCGCGTTGGTACTCCTGCCAGGCCGTGAACTCCGCCTCGGTCATGGGGCGTGCGCGGCTGCCCTCGGGCAGCGGGGGCGGGGTGTCACCGAGCCGCTTCTCCATGCCGCGGTTGCGCAGGACATAACCGAGCGTCTCGGTGAGCCGCAGTGCGACCCGTGCATCGGCGGGGACCCGGGCCTCGATCTGCCCGCAGCCCCAGCCCCGCGCCACCTCCTCCGCGGCGAGCGCGGCCACGGTGCCCCGACCGCGCCGGCGGTCGGACTCCCCGATGCGCAGCTCGATGATGCGGGCCACCGACTCGCCCAGGGAGGGCGAGGTGCCGAGGTGTATCACACCGACGGGACGGCTGTTCACGCACACCTGGTAGCGACGTGAACGCGTCCCGTCGGTGTGATGCTGAAGCGGCTCGGTCGGCCGCAGGGTCGTGGTCATCACGGGTGTTCTACCCGCGGCGGCGACCCGCGTCAGCCGGTTTTCCCGAGGCTCACGGATCCAGGTCGTTCCCGGACCGCTCGTCGAAGATCCGCATGGCCTTGGCGGTCACCGGACCCGGCGCCCCCGCCAGTTCCCGGCCGTCGACCCGGTGCACGGCCTGTACGTCCCGCAGCGTGGAGGTGAGGAAGATCTCGTCCGCGCGCTCGAGGACGTCCAGCGGCAGATCGGTCTCCTTGGCGCCGGTCCACTCCACGGTGAGCGCGCGCGTGATGCCCGCGAGACAGCCGGAGGAGAGCGGAGGGGTGTGGATCTCGCCGTCGAGGACGACGAAGACGTTCGACCCCGTGCCCTCGCAGAGCCGGCCGGCCGTGTTGCCGAAGAGGGCCTCGGTCGCGCCCTGCCCGGTCGCCCGGGCGAGCGCGACGACGTTCTCGGCGTACGAGGTGGTCTTCAGGCCGGTCAGCGCACCGTGCTCGTTACGGGTCCACGGCACCGTGATGACGGCCGTGGAGTCGGGGCGCCGGGTGGTCGCGCCGAGGGCCACGACGAGGGTGGGGCCCTGGTCGCCGCGGTCGGAGCCGAGCGGGCCGTGGCCGCCGGTGTACGTGATGCGCAGGCGCCCGAGCGGCATCGGGTTGGCCTGGAGGACGGCGGCGCAGGCGCGGCGGACCTCGTCCAGGTCCGGGTCCGGAAGGCCGAGTCCGCGGGCGGAGCGGGTGAGCCGGTCGAGGTGGCGGGTGAGTGCGAACGCCCGGCCCTCGACGGCCTTGACGGTCTCGAAGACGCCGTCGCCGACGGTCAGTCCGTGGTCGAAGACGGAGACGCGGGCGGACTCGATGTCCTGCAGCCCGCCGTCGAGCCAGAGCTTCACTGGTCTTTACCTCGCAAGATCGTGGCGAAAGCGTCGCGCGACATGTCGTCGGGCCCGTGGCCGAGCCGCGGGGCCCTGGACGTGTGCCGCGTATGAAGGGTCATTCCGGCCCCAGGTCCTGGTACTCCCCCGACGCTACCGCGAGCAGCCGGGCGGCCTTCAGTTCGGTCTCGCGCCACTCGCCCTCCGGGTCGGAGTCCCAGGTGATGCCGGCGCCGGCGCCGAACCGCAGGACGGCCGCGCCCTCGGCGCTCCGGTCGATCCAGAAGGTGCGGATGCCAACGGCCAGCTCGCCCACGCCCCGGTCGGCGTCGACCCAGCCGATGCCGCCGCAGTAGGGGCCGCGGGGCGCGGTCTCCAGGGCGTCGATGATCCGCAGCGCGCTCGACTTGGGGGCGCCGGTGATCGAGCCGGCCGGGAAGGCGGCGGCGAGCAGCTCCGGCCAGCCGGCGTCCGGGCGCAGCTCGCCGCGGACGGTGGAGACGAGGTGGACGAGGCCGGGGTGCTTCTCGACGGCGCACAGGTCGGGGACGGTGACGCTGCCGGTGACGCAGACGCGGCCGAGGTCGTTGCGGACCAGGTCCACGATCATCACGTTCTCCGCGTAGTCCTTCTCCAGCAGCTCCGCCTCGGTGCGGGCGGTGCCCTTGATCGGGCCGGACTCGACGGTGCGGCCGGCGCGGCGCAGGAACAGCTCGGGGGACGCGGTGGCTATCTCCACGCCGTGCTCCGGCAGGCGGATCGTTCCTGCGTACGGGGCGGGGTTGCCTCGGGCCAGCACGGCGGCCAGGGCGTCCACGTCGGCGCCTGGCGCGACCGGCGCGGACAGCACACGGCAGAGGTTCACCTGGTAGACCTCCCCGGTGGCGATGTGCTCGCGGATCCGGCGCACGCCCGCCGTGTACGCGGCGCGGTCGAGGGAGGACTCCCAGTCACCGACCTCGGGGCCCCGCCATCCGCCGGGCACGGGCGCGGGCACCGGCTCTTTCCGTACGTCCGCGAAGCGGGCGCAGGTCACACGCCCCTCGTAATCCGCGCAGACCGCCCAGAAACCGGTGGAGTCGAGGGCGGCCGGGTCACTGGTGACATCTAGGAGACCGGTGGCTACGCGGTCGCCGAAACGGGCGAGAGGAGGCAGGTCGGGCACGCTGTCGAGTCTAGGGCGGGTGTCACGAGGGTGGCCCGCGAGTGTCCTGGCGGTGGTCCGGCCGTGTCCTTGACCAGGCGCAAGGCAGCACGCTGCGCAAACGCGTTTTTGTACTGGCCCGGGAATCCGCTAGAGTTCAACACGTCGCCGGGACGCGGAAGCGGACCGACAAACGACAAGCGGACGTAGCTCAGTTGGTAGAGCGCAACCTTGCCAAGGTTGAGGTCGCGAGTTCGAGCCTCGTCGTCCGCTCGAAGGAACCAGGGGATCTTCCCGAGCCCCTGCACTCCTGGTGGAGTGGCCGAGAGGCGAGGCAACGGCCTGCAAAGCCGTCTACACGGGTTCAAATCCCGTCTCCACCTCCAAGGACGATTAGCTCAGCGGGAGAGCGCTTCCCTGACACGGAAGAGGTCACTGGTTCAATCCCAGTATCGTCCACTGGATCTTCGGATCCCCCGCGCGATTAGCTCAGCGGGAGAGCGCTTCCCTGACACGGAAGAGGTCACTGGTTCAATCCCAGTATCGCGCACGCACCGTCTGTGATCTTCGGATCACGGTCCCGAGGACGATTAGCTCAGCGGGAGAGCGCTTCCCTGACACGGAAGAGGTCACTGGTTCAATCCCAGTATCGTCCACACCTCGAAGCCCCCGGCCCGCACGGCCGGGGGCTTCTTCGTGGGCTCAGCTCTCAGCTGGAGAACAGCATGTGACCGAAGCTCTTGTGGCGGTGGTGGCCGTAGTGACCGTGGCCCCCGTGATGGCCCTCTTGGTGGCCGCCGTGCGGGGCGCCCCAGGCGGGAGCGGACGGGTACGCGGGTGGGGGCGGCGGGGCGGGCTGTGCCCACTGGGCCTCGAGACGGGTGAGCGCCTCAAGCTCGCCGTAGTCGAGGAAGATGCCGCGACAGCCGCTGCACTGCTCGATCTGGACGCCGTTGCGGTTGTACGTGTGCATCGGCGCATGGCACTTCGGACACTGCATGCTCGGCTCAACTCCTCGCCGGTCGGTGGGGCTTCGCCTGATAGGGACTCGGTAGGGGCTGGAACGGTTGCAAGACGGGGCGCAGATCACTGCGCCAACTGCGGAGGAATCGGGGTCATTCGGGCGCAGGCGTCGACCACGGCCTGTTCCACCTCGTCCAAGGCGCGGCCTGCGGCGGCGGACTTGGCGACGGCCCGGGCGGCCGTCTGCACGGTGAGGGCGCGGGCGGGAACGTCCAGGGCCGGCCAGGGGTCGCCGGTGGAGGGGACCGCAGGACCGCCCGCCCCGCGGTACGCGTCGAGGAACCGGGCCCACTCCTCCGGTGGGAGCAGACCGCAGGCGTACCAGGCGGCCGGGCGGGCCAGGTCCCAGGCCGGTTCGCCGAGGCCCAGGTCGTCGACGTCGATGAGGAGCCAGGGACCCATCTCCGCGGGGTGGCGTACGAGCTGGCCGAGGTGGAGGTCGCCGTGACAGAGAGAACGCGCGGAGGGCATGGGCGCCTCGTCCCGGGCCCACCCCGGCAGGCCGGCCCAGGCGCGGAGGACGCTTGCGGCGGCCGGGTGGGGACCGGCGGCGTGGAGACGCTGGATGGCGCGGGCGGCCTTGGCTGGGCCGCGCATGGCGGGGAGGCCGGTGGGGGCGGGGGCCAGGTGCAGCTGGGCGAGAAGGGTGGCGGCGGCCTCCCACGGGGCGGCGTCCGGAGCGTCGGGATCCACGGGGGTGCCGTACGGCCAGAAGGTCACCAGGCGACCGTGGAGGTCGGCAGGCACGGACCGGAGGGGCGCCAGGAAGATCTCGGGGAGGTCGGCGGCGACGGCCAGACGGAGGGAGAGCTCCCCGAGGCCCGTACCCGGGGCATGCGCCTTGGCCACCGTGCCACCGTGCCGCACCACCGTGCCGTCCTCCCGCTCGGCCAGCACGGCGTCCGGATGCCCACAGCCTCCTCCTCGAGGATGAGCCGCATACCGGGCTGTGGCGGTGAGGGCGGACAGTACGTCGGCGGTCACGGGTCTCCCTGGGGCAGTACAGCACTCGGCCCAGAGCGTACGCACCCCACCGGAGCCCGCGGTCTTTCACCCAAGATCACAACAACTATCAATTGAGGAACCACGACGGCGAGCAACCAGGTCCGCGAGAGCGGCGCCGGTTCAGGCGCAAAAGGCGCGAGCAACCAGGTCCGCGAGAGCGGCGCCGGTTCAGGCGCAAAAATAACGCCCGCGCAGCTCCCCAGCTGCGCGGGCGTTGGTGCCGTCCGCCGGACCCCCGTCCCCACGGGGTTGCATGGGTGGATGTCCCCGCCCGGACCGCTCTTCCGGGCCTGGGGCGCCGCTCAGCGCCCCAGCATCACGCCCACGGACGACGCTTGTGTGACCACTGCATCCCAGCCGCCGAAGGCGTACACGAGCAGGGCCGCCAGGGGGAGGACCATCGCGGTCGCCACCAGGGGGTGGCGGCGGCCCTGGCGACGGGTGCCGAACGCGGCGTACGCCCTGCGCCCCTGTGTGCGGATCATTGTCCGCGGTGCCGTATGGGCCATGGTCCCTCTCCTGACCGTGGTGCTGTTGTCGTTGGCAGCGGCGGGTGCCTGACCTCGGGGGACGAGTGCTGCACCCGCCGCTTGACCTCAAATCTAGGCTTCGGGCGATCCCCGGTCGTCATGCCCTCGTATCGATTCCCTGGCCTCCCCGAGGAGGAGCGATGACCTGCGGCGTACTCCCCTGGGTGGAGACGAGGTCCTACGTCTCAGGGTCTTCCCGGAGGGGACGCCCGGTGTACCCCTTCTGCTCCGACCCGTCTTCCCGTGGGACCGGCTGCTCCACCAGCGCCAGCACCCGGTTCGCCATGAAGCGGGCCGTCCGTACGACCGTCCCGGAACGCGTGACTTCGCTCACTTCCACCACCCCCCTGCGCACCGCCGTCTCCACCCGGCGGCCCGCCCTGCTCGCCACCACCTCGTACGTACGCGTCGTGTCCCCCGCGTCCACGACTATCTCCACACGATCACCCTTCACGAGTTCAATCCCCCTTCCCCAGCGGGTGTTTGGGATCATGGACAGCGCGCTGCGGACCTTCCGGCCCCTGTCCTGACCACCTCTCAAGTCTCCCACGGGGCACTGACAATCGATCGGGGCGAGAGGGCGCGGCCTCTGCGCGCACCCGGCCGTGGAAACGTAAGCTGTGGCTCGTCAAACGGACCGGGCAGCGGGGATGGACATGGCGATGATGCGCCTGAGGCGTGAGGACCCGCGTGTCGTCGGCTCGTTCAGGCTTCACCGGCGGCTCGGCGCGGGCGGGATGGGCGTCGTCTACCTGGGCTCCGACAAGCGGGGCCAGAGGGTCGCGCTGAAGGTGATCCGGCCGGATCTCGCGGAGGATCAGGAGTTCCGGTCGCGGTTCGCACGTGAGGTCTCGGCGGCACGGCGGATTCGTGGCGGGTGTACGGCGCGGCTGGTGGCCGCCGATCTGGAGGCGGATCGCCCGTGGTTCGCCACGCAGTACGTGCCCGGGCCGTCGCTGCACGACAAGGTCGCCGAGGAGGGCCCCCTCACGGCCGCCGAGGTGGCCGCCGTCGGGGCCGCCCTGTCCGAGGGGCTCGTGGCGGTGCACGAGGCCGGGGTCGTGCACCGTGATCTGAAGCCGTCCAACATCCTGCTGTCCCCGAAGGGGCCCCGGATCATCGACTTCGGCATCGCCTGGGCGACCGGTGCCTCGACGCTCACCCACGTCGGCACGGCCGTGGGGTCGCCCGGTTTCCTCGCCCCCGAGCAGGTGCGGGGGGCCGCCGTCACGCCGGCCACGGACGTGTTCGCGCTGGGCGCCACGCTGGCGTACGCGGCGACCGGAGACTCGCCCTTCGGACACGGCAGTTCCGAGGTGATGCTCTACCGCGTGGTGCACGAGGAGCCGAAACTGCACGGCGTGCCGGACGCCCTGGCTCCGCTCGTCCGCGCCTGCCTCGCGAAGGACCCCGACGAACGGCCGAGCACCCTCCAACTCTCGCTCCGGCTCAAGGAGATCGCGGCCCGGGAGACCCAGGGCCTCACGGACGTGCGGCCGTCCGACCGGCGCGGCGACCCGGACCGGCCGTCGGGGCGGCTCGCGCAGCAGTACGCGGAGCAGCCCACCGTGCGCCGCCCGCAGGGGCCGGGCACTCCCCCGCCCCGCAGCAGCGGCTCCCGGCCGGGGTCGCGACCGACGCCCGCGCAGCGCGGCACCTCGACCCGCTCGGGCGGCCGTCCCGCACCGCGCAGTGGCGCGGGACGGCCCGCGCCCCGTACCACCGGGACGGGGCGGCGCCCGGCCAACCCGCGGCTGCTGCGCCAGCGGATCTTCGTGTTCGTGGTGGTGACGCTGCTGGTGGCGCTGGGCATCGCGGCGGCCCAGGGGTGCCAGGGGCCGGCGCGCGGCATGGACGACGGACACGTACGCAAGGACGTACGACCGGAGCAGTCGTACACGCCCCTGACCGGAGACCGGATGGCCGAGCAGTACCACAGCGAGCTCGACCGGGACGGCTGACCGGGCACAGGGGACGACCGGCGGACGACCGGGCTGACCCGAAAGACGGAACCCTAGGACCGGGGGCGGCCGGTGGCGACCGCGTAGAAGGCGACCGCGGCCGCCGCGCCCACGTTGAGGGAGTCGACCCCGTGGGCCATGGGGATGCGGACCCATTCGTCCGCGGCGACCAGCGCCTGGGTGGACAGTCCGTCGCCCTCCGCGCCGAGCATCAGCGCGACCCGGTCCATCTTGTGCGGAGCCGTCTCGTCGAGGGTCTTGGCCTTCTCGTCGGGGGTGAGCGCGAGGAGCGTGAAGCCGGCCTCGCGGACCGACTCCAGGCTCCTCGGCCAGGTGTCGAGGCGTGCGTACGGCACCGAGAAGACCGCGCCCATGGACACCTTCACGCTGCGCCGGTACAGCGGGTCGGCGCAGTCGGGTGACAGCAGGACCGCGTCCATGCCGAGGGCGGCGGCGGAGCGGAAGATCGCGCCGATGTTGGTGTGGTCGTTCACGGATTCCATGATCACGACCCGGCGGGCGGAGGCGAGGAGTTCGTCCGCCGCCGGCAGCGGCTTGCGCTGCATGGAGGCGAGCGCGCCGCGGTGCACGTGGTAGCCGGTGACCTGTTCGGCCAGTTCCGGGCTGACCGCGTACACCGGGGCGGGGAGCTCGTCGATGACGTCCCGCATGACGTCGACCCACTTGGAGGACAGCAGCATGGAGCGCATCTCGTAGCCGGCCGCCTTGGCCCGTCTGATGACCTTCTCGCCCTCGGCGATGAACAGTCCCTCGGCGGGTTCGCGCTTGCGGCGCAGCTCCACGTCGGTCAGACCCGTGTAGTCGGTGAGGCGCGGGTCGTCGGGGTCCTCAACGGTGATGAGATCGGCCACAGGGTGATACTGCCTTGTCGGGGGAGCGGTGCCAACGGCTGGAACGGGACGTGTTACCCCGGGTTACTCGACCGGCCGCGGCCCCACCGTCACGACCTCGCCGATGACGATGACGGCCGGCGGCTTCACGTCCTTCTCCCGTACGGTCTCCGCGACCGTCGCCAGCGTCGCGTCGACCCGGCGCTGGGCGGCCGTCGTGCCCTCCTGGACCAGGGCGACGGGGGTGTCGGGCGCCTTGCCGTGGGCGACGAGCGTCTCGGCGATCTTCCCGATCTTGTCGACACCCATGAGGATCACGAGCGTGCCCGTCAGCCGGGCCAGGGACGGCCAGTCGACCAGGGAACGCTCGTCGTCAGGGGCGACATGCCCGCTGACCACCGTGAACTCGTGTGCGACACCGCGGTGGGTGACGGGGATGCCGGCCGCGCCCGGCACGGAGATCGAGCTGGAGATGCCCGGGACGACCGTGCACGGGATGCCCGCCTCGGCGAGCGCCTGCACCTCCTCCATGCCACGGCCGAAGACGTACGGGTCGCCGCCCTTCAGGCGAACGACCGACTTGCCCTGCTTGGCGTGCTCGATCAGCGCGTTGTTGATGGCCTCCTGGGCCATGAAACGGCCGTACGGGATCTTCGCCGCGTCGATCACCTGGACGTGCGGTGGGAGTTCGGCGAGCAGGTCGCGAGGGCCGAGACGGTCGGCGATGACCACGTCCGCCTCGCCGAGCAGCCGCCGCCCGCGGACGGTGATCAGGTCCGGGTCGCCGGGGCCGCCGCCGACGAGCGCCACACCGGGGGTGCGGGTGCGGTGGTGCGGGGCGACCAGGGTGCCGTCGCGCAGGCCCTCCACCACGGCGTCACGGATGGCGGCGGTGTGCCGGGGGTCGCGGCCCCTGGCCTCGGTGGTGAGCACGGCGACCGTGACGCCCTCGCTGTGGCCGGTAGCGGGGGTCCACGCGGTGGCCGCGTCGGCGTCGTCGGAGCGGACGCACCACACCCGGTTCGCCTCTGCCTCCGCCGAGGCCCGGGAGTTCGCTTCGGGGTCGCTGGTGGCGATCAGGGCGTACCAGGCGTCGGCGAGGTCGCCGTCCTCGTACGGGCGCTGCTCCCAGGTGATCTCCCCCGCGTCCGCCATGGCTTCGACCGAGGGGGTCGCTTCCGGGGAGACGAGGACGATGTCCGCGCCTGCCGCGATCAGCGCCGGGAGGCGGCGCTGGGCGACCTGGCCGCCGCCGATGACGACGACGCGGCGTCCGGTCAGGCGGAGCCCTACGGGGTACGGGGGGTGTTCGGCCATGGAGGTGCGGCTCCTCGTGCGGCGGTGGGGGACGGCGGCCTCTGCGGCTTTGGAGGGGCCCGACGTGCGGATTCTATGGTGCGGACGTCAGGGGCGGCTCACCTGGTCGAAGGCTGAGCCGCCCCTGCGCGGACATGGAGCGGCGCTACTTCTCGGTGACCCCCGCCGAGTCGAACGTCGCCACCTCGTGCATCGCCCGCGCCGCGCTCTGGACCAGCGGCAGGGCCAGCAGGGCGCCCGTGCCCTCGCCCAGGCGGAGGTCCAGGTCGACCAGGGGGCGAAGGCCCAGTTTGTTCAGGGCGGCCACATGGCCCGGCTCCGCGCTGCGGTGGCCTGCGATGCACGCCGCGAGCACCTCGGGGGCGATGGCGCGCGCCACCAGGGCGGCGGCGCCTGCGCTGACGCCGTCCAGGATGACCGGCGTGCGCAGGGACGCGCCGCCGAGCAGCAGGCCCACCATCGCCGCGTGCTCCAGGCCGCCGAACGCCGCCAGGACGCCGATCGGGTCGGCCGGGTCCGGCTGGTGGAGTTCGATGGCGCGGCGCACGACCTCGGTCTTGCGGGCCAGCGTCTCGTCGTTGATGCCGGTGCCGCGGCCCGTCACCTCGGAGGGGTCGGTATCCGTGAAGACGGCGATCAGGGCGGCCGAGGCCGTCGTGTTCGCGATGCCCATCTCACCGGTGAGCAGCGCCCGGTTGCCGGCCGCCACCAGGTCGCGGGCCGTCTCGATGCCGACCTCGATCGCCTGCTTGACCTCCTCGCGGGTGAGCGCGGGACCGGTCGTCATGTCGGCCGTGCCGGCGCGGACCTTGCGCGGCAGCAGGCCGGGGGTGGCGGGCAGGTCGGCGGCCACGCCCACGTCGATGACACAGACCTCGGCACCGACCTGGCCCGCGAAGGCGTTGCAGACCGCTCCCCCGCCGAGGAAGTTGGCGACCATCTGGCCCGTCACCTCCTGGGGCCACGGGGTGACGCCCTGGGCGTGCACGCCGTGGTCGCCCGCGAAGATGGCGACGGCCGCGGGCTCCGGGATCGGCGGGGGGCACTGCCGGGACAGACCGGACAGCTGCGCGGAGATGATCTCCAGCATGCCGAGGGCGCCCGCGGGCTTGGTCATCCGCTTCTGCCGCTCCCAGGCCTCGCCGAGCGCCTTGGCGTCCAGCGGGCGGATGCCGGCGACGGTCTCGGCGAGCAGGTCGTGCGGCTCCTCGCCGGGCAGCGCGCGACGGCCGTACGTCTCCTCGTGCACGACCCAGGACAGCGGGCGGCGCTTGGACCAGCCCGCCTGCATCAGCTCGGGCTCCTCCGGGAATTCGTCGACGTACCCGACGCACAGGTAGGCCACGACCTCCAGGTGCTCGGGCAGCCCGAGGGCGCGGACCATCTCACGCTCGTCGAAGAAGCTGACCCAGCCGACACCGAGGCCCTCGGCGCGGGCCGCGAGCCACAGGTTCTCGACGGCGAGCGCGGAGGAGTACGGCGCCATCTGCGGCTGGGTGTGCCGGCCGAGGGTGTGGCGGCCGCCCCGGGTAGGGTCGGCGGTGACCACGATGTTCACCGGTGTGTCGAGGATGGCCTCGATCTTCAGTTCCTTGAACTGCTTCGCCCGGCCCTTGGGCAGCGACTTGGCGTACGCCTCGCGCTGGCGCATGGCCAGTTCGTGCATCGTGCGGCGCGTCTCGGCGGAGCGGATGACGACGAAGTCCCAGGGCTGGGAGTGGCCCACGGAGGGTGCCGTGTGGGCGGCCTCCAGCACGCGCAGCAGCACGTCGTGCGGGATCGGGTCGCTGCGGAAGCCGTTGCGGATGTCGCGGCGCTCGCGCATCACGCGCAGGACGGCTTCGCGCTCGGCGTCGTCGTATCCGGGCGCCGCCGGGCCGGTGGACTGTCGTGCTTCTTCCACGGCGGCCGTGCTCTCTTCCTGGTCAGCGGCCCGGGTGTCGAGGTCGTCCGCCTGCTGTGCGACCACCGGCTCCGGGTCCTCGGCATCCGGCTCCGGGGCGGGCGCCTCACCCTCGCGGGGGCCGGGAACCATCGCGAAGGGCTCCTGCACCGCCGGTTCCTCCTGCTGAGCGGCGGCCGGAGCGGATTCCTCGGCGGGCGGCTGCTCCTGGACGGGCAGGGGCGGCACGGTCAGCGCGTGCGGCGGGGTGGGGGCCAGGTGCGGGGTGGTCGGCACGGTGCCCTCGACGGGCACGAACCGGCCGAACGACTGGTCCGCCTGGGGCTCCACGGGCGCGTCGGCCTGCACACCGGCGGTATCGGCCGGGACGCCGGGCGCGTCGGAGGGCACACCGGGTACGGCGGCGGGCTCGCCGCCCGCCTCCTGCTCGCCGTGCTCCTGGGCGGGTCCGCCCACCGGCACGGCCGGCGCGGGCTCGGCGACCGCGGGCTGCGCCTCCTCGGGGGCGGGAGCCTGCTGCGGCGCGGGCTCGGCGAACAGTGCCGGGGTGTCAGGGGCCTGGGCCTCGGTGTCCGTCAGGGGCGCGTGCTCCTCCGCTGCCGGTGCCGCGGCCGGGGTCCCGCTGGTGTCGTGGACCTGCTCGGCCGGGGTGAGGCTGGTGTCGTGGACCTGCTCGGCCGGGGCCTGGCCCGGATCGTGGACCTCCTGCTCGGCCGGGGCGTCGGCCACGGGTTGGTGGTCCTGGGCGGGAGCCGTCGGGTGCGCGGCGGGCGCCGGAACGTGGGCCTCCGCGGCCTGCGGGGCCGACCCCGCCTCGGCCGCGGGCGCGGGCACGCCGATGTGCGGCTCGCCGTCCACGGGCGGTACGGCCCCGAGGTCCGGGGCGGTGTCCGCCACGGGCACGACGTCCGGGACCTGCGGAGCGAACCCGGCGGGGGTCGCGTCCTGCGCCGGTGCGGCATCCGGCGCCGGTACGGCTCCGGGATGCTGCGAGCCGTCGTGCTGCCAGGCGCCGCCTTGCGAGCCGTCGTTCAGCGCCCCGTCCGGCAGGACGTGTCCGGCGTCGTCGGCCGCCTCGGCCTGGCCTTGCTCGGGCATGCCGAGCGCGCCCTCCGGGGCCGGCACGCCGTGCGCGGCCTGCGGCGCCTCCGGCGTCGGCTGCGGCATCTGCTGCGGCTCCGAGTCGACCAGCAGGCCGTAGCCCTGCGGGGCCTCGTGCGCGGCCTCGGCGGTCACGGGCGCGGCCTCCGGGGCGACCGGCGCGGCGGTCGGCTGAACCGTCGGCGCGGGCTCGGGCGCCGGTGCCGGAACGACCGTTTCTGCGGCCGTCCCCTCCGTGCCCACCGGCGGCACGGTGTGCTGCTGCGGCGGCGGCCCCCAGGGCACCGCTCCCTGTGGGGGGTTCTCCGCCTGCTGCGGCACGTCGAGGTACTCGGGACCGGTGGTGGGCGGCCCGGAGGGGCGCATCGGGGCGTCCGCCGGACCGCGGTCGGAGAGCGTGCGCACCGGGCTCGCGGAGGTGTCCGGGATGGGCGGGCCGAGGTGCAGCGGACGGCGCGGCGTCTGCTGCGGCGCGGGCGCCGGGGGCGGCGTACGGACCGCGCCGACGTCGATGGAGCCGCTGTCCCGGCCGGCCGCCTCGTGCGGACCGGGCTCGTGGGGATACGGCGCCGGAGCCGGGGCGTGCTGCGGCATCTCGTTGCCCCACGCGCCCTGCTGGCCCGGCATCAGGAGCAGGTCGTCGTCCTCGGGAGCGCTGCCGGAAGGGTCGAGGTAGGTGTACGCGCCCGGCGCGAGGACGCCCGGCTGCTCCACCATGCCTGCGTTCTCCGGCAGCCCCTCGCCCGGGACCTGGCCGGTGTCGGTCATGCGTACCCCTCGCCCATCGGTTAGTGCTTCTACGACCAGCTGGCCCGGAACGGCACGCCGACCGCCCGCAGTGAAGAACGAGCGTGCGTGCCCAGCGGCACGAACGACCCGCCCACAATGACGACAAAGCCATTGAACGGCATTGTCGCGGTCGTTCCGCCGTCGCGACAGGGTGATCCGCGACGGCCCGCTGTGGACTGCGCCACGTTGCGCGCCCTCCGGTCCGGCCGTACCGCATCCACCCCAAAAGGGGTGCGCTTTCCGGACATTGACTGATGAATGCCGGATCACCCGAGTACGGTACGACGGTCGGCCAGCCTACCGCGCCGGTACGACAACCGGATCACGGGGAGCGTTCGGCCAATCGGCCGCTGAGCAGGAACGCGACGCTCCGCTCCTTCTCCGTCCAGGCCCGCGTGTCGAGTTCGACGGACTGCAGCAGGGCGCACTCGACGTCGTAGCCGTGTTCCGTGAGATCCCTGCCGACGAGTTCGGCCGCGTCGCGGGTCGCGGCGTGGGTGACGATGCGCTGCGGGCGGCGGTCGGCGACGGCGGAGACGACCGCCGCTCCCCCGCCGCCGACGCGGACGACGTCCGGTTCGGGCAGGTTCTCCAGAATGTGCGGTGCGGTGCCGTGCACGACCTGGAGCTGGACGCCGAAGTGGCGTGCGGCTGCCGTGGTACGGCCGCATGCGTCGGGGTCCTGGTCGACGGCGATGACGGCGGCCCCGCAGCGGGCGGCCTCCACGGCGAACGCGCCGCTGCCGCTGCCGATGTCCCACACCAGGTCGCCCACCCTGGGCCCGAGGCGGGCGAGTTGGGCGGCCCGCAGCAGCTCAGTCTCCCCTTCGCCGAGTCCCCCGCCGTACGCCTCGGCGGGCAGGGCCCAGCCGCGCGGTCCCGCGCCCGGGTCGCGTCCGGCGATCCAGCCGTCGGCGGCGGTGACCGGTCCTCCGATGACGATGACGACGTTGGGGTCGCGCCAGGTGTGGTCGGCGGCCTTGTCCGAGGTGACGACGGTGACCTGTTCGCGCTCGGTGCCCAGTTCCTCGCAGATGACGAAGGTGCGGTGGACGCCGTCGAGGAGCAGTCCGAGCTCGGCGGGTCCGGCGCCCGGTGAGGTGAGGACCGCGACTTTGGCGTGGGCGCGGCATACGTTGACCGCGCGTCGCAGGGTGCGGCGGTGTGCGACGACCACCTGTGCGTCGTCCCAGGGCATCCCGGCGCGCGCGAAGGCGGCGGCCACGGAGGAGACGCCGGGGACGACTTCGACCTCCAGGCCGTACTCGGGGGCGCGCAGCGTGCGTACGACACCGAAGAAGCCCGGGTCGCCGTCGGCGAGGACGACTGCGGTGCCGCGGTGGGCGGCGATACGGCGGGCGGCGAGGGCGACACTGCCGAGGCGGATGCGCTCGGCGGCCGGAGGCACTTCGGGGAGGGCGAGGTGGTGGGCCGCGCCGGCGACGAGCGTGGCGGCCCCGAGGGCGGAGCGCGCCGCGGCGGTCAGCGGCGAGCCGTCCCAGCCGATCACCGTGACCCGGTCGGCCATCGTCGTCAGTCTCCAGGTTTTTCGCGCAGGTCGTCAGGGGGCAGCCCGTACGGTGGGCTCCGTGAGGGTATCCCGTTCGGCTGGGTGCACTCGCCCCGGGCCAGGCCCGTGGGAGCGGTCCCTCGCTGTCAGTTCCAGTGCGAGAACGACGTGAAACCCCCCGTGTCGGCCAACTCGTCGCTGACCCCGTCGAGGTCCTCCGGCAGCAGGCTCCACACGATGAAGTCGGTCCGTACGTCCGTCCAGGTGCCGTCCTCCGCACGGACGTGCGCTATGCAGGCGTTGCGCAGGACGCCCTCGCTGATGCAGCCGATCTTCTGGGCGACCTGCTGGGAGGCGGTGTTGTCGGCCGCGGTGCGCAGTTCGATCCGCTCGAAGTTCTGGTCACGGAAGAGCCATTGGGCGGTCGCGAGCGCGGCTTCACAGGCGTAGCCCTCGCCGCGTGCCCAGGGCGCGATGATGTACGACAGCTCGGTCGACCGCACATGCCAGTTGGTCTTGGTGAGCTGGATGACGCCCACCAGGCGCTGGGTGAGGAACTCGGTGACGGCGAGGTCGAGGCCGCGGCCCGAGGCGCGTTCGGCGGGCGCGTACTCGGTGATCCAGGTGCGGGCGCCCTCCTCGGTGAACGGCTGGGGCACGTCGGTCCAGGCGCCGACCAGTTCGTCGTTCATCATCTCGGCCAGCGCGGGGACGTCGTCCTCGTCGAGAGGGCGCAGGACCAAACGCTCCGTGCTGATGGAGACGTTGGGGAAGGTGCTCGTCATTGCGCCGCTCCGTAACCTTCGAAAAACCGTCAGGGCCTGCTGAACTGCCCAGCATGCAGCATGGGGGCGGCGAAACGCACCACGGGGTCCACACCCGGTGAGGGAGCGGACCCCGTGCGTGGCGATACGCGGTGCACGCGGCGCCGACGGCAGTCGACGGGCGGGATCAGAAGGAGGCGATGACCGATCCCTGGTACTTGTCCTCGATGAACTTCTTGACCTCGGGCGAGACGAGGAGCTTGGCCAGCTTCTTGACCCGCGGGTCGTTCTCGTTGCCCTTCTTGACAGCGAGGAAGTTGCCGTAGGGGTTGTTCTTCGCGGACTCCAGGACGAGGGCGTCCTTGGCGGGCTTGAGGCCGGAGGAGATGGCGTAGTTGCCGTTGATCACCGCGGCGTCCACGTCGTCCAGGGAGCGCGGGGTCTGGGCCGCCTCCAGCTCCTTGAACTTGAGGTTCTTCGGGTTCTTGGCGATGTCCTGCGGGGTCGCCTCGTTGCCCACGCCGCTGTTGAGCGTGATGAGACCGTTCGCGTCGAGCAGCTTGAGCGCACGCGCCTCGTTGACCGTGTCGTTCGGGATGGCGACGGTCGCACCGCTCTTCAGCTCGTCGGCCTTCTTGATCTTGTGGGAGTACAGGCCGAGCGGCTCCAGGTGCACCGTGACGACGGGCACGATGTGGGTGCCCTTCTTCTTGTTGAAGTCGTCGAGGTACGGCTGGTTCTGGAAGTAGTTGGCACCGACCGACCCGTCCTCGGTCGCCGTGTTCGGCGTGACGTAGTCGGTGAACTCCTTGACCTGGAGGTCCAGGCCCGCCTTCTTCGCCAGGTTGTCCTTGACGAAGTCAAGGATCTCGGCGTGCGGCGTGGGGCTCGCGGCGACGACGAGCGGGCCGTCGGAGCCGGAGGAGGCGGAGCTGCTCTTGCCGGAGCCGCAGGCGCTGAGCCCGAAGGTGAGGGCTCCCGCGGCGAGGACGGCGGTGGTGATCTTGGCGGTGTTACGCACGAAAAGTGCCTTTCCTTATGGGTGGTGCGACCCCGTCATGGTTCACGGGGAGTTCAGGGGGTACGCCGGGGCGGCGCGGCTCAGGCGACCTTGCTCACATCGGCCGTCGCGGGCTCCTTCGCCTTCAGCAGCCGCAGCTTCGGCGCCGGTCCGGAGCGGCCGCCGCGGCGGTGCAGGGCGCGGGCCGCGAAGTCGCCGGCGAACTGGATGAGCGCGATGACGACCGCCAGGACCGCCACGGTGATCCACATCAGCTGGGTCTCGAAGCGCTGGTAGCCGTAGCGGATGGCGATGTCGCCGAGGCCGCCGGCGCCGACCGTGCCGGCCATCGCGGAGTAGCCGATGAGGGCGACGACGGTGGTGGTCGCGGAGGAGATCAGGGAGGGCAGGGCCTCCGGTACGAGGACCTTGCGCACGACGGTCCAGGTGTTGCCGCCCATCGCCTGCACGGCCTCGACGAGGCCGCCGTCCACTTCGCGGACAGCCGTCTCGACCAGGCGCGCGAAGAACGGTACGGCGCCGATGGCGAGCGGCACGATGGCGGCCTCGCGGCCGATCGTCGTCCCCGTGACCCAGCGCGTGAAGCTCATCAGCGCGACCATCAGGATGATGAACGGCATCGAGCGGGCGATGTTCACGACCTGCCCGAGGACCCTGTTGGCCACGACGTTCTGGAGCAGTCCGCCGCGGTCGGTCAGCACCAGCAGCACGCCGAGCGGCAGGCCGCCGGCGACGGCGATGAGGGTGGACCAGCCGACCATGTAGAGGGTGTCCCAGGAGGCCTGGGACAGCAGCGGCTGCATTTCCGAGAAGTCGGTCCAGGTCACTTGGCACCTTCCTTCACCAGCGGGGCGTCCTGGCGGCCCACCACGTCGATCTGCAGGCCCTGCTCGCGCAGGAAGCCGATCGGCACGACGTTGTCCTCGTAGCGGCCGGGCAGTTCGATGCGCATCCGGCCGACCTGGAGGCCGCCGACGGTGTCGATGGCGGCGCCCAGGATCGAGATGTCGATGTTGTAGGTGCGGGACAGCTGGGAGATGACGGGCTGCGTGGCGGCCTCGCCCTGGAAGGTGACGTCGACGACGGTCCGGTCGTCGCCGGATGCCTGGCCGCCGACCGGGAAGAGTGCGGAGGCCAGGTGGGAGCCGGGGGTGGCGAGCAGTTCGCCGACCGTGCCGGACTCGACGATGCGGCCCTTCTCCATGAGGGCCGCCGAGTCGCAGACGCTCTTGACGACGTCCATCTCGTGGGTGATGAGCAGGACGGTCAGGCCGAGCTGCCGGTTGAGGTCGCGCAGCAGCTGGAGGATGGAACGGGTGGTCTCCGGGTCGAGGGCGCTGGTCGCCTCGTCGGAGAGCAGCACCTTGGGGTCGCCGGCGAGGGCGCGGGCGATGCCGACGCGCTGCTTCTGGCCGCCGGAGAGCTGGGCCGGGTAGGCCCTGGCCTTGTCGGCGAGACCGACGAGGTCGAGGAGCTCGAGGGCCTTACGGGACCGTTCCTTCCCGGACTTGCCGAGGATCTCCAGGGGCAGCTCGACGTTGTCCTGGACGGTGCGCGAGGACAGCAGGTTGAAGTGCTGGAAGACCATGCCGATCCGGCTGCGCGCCGCGCGGAGCTCCCTGCCGGCGCGTGGTCCGCGGCCGGCGAGCGCGGTCAGGTCCTGGCCGGCCACGGTGACCGTGCCGGAGGTGGGGCGCTCCAGGAGGTTGACGCAGCGGATGAGCGAGGACTTGCCGGCGCCGGACTGGCCGATGACGCCGTACACCTCGCCCTCGCGTACGTGCAGGTCGACGCCGTCGAGGGCGGTGACCTCGCGGCCGCGCGAACGGTCGGCCCGGTAGATTTTCGTCAGGCCCGATGTGGTGATCACTGGGTTTCCGTCACTGTCGAGTGCAGGGCGTGGGTGTGCGCCGGGCACGGATGCGTGCATGGCAACGCGGCACGGTTCTCGCAAGGGCGATGGAACCGGGGAGAACGTGTGCGCGGGGGGTCAGTCGCGTACGACGCGTGCGTACGGACATGCCACGGCGGTCTCGCTTCGGGGCGCGAGGTCTAGGTGGTGCGGGGGCCCTCTAGCAGGCGCACATTCGACACATACAACGAGCACCGGGCGTCATGGTCGCCTCGGTCGCAACAGTGCGGCAGCTCGTCGTGGTCATGGATGCAAGTAAAGCAGACGCCGGACCGGGACCTGACACGACTGTCCGAATAGCGGACGAGTGGCGCCGGCTGTGGTCAACGCCACGGCCGGCGGGGCGATGCCGCGGTCGGCCACGGGGGCGGGGACATCAGTGCTTTTGGCCCGTAATAGGGTCGCGGCATGCTTGATGCCCTGACGCTGGCGACCGGTGTCGCCGCGCTGCTGCTCGCCGCCTGGTGCGGCTGGGCCGCCTACCGTGATCAGCCCACGAAGGACTGGCACTTCATCGGCATGGCCGTGGTGACGCTGCTGGCCCTCCTCCAGCTGGTCGTCGGCATCGTCCAGCTGGCGCGGGGCGAGAAGCCGGCGCAGGGCACGACGATCTTCGTGGCGTATCTGCTGGGCGCCTTCGCGTGCATCCCGGCGGCGGGCTTCATGTCGCTGGCCGAGCGCACACGGTGGGGTTCGGTGACGGTCGCGGCCGGCGGTGTGGTCCTCGCCGTGCTGGAGGTGCGGCTCTATGACATCTGGGGAGGCTGAGATGACGGCCACGCAGGAGAAGCCGGCCAGGACGCGGCTCATCGGCGGGCCCGGCATGCTGCTGGTGTGGCTGTACGGGGTGATGGTGGTCGGGGCGGTGTCGCGGTCGGTCGTACAGATCTCGACGCAGTTCGACAAGGCTCCGCTCGCGTACTCCCTGTCCGCGGTCGCCGGCGTCGTCTACGGATTCATCACGTACTCGCTGGTGCGTGGCGGCGACAGGGCCCGCCGGGCGGCGTTGGTGTGCTGTGCGGCCGAGCTGGTCGGTGTGCTCACCGTGGGGACCTGGACCCTGGTCGAGCCGTCCGCGTTTCCCGACGCGACCGTGTGGTCGGACTACGGCATGGGGTACGTCTTCATTCCGGTGCTGCTGCCGCTGTCGGCCATGTACTGGTTGCGGAAGGGCGCCGCGCGTCAGGCGGAGGCGGCCTGAGCCCGGCGGGACGCGCCCCTTTCGGGGCGCTCTTCCCTACGCCGTCGTGGCGTACGTACTCGCCGGCTTCTCCAGGACGATCATCGGTACGCCGTCCGCTCCCTGAGCCGTGCCCACCGTCTCGTAGCCGACCCGGCGGTACAGGCGCAGGTTGCCCTCGCTGCGGTGGCCGGCGCTGAGGCGGAACTTCTTCGCGCCGTGCCGCTCCACCAGTGCCGCCTCCGCCGCGCGCAGCAGCCGGGCGCCGATGCCGTGGCCCTGCAGCCGCGGGTGGACGCAGAGTTTGCCGATCGAGGCGGCCCCGTCCTCCGTCACGCTGCCGCGTACCGAACCGACCACCTCCTCGCCCAGCCGCGCCACGAAGACGCAGTCCGAGGCGACCTCCTCGCGGACCGAGTCCAGGGTCTGGACGAGCGGGTCGATGCGGTAGTTGCCGTACAGCGCGGCTTCGCTCTGGAAGCACAGGTACTGCAGCCTGAAGATCTGCTCGGCGTCCTGCTCGGTCGCCACAGAGATGGTCACGCTCATGCCCATGTGCGCACGCCTCCCGCTCACCTGATCACCGGTCGTCCCTCACTCCTATCCCCGCGGTTCGAGCGCCGCAACCTCCGCCGCAAGCAATCGACGCAGACATCCCAGGCATTTGGAGCGTTCCGGACCAAGACTCCCTTGTGAGATACCCAACTCCCCTGCGATTTCCCGGTAGGTCAGGTCGTGCGGGGAGAGCAACGCCGCCATGAGGCGGGGGCAGCGGCCGGGGAGGCGGCGTACGGCGGCGTGCAGTGCCCGGCGGCGGGCCGCGAGGAGCGCCTGCTGCTCGGGGCCGGGTCGGGTGTCGTCGGCCGGGTCACCGCGGTACGGCAGTTCGAGGCGGGCGGCGCGTCGGCCGCGGCGTGCCTCCAGACGCACCGCGCGGCGCAGCCATTCCTGCGGGTCGACGAGCGGCCGGTCGGCCTCCAGCCGCTCCAGGAGCCGTAGCCACACCGCCTGTTCCAGATCGCTCGGCTCCATCCCGGCCGCGTGCGCCTCCGCCGAGGCCTCGGCGGTAAGCAGTGGACGGAGGGTGCTGACCATCTCGTGCCTCATACGCGACGGGACGCGTCCGCCCCGGCGACGGGTTGCCGGGGCGGAGGCGAGTCACCCCGACGGGGTACTCGTGGCGCGCGTCGACCGCTCAGCCGCGCAGGAAGTCCTCGCGGGCGAGCACGCCGGTGTCGGCGTTGTCGGTGAAGACGCCGTCGATGCCGGTCGCGAAGTAGGTCCGGAAGGCGCCGAAGACGTCGCCGTAGGCCGTCGGGTCGGTGCCCTTCTGGAAGTTCGTGGGCAGGAAGGTGTTCTCGTCGCGCATCGTGTACGGGTGCAGGATCAGGCCCGCGGCGTGCGCGTCGGCGACCAGGGTGGAGGGCTTGGTGAGGTTGCCCTTCGCGTCCTTCGGGATGACCAGGTCGAGGGTGGGGCCGATTCCCTGGGCGTAGGAGGCGATCTCCTTCAGGCCCTTCGGGGTGATGAGGTCGGCGACCGTGCGCGGGTCGCCCGACTCGACGAAGTCGAAGGGGCGGGTGTTCGCGGCGGACAGGAGCACCACGAGCGGGTTGTCGACGAGCTTGTTCAGGCGCTGGATGCTGCTCGGCTCGAAGGACTGGATGATGACCGGTGAGTTCTTCCGGTCCTTGCCGTGCTTGCGCAGGGCCTTGGAGAGCAACGCCTCCATGTCGAGACCCTGCTTGCGGAAGTAGGTGGGGTGCTTGGTCTCGGGGTAGATCCACACCTGCTTGCCGCGCTTGCGGGTCTGCTCGTCCTGCCACTTCAGGACTTCCTCGAAGGTGGGGATCTCCCAGCGGCCGTTGTAGAGGGTGTTGTGCTGACGGGTGGCGGGGATGCGCTCGATCGCGCGCAGCGTCTTCAGCTCGGCGAGCGTGAAGTCCTCGGTGAACCAGCCGGTGGTGGAGACACCGTCCAGGACCTTGGTCTTCCTGCGGTCGGCGAACTCGGGGTGGTCGGCGACGTCGGTGGTCCCGCCGATCTCCGGCTCGTGCCGGCACACCACGTGGCCGTCCTTGGTGGGCACCAGGTCACCGGCCTCCACGATGTCGGCGCCCAGGTCGAGCGCCAGGTTGTAGGAGCCGAACGTGTGCTCGGGACGGTAGCCGCTGGCTCCGCGGTGACCGATGATCGTCGGCACGGGCAGGCCCTTCAGCCCGCCGCCCGTGTGCCGCGAATCCGCCCTCGCGACACCGGGCAGTCCGAGGACCGCTCCGCCGGCGCCGAGCACCGCGGCCCCGAGCAGCGCCCGCCGGCCCGTTCCCTGCCCCTGCCCCTGCCCCTGCCCCTGCCCGTAAGACTCCTGCGCGCCCATGTGTTCCTCTCGCCACACCTACTCGAAGCGGCTCGATCGTAGGTGCGGACGGGTGACGGCCGGGAGACGTGTGCGGGAACGCGCGGCGGACGGGGAACGTCCTCCTGGGTGATTGGCGACGGCGTTGGCGGATACCCGGACTGACGGCCCGTCAACCGTCGGTGCGGCGTTCGCCACACCCGTCCGGCGGATGACGAACGTGCAACAGAACCGCCACCGCAGGTAAACACTCGTCAATGACGCGTATCCACTCGGTGAACCCGGTGTGCGACACCCCGGGCGTCACGAGTATCGTCCTCACCTGCACAGACTCATACCGCATCCCTTGACACCGGAGGGCCCGTTGTCCCGCTTCGCGCTCATCAAGGCAGTGCTCGGACCGATCATGCGCCTGATGTTCCGCCCACAGGTGGAGGGCGCTGAGCACATCCCGGCCGACGGGCCGGTCATCATGGCCGGCAACCACCTGACGTTCATCGACTCGATCGTGCTGCCGCTGGTGACCAAGCGGCAGGTGTTCTTCATCGGCAAGGACGAGTACGTCACGGGCAAGGGCCTCAAGGGCCGGCTGATGGCCTGGTTCTTCACGGGCGTCGGCATGATCCCGGTCGACCGGGACGGCGCGAGCGGCGGTGTGGCCGCGCTGATGACCGGGCGCCGCGTGCTGGAGGAGGGCAGGGTCTTCGGCATCTACCCGGAGGGCACGCGCTCGCCCGACGGGCGGCTGTACCGGGGGCGCACCGGTATCGCGCGACTGACGCTGATGACCGGGGCGCCGGTGGTGCCGTTCGCGATGATCGGCACGGACAAGTTGCAGCCCGGCGGGCGGGGGATCCCCCGTCCGGGGCGGGTCACGGTGCGGTTCGGTGAGCCGATGGAGTTCTCTCGGTACGAGGGGATGGACCGGGACCGCTATGTGCTGCGGGCCGTCACCGATTCCGTGATGACGGAGGTCATGCGGCTCTCGGGCCAGGAGTACGTGGACATGTACGCCACGAAGGCGAAGGCGGCGTAGCCGGAACCTGGGGCGCCCACTCGCCGTCGGGCTCCCTGCTGTCCGGCGGGTGCGGGTGTTCTGTGGCTGGTCGCGCAGTTCCCCGCACCCCTGAGGGGTCGCGCCCCTAGCGGGGCGCGTCCTCTCCCTCGAGTTTCTGGCCCCGCAGCAGGAACCACGCCGCCACCGCCGTCACCAGCAGGACCGCCGCGCCCGCTGCCGTTGCCAGCCTGAGGCCCTCCACGAACGCCTCGCGGGCCGACGTGAGCAGTGTCTCGGCGGTGGCCGGTGGGAGGTGAGCTGCCGTCTCCACCGCCCCGCCCAGTGATGCGTGGGCCGTGGCCGGGGTGCCCGGTGGCGCCGGGAAGTCGCGGTAGATCCCGGTCACGATCGAGCCGAGCAGGGCGATGCCCAGGGCCGCGCCGAGTTCGTACGCCGTCTCCGAGACCGCGGAGGCGGCGCCCGCCTGGTCCTTGGGCACACCGGCGAGGATCACGTCCGCGGTGACGGTGAACGACAGGCCCGCGCCGATGCCCACGACCAGCAGCGCGGTCCCGATCAGCGAGTAGCCTGTGCTCCGGTCGAGCAGGGTGAGGCCGGCCAGCGCCAGGCCCACCGCGGCGAGGCCGCCCGAGACCACCGCCCGTACCGAGAAGCGCCGGGCCGCCGCGCCCGCGACCAGGCCCGCCGCCACCGCGCCGACTGCGGCGGGCAGTTCGGCGAGACCGGCCTCGAACGGGCGTCTGCCCTGGACGAGTTGCAGGTACTGGGAGAGGAAGAAGACCAGTCCGGACATGCCGAGCACGGTCAGCAGGTCCGCCAGCACCGCACCGCTGAAGCCCCGGCGCCGGAACAGCCGCATGTCCAGCAGCGGGACCGGCAGTGTCAGTTGACGGTGTACGAAGCCGAGGAGCGCGGCGGCACCGAGGAGTCCGGCGCCCAAGGCCGGCCAGGTGAATCCGTGGGCGGCCGCCTCCTTCACGGCGTACACCGCGCCGATCATCCCGACGAGCGACAAGGCGACGCTCGGCAGGTCCCATGGGCCCGGGTCCGGGTCGAGGGACTCGGGCAGGGTCCTGATGCCGACCAGGACCAGGACCGCCATCACCGGCAGGTTGATGAGGAAGACCGAGCCCCACCAGAAGTGCTCGAGCAGCAGACCGCCGACGATCGGGCCGACCGCCGTGCCCGCCGAGGCGGTGGCGCCCCAGATGCCGACGGCGAGGCTGCGCTCGCGCGGGTCGTGGAAGATGTTGCGGATCAGGGCGAGCGTGGCGGGCATCAGGGTCGCGCCCGCGACACCGAGGAGCGCCCGGGCCAGGATCATCGTCTCCGGCGACCGGGCGTAGGCGTTCAGGACGGATATCGCGCCGAAGGCCGTGGCGCCGACGAGAAGGATGCGCTTGCGGCCGACGCGGTCGCCGAGGCTGCCCATGGAGACGAGCAGACCGGCGATGACGAAGGAGTAGACGTCGCCTATCCACAGGAGCTGGGTGCCGGAGGGCTTCAGGTCCTCGCTGATGTAGGGGGTCGCGAGGCCGAGGACGGTCGCGTCCACGGCCACCAGCAGCACGGCGAGCACGAGGACGCAGAGCGCGAGCCACCGGCCCGGGCGCTTCTCTGCCAGCGGCGTCCTCTCCCCCGAGCTCTCGGCTGCGCTCGAGCAGGTGGCACCCCCACGCTGCAGGGTGCTGGTCATGGTTCCTCTCTCCGTAGGGCGCCGCCGAGCAGCAGCTCGGCGATCATGATGGGGAAGTCCCTGGCGGCCACACGGCCGTCCAGTACGGCCCAGGCGCACGAGGCGATCAGTCCGTACAGCGCCTCGGTGAGCCAGGCCGGGGGGAGGTCGACGCGGAACTCGCCGCTGTGCCGGCCGCGCTGGAAGACCGCGGTGATCCGGGTGTCGATCCGCAACCAGCCCTCGTTCTGGCCCTCGCCCTCCCACAGCTGGTTCTCGCCGTAGAGGAAGGCCAGCAGCCCGGCCGCGGGCTGGATCTCGCGCACGAGCCTGCGTACGGCGTCGGTCGCCGAGCCCTCGTCCAGCCGGGCCGCGTCCAGCGCCGCCTCGCACTCCTCGATACCGAGCACCTCCAGGGCCCGTACGAGCGCGTCGCGCCCGGCGAAGTGGCGGTGCAGCGTGGCCCGGCTGATCCCGGCCGCCTTGGCGACCTCGTCCATGGTCGCGGTGGATTTGCGGGTCAGCAGGGCGGCTGCGCTGCGCAGCACGTGGTCACGATCGACGGCCATGAGACAACCATAGACCATGTGAGACATCTCTGTCTCACGACAGGCGTGCTCGTCTCACCCGGGCCGACCTCGGCGTGATCTCAGTGCCAGGGCAACTGCCCGCGCCGCTCCCAGTACACGCGCGGGTCCTCGGCGAGCGTCTCGAGGCGGGCCAGCTGGCCCTCGTCGAGGTCGACGGCGACGGCGTGCAGGTTCGAGGCGAGCTGGCCGGCGGTGGCCGCGCCGGAGAGGACGACGCCCGCCCAGGGCCGCCGCAGGATCACGGCGAGGGCGACCGCGTCGCAGCCGAGGGACGTCTGAGCGGCCACGGCCTTCAAGGCGTCCGGCGCGTGCGGGTCCGCCAGCCGTCCGTTGGCCATGCCCTCCTTGATGATCACCGTGAGCCCGGCGTCGTGGGCCTCGGCGAGGGCGGGCTCGGCGGAGGTCTCCAGCAGGTTGTACGTGGACTGGACGGTACGGAAGAGGGGCTCGCCGTCGACCGTCACGGCGAGCGCGGCGCGGATCGCGTCGGCCTGCGTCGGGCCGCTGGTGGAGAAGCCGATGGTGAGCCCCTGCCTGGCGGCCTCGGCCAGCCGGGCGTGGAGTTCCTTGTCGGTCAGGGCCGGGCTGTCAGGGGTGACGGAGTGGATCTGGTAGAGGTCGAGCCGGTCGCCGAGCAGAGCGGCGGTCTCGGCGCGCTGCCGCTCGTAGGTGGCGACACTGTGGTCCTTGACCTCGTGCTGCTCGGCGTCGGTCGTCCACTGCGCGGTGTAGGTGTAGCCCCACTTGCTGCCGACCACCACGTCGTCGATGCCGGGGTGGGCGGACAGCCACTCGGCGAGGAACTCCTCCGAACGGCCGTAGGAACGGGCCACGTCGAAGTAGCGGACGCCCTGCGCGTAGGCGGCGTCGAGCAGTTCATGCGTGCGCCCGCGCAGGGCGTCGACCGTGCGGTCGGCGGGAAGGTCCCGGTCACGGCCGAGGTTGATGTAGCCCGGGCGGCCGACGGCGGCCAGTCCGAGTCCGATGTGCGCGGTGGGCGTGGTGGCGGCGGCCTTTGGGGTCTCCCCTGCTCGAGCGACGCCGAGAGCTCGGGGAAGGCTGAACGGCATGGCGGGCTCCTTGCACTCTGGGCGGCCCCGGGAACCCGCCCCAATCTACCGGCGCTCCGATTCAGCCCGCGCTGACGCAGCGCGGTGCGAAGGCCGGGTCGGCCGGACCCTTCCGGTTCAGGGCGTTGAGCACCCACTGCTCGACGAGCGGCGACTTGGGGGCCTGGTCGTGTTCGGTGGTGTCCAGCGGACAGCGGTCCTGGAGCAGCACGTTGGTGAGGTACGAGGCCGGGCCGTCCAGGAAGGCGCTGGTGTACGGGACCACGACCTCGTCGTCACGGGTGGTGATCACCGTGTAGTCCGGGCCGACCGGGGTCTCCGGGTCGGAGTTGAGCTTCGCCAGGAAGGCCGAGCCGGCGGTCTGGTCGACGCAGGAGGGGCAGACGGTGGCGCCGGCGGCGAGGGCGAGCGGGTTGGTGGTCCCGTGGTTGGAGGGGACGATGCCGACGAGGTCGTCGACCTTGGTCGCACCGCCGAGGAACTTGACGTAGTAGCGGGGCATCATGCCGCCCTGGCTGTGGCCGACGATGTCGACCTTCTTGGCGCCGGTCGCGCCGAGCACGGCGTTCACGAAGTCCCGCAGCTGGGCCGCCGAGTCCGGGATCGGGGCGGTCTCCATGTCGCCGTAGTCGAAGGAGAAGACGCAGTAACCGGCGTTCACCAGCGCGGGCGAGAGGGTCAGCCAGTTCTCGTACGAGGTCTTGAAGGTGCCGTTCACCAGGACCACGGGCTGCGGGTGGGCCGAGTCCGGCTTGCAGGACCAGCCGTTGGCGCCCGGTGGCGCGATGTCGACGGTGTCCGCGCCGGCCGGGGCGGCCAGACCGATGGTGCACAGCGCCGCGGTAGCGGCAGCGGCGAGAAGCCGAGCTGTTCGCCGTCCACGTGTCGCAGGTGCCCTACGTGTCCTACTTGTTCCTCTTGGTCCGCGCATGATGTCCCTTTCGTGCTCGGTACCGGCCGATCGTTGTTCGGCAATGCCGACCGCAACCGGAATAGTTACCTCCGAGTAGGCGAGGGTCAAGAATCCGGACAGTGGCTGAAACCCATCTGTTACCCGGCTCGACCGGACAGCGGGACCGGACAGCACGAAGGGCCCGGACGCGATGTCCGGGCCCTTCGGAGGGAGGTCCTGCTACGCCTGCTTGGCCGTGGCCCACTTCCGCTGCGCGGCGAGGTCCGCCTTCACCTCGGCGAGCTGCACGGCGACCGCCTCGGGGGCCGTACCGCCGCGGCCGTTGCGGGAGGCGAGGGCGCCGGGGACGTTGAGGACGGAGCGCACCTCGGGGGTGAGGTGGGCGCTGATCTTCGCGAACTGCTCGTCCGTGAGTTCGTCCAGCTCCTTGCCCTCGGCCTCGGCGACCTTCACGCACTCACCGGCCACCTCGTGCGCCACCCGGAACGGCACGCCCTGCTTGACCAGCCACTCGGCGATGTCGGTGGCGAGCGAGAACCCTGCCGGGGCCAGCTCCTCCATGCGCTCGCGGTGCACGGTGAGCGTGGCCATCATGCCGGTGAAGGCCGGGAGCAGGACCTCCAGCTGGTCGATGGAGTCGAAGACCGGCTCCTTGTCCTCCTGGAGGTCGCGGTTGTACGCGAGCGGGAGGGCCTTGAGGGTCGCCAGCAGGCCCGTCAGGTTGCCGATCAGGCGGCCGGACTTGCCGCGGGCCAGCTCGGCGATGTCCGGGTTCTTCTTCTGCGGCATGATCGACGAGCCGGTGGAGAAGGCGTCGTGGAGCGTGACGAAGGAGAACTCCTTCGTGTTCCAGATGATGACCTCCTCGGCGATCCGGGAGAGGTTCACGCCGATCATCGCGGCGATGAAGGCGAACTCGGCGACGAAGTCACGGGAGGCCGTGCCGTCGATGGAGTTGGCCACACTGCCGTGTTCGAAGCCCAGGTCCTCGGCGACCGCCTCCGGGTCCAGGCCGAGGGAGGATCCGGCCAGGGCACCGGAGCCGTACGGCGACACCGCCGTCCGCTCGTCCCACTGGCGCAGCCGCTCGGCGTCCCGGGACAGCGACTGGACGTGGGCGAGCACGTGGTGCGCGAAGAGCACCGGCTGGGCGTGCTGGAGGTGGGTGCGGCCGGGCATCGCCACGTCCGGGTGGGCCTCCGCCAGGCCGATCAGGGCGTCCTGGAGGTCGGCGATCAGACCGCCGATGATCCGGCCGTGGTCGCGCAGGTACATACGGAACAGCGTGGCGACCTGGTCGTTGCGGGAGCGGCCCGCGCGCAGCTTGCCGCCCAGCTCGGGACCGAGGCGCTCCAGCAGACCCCGCTCCAGGGCCGTGTGGACGTCCTCGTCGGCGATCGTGCCGGTGAAGGAGCCGTCGGCGACGTCCGCCTCGAGCCGGTCGAGCCCCGCCAGCATCCGCGTCAGCTCGTCGTCCGTGAGGAGCCCCGCCTTGTGCAGCACGCGCGCGTGGGCCCGGGAGCCGGCGATGTCGTACGGCGCGAGCCGCCAGTCGAAGTGGACGGACGCGGACAGCTTCGCCAGGGCCTCGGCGGGGCCGTCGGCGAAACGGCCGCCCCAGAGCCGTACGTCACCGGTGTTGCTGCTCACTTGGGTCGCTCCTAGAGAGGGTGTCGGTGTGCCACCGCCTCCCCACGGCCGGTGAGGAGGCGGTCGTCGGGCCGGCGGGCCGGTCGGGCCGGATCCGCGTCAGGCTTCGCCTGCAAGATCACGCCGTGCCGCGATCTTCGACGACAGGCTGTAGATGTCGATGAAGCCCTTGGCCGCGGACTGGTCGAACGTGTCGCCCGTGTCGTAGGTCGCGAGGTTGAAGTCGTACAGCGACTCCTGTGACCGGCGGCCGGTGACGACCGCGCGACCGCCGTGCAGGGTCATCCGGATGTCGCCGGAGACATGCCGGCTGGCCTCGTCGATGAAACCGTCCAGGGCGCGCTTGAGCGGGGAGAACCACTGGCCGTCGTAGACCAGTTCGCCCCAGCGCTGCTCGACCTGGCGCTTGTAGCGGGCGAGTTCACGCTCGACGGTGACGTTCTCCAGCTCCTGGTGGGCGGTGATGAGCGCGATCGCGCCCGGAGCCTCGTACACCTCGCGGGACTTGATGCCCACGAGGCGGTCCTCGACCATGTCGATCCGGCCGATGCCCTGGGCTCCGGCGCGCTCGTTGAGCTGCTGGATGGCCTGCAGGACGGTGACGGGCCTGCCGTCGACGGCGACCGGGACGCCCTCCTTGAAGGTGATGATCACCTCGTCGGCCTCGCGCGGGGCGGCCGGGTCGGAGGTGTACTCGTAGATGTCCTCGATCGGGGCGTTCCAGATGTCCTCGAGGAAGCCCGTCTCGACGGCGCGGCCGAAGACGTTCTGGTCGATGGAGTACGGGGACTTCTTGGTGGTCGCGATGGGGAGGTTCTTCTCCTCGCAGAACGCGATGGCCTTGTCGCGGGTCATCGCGTAGTCCCGGACCGGGGCGATGCACTTCAGGTCCGGCGCGAGGGCGACGATGCCGGCCTCGAAGCGGACCTGGTCGTTGCCCTTGCCGGTGCAGCCGTGGGCGACCGTGGTGGCGCCGTGCTTCTTGGCGGCGGCGACGAGGTGTTTGACGATCGTCGGCCGGGACAGCGCGGAGACCAGCGGGTAGCGGTCCATGTAGAGGGCGTTGGCCTTGATCGCCGGGAGGCAGTACTCCTCGGCGAACTCGTCCTTGGCGTCCGCGACCTCGGCCTCCACGGCACCGCAGGCGAGCGCGCGCTTGCGGATGACGTCCAGGTCCTCGCCGCCCTGGCCGACGTCCACCGCGACGGCGATGACCTCGGCGCCCGTCTCCTCGGCGATCCAGCCGATGGCGACGGAGGTGTCCAGACCGCCCGAGTAGGCGAGTACGACGCGCTCGGTCACGGGGTTCTCCTCACACTGCGCTCACTGACATGCATGAGTATGCAGAACTCTGCATGATTCGTCAATGCGACGCGCTCGCGACCCGCCGTGCGACCCGTTCTTTGCGAATCCGTTGAACGGGAGCAATCGCTTTCCCGTATCTCTCGCCGAACGCAGGCGCCGCGTTTCACGGCAGTCAGGCAATCTCACGGCAGTCACGCCGTGACTGCCGTGTCCGTCACAGCAGTCACCCCGACCCGAGTGAGGCATCTTCATGTCCAGGGCTCTTCCGAAGTACAACAAGCGCCGCGTGGCGATCATCGGCGGCGCCGCCGCAGTGGCGCTCTCCGGCGCGGTCATCGCCGGTTCCGCCCTCGCCGGGGAGACGTCCAAGAGCAACGGCGCCCGGACCCTGGCGGCGGGGCCCGGCACGATCACCTGCCAGGACGTGAAGTCACAGCTCCCCGCGATCCCCGCATCCGCTCAGGCGGAGGTGGACCGCAACCTCCAGCTGCTCGACACCCAGATCGCCGAGGCCAACAAGCGCCTGGTGGACACCGTGGGCCAGGGCGGACCCAACTTCGTCAACAACGCGATCCTCGGTCCCCTCAAGGACAAGCGGGTGGCGACGATCAACCGCATCGCGACGGCGATCGGCCGCACCGCCGCCAAGCCGCAGGGACTGGACGCGCTGGCGCCGTGCACCCTCAACGCCGGCGGAGCCGCGAGCAGCGGCGGCACGAACACCGCCGCGCCGGGCGCGACGGCGACCCAGCAGGCCGGCGGGAAGAACAACAGCGGGAACGCGGGCAACGGGAACGCAGGCAACGCCGGCAAGGGGAACGCCGCCGGCGGCACCAGCGCCGCGGGCACCATCTCCTGCCCCGACGTCAAGTCGAAGCTGCCCGCGATCCCCGCATCCGCGCAGGCCGAGGTCGACCGCAACCTCCAGCTGCTCGACACCCAGATCACCGAGGCCGACAAGCGCCTCGCCTCCTCGGTGGGCCAGGGCGGGCCGAACTTCGTCCAGAACGCGATCCTCGGCCCGCTGGCGGACAAGCGGAAGTCCACCATCGACCGCATCGCCATCGCGATCGGCCGGACGTCCGCCAAGCCGCAGGGCCTGGACTCCCTGGCCGCCTGCACGCTCACCAAGTGACGTGACAGGCGTCGTGGCCGCCCCGCGCGCCGGCCGGGGCGGCCACGAGCGACCGGACGCAGCCCTTCGAGGGCGGTCCCCCGTCATTCCTGAATTCCTTAGACAGCCGAACGATACGGACCCGATACTCGGGAACATGGGAAAGACCTATGAGCGCATAGACGGCAGACTGCGCACGTTCATCGAGGCACAACCCGTGTTCTTCACCGCGACCGCTCCCCTGTCGGCCGACGGCACGGTCAACCTCTCCCCCAAGGGCCTCAAGGGCTCGTTCGCCGTGCTCGACGGACGCACCGTGGCGTATCTGGACTTCGCCGGAAGCAACGCCGAGACGATCGCGCACCTGCGCGAGAACGGCCGGATCACCCTCATGTGGTGCGCCTTCCAGGGCCCGCCGAACATCGTGCGCGTGCACGGCCGCGGCGAGCCGGTCTTCCGCGACGACCCCCGCTTCAAGGAACTGCTCGCGCGTTTCCCGGACATCGACCCCACCCTGCACGGTCTGCGCGCCGTCATCGTCGTGACGGCCGAGCTCATCCGGGACACCTGTGGCTACGCGGTGCCCTTCATGGCCTATGAAGAGGACCGCGACCTGCACGCCAAGCGTTTCGCGCGCGAGGACGACGCCTCCCTCGATGAGTACTTCCGGAGGAAAGAACACGTCCGAACGAGTCTGGACGGCCTGCCGGGACTGCCGTTGCCCCTGCCTCCGTCTACGTTCTGAGGCATGCGCCCCGGTGTCGTCGCCACTCTCGCCTCCGCCTCCCTCCTCCTGCTCGGTGCCGCACCTGACCCCGCCGAGGACGCCCCGCTGCCCGAGCGGATGGCGGACACCGGCGGCGGCACCCAGCTGATCACCGCGGAGGCCGCCACGACCGGCGCGACCTCGGGCACGGTCAGCTGGTGGGACCGCACCGGCGGGCGCTGGGTGAAGGCGGGCTCGGCACCCGCGCGCTTCGGGGCGAAGGGGCTCGTGGAGGGCGGCTCACGCCGCCAGGGCACCAGCACGACGCCGACGGGCCTGTACGACCTGCCGTTCGCGTTCGGCATCAAGGCCGCGCCCTCGGGTGCGCGGGCGCCCTACCGGCGGGTGCGTCAGGACACCTGGTGGTGCCAGGACAACGACTCGCTCTCGTACAACCGCTGGACGGAGCCCCTCCCGGCCGACTGCCGCGCCTCGGAGTCGGAACACCTGATCGCGTACGACCCGCAGTACGACTACGCCCTCGTCATCGGGTTCAACTACCGCCTGCCGGTGCGGGGCCGTGGCGCCGGAATCTTCCTGCACGTCAACGGCAAGGGGGCGACGGAGGGTTGTGTCTCGGTGCCGAAGGACGCGATGGAGCGGATCCTGACGTGGGCGGTTCCCGGGCGCCGGCCGCACATCGCGATCGGGACGGCAAGCGGGGAGACAGCGATCACTCGTTACTAGCGCGGACCGGGCCGCCGACAGGCAGGCGCACCGTGAACGTCGTCGCCCCCGGGCGGCTCTCCAGGCCCACGCTCCCCCCGTGCGCCTCGCTCACCGCCGCCACGATGGACAGGCCCAGCCCCGCTCCGCTGCCCCGGTGTTCCGGGCGGCGGCGGTGTTCGGCCCGGGTGAAGCGTTCGAAGACCCCCGGCTGGATCTCGGCGGGGACTCCCGGTCCGTCGTCGTGGACCGTGAGGACGGCTGCCGTGCCGTCCGTCTCCAGGGACACGGTCACCTTGGTGCCCACAGGTGTGTGCAAACGCGCGTTGGCCAACAGGTTCGCCAGCACCTGATGGAGGCGGTACGCGTCCCCCGTCACCGTCACCGGCTCCTCCGGCAGCTCCATCGTCCATCCGTGGCCGGGACCCGCGGCCCGCGCGTCCGTGACCGCGTCGAGGACCAGGCGGGTGAGGTCGACAGGGCGCCGCTCCAGGGGGCGGCCCGCGTCCAGGCGGGCCAGCAGCAGCAGATCGTCGACCATCTCGCCCATGCGCCCCGACTCCGCGGCGATCCGCTCCAGGGCGCGGGTCACCTCCGGCGGCACCGGACCCGGATGCAGCAGCGCCAGCTCGGCGTGCCCCCGGACCGAGGCGACCGGCGTGCGCAGCTCGTGGCTGGCGTCGGCGGCGAAGCTGCGCAGCCGCTCCTCGCTGGCGTGCCGCTTGGTGAGCGCGTCCTCGACATGGCCGAGCATGCGGTTGAAGGCGCCGGCGACCCGGCCCACCTCGCTGCGCGGGTCGCTCTCGGGGGCGCGCGGTGGCAACGCAACCTCGCCACTGGCGAGGGGGAGTTCGCTGACCCGGGTGGCGGTCGCGGCGACCCGGCTGAGCGGACGCAGGGACCATCGCACCCACAGGGCGCCCGCGACGCCGGTGACCGCGAGGGCAGCCCCGAAGACGACCGCGGCGACCAGTTCCAGGCGGTGCACCGCGGCGTCCACCGGCTCGAGCGGCAGTCCGGTGATCAGTACGTCACCGTCCATGCCGCCGCTCGCCACCAGCCGGTACTCACCGAGCGAGGACAGGCAGACGCTGTGGCCTTTGCCGTCCACGGGCACCGCGGCGAGCGTGCGCTCGTCCCCCGGGTTCAGCGGGGCGCTGAGATCGGTGCTGTCGCTGCCGGGGTGCACCAGCCCCACGTTGGTGACCCTGCCCCCGACCAGCCGGGCGCCGAAGGTCCCGGAGGACTGTTTGCGGGTGTCGGCGTGCTCGTCGCCGTCGTGGTCCGACGGTTTGACGCCGTGCTCCAGGCTCGCCGCGAACCGCGGGCCGACGTCCCGCAGCTGCTGGTCCAGCCGACCGGTGAGGAAACCGTTCAGCTCGACCACTGCGGCCACCCCGACGGCGGCGCAGCTGAGCGCCAGCAGCAGGACGAGCCCGGCGGTGAGCCGGGCCCGCAGGGTGCGCGGCCGGGGCAGGCGCCGTGCCGCTTCGCGCAGCCGGGCCCTCACCGGACCACCGGCTTCAGCACGTACCCGGCGCCGCGCACGGTGTGGATCATGGGCTCGCGGCCCGCGTCCACCTTCTTGCGCAGGTAGGAGATGTACAGCTCGACGACGTGGGCCTGGCCGCCGAAGTCGTAGCACCAGACCCGGTCGAGGATCTGGGCCTTGCTGAGGACGCGCCGCGGGTTGCGCATCAGGAAGCGCAGCAGCTCGAACTCGGTCGGTGACAGCTCGATCAGCTCGCCGGCCCGGGTGACCTCGCGGGCCTCTTCGTCCATGACCAGGTCGCCGACGGTCAGCCGGGGCCCGTCCTCCAGCTGCCGGGCCATGCCGGCCCGGCGCAGCAGGCCACGCAGTCGCGCGACGACCTCCTCCAGGCTGAACGGCTTGGTCACGTAGTCGTCGCCGCCCGCCGTGATGCCGGCGATGCGGTCCTCGACGGCATCGCGGGCGGTGAGGAAGAGCACACAGACGTCCGGTTTCACCTGGTGCAGCTCGCGCAGCACGGCGAAGCCGTCGGTGTCGGGGAGCATCACGTCCAGGACGACGGCGTCGGGCATCAGGTCACGGGCCTCGGCGACGGCGGCGGCGCCGTCACCGGCGGTGCGCACCTCCCAGCCCTCGTAGCGCAGGGCCCCGGACAGCACCTCGGCGAGGTCGGGGTCGTCGTCGACGACGAGGACGCGCAGGGGCGTGCCGTCGGGGCGGGCGAGGGCGGGGCGACCGGAGCGGGGTGTGTTCATCGCGCTTACCAGGATCCACTCTGCCGGCGGCGGCCGAGGACGCGGGCCGCTCTGAGTTCCCTATGAGTGCCCGGGTCGCCCCCGGGGCGACTTCCCTGACCAGGGCGCTTCTCCGCCGCCGTCTTCAGCGCAGGCTCAGACTCCTCAGAGCCGCCTCAGAAGTTCCGCCTGCACAGTTGCGGCGTCGAAACGCCCGAAAGGAACAGATCATGACCACGGTCCACCAGCAGCAGGCGCCACCTTTGTCGCCGGTCGTCCGGCGCTCCCCGGCGGCCCCCCTGCTGGCCCTGCTGTGGGCCGGGGCCGCCGCCGTGGTCGCCCTGTGGTGGCAGAGCACCGGCTCGGTGGTGGGCACGGCGGGCTGGCTGACCGGGGCCGGGCGGATCGCGGGGCTGCTGTGCGGGTACTCCTGCGCGGTGCTCGTGGGCCTGATGGCCCGGGTGCCGCTTCTCGAGCGGCGGATCGGCTCGGACCGGGTGGCGCGCTGGCACGCCATGGCCGGGCGGTACACGGTCTGTCTGCTCGTCGCGCACATCGTGCTGATCCTGACCGGGTACGCCGCCCAGGACCGGGCCTCGCTCGTGCACGAGACGGTCACGGTGGTCCTGGACTACCCGGAGATGCTGAAGGCCACCATCGGCACGATCATCCTGTTCGCCGTCGGGATCACCTCGGCGCGGGCCGTGCGCCGCAAGGTCGGCCATGAGTTCTGGTACTACGTGCACCTGCTGACGTATGCGGCGGTGTTCCTCGCCTTCGGTCATCAGCTGGCGCTGGGCGCCGAGTTCACCGGGAACTCGGTCGCGCAGGCCGCCTGGTACGCGCTGTACCTGGGCGTCGCGGCCCTGGTGGTGTGGTTCCGGCTCCTCACCCCGGTCCGGCTGAACCTGCGGCACCGGCTGCGGGTGGAGTCGGTGCACCAGGAGGCGCCGGGCGTGTGGTCCGTCGTCATGCGCGGCCGGCACCTGGACGAACTGGGCGCCGAGCCGGGGCAGTTCTTCCGCTGGCGGTTCCTCACGGACGGGCTGCGCTGGACGTCCACGCCGTACTCGCTGTCGGCGCCGCCCCGCCGCACCCAGCTGCGTATCACCGTCAAGGCGCTCGGGGACCACAGCACCTCGGTGGCCCTGCTGCGGCCGGGCACCCGGGTGTGGGCGGAGGGCCCGTACGGGTCGCTGACCGCCGACCGGCAGACCACCGGCAGGTCCCTGCTGATCGCGGGCGGCGTCGGGGTCACCCCGCTGCGCGCCCTGTTCGAGACGCTGCCGGGTGAGGTGACGCTGCTGTACCGGGCGCGCTCGGCGGAGGACCTGGCGCTCGGCGGTGAGCTGGAGTCCATAGCCCGGTGGCGCGGCGCCAAGGTGCTGTACGCCCTCAACGGTGCGGACGGCTCGCGGCCCCGCCTCACCCCCGGCGCGCTGCACGGCGCGGTGCCCGAGCTCGCCGACCACGACGTGTATCTGTGCGGCCCGCCCGGGTTCGCGGAGGACATGTACGAGGCGCTGCGGGCGGCCGGGGTCCCCGACCGCCGTATCCACCACGAGTCGTTCGAGCTGTGAGGCCGTCATGCACACGTTGAAGAGGAAGAGCCCGCTGCGCCGGATCGTGCTGGCGAGCGCCGCGACCGTCTCCGGGATGGTGCTGCTGCTGTCGATGAAGCCGCACTCGTCGCCCGGCATCGCCGTGGCCGCGCCCGCGCCGTCGAGCAGTGCGGGCGTGTCGAGCGGGTCGAGCGGATCGAGCGGGTCCGGTGGGTCCAGCGGATCGACCGGTTCCAGTGGATCCACCGGTTCCAGTGGCTCGGGCGGTACGAGCGGATCCGCCGGATCCACCGGCACAAAGACCGTCACGGGAGAAGAGGCCCAGACCCGCTACGGCCCCGTCCAGGTGCGGATCACGGTGAAGAACGGCAAGCTCACCGACGTCACCGCCGTGGAATACCCCCGGGACAACCCGAGGGACCAGGAGATCAACAGCTACGCCGTGCCGCAGTTGAACCGGGAGGCGCTGGCGGCGCAGAGCGCGAACATCGACGTGGTCTCCGGTGCCACTTACACGAGCCAGGGTTACCAGCAGTCACTCCAGTCGGCGCTGGACTCCGTGAAGGGTTGAACGCACGGCGCCTCCGCTGCGTACCTCTGGGCCAAGGGGGCCACTGGCCTCACCCGTCCCATGGAGGAACACGGAGGAGACCGTGTCCACGATCGCCGGTGGCCGCGCCGCGCGGCGCCAGACGATGCGCGCCATCCGCCCACGCCGCTCCCCCGCCGTCCCGCTGCTGCTCGCCGTCTGGGCGGGCGCGGCGGGCGTCATCTGGCTGTGGTGGATGAACACGCCGTCCATCGCCGACAACAACAGCAGAATCCTCAACGCGGGGCGGATCACCGGCCTGCTCGCCGGCTATCTGATGGCCCTCGTGGTGCTGCAGATGGCCCGGGTGCCCGCGCTGGAGCGCCGGGTCGGCTCCGACCGGGTCGCCCGCTGGCACGCCATGACCGGCCGGTACACCATCTGCCTGGTCCTCGCCCACCTGTTCCTGACCATGTGGGGCTACGCCCTGCAGAGCGGCAAGGGGCTCGGTGGGATCGTCCAGCAGACCATCGACTCGATCGACCAGCTGCCGGACGTGGGCAAGGCCGCCATCGGCACGGGCCTGCTGGTCCTCATCGGCCTGCTCTCGGTCGGACCGGTCCGGCGCAGGATCTCCTACGACCTCTGGTACCACGTCCATCTGCTCACCTACGCGGCCACGTACCTGTCGTTCTGGCACCAGCTGTCGACGGGCAACGAGTTCGCCGTGCAGCCGGAGGCGAAGACCGCCTGGTACGCGCTGTACGGGTCGGTGACCGCGCTGGTGATCTGGTACCGGATCCTCGCGCCGATCCGGCTCAACCTGCGGCACCGGCTGCGGGTGGAGGCGGTCGTCGAGGAGACGCCCGGAGTGGTGTCGGTGCTGATGACCGGGCGGAAGCTGCACCGGATGGGTGCGGAGGCCGGGCAGTTCTTCCGCTGGCGGTTCCTCGCGCCCGGGATGCGGTTCAGCTCGCACCCGTACTCGCTGTCGGCGGCGCCCCGCCCGAACATGCTCCGGATCACGGTGAAGGCGATCGGTGACCACAGCTCCGCGCTGCGGGACCTCGAGCCCGGGACGCGGGTGTGGGCGGAGGGCCCGTACGGAGCGCTGACCGCCGACCGGCGCAGCCGGGGCAAGGTGCTGCTGGTGGCCGGCGGTGTCGGCATCACGCCGATGCGGGCCCTGTTCGAGACGCTGCCGGGCGCCCCCGGCGACATCACGCTCCTCTACCGCGCCAACACCACCCAGGACCTGGCCCTGTGGGACGAGCTGGCGCAGATCGCGGAGGAGCGCGGCGCCCGGCTGATGTACGCGGTCAACAGCCCGGACGGGGAGCGTCCCGACATCTCGGCGGAAACCCTGAGCCGGAAGCTGCCGGACATCGACCGCCACGACGTCTTCATGTGCGGGCCGCCCGGCTTCGCGCAGCAGGTGTACGAAGCACTGCGCGGCGCGGGGGTCCCCGCCCGCCGCATCCATCACGAGTCGTTCGAGATGTGAGCGACGGGAAACCAGGAGCCTGGAAGAAGATGAGGAAGAGCCACCCCGTACGGCGTGTCGTGCTCGCCACCGCCGCCACCGTGTCCGGGATCGTGCTGCTGCTGTCCCTGAAGCCGGCCTCGGGTCCCGCCTCGGCCCAGGCGGCGGGCGGTGCCGCACCGCAGCAGACCGCCGCCGCCCAGGAGTCGCCGCAGGGCGGCAGTGGACAGCAGACCGGCACCCGGACCGTCACCGGTGAGGTGGCCAAGACGCAGTACGGCCCGGTCCAGGTGCGCCTGACCGTGAGCGGCGGGAAGATCACCAAGGCCGAGGCGGTGCAGGCACCCAAGGGCGGGCTCAGCGACCAGAAGACCGCCATGGCCGTCCCCAAACTCAACCAGGAGGCGGTCGCCGCGCAGAGCGCGCAGATCGACGCGGTCTCCGGCGCCACGTACACGAGCGGGGGGTACAAGCAGTCCCTGCAGTCGGCGCTCGACAAGGCGAAGGCCACCTCCGGCGGCGCGGCCTCGTCCGGGTCCGCGGGCGGCTCCGGGGCGTCGGGGTCGTCAGGGGCTGCGGGGTCCTCGGGGGCGGCGGCCCAGGCGCGTACGGTCACCGGTAACGTGGCGCAGACCCAGTACGGCCCCGTCCAGGTCCGCGTGACCGTGAGCGGCGGAAAGATCACCAGGGCCGAGGCGGTGCAGGCGCCCAAGGGCGGGCTCAGCGACCAGAAGACCGCCATGGCCGTGCCCAAGCTCAACCAGGAGGCGGTGAGCGCACAGAGTGCGAACATCGATGCGGTCTCCGGCGCGACCTATACCAGCACCGGATACAAGCAGTCCCTGCAGTCGGCCCTGGACAAGGCCGGTGGCTGAGTGGCGGACCAGGTGACCGACCCCGAGGCACCGCCCGTGCTGCGCCACGCGGAGGAGGTGATGGGCACCGTCTTCTCCTTCGACGTGCGCGGCGGCGAACCCGAGGCGGTACAGACCGCGTTGGAGGAGGCGATCGCCCATCTCCACCGGGTGGACGAGGTGTTCAGCCCCTACCGGAAGGACAGCCAGATATCGCGGCTCGCCCGCGGTGAGGTGAGTGCGCAGGACTGTGACCCGGAGGTCGCCGAGGTGCTCGCCCTGGGCGCGCAGGCGGAACGGGTCAGCGACGGCTGGTTCAGCACCCGGTTCGCGGGCCGGATCGATCCGACCGGGATCGTGAAGGGCTGGGCGGTGGAGCGCGCGGCCCGGCGTCTGGCGGCGGCCGGGGCGAGCGGGGTGAGCGTCAACGGCGGCGGGGACGTGCAGATGTACGGCATGCCGGAACCGCACCGGCCCTGGCGGGTCGGCGTGTCGGATCCGCTGCGGCCCGGCGGGCTGGCGGCGGTGGTGTCCGCGGCCGGCGCGGAGGAGCTCGCCGTGGCCACCTCGGGTACCGCGGAGCGCGGCGCGCACATCGTGGACCCGCGCACGGGGCGCTCCGCGGTGACCGACCTGGTGGCGGTGACGGTGGTGGGCCCCAGCCTGACTTGGGCGGATGCCTGGGCCACGGCGGCGTTCGCGATGGGGTCGCGGGCGGGGCTGGCCTGGCTGGAGTCCCTGCCGGACGTGGAGGCGCTGCTGATCACCGCCGGGGACGAGGTGCGGTGCACCGGGGGGCTCGCCGCCCGACTGGGGTGAGCGTCGGCCCCGTGGCGCCTGGCGCTGCGGCTGAGCGGCGGTGGTTCGCTCACCGCGGGTTTCGTTCACGAGTGACAGCAGCGGTCACCGTGGCAGCGGAAGGCAGCCTCAGAACGGCGAGACCGGTTGTTCATCAGCGCGGGAGGCGGCTCCGGTCCGTACGGGGCGCGGTCGCCTAGTGATCCGGTCTTGAGGTCTTTGGTCGCCTCGTGAGTCGTGTTCTGTTTCAGATCATGGGATGTGCCTGACGCGGCACGTCCTGGCGCGCTGTTCTGTGGGCATGGGCGATACCAGGCTGGAGCCGCTGGTGTTATCGGAGGCTGAGCGGCTGACGTTGCAGAACTGGGCCAAGCGGCGGTCCACGGCCCAAGGTCTGGCGAAACGGGCGCGGATCGTGCTCGCCTGCGCTGCGGGCGGGAACAACACGGCCGTTGCCGCGCGGCTGGGGATGGACCGCAAGACGGTGGCGCGGTGGCGCACCAGGTTCCTGAGAGACCGGCTGGACGGCTTGTCCGACGAACCGCGTCCGGGGGTGCCGCGCACCATCACCGATGCCCAGGTGGAGGAGGTGGTGGTGCGCACCCTTGGAGAGGTCCCCGAGGGTGCCACGCACTGGTCGAAGCGGGAGCTGGCCCGGCGGGTGGGGATCTCACCGACGAGCGTGCTGCGGATCTGGCGGGCCTTCGGCCTGCAGCCCTGGCGCGCGCAGGACTTCAAGATCTCTCCCGACCCGCTGCTGATCGACAAGATCCGCGACGTGGTCGGGCTGTATCTCGCCCCGCCGGCGAACGCCGCGGTCTTCGCGGTGGATGAGAAACCGCAGATCCAGGCCCTGGAGCGCACTGCTCCGGTGCTGCCGATGGTGCCCGGCACCCCTGAGCGCCGCAGCTTCGACTACGTCCGGCACGGCACCGTGGACCTCTTCGCCGCCCTGAACACCGCAACCGGCAAGGTGATCGGGAAGTTGTCCGCGCAGCACCGGGCAGTCGATTTTCGTGACTTCCTCGACCAGATCGACCGCCAGACCGATCCCGGCCTGGCGGTCCACGTGATCTGCGACAACTGTGAGGATCATGGTGTGTCGCAGGGGGCCGGAGCCTGACCCGTGCGACAACTGGCCGCAGCTGCCTTGGAGTGGAACTGTCGG
>NZ_JBIWIM010000011.1:0-265688 GCF_044764595.1 Streptomyces sp. NPDC093984 | reverse complement strand
ACGTGCACACAGTCTCCAAACCAAGCGCCGGGAAGCAGCGAACGAAGAAGTCAACGAACCCACGACCCCGCCGCACAGGTTAAAGATCAAGCTAGCCGTCCAGGTCCACCCGTACCGTGAGCAACTGTGCCCCGAGGGCCCGTACCGCCATGCTGTTCATGCGCGGCAGTTGCTTCAGGCGGGCCCGGGGGTCGTCGTCCGGGAGCAGGTGGGCCGTGCCCGTGTGCCAGCGGCCCAGGATGCGCACCCGGACGCGTGGATTCGCCTGGATGTTGCGGACGTACTGGGACTTCTCGCCGTATTCCGACACCAGCCAGAAGGACTTCCCGACGCGGCGGCCGCCCACCGGGGTCTGGCGCGGCAGTCCGGACACGCGGCCCGTCGTCTCCAGGACCGTCTGGAGGGGCAGGCGGCGCAGCACCGGGTTCATCCGGCGCTGGAACGCCGTGACGGCACGGTACTTGCGGTCGACGAAGTCCGACATCGTCCCTCGCTCTCCTCGACGGCGGGACACTGCTGGGCACTCCGCGCAGTCTCGCAGACCGGGGACCGGGGCGCGCGGAGAACGGCCGCGCGCCCCGCGGGTGCCTCTACGCCCCGCCCAGGAAGATCGGGTTGGTGAACGCGCCCAGCGCCCCCGGCACCGGGCCCGCCGCCGCCTCGTGCCGCAGCTCGGCCCGGACGTAGGCCGCGTACGACGCTGTCGTACGCCATTCGGCCGTGCCCGAGCCGGTCACCGGCAGCGGGTCGCTCGTGAACAGCACGCCCTGGTCGGTGACGAAGCGGATCGTGCAGCGAGGGGCGCCCCGCACCTCCAGGCGGACCGTGACCGGGGTGTCGCGGTCCACCCGCAGCCGTTCGCCGATCCCCGCCTGCTCGCCGCGGCTGCCCGAGGCGGTGAAGGTCAGGGAGAGGTTCTTCGACTCGGCGACGTACGAGCGGCCCGCGCGGATGCCCTCCAGAACGGCCTCGCGGGTCAGGTCGTCGGCGAGGACCACCGTCTGCGGGCTGCCCACCGCGTCGGGGGTGCGGTGCGCGTCGCTGTTGCCCATCGCCGGCAGCCACCGGCCGTGCCCCTGACGGACCGACGCCACCAGCGTGTGGTCCCACTCCGCGAGCGCCACCTCGTCGTCCGGGGTGTAGGGGCCGTTCCACACCTCGACCGCGTCCACCTCGCCGAAGCCGAACTTCCAGCCGCAGCCCACGCAGGTGGCGTGCGGATGCGCCGGGACGACCAGGCCGCCCGCGCGGCGGATCTGCTGGGCGTAGCGCGCCCAGCGGTTGTCACGGGCCCGGTAGCGCCAGTCGATGAACGTGCCCGGGTCGGTGCCCAGCGCCACCACGTGGCCGTTGCGGGTCGTCACCTCCTCGCCCGTCATGATCAGCAGGTCGTCGCCCGCCTGGTCGGCCCAGTGGGCGTGCGAGGAGTGGGTGTTGTGGTCGGAGCTGTTGATGAAGTCCAGACCGGCCGCCCGGGCCAGTGCCGCGATCTCGGCGGGCGTGCGGCGGCCGTCGGAGTACCAGGAGTGCAGATGGCAGTCCCCGCGGTACCAGGCGCGGCCCCGGCCCTTGGCCCGGGACGGCGGGTACACGGGCTTCGGGGTCTCGCCCTGCGCGCCGTGGGTGAGCGTGATCGTGACCTCGTACGTCAGGCCCTGCGGCGCCACCGTGTACGGGCCCAGCACGATGTGCCAGGTGCCGGGGCGGATGCGGCCCGGGATGTAGCCGGGGGTCGCGTCGTCCGCGCGGACGAAGAACTCCCTGCGCGCGCCGCCGGACCAGCCGCGGAAGCCCTTGCCGCCCAGCTCGGTGCCGCGCTCGTCGAAGATGCCGATGTCCAGGCCGTTGCCCTGGGTGCCGGCCGGGACGGGCGGCTTGTCGTAGGTGTAGGCGACGTGGATCTCACGGACGCCCTCGGGGACGTCGACGGGCAGGTACACGAAGTCGGGGGAGCCGGTGGGCAGCGTGCCGCGCACCGTCCTCGTCTCCCGGTTGTCGGCCGCCTCGGCGGCGGGGCCCTCGGAGAAGCTCACGGTTCCCAACGTAAGCGCGGCGGCCGCACCCGTCACGAACAGTGCGCGTCTTCCCATGCCGGTGCCGTGGTCGTCCTCGCACATGCTGCTGCTCCCGATGTGTCGGATGACAGGGGTGGTGCAGGGATGGCGGACACCACTGTCGTGTTCACCCGTGAACTCCAGTGCACGGGAAGCCGATCGGCAGCCAGGGGTCGGCGTAACAGCGGATGGCCACGGCAACCGGTGACGCCCTGTAACGGGTGAACCGCCCCACCGACGCACGTACGCCCTGTATGACCTGATCAACGCATACGTATGCTCGAGGGATGACGACTTCCGCGACCTCCGGAACCGGCCCCACCGAGAACTCCATGCGTCGCGCCCTCAAACGCGCCCGAGACGGTGTCGCTCTCGACGTCACCGAAGCCGCGGTGCTGCTCCAGGCCCGCGGCGCGCACCTCGACGACCTCGCCGCGTCCGCCGCCCGGGTGCGCGACGCGGGCCTCGAGGCCGCCGGCCGGCCCGGCGTCATCACGTACTCGAAGAGCGTCTTCATCCCCCTGACCCGCCTGTGCCGCGACAAGTGCCACTACTGCACCTTCGTCACCGTGCCGGGCAAGCTGCGCCGCGCCGGGCACGGGATGTTCATGTCCCCGGACGAGGTCCTCGACATCGCCCGCAAGGGCGCCGCCCTGGGCTGCAAGGAAGCCCTGATCACCCTCGGCGACAAGCCGGAGGACCGCTGGCCCGAGGCGCGCGAGTGGCTGGACGCGCACGGCTACGACGACACGATCGCCTATGTACGGGCCATCTCCATCCGGATCCTGGAGGAGACGGGCCTGCTGCCGCACCTCAACCCCGGTGTGATGTCCTGGACCGACTTCCAGCGGCTCAAGCCGGTCGCCCCGTCGATGGGCATGATGCTGGAGACGACGGCGACCCGGCTGTGGTCGGAGCCGGGCGGCCCCCACTACGGCTCCCCCGACAAGGAACCGGCGGTCCGCCTGCGGGTGCTGGAGGACGCCGGCCGCTCCTCCGTCCCCTTCACCTCCGGTCTCCTCATCGGCATCGGCGAGACCTACGAGGAGCGCGCCGAGTCGCTGTTCGCGCTGCGGAAGGTGTCCCGCGCCTACCACGGCATCCAGGAGCTGATCATCCAGAACTTCCGCGCCAAGCCGGACACGGCGATGCGCGGGATGCCGGACGCCGAACTGGACGAGCTGGTCGCGGCGGTGGCCGTGGCCCGGCACATCATGGGCCCCTCCGCCTGTCTGCAGGCACCGCCGAACCTGGTCGACGGGGAGTACGAGCGGCTCATCGGCGCCGGCATCGACGACTGGGGCGGGGTGTCGCCGCTGACCATCGACCATGTGAACCCCGAGCGGCCCTGGCCGCAGATCGAGCGGCTGCGGGAGCGTTCCGCGGCGGCGGGCTTCGCCCTGCGGGAACGCCTGTGCGTGTACCCGGAGTTCGTCCGGCGCGGGGAGCCCTGGCTGGACCCGCGGCTGCGACCCCACGTGGCGGCGCTGGCGGACCCGGAGACGGGCCTGGCCCGTGAGGACGCGGTGGTCGAGGGACACCCCTGGCAGGAACCCGAGGAGGTGTTCGTCGCGGCCGGACGCACCGACCTGCACCGCACGATCGACAGCGACGGCCGTACGGGCGACCGGCGGGACGACTTCGACGAGGTGTACGGCGACTGGGAGGCGCTGCGGGAGGCGGCGGCGCCCGGTATGGCACCGCAGCGCATCGACGCCGACGTACGGGCGGCGCTGCGCACGGCCGCCGACGACCCGACGCGGCTCGACGACGACGAGGCGCTGGCGCTGCTGCACGCGGACGGCCCGGCGCTGGACGCGCTGTGCCGCATCGCGGACGACGTGCGCAGGTCGGCGGTCGGCGACGACGTGACGTACATCGTCACCCGGAACATCAACTTCACGAACGTCTGCTACACGGGCTGCCGTTTCTGCGCGTTCGCGCAGCGCCGCACGGACGCGGACGCCTACACGCTCTCCCTGGAGCAGGTCGCGGACCGCGCCCAGCAGGCCTGGGACGTGGGCGCGGTCGAGGTGTGCATGCAGGGCGGCATCCACCCGGACCTGCCCGGGACGGCGTACTTCGACATCGCGAAGGCGGTGAAGTCCCGCGTCCCCGGCATGCATGTGCACGCCTTCTCCCCGATGGAGGTGGTCAACGGGGCGACCCGCACCGGCATGTCGATTCGCGATTGGCTGACGGCGGCGAAGGAAGCGGGCCTGGACACGATCCCCGGCACCGCGGCGGAGATCCTGGACGACGAGGTGCGCTGGGTCCTGACGAAGGGCAAGCTGCCCACGGCGACCTGGATCGAGGTCGTCACGACGGCGCACGAACTGGGCATCCGCTCCTCGTCGACGATGATGTACGGCCACGTCGACCAGCCCCGCCACTGGCTGGGCCATCTGCGCACCCTCGCCGGCATCCAGCAACGGACAGGCGGCTTCACGGAGTTCGTCACCCTGCCCTTCATCCACACCAACGCCCCGGTGTACCTGGCCGGCATCTCCCGCCCCGGCCCGACGATGCGGGACAACCGCGCGGTCACGGCGATGGCGCGCCTCCTGCTGCACCCGCACATCCCGAACATCCAGACAAGCTGGGTCAAACTGGGTACGGAGGGTGCGGCGGAGATGCTCCGCTCCGGCGCGAACGACCTGGGCGGCACCCTGATGGAGGAGACGATCTCCCGCATGGCGGGCTCCTCCTACGGCTCGTACAAGTCGATCAGGGAACTGATCGCGGTCGCGGAGGCGGCGGGCCGCCCGGCGAGGCCCCGCACGACGGTCTACGGCGAGGTCCCGGAGGAGCGGCAGCGGGCGGCGGAGGCGTCCGACGGGCATCTGCCGGAGTTGCTGCCGGTGCTGGAGAACTGAGCGCCCCGGCACGTGACGTGCCGGGGGCCTCGCCGAGGACCGCTCAGCCCTCGTCCCGAGTCGCCCCCGGCAGGTGCGTCACCAGCAGCACCACCCCGGTCAGGACGATGACCCGGACGGCCGCGTCCAGGCCGTTCCAGGTCTTGGACTGCCACATCGCGAACCACTCGCCGCCTATCGCGACGAACCCGGCGCCGAAGAGCAGCAGGAGCATCAGCAGGCCGATGTCCGAGAACCACCGGGCGCGCGGGTGGTGGCGGGCCCACAGGCAGGTCGCGGCGATCAGGATCAGGGCGGCGGCCGTCTCCCAGGCGATGATCGCCACGTACGCGGCGTCCTCCCAGGCGTGCGAGGTGATGGCGCGCCACATCAGGTCGTCGTCCTTGAAGGTGGTGTCCATCGCGAGGACGTGCCGGACGAACTGCTGGTTGGTGCCGAAGTCGGTGATGTTCCCGAACGCGACGAGCGCGATGTAGAGGGCGATCGTGCCGGTGAGGAGGGTCGCGGCGAGGGGGAGCGCGGACCGGGTGTGGGGGCTTCTCGTTGTTTCGGCCATGATCCAACTATGGAGACGGCTTTCGGCCGCTCACAGAGGATTTTCGGGCGGTCACGGAAGTGTGGTGTGCATGACGTTCCGCAGCCATGAGCCGCGCGCTCCCGCTCGATTACAGTGCTGCGCGTCTGAGGTGCGTGCGGTGCCGTGAGGAGGCCTGGGGTGGGTGCGACAGCCGGTGCCGTCTGGGGGCGCGCCGAGCAGCAGGACTTCCGCAGCCGGGTGCGCGGCACGCTGCTCGGTGTGGCCGTCGCCGACGCCCTGGGCGCGCCGGTCGACGGGCTCACCCTGGAGGAGATCCGGCAGGCCCACGGGCCGCAGGGGCTGACGGACCTGGCGTTCGGGCACGGCCGGCGTGGCGCGATCACGCACCACACGCAGCTCACCCTGTTCTCCGTGGACGGGCTCATCCGCGCCCAGGTCCGCCGTGACACCGGCGCCTGGCATCCGCCGACCGATCTGCACCGGGCGTATCTGCGCTGGGCGGCCACCCAGCGGGACTGGGGTCCCGACGAGCGACGCAAGGAGGACGGCTGGCTGGCCCGCGAGGAGTGGCTGTACGCCCGGCGCTCGCCGGCCCGGGCCTGTCTGCTCGGCCTCGGCGACGACACGATGGGCACGCTGGACGCGCCGAAGAACCCCGGCGATCAGGGGCCCGAAGCCGCGGCGCGCTCCGCGCCGTTCGGGCTGCTCGTCGGGTGGGAGCCGCAACTGGTGCTGCAACTGGCGATCGAGTGCGCGGCGCAGACGCACGGGCACCCCACGGCGTACCTCGCGGCAGGCGCGTACGCCGTGATCCTGCACGCGCTGGCGCGCGGGGAGGGGCCCGACGCCGGCGTGCAGCGGGCCCTGGCACTGCTCGCCCCGCGGCCGGGGCAGCAGCAGGTCGCGGACGCCTTGCAGCACGCCCTGGGAGCGGTACGGCAGGGCATGCCGACGCCCGACCGGATCGAGGAACTGGCCGGGGACGGTACGGCGGCCGGGGTGCTGGCGGTCGCCGTGTACTGCACGGTGGTGGGGGAGGACGTCCGGCACGCGCTGTGCCTCGCCGTGAACCAGAGGGGTCCCTCAGGGGCGGCGGGAGCCCTGACCGGTGGCCTGCTGGGGGCGCTGCACGGCGAGACGGCCCTCCCGCCGGCCTGGCTGGCCGAGCTGGAGGGCCGTCCCACGATGCTGGTCCTGGCGGACGACTTCGCGATGGAGATGACGCAGGGCGCCGCGCTGCACAGCCCCACGGGGTCCGCGCCGGGGTGGCTGGAGCGGTACCCCCGGGCGTAGGGCACTGTTGCCCGGCCACCACCCAGGGGCTCCGCCTCCGGTACCCCCGTCGGGCGCGGCGTCCTCGTGCCGGTTGTGGCACTAGACCCCGGACGGGCTGGCGGTACCCGGAGTCGGCACCGCCAGCGTCGCCCCGTCGTCGTCGGTGTTGATCTTCTCGATGATCGCGTCCCGCTCGGGGGTGTCCTCCGGCTTCACCAGGCCGATCAGGACGTACAGGACCAGCGAGACCACCATCGGCAGGGCCACCTGGTACTCCAGCTTCACGTTCGTACGCTGGGAGAAGTCCAGGTTGTAGTTGACGAAGAAGAAGGCCAGCAGACCCGCCGCCCAGCTGACGAGCGCCGCCGTCGGGCCCGACCTACGGAACGGCCGCAGCAGGCCGAGGATGAACGGGATCGCGATCGGGCCCATCAGGCCGGCCACCCACTTGATGACGACCGTGATGATGTCCTTGAACGTGGGCGAGTTGACCTGCGTCGCCACCGCCATCGACAGGCCGAGGAACGCGACCGTCGTCACGCGGCCCGCGATCAGACCCGTCCGCGTGTTCCACGAGCGCGCCGCCTTCGACAGCACCGGTACCACGTCCCGCGTGAACACGGCCGCGATCGCGTTCGCGTCGGAGGAGCACATGGCCATCGTGTGCGAGAAGAAGCCCACGACGACCAGGCCCAGCAGCCCGTGCGGCAGCAGCTGTTCGGTCATCAGGCCGTACGCGTCCGAGCCGTCCGGCTTCTTCACGGTGACCAGGAGCGGGGAGAGCCACATCGGGATGAAGAGGATGACGGGCCAGACGAACCACAGGCCCGCCGACAGCAGAGCGGACCGGGTCGCCTCCTTGGCGCTGCCCGTCGCCATGTAGCGCTGGGCCTGGTTCCACATGCCGCCGTTGTACTCGAACAGCTTGATGAACAGGTAGGAGATGAAGAAGACCGTCATGTACGGGCCCGCGAACCCGTGCCCGTGACCGTCCAGCTTCGGCGAGTCCAGCGCCTTGGACAGACCGCCCTGCTCGGAGATCTTGTGCAGCGCGATGACGAGCATGGCCAGACCCGCCAGCAACTGGATGACGAACTGGCCCAGTTCGGTCAGCGCGTCCGCCCACAGACCGCCGATCGTGCAGTACACCGCCGTGATGCCACCGGTGATGATGATGCCCTGGGTGATCGTGACCCCGGTGAAGACGCTCAGCAGCGTGGCGATCGCCGCCCACTTCGCGCCCACGTCCACGATCTTCAGCAGGATGCCGGACCAGGCCAGCGCCTGCTGGGTGCGCACGTTGTAGCGGTCCTTCAGGTACTCCAGCGGCGAGGCCACGCGCAGCCGTGAGCGCAGCCGGTTCAGGCGCGGCGCGAACAGCTTGGCGCCGATCATTACGCCGATGGCGATGGGCAGGGCCCAGGTGACGTAGGAGGTGATGCCGTAGGTGTAGGCGATGCCGGCGTATCCCGTGAACATCACCGCGCTGTAGCCGGACATGTGGTGCGAGATGCCGGACAGCCACCACGGCATCCTGCCGCCCGCGGTGAAGAAGTCGCTGACGTCGTCCACGCGTTTGTGGGACCAGACGCCGATCGCGGTCATCACGCCGAAGTACGCGACCAGGACGGCCCAGTCGAACCCGTTCATGTGCCCCTCCCTCCCTGCCGAACTGCCCGCTCATGGTGGGTTCCGGCGCATGAGCACGACAACCGGCGTACTGGTCAAGGGAAGGTAAAATCGTTCTGTTGGCTGAGAGTCGTTCACGTACATGGCCAACGAGGGCTATTTCCGGCCGGGTGCGTACATGTCCGTTCAGGCCGTTGCTCGAAGCCGCGGGTCATCGCATCAGCTCACCCGCGTTCACCAGCAGGGACTGGCCCGTGATCGCGCGCGCCCGGTCGGAGGCCAGGAACACCACGGCGTCCGCCACGTCGCCGTCCGTGGCCAGGTCGGGCAGCGCCATGCGGTCGGTGAGGCGCTTTCTCACCTCCGCCTCCGGTACGCCCTCGGTGTGGGCGGTGAAGCGCACGTACGCCTCGACGGGCGGACCCCACATCCACCCGGGCAGGACCGTGTTGACCCGGATCCGGTACGGGCCGAGCTCCCGCGCCAGCGAGTACATCGCGCTGGTCAGCGCCCCCTTCGACGCCGCATACGCCGCCTGCCGCACCTGGGAGGGCGCGGCCACCGACGACTGGGTGCCGATGAAGACGACCGAGCCGCCGCACGTCCTGAGGCTCGGCAGGCACGCCCGCGTCATCCGCAGCGTCCCGAGCAGGTTCACGTCGATGACCGACTGCCAGGTGGCGAAATCCGCGTCCTGAAGGCCGCCGAAGCAGCTGTCCCAGGCCGCGACGTGGACCACCGCGTCGATCCTCCCGAACCGCTCCACCGCCAGTGCGGCGAGCGCCTCGCACTGCGCCTCGTCGGTGATGTCGGTCGCCCGGTACGCCGTGTGCGCTCCGTCCGGGTCGAGTGCTGTGGCGGTCTTCGCGAGGTGCGCCTCCGTACGCGCCCCGAGCACGGCGTTGCCGCCGTCGCGCACGACGGCCGCGGCAACCTGGTGGCCGAGTCCGGCGCCGACCCCCGACACGACGACGGTCCTGCCCTGGAGCAGCGACATGGGGACCCCTCCCGGCTCGGGCTCTGGCGGTTTAGCTGACGGAGCGTCAGAGTATGGGCGACCGGCCGAGGACGGAAGGGAAAAAGGGGGAAGCGGCATGAGGGAAGGCAGCGAGGGCGGCGAGGACACGCGCAGCGAGGTGTACGCGGAGCTGGCCGCCGTGGGGCCCTACGGCGTCCGCCCGGGCCATGCGCTGATCACCATGGTGGAACCGCACCCGGGGCACGAGTACGCCTACAACCGCTGGTACGAGGACGACCACTACTACGCCGGCGCCATGGCCATGCCGTGGATGTACGCCGGCCGCCGCTGGGTCGCCACCCGCGATCTCCAACTCCTGCGCTACCCCGAGAAGTCGGCGGTCGCGCAGCCGGTGACGGCGGGCTGCTATCTGTCGACGTACTGGATCACGGACGGCCGCTACGACGACCACATGCGCTGGACGGTCGCCATCAACAAGCGTCTCAACCGTGACGCACGCGTCTACCAGGACCGTACCCACGTCTTCACGGCGTTCCAGGACTACGAGACGACGGTGTACCGGGACGGCGCGGGCGGACCGCGCGATGTTCACGCGCTGGACCACCCGTACGCGGGCCTGGTCCTGCAGGTGGTCGACGCCGACGGCCCCGAGCAGCGCGCCGGCCTGCTGGAGTGGCTGCGCACCCGGCATCTGCCGCGGCGCCTGGCGGGCTCCCCGGCGGCCATGGTGACCGTCTTCCGCCCGACGCCGCTGCCGGGCGACCGAATGACCTATGTGAAGCAGGTGGAGGGTGTGGACACGCGCCTGACCCTGCTGTGGTTCCTGGAGGAGGATCCCGGGGAGTGCTGGGAGGAACACTTCACGGGACTGGACGGGGCGGTCACGGAAAGCGGGCTGGGCAGGGTGGAGTTGGTGGCCCCGTTCATTCCCACGGTGCCGGGGACGGACCGGTACGTGGATCGGCTCCGCTGAATCTTCTGAACGGGGGTGGCCGCGGAGGCGAACCGAGCCGCCGAAGAACGCAGCCCCCTCGGCCGGGACGGCGGGCCAGTCGAGAGGGCTCTGTCGTGGGCGTGGTGGGGCCGCTCGGCACTACTTGATCGACGCCACGAACGTGTTCCAGGCATCGGCGGGGAAGGCCAGGACGGGTCCTTGGGTGACCTTCGAGTCCCGCACGAACAGTGCCGAAGGAAGGGGCGACTTGACCTCGACGCAGGCGCCGTTTCCGGCCGAGTACGACGACTTGGTCCACGTTGCCGTGGCCCCCTGAAGAACAGCCATGTTCACTCCGGTAGCGAGTTGCTGAGTTGCTGTGACCGCGCCGCGGGCCCCTCACGGATTCCGCGATGCGAATCGCGCCAACTTGTTGACTGGTGGCGTGATCGACGCTACTCGGCAACATCCCTGTCCGGAGGAGCCGTTCACTCGACCGGGTGGCATATTCCAGTGGGTTCTTACGCCCGGATTATCCACGGGTGTAGGATCCGCCACTCGCTGGCCGGCGGGCTCAGGAGGCGTAGCTCTTGGCCGCGTCCTCGATGAACTTGCGGGACTGCTCCACATTCAGGGCCTGCGCCCGCAGGTGCTCGTACATCACGGCGTACTTCTGCACGTCCTGCGCCTTCTCCAGGTACAGGTCGCTGGTGACGCCCTCGAGGTACACCACGCTCGAGTCGGCCGCGTCGGCGAACTCCAGGATCGCGTACTGGCCGTTGAGACCGGGATGCGCCCCCACCTCGAACGGCAGCACCTGCACGGTGACGTGCGGCAGCCGGGACATCTCCGCCAGGTGCTCCAACTGCTCCCGCATGACCAGGTTGTCGCCCACTTGCCGGCGCAGCGCCGCCTCGTCCAGCACCACCCACAGGCGCAGCGGGTTGTTCTCGGCGGAGATACGTTCCTGGCGGCGCATCCGCACCTGGACGCGCTTCTCGATGTCGGCCGGCGACGTCTCGGGCAGCGCGCCCTGGATGAGCGCCTCGGCGTACGCACGGGTCTGCAGCAGGCCGGTGATGATCTGCGGTTCGTAGACGCGCAGCGACTCCGCGTCGGTCTCCAGGCCGATGTAGACGCTGTAGGGGATGTCCCCGAACGCGTGCCACCAGCCCTGCTGGCGGGAGTCACGGGCCATCTCCATCAGCGATTCGACGACACGCTGGTCCTCGACCTCGTAGACTCCGCACAGGTCCCGGACGTCACGCGGGCTGATGCTGCGGCGGCCGTTCTCCAGGCGGCTGATCTTCGACTGTGACACCAGCAGCCGCTCGGCCACCTCTTCGGCGGTCATGCCCTTGAGTTCCCGGAGCCGGCGCAGTTCCTGGCCCAGCCGGCGTCGCCGGACGGTGGGATTGACATTCGACGCCACGTACGTGCACCTCCGGCTGCGTGCCTCTACTTTGCGTATCTGCTGCTGAGCAGATTGCCACCAAGGTGCTTCCTACCGCTGGGAAACCGCGGATATGCGGCGACCACGCCTTCCTTGGGCGGCCGTTGGCCCGAAGTGGGGCCCACGGCACCCCGGATATCGAACAGTTCGGCGCCCCTCGCACGGAATCCCGTACGCACCGAGCCCCTTACCGCACGAGGGGAGTACGCATGCGGCCGCGCGGGGCGGTGAGTCCGTGTCGTCGCGAAGGACGTACGGTCTCACCACCCCGCGCGGCCGGGCGGCTCCCGAACGGGTCTCGGGACTGCTGGCGGGCGCCGCACACTGCGCTCCCGCTGTCCTGCCGTACCGATTCCGCTGGTTCGGCAGGGGACGTGCCGTGGTGCTGCCGGACTGTGGCGCTTCGGCTCAGTGGGCCACGACGCGCGCCATGGATCCGTGGCGCGGCTGCATCGGAACACCGCGTGCGGGTTCCGCCGCGGACCTGGCGCCGGCGGCCGGGTTGCGGCGCGGCTGAGCGCCCACGCCGTTCTGGACGTCCATCACGGCGTGCGCCACGAGGCCGCCCATGGGGTCGTGCCTGATCAGATCCCGCAGCCGGGAACGGGACGAGCGGCCCTCGTTGCCCGGATACAGGTGCTTGCCGAGACCGACCGCGTGGGCCAGTGCGGCGAGCGCCGCGGTCCGCGGGTCCGGCGGAACGCCGGTACGGATCGCGGAATCCAGCCGGGACCTGATCTCCCGGCTGATGGCCGTGTCAGTCGCCTGGTAGCGAGTCGTCGGCAGCACCCCGCACATCTGGCCTGGCACGGCCTGGACCATGCCGCACCGCTCCAGATGCGAGAGGTAGATCTGGCGGAGCCCGAGACGGGGCCCGCCGATCCAGTGGACGGCCCGCACGGGAGCGCCACGCCTGCGCAGCAACTCCAACGCGCTGTCCAAAGTCGGATCTCCAGTCGGCCGTGGTACCACCACGGCGATACGATCCCCGTCTGGGGCTATCCGTCCGGCCAGCGCCAGCTCCACTAGCTGTGCTCCGGCCAGACCGAGGTCGAGCGACTGCGGCTGTGCAGTGGTACCCGTGGCCGGGTCCAGTGCCAGCAGCAGAAGCTCCTCCGGAAGTGTTCTGCGGCTCCTGCCCATCCATGCCTCCCCGCGTGGATGAGAGACAGGGTGACCCCTCTCACATTGGTCTGTCGAGGGTGCGTGACCGGAATGTAGTGGAACCGGTAGGTATGTCGTTCTCGTCTAGCCCAGGGGTCAATCTCTCACACAGGACACTGGTACATGGTTCGGGCAGCGGTGTCCGGGCGGCGGTTCACGGTTGGGCAAGGGGCGCACGTGGGTGCGCGGCGCACGGAGGAGGCATCGGTGGCGGGCGAGTCCCCCGACAGGTCGAAGCAGCAGGGGTCGTCGGCGGAAACGACGTCGGGGAGCGGGGCTCCGGTTCCGGGGCCGGCCAAGGCCGGACGCGACCCGAGGCTCGCGCTGACCGGCGAGAAGGTGCGGGTCGACCAGGCTACGACGGTGCTCTCGACCAAGTCGCTGCGTGGCGGCTCCGCCGGTACGGCTGTTGAGGAGGCCGAGGAGGACGCGGGCCCTGTGGACACGGCGGACTCCGGTGCCGACGGGGTCGACAGCGAGGCGCGGGAGCGTGCGTCGCTGGCTTCGTGGGTACGGAGCGCTGAGGAGGACGAGGCCGAGGAGAGGGCCGAGGCGGAGCCTGCGGAGCCTGAGGAGGAGTCGCCGGAGGAGCCGGAGAGCGGGTCTTCCGACGCCGACGCCTCCGAAGCGGAGCCGGAGACCCAGGCTGCCTCCGAAGCGGAGCCGGAGGCCGAGGACGCCTCCGAATCGGGCGACGACGCGGACACCGACACGGACACCGGCACTGACGACACCGACGCCGAGTCTGCGACCTCCGTAGCCGAGAACGAGCCCGAAGCCTCTCCCAAGTCCGAAGAGAAGTCGGCAAAGCAGGCAGAGCAGGAAAAGCAGCAGAGCGAGGAAAAGACGGAAGAAGAGGGCAAAGGGGAAGAAGGCGACGAGTCGGAAGGAGAGGACGACTCCGACTCCGACTCCGGCGACAAGAAGGACTCCGAACCCCCTGTAGACCAGCCCACCGCCGTCTTCAAGGCCGTGCGGCCGCCCGCCGTCGACCAGCCCACCACCATGCTGAAGGTGGGTGACGCCAAGTCCTCCGACAAGTCCGGCCCCTCTTGGGCGGACAAGTCGGACAAGCCCGAGTCCGATGCCGAACGCACCAGCAGGTTCGTCCCGTTGAAGTCGCTGGACGAGCCCCGGCCCACCCCGGCCGAGCGTCCGCAGGCCAAGCCCACGCAGGCCAAGCCCACGCAGTCGGCGTCCACGGAGTCGAAGCCCGCCGCGGGTCCCGCCGACGCGACCACCGCCATGCCCCAGGTCGGCCCCGAGCGCACCGCCCAGCAGCCGATCCCGCCCAAGCCGCCGCTGGATCTGCTCGCTGAGCTGACGAACACCCCGCCGCCCCCGGAGACCCCGGTCCGCACCGTGCTGCGGCGCATCAAGATCTGGTCGCCGCTGGTCGTGCTGCTGGTGATCATCTTTGCGATCGTGCAGGCTGTCCGCCCGCTGCCGACCCCGACCCTCGCACTGACGGCCGACGCGACGTACACCTTCAAGGGCGGGAAGCTCGACCTGCCCTGGCCGGGCCAGGGCCAGTCGGCCATAGAGGTCGAAGGCGTCGGCATGATCGGCACCGAAGGGCAGCAGAGCCCGAAGCCGATCGCGAGCGTCGCCAAGATCATGACGGCGTACGTCACGCTCCAGGAGCACCCGCTCAAGGGGAACCAGGGCGGCCCGACCATCACCGCCGACCAGCAGGCGGAGGACGACTCGAAGAAGGAGGACGAGTCGACGGCGGCCATGAAGAAGGGCCAGAAGTTCTCCGAGCGGCAGATGCTGCAGATGCTGATGATCCCGTCGGGGAACAACGTCGCGCGGCTGCTGGCCCGATGGGACTCCGACAACAACACCTTCGTCGGCAAGATGAACGCCGCCGCGAAGAAGCTCGGCATGACCCACACCACGTACACGGACCCGAGCGGCCTGGACAAGACGACCGTGAGCACGGCCGTCGACCAGCTGAAGCTGGCCGAGGCCGTCATGCAGAACGAGGTGTTCCGCAGCATCGTCGGGATGGCCAAGGCGGACATCCCCGGCCTGGACAAGCCGATATACAACAACAACGACCTGCTGGTGAGGCAGGTCGGCGTGATCGGCCTGAAGACCGGCTCCTCCACCCCGGCCGGCGGCAACCTGGTGTGGGCGGCGACGAAGGTGGTCGACGGCAGGACGCGGACGATCTACGGCGCCGTCCTCAACCAGGACGCCCACACCGGCCGTGTCTGGGACAGCCTGCAACTCGCGCTGACCAACAGCCAGAAGCTCATCGACACCATCCAGCAGAGCCTGACCACCGCCACCGTGGTGAAGAAGGGCGACGTCGTCGGATACCTGGACGACCAGCTCGGCGGGAGGACGCCGGTGGTCGCCACCGAGACCCTGACGGCGGTCGGCTGGCCGGGTCTGAAGACGAAGCTGTCGATCGGTGACGACGGCACGGCGCCTCCGCACGAGGCGAAGGCCGGCAAGGTCGTCGGCGAGCTCACGGTCGGCGATGGCTCCAGCCACGCGGTGAAGGTCCCGGTGGCTCTCCAGAAGGACCTCGCCGAGCCGGGCTTCACCGACAAGCTGACCCGTCTGGGCTGAACCGGGCGCACCCGCACACAGTGGCACCCCGCAGCACCCCGCCGCGGCCCCACCCCGGGGCCCCGCGGCGGGGTGCGTGCTAGCGTCACGAATCGGGACAGGTCGCCGGTCGCGGAGACGCGGCCGTGAAGCGGGAGCGAACGGGACGCGGCCGAGAACGGAAAGACAGGACACGGGGAGTGCCTTCAGGTGGCCACAGCGGAGCCGACACACGCCGACGACGCCGGCCGGGAACATCACCCGGACGGATCAGCTAGACCGCGAATACCGCTGGGCGCACCCACCCCTGACCCGCCGGTCCGACCGGCCCCTCAGGCCCCGGTCCACCAGACCCCGGTCCCGACCCCGACGGCCCCGGTCCCGACCCCGGCGCCGCCGGTTCCCGCAGCCCCGGCCACCGACGCCGAACCTCCCGCCCAGGACGCCCCGAAGGCCCCGGGGCGCCTCCGTGCCCTGGCCGCCCGTCTGGGCTCCTCCCGCGCGGCCGACCTGGCCCGTCGCCATCCCGCCCTCGCCGCCACGGCCCTCGCCGGAGTGCTGCACCTCATCTGGTTCTTCACCTTCGCGAACAGTGGTGGGGATCTCGCGGCGCAGGACGCGTGGGCGGAGTTCGTCGGCCGGCACCCCGACTCGGCGTACAACCTCGCCTGGTACGGGGGCATGCACCCGGTGTCGTACAGCGTCGTGTCGCCGTATCTGATGTCGGTCCTCGGCGTCCGTACGACGATGATGATCGCCGGGACGGCCTCGGCCGGCCTGCTGACGCTGATCCTCATCCGCAGCCGTGCCGTCCGCGAGCCGCGGTGGCCGGCCCTCGCCGGGGTGTTCGGACTCCTCTGCAACGCCATCTCGGGCCGCGTCACATTCGGTCTCGGCATGGTGTTCGCGCTGGGCGCGACCGCGGCCGTGTTCTGCTGGCCGTACCGCCTGCGTCACAAACGCTGGGCGAAGGCGCTGTCCGCGGCGTCGCTGGCCGCGCTGGCCACGATGTCCTCCCCGGTGGCGGGCCTGTTCGTGGGCCTGGTCGCGGTGGCGCTGTTCCTGCAGAAGCGCCGCCCCGGTGCGTGGGCGCTGGGCCTGGCCCCCGCGGCCGTGGTGGCCCTGTCCGCGTGGCTGTTCCCGTTCTCCGGCACACAACCGATGACCTGGGCGTCCACGATCCTGCCCTTCCTCTTCGCGGTCCTGGTACGGGTCGTGGTGCCCGAGGAGTGGAAGACGGTACGGATCACGGCGGCGGTGTACGCGCTGTCCGTCCTGCTCGTCTGGCTGATCAGCTCCCAGATCGGTTCCAACATCACACGCCTGGCGATGCTGTTCGCGGGGGTGGCGCTGGTCGCGGCGCTGCCGTTCACGGTGCCGCGCAGCCGGAAGTGGTACGCCACCGTGGTGGCGCTCACCGGCTTCGTCGTCTGGATCGGTGTCAAGACGGTGGACGACATCATCCACACCACACCGGCGGCGTCCTGGGCGCACGAGCTGGCGCCGCTGGTCCACCAGCTCCAGGTGGTCGGCGCGGAGAGGGGCCGCGTGGAGGTGGTCCCGGCGCGCTCGCACCGCGAGGCCTCCGCGCTGGCGCCGTACGTCAACCTGGCCCGCGGCTGGAACCGCCAGGCCGACATGGAACGCAACCCGCTCTTCTACGACGACACGCTCAACTCCGCGAACTACCACGCCTGGCTGCAGCGCTGGGCCGTGCACTACGTGGTGCTGCCGAAGGGCGAGCCGGACGGCGACGGCGGCGAACGCGAACGTGAGCTCGTGCAGCGCGGCATGCCGTACCTGAGGCAGATCTGGGGCGACGCCAACTGGCAGCTGTTCGCGGTGACGGACCCGACCCCGCTGGCGGATCCACCGGCGGTGGTCGACCGGGCGGAGCAGGGCGAGTTGACGATCCAGGTGAAGAAGGCGGGCCGCGTCCTCATCCGCGTCCCCTACTCGCCATGGCTGGGTCTGGTCGACACCCAGGGCAAGGGCGTGAAGCCCCCGCAGGAGACGGAAGCCTCCAAGCACCGCGCCAAGGGCACCCCGAAGACGTACGACAACGTCAACGGCTGCCTGATGGAAGCCCCCGAGGACATCTGGGGCGACAAGTGGACAGAACTCCTGGCCCCCCGCCCGGGCACCTACCGCCTGGGGGCGCCGTATCAGCTACCCCGGGGGACCGCGTGCCCGGAGGAGCTGAAGGACAACGCCCAGTCGTCCGGCGGCTGAGGGCGAGCCCGCCGACGGGTGCGTGTGCCTGCGTCACCGGGCGCCGTTCGCCCGGTGACGCAGGACACTCGTCCCTGCCCCGGGGCAAGGCCAAACCGGACTCCGTGCCCCGGCCTACGCGAGCTGCCCCTCGATGGCCGCCACGACCTCGGCCGCCTCCGGCTCCGTCTGCGGCGAGAAGCGGGCGACGACCTTGCCGTCCTTCCCGATCAGGAACTTCTCGAAGTTCCAGCGGATGTCCCCGCTGTGCCCCTCGGCATCCGCGTGGCCGACCAGGCGCTCGTACAGCGGATGCCGTCCCTCCCCGTTCACCTCGATCTTCTCCGTCATCGGGAAGGTCACGCCGTACGTCGCCGAGCAGAACTCCGCGATCTCTCCGGCAGTGCCGGGCTCCTGCCCGAGGAACTGGTTGCAGGGCACCCCGAGCACGGTGAAGCCCAGCGGCGCGTACCGCTCCTGCAGCCGCTCCAGACCCGCGTACTGCGGCGTCAGCCCGCACTTGGAGGCCACGTTCACCACGAGGACGGCCTTGCCCGCGTACTGGGACAGGTCCGCGGAACCGCCCTGCAGCCCACCGATCTCGACATCGAGGACAGAGGCACCCGCACTGTTGTCAGTAGTCGTCATGGGCGGATGCTAACTCCGCCGCCCCGCCACCAGGTGATGCGCCCGTCACGCCCGCTGCGCTGTGACGAGCACCTCACCGGCGGCCGTACGCGAATACAGCACCGAGCGTCCCGCACGCCGCCGCTCCACCAGCCGCCCGTCCAGCAGCACCTTGAGGTGGCGCCCGACCGAGCCGAGCCCCTGCCCGGTCACGGCGACCAGCTGGCTGGTGCTCATCGGGGAGTCCAGCAGCACGAGCACCCGGGCCCGGGCGGGTCCGAGCAGCGCGCCGAGACTCTCCGGGACCATCGTGCGCGTCCCGTCCGCCAGCACGCCCGCGCAAGGGTAGACGAGGGCGTACCGGTCGGGTTCCTCCCAGGACACCCAGCCGGCCCGCTGCGGGGTGACGGGGACGAAGACGAGCTGGGCGCCGGAGATCTCGCGCGGCGGGTACTCGTGGAGGTTGACCTGGAGCCGGTTCCCGCCGAGCCAGCGGGTCCGGCCCGGCCGCAGGGTGTCCAGCGCGGCCGCCCAGCCGCCCCGGCTCAGCTGCGCGGTCCGGGCGACGACATCGGCCTCGAGGACGCGCCGCCGCCGGTCCCAGTACGGCCGTACGGTCTGCGTCCACACGTAGGTGAGCAGGCCTGCCGCTCGTTCGGGCAGGTCGTCGCGGTTGAGGGCGGCGGGGAGCGGTCCGCGCAGGGACACGGTCAGGTGGGCCCGGGCGTCGGCGGGGGAGGCGGAGCGGACGCGCTCCACGCCCTCCTCGAAGGTCTCCCCGTCCCTGGGCGTGGGTGTGAGGAAGTCGGCGATCCACTCCGGGCCGAGCCCGCTGCGGACGAGCAGCCCGGTGACGGGATCGGCGGCCAGTCGCGCCCGGTACGCGGGGAGGTGGGCGTCCAGCCAGGAGCGTTCCCCGGGGTGGGAGGCGGTACCGGCGTGCAGCAGCTTCAGAGCGGCGAACGCCTCGGCGAGCGGCGAGAGCAGGAACCGGCTGCCGGCGAGGGTGTCGGCGCTGACGTACCAGAGGCCCATGGGCGCCTTCACACTCGGGGTCGGCGGACGGGACGTTTCGCACGCACGCGAAACAATAACGACCACCCCGGACCGCTGCCCACACTCCCCGCATGCGCAGCTATGCCGACCTCTTCCGCACACGGGAGTTCACCCCGCTGTTCCTGTCCTCCGCCTTCCAGACGGCCGCCTCGACGCTCGGCGGCCTGGCGCTCGGCACGCTGGTCTACCGGGCCACCGACTCGCCCCTGCTGTCCGCGGTGAGCATGTTCGGCCCGCAACTCGCCCAGGTCGTGGGCGCGACGACCCTGCTGTCGGCGGCCGACCGGCTGCCCCCGCGCGCGACGACGGCGGGCATCGCGAGCGCCTTCGCGGTCGGCACGGCGGCGATGGCGACGCCCGGGCTGCCGGTGGGGGCGATCTTCGCGCTGATCCTCCTCCTCGGGCTGATCCAGTCGCTCGGCGGCGGAGTCCGCTGGGGCCTGCTCAACGAGATCCTCTCCAAGGACGGCTATCTACTGGGCCGTTCGGCCTTCAACGTGGTGAACGGCCTGATGCAGATCTCCGGTTACGCGGCGGGCGGCCTCCTGCTGGCGGTGCTGTCCCCGCGGACGACGCTGCTGACGGCGTCCGCGCTGTACCTTGCGGCGGCTGCGACGGCCCGCTTCGGCCTGACCCGCCGGGCGCCGCGCGCCTCTGGCCGCCCCTCCGTCGCGCGGACCTGGCGCACGAACGCCCTGCTGTGGTCGTCATCGGAGCGCCGTACGACCTACCTCCTGCTGTGGATCCCCAACGGCCTGGTCGTGGGCTGCGAATCGCTCTACGTCTCCTACGCACCGGACCACGCGGGAGCCCTGTTCGCGTGCGCGGCGTTCGGCATGTTCGTCGGCGACGTGACGGCGGGCCGCCTGCTCCCGCCCGCACTGCGCCGCCGCCTCGGCATCCCGTTCCTGCTGCTCCTCGCCTCCCCGTACCTGCTGTTCGCCCTGCACCCCTCGGTGCCGGTGGCGGCGGCCTGCGCGGCCCTGGCGTCGGTCGGCTTCGCCGCGAGCCTGGTCCAGCAGGAGCACCTGATGACCCTGACCCCACCGGACCTGAGCGGCCACGCCCTCGGCCTGCACTCGGCGGGCATGCTCACGATGCAGGGGGTGAGCGCCACGCTGGCGGGCACGGTGGCTCAACTGACGTCATCGGGCCCGGCGATGACGCTGATGGCGACGGCGTCCCTGACGGTGACGCTGACCCTGGCGACGACCCACCGCCGTCGGCCCGTTCCCGCACCGGAGCCCGAGGTCAGCCCCGACGCGCGAGAACGAGGAAGCCGGCCCAGGAGTCTCGGGGGACGGTGAGGGTGGGGCCTGCGGTTTGCTTGGAGTCGCGGATGTGGAGGGCGTGGGGGGTGGGGGCGATCTCGAGGCAGTTCCCACCTTGCTCGGTGCTGGTGTACGCCATGGCGGATACCTGCCGGCGTGAAGCGCACGGAACCGAGAGTCTGGATGCGTGACTGTGACATCGTCCGCGGCATTCCGCATCCATCCGATTCCCGCTGAGGCACTGGACAACGTCCGCGCCGGCGGCGTCGACGCGTTGGGCAATCCTGCCGAGCGCATCACCGCTGAGGGAGGGGAGCCGCTCCGATGCTGTCTGCGCGACGCCAGGCCGGGTGAGAAGCTGCTGCTCTTCGGGCACCAGCCGCCGCTTCCGGCCAGTCCCTACCGCGAGATCGGGGCCGTACTCGCCCATGCCGAACCCTGCGCGGGCCCGGCCGACGTCACCGGCTACCCGCCGGATTGGCGCGGGCGCCCGCAGGTGCTGCGGGCGTACGACGAGCGCGGACGGATCCACGACGCGACCACCGTGCACGACGGCCGGCACCCTGAAAAGGTGATCGCTGAACTGCTCGCCGAGCCGGACGTCGTGCAGATCCACAGCCGTAATGTCGCCTGGGGCTGCTACATGTTCACCATCACCCGTCCTGAATGAGGTCGGGGTCTCGCGTCACTCCTCCTCGGGCGGCTCGCCTTCCACCAGCCGTTCCGCGATGTCGTCCGCCCATTGCTGGGCCCAGCGGTGGAGTTCGGTGATCGCGGCCTCGTCCAGGCCGTAGGCCGCGAACTGCGAGTCGTCGAGCCACTCCGCGCCGGTCAGACGGGCCTGCAGATCCGTGAGGTCGAAGGTGTCACCGGCGTGGCGGCGGGCCAGTTCCTCTAGTTCGGGGTGGCTGAAGCGGTCGGAGGCGGCGTGGACGTCGATGAGGTCGCGGGCGAAGCCGCGGTCGGCGAGGGCCCGTACCTTCATCCCGACGACGTCTTCGAGGGAGACGGTCAGGCCCAGTTCGGTGACGACCGGCGGATGCCAGAGCGCTTCCTTCAGCACCTGCAGCTCGCACTCCTCTCCGGTGGAGGGCTCGGTGACGCCCAGCCGCGCGGCGAGGGGGTCCGTCCCCAGTGGGCGTACGGCCCAGCCTCGTTCCTCCAGACCGGCCCTGACGGCGGATGCGATCTCCTCCATCGGGACGGCGCTCTCCGTGGCGACGTCAACGTCGCGGCTGGGCCGGTCCACCAGCCCGTGCGCCCGTACCGCGTCCCCACCGGCGAGTGCCAGGGCGTACGGCGCACCGACGGCGAGGACGTCGGCCAGGAGCCGTCGATGCGGTTCAGCGAGCTTCACGCAGCCTCAACCAGGGGCAGTCGGGGGAGGGTACGCCCCGATTATGTCCGTCATTCCAGCCGGGAGCGCGTCGGCTCGGAGCCGTGGCGTGTCCGGGCACGCCGCCCGCGTCGGTGGGCGACTCGCTCACAGAGACCGGCGCCTCGTCCTGAGGCAACCATGACGTCACCTCGGAGAGCTCGGAGCGAGAACTCAGTGGCGGGCTCGGGCGGTCGCGGACCACCATGCGACGCATGAGTGACCAACCCGCGCGATGGACCCGGGCAACCGTCTACCCCGACATGTGGGCGGATCCGGACGAGGACCCCCGCAACAGCGAAGGCCCCAGTCCGGACGGCGAGCTTGCGACGCTGCAGGACTTCCTGACGAACTACCGCATGACCCTGCGGATGAAGTGCGAGGGCCTGGATGCGGAGCAACTGGCCCGTCGGTCGGTTCCGCCGTCGACGATGTCGCTGCTCGGCCTGGTCCGGCACCTCGCCGAGGTGGAACGGAACTGGCGCAACTGGATCAGCGACGGTGACCCGCTGCCGAAGCTGTACGGCGAGCGGGACGCGGACTTCGACGGAGCCGTCGCCGAGCAGGCCGTGGTCGACGCCGCGTACGCCGATCTGGAGCGTGAGCAGGCCGCGACCGACGCCGCGCTGGCCGAGCACCCGGACCTGGGCGAGCGAGTGGGGAAGGACAGGATCGCCGTTCGGGAGCTGATGGTGCACAGGATCGAGGAGTACGCCCGGCACTGCGGGCACGCCGATCTGCTGCGCGAGTGCGTCGACGGAAGGGTGGGCCAGTGACGAGGGCCGTGGTCCACACCCGGCTCCGCCGGCACGTCACCTCGAAGACACCCGCTTGAGCAGTGAGGCCGGCCGTCACGGCCGAGCACTGGGAGCTGCCCACCTCCGTCGCGATCCAGGCGGCGGGGGTGGCGGGGGTGCCCCCTCCGTGCACCCTGAGTCTCCGCAAGGCCCCCCTCCGATCCCGCGCGCCCTGGCACGGCCCTCGCGCAACCGCGTCCTCGAACACCGTCCGGGTCCGTAACGCGCCACCACCCCCACCGCGTGTAAGAGGTGACGTCCGACCACGAAAGGACACACGGTGAGGGAAGCACCCGCGGACTACCTGGAGTTCGCAGCCGCCCGGAGCGGGCCTCTGTTCCGGACCGCCTGCCTGCTCACGGGCGACTGGCACCTCGCCGAGGACCTGGTTCAGGAGACCCTCGCCAAGATGTACCGCTCCTGGCGGCGGATCAGCCGGGTGGACTCCCCGGTGGCCTACGCCGACACCGTGCTTGTGCGGACCTTCCTCTCCCAGCGCCGCCGCCGCAGCTCCACCGAGCGCCCCAGCGACCGGCTGCCCGACGCGGCCGGCCCGGCGCGGGACGCGGAGCTGCGCATGGCCCTGCTGGACGGCTTGGCGCGGATGACGGCCAAGGACCGTGCCGTGCTGGTGCTCCGCTACTGGGAGGACCGCTCGGTGGAGGAGACGGCACAGGTGCTCCAGCTGTCGCCGGGAGCCGTGCGAGCCCAGAGCATGCGCGCCCTGCAGCGGCTGCGCGCCCTGCTCGGCGACCAACTGGCCGACCTGGCCGCATGACCAGCACGGCCTGGCGGCGCGGTGCGCACTCCCCGCCCCGCCCCGGGTCCGAACGACGCCTCAGACGAACGGAGATCGCGCATGTCACTCAACGAGGACTTCGAGGAACGGCTGACCCGCGCCATGAGCCGCGCCACCAGCGAGTTCCCGCCCCACTCCGCCGACCTGGTGCGGCGTTCCGTCGCCCGGGGCCGGCGGATGCGGCTGGTCCGCGCCACCCAGGTCGCCGCCGCGGCGGCCGCCTTCGCGGTGGTCGCCGCGGGCGGCACCCTGATGGTCACGGACGCCTTCGGCAGCGGGGGTGACCGGTCGCCCGAGCAGTTGAGGCCCGGCGGGCCCGCGCACTCCGCCGAGCAGTCGCCCTCCCGGGCACCGGCGTCCATCAGCGCGGAGGAGATGGTCCGCACGCTGAAGAGCCTGCTGCCTCCCGGTGGCACCGTCTCCGCTGCCTCGGGCAGGGGTTCCGACGGGGGCGGCCCCGTCGTCTGGCCGACCGCCGAGCTCACCTACTCCACCGCGAACGGTTCCTCCGGCATCGACATCGCCGTCGCGCGGCTGGATGCCGGCGCAGCCGCCGGCCGGGAGGGACAGGGCGGCTGCCTTCCGGTGGAGGTGCGCCCGTACGACAAGTGCACCACCCGGAAGCTCCCGGGCGGCGCGGTGCTCAACACCACCAAGTCGTTCACCTACCCCAGCAGCGACACCGGGCAGAAGCGCTGGTACGTGGTGCTCACCACCCGCGACGGGGCGCAGCTGACGGTGCAGGAGTTCGGCGGTGGCGGTGAGAAGGGCTCGGCCTCCGGAGCCGACCCTCTGCTGTCGATCGCCCAGCTGACCTCCATCGTGCGCAGCCCGGCCTGGGACAGGGCGATCGCCGCGCTGCCGGCCCCGGAGGAGGCCCCCTCCGCCACTGCTACCACCGGTGACAAGCGGGTACCGGGCGCGCGCTTGACCGAGGTGCTGAAGTCACACCTGCCCCGGGGCGGGACCGTGTCGGACGTGAACGCCGATGACGCGCTGGTCCAGCTGGTCTACGACGACGGCCACGGGAAGAACATGGTGCAGGTCGACGTGCAGTACGACCGGACCGAAGACGTGGCTGGGCTCATGGGTTGCGCCGATGTCTCCGGTGAGTGCGAGGCCACCACCCTGGCCGACGGCACCAAGGTGAAGAAGGTCAAGGGGCATTCGGAGAAGGGCGGTTCGGCCTCGGTGTGGCTGGTCGACACGTTGCGGAAGGACGGTCGCCGGGTGGCGGTGCGGGAGGTCAACTCGTATGCCGAGAGCGCTCCGGTGACGCGATCGCAGCCGGCGCTGAGCATGGATCAGCTGGTGGCCGTCGCGCTCGACGAGCGGTTCTTCACCGGCTGAGCTCGGCACGGCTGCGGCACGCTTGTCGGGCTCGGGCACGGCTGCGGCACGCCTCTCGGGCACGGCTGCGGCACGGCCCCGGGCCCCCTGGGCGCCTCCGTCAGCCTCCTCCGCCCGCCGGGAGGTCACGGCTCCCGCAGCGCAGGGGCGGGGCACTCGGCCGAGCCCCGGACGATCAGCCGGGTGGGGACGGTGATGGTGCGGGCGCGGGAGCGGTCGCCGTCGAGTCGTGCCAGGGCGGTGGCCGCGGCCGCCCTGCCGATTTCTTCGGGGTCCTGGGCGACGACGGTGAGGCCCGGCTCCAGTGCCTCGGCGAGCGGCAGGTCGTCGAAGGCGACGACCGCCACGTCCTTCCGTTTGGCGCGGGAGAGTTCGGCGACGATCCCCAGGGCGGCGAAGTTGTTGCCGGCGAACAGGGCCGTGGGCGGGTCCGCCAGGTCGAGCAGCTGCGAGGTCGCGGTGGCGGCCGCCTGGGGGTCGTGGGCGCTGGTGACCAGGGCGCGGTCGTAGGCGAGGTCGGCTTCCTGCAGGGCCGAGCGGTATCCGGCCAGGCGTTCGCGGCGTGTGTACAGCTTGACGGGCAGGTCGCCGATGAAGCCGATGCGCCGGTGGCCGTGGGCGATCAGATGGGCGACGCCCTCGTGGGCGCCCGCACGGTTGGAGCTGACGACGCTGTCCGTGGACAGGCCCGCCCCCGGACGGTCGACGAAGACCACGGGCAGCCCCGCCGCGCGGGGGGCCTTGAGGTGGGAGTGGTCGGCGCCGACGGACGGCACCACCATCAGGACACTGACGCGGCGGGCGAGGAACTGGTCCGTCAACGCGTGCTCGCGGTCGGGATCGTCCGCGGAGGAGCCCATCAGCAGCGTTAGACCGCGGTCGCGCACCGTGTCCTCTATACCGCCGGCCACGGCCCCGAAGAACGGGTTGCCGAGGTCCGGGACGACCAGTCCGATGGTGGTGTCGGGTCCGCCGACGCGGATGTTGCGTGCCATGAGGTTCGGCTGGAAGCCGAGCCTGGCCACGGCGGCGAGCACCTGCTCCCTGGTCCGGTCCGAGACGGGTCCGTCCTCGTTGAGGACGCGGGAGACCGTCTTGGCGCTGACGCCGACTTCTCGGGCGACGTCGGCCAGGGTGGGTCGGCGGTTCGCTGCCATGGAGGACCGTTCCGTGTGGGCTCGCAGGTTCCGGCCGCTCGTCCGGCCGGAACCCGCGAGACGTTCAAGTCAGTTGGCCTGGACGCCGACGGCCTTGGCCGCCTCGGAGTCCGCTACGACGGTACCGCCGGCCTCATCGAGGGTGAGCGCGCCGGTCATGATGGCGACGACCTCCGCCATGGAGTAGTCGGAGGGCTTGATCAGGGCGGCCCGCTTGCCCAGCCGGTGGACGTGGATCCGGTCGGCGATCTCGAAGACATGGGGCATGTTGTGGCTGATCAGGACGACCGGCATGCCCTTGTCGCGGACGCGGCGGATGAGGTCCAGGACCTGGCCGGACTCCTTGACGCCGAGGGCGGCGGTGGGTTCGTCCATGACGACGACGGTACGGGCCCAGGCGACCGCTCGGGCGACGGCCACGGCCTGGCGCTGGCCGCCGGAGAGGGTCTCGACCGCCTGGGTGAGCGACCGCAGCCCGATCTTCAGGTCGGCCATGTGCTCGGCGGCCTCCTGGCGCATCCGCTTCTTGTCGAGCATGCGGAACGCGCTGCCGAGGACGCCGGGGCGGCGCAGTTCGCGGCCGAGGAACATGTTGGAGGCGATGTCCATGGAGGCGGCCACGGCGAGGTCCTGGTAGACGGTTTCGATGCCGTGGGCGCGTGCGCTCTGCGGACCGGAGAAGGTGACGGGTTCGCCGTTGAGGCGTATCTCGCCCGCGTCCGGGATCACTGCGCCGGTGAGGGCCTTGATGAGGCTGGTCTTGCCGGCGCCGTTGTCGCCGATGACCGCGAGGACCTCGCCGGGCAGCAGGTCGAAGTCGGCGCCGTCGATGGCGGTGACGTGGCCGTAGCGCTTGACCAGGCCGCGGGCCTGCAGAACGGGGGTGGGAGAGGTGGCGGTCATCGGGCCTTCTTCCGGGAGATCTGGTCGACGGTCACCGCGAGGATCACCAGGACTCCGGTGATCAGGGTCTGGTAGATGGAGGCGACGCCCATCAGCTGCAGGCCGTTGCGGAAGACGCCGACGATGAGGACGCCGATGAACGTGCCGAGCACCGACCCGCGTCCGCCGAAGAGGCTGGTGCCGCCGAGGACCACGGCGGTGATGCTGTCGAGGTTGTCGGTCTGCCCTGCCTGGGGGTCGCCGACTCCGGTGCGGGAGATCAGCAGCAGCGCCGCGATCCCGTACAGCAGGCCGGCCACGGTGTAGATGCCGACGGTCAGCCGGGAGTTGCGGATGCCGTTGAGCCGGGCGGCCTCGGAGCTGTTGCCGAGGGCGTAGACGTGCCGGCCCCACGCCGTGCTGCTCAGCGCGTAGGCGAGCAGCAGGAACAGCGCGATGGTGACCAGGGAGCCGTAGGTGATGTCGGTCTTGCCGAGCGGGAAGGTCTGCCCGAGGGCCGTCAGCGGTCCGGGCAGGCTGGTGACGGTCTGCTCCTCGGAGTAGATGTGGGTCAGCGCGAACGCCACGTTGAGCATGCCGAGGGTCACGATGAACGGCGGCAGCGGGATCTTCTGCACCAGCAGCCCGTTGACCAGGCCGAACCCGCCGCAGACGGCGATGCCCAGAGCGATGGCGAGGAGAGGGGGCAGGGTGCCCTGGGCCGCCATCTTGGCGATCAGGATGCTGCCGAACGCCATCACGGCCCCGCACGACAGGTCGATGCCCGCCGTGAGGATGATCAGGGTCTGCCCGATGGCCAGGGTGCCGACGACCATCACTTGCTGGACGATCAGGGAGAAGTTCCCCCCGGAGAGGAACTGATCGGTCGTCAGGGAGAAGAAGACGCAGGCCAGAAGGAGGGCGGCCAGCGGGCCGGTGGTCGGTGCCGTCAGCAGTCTGCGGGCCGTCGTCGGTCCTTTGAGCTCGGCGTACGGCGTGGCGGTGGACGTGGCGGTCATGCGAAGTCCTTGTCGGAAGACAAGGGGGCGGCCGTCCCACGGTCGGGGAGGTGTGGGGCCGGCCGCCCCGCTGAGGGAAGAGGCGGTCTGGAACGGTCCTCGGGGCGGCTCAGCCCCAGCAGTTCTGCAGGCCGAACCCGGTGTCCTTGGACGTCACCCCGGCCTGCGGCTTGTCGGTGATCAGGGTGACGCCGGTGTCGGTGTAGCCGGACGCCTTCGTGCCGTCCTTGGCGAACGTCGCGACCGCCTTGACGCCTTCGGCGGCCATCTTCAGCGGGTACTGCTGCGAGGTTGCGGCGATCTTGCCGTCCTTGACCGCCTGGGTGCCGGTGCAGCCGCCGTCGACGGAGACGATCAGGACGTCCTTCTCCCGGCCCTTGGCCTTCAGCGCGGTGTACGCGCCCAGGGCCGCGGGTTCGTTGATGGTGTAGACGACGTTGATGTCGGGCGCCTTCTGCAGGCAGTTCTCCATGGCGGTCTGGCCCTTGGCCTGGTCGCCGCCGGTGTCCTGGGAGCAGACGACGTCCTTCTCGGCGGCGCCGAAGCCCTTCAGGAAGCCGTCGTGCCGCTGCACGCCGACGGAGACGCCCGGAGCCAGGTCGAGCGTGGCTATCTTGGCCGGCTTGTCCTTCATGGCCGACTTGGCGTACTCGCCGATCAGCTGGCCGGCGTTGAAGTTGTTGGTCGCGAAGAGCGCGTCGACCGCGCTCTGCGGCTCGGGCGGGGTGTCCAGGGCGATCACCAGGACACCCTTGGCGCGGGCCTTCTGGATCGCGGGCACGATCGCCTTGGAGTCGCTCGGAGTGATCAGGATGCCCTTAACCCCGGAGGCGACCATGTTCTCGATGGCGGTGACCTGCCCGGCGTTGTCCCCGTCGAACTTGCCCGCCGCGGTGACCAGTTGGACGCCGTCCTCCTTGGCGGCCTTCTCCGCGCCCTCCTTCATCTTCACGAAGAACGGGTTGGTGTCGGTCTTGGTGATCAGACCGACCTTGACGCCCTTGCCCGACCCCGAGCCCGCGCTCACCGAGCCGGAGCCGGAGCCGGAGCCGCAGGCCGTCAGGGTGAGGGCTGCGATGCCGGTGCACGCGGCGACTCTGAGGAGGGAGGGGGACAGACGAGTGGTGCGAGACATGAACGACTCCTGCGGGATTGCGGGCGGCGCGGCCGGCATCGAAGCATGCCGTCCCCAGGTGTCATCGTTGACTTATGTCATCGTTGACACTGCTTGCTTGCCGAGGATGATGGACTCCGCTCCCGGCAACGTCAATGCCTTGCACTCGTCACAAATCGGCAACGTCCGCGGCGGTCGCCGAACCCGTTGACGTGTGGGCCGGGTTGCCCGCATCATCGTCGGGTTCGTCCGGTGTCATCGATGACATAAGTCAGCGATGACATGCCGGGGGGCGTGTACCGCACCCGCTCAGGTGACTGTGCGGGCTTCCGTGGCGTCCGCGCGCATGCCAGCCGCGACATCTGCCGTGCACGCCTGCCGTGCACGCCTGCCGCGTACGCCTGCCGTCCGCGGGTGGACGACGGCATGATCCAGACCAGTGGCCCCCAGGTGCCGTTGCACGGCCACACCGACGACGCAAGGACACGACACCGTGAAGAAGACCCTGTTCGCCGAGTTCACCGCCCGGGAGGGCGCGGAGGCAGACGTGGCCGGCCTGCTGGGGGAGTACGCCCGGAAGGTGCGCGAGGAGGACGGCAACCTCGCCTTCGACGTGTACACCAAGGCGTCCGCCCCGCGTGCCTTCTGGATCTTCGAGGTGTACCGGGACGAGGACGCCTTCCAGGCGCATCTGAAGGCTCCGTACGGCGCCCCGTTCAACGCCGCCCTCGCCCCGCTGATCGAGGAGGACGCCTCCGTGCTGACGTTCCTGGACCCGGTGTCCTGACCGAGCCGGGACGGGGAGTGGGTCGGTAGCCCACGGTGGAGCGGCGGTTGAGGTGCCGCGGGGTCTCCATGATGCGCGTTGCCGTGGTAGTAGGCGATCATCTCCACCAGGGCCCGGCACCACACGGCTGAGCTCGCGCTCGCCGCATGACACACGAACGCGTCTCCACCTTCACGGGGGAAAGGCCTCGCCCAGCCTTCCTGGTGCTGTATCACCGCACGTCATCGCGAAGATGGAAGAGGCGCAATGCACAGAAGCCGCGTATACGCCGTTCTGATCGACACACCCGAGGCCGAGGCTGCCCAGGCTGCGGACTTCTGGTCGGCAGCTCTCGGTGTCGTCGCCCGGCCGTTTCCGCCGGCACCGGAGTTCACCACGCTCCATCAGGCCCTGCCGGGGCTGGTCATGGCAGTCCAAGCGGTCGACGACGCACCTCGTATCCACCTGGACATCGAGACCGACGACGTCGAAGCGGAAACGGCGCGCTTGATCGCCTTGGGCGCTGAGCAGGTGTCGCAGTGGCAGGAGTGCCGCGTGCTGCGGGTGCCTGGCGGTCATTTGGTGTGCGTACTGCCCGCGGAGAGCGACCCCGACGCTTTCCGGGCACAGGCCAACGTTTGGCCATGATGCAGTGAGGTGGGCGCCCTGTCCTCTCGAGTTTCACGCTACGGCCTGTGCGGCGCCGGGCAGGGGCGGAACGGTTCGGTGCCCGCCGGCGTCGTCCCCCTCCGGGGCGCGGTCGCTGTGCCCGGAGAGGGGAGACCGGCTGCATACGGGCGGCTTCGCCAAGTGGACAAGGCGGTTCGAGGACGAGCGCGAGCGCAGGCGCGCCCAGGGTGACCCGGACCGGGGGCGAAGCGCGACGCTGCATCCGGCGGTGTGGTCCAGCATTCAGCGTTCGGCTGATGTCGCGGCCTCGTCCGGCGCGGTCGTCTCCGCGGTGCTGGCGCCCCGCCCAGATGCATGGACGATCGCGGACCGACGACAGACAGCCCACCGCTTTCCGCCCACCTTGAAGCCCTGGTAGCGGCTAGGCTCGGCGGATGACCTTGGAATGGGAGCAGGTAATCGTTCATTCGGTGGATCCGGTCGCCCTGGGGCAGTGGTGGGCAGAGGCCCTTGGTTGGGTTGTGGTCCACTCCTCTGACGACGAGTTCGAGATCCGCCCGGAGCCGGATCGCCTGCCCGGGTTGGATTTCGTCCGGCTCGATGAGAGCAAGAAGGCCAAGAGCCGTCTGCATCTCGACTTCAGGCCTGACGACCAGGACGCCGAGGTCGCTCGTCTTGTGGCTCACGGCGCACAGCGTGTCGACATCGGCCAGGGTGACCAGTCGTGGGTCGTGTTGGCAGACCCCGAAGGCAACGAGTTCTGTGTCCTTGGCCAGCGGCGTCAGTAGGAACTCCCAGGCGCCTGTGGAGCAGGAGACCGGGCTGGAGCCGCTGCGGCTGGAGGCGCGATTCGCCTGATGGCGGGCGCATCTTACGAAGGCCCGTCGTGGTGCTCATGCCGCTGCCGGGATACCGAGGTCGGAGAGCAGGCCGCGCACGCGCTGCTCGATCTGGTCCCGGATGGGCCGCACGGCGCCGACACCCTGGCCCGCCGGGTCGTCCAGCTGCCAGTCCAGGTACCGCTTGCCGGGGAAGACCGGGCAGGTGTCGCCGCAGCCCATGGTGATCACCACGTCCGAGGACTGCACGGCCTCGGTGGTGAGGATCTTCGGCTTCTGGGCGGAGATGTCGATGCCGACCTCTTTCATCGCCTCCACCACCGCAGGGTTGACGGCGTCGGCAGGGGCGGAGCCGGCCGAGCGGACTTCGACCCGGTCACCGGCGAGGTGGGTGAGGAAGGCGGCGCCCATCTGGGAGCGGCCTGCGTTGTGGACACAGACGAACAGCACCGACGCACGCGGGGCAGGAGCGCTCATGGCAGGAGTCTTTCTTCGAGGGCGGGAGCGGTTGCTGGCCAGGAGGGGGCGGGTTCGGGTTCGCCGTGCGGCACGACGACCTGCTCTGCGGCAGCAGCAGGGCGGCCCCAGACCGCCGCGACGGCCCCCAGCCCGAGAACCGCTCCGAACACCTGGGCCGTGATGAAGGGCACCAGCGACGCGGGTGCGATGCCGGCGAAGGTGTCGGTGAAGGCGCGGCCGATGGTCACCGCCGGGTTCGCGAACGACGTGGACGAGGTGAACCAGTAGGCGGCCCCGATGTAGGAGGCCACCGCCGCCGGGGCGAGCGAGGCGCGGCCGCTCCGGTTGAGGCCGAAGGCCAGCAGCACCAGCCCGGCCGTGGCGACGACCTCGCCCAGCCACAGGTGGCCGGCGGACCGGTCGTGGGTGGAGAACTTCACCAGCGGCCTCGCGAACATCGCGTCGGCAAGGATCGCTCCGCCGATCGCCCCCGCGATCTGGGCGGGCAGGTAGGCGGCGACGTCCCGCAGGGTGAGGCCGTCAGCGGTGCGGCGGCCGGTGAACCAGGCGGCAAGGGTCACGGCGGGGTTGAAGTGCGCCCCGGAAACGGGCCCGAGCAGGAGGATGAGCACGCCCAGGCCGAAGACCGTGGCGAGGGAGTTGGCGAGCAACTGCACGCCGACATCGTGCGAGAGCTCGGTGGCCTGGATGCCGGAGCCGACGACGACCGCGACCAGCAGCCCGGTCCCGACGGCCTCGGCGGCGACGCGGCGGCCCAGGGAGGCGGTCATGCGGTGGCTCCTGCAGTCTGAGGCGTCGTCAGGAACATGGCCAGATGGTCCAGGACGCCCGGCAGCACCCAGTAGTACACCCACGTCCCGCGGCGCTCGCAGTCGATGAGGCCGGCCTGCCGGAGCAGCTTGAGGTGGTGGGAGATCGTCGGCTGGGACAGGTCGAAGGCGGGCGTCATCTCGCACACGCAGACTTCGCCGCCCTCGCGCGAGGCGATCATCGACAGCAGCCGAAGCCGGACCGGGTCTCCGAGGGCCTTGAACACCTTCGCCAGCTGAGCCGCCCGCTCATCGTCCAGCGGCGCGGACGCGAGCCCGGCACAGCAGCTGCCGACGTCCTGGCCGATGACCTCAAGTTCTTGCTTCGACATGCGTCTATCTTGACGTTTTTCGATTCAGCGCGCAAGGTTGCATCAATGAACGTCAATGCAAGCCGGTCGGGGGCACCGCCATGCCCCGTCACCTAGGAGTGAAGTCATGAGCGAGCAGACCGACGACCTGCGCGAAACCGTCCGCCGGCGCTACGCCGCGGCGGCCGTGAAGGTCACCGAGGGCGGCACCGCCTGTTGCGGGCCGCAGCCCGTCGAGGTCGACGAGAACTTCGGCTCCACCCTGTATGCCGCCGACGAGCGGGATGCCCTGCCCGCAGAGGCCGTCGCCGCCTCCCTCGGCTGCGGCAACCCCACGGCCGTCGCCGAACTCGGCCAGGGCGAGCGTGTCCTGGACCTCGGCTCCGGCGGCGGCATCGACGTCCTGCTCTCCGCCCGCCGCGTCGGGCCCACCGGCAAGGCGTACGGCCTGGACATGACCGAGGAGATGCTGACCCTGGCTCTCAGCAACGCGGCGAAGGCCGGCGCGACGAACGTCGAGTTCCTCAAGGGCACCATCGAGGCCATCCCCCTGCCCGCGAACACCATCGATGTCGTCATCTCCAACTGCGTGATCAACCTGTCCGTCGACAAGCCCGCAGTCTTCGCCGAGACGTTTCGCGTCCTGAAGCCCGGTGGCCGGATCGGCGTCTCCGATGTCGTCGCCGACGACACCCTCACGCCCGAGGAGCGGGCCGAACGCGGCGACCACGTCGGCTGCATCGCGGGCGCGCTGTCTTTCACGGAGTACCGCCGGGGTCTGGAAGCAGCCGGATTCACCGACGTCGTCATCACCCCGACCCACCAGGTGGCCGACGGCATGCACTCCGCCATCGTCCGCGCGGCAAAGCCGGTGGCCTCCAAGCCGGCCTCCGAAACGACGAGTTCGGACGACGCCTGCTGCGGCGTCAACGCCTGCTGCACTCCCTCCGAGACCTCGGCCGACCCCGCGCTGACCGTCACCGAGGCCAAGACGGCGTCGGGTTGTGGCTGCCAGAGCTGACCGTCTGTGCCGGGCGACGGCTCGCCGCGTCCTCAACGGGCTCCGCGCCGCGCCCGGTCCACGGCCTCGGTACCGGCATCTCCAGCCAACTGCCTGATCTCCTACGGCGGCTCTCGCTCGTCGAGGACGAACAGCGGGCCGCCGGTCAGGTGCGTGACCGTCTCCCAGCCGAGACGGCGACCCGCTTCCCGGGAGCGGCACGCCGAGCGCCCTGACGTCGCTCCCGTGTCTGACGTGCTCGGACATGTGCCTGCCCCGTGCCTTCCCCGCCTGGGAACATGCCGGTATGGCAATCTCCGCTGTGCTCTTCGACGTGGACGGGGTCCTGCTGGACTCAACAGCCGCTCACCGCAGAATCTGGACCGCTTGGTCGCTGGCGCACGGCCTGAATCCTGAGAAGGTCTGGAGACTCACCCACGGGCGGCGCCCCGAGGACACGATCCGGGACGCGGCTCCGCATCTGGACCCAGCGGTCGAACGACAGGCGCTCGACGAGTTGTCGGCCCGGGAGAAGGACGGTTTCCCGCCGATCGACGGAGCTGCTGATCTGCTGGAGGCGCTGTCCGACAGCCCGTGGGCCATCGTGACTTCAGGGGATCGGACCTCTGTCGGGGAGCGCTTCGTGGCGGCCGGTCTTCCCCTCCCGACCGTGCAGGTCTACGGCGGCGACGTGGAACACGCGAAACCCGCGCCGGACTGCTTCGCGCTGGCCGCCTCCCGGCTCGGCGTCGCCCCTTCGGCATGTCTGGTCGTCGAGGACGCACCCGCGGGCGTAAGCGCGGCTGTGGCGGCCGGCTGCACCGTGATCGGCTTGACGACGACACACCCGGAAGAATCGCTCAGCCGAGCGCATATGTGCGCCACCTCCTTGGCCGAGGTCCGAAACGTGCTGGTCAGGCAAGGGCTTCTGGCAAGGCCCTGAGTCGAGGGGCAGTCCAGGCGGCTCCCGATCATCCCCGTGATGCCCGGTGCCGGCGGACAGGGTCAGGCTGCGGCATTCCCGTGAGGGTCGGACGCGAAGGCCAGGATGTGAGGAACCGCCTCGCGAAGGCTGACGAAGTGGCGATGCACGCCCTCAACCGCGGTGGCGGCGTTCATCCCCCACACCGTCATTCCGGCGCGCAGCCCGGACCGTACTCCGGACGGGGCGTCCTCGCCATCCCGGCCCCCGTCGGCGTCCGGTACTGACCGTCCCACCCCGGCGCCGAGGAACGACCATGTCGGGGGCGCGGCACCCCGAGGTCGGCGGAACGACTGCGGCCGGGAGCTGCTTCGGCGCGAGTGATCGTGGCCCCGTAGGCAGCTTCCGGCGCGGCGGGCAGGCTGGGGCGGTGCGGCGCAAGGGCCGCAGGGCCCGCAGGGCCCGCAGGGGGAGCAGGCCCGCAGGGGGAGCAGGGGCCGAGCTCCCACACCAGTGAGTCGGCTCAGACGGCTCGCGCCGGATCGGTCACCAGCAGTGGATTGCCGGCCGCGAGTGTCCGCAGGACCTGCGCGGTGCTGCTGTCCGTCATGGCAGCCTTCTCCTCCGCGGTGACGCCGACGGCCTGCAGGAAGGTGACCTTGCCGTTGGGGGTGTCGATGGTGCCCAACTGCGGGTCGGTCGTGAAGGCGAACACCGTCAGTCCGGTGGGCGGCGCGTCCTCCAGATGGGGGTGCCCTGTGACCGGCTGGCGGAAGTCGATCCGGTGCCCGTCCTCCAGCAGGACCTGGTTGCCGTTCACGTATTTCGCAACTTCCTGCAGCATCCCGTACGGCCACCCGGGCGGCCGCTCCTCATCGCCGCGCCGCACGCGCAGCGTGAGTTCGAAGCCCCACCCCGACCACTCGGGATCATCGACCTCGCCGGGGGTGTAGAGCTCGCTCAGCCCGTAGGTCACGTAGTGCCAGTGCCCCTCAGCCGGGTACGCCGAGCAACCCTGGAGCGCACCGCCCTCGAAGCCTCTGGGCGGGAAGTAGCCGACGTGGAAGGGCGCGATCCCCGGGTAGAACGGTGCGAGGGCTGCGTCTATGGCGTCCCAGCCGGGAGCTTCTTCGGTCTGCGTCACTGCCTCATGATGACGGACACCAAGCGGGCCACCTGATGCTGGGCCGGTCTTGTTCGTCAGCACGAGCAGGGCCCGCAGGAGCGTGGTGGTGTGACGGACGTGCAGGCGACCTGCTTGTTCAGCCCGCCCTCGGCGCACCGCAGCACGATCTTCGCCCGCAGCGCGAGGTACTGGGTGGTCTTCCCCCGCCTCGCCCAGTGCAACCAACTGGGTCCGCTTGCCTCCGGTCAGAACCAGCCCGGACTTCGGCCGACCGACAGCCCTGCCCTGCACACCAGTTGGACGCGCTCGCCCCCGGCGAGAACGATCTCCACAGCAGTAGAGCCTCGCTGCACCACGCAAAGAAGTCCCCAACCAATTCTCATGATTTCCGGCGCCTGACACCAGCGACTTCAAGATGGTGGATCTTCGGGCCAAAGGGCGCGACATCATCGCGTCTTGAACCCGCAAACCACCCTTCCCGGCGGATCACTGCCTCCAGTACTGCTGGTCTGTCCATGTACTCGACGACGGGGGAAGCGGGATGAGCCAGTTCGGTGTCGACCCCGACACGCTGACCGATCTTGCTGGGAAGTTCGACAGGGAAGCGAGAGGCCTGGCGAAGCCGATCAACGACTTCGCGGCGACCGCGTCCGAGATCGGAGAAGCCTTCGGCCTGCTCGGCGCCTGCGACGGTGCGGCGGAGAAGTACCAGACACTGCTGAACAGCACCGTCAAGGCACTCGGGCACCTGCCCGGCGTGCTCACCAGCGACGGCGACCGGCTGCGTCTCAACGCCGCCAACTACAGGGATTCGGACCGGACCGCCATGGACCACCTCCGTGCCGCGACCCAGCCGGCAGGAGGCCCGGCGTGAGCGTCAACAGCTGGATCGACGGCAAGGTTCTGGAGATCCTCCAGGCCTGCGGGGTGGAGCTCCCGGGCGGCAACGGCGACACGCTCCGCTCGATCGCCCGCGCCTGGGACACCCTGGGCACCGAGCTGACAGAGGTCGTGCATGTCCTCGACGTCGCTGTCGAGGGCGTCGACAAGCAGGGCTGGCACGGTGAGGCCCGCGATGCCTTCGAGAAGCACTGGGGGGAGCAGAAGCGCGTCATCAAGGACGTCGCGCACAACTTCCACCAGGTGGCCGACGGGTTGCGGGCGTACGCCGGCGAGATCGACAACATCAACGAGGAGATCATCGACATCTGCGTCGAGATTGCCGAGATGGAGGTGGCCGGCGCGGCGCTGTCCTTCTTCACCGGCTTCCTCTCCGACCTCGTCGCGAACACGGCCGTGGCCGCGCGGGTCGCCAGGATCATCGACCTGGTGAAGCTCTTCACCTCGGCCGCTGAGAAGGTGGCGGCCCTACTGGAGCGGTTCGGCGCGCTCAGCGAGGAAGGGGCGGCGGCGCTGGCGAGGGTGCTCACCAAGGTGGCTGAATTCAGTGCGACGTTCCTCACGAAGGGCGCGGAGAGCTTCGCCACGAACTTCGTGGCGGACTCGGGCAGCATGATGCTCAGCCAGGCGCTCGATGGGCAGCCGATCACGGTGGGCCAAGATTTCTCCACCGCCGGCCAGGAAGCCCTGGGCACGGCCGCATTCACGACAGGCGGCGCGGCGCTGGCCGAGGGCGCCCACCTGACGGGCGCGGTCGGCAAGGTCCTCGGCGGCGAGGGCCGGGTCGGCAGCGCGGTCAACGGCTCGCTGGGCAACATCAGCGGCGGCCTCACGGCTGACGTGTGGAACCGCCAGGACGGCGCGACCATCGGGTGGGACGCGGCGACGAACGCTGTGACCGGAGCGGTCGGTAACGCCGCCAACGACGCCCACTTCCATCACATGGAGGAACACGGCAGCCTCGGCGGCGAAAACCTCAGCGACAGGGGCAAGCTCGCCGACGCCGCGTACAAGGACTCCTTCAGCACCGGCCTCAACACGGCGGTCTACGCGGCGGGCTCCGGTATCGAGTCGGATTTCCAGAACCTGGCCGAGGACGTCGAGAAAGCAGGCGAGTGATCCGTGCACGGTGAGCTCGGGGACGCGATCCTGGCAGGGGTCGCGCACAACAACCCGCACTACGACCCGGGCTGGGATCCCTTCTTCGCGGCGCTCGTCATGATCGCCGGGTGCGCGATCGTCGTTGCCGGCGGAGCGGTGTCCATCGGCATGCGGCGCCTCGAAGGCCGGAGGAAGTGGGGCGATCACGCGGTCGGCCCGGTGATCCTCACGGTCGGCCTCGCCATCGCCGCCCTTGGCGTCCGGCTGCTGTGACCGTGTGGCGTGGGGCGACCCGGGCCCCCCGGACCATTCCCCTACTGCGACAGCACCCGAGGTGGCTCCACGCTGCCGGCGCACTCCTGTGTCTCACGGGCCGGTGCAGCCTGCGCGATGCCCTGACCAGCACGGCCCGCCTCCACATCCCGATCTGGACCGGGCTTGCCGGTCCCGTGGCCAGCGGCGTGATGCTCCACCCAGTCCTTGACTCCGCACTCACTCGCATCAAGCTCGGGCTGGTGCTCGTCCTCACCCTCAACGGCATACAGGCAGGGCCCCTGAACGGGCCGGGGCAGGAGCCACCGATAAGTCGCTCGGGTACGGGTGCGTTCACTCACCCGCCGTCCCAGGAGGCCACCGGCTGTGGACCAGCGGATCGGCCCCCGACACCCGCACTATCGAGTGACAACAGAACCGTCGAATGCTCCCCGAACCGCCCTCTCAGACTTCTGGCTTTGCCCGCGTCGTTGCCGGTCGCTCAGAGGGTCTTGGTACCGGCAGGCGGTGGCCGTGATGGGTCATCACCAGGTGCTGGGCGCCCAGCGTCAGGCCGAGGCCGAGCCAGAGGGCGTTGAGGTTGAACGGCTCGCCGTACGCTGCTTCCGCGATCGCGCCGAGCGCCAGTTTGACGGCGACGGTGGCCAGCCAGAGGAGGAGCGTCACGCGGCCGCCCTTGCGGTACAGCCGCCCGTCCGCGTCCCGCCACATCGGCATGGTGCGGCCGCGTAGCACACCGGCGATCACCGACACGACGAGCCCGGCGATCAAGAACACGACTCCGGCCGAGGTCGTACGGCTCGGGCCTGGTGGAACACAGCCACGCGCGATCAGGAGGGCGACCCACAGATACGCCAGGGGCCTCACCGGTCGTACGGAGAACTGGCTCACCACGATCACGGCGGTGATGCCGACGACCAACAGCAGATCAGGCGTCATCGGGTCGAGGGCCTCCGGTCAGGTAGGTGGCGAGCGCGGAGGACAGCGCGGCGCGGAACGCGGTGTCGTGCGCCGGATCGGCCGGGTCGTGTCCGAGCCCGGCCAGCCAGGACCGCTTGCCGAGGGCGAATCCGTACGTGGCTGACAGGGCCAGGAGAACCACGGCCTCGATCCGCTCCCGGTCCGGCCGGTCCGGGTCGGGCAGGACGAGCCGGATGCCGGCCTCGATCCTGTCGACCACCTCGGACAGCCCCTGAGATGACGTGCCGGCGTTCTCGGCGTGGAGGCTGGACCAGGCGAACAGGCGTACGTAGCGCTCGTCGGCGAGCGTCTCGAACAGGACCTGGGTCATGCCGTCCGCATAGGGGACGCCGTGATCGGCACGCATCCGTTCGCGAATCCGCTCCCGCTGCCGCTCGTTCTCGCGCTGCAGTACGGCCCGGACGAGGGCCTTGTAGGTACCGAAGTAGTGGGACACGAGGCCGTGGGAGACACCGGCCGCCTCCGCGACCGCGCGCAGGCCCACGCCGTCCGGCCCGTACCGGGCGATCAGCTCGGCGGCGGCCTCCAGGATCTCCTCCCGTGCCTGTTCCGGCACGCGCCTGCGCCGTGGCCCCGTCATGCCGCCCCCTCTATTGGCCAGTCTGACAATAGCTTATTGGCAAAGGTGACAACATGGGGCGGCTCGCAAGACCGCCCACCGGCAACGGGAAGGCTCCCGCAGGCATCCGGCTTGCGGGAGCCCTTCGTCGTACCGCCTGCCGGGGGACGGTGAGAAGGCGATCAAAAGGCAGGACACTCGGGGCGTTCTACGTCGTCACGGCGCGAAGATCACCTGTCGCCGCGCTCCTTGGCGGCGGCGTGACGCTTGGCCGCTCCTGCCAGTCGACGACGGCCCAGACGGCCTCGATGAAGTCGACCTTCTGGCTCCTGTACTGGAGGTGGAATGCGTGCCCCCAGGCGTCGAGGACGAGGATCGGGTTCGAACCCCGGCCGAGGTGCCTTGCGGTCGTAGACCTGTTCGACGCAGCCGAAGAGCGCGGTCGACGCGCTCTTCGCGACCAACAGGTCAGTCGGCCGCACAGCGGATCGTAGGAGTGAACGCAGCAGCTGGCGTCCGCCAGTTCACCCAGGCCGTCCTTCTCGAGCCGCTCACCGCTCCGTCGCCGGTCGTGTTGTGCCAGTAGAGCGAGGGCGGGATGCGGCCCGGAGAGAGGGAAGCCAGATTCTTCTCCACGCCGTTGATCGAGCCCCACGACCCCTCGTCGCGCGCCTGCGCGAGCTGTTCCAGGGTGTCGTTGGCGCCCCGCCGGGTAGGCCACCTGCGTTCGTCGGAAGCCGACCAGTCCCGGCCCTCCGTCCCGTCAAGCGGCGTCGAGGGCCTCGGTGATCTTGCGGGTGATGTCGGCCATGGTGGGGCTGGGTTCGCCCTTGTGGGCCCGGGTCGCTGATTCGACGGCGACGATGACGGTGCGGCGGAAGTTGGCGGCTTCTGCCGGATCGTGCTTCTTGAGAAGGATCACGGCTGCCGTCAGGGCCGGCAGCACGTGGTCGGCGATTTCGGCTACGGACTTGCCGTCCAGGTTCTTCACCTTCGACTTCTCGGCGAGCACATGCCCGACCACGCCGGTTGCGGAGGCCAGGGCGATGGAGCCGTCGGCGGCGACCTTGTGGGGCGAGCCGGCAGCGTCAGCGGCGGCCAACAGCGAGACGGCGCCGTACGCGGCGGTCCGCAGGGTGAGCTTGTCCTGGTCGGTAAGGGTGTTGGACATGGTTGTGTGCTCCTTTGATTGAACGGACGGATGGTGAATGCGGTCCTGGTGGCGCCCGGGCGCAAGACCAGACCTGTCGGGAACGTCGAGGGTCCGGCCGCCAGGGGGCTGACCGTTGAAGCCTGCCGGGACGCCGGCTCGGTGTCAGTCGTCGATTGCCTGGTAGAGCGTGGTCCAGAAGTCGTGCATGAGCAGCACCGGATCCGGGACGGATGCCCCGACCTGGGTGAGCAGGATGCCGGTGAGCCGGTTCTCCGGGTCGGCGTAGGTCGAGGCGCCGCTTCCGCCGTCCCAGCCGAACTGGCCGATGGGCGCGTAGTCGCCGCGGTAGGTGCGCACCGCCATCCCGAAACCCCAGCCGCCGTGCTGGCCTTGACCGAACGAGATATGGACGATGTCACGGGCCATGGCGGTTCGGGCGGCTTGCTGCTCCGGCGTAAGGCGGTTGGTGGTCATCAGCTCCACGGCGGCCCGGGACAGAATCCGTTCGCTGCCGTGCATCCCGCCATTGAGCAGCATCCGGAAATAGGCGTGGTAGTCGTCGACAGTGGAGGACAGTCCACCACCGCCACCCTGGAACGCCGGAGGCTTGCTGTGGCGTCCGCCTTCCGCCTCGTCCCACACGATGAACTCGCCGGTCTGCGGGTCGGGGGCGTACAGGGGCGGCAGCCGGTGCATCTTCTCGGCGGGCACGTGGAAACCGGTGTCCTTCATCCCCAGCGGGTCGAAGACGCGCTCGCGCAGGAACGTCTCGAACGACTGGCCCGCGACCCTGGCGACGAGCACACCGAGCAGATCACTGGCGATGTGGTACTGCCAGCGCTCTCCGGGCTGATGCATCAGCGGAAGCTCGCCCAGGCGGCGCATCCATTCGTCCGGCGCGGGCATCGGCTCCGGCAGATTGGGCGTGAGGCCCCGCTCGAAGATCGCGCCCATGAGCGGAGTGCCCAGCGACGACATATCCATCCCGAGCCCGAACGTGCAGGTCAGCACGTCCCGTACGGTGATCGGCCGCCGCGCCGGCACGGTGTCGTCCAGCGGTCCGTCGATGCGCTTCAGCACCCGCCGGTCGGCGAGTTCAGGCAGCCACTCCTGCACCAGGTCGTCAAGGCGCAGCCTGCACTCGTCCAGCAGGACCATCGCCGCCGCGACCGTGACCGGCTTGGACGTCGAGGCCATCCGGAAGATCGTGTCCCGGCGCATCGGCGCGCCACCGTCATGACGCATCGTCCCGACCGCTTCGACCTGCGTCTCACCGCCCCGGCTGAACAGCGCCACGAGTCCGGGAATCCTCCCGGACTCGACATGCCGTGCCAGCACGTCGCGCACTCTTTGCAGTCCTGTCTTGGAGAAGCCACTGCTGCTTTGTCCCATCATGAATCTCCTTGCGTCAGTGCTCGACCTGCGCGCCCCGTCCCGGCGTGGCGCTCTTGTCCTCGGCGAGTTGGAGCTCGGTCATGGGGACTTCCTCCGCGGCGCCGAGTCCCTGCCCTCGCGCCGGCCCACCCCACATGAGCCCGTGGCATCAGCGTGGCCGGGAGGGCTCCTGCGAACAACGGAGAAGTTCGCAAGGCAGCGTTGCCCGGCCGGTCATCGATGTGCGTTGTGTCAACGCAGTGATGACCGCTAGGTTCACGATGGGGAGGGGCCATGGAACTGCGCGACATCGAGATCTTCTTGGCGCTGGCCGAGGAGCTGCACTTCGGACGCACCGGGGAGCGGCTGCACATCACCCCGTCCCGAGTCAGCCACGCCATCAAGAAGCAGGAAAGGCGCATCGGCGCGCCCCTGTTCGAACGCACCTCTCGCACGGTCCGGCTCACCCCGCTCGGCAAGCAGTTCCGCGACGATCTGCTGCCCGCGTACGTCCAGATCCAGCAGGCCGTCGACCGGGCCGTCGCCAAGACCCAGGGCATCACCGGTTCTCTGTGCGTCGGCTACTCCGCGCCCTGGTGCGCCGACCTGGTCTTCAAAGCCGCAGAAGTGTTCCGGAACCGGTACCCCGACTGCACCGTGCAGATCCAGGAGATCCAGTTCGACGATCCGTGCGGTCCGCTGCGTCGCGGCGAGCTGGAGCTGCAGGTGAGCGAGCTGCCCGTCGTCGAGCCCGGCATCGCGGCCGGCCCCGTCCTGCTCCGCGAGCCCCGGGCGCTGATGGTCCCGGCCGACCATCCGCTCTCGCGCCGCGACAGCGTGTCGCTGGAGGACCTGGCCGACGTACCGCTGATCACGGCGGGCGGGAACGTGCCCAAAAGCCTGCTGGACGTCCATATTCCGAGCCACACTCCGACGGGCCGACTCATCCCGCGCGGACCGTCGTACATCTTCTGGCCCGAGGTGCCCCCGCTGGTCGCCGCCGGCCTTGGCGTCTCCATCGTGGCGGTCCGCGCAGGGCGCTACCACGATCGTCCCGGCGTGGCATTCGTCCCCTTCCGGGACGGGCCGACCCTGGACTACGGCGTCTTGCGGCGCGCTGCCGGGCAGGCGCCGTCCGTCCCGGCCTTCGTCGACATCCTCCGCGACCTCGCCGACAACGATGACGAATGATCATTGAGTGATATCGAGGACGTCGAGGAGGCGGACTCCGGACGCCCGGCCGAGGGGCTGCACACCACCGCGGCGCGGGGCAGAGGCGCCGGAGACGGGGCAGATTGACGCGCTGGCCAGGGGGACGGTTCGAAGTCGGCGTTCGGGCCCGCCCGCGACATTCGGGAGATCAACTCCCCGTCCGCTCACGCAAACGGCCCCGGACGAGGAGTCCGAGGCCGACCAGAGCGCCCGCGCCGGTCCGGACAGAGCCGGTGGTGTACGCCTCGGTCCAGCGCCGTGGATGTCAGCCGGTCCGCTCCAGCCGACGCAGATCAGTTGTGCAAGATCCAGAAAGGCGATCAACAAACGGGTACCGTCGCCTCCTCAGGAGGCGGACAGGGAGGTCGCCCCGCAGGGCTGAGGGGCGCCTACGCGGCATTGCCCCTTCGGCTGTCGGTCATGGGGTCAAGGTACAGAACTGCTGAATCCGTTCAGGCCGAGACCTCGTCCTGCTTGGCGCGGCTGTTCGTGCAAACTCTGCTGGGACCTGGCACTCCTGGGAGGGGCAGCGCGTATCAACTGGCGAGGCGAGCGGCGAGCCGAGTGGGAAGGACGCTCGCGGATGCGCCGGCGCCCGCAGGCACAGGGAGTAGCGTGGTTGGGGCGAGGCGAATCCCGTGTTCGCACCGGCTCCCGAAGACGGGTAGTGGTCCCTCATGACCAACTCCGAGACATCCCCTCCTTCCCCGCACCTGCCCCGTGGCGTCCATGAATCCGTACGACCGGGGTGCGCGCTGCTCCGGCTGGAGACGACGGAGTCGCGTGAAGGCGTCCTCGACGGTGCGTGGTGGCCGCGGTCGCGCGACATCGGTGCCGAGCTGCCCGCGCTGGTGAGCGCCCTCACCGGGCACCTCGGCCCCGTGACACGTGTCGGGCTGGACACCGCGGCCTGGGAAGGGCTCCCCACGCGGATCGTCGTCGACGACCGGGTGGTGCACATCGACCCGTTCCCGGTGGGTGACGACACCGTCCTGATCACCCGGGGCGACCAGGACCTCTTCTCGCTGATGGTGGTCCCGCCGAACACGACACCCGAGGCCGCTCACGCCGCGATGGCCCAGGCCGTCCGGGCCGACAACATCACCGCGGCGGAACAGATCCTCATCGATACGAGAAGCGGGCAGGTTCTGTCGGACTGACAGGCCGCCCCTCGGCCGAGGTCGGCGAAGGGCGGGGGACGACAGTGGTGAGGTCAGCCACGCCACTCCACCATGAGCAGTGTCGCGTCGTCCGTGGTGTGTCCGCCCCGCGCCCGCTTGAGCGTGTGGGACAGGGAGCGCGTCACCGCCCGGACCCCGCGGTCGGTTCTCTCCAGCTGGTTCACAAAGTTGATCAGCTGGTCCTCCCCGAACTCCTCCTTACCGGTCTTGTGCTCCTCGACCAGTCCATCGGTGAAGTAGAGGACGCGGTCCCCGCGCTCCAGTCCCAGCTCGCTGATCCGTGGCTCCGGACCACCCAGGCCGACAGGGAGGGTTGGCGGGGCGGCCAGGCGGCCCGCGACGCGGTGGTTGCGGACGAGGATCGGCGGCGGGTGCCCTGCGTTGACCCACTGGATCCGTCCTGTCGTCGTGTCCAGCTGCATCATCTGCGCGGTGACGAAGTGCTCGGGACCGAACTGCTCCGCCACCGCGCGGTCCATGAAGTCGTAGATCTCCGACAGCCCGACGCCGGCGCGGCGGGCGTGGCGGTAGGCGCCGATGGCCACGGCGGCCATCGTGGCCGCGTCCAGGCCGTGCCCCATCGCGTCGATCATGACCACGTGGAGGACGTGCCCGTTGAGCGCGTAGTCGAAGCTGTCACCCGCCACGTCATAGGCGGGTTCCAGGATTCCGGCCACGGCGACCCTGGGCATGATCATCGCCAGCGGTGGCAGCAGGGACCACTGGATCTCCGCGGCGACGCTCATCGGCTCATCACGTCGGGCACGGAAGAACAGGTCGGAGTAGCCGTGCTTGGTCACCAGCAGGTCGGCCACCAGGCCGGAGATCCTTTGCAGCAGGCGGCGGTCGTGGTCGTCGACGCTGTCCAGCGTCACTGCCATGACCCCCACCTGGTCGCCGCCGTCCAGCAGCGGCAGGTGGACCCGTACGCCGTCGTCATCGGACACCTCGACGGAGACCGCGTCGAGAAAGCAGCGGCCCGCGTCGGAGTCGTCGATCAGCTGCGGTTCCCCGTCCGCGAGGCCCTCGCCGGGCAGGGATACGAGCATCATCTGGCCGTAGTCCTGCAGCAGCACCTGCGGACGGCGGCCTCCCAACCGCTCCACCACGTCGGCGACCAAGGGCGCGATGAGATGGGGAGGAAGCTCGTGCGCGCGGTCGAGAACCGCTCCCAGCAGCGCTTCCCCGAAGCTTTCGGAGCGGTCCGCGCGCCGTCCGGGCATCATCCGCTCACCCGCCGTGATCCGCGCGTATCGGTCGCGGCGGTGTGGGACGACGAAGAGATCGCTCGTGCCATGGCTCCACCGGGGATGTCGACGACCGGACCGGCCGGCCGGTCACCTGGCCCGATCGCGTCGGGCCTCTCACCTGAGTCCCGGGCCTCCTTCCGACTCCCATGTGGCTTCCCCGTCGAGGCCGCTCTCGGCGAGTGCCAGGATGCGTGGAGCCGACAGCGGGTTTTCGGGGTCGGCGGCGGCGGTCAGCAGCCGGGCGGCTGCGCCAGCCGGCTCGTCGGGTGGGATGACCAGCAGTTCCCAGCGTCCCGTGGTGCTGCAGTCCAGGGTGATGGCATGAGCTCCGGCGGCGAGGTCGCTTTGGACCACCTCGATCACGTGGCCGGGCGCCATCACCTTCCGCGGGGCATCGGGCCAGGAGGCGGGGTCCACGGTGACCCGGGTGACGGTGCCGACAGCCGGGTCCAATGAGCCGACCAGCCCAGGCAACTCCAGTTCCAGCGCGTCGCAGCGCGGCCACCACGCTCCGTCCAGCGGGCCGTGGCTGACGCCCGGCGTGAGGCTCAGACGGGGCAAGGGCATCCGGTAGCTGTGCGCGTCACCTGGTTGTGTGCCTTCGGCGGGCTTTCTGAGGGCGTCCATCGTGGGATCCCGTCCCGGGCGGCTTCCGGCTGCCCGCGTTCGTCACTCGCCGGGAACGGCCTCGCCGTGGTCGTGCGGCCGAAAAGCTCTCGGTAACTGCCAGGGTACTCCCGGCCGCGGGGGACGGCGCGGGGCGCGACCGCCATGCGGAGGGCGCATCCGTGCCGCATACGACGGGCAGGAGCACCGGCTGGTACGGCCGCCGGCTCATCGACCACAACAGTTGGATCACCGGCCTGCCGGTGAGGGGCTTTCCCGTGGCAGGGTCAGCACGCAGGGGGCGACAGGGCCGGGCAGCCCGAGGACCTCTCCCATGTTCTGCCAGCCCCACGACTCGAATGCGGCGTGTCCGACCTGGTCGGCCGGATGGAGCAGGGTGACTCCGAGGGCGGCGTGTTGGTCGGTGAGCAGACGCTGTTGCAGGCGGCGGGCGATGTCGCGGTGCTGAGCGTGCGGATGGGCCACGACCTGAGTGAGGACGACGAACCGTGCACAGGTGGTGAGCCGTTGGATGCTCTCCTGCAGCAATCGGTCGAACCCTCGTCGGCCGGAGGCGTCCGGGCACAGCGGAAAGCCGTAGGCACAACCGACCAGCACCGTCGTCTCGGCGATCAGCAGCGCGAAGCCGGGGTGTCGGGCGCTGACGGCAAGGCGGCGCAGGAACTCTCCCCGGTCGTGGAACGGCTCACCCGGAGTGTCCGCGACGGACGCCATGGCGAGGTCCGCGATGTCCTCCGCCATCCCCTCGGTCTGCCAACGGGTCAGCCGGCGCAGGCGGATCCCGTCCTTGCGGACCGGTGCGCGAGCGGGGTCCTCAGGCGTCCGCGTCCCGTCGGCCGACGGACCCGAGGAGGCCGTTTCCCGGAGGTCGCGGGACAGCGCGGCCGGCACGGGATCCGTGGGGGCCGCGAGGAGCAGGCGGGTGGAGCCGGTGACGTCGAGAAGCCGGGCGATCTGTGCGCACGGGTGGTGCAGCCGCAGGGAGGCGTGCACCCGGCCGGCGCGTCGTGACATCGACAGAAGGACGTCCAGGCCCCTGGCATCACAGGAGCCGACCGTGCTCAGGTCGATGTCGACGACGGTGACGCCGTCGCGCAGACACTGCTCCAGTGCGGCCCGCAGCAACGGCGACGTGGCCGGTCCGATCTCACCGGCGAGCGTGACGAGTGCTCCCTCCCCCCGGTTCCGCCGGTGGATGTCCAGCCGGGAAAGGACCATCACGCCTCCCCTCGGCGGAAGCGCAGGCCGGTACGGGTACGCGGTAGGCGCGCAGCCATGACGAGCTTGCGTGGAGCTGCTTCGAACGCGGCGGACATGATGCCGACCCGTCTCCGCGCCCACCACCGGGGCGGCGCGGGGTTCCTCTCTCGCCGAGGACGACCCGGCGCGGCGGCCGGAGTGCGTGATGCCCTCGGTATCTCAACCGTACGCCGCCCGCATCCGGAAGCGGCTGCGCCGAGGGTGCCGGGAGTACGGTGGGCCGGGTCGAGGGTATTTCGTACACCGGTGACAGGACTGGTCTCGTCCTCGGCGCGCGGCACGGTAGGGCCGCGTGACAAGACAACGAGCCGTTCCAGCGGCCCGGGGCAGGTACGACCATGACCACCGAACCCCTGCAGTCGTACTCATCCCTGACGGGGGACGTTCCGGACGACGCTCCCGCCGAGGGCACGGTCGAGGTGCGCATCGTCTCCATGGACGCCGAAGCGGCCCGGCACGTCGCGGACGCTCTCCGGCTGCTGTTCGCCGGGGACGAGCAGCGAAGTTATCCGGCGTTCACGTCGGGGAGGGGGACGCGTCTGCACCTCACGCTCGACCCCGCGCGGGGCGCCGGCCCACTCCTCTCCTGGCTGGACGCCAGCAGACCGCCCGTCGACCGGACGCATCCGGGCGAGACCCGCGAGACGTGTGCGCCTGCCGGGCTCGAGCCGGCGCCCGCCGAACCGACCACCGCCCGCCGAATCCCAGACCGTGGAGGGTCTCCCGTCCATACCAGCCAGGAGCCCTCATGATGACCACCTCATCGCTCCACCCGTCTTCCGCCCGGTTGCGGCTGGGAGCGGAGCCTCGCCAGGGCGGCTCGGCCCGGCGTATCGACGGGGCCTGGTGGCCGAGGTCGTACGATCTGACTGCCGAACTCCCCGGGCTGCTCGCCGGGTTGCCGCAACGCTGGGGACACATCAGCAGTGTCCTCGTGAACGGGACGATGTGGTCGCTGCCCGGGGACGGGATGCTCGTCGCGGACCAGATGGTGCACCTGCGGCGGACGGACTCGCCACGAGCCGAACACACCGTCTGCCTGCTCGCCCCAGGACACGGCCGCTGGGACCTGCTCGTCGTGCCACCGGCCGCGACGGAGGCGGAAGCCGAGCAGCTCATGGATACGGCCACAGCGGACGACCCGCTCGAGGGGCACACCGCCTGATCCGACCCCATCCCCGAACCGTTGCAGGCTTCGGGGTTCCAGGTCCGGCGAGGAGGCAACCCGGGCAGTGCCCCGCGTGCACGGCGGGGACCGGTCTGCGGGACGCGGTGGCTGAGCGTTGGGCTGTGCCCGCCCCGGACTGTGGCGGTCGTTCGCGGGCAGGATTCGGGAGGCCCCGAACCCTGCCCGCTTCCTGATCTCATGTGTCGGTCGGTTGGTGCAGGGCCGTGTCCGCGGGGCCTCGGGTGAAGCCGGTGAAGCGGACCTGCAGTCCCTCCCGCTCGGGCGAACAGCAGAAGGGACCGGCCGTCGCCTTGGCGTCCGCAGGGAGTGGAGCCAAGCGCACCATGCGCCAGGGGCCGTCCTCGCAGCGGGCGCGGATCGTCACCGCGTCGCCGTGGCGACTGGCTCGTATGGTGACTGCGCGCTTGTGCCAGTAGGGCACCGGGGCGAGAGACCAGTCCGAGACGCCGTGGGTGACGACCGCGCCCACGTGGGGCACACCGTCGGTCATCTCGACTCCGGCCTTGATCCACGTCTCGGCGTCGACACGGATCATCAGGCCGGCCTGGTCGTAGAGCGTGTCGAAGTTCGCGAGGAAGGTCACTTCGGTCGCGCTGTCCTGCGGGAAGTCGTGAAGCAGAGCATGCCCGCTGTCGCGGACGAAGCCGTAGCTGGTGGTGCGCCAGAAGTCGCTCCGATCGCGGGTGGTGACCAGGAGATCGGGTCCGTCGGCCTGGGTGTGCCGGGGTTCGTTGAGCCAGGTGGCCTCGTGCCAGGGGACCAGGCGTTGCTGAAGCATGTGCCGTCCTTTTGCTGTGAGTTCGACGGGATGGGGTCGCTTGGGGGGGCATTGGGTGATCGGCCCCGCGAGCTGCCCACGACGGTAAATCCACTCGCTCGCCGGAGTGATCGGTACCAGCGTGCGTCAGGTGATGCCGGCAACGACCACGGCGAGGCCATCGGCGACTGCGCGACCGCCGACCGGCTCCACGAGGAATACCGGCAGACACGACGGGCCTCCGCCGCCGTGAAGATCTACAGGCGGCCACCGGCGCGCCGGTAGAGGGAGAGCTGCTGTTGGGCCCGCTGTCCAGGAGACGCCTCGGTCGCCAGCACCTCCCGCTGATGTCAGAGCGGACTGCGAAAGGCCGCCTACGGAGATCCGTAGGCGGCCTTTGCGCTGGTGCCCCCGGCAGGATTCGAACCTGCGACACCCGCTTTAGGAGAGCGGTGCTCTATCCCCTGAGCTACGAAGGCAAGGTCGAAGGCGTCAGAACGCGTGTCGACCGCTCACAGCCTAGCGGATGCGCTCCCTCGTGGTCGTCCCCGTTCCATCGCAGTCGTGTCATCGAGGGGCGCGCCCCCAGCCTCGGGCCGTGCATGACTCCTGGGCATACGTAGCGTAACTGGAGGGTTGCCCGTGGTCATACCCTCACCGTCAGAAGGTGGCCCCGGCTCGATCGGCTGGACCTACTCCGTCGACTCCAGCGGCTCGACCGACCCCCCCGCCCGCGATCGGTATCCGCGACAGCATCTCCGGTGGGAAGTCGAACGCGTCGGTCAATGTCATCATCTGCGGTGCCAGTTCGGTGATGAGCGCGTCCCGGGCCTTGGGCAGCGACCGTACGTGGTCCGGTGACAGGTGGCCCTCCGCGAGCAGGTCTCCCGTGTGGGCGCGCAGGTGGCGGAGCAGGAACAGGCGGCACAGGTTGTGCAGCAGCCGCCTTGTCCTCGGGTCCGTCGGCCGTTCCGACGCCGTGGCGAACGCGTTCGCCGCCTGCAGCTGGGCGTGGGCCGAGACCATCTCCAGGGCGGCTTCCGAGGTGGCGTTCCAGCGGCCGACCGGGTCGCCGGACGGGCCTTCGCGCAGGGCCGTGCGAGCCCGTTGCTGCCAGATGGCCTCGACCCGGGCGAGCAGGCCCCGTAGGAAGGCGAGGTCTGTCAGGTCCGCGTCGGCCGGTGGTGCCTGCGGGGGCGTGGCATCGTGGCCGAAGACCATCTCGGAGGCGGCCTTCACCCAGATCACCAGGTTGTCGCCCTCGGCGGTGATGCCGCCCTCGATGTTGCCGGGGAGCTCCGAGATGCCGTTGGCGGGAAACAGGCCCTGCGCACCGCACCGTTCGCGGCACTCGATGGTGATCGTGCGTGCCTGCCAGGTGATCCAGCCCTTGGCGATCGCCGCGAGCCGCTCGACCTCCTCGCGGTCCTCCTCGGTGTGGGCGGCGAACCGGTCCACCACGCTGCGGTGCAGGAACGTCATCGCGTACGCCGTCGCCAGGCCGTCGAGCAGCCGGCTGTGGTGGCTGCGGTGGGCGGCGACGGGTATGCGCTCGCCGGCCCTGGGGCCGGCGATCAGACGTCTGTCGGCGTGGCGGACGGCGATGGCGAGTGCGGCGCGGGCCATGCCCAGGGTGCCGGCGCTCATGCAGAGCTTGCCCATGGTGACGCGGTTGATGGAGCGCAGGAACCGCTTGCGCTTGTTGCCGAGGTTGCTGGTCAGCGTGCCGTCCGGGGCGAGGCGGCCGTGGTCGGCCTCCAGGAGCGCCTCGCGCGGCAGCCACACGTGGTCGAAGGATGTGAGGGCGTGGTCGACCGGGGTGCCGGTGCGCTCCGGCAGTCGGCGGACCGTCACCCCGGGCAGGTGCCCGGTCTCGTCGCTGAGCGGGGTGAGGAAGAGGAACACGCCCCGGTCCTCGCCGTCCACGATGAGCCGGGCGGCGACGACCGCCGTCTTGGGGCCGCCCGTCAGGGTCGTGTTGGGCATGAACTTCTGTGCGCCGGGCGTCGGCGTGTGCAGATGGAAGCCGCCGCTCGTGCGGTCGAACACGGCGACGGTCTCCATCGCGGCCACGTCGTTGCCGTGCTCCAGCTCGGTACACAGAAACGTTCCTGTGTTGCGGAGCGAGCTGAAGGCGGACAGGTCGCGGTCCCCGTGGTCGTGGTCGACGAGGCTGCCGAGGAAGAGGTTGTAGTGGATGCTCGCGAGGGTGGTCAGCCCGCCGTCCACCGGTCCGATCCACTCGTGCAGCGCGGTCAGCCGGTGCGGGTCGGCCGCGAACCGCAGTGGATCGTCCAGAGTGGCGTTGATCAGGCGCAGACGGTCGTAGGAAAGAGCGGTCCGCTCGGCGGCGGACAGGCCGGGCCGGTACGCGAACGCCCGGCCGGAGATCGCCGTGCGCCAGACGCCGTGGATACGATCACGACGAGCGCCCTCGAAGAGAAGGCGCGCCAGATCGTCGGCCACCGGGTGTGCCTGCTCCCCGGCTTCCGTTCCTGACGTTGCTTCCGTCCCTAACGTCTCGGACGTCATGACAGTCATGGAGCTTTCCCCTGGTGTGGGTCTGGGTCTCGTCTGGTCTCGTCTGGGTCTCGAGTCAGGCGCGAAGCAGACCGAAGATACGTACCGACCGGTTTTCTTTTCAAGTCCCCCACGGGTCTCTCAGGGCTCTCACCGGCATCCACCGGCACCTGCCAGGCCCCTTTCGCCCGTGAGTGTCCGTTTGTCGGGGCGGTGCATCAGGGTTGTCAAACCGTTTGGCTGGTTTTATTGTCCGGTGCGACGGGAGAGGGGACTGCTTGTGGCGCGGCAGGAGCGGGCCATTCGCACGCGGCGGGCGATCCTGGTCGCCGCGGCGCAGGTGTTCGACGAGGTCGGGTACGAGGCGGCGACGATCTCCGACGTACTGAACAGGTCGGGGGTCACCAAGGGCGCCCTGTACTTCCACTTCCCCTCCAAGGAAGAGCTGGCCCAGGCGGTGCTGGCCGAGCAGGTCTCCTCGCTGCCGCGCGTCCCGGAGCAGGAGCTGAAGCTGCAGGAGTCGCTGGACGAGGCGCTGCTGCTGTCGTACCTGCTCCGCGGCGACACCGGCGATCCGATCGTCCAGGGAAGCGTGCGCCTGACCGTGGACCAGGGGTCGCCCAAGGACCACCTCAACCGCCGGGTGCCGATGCAGGAGTGGACCGAGCACACGCAGGCCCTCTTCGAGGAGGCCAAGCAGAGGGGCGAACTCCTCCCGCACGTCGATGTCGCCGCGCTCGCCAAGCTGTTCGTCGGCGCGTTCACCGGAGTCCAGGTCCTGTCGCGGATCATGACGGGTCGGGCGGACCTGGCCGAGCGGGTGGCCGATCTCTACCGGTTCCTGATGCCGTCCGTGGCCGTGCCGGGGATCCTGGTCCGCCTGGACTTCTCTCCGGAGCGGGGGCCGAAGGTGTTCGAAGCCGCGATGAGACGCCGCGCGGAAGAACTCGAACAAGAACGCGAGGAAGAAAAACGCGGGTGATGCCTCCGCCGGCGCACCGCGTCGAAAGCCGAAGGGCCGACCGACCGGCCGACCGATGATCGAACGGAGTGCACCCCCATGGACATGACCGCGTGCCCGTACGCGCTTGACGTGACCGGACGTGACCTGCCGGGCGAGACCGCGCGGTTACGGTCGCGGGGGCCCGCCGTCGAGGTGGAGCTGCCGGGCGGGGTGCGCGCCTGGGCCGTCGTACGGCAGAAGTACGTCAAGCGGCTCCTGACGGATCCCCGGGTCTCGAAGGACGCCCGCCGGCACTGGCCCGACTTCGTCGCCGGCCGCATAGGCGAGGACTGGCCGCTGTACCCGTGGGTGGCGAACGAGAACATGCTCTTCGCCTACGGTGACAGCCATGCCCGGCTGCGCCGGCTGGTCGCCGCCGCCTTCACCGTCCGCCGTACCGAGGCGCTGCGGCCCCGCGTCGAGCAGCTCACCGGAGAACTGCTCGACGAGCTGGAGGCGCTGCCGGACGGCGAAGTGGTCGACCTGCGCGACCGGTTCGCCAAGGTGCTGCCGATGCGCGTGATCTGCGAGCTTTTCGGCGTCGCCGAGGAGGCGCGCGAACCGCTCTGCGCCGACCTGGAGTTGGTGTTCGGTACGGCCGTGCCCGGGGCCGAGATGGCCGCGGCGCAGGTGCGGGTCTTCGGGATGCTCGGCGAGCTGGTCGCGGGGAAGCGAGCCAGGCCAGGCGACGATCTGACGACCGCGCTGATCGAGGTCCATGACAGCGACGACGGCCGGCTGACCGAACAGGAACTCCTCGGCACGCTCTACCTGATGATCGCCGCCGGTCAGGAGACCACGTGCACGCTCATCACCAACGCCGTCGGTGCGCTGTGCGCCCACCCGGAGCAGCGGGCGCACGTCCTTCAGGGCCGCGCGGACTGGGCCGACGTGGTGGCCGAGACGCTGCGCACGCACGCGCCCGCCGCGTACTCGCCTATGCGGTTCGCCGTCGAGGACATCGAGCTCGACGGGGTGCTCATCAGGAAGGGCGATCCGATCCTGGTCTCCTTCGCGGGTGCGGCATCGGACCCCGAGGCGTACGGGGACGACGTGGGCGTCTTCGACGTACTGCGGTCCGGCCGGAGGGACGACCTGGCCTTCGGACACGGGGTCCACCGCTGCCTGGGGGCACCCCTGGCCCGGTTGGAGGCGACGTCCGCCCTGGCGGCGCTCTTTACCCGCTTCCCGGACCTGGAGGCGGCGATACCGCTCGACGAGATCGAACCGGTGCGCTCCTTCATCGTCCATGGATACGGGGCCCTGCCTGTCGTGCTCCGCCCCGACTGACCGAGCCGGTCGAGCCGCCGAGCCGGTCGAGCCGCCGAGCCGGCCGAGCCGCCCAGCGGCCAGGTCGGCGCACAGAAACCGCACGGCCGGTTTGTTATCCTGAGCGTACCCGCGCAGCAACGGAGCGTCTGATGGCCAAGCAGGAACGTGCTGTCCGCACGCGCAACGCCCTGATCGAGTCCGCCGCCGAACTGTTCAGCCGCGACGGCTACGAGGTGGTCTCGCTGGCGGCGATCAGCGCCATGGCCGGGGTCAGCAACGGCGCGCTGCACTTCCACTTCCCCAGCAAGGCCGACCTCGCGGCGGCGGTGCGGGGGGCGGCGGCCGAGCGGTTCGACCGGATCGTCTCCGCCGAGCGACCGCCGCCCCAGCTCGGCGGTTCGCTGCAGGCGCTGGTCGACACGAGTCACGCTCTGCTGCTGAGCCTGCGTCACGACCTCGTGCTGCGCGCAGGGTTCTGCCTCGACGGTGTCGCGGAGGACGCCGGTCGCGGGGTGAGCCTCCACGAGCGGTGGCACGCCTGGGTGGAGGACATAGTCGCCCGGTGCGCGCGGGAGGGGCTCCTCTCCGACATCGCACCCCGGGACCTCGTGGCCACGGTGGTCGGCGCGACGGTCGGTTTCGCCGAGCTGGGCGGGCACGACGTGCGCTGGCTGTCCCGTATCACGCTCACCCGCTTCTGGTCGCTGCTCCTGCCGCGCATCGCCACGGCGCCGACGCGGCGCAGGGTGCTGGCAACGGGGAGACAGGCGGAGGTCGTCTGATCGGTTCCCCCCGTTCCCACGTTCCCCCGTTCCCCGTTCCGCCGTTCCGTCGCAGGACGCGAGGACGCGAGGACGCGAGGACGCGAGGACGCGAGGACGCGAGGACGCGAGGACGCGAGGACGCGAGGACGCGAGGACGCGAGGACGCGAGGGGTCGCAGTCCGTCGCCCCGTCAGCTGTTCGGCACCCTCCTGAACCGCCCCGCCACCCGCAGGTCCGCCTCGATCCGCGCCGCCGTCGCGTGCAGTTGCGGCAGGATGTCCGTCACGCACTCCTCGGGCGTACGGCGGCTGCTGTGCATGGCCACGTTGACCGCCGCGACCACCCGGCCCCCGCGCTCCCGCACCGGGACCGCGATCGACCGCAGCCCCTCCTCCAGTTCCCCGTCGACCAGGGCGTATCCGTCACGCCGTACGCGCTCCAGCACCTCCCTCAGCTCGGCCGGGTCCGTGACCGTCAGCCGTGTCAGCGGGGTCGGCTCGGGCAGCGGCGGCTCCGGCAGGTCCGCCAGCATCACCCGGCCCAGCGAGGTCGCGTAGGCCGGCAGCCGGGCGCCGACCCTGATGTTGACGCTCATGATGCGGCTCGGGGCCACCCGGGCCGTGTACTGGATGTCGTCGCCCGTCAGCACCGCCAACGACGTCGACTCGTGCACCCGGTAGGACAGGGCGGTCAGATGCGGGGTCGCGATGTCCGACAGGGTCGTCCGTGACAGTGGTGGGAAGCCCAGGCCCAGCACGCGCGGGGTGAGCCGGAAGAAGCGGCCGTGCACGGTGACGTAGCCCAGGTGCTCCAACGTGATGAGCGCCCGCCGTGCCGTGGCCCGTGCCAGCCCCGTCGCCTCGGCCACCTCCGTCAGCGTCAGCTCGGAGCGGCCCTCCCCGAACGACGTGATCACCGTCAGCCCGCGGGCCAGCGACTCCACGAACTCCCGCCCCAGCTCCTGCTTCGACGCCCCCGTCCAGGCCGCGAGCCCGGACGGCGCCGTGGGCACGGCGGGCGGCGCCTCGCGCAGTTCCCGCTCCATCGCCCCGACCGCCGTGCGCAATCGCGGCAGCAGCGCCCGGCGCAGATCGTCCGCCGTGTGCCGGCTGGTGTGGCTCACCACGCTCACCACACAGGTGATCCTGCCGTCCCCCTTGCGCACCGGCAGGGACAGCGCCACCAGACCCGGCTCGATCAACTGGTCGTCCAGCGCCCACCCCTGTGCCCGCGCCTGCCCGGTACGCTCCTCGAAGTCGTCGCCCACCGAGTGGTCGGAGCCGTCGAGCGGGCGGCTGCGCGCCGGCACCGCCGGGAAGCGGCGGTCCTCCGGGTCCGCCGCCCGCCGCGCGTGCCACCGCGCCCAGTCCTCCTCGTCCCACTCGGTCGCGAACAGCGGACCCGGAGCGGTGCGTTCCGCGGGCAGCAGATCGCCGATGCGGAAGCTCAGCGACATCGCGCGGCGCCGGGTCGCCTGGTGGATGAAGCGGATGCCGTCCAGGTCGGCTACCGCGAGCGACACCGACTCGTCCAGCTCGTCGGCGAGCGCGTCCGCGTGCGCGTCCAGCAGCTTCGGCAGCCGCAGCGCGGCGAGGTAGGCGTTGCCCAGCTCCATCAGCCGCGGCGCGAGCACGACGTCCCGGCCGTCCAGCCGGACGTACTCCATACGGGCGAGGGTCGCCGTGATCCGGTCGACCGTGGACCGGGCGAGCCCGCTGGCCCGCTCCAGGGCGCTGAGGCTGCAGCTGCCGTCGGCGTCGGTGAGCCGCTGCAGCACGTTGAGGCCGCGCATGAGGGGGGCGACGGCTTCGGCGGGGGCGCTGGTGTCCGGGGCCGGGGTGACGTTCGGGAGCATGGGGTCACGGTAATGCGGGGCCGACCGCCTGCGCCGTGTTCACATACGGCGCAGGGCGCCCCGACCCCCGTATGCCTCCGGCGGGACACCTCCGGGTGCATCAGCGCCGTGTCACCCGGACCCGGTAGTCGCCGGAGGGGGCCTTCGCCTCCACGGTGATGACGATGCCCTCCTTGGGGTCCGCGAAGCTCTGCCCGGGCACGAACGGCGCGTCGGACAGCTCGGCCTGCACGTTCGGGCTGCGGGTGCAGCCGCCGCTGTCGCGTGTGGAGTCGTAGACCTGGATGGGGCCGTTGCCGGTGTCGACGTCCGCGTCGACGCGGTAGACGAGGATGCCGGGCCGGCACACCGCCGCGTCGTTGCCCTCCTGGGTGCGCAGCTCCAGGGCGTAGCCCGCCCTGGCGCTGAGCGGCAGGAAGACCAGTTTGCGGCCGCCGGCGCGGCCCAGCGGGGTCAGCGTGTACTGCCCGGAGCCGCGCGCGGTCACACAGGCGACCTGGGAGTCGTCGAGCCAGCCGAGCTTCCACTTGTGCCAGGCCAGCATGTCGTTGTCGGCGCCCCAGTCCTCGCTCATGATGTCCCAGTGCCCGACGGCGCCGCCGCCCTCCTGGGTGTAGAGGTCGGGCAGGCCGAAGATGTGGCCGTTCTCGTGGGGCAGGACCCGGAAGCCGGTCTGGGGGTAGGAGCCGGAGCCGTCGTCCTGGCGGCTGTAGATGAAGGACGCGTTGGATACGGGGACGCCGTCGGCGACCGGGGCCTCGGCGTTGCCGGCGAAGGTCACCGACAGGACGGTGTCCAGGGCGGAGGGGCCGGCGTTCGGGGTGACGAGTACGTTCACCAGGTCGTAGTGGCGGAAGTCGACCTCGGGGTCGGCGGCGGTCACGATGTCCTGCACCAGTTCGCGGTAGCCGGGGTCGAAGGGGGCGCCGCGCTGTATGCCGTACGCCCTGAACGGCTTGGGCATGCGCAGCCAGTGGCGTATCGGGGCCTCGGTGCGGTAGTCGAGGCGGCCGTAGGAACTGGTGGTGAACCACTGACGGGTCTGCGGGACGAACTCCGCGAGCCGGTCGAGCGCGCTGCCCTGGCCGGGCGCGTCGGAGAAGTCGATCATCAGGTTCAGGGCGTGGACGGTGCCGGTGGAGCGGGCGTAGCCGGAGGGGGTGGGGATGCTCTCCGGCATCAGCACGCGGTTGTGACCGTGGAGCATGCAGGGGCGCAGCGTCGTGGAGCGGGCCGGGGCTATGGGGCCCGCCGTCGTGGACCCCGCCGTCAGGTGTGCCGTGCCGGCGGAGGTGGAGACCGCCAGCGTCAGGACGGTGACCGAGGCGAGCGAGGCGGCGCGTCGCGGGCGTATCCGGCGGCGGGACGGCTGCATGCGGTGGCCCTTCGCTCCACGGCAGCCGCGCCTCACCGGCTGCACCCTTGCGATCACCCTGAGCCGGGGGGTGCGGGGACGCGCGTTGAGAGAGGCCGATCGAGGGGTTCGGGGGCGGGGGAGGGGTGACGGCGGGGCCGGGGAGGTGTGCGGGGCACACCCAATGCCGACGTGATGTGACTCAGGTCACATAGAATTGCTCCGTGTTGGCGAAATAACCGGGGACCGATTCCCCGTTTAGCCCTGTGTCCGAGCGAAACGGGGACTGAATCCCCGGATCGCGATCACTCAGCCCCTCCTCAGGAGTACGCCGTGCAGACCGCCACCCCCGTGCAGCGACGGGCGTCCCGGCCCCGGGCCGATGCCCTGCGCAACCGGGAGCGGATCGTCACCGCCGCCCGGGAGATGTTCGTCGAGTTCGGCCCCGACGTGCCGTTCGACGAGATCGCCCGTCGGGCCGGCGTCGGCAACGCCACGGTGTACCGCAACTTTTCCGACCGGGACGCCCTCGTCCGCGAGGTCGTCTGCTCGGTCATGGACCGTACCTCCGAGGTCGCGGAACAGGCGCTGGCCGAGGACACCGACCCCTTCGAGGCGCTGGAACGCTTCGCGCACGCCGCCGCCGACGAGCGGGTCAGCGCGCTGTGCCCGATGCTTTCCGGCACGTTCGACAAGCACCACCCGGACCTGGAAGCGGCCCGCGAGCGCATCGAGCGGCTCGTCCAGGAGCTCATGGACCGCGCCAAGGCGGCCGGCGCGCTCCGTCCCGACGTGGGCGTCGGTGACCTGATGGTCGTCGTGGCCCAGCTCAGCCGGCCCCCGGCCGGTACCGCGTGCTTCAGTGCCGACCGTTTCATCCACCGCCATCTTCAGCTGTTCCTGGACGGTCTGCGGGCTCCGGCCCGCTCCACGCTGCCGGGCACGGCCGTGACCATGGAGGAGCTGCGCCGGTCCTGAACGATCAGTAGCTCCGTAGCGATCCATAGCGATCAGTAGCGACTAACACCGATCCGTAGCGACTATCAGCGATCCGTAGCGATCAGTAGCGACTATCAGCGATTCGTAGCGATTAGTTCCGCGCTCCACCCAAGTCATCCCTCACAGCAGAGCTTCCGGCCGTCAGCGACGACGAGCCGTCACCTACCGTCACCCTTTTTTCCTCTACGACGTCCCGGAGTGGGTACCCCCATGTCTCAAACAGCCTCAACGGCCCCCGGCGTCCCTGACGCCAACCGCTGGAGGGCGCTCGTCTTCATCGCGCTCGCCCAGCTGATGGTCGTCCTCGACGCCACCATCGTGAACATCGCCCTCCCGTCCGCCCAGCAGGACCTGGGGATATCCGACGGCAACCGGCAGTGGGTCGTCACCGCCTACGCCCTCGCCTTCGGCGGTCTCCTTCTCTTCGGCGGCCGGATCGCCGACCTGTGGGGCCGCAAGCGGGCCTTCGTCGTCGGGCTCGTCGGCTTCGCCGCGGCCTCCGCGCTGGGCGGCGCGGCGACCACCGGCGCCATGATGTTCGGCGCCCGTGCTCTGCAGGGCGTCTTCGGGGCGCTGCTCGCGCCCGCCGCGCTGTCCCTGCTCGCGGTGATGTTCACCGACGCCAAGGAGCGCGCCAAGGCCTTCGGCATCTACGGCGCGATCGCCGGTGGCGGCGGCGCCGTGGGCTTCATCCTCGGCGGCGTGCTCACCGAGTACCTGGACTGGCGCTGGACGTTCTTCGTGAACATCCCCTTCGCCGTGATCGCCGCGCTCGGCGCGTACTTCGTCGTCCGTGAGCCGGAGGGCGGCCGCAACCGCAATCCGCTCGACATCCCCGGCGTCCTGCTGTCCACCGCCGGTCTGGTCTCCCTCGTCTACGGCTTCACCCGCGCCGAGTCCGACGGCTGGGGCGACACCACGACCGTCTCCCTGTTCGTCGCGGCGGCCGTCCTCCTGCTGGCCTTCGTCGTCACCGAGGCCAAGGTCAAGGCCCCGCTGCTGCCCCTGCGCGTGGTCACCGACCGCAACCGTGGCGGCATCTACCTCTCGCTCGGCATCGCGATCATCGCGATGTTCGGCACGTTCCTCTTCCTGACCTACTACCTGCAGGTCATCAAGGGCTACTCGCCGATCAGGACCGGCTTCGCCTTCCTGCCGATGATCGCCGGCATGATGGTCGGCTCGACACAGATCGGCACCCGGCTGATGACCCGCGTCCCGGCGCGGGCGCTGATGGGCCCCGGCTTCCTGGTCGCCGCATCGGGCATGCTGCTGCTGACGCGGCTGGAGATCGGCTCGTCGTACGCCTCGACCGTGCTGCCGGCGATGATGCTGCTCGGTCTCGGCATGGGTACGGCGTTCATGCCGGCCATGTCCCTGGCCACCACGGGCGTCGAGCCCCGGGACGCCGGTGTCGCCTCCGCGATGGTCAACACCTCGCAGCAGGTGGGCGGCGCCATCGGTACGGCCCTGCTGAACACGATCGCCGCCTCCGCGACGACCTCGTACATCAAGGACCACATCGCCTCGGCGACCTCCAAGCCGCAGGCCCAGCTGGTCCAGATGCAGGGCGCGGTGCACGGCTACACCAACGCCATCTGGTTCGCCGTCGGCATGCTGGTACTGGCCGCCGCCATCGTGGTGACCTTCGTCAACGCCGGCCGCCCCGGCTCCACCCCGTTGGCGTCCGGCTCCCGTGAGGGTGCCGAGGACGAGGTGCAGGTCCCGGTGGTCGCCCACTGAGGCGCTTCCGCAGGGGTATCCCGTAGAGAACCGAGCACCAATGTGCGGACGAGGAAGGGGACGTCTCGGCCGTACGTCTGAAGGGGGTCCGCCCCGGCTCCGCCGATCCGGTGGGGCCGGGGCGGACCCGTGTCCGGCGCGGGTCGGGGTGGACATGGGTCCGGTGCGGTCGGGGCGGGCCCGTGTCCCGTGCGCCGGGGGGCCCGTGCCCGGGCCCGGTGCGGGCCGAGGCGGACTCGCGTCTGCGAGCGTGCGCCCGGCGGCTCAGCGGAGCCAGGGCAGGTCCGCCCCCGCGTCCTTGGGCTGCAGTCCCTCCGCGATGATCGTCATGATCTCGCCGAGGGACTTCTGCTGCTCGGGGGTGAGCCGGTCGAACAGGGCCTGGCGCACGGCCGCCACATGGCCGGGCGCGGTGCGCGCCAGCACCTCGTACCCCTCGTCCGTGAGGACCGCGAGCTGCCCGCGCTTGTCGGAGGGACACTCCTCGCGACGCACCCAGCCGCTCTTCTCCAGGCGCGCGACGGCGTGCGAGAGCCGGGAGCGCGTGATCTTCGCACGCATGGCCAGCTCGGTCATCCGCAGCCGCCGACGCGGTGCCTCGGCGAGCTGGACGAGCAGTCCGTAGTAGACGTGCGGCATGCCCGCGTCGCGCTGCAGCTGGCGGTCGAGGTGGTCCTCGAGAAGGGTGACGGCGTGCATGTACGCACGCCAGATGCGCTGTTCCTCGTCGGTGAGCCAGCGGGTGTCCTCAGCGGGTGCCGTCTTCATGACTCCACTGTACGAGGCGCCTTCTTGAAATTTAAACAAGTGGGGCGTAACCTCACAGGTGAGAGAGCTTGAGATTTCAAGCAATCGCATCTCCGGGCGGGCACGCCGCACCGTTGCCGCACGAAGGGAGCCGCCGCCATGTCCGCCGCCGTCGAGGAGCGCACCGCGCCCCAGCGCATGCCCGCCCTCTACCTGAGCCATGGTGCGCCCCCACTGGCCGACGACCCGGTCTGGCCCGGCCAGCTCGCCGCCTGGTCCGCCGACCTGCCGCGCCCCAAGGCGATCCTGATGGTCTCCGCCCACTGGGAGGAGGCCCCGCTCGCCCTCGGCGCGACGCGCACCGTCCCGCTGGTCTACGACTTCTGGGGCTTCCCCGAGCACTACTACCGGGTGCGGTACGAGGCCCCGGGCGCCCCGCAGCTCGCCGACGCCGTCCGCAAGCTGCTGCGCGCACCCGGCATCCCCGTCCAGGACATCCCGGACCGCGGCCTGGACCACGGCGCCTACGTCCCGCTCGTCGAGATGTTCCCCGAGGCCGACATCCCGGTCCTGCAGATCTCCATGCCGACCCTGGACCCGGTGAAGCTGATGGAGATCGGCCGCAAGCTGGCCCCGCTGCGCGACGAGGGCGTCCTGATCGTCGGCTCCGGCTTCTTCACCCACAACCTGGCCGCCCTGCGGCACGCGGGCGGGGGAGTGCCCACCTGGTCCTCGGAGTTCGACGACTGGGGCCGCCACGCCCTGGAGGCGCGCGACTGGGACGCCCTGCTGGACTTCCTGAACAAGGCTCCGGCCGGCCGCTACGCCCACCCGCGCACCGAGCACTTCGCCCCGCTGTTCGTGACGATGGGCGCGGCGGAGGCCGGCGGTGAGCTCGACGCCCAGAAGTCCGTGATCGACGGCTTCTGGATGGGAATGGCGAAGCGGTCGGTGCAGTTCGGATGACGGTGGCGGGACGCTAGACCTGCCGGAGGCCCTGCTGGAGGTCCTTCTCGTACCAGGCCACGTCCCAGTACCGCCCGAACTTGCGGCCCACCTCCCGGTAGGTGCCGACGTGGCGGAAACCGAAGCGTTCGTGCAGGCGCACGGACGCTTCGTTGGGCTGGGCGATGCCCGCGTACGCGCGGTGCAGGTCCTCGCCCGCCAGGGCGTCGAAGAGGGCCCTGTAGAGGTGCGCGCCGACGCCGCGGCCGGTCGCGTGCGGGGCGAGGTAGATCGTGACCTCGACCGAGGTCGAGTACGCCGGCTTCGGGCGGAAGGCGCTGGATGTGGCGTACCCCAGGATCTGCTGTGACTCGGTGTCTGCGGCAACCATCAGCCGGTGCGGCCCGTCTTCAGGGTGGGAGAGCAGCCAGGGGCGGCGCTCCTCCGCCGTGAAGGCCGTGGTGTCGAATGTGATCGGCGTCTCACGGACGTAGTGGTTGTAGATGTCCGTGAGAGCTTCGAGGTCGCTCTCGGCTCCCGGCCTGACCTGTACGTGGCTACGCTCTGCCATCGCCCCGCCTCCCAATGTGGCGGGACAGGGTACTGCATGATCAGAAAAAATGAGGGGCGGGTTGGGAATTCTGTCCGGATTCCAGTCGTTGTTTCCTTCGGATGCCGGGCACCCGGAAGGGTGGCCGAATCGTTACCAGACCATCCGCTAGCCCACCATCGCAAGGGAGCACGCATGGCAACCCGTGCCGTCGCCCGTCGCCAGGCCGCCGAGGGCGAAACCATCGACGCCGCGGCAAGCAGTGTTCGCGCCCAGGGCGGAGACATCGCCGACCGCGACCTGGTCGGCATGTACCTCGACGAGATCGCGCGTACGCCCCTGCTCGACGCCGCCAAGGAGGTCGAGCTCTCACAGATCATCGAGGCGGGCGTGTTCGCACGGCAGATCCTCGACGGGGAGGAGGAGGCCAAGGCGGATGCCACCCGTGAGGAGCTCGAGGCCCTGGTCGCCGAGGGGGAGCGGGCCAAGGACATCTTCATCCGCTCCAACCTCCGACTGGTCGTCGCCGTCGCGCGCCGCTATCCGCGCAGCGGCCTGCCGCTGCTCGACCTGATCCAGGAGGGGAACGCGGGCCTGGTGCGCGCCGTCGAGAAGTTCGACTACCGCAAGGGCTTCAAGTTCTCCACCTACGCCACCTGGTGGATCCGCCAGGCGATCACGCGGTCGATAGCAGACCAGTCGCGCACCATCCGGCTGCCCGTCCACCTGGTCGAGGAGCTGGGCCGCATCCGCCGCGTCCAGCGCGAGTTCAACCGTGAGAACGGCCGGGACCCCGAGCCCGCCGAGATCGCGGCCGAGCTGGACTCGTCGGCGGAGCGCATCAGCGACGTCCTCGACTGGGCGCGTGACCCCGTCTCGCTGAACATGTCGGTGGACGACGAGGGCGAGACCCAGTTCGGCGACCTGCTCGAGGACACCTCCGCGGTGTCGCCGGAGCAGTCGGTGCTCACGCTGCTGCGCAGCGAGGAGCTGGACGACCTGATCGGCCGGCTCGACGACCGCACGGCCTCGATCATCAAGATGCGGTACGGCATCGAGGACGGCCGGGAGCGCACGCTGACGGAGGTCGGCAAGGAGCACGGCCTGACGCGTGAGCGCATCCGCCAGATCGAGAAGCACGCCCTGCTGGAGCTGAAGAAGCTGGCCCGCCAGACCGGCTTCGACGCGGCGGCGTAACGACGGTGCAGTTGCCCCGCATCGAACACGCGGGTCCGGGGCACAAGACCTCCGGGTCCCCCGCGACCGCACGGTTCGTACATCCACAGAGCCGAGTCCCGACGCACTCCCCCCGGCGCCGGGACTCTCCCCGGGCCAGGCCCCGGCGCCACTCCCCCCTGGCGCCGGGGCCCGGCTTTTCGTGTGTCCGGCCACGGCAGGGGCACGTCGACGGGTCGCCCCGGACCTGAACCCCGGGGCGGCCCGGATGGCAGATTGTGCCACAGCGGCATAACCTGCCGTACGTGAGCAGTACCCCACATGGCGCGTCCCTGACCGAGCGGCGCAAGGCGGCGACCCGTATGGAGATCGCCCGGGCCGCCGCGGGACTGTTCATGGCGAACGGCCTGCGCGCCACCCGCGCCGAGGACATCGCCCGCGCCGCCGGGATCGCCCCGCGCACCTTCTACCGCTACTTCGCGACCAAGGAGGAAGCGCTCGCGCCGCTCTTCACCGCGGGCGCCCACCGGTGGACCGACGCCGTACGCGACGCCCCCGCCGGCCTCACCGTCGCCGAGGCCCTGCGTCACGCGGTGCGGCACACCCTCACCCCCGGCACCGGTGTGTCCGCCACGTCCCTGGAGTGGGTCCGCACCCTGCTGCGCCTCACCGAGTCCCACCCCGCGCTCACCAAGGTGTGGGCGGAGATCTGCCGGGCGGCCGAGCGGGAGCTGGCGGAGGTGCTCGCGGCACGGGCGGGTGGCGGGACGCCGGGTCAGGTCACCCCGTCCCTCCGGTTCGCCGCCGCCGTCGCCAGTGCGGCCGTCCGCGTGGCGGTGGAGAGCTGGGCCGCGGGTGACGCACCGGCCGCCGGCCCGGGCGGCCCGGCCGCACTCGCCGTACGCAACCTGGACGCCCTGCGGGACTTCCCGTGGACAGCGGCCGAGCCGGACTCCCCGTGAGAGAGAGCGGCTCTGCCGTGGCCGTACTCGGCCGGTCGGCTCTGCCGTGGCTTAACTCGGCCGCCCGGTTCAGCCGCGGCCTCACCCCGCCGCCCGGTTCAGCCGCGGCCTCACCCCGCCGCCCGGTTCAGCCGCGGCCTCACCCCGCCGCCCGGTTCAGCCGCGCCCTCACCGCCACCCGCTTCAGCCGCGCCCTCACCCCGCCGCCCGGCTCAGCCGCGCCCCCAGGTCCCGTACGGAAGCGACGAGGTCGGCCGGACGGTGCACCGTGAACTCGCAGTCCACCAGCGCGAGCCGTACTGCCAGCCATTCCACCGAGTCGCTCGCCACACCCCGTAGTCGGCAACTGTGCTCGTCGAGCGGCTCGGGGGCGCCGACCCACCGGGGTATGCGCGCCGCGACGAAGTCGGCGGGGGCGGCGAAGGTCGCCTCGAACTCGTAGGTCTCCTGACGCCGGTACACCGACTGCCGCAGATACTCCGCCGCGCTCCCGGTCGGCAGCTCCCGCGGCGCGAACCGGGCACCCGTCGCGAACGGCTCGGTGACCCGGTCGACCCGGAACGTACGCCAGTCCTCGCGCTCGAGGTCGTAGGCGACGAGGTACCAGCGGCGCCCCGTCGACACCAGCCGGTACGGCTCCGCCAGGCGCCGCGACGGTGTGCCGTCCCCGGAGCGGTACGCGAACCGCAGCCGCTCCCGGCCCGCGATCGCCGAGGCCATCACGGTCAGCGTCTCCGGCGCGATGCTCGCCCCGTCGCCGCTGGCCAGGGCGGTGGTGGCGGCCTGGAGTGTGGTGACGCGGTGGCGCAGCCGACTCGGCAGCACCTGCTCCAGCTTGGCCAGGGCCCGCACCGAGGCCTCCTCCACGCCTTCGACCGCGTGCCCGGCGCCCGCCCGCAGCCCGACCGCGATGGCCACGGCCTCCTCGTCGTCCAGAACCAGCGGTGGCATCGCCTTCCCGGCGACCAGCCGGTAACCGCCGTCGGCCCCCTTGCTGGCCTCCACGGGGTAGCCCAGCTCGCGTAGCCGGTCGATGTCCCGACGCACGGTGCGCCGGGACACCCCGAGCCGCTCGGCGAGCTCGCCGCCGGGCCACTCGCGCGGTGTCTGCAGAAGGGACAGCAACTGGAGGAGCCGGGCCGGAGTGTCGGTTGTCATGTGTCGAGGATGCCGGAGAAATAGGACGTGATCTGACCTAATGGCCTCCTAGCTTCGGGGCATGACCTCCACCGAGACACTCAGCAGCCGTACGGCCGGCGCGGGCGACCGCCGACGCTGGTTCGCGCTCGCGATCGTGATGACCGCGGCCTTCATGGACCTCGTCGACGTCACGATCGTCAACATCGCCATCCCGTCGATCCAGCGGGACGCGGGCGCCTCGTTCAGCCAGATCCAGTGGATCACCGCCGGTTACGCCCTAGCCTTCGCCGCGGGACTCATCACCGGCGGCCGGCTCGGCGACATCCACGGCCGCAAACGCCTCTTCCTGCTCGGCATCGGCGGCTTCACCCTCGCCTCGGCGCTGTGCGGCTTCGCCGCGAACCCCGAGATGCTCGTCGCCTCCCGGATCCTGCAGGGCGCGATGGCCGCGATGATGGTGCCGCAGGTGCTGTCGATCGTGCACGCCACCTTCCCGGCACACGAGCGGGGCAAGGTCTTCGGCCTGTTCGGCGCGATCGTCGGGCTGGGTGCCGTCTCCGGGCCGCTCCTCGGCGCGCTGCTCACCGAGTGGAACCTGTTCGGGCTCCAGTGGCGGCCCATCTTCCTGATCAACCTGCCGGTCGGCGTCGCCGCGTACCTCCTGGGCCGGCGCTTCATCACCGAGTCCAAGGCTCCGAGGGCCCTGCGCCTCGACCTCGTCGGCGTCGCCCTGGTCACGCTCGGTCTGCTGATGCTGCTCTACCCGCTCACCCGTGGCCGGGAGCTGGGCTGGCCGCTGTGGGGGTACGCGTCGATGGCGGGCGCGCTCGTCGTCTTCGGGGCGCTGGTGGCGTACGAGAAGCGCAAGACCGCGCGCGACGGTTCCCCGCTGGTCGAACTGTCCCTGTTCCGGGTGAAGAGCTTCGCGGCGGGCATCGCGGTGCAGACCGTGTTCGGCGTGGGCCTCGGCATCTTCTTCCTGGTCTGGACGCTGTACATGCAGGTCGGCCTCGGCTGGAGCGCGCTGCGGGCCGGACTGACGGGCGTGCCGTTCTCGATCGCGGTCTCCACCGCGGCCGGGATGTCGGTGCAGAAGCTGGTCCCGCGCTTCGGCCGCAAGGTGCTGCAGGCGGGCGCGCTGGTGATGGCGGCGGGCGTACTCCTCTACCTGGCGGAGGCCCACCGGTACGGCCAGTCGATCGCGTCCTGGCAGATGGCGCTGCCGCTGGTGGTCATGGGCGTGGGCATGGGCCTGATCGTCGCCCCGCTGACGGACGCGATCCTGTCCGAGGTGCCCCGCGAGCACTCCGGATCGGCGTCCGGCCTGATCAACACGGTGCAGCAGATGGGCAACGCGCTCGGCCTCGGGCTGGTGTCGGTGGTCTTCTTCGGCGAGATCGGCGACCGGCTGACCCCCGCACAGGTGGGCCCGGCCTTCGTGCACGCCTTCCAGCACGCGCTCGGTTGGGTGGCGGCGGTGATGCTGGTGATCTTCCTGCTGATGTTCGCGCTGCCCAAGCGGCCGGCGCAGCATGTCGAGGGCGATGCCGAGGACGGTGCCGCGGAGCGCTCCGGCAGCGGCGCGGGGAACGGCGCGAGCGACCACACACATCTCGCAGACGGCGCACAACCCGTCGCGGCAGCCCGGTAGCCGAACCGGCAAGCCGGCGCAGCACAGCGCGCCCGTTCGTGTCCGTTCTGTTGCCGCAACCTGTTTACTTTCCGGAAATTCGGACGTAGCCTCCCGACTGAAACCACACGTTCGGGCATGAGTCGGAGGTGAACGGGCATGTACGCGCCGGAGCGACAGCAGGAGATCCTCCGGCTCGCCCGTGACGGCGGCCGGGTCGATGTCGTCTCGCTGGCCGAGGAGTTCCAGGTCACGGCCGAGACGATCCGCCGCGACCTGAAGGCCCTCGACCGCGCGGGCCTCCTGCGTCGGGTGCACGGCGGTGCCATCCCCGCCGGGCGCCTCGACTTCGAGCCGGACCTGGCCGAACGGGAGTCCACCGCGGCCGACGAGAAGGACCGGATCGCCAAGGCGGCCCTCGCGGAGCTGCCGAGCGGGGGCACGACGATCCTCGACGCCGGCTCGACGGTCGCGCGGCTGGCGGGGGCGATCCCGCTGGACGCGGAGCTCACCGTCGTCACGCACAGCCTGCCCACCGCGGCGCGCCTCGCGGACCACCCCGGCATCCAGCTCCATCTGGTCGGCGGGCGCGTCCGGCACCGTACGCGTGCCGCGGTGGACGCGTGGGCGCTGCGGGCCTACGGAGAGATCCGCGCCGACGTCGTGTTCATCGCGGCCAACGGCTTCTCCGCCGACCACGGACTGACCACGCCCGACCTCGCCGAGGCCGCCGTCAAGCGTGCGGCGATCCGCGCCGCGCGCCGGGTGGTGCTGCTCGCCGACTCCTCCAAGCACGGCCAGGAGCACTTCGCCCGTTTCGGCAACCTCGGTGATGTGGACCTGCTGATCACCGACAGCGGGCTGAGCCCCGAGGACGCCACCGCGATCGAGCGCGGCGGCACGGAAGTAGTGCGCGCATGATTCTCACCGTCACCCCGAACCCCTCCCTCGACCGCACGTACGAGGTCCCGTCCCTGGACCGCGGCGAGGTCATCCGGGCCACCGGCGAACAGGTGGACCCGGGCGGCAAGGGCGTGAACGTCTCGCGCGCGGTCGCCGCGGCCGGGCAGCGCACGGTCGCCGTCCTGCCCCTCGGCGGTGCCCCGGGCGCGCTCGTCGCGGACCTGCTGCACGCCCAGGGCATCGACGTCGCACCGGTCCCGATCGCCGGGGCCACCCGCTCCAACATCGCGGTCGCCGAACCCGACGGCACCCTCACCAAGATCAACGCGCCCGGTCCGGAGCTGTCCCCCGCCGAGGCCGAACTCCTCCTGGAGACGGTCCGCGCGCAGTACCAGGCGGCCGACACCACCTGGATCACCTGCTGCGGCAGCCTCCCGCGTGGCCTCGCCCCGTCCTGGTACGCCGACCTGGTGGCCCGTGCCCACGCCGCGGGTGCCCGGATCGCGCTCGACACCTCTGGTCCCGCGCTCCTCGAAGCACTGCGCGAGCGCCCCGACGTGGTCAAGCCGAACGCCGAGGAACTCGCGGAGGCCGTCGGGCGCCCCCTCGTCACGGTCGGCGACGCGGCCAAGGCGGCCGAGGAGCTGCGCGCGATGGGCGCGGGTGCCGTGCTCGCGAGCCTGGGCGCGGACGGACAACTGCTGGTCAACGCCGACGGCACATGGTTCGGCAGCGCCCGCGTCGATGCCGTACGCTCCAACGTCGGGGCCGGCGACTCCTCACTCGCCGGTTTCCTGATCGCGGGCGGCAGCGGCCCGGAGGCCCTGGCCTCGGCCGTCGCCCATGGCGCCGCGGCGGTCCAGCTGCCCGGCAGCGTGATGCCGACCCCCGCCGACCTCGACCTCTCCGCCGTCACCGTCACGTCGGAGGTACCCGTGGACCGCGTGTTGACGGAGCCCGTCTCATGAGCGCGCACCCGACGCGGCGGAAGGCGGCCCTCGCGCCCGCCGCAGCCACCCGAAGGCGGGGTTTCCCCGGCCCCGCCGCCCCTTTCCTCCCCGTAGCACCTCACCTCACCCCCGTCCCCACCACCGCCCACCACGACCCCCGGGCGATACGCGTGCGAAGGAGCCCGCGATGAGCGAGATGATCACCGCGGACCTGGTCGACCTCGACCTGTCCGCCGACACCAAGGAAGCGGCGGCCCGTGCCCTCGCCGAGCGGATGGTGGCCCAGGGCCGGGTGACCGACCTGGAGGGCTTCCTCGCCGACGTGGCCGCCCGCGAGGCCCAGATGCCGACCGGCCTCGACGGCGGCATCGGCATACCGCACTGCCGCAGCGAGCACGTCACCGGGCCGACCCTCGCCTTCGGGCGCAGCGCCCGGGGCATCGACTTCGGCGCCGCGGACGGACCGGCCGACCTGATCTTCCTGATCGCCGCCCCGGCGGGCGCGGACGACGCGCACCTGACGATCCTGTCCTCGCTGGCCCGCCAGCTGATGAACACCGAGTTCACCTCCGCGCTGCGGTCCGTGAACGACGCGGCGGCCGCGGCCGCGCTCATCCGCGGCGACGAGGCTCCGGCGGCCCAGGCCCAGGCCCAGGCTCAGGCTCCGGCTCAGGCTCCGGCGGCGGACGAGGTTCCGGCGGCGGTCGAGGCCCCGGCGGCGGACGAGGCCCCGGCGGCGGTCGAGGAGCCCACCACCTCCGCCGCCTCCTCCGAGGTGGCCGCTGAGGAGGCGGGCGGGCGCCCGTTCCGTATCGTCGCCGTCACCTCCTGCCCGACCGGTATCGCCCACACCTACATGGCCGCCGAGTCGCTGGAGAACGCGGGCCGCGAGGCGGGTGTCGAACTCGTCGTCGAGACGCAGGGCTCGGCCGGCTTCACCCGGCTCGACCCGGCCGTCATCACGGCGGCGGACGCGGTGATCTTCGCCCATGACGTCCCCGTGCGGGAGAAGGACCGCTTCGCCGGGAAGCCGACCGTCGACGTCGGCGTGAAGGCCGGCATCAACCGGCCCGCCGAGCTGATCGCCGAGGTGCGCGCGAAGGCCGAGCGCGGCGAGGCGACCGCTCCCGCCTCTGGCGGTACGCCCGTGGAGCGCGCCGGTGAGTCCGGCGAGGGGTACGGCACCAAGCTGCGCAAGTGGCTGATGTCCGGCGTGAGCTACATGGTCCCGTTCGTCGCCGCGGGTGGCCTGCTCATCGCCCTCGGCTTCGCGATCGGCGGCTACAAGATCAACAAGGCGCCTTCGGTCATGGACCACTTCGTGTGGTCCCAGGGCGACAGCTGGGCCGCTCTGCTCTTCCAGATCGGCGTGGTGTCCTTCGGCTTCCTCGTCCCGGTCCTGGCCGGCTACATCGCCTACGGCATGGCGGACCGTCCCGGTCTCGTGCCCGGCTTCGTCGGCGGCTCGATCGCCCTCACCATCAACGCGGGCTTCCTCGGCGGCCTGGTCGCCGGTCTCCTCGCCGGTGGCGTGGTGATGGGGATCCAGAAGGTCAAGATCCCGCCGGCGCTGCGCGGCATCATGCCGGTGGTGGTGATACCGCTGATCTCCTCGGCGATCGTCGGGTTCCTGATGTTCGTCGTGATCGGCAAGCCGATCGCCTCCGCGCAGAAGGGCATGACCGACTGGCTGAACAGCCTCTCCGGCACCAACGCCATCCTGCTCGGCGCCCTGCTCGGCGTGATGATGTGCTTCGACCTCGGCGGCCCGGTCAACAAGGTCGCGTACACCTTCGCCACCGCCGGTATCGCGGTCTCCAACCCGAGCGACTCCGCGATGAAGATCATGGCCGCGGTGATGGCCGCCGGTATGGTCCCGCCGCTGGCGATGGCGCTGGCCACCACCGTGCGCGGCAAGCTCTTCACGCAGACCGAGCGCGAGAACGGCAAGGCCGCCTGGGTGCTCGGCGCCTCCTTCATCTCCGAGGGCGCGATCCCGTTCGCGGCGGCCGACCCGCTGCGCGTCATCCCCTCGTCCATGGTCGGGGGCGCCATCACCGGCGCCCTGTCGATGGGCTTCGGCGCCACGCTGCGCGCCCCGCACGGCGGCATCTTCGTGGTCCCGCTGATCGGCAACCCGTTCCTCTACCTGGTCGCCCTCGTCGCCGGCGTGTGCGTGACCACGGCTCTGGTGGTGATCCTGAAGGGCATGCGCAAGCAGAGCCCCGAGGGCTCCGCGAAGGAGGCCGCGGGAGCGTCGGTGTCGGCCCGTGACTCCAAGCAGCCCGTCGCCGCCTGATCCGGCGGTAGTGACAACGCGGTTGGGCCGCGCCCCTCAACAGGGGCGCGGCCCAACCGCGTTTGTGGCGCACTTACCTCGTCCTTTGCCCGTCTTCGCCTCGACTCGCCGTAGACGTCGTACTCATCACAGTGGTCGCACCTGCGAGATTGGTCACGGTCCGGTGCTGGAAGCCCGGTTGGTGGTGTCTACTGGAGGCATGTCCGCGCACGAGTCGATCCCTCTGGTGGTCTCCGTGGTCGTCGCCGCCGTAGCGACCGGCCTCTGGGTGATCGGCCTGTTCCAAATGCACCGCCAGTACCACAAGGGCGTGATCCGGCGCGGAACCCTCCGTGGCGTGCCCCGGCAGCGATGGACGGCCCCGCACTGGGACTCGGTCCACCTCACCCCTGCCGAACGGGACGCGTTCGCCAACCTGGTACGGCGCTTCCGTGACGGCCGCTCCCAGGGACATCCCGGAAGCTAGTGCCGCAACAGGCAACGTTCGCCCCGTCGCGGCGCCCGGCACGCACTCTCGCCGCACCGGCCGAAAGCCCAAGTACGTCCAGTACGAGGACTTCCGGCCGGCACGCCGAGAGCACGCACCGGACGCCGCTCCTCGACGGGCAAACGTTGCCTGCCGCGGCACTAGTGCCGCAACAGGCACTGACTAGACGGTGTCCGCTGGCTGGCCCAGCGTCGCCGCGCGGCGCTCCATCGCCTCCCGGGCCGCCTCCTCGGTCGCGTACACCTCGCACCTGTGCCTGCCGTCCGGTGTCGCCGTGTGCTCGACCTCCCACAGGGACAGCTCCCTGCCGTCCCGCAGCAGGAACGCGTGCTCGTAGAGCGAGAAGCACAGCGCCGCCCCCGCCCGGCCGGCCCGGGGCGGCCGGCCGAACGCCTGCGTGATCTCGTGCGCGAAGGCCGAGTCGAGCAGCAACGTCGACAGGTCCGCGCCCGGCCGGTCCGGGTTCTCCGCCCGGCGCAGCAGCCGGCGCGCGTGGTCCGCCGAGTCGTCGGGCGCATACGCGTGACGGGGCTCGGGGACCGGAGACAGCTGCGCCGGCACCGGCAGTTCGAAGTCCGGGGTGTCCGACGGCAGCGGGAGCCGGGCCGTGGCGGTGCGCAGCTCCTCCGCGTCCACGTACACCTCGTGCTCGAGATGGCCGCCCGGGGCCGTGTTGTGGACGAGCTCCCACAGGGTGACCGCCGTGCCGTCCGCGAGCAGCCAGGTGTGCCGGTAGGTCTCCCGGTGCAGCCCCGCGCTGTGGTGCGCGGAGCGCAGTGAACTGTCGTACGCCAGCGCGCAGTCCAGGTGCCCGATCGTCTCGTCGGGCAGCTCGAAGGAGTTCAGGGCACGGCCGAGGAGTCGCGCGAGGTGCTCCTCAGGGGACTCCGGCGACTCGGCCGACTCGTACGCTGCCGTCTCGTACGGAACGCTCAAGGTTTCTCCCGGCGTTGCTGCATGTCACCTTGTGGGTGCATACCGTAGCCCCTTGCTCGGACATCGTGCCCGAGAACCGGGAAAACCCACGGTGGGAAAACGGACGGGCCGCACGGCGGGTGCCGACGCGGCCTGATCCGCTGTCATATGCACCTGGTCGAACGGCAGCTCACGGGGCCGGTCGGGCGGCCGGTCACACCGTGCCTCCGGCGGTCCACTCGCTCCACGGCATGTTCCAGCCGTTGAGGCCGTTGTCCGGTGCGACCGTCTTGTCGGGGGAGTTCTCGACGATCACGACGTCACCGATGAGCGAGTTGTCGTAGAACCACTTGGCGATCGTGTTCCCCTGCGCGCCCTGCACGTCCTGCATGCCGACGCAGCCGTGGCTGGTGCCCTCACGACCGAAGGGCGGATTGCCCTGGTTGTACCAGTAATTGCCGTGGATGAACGTCCCGGAGGTCGTCAGCCGCATCGCGTGCGGCACGTCCGGGATGTTGTACTCGCCGCCGAGACCGACCGTCTGGCTGTTCATGCGCGTCTGCGGGAACTTCTCCGAGATCACCATCCGCCCGTTGTACGTCGTGTGCTGCGGGCTGCCGGTCGACACCGGAATCGTCCTGATGGTCCTGCCGTCCCGCACGACCGTCATGGTCTGGGTCTTCGCGTCGACCGTGGAGACCTGGGAGCGTCCGACGGTGAACGTGACGGTCTTCTTCTGCACACCGCGGACGCCGTTCGCGCCCTCCACGCCGTCCAGGTCGATCTTCATCGTGACCTTGGAGCCGGCCTTCCAGTAGTCCTGGGGCCGGAAGTCCAGGCGCTGCGCGCCGAACCAGTGGCCCACCACCTGCTGGCCGCTGCTGGACGTCACCGTGATGTGCGACTGCACTGCCTTCCTGTCGGTGATCGCCTTGTCGAACGTGAAGGACACCGGCATACCGACACCGACCGTCGCCCCGTCGTCGGGCGTGTACGTGCCGACGAAGCTGCCCGCCTGAGTGACCGTGGTGAAGATGGAGTTGGCGGCGGCGACCCGGTTGTCGGCGTCCTTGGCGGTGGCCGAGATCTGGTACTTCGTCCCGCGGTCCAGCTGCTCCTTGGGCTTCCAGGTCGTCCCGTCCGCGGAGATCTCCCCCGGCACCGCCGTGCCGGTTCCCGCCGCCGTCATCTTCACCTGGGTCAGCTTCCCGTCGCTGACCTTCACTCCGGTGGTGTTGATCGACGCGCCGGTCGAACCGTCCTTGGCGGAGATGGTGATCCTGGCGGCGGACACCTTGGCGGACTCATTGGAGTCCTTGCCGCCCTTGTCGTTGTCGGCGGTGGCGCTGCCGCCGCAGGCGGTGAGGGTCAGGGCGCCGACCATCAGGGCGGCACAGGCCCCCAGTGCGCGCCGCGCTCGCATGTCCGGCGTTGTCACAGGCTTCTCCAGGTCGTCGGGGTGTGCGTTCGGTTGCGTGATCCGCTCGAGTACGTGGAGAGAGAGCGAACGCCGCGCTGGAGGGTTCCCGTCCGCCACGCCGCACGCCCTTACGTGACAGAACCGGGACAATCGCCCACCACCCGGGGGCCCTTCGGCCTCTCATGCCCTCCCGTCATATCGTCTCCGCCCCGCCGTACAACTCCCCGTACGACGGCCACGCCCCGCCCGGCCCGTCCACCGGCTCCGCGGCGCGCACCGCCCGTACGATCGCGCGCGTCACGAGGTCCGCGCCCGCCGCCAGCACCTCGTTGAGCGCGAGGGGGTCCGGGGCGGCGAGCGCACGGGAGCCGGTCGCCAGCGCGAACACCGTGTCCCCGTCGTGCAGCAGGTGCGCCGGCCGCACGGCGCGCGCCAGACCGTCGTGCGCCACGCCCGCGAGCTTCTGCGCCTGCGCCTTGGTGAGGTCGGCGTCGGTCGCGACCACGGCGAGGGTCGTGTTCAGCGGCGGGCGCGGAAGGCGCGCGGCGGATTCGGCGAGCCGTCGCCGCGCGGCCTCGTGCACCTCCCGCGCCGGACGGCCGACCCGGCCCTGGACCAACTCCCCGTACAGCGCGCCCGTCTCCGGCTCCATCGCCGAGCCCACCGCGTTGCACACCACCAGGGCGCCCACCGTGATCCCCGAGTCCAGCACGGTGCTCGCGGTGCCGACACCGCCCTTGAGCGGTCCGACCGTCGCGCCGGTGCCCGCCCCCACGCAGCCCTCCGCCACCGGCGCGCCCGGCTCGCTCGCTGCCGCCGCCTCGACCGCGGCCCGGCCCATGGCCGCGTCCGGGCGCGCCCTGAAGTCACCGCCCCGCCCCAGGTCGAAGACGCAGGCGGCCGGCACGACCGGCACCACGTGTGACGGATCGGGGCCCACCCGTACCCCGCGGCCGTGCTCCTCCAGCCAGGCCATGACGCCCGACGCCGCGTCGAGCCCGTAGGCGCTGCCTCCGGTCAGGACGACCGCATCGACCTTCTGCACCAGGTTGCGTGGATCGAGCGCGTCGGTCTCCTTCGTGCCGGGGCCGCCCCCGCGCACGTCGACCGCCGCGACCGCGCCGCCCTCCGGGGCCAGGACGACCGTGGTGCCGGTGAGCCAGCCGTCCCCGATCCGTGTGGCATGACCCACGCGCAGACCGGCGACATCTGTCAGAGCGTCACGTGTCATGGACCCATGATCCTTCGCCGCACTCCGGTCGTGACACCGCGCCGCAGAAATCCGCCCCGTGGGTGTCACCCCGTGGCGAGCGCCCCTGTCTGCGAAGCCCCGACGCCGCGTCCCGGTGCAGCGGAGACGTACGCTGGGGCTATGAGCGCCACCCCGACGTCCACCCCGGACCGCGAACCGCGGGATGCGAAGCCCGAGCCCAAGGACGCCCTGGTCTTCGACGACCCGCTGACCACGCAGTCGTCGGACGACACGGACCTGGGATGGGGCGACCGGCCCCGCCCGAGCGGTGACAGCGCTGCCGATCTGGCGCGGTTCCTGGACGAGAAGCCGCCCCACCACCTGTGAGAGCCGTCACAGGGCCCGTTGCCGGCCCTGTCCTGCGTCCTGTGGTGCGTCCTGGCGTCCGTCAGGCGTCGCTCCGGTTCGGGCTGCGCTGCGCGACGAGGGCGTCGCGGATCTCCTCGAGCACCTCCAGTTCGGTCACCTCGGACACGTCCTTGGTGCCGTGCTTGGCCTTGCGTCGGGCCTCCTGCCGGGCCAGCAACTTGGCCATGGGCAGGACCATCAGGAAGTAGACGACGGCGGCGGTGATCACGAAGTTGAGCGTGGCGCCGAGGACCGAGCCCCAGAATATGCGGACGCCCGTCGCGTCGGCGCCGGTGCCCGTGCAGGGTTCCTTGATGCAGGAGCTGTAGCTGTCCAGGCTCTTGGTGCCGAGCGCTCCCACGACCGGGCTGATGACCCCCTTCACCACGGAGTTCACGATGTTGGTGAAGGCGGCGCCGATGACCACCGCGACCGCCAGGTCGACGACGTTTCCACGCATCAGGAAGGCCTTGAAGCCCTGCAGGACGCCCGGCATTTTGATCTCGCTCACCACTGGGACCCTTCTCGACTGCACATGCTTCGGAACGAACAGCTCCGCAACCTACGGCAGGGCGTACCACGGCTGTCCAACCGCATGCCGTCACGAAGGGGACCGGGCCCAGCGCCGCACGACCGCCGGCAGTGTGAAACAGGGCCGGGCTCAGCACAGCGTCACCGCCAGCCGTGAGGTGGCGCCGGCGCCGGCGAGGCGTGCGGCCGTGGGGCGCGGCACGGACAGCACCAGCAGCGCGCCGTTCTCCGTCGGATCGACATCGGGCACCCGCGTCACCCGGGCCCCGGCCGCGACGACCCTGGCCTGGCCGCCGCCGTCGGCCGCGATCACGTCGACGCGGTCGCCGGGCCGCAACAGCCGCACGGTCGCCGCGTCCGCGATCCGTACCGGCGCCGTCACCGTCTCCACCGGGCGCGGCTCCCCTACGGCCGCCGCGGTCGGGCGGCCCCCGGTGTCCGGATGCCCGCGTGCGCCCTCGGACCCTCCGGGCCCCGCCGAGACGAGCGCGGCAGCGGTGACGGCCAGCCCCGCGGCGACGGCCCGCCTCCGGCACCGCAGCACCCGCCGCAACCGCTGCCGCCCTCCTCGCACCCGTACGGGAGCGAAGTGGGGCACGGCACAGGTGGGAGGCGTGTCGGAACGGGGGGAGAGGCCGGCGGGCGGGTACGTGGGCGCCGGGACCGCCGCGTAGGGCTGAGGGGCGGAGGGGGAGATGCGGGGCATGCTGGTCACCACCTGCGTCGTGAGCGATCGGGTCGCGATCCACGATGACGCTTCGCGGTGGAGGCCGCGGACGTCTGTGGGTTACTCCGCGGTTGTGGACAACTCGCTCACCCGAACGGGACGTTCCGCACGGCCGACCCCGTCACAGCCGACCTCACCACGGCTCTCCCCACCACGGCTCTCCCCACCACGGCTCTCCCCACCACGGCCGCCCTCGCCACAGCCGCGGCGGCCCCCGTCACGGCAGCTCGAATCCCGGGTTCATCCCGCCGAGCGCGTTCACGCACAGGCAGTCCCGCTCCTCGGTGGCCGGCAGCGCGGCCACCGCGTCGAACAGCACGCCCCGCAACCGGTCCACGTTCGCCGCGAACACCTTCAGCACCTCGTCGTGCGAGACGCCCTCTCCGGTCTCCGCCCCCGCGTCCAGATCCGTGACCAGGGTCAGCGACGTGTAGCAGAGCTCCAGTTCACGAGCCAGCGCGGCCTCGGGATGGCCGGTCATGCCCACCACGGACCAGCCCTGTGCCCGGTGCCACAACGATTCGGCGCGGGTGGAGAACCGCGGCCCCTCGACCACGACCAGCGTCCCGCCGTCCACCGGCTCCCAGTCCCGCCCGCGGGCGGCCTTCAGCGCGACCGCCCGCCCGACCGGGCAGTAAGGGTCGGCCAGGGACACGTGCACCACGTTCGGCACGGTGCCGTCCGGCAGGGGCAGCCCGTCGAAGTACGTCTGCACCCGGGTCTTCGTGCGGTCCACCAGCTGGTCGGGGACCAGCAGCGTGCCCGGTCCGTACTCCGGGCGCAGCCCGCCCACCGCGCACGGGCCGAGGACCTGGCGTACCCCGACGGAGCGGAGCGCCCACAGGTTGGCGCGGTAGTTGATCCGGTGCGGCGGCAGATGGTGGCCGCGGCCGTGGCGGGGGAGGAACGCGACCCGCCGGCCGGCGATCTCGCCGAGGAAGAGGGAGTCGCTGGGTGCCCCGTACGGGGTGTCGACCCGGACCTCGGTCACCTCGTCGAGGAAGGAGTAGAAGCCAGAGCCGCCGATGACACCGATCTCCGCGTTCGTCATGGCGAGCACAGTAGCCGCCCCGTACGGGCGTGCGAGCCGGCTGGGGGGAACTCGGCAGCAGCCGCCCCCGGCGGGCCGCAAACCCCGAAGACCCCGCCGTCGGACGACGGCGGGGTCCCGCGGCACGGACCTATGCGGCGGAGGAGCTGGTGCTCGACGACGACGAAGAAGAAGACGAAGACGACGAGGACGACGAGCCGGAGTCGGACGACGACGAGGAGCTCGACGACTTCGACGACGCCGGGCTGCTGCTCGACGAGGAGCCGCGGCTGTCGTTGCGGTAGAAGCCGGAGCCCTTGAAGACGATGCCGACCGCGGAGAACACCTTCTTCAGGCGGCCACCACAGTTGGGGCACTCGGTCAGGGCGTCGTCGGTGAACTTCTGCACCGCCTCGAGGCCCTCGCCGCACTCGGTGCACTGGTACTGGTAGGTCGGCACTTGTCTTCCTCCTGGCACTCTCACTCAATGAGTGCTAACGACGATCCATAGTGACCTATTCCGCGGGATCAGTCCACCGTCACCGGTGCGCGGTGACCGACGCCACGTGCCACGGTGCGGCCGTAAGGTCGCGTGACCAGCCACGACCGCAGGGACAGCAGGGTCAGCAGCGCCAGCACCGTACCGCCCATCGGGACGAGGAAGCCTGCGCCGGTCCACAGCCGGTCCTCCAGCTGTCCGGCGACCGTGACCGCCGCCGCCTGGCCGAGCGCGACCGCGCCGGTCAGCCAGGTGAAGGCCTCGGTGCGGGCGCCGTCCGGGACCAGGGCCTCGACCAGGGTGTACCCGGTGATCAGGGACGGCGCGATGCACATGCCCACCAGCAGGCCGAGTCCGGCCAGCACGGCCACCGAGTGCGCGGTCCACAGGCCGGAGGCGGCCAGGGCGAGGGCCGTGTAGCCGACGACCAGGCGGCGCTGCGGGGCGGCCTTCCAGGCGATCGCGCCGCACACGACGCCGGAGAGCATGTTGCCCGCGGCGAAGACGCCGTACAGGACGCCGTTCAGGCCCGGCTCGCCGATCGACTGGCTGAACGCGGAGAGCGAGACCTGCATGCCGCCGAAGACGGAACCGATGCCCAGGAAGGTCACGACCAGAACCCGCACCCCGGGGACGCGCAGGGCGGACGCGTGCTCCACGCGCGCGTGCGTGACGGCGGCGACGGCCGGCTGCGTACGCCTCTGCGCCGCGAACAGCACACCGCCCACCAGCGTCAGCGCCGCCTCCGTGAGCAGGCCCGCGGCCGGGGCCACGGCGGTGCACAGGGCCGTCGCCAGGAGCGGGCCGAGCACGAAGGTCAGCTCGTCGGTGACCGACTCGAAGGCCGCCGCCGTCGACATCAGGGGCGAGTCCTTCAGCTTCACGCCCCACCGGGCGCGGACCATGGGGCCGATCTGCGGCACCGACGCGCCGGTCGGGACGGCCGCCGCGAAAAGGGCCCACAGCGGGGCGTGGGTCAGCGCGAGCGCGGTCAGCGAGGTGCCTGCCAAGGCGTGCACGAGGACGCCGGGCAGCAGCACAGCCCGCTGGCCGTGGCGGTCGGCGAGACGGCCGCTGTACGGCGCGAACAGGGCCATGGACACGCCGGTGGCCGCGGCGACGGCGCCCGCGGCCCCGTAGGAGCCGGTGGTGTGCCGGACGAGCAGCACGATGGAGAGGGTGAGCATCGCGAACGGCTGACGCGCCGCGAAGCCGGGGAGAAGAAACGTCCAGGCGCCACGGGTGCGCAGCAGCTGCCCGTAGCCCGGGCGGGACGCCTTCGAGGTGACCGTGGACTCCACGGCCCGTGCCTTTCTGCTGCCTGGTAGCGCGGGTGCGCGCCGAGAGCTGTCCTCTTGCGCGGACTGCGGTAGATACCGGCCCCTACGGAGGAAGGGCGCCCGGCCGCCATACGGTCGCGCCAGCTCTGCGTCAGGCAGAGTTGGTTCGATCAGGGTGCGCCTGGATTGTACAGGGGCATCGCGCAGGACGCCTGTGAAACAGAGCACCGTCCGGTGCTCGACCTGGGATTCCCGACGGTGTGAACGGTGCGAAACGTGCCGTTCACCAAGCCGCCCTCAACGTCCCGGTGTGCCGTTCCCGGTGGTCCCCAGCCAGCCCGCCAGCTTGCCGCCCTGGCCGACGGCCCGCAGACGCCTCTCCGCCGCGTCGCGGACCTGGTCCGTGGCGACCACGAGCAGTTCGTCCCCGCGCCGCAGCACCGTCGTCGGCAGCGGAACGAACGATTTCCCTTCCCGGACGACGAGGGTGACCGCGGCTCCGGCCGGCAGCCGCAGCTCGTTGATCTCGACGCCGTGCATCCGAGATCCTTCGGGGATCGTGACGGACAGCAGATGCCCGCGCAGCCGCTCCAGGGGCGCCGATTCGATGCCGAGGTCCGCGGCTTGGGGACCCTCGCCGAGGCGTAGCTTGCGGGCCAGCCAGGGCAGGGTCGGCCCCTGGACGAGGGTGTAGACGACGACGAGCACGAAGACGATGTTGAAGATGCGGCGGCTGCCGGCGACGCCGTTCACCATGGGGATCGTCGCCAGGATGATGGGCACCGCACCGCGCAGCCCGGCCCACGACATCAGCGTCTGCTCCTGCCAGGGGAGCCGGAAGGGCACGAGGCTCATGACGACGCTCAGCGGACGCGCCACCATCGTCAGCACCATGCCGATGACCAGGGCGGGCAGTACGTCGTCGGCCAGTTCGTGCGGGGTCACCAGCAGACCGAGCAGGACGAACATGCCGATCTGGGCGATCCAGCCGAGCCCTTCGGCGAAGCCCCGGGTCGCGGGCCAGTGCGGCAGCTTGGCGTTGCCGAGCATCATCGAGGCGAGGTACACCGCGAGGAAGCCGCTGCCGTGGGCCAGCGAGCCGCCCGCGTACGCCATGACCGCGATGGCCATGACCGCGATCGGGTAGAGGCCGGAGGCGGGCAGCGCCACGTGCCTGAGACCCCAGGAGCCGAGCCAGCCCACCGCGAGACCGATGGCGGCGCCGATGGCCAGCTCCAGGAGTATCTTCCCGAGCAGCGTGTACCAGTGCTCGATCGGCCCGGCCGTGGAGAACGCGACGACGAGGATGACGACGGGTGCGTCGTTGAAGCCGGACTCGGCCTCCAGGACGCCCGTCACGCGCGCGGGGAGGGGCACTTTGCGCAGTACCGAGAAGACCGCCGCCGCGTCGGTCGACGACACCACCGCTCCGATGATGAGCGCCTGCCGCCACTCCAGTCCGCTCAGGTAGTGCGCGCCCGCGGCCGTGACGCCGACGCTCACCGCGACGCCGAGGAGCGCCAGCGCGGAGGCCGCCGGGAGGGCCGGCTTGATCTGCTTCCACTTCGTGCCGAGACCGCCCTCGGCCAGGATCACGACCAGTGCCGCGTATCCCATGACCTGGGTCAGCTCGGCGTTGTTGAAGTGGATGCCGAATCCGTCCTGGCCCATGGCGATGCCGATGCCCAGGTAGACGAGCAGGCTGGGGAGGCCGCTGCGCGACGAGATCCGAACCGCTGCCACCGCGACGAGCAGAACGAGCGAGCAGAGGAGCAGGAGCTGGTTGAGGTGGTGGACAGTCAGCGGCCGTTCCCTTCTCGCCAATCCGTGGGCCGCGAGGCGACGCCACGATCCGAGCACGCGAAGCCCGGTGCTGGGGCGGACTTCACTTCGACTACTTCATTAGCTTACCTAACTCTTGACGCTTTCTTGACGTTTCGGGTCGCATGATCGAACTCCAGTCCGGGCTGGTTCCCGACTCCGCGTCAAGGCGGACCGGGCCCTGCGCCTATGGTTGCTCCAGCGCTCAGTAGAAAGCACAGCCCGCCCTGCCGCTCGTGTTAGGACAGCAAGGACAGCGATGCCCCCCAACACCACCGCCTCTTCCGGCCAGAAGCCCGGCAAGTCCGGCAGGAAGAAGGGGCGCAGAGCCCGACTGCTCGTGATCGTCCTGGTTGTGGCCCTTGTGGGAGGTTTCGGATACGGCGGCTACTGGTCCGTCAGCACCGTGCGCGCCTCCTTCCCGCAGACCAAGGGGACGATCACGCTCGAGGGCCTGTCGGGTCCCGTCGACGTCAAGCGCGACGGCTACGGGATCCCGCAGATCTACGCGTCCTCCGACGAGGACCTGTTCATGGCGCAGGGGTACGTCCAGGCGCAGGACCGGTTCTACGAGATGGACGTGCGCCGCCACATGACGTCCGGACGCCTGTCCGAGATGTTCGGCAAGAGCCAGGTCAAGAACGACGAGTTCCTGCGCACCCTGGGCTGGGACCGGGTGGCGCAGAAGGAGTACGACACCAAGCTGTCGGCCTCCACGAAGAAGTACCTCCAGGCGTACGCCAAGGGAGTCAACGCCTACCTGAAGGGCAAGGACGGCAAGGAGATCTCCCTCGAGTACGCGGCCCTGGACCTGACCAACGACTACAAGCCCCAGCCGTGGACCCCGGTCGACTCGGTCTCCTGGCTCAAGGCGATGGCCTGGGACCTGCGCGGCAACATGCAGGACGAGATCGACCGCTCCCTGATGACCAGCCGCCTGGGCCCCAAGCAGATCGCCGACCTGTACCCGGAATACCCGTACAGCCGCAACAAGCCGATCGTCCAGGAGGGCGAGTACAACGCCCTGACGAAGGCGTTCGAGCAGGGCGACTCGACGGGTGCCACGGGTGCCACGGGTACGGCGGGCTCGAAGGGTGCGACAGGCACGACGGGCACGACGGGCACGCGGTCGACGACCGGGACGTCGGGCTCAACGTCCACGTCCACGTCGACCTCGGCCTCCTCGTCCCTGCGCAGCCAGCTGGCGGGTCTCACGAACGTCCTGGCCGACGTCCCGACCGCCGTCGGCGTGAACGGCCACGGCATCGGCTCCAACTCCTGGGTCGTCGCCGGAAGCCACACCATCACCGGCAAGCCGCTGCTGGCCAACGACCCGCACCTGTCGGCCTCGCTGCCGTCGGTCTGGTACCAGATGGGCCTGCACTGCACGACCGTCTCCAGCAAGTGCGGCTACGACGTCACCGGCTACACCTTCGCCGGCATGCCCGGCGTGATAATCGGCCACAACCAGAGCATCTCCTGGGGCATGACCAACTCCGGCGTCGACGTCACCGACCTCTACCTGGAGAAGCTCTCCGGCGACGGCTACCTGAGGGACGGCAAGGTCGTGCCGTTCACCTCCCGCACCGAGACGATCAAGGTGGCGGGCGGCGACTCGAAGAAGATCGTCGTCCGTGAGACGAACAACGGCCCGCTGCTGTCCGACCGCGACGACGAACTCGTCAACGTCGGCAAGAAGGCCACCGTCGACACCGTGGCGCCCGACCGCGCCGACGGCTACGGCGTCGCCCTGCGCTGGACCGCACTGGACCCCGGCAACACCATGGACGCCGTCTTCGCGATCGACAAGGCGTCTAACTGGTCCGAGTTCCGCCGGGCGGCCCGCTCCTTCGACGTGCCCTCGCAGAACCTGATCTACGCCGACACCCAGGGCAACATCGGCTACCAACTGCCCGGCAAGATCCCCACGCGCGCGCAGGGCGACGACGGCTCGATCCCGGCGCCCGGCTGGGACTCGAAGTACGACTGGACCGGCTACATCCCGCCGGCCGCGCTGCCCTACGAGTTCAATCCCAAGCGCGGCTACATCGTCACCGCCAACCAGGCCGTGATCGACAAGGACAAGTACCCCTACACGCTCACCACGGACTGGGGCTACGGCTCGCGCAGCCAGCGGATCACCGACCTGATCGAGTCGAAGATCAAGGGCGGCGGCAAGATCTCGACCGACGACATGCGGCAGATGCAGCTCGACAACTCAAGCGAGATCGCCAAGCTGCTCGTGCCCAAGCTGCTGAAGATCGACGTCTCGGACAAGCACGTCCGCGCGGCGCAGAAGCTGCTGGAGGGCTGGGACTACACCCAGGACTCCGACTCGGCGGCGGCCGCGTACTTCAACGCGGTCTGGCGCAACATCCTCAAGCTCGCCTTCGGCAACAAGCTGCCCAAGGAGCTGCGGGTCAAGGGCCAGTGCCTGTGGGTGGAGCCCGCCGACTCCACCGGCCCGGCCGACGAGGACCGCAAGGTGCGCGAGTGCGGCCAGCGCGAAGCGGACCAGGCGCAGCCGGACGGCGGCGACCGCTGGTTCGAGGTGGTCCGCAACATCGTCGACGACGAGAAGAACGACTGGTGGCAGTCGCCCGCGACGCGCACCGACCCGGCCACGACGACGCGTGACGAGCTGTTCGGGCGCGCCATGAAGGACGCGACCTGGGAGCTGGTCGCCAAGCTCGGCAAGGACATGGACACCTGGAGCTGGGGCCGGCTGCACCGCCTGTTCCTGAAGAACCAGACCCTGGGCACCGACGGCCCCGGCATACTGCAGTACATGCTCAACCGCGGCCCCTGGAAGCTGGACGGCGGCGAGGCGACCGTGAACGCCACCGGCTGGAACGCGGCGGGCGGCTACAACGCCCTGTGGGTGCCGTCGATGCGGATGGTGGTCAACCTGGCCGACCTCGACAAGTCCAAGTGGATCAACCTCAGCGGTGCCTCGGGCCACGCCTACAGCGCCCACTACACCGACCAGACGGAGAAGTGGGTCAAGGGCGAGCTGCTGCCGTGGAACTTCTCGAAGGACGCGGTGGACAAGAGCACGACCGACACGCTGGTGCTCAAGCCCTGACGGGCGCCACACCGTGGGAACGGCCCTTCACGCGCGCGTGAAGGGCCGTTCCCACGTGCGGGGCTCTCACAGTCGGCGTCACGGCCGGCGGTGGAAGCGGCGTACGCCCGACGGGGTCACCACGGCGTGCACCGGGCGGTCGTGCGCCTCTTCGGGCACCCGCTCGACGACCTCCGGGTCGTACAGGAGCACCACCAGGGCGGGGTCGGCGCCCGCCCGCTCCAGGCGGGCCAGCACCCGGTCGTAGGAGCCGCCGCCGCGCCCGAGGCGCATGCCGCGGGCGTCGACCGCCAGCCCGGGCAGCAGTACGGCGTCGGCCTCCCGGACGGCCTCCGGGCCCAGGCGCTCGCCCGCGGGTTCCAGGAGGGCCATCCGCCCACCGTGCCGCACGCTCACCAGGGACTCCGGCCCGGCGTACGTCCCCCAGTCGAGGTCGTTGTCCGGCAGGAGCACCGGGAGCAGTACGCGCACGCCCCGCGCGCGCAGCGCGTCCAGAAGCGCGAGCGTGCCGGGTTCGCTCCCCACGGAGACGTACGCGGCCACCGTGCGCGCGTGCGCCAGCTCGGGCAGCTCCAGGGCGCGTTCGGCCAGCGCGGTCGCCGCTTCCCGCACGTCATCGGCGGTCAATCCGCTCCTCACCGCGAGGAAGCCTCGCCGCAACATTCGCTTGCCAGGATCTGCGTGGTGTTCCATGGGACCCACAGGTCAGTGGCCTCCTCGTTCGCAATGCGCTCATATGAGAGCGAATTAACCGGAGCCACAGTTTCCGCACATACCCACCGGATATCGTTGCGGACATGACTCAGTCGCACCCCAGGATCACCAAGGCTGTCATCCCCGCTGCCGGCCTCGGCACCCGGTTCCTGCCGGCCACCAAGGCCACGCCCAAGGAGATGCTGCCGGTCGTCGACAAGCCCGCGATCCAGTACGTGGTCGAGGAAGCCGTGTCCGCGGGGCTCGACGACGTACTGATGGTCACCGGTCGCAACAAGCGCCCCCTCGAGGACCACTTCGACCGCAACTACGAGCTCGAGTCGGCCCTGGAGAAGAAGGGCGACGCCGAGCGGCTCGCCAAGGTCCAGGAGTCCAGTGACCTCGCCACCATGCACTACGTCCGCCAGGGCGATCCCAGGGGCCTCGGCCACGCCGTCCTGTGCGCCGCCCCGCACGTCGGCCAGGAGCCGTTCGCGGTCCTCCTCGGCGACGACCTGATCGACCCGCGCGACCCGCTGCTCAAGCGCATGATCGAGGTCCAGGAGCAGTACGGCGGCAGTGTCATCGCGCTCATGGAGGTCGCGCCCGAGCAGATCCACCTCTACGGCTGCGCGGCCGTCGAGACCACCGAGGACAGCGACGTCGTCCAGGTGACCGGCCTGGTCGAGAAGCCGGACCCGGCGGACGCCCCGTCGAACTACGCCGTCATCGGCCGCTACGTCCTCGACCCGCACATCTTCGACATCCTGCGCAAGACGGAGCCGGGCCGCAGCAACGAGATCCAGCTCACCGACGCCCTCCAGCAGCTCGCCGAGGACGAGAAGATCGGCGGCCCGGTGCACGGCGTGGTCTTCAAGGGCCGCCGCTATGACACCGGCGACCGTGGCGACTACCTGCGTGCCATTGTCAGACTCGCATGCGAACGTGAAGACCTGGGCCCTGGCTTCAGGACCTGGCTTCGCAGCTTCGTAGCCGAGGAGATGTAGCGATTTGAGCGCCGCCGCGACCCGCGCCACCGGCCAGGACCGCCTGTGGTCGGTGGACGAACACCTGGAGGACATCCTCACCACCGTCCGCCCCCTGGAGCCGATCGAGCTGAACCTGCTCGACGCGCAGGACTGCGTCCTGGTCGACGACGTCACGGTGCCCCTGTCGCTGCCGCCGTTCGACAACAGCTCCATGGACGGGTACGCGGTGCGGGTCGCGGACGTCGCGGGCGCGAGCGAGGAGTTCCCGGCCGTCCTCACGGTGATCGGCGACGTCGCGGCGGGCGCGGCCGACCTGCTGCACGTCGGGCCCGGCCAGGCCGCGCGCATCATGACCGGCGCCCCGCTGCCGCCGGGCGCCGAAGCCGTCGTCCCCGTGGAGTGGACCGACGGCGGGCTGGGCGGCGGCCCCGTCTCCGGGATGCGCGCCCGCAGTCTCGCCCCCGAGGGAGCCGCAGGGCAGGTGCGCGTCCACCGCCCGGCCGAGGCACGCGCGCACGTGCGCGCCGAGGGCAGCGACGTCCGGGCCGGCGACCTCGCCCTGGCGGCCGGCACCGTCCTCGGCCCGCCGCAGATCGCGCTGCTCGCCGCGATCGGCCGCGGCACGGTACGCGTGCGCCCGCGCCCGCGCGTGGTCGTCCTGTCCACCGGGAGCGAACTCGTCCAGCCCGACGAGGAACTGGCGGCCGGCCAGATCTACGACTCCAACAGCTTCGCCCTCACCGCCGCCGCCCGGGACGCCGGCGCCATCGCCTACCGGGTCGGCGCGGTCGCCGACGACGCGGACACGCTGCGCACCACCATCGAGGACCAGCTCGTCCGGGCCGACCTCATGGTCACCACCGGAGGGGTGAGCGTGGGCGCGTACGACGTCGTCAAGGAGGCGCTGTCCTCCGTGGGCGACGCGGACGAGGCGGGCGGCGGCGTCGAGTTCCGCAAGCTCGCCATGCAGCCCGGCAAGCCCCAGGGCTTCGGTTCCATCGGGCCCGACCACACGCCGCTGCTCGCGCTGCCGGGCAACCCGGTGTCGTCGTACGTCTCCTTCGAGCTGTTCGTACGCCCGGCGATCCGCACCCTGATGGGCCTGCCGGACGTGCACCGTCCCCGGACCAGAGCCGTCCTGAAGGCGGACGAGGCGCTGACGTCGCCCGCGGGCCGCCGGCAGTTCCTGCGCGGCACGTACGCCGACGGCACGGTGACCCCGGTGGGCGGCGCCGGCTCCCATCTGATCGCGGCCCTCGCCCAGGCGGACGCCCTGATCGTGGTCCCCGAGGACGACACATCCGTCGAGCCGGGCACGGAGGTCGAGGTGGTTCTGCTCGGCTGACGGCGGGCGCCCCGGGTGTCCGGGTTCGGAGGCTTCGCCCGGTCGGACAGGTCTGTCGGTGCGGTCCGGTCGCGTCTCCGTATCCGGTCCGTGGACCTTGGTCGGCTGATCCTGCCCGGTTGGCGGTACCGTGTCGCGCACAGCAGGTCCGCGTGCCGGGCCAGGACCGGGAGTGCCGCAGCACATGAGTTCGCAGGACAGACTGACCCATATCGATGACGCGGGGGCGGCCCGCATGGTCGACGTCTCCGGGAAGGACGTCACCGAGCGCACCGCGCGCGCCAGCGGCCGTGTGCTGGTCTCACCGCGCGTGATCGAGCTGCTGCGCGGCGAGGGCGTCCCCAAGGGTGACGCGCTGGCCACCGCGCGCATCGCGGGCATCATGGGCGCCAAGCGGACCCCCGACCTCATCCCCCTGTGCCACCCGCTCGCGGTGTCGGGTGTGAAGCTGGATCTGTCGGTCGCGGACGACGCCGTGGAGATCACGGCCACCGTGAAGACCACCGACCGCACGGGTGTCGAGATGGAGGCGCTCACCGCGGTCAGTGTCGCGGCGCTCACCGTGATCGACATGGTCAAGGCGGTCGACAAGGCGGCGGTGATCACGGACGTGCGCGTGGAGGAGAAGACGGGCGGGAAGTCGGGCGACTGGAGCCGGGCATGACGGCACCGGTCGAACCGCCGATCGGCGGTGCCCTCCCGGCGCCGTACGCGGCCCTGGTGGTGACCGCGTCGAACCGCGCGGCCGCGGGCGTGTACGAGGACAAGGGCGGCCCCCTGATCGTGGAGGCGCTCACCCGCTTCGGTTTCGCGGTCGACGGCCCGTGGGTCGTCCCGGACGGTGACCCGGTGGAGAACGCACTGCGGACGGGCTCGCGCGCCGGGTACGACGTGATCGTGACCACCGGGGGCACCGGCATATCCCCCACCGACCGCACCCCCGAGGCGACCCGCGCGGTGATCGACTACGAGGTGCCGGGCATTCCCGAGGCCATCAGGGCGTTCGGAAGGGAGAAGGTTCCCACGGCGGCGCTCTCCCGGGGACTGGCCGGAGTCGCCGGCGGGACGCTGATCGTCAACCTGCCGGGGTCCACCGGCGGGGTGAGGGACGGACTGGCCGTCCTGGAGCCCCTGTTGGTCCACGCCGTCGACCAAATCCGCGGCGGGGACCACCCCCGGGCCGACGCCGGCGGGTCCGCGGTCCGCGAGGACCGCCCCAGACCGAGTGGGGGTGCGAGCTGAACAGCCCATCCTGGCCCGTCGAGCTGGTGGACGGCGATGTCGTCCTCCGGCCGATACGGCTGCGCGACCAGCGGGCCTGGCGCGAGGTCAACCGGCGCAACCGGGAGTGGCTGCGTCCGTGGGAGGCGACCATTCCGCCGCCCGCGCCCGGCGGCCCGACAGCGCACCGGCCGACCTACCGGCAGATGGTCCGGCACCTGCGCGGCGAGGCCAGGGCGGGCCGGATGCTGCCCTTCGTCATCGAGTACCAGGGGCGCCTGGTGGGGCAGTTGACGGTGGCCGGGATCACCTGGGGCTCGATGTGCGCCGGGCACGTCGGCTACTGGGTGGACGAGGGTGTCGCGGGCCGCGGGGTGATGCCGACGGCCGTGGCGCTCGTCGTCGACCACTGCTTCCGCACCGTCGGGCTGCACCGTATCGAGGTCTGCATTCGCCCCGAGAACGGTCCGAGCCGCCGGGTCGTGGAGAAACTGGGATTCCGTGAGGAAGGGCTCCGGCCGCGTTATCTGCACATCGACGGGGCCTGGCGGGACCATCTGGTCTTCGCGCTCACCGCGGAGGAGGTGCCCGAGGGGTTGCTGGCACGCTGGCACCGGGCACGCTCTCGGCAGGGCCACCGCCACCCCGGGAAATAAAAAATTCGTTCGAATTTGATCGAGTGGCGATCGTCTCGCGTTCGTCTGGGGGCAATGAATAAGCGGCCCCGTCGGTCTGCTGATCGGATCGGTCCCAAAAAAAGTTCGAAATATCAGCCAGATCGTGCGACACACCGGCTCAATTGGCAGATGGCCTCATGCAAACCCCTCTACCGTGTGAGGCGTGAGCAGCAGCGGCCTCATCTACGCAGTCATTGTCGGGGCCTGGGCCGCCTACTTGGTGCCGATGTGGCTCCGTAGGCAGGACGAGCTGAACGAGTCTCGTCCGACGGAACGCTTCAGCACCGCCATCCGGCTGCTGTCCGGACGGGCGGGCATGGAGCGCCGATACGCCAAGGACCTGCGCGCGCGCTCCGCCGAAGAGGGGGAGCCCGGCGCGCGGCCGGACGGTGTCACCGGATCGGTGGACGTCCGGTCCTTCGCCATGCCCCCGACCGAGCGGCAACCGCGGGCGCGGGTGGAGGCGGAGCCGGATGGCCGGCCCCGGCGGGAGCAGGGAGAGCGGACGGAGCCGGGGGAGCCGCGCGCGGCCGAGCCGGGTGTCCCCGGACGGGTGCCCCAGGCGCGGAAGGCCACCTCGGCGGAGGCCATCGCGCGCGCCCGGCGCTCGAAGGTGCTCGCGCGCCGGCGGCGGACGACCGTGATGCTATTCCTCGCCTTCACGCTCGGCGCGATCGTGGCCGCGGTCGGGGGCCTCGCCTTCCTGTGGGCGCCGGGCGTGCCGGCCGTGCTGCTCAGCGCGTACATCGCGTACCTGCGGGCGCAGGAGCGGAAGCGGTTCACGTACACGATGGACCGGCGACGGGCCGAGGCGGCGGCGCAGCGGTTGCGGGAGCGGCAGCCGAGACGGCGGCCGCCGGTCGAGTCCGAGGCGGAGGAGGCGGAGGACGGCGCCGACCCGGAGAGCGACCCCGGGCTGTCCGCACTGGCCGCCGACCGACGCGCGCTCGTGGAGCAGACGGACCACGCGGAGTGGGTGGACCAGCAGCGGGAGCGGCAGCGCAGGCCGGGGCACGGGGAGAGCTGGGACCCGGTGCCGGTACCGCTGCCGACGTATGTGACCGCGCCGGTCGCGCCGCGGGCGACGCCGAGTGTCGACCTCGGGACGCCGGACGCGTGGAGCTCGGCACGGTCGAGCACGGCGGAGGCCGCGCCCTCGGCGGGCGGCGCGGAGCCGGCGTCGGGGGCGGAGCCGGGGGAGCGGGCGGAAGCCGCCGACGTGGACGCCTCCGGCCGGAGCGACGCCCGGCGGGCGGCGTCGGCCCGGCGGTCGCGTGAGCGGGGGCGGACCCCGCTGTTCGACCAGTACGAGGAGGGGGAGCGGCCGCGGGCCGCGAACGAGTAGGGGACGGCGCCGGGTGCGGGTGCCCGGTGTCCGTGCGGCGCCCCGGAGCTGCGCTCGCCCGCGGATACGTCGCAGTCCGGCGCTTACGCAGCGCCTCCCAGAGGGGGTGCCCGGCGCCCGCCCGTGCCGCCCCAGCGGCACGACTGACCGCAGCGGCGGCAGCTTCGGCGGCACGATTGCGCGCAGGTGGGGCGGCCGGGGAACGGATTTCCTGACCAGCCGATGGGGATGCTAGAGTTTCACTCGTTGCAAGGGCCTGTGGCGCAGTCCGGTAGCGCACCTCGTTCGCATCGAGGGGGCCAGGGGTTCAAATCCCCTCAGGTCCACGCAGCATGGAGGCCCGTCCCCTCGGGGGCGGGCCTCTTGCCGTGTGTCCGGTGTGCGGCGGTGAGGTGGGCCAACTCCTCGTGAGTGTCAGGCCGGAAGCAGCGTGCGGCGGTACCACTGCGCTGACTCGGGGAAGTCGGCGGCGAATTCCGGGCTCGGGACCAGACGCAGATCGCGCCACAGCGGCATGCCGTCGAACCAGTGGTCGGTCCTCAGCATGTCGAGCGCGCGCGACGACTGACTGTCCGCCGCGAGAAGCTCCCGGGCCTGTGGCACCGAGAGCCGCCGCTGCGGCCAGGTGAGCAAGGCGCACGCGGCCGCCGCGCGGAGCAGGGTTTCCGAGGTGACCGGCACCGGGTGGGTCGCGTGGTACGTGTTCGACGTCAGGTCGGCAGCGGGCGCGAGACCGGAACCGACCACGAGGCGGGCCAGGTCCCGTACGGAGATGACGGATATCCGGGCGGTCCAGCCCTCGACGGTGCCGGGCAGGGCCCGCAGGAGACGCACCAGGCCCGGGACCATCCAGGTGTCCCCCGGGCCGTAGACGAGATGCGGACGTAGGACCACCCCACCCGCCTCGAGGACGGCGTCCTCGGCAGCGGCGCGGGACAGCGAGGTGGGCGATCCCGGATTCCGTACCAGCTGTGCGGGGCCGGCGCCCCGAAAGGTGCCGCGCCCGTAGACGGAGGCCGTGCTCACGTACACGATGCGGGGCACGTCGGCGCGGTGGGCCTCGGCAAGGAGGTTCCGCGTTCCCCGGGCGTTGACGGACTCGTTGGCCTCCGGTGTGGTGCCGATGTACGAGGCGCAGTGCAGCAGGACGTCCACGCCCTCGCACACGCCGCGCAGCGAGTCGGGATCGGCGAGGTCGGCGGACACGACGCGACGACCGGGCCCCGTGGCGTGCACGGGCCGGCGGTGCGACATCAGGGCCAGGGTCACGTCCCGCCGCTCGGCTTCCTGGGCGACATGGCGGCCGAGGAAGCCCGCAGCGCCGGCGATCAGAACGGTGCGCATGAGACGGCTCTCCAGGTCCTTCAAGCGGTACGACAGGTCAGGGCGCCGGGCGCAGTACCAACTCGGCGGCGAAGACCTGCTCGCCCTGCTGGGTGCCCCGCACGTGGACGCGGAGGTCCCCGCCCGCGTCGCGGCGTAGGACGCGGGCCTCCATCCAGCAGGGGGCGTCGAGCTCGGCGTAGCGCGTGAACTTGCTTTCCAGGGCGAGGAGGAGAGCACCGGGCTGCCGGGTCGCCGCGCGGGCCGTCTGCCGGGCGGCCTCGATCAGCAGCATGCCGGGGACGTGGTCGACCGGGTGATCGAAGAAGATCGGGTGACCGGTGTCGACGCGAAGCTCCCAACGGTTCCCCCCGGCTGCCGCCGGAGCGGCGAGCAGGACGTGCTGCGGGTTGGTGTGCCCCACCTGGGCGGGGTCCACCGGCGTCGGCAGGGGGCGGTCGGTCGTGGTGGGGCGTCCGCCGCGCAGCCGCCGGTGCGCGCCGGGGCTCGTGCAGCTGAATCCGGCGCTGCCGGTCGCCACCGGGACCCCGTCGCGCCGGACGGAGACGTCGTAGCGCATACCGGCGAGGGTTCTGCCGCGCCGGACGATGTCGTGGCACACGGTCCGCAACTCGACCTCGGTCGGGCGGGAGTCGACGGTGAACGCCGAGGTGGTGGGCCAGCGTGCGGCTGGCCGTCGAGCAGTCGTCCTTCTCGTTCCCGGCCCAGGCGCCGTACAACCAGTCGGTCTCCGTGATGAAGGACCTTCTCGGGCAGGCCGAGAAGCAGGGCGAACTTCTGCCGGGGATGGACCTGGAGGAGGTGGCCTCAACCGTCGTCGGGGCCTTCACCGGCCTGCAGGTGATGTCGCAGGCCTACAGCAACCGGCGGGACCTGCCCGCCCGGATCTCCGCGCTGTGGCGGCTGCTCCTGCCGGGGCTCGCCGCCCCGGGCATGCTCCCGCGACTGCGGACGCTCCCGCTGCCGGAAGCCGAGGGGCCGTCGGTAAGGGAGGTGTCCGGATCGCTCTGAGGGAGGGAAGGGCGCGGCGCCCGCGCCGCCGGCGGCGCACTGACCCAGGTGCCGCCGAACGCCGCGTCGGCCCAAGGGCGTCGGGTCGGCGCGCGTCGCCGTCAGGGCGGTGCGACCGGGCGTCGGCGGCACGGGACCTCTGTCGTCCGGGCCATGCGGAGGTGGTTCAGGCCGTGCGCGGCCCGGGCCGCACGTCACGAGGTGGGCAGTCGCACGTCAGGAGGCGAGGAGCTGAGCCACGTGGACATCCCCGACGCTTCGCCCGAGTTCCTCGACGAGCCAGGTGATGCGTTCTTCGTCGCGCCGGTAGTGGGTCCACTTGCCGACACGCGTGGAGCGGACGAGACCCGCGCGTTCGAGTACGGCCATGTAGGCGGAGACCGTGGACTGGGCGAGTCCGGTCTTGGCCTGGATGTGGCTGACGCAGACGCCGACCGCGCGCGGGTCGGTGACGGCCGGGTTGACCGGGAAGTGGTCTTCCGGTTCGCGCAGCCACTGGAGCACTTGGAGTCGCACAGGGTTGGCGAGTGCCTTGAGCGGTTCGAGCAGGGGCGCGAGCTCCCCTGCCGCGGGCGTGTCGTGTGTCGTCATGAGCCTTCCGGGGCGGACGCGGGGCCGACTGTGATGCATCGATGATAGGCGATACGTTACGGATTCGTAAGCTGCCGGCCGCCCGGTGAGGTGTCGCCCGGACCACCTTGACACAACGCATCGACTTTCTGCGATACTTCGATGCGTCAGCGTTCCGCAACGGCACGCCCCGTACCGCATGCCACTGCAACGGAGGGTTTTTCTCATGCCTATCGGGCTCATCGCCCTGGCGCTGGGGGGCTTCGGCATCGGCCTCACAGAGTTCGGGATCGTAGGCCTGCTGCCGGAGGTAGCAGGCGACTTCGATGTCTCGGAATCGGTCGCCGGGTACCTGGTCTCCGGTTACGCGCTCAGTGTCGCGATCGGCGCCCTCGCGCTGACCGCGGCCATTTCCCGCTTCGACCGCAAGAAGGTCCTGGTCGGCCTGATGGTGCTGTTCATCGCGGGCAACCTGATCTCCGCGATCGCTCCCACCTACGCGCTGCTGATGGTCGGCCGGGTCGTGGCGGCCCTGTGTCATGGAGCGTTCTTCAGTGTCGGCGCGGTCGTCGCCTCGGACATGGTCGCCGAGAACAAGAAGGCCAGCGCGATCGCGCTCATGTTCGGCGGACTGACCGCCGCGAACGTGCTCGGTGTGCCGCTGGGCACCTTCCTCGGCCAGCAGCTCGGCTGGCGCTCCACCTTCTGGGCCATCACGGTCATCGGCGTGGTCACACTGGTCGGCATCCAGGTCCTGGTCCCGCAGACGACGGCGGCGACGCAGGCCAACCTGCGCAGCGAACTCGCCGTCTTCCGCCGCGGTCAGGTGTGGGTGTCCATCGCGCTCAGCATCCTCGCCTTCGGCGGTGTCATCGGCGGCTACACCTACATCGCCTTCACGCTCACCAAGGTCAGCGGGTTCTCCAACAGCACCGTTCCCTGGCTGCTGGTTCTGTTCGGTGTGGGCACCTTCATCGGCAACTTCATCGGCGGCAAGGCCGCCGACAAGTCCCTCAACGCCGCTCTGATCGGCAACATGGCCGTCCTCGCGGTGGTCATGGCCGTCTTCGCCCTCACGGCGGAGAACAAGGTGGCCACGGTTGTCTCACTGCTGCTGATGGGCACCATCGGCCTCGCGACGGCGCCCGGCCTTCAGGTGCGGACCATGAAGTACGCCGCCGACGCGCCCACCATGGCCTCCGGCGCCAACATCGCGGCCTTCAACGTCGGCAACGCGATCGGCGCCTGGCTCGGCGGGCTGGCCCTCGCCGCCGGGTACGGGTACGTCTCCCCGCTGTGGGTCGGAGCCGGGCTCGCCCTCGCCGGACTCGTCGTGGTGGCGGGAGGATCCCTGGGTGGCACCCCCGCGGCCTCCAGGACCGCGCCGGCGGCCGCCGCCCGCCGGACGGACCAAGTCGAAGCCGGCGTGCAATAGGAGCGCCGCCGAGCGCCGCCCGCTACGAGGGTGAAACGTCTCGAACAAAGGTCTCGAAAAACGGATCCGAGGAACCTTCAGTTCCTCGGATCCGTTTTTCGTTTTTCTCATTCCGTGGGTATGGAGAGTTGTCGTCGTCGGATGGCGGGAATCCGTCCGGCGAGCGTTCCGATGCGGCTGTGATGCGGCTGTGATGCGGCTCTGACAAGCACTTTTGAGATTCCTCTGACGTTTGCGTGAGGATTCTTGATATCTGTCTTGCATGGCGTGAAGAGGTCTGACAAACCCTGTATCGGTGTCTGTTGAAACGGGTCGGGCGGGTCGAAAGAATTTCCATGGGAGCCCGATGCGATGCGTCGGTCGAAATTCCCGAAGCGCGTTCCTCGGGAACGCGAACCCGCCGCGCCCGAAGACGAGCGCGTGACGCACCTCGACGGAGCGAAGGTGCCTTCCGTTTCCGCCCCGAACACCCGAGAGGGGATGCCTGTGTCCCGCTCTCTTTCCCAAGCCGATCCGACGCCGGACACCCTTGGACGGCCCGCGCTCGTGGAGGACGTCCTCAGTACCAGGGACCGCATCCGCGTGGCCGGGTTCTTCCCCGGTCTCGGCAGCCGGGCCTTCTACCAGAGTCTCGGCCGGTCCCTCTTCGACTCCGGGATCCCGGAGATCACCGACATCTACCGGGAGGCCGCCCGCGCCCTCGGTTTCGCCGCCCGGCCCGACCTCCTCCTCATGGCCCCCGAGAACCTTCCCGAGTGCACGATGGAGCGGCAGGGCTTCATCGGGGCAGCCCTGCTGGTGCACAGCCTGGCCCTGGACGCCTTTCTGCGGCACCGGATCGCCGAAGCCGGAACCCCCGCCGGTTTCATCGCCTACACCGGCGAGAGTTTCGGCATCCTGACGGCCGCGGTGGCGAGCGGCTCCCTCTCGGTCTCCGACGGTGCGAGGATCGCCCAGGCCTTCACGCCGCTGATGCTCCTGGCCGCCGGCGCCCGGAGCACCGACGAGGCGTTCGCCCGGAACATCGCCTCCTACCTGGACGACTCCGTCCGGCAGTCACCCCTGGTTCCCGAGCCCTTCCACGTGGTCGCCGTGAAGGCGCGGACCCCGGAGGGCCTCGCGGACGTTCTCCGGCGGCATCCTGATGGACGCCTTCGCCAAGCTGGGCCTGGACCGGGCCCTGCTGGTCAACGCGGAGACGGATTTCCCGGCGGAGATCCTCGCCGTCGCCGACACCATCGAGCCGGACCGGATCAAGGACGAGAACGCCGGTCGGCACGGCCACTACGAGAAGCTGTCCGCCTACTCCGCCGTCTTCCTCGCGTTCGGCCAACTGGGTCTGAGGGACAGGCTGGTGGTCGGGCGGCGCAACCACGTCCGCGAGGCGCTGGGCCTGCTGGAGAGGATCCCCGCACCGTTCTTCCGCGGTCGCGGCGGCTCCATGCTCCTGTCGGTGATCTCGCTGCTCGGCTACGAGCGGTTCATCTCCGGCGAGGGCCGGGACTACAGGAAGGAAGTCCTCTCCTACCTCGACCGCGCGGACGAGCTGAGCCTGTCCCCCGCTTTCCCGCAGCCCATGTCGGAGAGCTTTCCGAAGATCTATCCGCTCCTGACCATGCTGAACGCCATCGCCATGAGTGACCGGCCCGAGGAGTACCTGACCCACGGCCGGGACCGGCTGGCCGAGGCCGGGGAACTGATGGGCCGCATCACCCCGGTCGAACGCACCCACATGGGCCTCTACTACATCATCGCCCTGCACAACCTCGGCCGGCTGCACGAACAGGTGCCGGACCTGGACGCCCTCGTCGAGGACATCGTCGGCCAGTGGGTGCACATCGATCCCGGAGCGAACTACTTCCTCCACGGCATCTCCTACCCCTACATCGTCCAGACCGCCCTGCTCACCGGTCGGCTGGACCTGATCAACGGCAAGACGCTGGACCGGATGGTGGACGGGTTCCCGGACTTGGACCGCACCGACGACGACCGGATCAACCGCCCCTATCCGTTCGCGTACGCGCTGAACGTCCTCGGTGAGGTGGGCTGCTCGCACCTCCTGTTCGAACCCAGGGACGCCTACGGCGGCGCCACGCCCATCGCCTGGGTCATCGACCGGCTCTCCGAGGGGGGCCGCGAGGAGCACCGCCTCTACATGCTGAACCACGCCCTCGTCAGCTACGCCCTGCGTCTGCGGGGGCCGAGGTGGGCGGAGACCCCCCTGTTCAAGAACTTCCGCTTTCCCCGCCCGGGCGACAGGGGAGTGGACCGGCACACCCGGTGAACCCGCGGCGGCGGTTCACAGCGCCTTCGCGAAGCACAGGCTCTCTTCGTGGAAGCGGTAGTAGCCGAACTTCGCGCACGGCTCGTAGCCGCTGGAGGTGTACAGGGCCACCGCCTCCGGCTGCTTGGTGCCCGTCTCCAGGACCATGCGGGTGCGGCCGGCCGCGCGGGCGTCCTCCTCCAGGGCGGCGAGGATGCGGCGCGCCAGGCCCCGGCCGCGCATCTCCTCTATGACGAACATCCGCTTGAGTTCGGCGTCCCCGTCCTCGTACCCCTCGTGGTTCTTCTCCTGTGAGCGCCAGCCGCCCGTGGCCACGGGACGGTCCTGCTCGTCGTACGCGATCAGGTAGAGACCGGCCGGCGGTACGAACATCGCCGGGTCCAGGTACGTGGCGTCGCCACCGTCGCCGTAGCGAACGTGGTACTCGGCCTGGACGAGGTCGTTGAGCTTGACGGCGTCGGGGTGGTCGAAGGAGGCACGGCGAATATTCACGCCGGAAAGCGTACATCTATGCGAATACCGCCTGTGAGACTGTGTCCGCCTGCCGGTATCGTTCCCGGGTGCTCACTGTGACCAGCGTGAACGTCAACGGGATCCGTGCCGCCGCGAAGAAGGGCTTCGTGGAGTGGCTCGACGGTACCTCCGCCGATGTGCTGTGCCTGCAGGAGGTGCGCGCCGAACCCGGGCAGATCCCCGAGGGCGTCCGGGCGCCCGACGGCTGGCACGTCGTGCACGCCCCGGCCGCCGCCAAGGGCCGCGCGGGGGTGGCGCTCTACACGCGGCGCGAGCCCGACCGGGTGCGGATCGGGTTCGGGTCGGCCGAGTTCGACGGCAGCGGGCGGTACGTCGAGGCCGATCTGCCCGGTGTGACCGTCGCCAGCCTGTACCTGCCCTCGGGTGAGGTCGGGACCGAACGGCAGGACGAGAAGGTCCGGTTCATGGCCGAGTTCCTCGGCTACCTCAAGGAGTTGCGGGAGCGGTCCGCCGCCGAGGGGCGGGAGGTCGTCGTCTGCGGCGACTGGAACATCGCCCACCGCGAGGCCGACCTGAAGAACTGGCGCGGCAACCGGAAGAACTCCGGGTTCCTGCCGGAGGAACGCGAGTGGCTGGGGCGGGTCTTCGAACCCGAGGACGGCGGGTACGTCGACGTGGTCCGGGCGCTGCACCCGGACACCGAGGGGCCGTACACCTGGTGGTCCTACCGCGGGCGTGCTTTCGACAATGACACGGGATGGCGCATCGACTACCAGGTCACCACGCCGGGTCTCGCCGCCAAGGCGGTCAAGGCGTACGTGGAGCGCGCGGCGACGCACACCGCGCGCTGGTCGGACCACGCCCCGGTGACGGTGGTCTACGACCTCTGATCCCTCAGCAGGCGCCGGTCCAGGGCCAGTGACAGTTCCGCCTCCACCACGCTCTTCGCCAGTGGGCGCAGGCGTTTGATGTCCTCCGGGGAGCGGTCCCCCGTGGCCACCAGGTCGTTGAACACCTCCGCCAGGGCCTCCGCGTGTTCGCGGACGCGGCGGGCGGCGGCCAGGACGTCCGCCAGTGGGATGCCCTCACGGACGAGGGCCGCCGAGACGTCCAGCAGCCGGCGGCTGACGTGCACGATCTCGCCGCCGTCCGTGCCGAGGTAGCCCAGTTCGAGTGCGGCGGAGAGGTTCTCCGGTGTGGCCTGGTCGCCGAAGACGTCGGCCAGCGCCTCGGGGGTGAGCCGGACCGGGGTCTCCTCGCTGGGTGCGCCGAGGCCGAGCAACTCGCCGACGTTGCGGCCGTGGTCGAAGGCCTCGGCGAGTTCCGCGATGCCGCTGAGGGTGTGGCCGCGTTCCAGGAGCGCGGAGATCGTACGCAGCCGGGCCAGGTGCGTGTCGTCGTACCAGGCGATACGGCCCTCGCGGCGCGGCGGGTGGATCAGCTTGCGCTCGCGGTAGAAGCGCAGGGTGCGCACCGTGATGCCGGCCTTCCTCGCCAGTTCCTCCATGCGGTACTCGCGCTGCTCCCCGTTGCCTGCCACGCCCGAACCCTACGTCGTACCGCCGGTAACTTTCCTTGTCCCACCCCTACCCATCGGTACGGCCGCTGCCCTACCCTCCCGATTGCGCCAGTGTTCACTGGCAGAGTCTGGCGGACCGGGAGGCTGCGGGATGGCCGAGCACGAGCATGTACGGGTGGCGGTGATCGGGACGGGGTTCGGCGGGCTCGGTGCCGCCGTGCGACTGCGCCGGGAGGGGATCACCGACTTCGTGGTCCTGGAACGGGCGGACGCAGTCGGCGGCACCTGGCGCGACAACACCTACCCGGGCTGCGCCTGCGACGTCCCCTCCCACCTCTACTCCTTCTCGTTCGCGCCCCACCCCGACTGGCCGCGCACCTTCTCCGGTCAGGAGCACATCCGCGCGTACCTGGAGCATGTGGCGGACGTCTTCGGGCTGCGGCCGCACATCCGCTTCCGCAGCGAGGTGAAGCTGATGACCTGGGATGCCGCGAGGCTGCGCTGGGAGATCGAGACCAGCAGCGGATCGCTCACCGCGGACGTCGTCGTCTCCGCAACCGGCCCGCTCTCCGACCCGAAGATCCCGGACATCCCCGGCCTCGACTCCTTCCCGGGCGCGGTCTTCCACTCCGCCCGCTGGGACCACGACCAGGACCTGCGCGGCAAGCGGGTCGCCATGGTCGGCACCGGGGCCTCCGCGATCCAGATCGTGCCGGCCATCCAGCCCGACGTCGCGAAACTGGTCCTCTTCCAGCGCACCCCGCCGTGGGTGCTGCCCCGCGTCGACCGCGCGATCAGCGGCCCGGAGCGGGCACTGCACCGCGCGCTGCCCGCCACCGCGCGGCTGCGACGCGGACTGCTGTGGGGGATACGGGAGTTGCAGATCCAGGCGTTCACCAGGCACCCGAACGAGCTGGGCCTCGTCGAGCGGCTGGCCAAGGCCAACATGGCCCGCGCCGTCAAGGACCCGGCCCTGCGCGCCAGGCTGACCCCCGACTACCGCATCGGCTGCAAGCGGATCCTGCTCTCCAGCGACTACTACCCGGCCCTCGCGCAGCCGAATGTGGACGTCGTCGCGAGCGGGCTCGCCGAGGTCCGCGGCCGGACGGTCGTCGCCGCGGACGGCACCGAGGCCGAGGTCGACGCGATCGTCTTCGGCACCGGGTTCCATGTGACGGACATGCCGATCGCCGAGCGGGTCGTCGGCGTCGACGGCAGGACGCTCGCGGAGACCTGGAAGGGCGGGATGCAGGCCCTGCGTGGGGCATCGGCCGCCGGGTTCCCCAACTGGATGACGATCATCGGGCCCAACACCGGGCTCGGGAACTCCTCGATGATCCTGGTGATCGAGGCCCAGCTGAACTACATGACCGACTTCCTGCGGCAGTTGGGGGTTCTGGGCGGCCGGGTCGCGCTCGACGCCCGCCCGAGCGCCGTCGCGGCCTGGAACCACAAGGTGCAGGAACGTATGAAACGCACCGTGTGGAACACCGGCGGCTGCACCAGTTGGTACCTCGACGCGGACGGCCGCAACACCACCATCTGGCCCGGTACGACGACGGAGTTCCGTGCGGCGACGCGGCGCGTGAACCTCGCGGAGTACGACGTGCTGAGGGCCCCCGCCCAGCGGAGCGCGCAGGCCGGGGAGCGCGTGGAGGCCGGCGCATGAGGCGCCCGACGCCGGTGGCCACGGGCCCCTACGCGCCCCCGGCCGCGGACCGTGAGCTGACGGTCCTCTCCGCCGACGGCGCCCGGTTGCATGTCGAGGTGCACGGACCCGAGGGCGCGCCCCCGGTGGTCCTCGTCCACGGCTGGACCTGCTCGACCGCCTTCTGGGCGGCCCAGATCCGGGACCTCGCCGCCGACCACCGGGTGATCGCCTACGACCAGCGGGGGCACGGGCGCAGCCCCACGAGCCCCATCTGCTCCACCGAGGCGCTCGCCGACGATCTGGAAGCGGTGCTCGCCGCCACACTCGCGCCGGGCGAGAGGGCCGTGGTGGTGGGGCACTCCATGGGCGGGATGACGGTGCTGGCCGCCGCCGCGCGCCCCCGCTTCCGGGCGCACGCGGCGGCCGTCCTGTTGTGCAGTACGGGCAGCGGGCGCCTGGTGGCCGAGTCGCTGGTGCTGCCGATGCGCGCCGGGCGCCTGCGCACGTGGCTCACCGCACGCGTCCTCGGCTCGCGCGCCCCGCTCGGGCCGGTCACACCGGTGGCGCGGCGCATCCTCAAGTACGCCACCATGGGCGCGGCTTCGACGCCGGCCATGGTGGAGGCGTGCGCGCGGGTGGTGCACGCCTGTCCGCGCGAGGTGCGCCACGCCTGGTCTCGCGTGCTCGAACGGCTCGATCTCGAGGACGCCGTACGGGAGTTGACCGCACCGACGGCCGTCGTGGTCGGCACCGCCGACCGGCTGACCCCGCCGGCGCACGCGCGGGCGCTGGTCGCCGCGCTGCCGCATTGCGTGGGCGGCACGGAGCTGCCGGGGCTCGGCCATATGACACCCGTGGAGGCACCGGAGCTGGTCACCGGGAAGATCCGCGAACTCGTCACCGCGTACGCGGCGGACACACCGAACGAGCCGGTCAAGGAGGGCGCATGAGCAGGGTGAGCCTCGAGGGGCAGGTCGCGGTCGTCACCGGCGCCGCGCGGGGCGTCGGCGAACTGCTGGCCCGCAAGCTGTCGGCGCGCGGGGCCACGGTCGCGCTGGTCGGCCTGGAGGCGGACGCCCTCAAGCGGGTCGCGGAGCAGCTGTACGGGGACGGCGGGCACTGGTACGCCGACGTCACCGACCAGGAGGCGATGACGCGCGTCGCGCGGGAGGTCGAGCAGCGGTTCGGGAAGGTCGACATCGTGGTCGCCAACGCCGGTGTGGCCAACGGTGGGCCGTTCACCGAGTCCGACGCCGAGGCGTGGCGGCGGGTGATCGAGGTCAATCTGATCGGCTCGGCGGTGACGGCCCGCGCCTTCCTGCCGGCGCTGATCGCGAGCCGGGGCTATCTCCTCCAGATCGCCTCGCTCGCGGCGATCACGCCGGCGCCGATGATGACGGCGTACTGCGCGTCCAAGTCGGGCGTGGAGGCGTACGCGCACAGTCTGCGCGCCGAGGTCGCGCACCGGGGCGTACGTGTCGGGGTCGGGTATCTGTCCTGGACCGACACGGACATGGTGCGGGGCGCCGACCAGGACGAGGTGATGCGGGAGCTGCGGCAGCGGCTGCCGTGGCCGTCCAGCAAGACGTATCCGCTCGGGCCCGCGGTGGACCGGCTGGTGGCCGGGATCGAGCGGCGGTCGAGCCATGTGTACGGGCAGGGGTGGCTGCGCGGGATGCAGGCGGTGCGGGGGTATCTGCCGGGGATCATCGCGACCGTGGGGCAGCGGGAGATGCGGCGGTTCGAGCCGCGGCTCAAGGAGGTGCGCACGGGGCTCGTCGGGGCCGGTGGCCAGGCCGATGAGCAGCGGCGGAGTACGCTGAGTAACTGATCGAAATGCGTGCTTTGTTCCTGCGTGTCAGTCTGGTCGAGCCCGATCCCCTCACGTACTTCGGGAGTGAACCCACATGGGCATGAAGGACAAGTCCGAGCAGATCAAGCAGCAGGCCAAGCAGAAGATGGAGCAGGCCAAGCAGCAGGCGCAGCAGCGCGGCCAGCAGGCTCAGCAGCGGGGTCAGCAGCGGGGCCAGCAGACGCGGGAAGACGAGCAGCGGATGCAGGAGGAAGCGGAGGACCGCTTCGACCAGGACCGCGAGCGGTAACCTGCGGCCGGTTTCAGCAGCGATGAGTGGGGCGCCCTTTGCTTTGAGGGCGCCCCACTTTTGCGTGCCGTCGGGGCTCCCCCATCGCCTTGCGGAACGACTGCCCGCAGCGGTGGCGGAACGGCTGCCCGCAGCGGTAGCGGCAATGCGGCAGCGGGATCAGCCCGTTGGCCTCGGGGGGAGTTTCGGGCGGGTTCTGTTCGGGACCTGGCTGTAGTCCGGTGGGGTCGCCGCCGGCTGGGTGTCCAGGAGGTTCAGGGCCACTTCGACCGCGTCCGCCAGTTGCCTGTGGCGGCCCTCCGCCCAGTCCACGGGGGTGCGTTCGATCTCCAAGTCCGGGGTGACACCGCGGTTCTCCACCGACCACCCGTACGCGTCGAACCACGCCGCGTTCATCGGCACCGTGATCACCGTGCCGTCGCCCAGGCGATGACGGCCCGTCATGCCGACCACGCCGCCCCAGGTGCGCAGGCCCACCACCGGGCCGAGCTTCAGCAGTTTGAACGCGGCCGTGATCATGTCACCGTCGGAGGACGTCGCCTCGTCGGCGAGGGCCACGACCGGTCCGCGCGGGGCGTTCGAGGTGTACGACACCGGCTGGGCGTTGCGTGTCAGGTCCCAGCCCAGGATGGTGCGCGTCAGCTTCTCGATGACGAGTTCGCTGATGTGACCGCCCGCGTTGCCCCGTACGTCCACGATGAGCGCCGGCCGCGAGACCTCCTTCCTGAGGTCCCGGTTGAACTGCGCCCAGCCGGAGCCGCCCATGTCCGGGATGTGCAGGTACCCGCAGCGGCCGCCGCTCAGCTCCCGTACGACCGCGCGGCGCTTGGCGACCCAGTCCTGGTAGCGCAGCGGCCGCTCGTCGATCAGCGGCACCACGGCCACACGACGGGGTCCGCCCTCCCCGTCGGCGGGCAGGAACGTCAGCTCCACCGTCGTACCGCCCGCCCCGGCCAGCAGCGGATACGGTCCCGCCACCGGGTCCACCGGCCGCCCGTCCACATGGGTCAGCACGGTGCCCTCGCGGATGCCGGTGCCCGCGAGGGGAGAGCGCGCCTTGGAGTCCGAGGACTCGCCCGGCAGGATCCGCCTCACCACCCAGCGCCCGTCGCGGCGCACGAAGTTGGCGCCCAGCAGGCCCTGGTAGCGCTGGTAGTGCGGCGGGCCCTCGTTGCGCCGGGCCGCCGCCACGTACGCGTGCGAGGTGCCCAGCTCGCCCAGCACCTCACGCAGCAGATCCGCGAACTCGTCCGGGGAGGCGACCCGTTCGACCAGCGGGCGGTACTGCTCCAGGATCGCGTCCCAGTCGATCCCGCACATGTCCGGTTCCCAGAAGTAGGCCCGGATGAGCCGGCCCGCCTCGGCGTACGCCTGCCGCCACTCCGCGCCCGGGTCCACCTCGTGCATGATCCGGCGTGCGTCGATCCACACCGTCGTGTCGGAGTCGCCTGCCTCGGTCGACGGCACTGCCCGCAGGTCGCCCTCGTCGACGACCACCAGCCGCGTTCCGTCCCCGCTCACCGCGAACCAGTCCAGATGGCCGACCAGTTCGGACTTCTTCGCCTTGCTGAGGTTGAAGTGCTCCAGGGTGGGGCGGCCGGAGACGTCGTCCGGGTTGACGAAGGTCTCGCCGAGTGCGCCCGAGATCGGCCAGCGCAGCCACACCAGGCCGCCGCCCGCGACGGGACGCAGCTCCGAGTACTTCGAGGCCGTGACCGGGAACGGCGTCACCCGGTTCTCCAGCCCCTCGACCTCGACGGTCACCACGCCGCCGCCCTCCTCCTCGTCCTCCGCCGGGTCGAGACCGCCGGCCGCGGGCCGTCCCTCCGGGTTCAGGGCGAAGGGGGAGGGGGTCGCGGAGGACAGCGGGACCAGGTACGGGCGGCAGCCGAGGGGGAAGGACAGGTCGCCGGTGTGCACGTCGTACACGGGGTCGAAGCCGCGCCAGGACAGGAACGCCAGGTAGCGGCCGTCCCGAGTGAACACCGGGTTCTCGTCCTCGAAGCGGCCGTTGGTGACGTCGACGATCAGCCGGTCCTTTGTGCGGGCCATCCTGATCTGCCTCAGCGACCGGCCGATCCCCGGATGCGACCACGTCAGCCACGCGCCGTCCGGGGAGAACGCCAGGTCCCGTACCGGCCCGTTGTCCGAGCGGACCAACTCCGTGACCGCGCCCTCCGGCTCTTCGCCGCCGGGCTTCTCGCCGCCGGACTCCGCGCCTTGCGGCTTCTCGCCGCCGGGCTCCTGGCTGCCGGACTCCGCGCCCTGCGGCTCCTCGCCGCCGGACTCCTCGTCGGCCACGGTGACGAGCAGCAGCCGTCCGTCGTTCGAGGCGATCGCGAGCCGTTCGCCCTGGGGATCCGCCACCATCTCCAGGACGCGTCCCAGTCGACCGGAGGCCAGCCGGCGCGGCCCGCGGTCGCCGGAGGCCCGCGGCAGGTACGCGATCTCGATGGCGTCCTCGCCCTCGGCGTCCGTGACGTACGCGATCTGCCCGCCGGCGCCCAGCATCTCCGGCAGCCGGATGCGCACCCCGGGAGTGTCCGTGATCGTGCGCGCGGGGCCGTCCCGGTGCGTGAGCCAGTACAGGCTGCCGCGGACGACCACGGCGCTCGCCCGCCCGGTCTCGTCCACCGAGATCCCGTCCACATGCTGCGCCGCCGGCACCTGGTACTTGCGGCGCCCGGCCCGCGGCCCGCCCAGGCGCACGTCCAGGCGGCGCGGGATCGAGTCGGGGGACAGGTCGTCGACGATCCACAGGTCGCCCGCGCACTGGTACACCACCCGCGTGCCGTCGCTCGCGGCGTGGCGGGCGTAGAAGCTGTCGTGGTCGGTGTGACGGCGCAGGTCGGAGCCGTCGTACGCGCACGAGTACAGGTTGCCGATGCCCTCGTGGTCGGAGAGGAACGCGATCCGCCCGCCGACGAACATCGGCGAGTCGAGGTGGCCCTCGAGGTCGGCGAGCAGCCGCTGCCCGTGCAGCCACAGCCGGCCCATGGCGCCGCCGCGGTAGCGCTTCCAGGAGGCCGGTTCGTGCGGGGGTGTGCCGGTGAGCAGCAGCGTTCTGCGTTCGCCGTCGATGTCGGCCACCGCTATGTCGGAGACCGGGCCCCAGGGCAGTTTGCCGCCGGGGTCGCCGTCGGTCGGGACCTTGTAGGCGAAGGTGTAGTGGGAGAAGGGCTCGCCGTGCGAGGCGACGGCGAGGAGGTCGCCCTCCGGAGTCCAGCCGCACACCCGGGTGTCGACGCTGCCCCAGTAGGTCAGCCGCCGGCCGGGGCCGCCGTCCACCGGTGTCAGATGGATCTCCGGGAACAGGCTGCGCCAGCTCGTGTACGCGATGAACCGGCCGTCCGGCGAGAAGCGGGGATGCCCGATCTTCGTACGGTCCACGGTGAGCCGCCAGGCACGGCCGGACCCGTCCAGCGGAGCCGTCCACAGGTCGTCCTCTGCGGCGAAGCACAGGCGGTCGCCGTGCAGGTGAGGGAAGCGGAGGTAGCCGGGTGCCTTCTCGTTCTCGTACTCGTCGCGCGCTTCATTCACCTACCCATGCTTTGTCCGGCGACGGGGCGCGGCAACTCGTAGGGAGGGCGTGTCGGCGAGGGCGTCGACAGCCGCGTGACCCAGAACACGTACGAAACCGTTTCGTTTCGCTTGGCTGCCGGGGTATCGTCATGGCGTACGAAACAGTCTCGTTCGGAGCCCTGCCGCTCCGGGCGGGAGGCGGGAAGCACCGAGCAGGAGAGGTGAGTCGCATGACCGATGTCGCGACAGGACGTCGTAGTCGGATCACCCCCGAGCGCGAGGCCGAGTTGTACGAGGCCGTGCTCGACCTGCTCCGTGAAGTCGGCTACGACGCCCTGACGATGGACGCCGTGGCAGCCCGCACCCGGTCCAGCAAGGCGACCCTCTACCGCCAGTGGGGCAGCAAGGCCGAGCTGGTGGCGCGAGCGATCCGGCACGGCAAGCCGAGCCGCTTCGACGACGTCGACACCGGGTCCCTGCGGGGCGACTTCCACGCCCTCACGGCACACCAGGACGACTGCACCATGGAGCAGAACCACGCCCTGATGCGGGGTCTGGCCATGGCGACGCACACCAACCCCGACCTTCAGCGGGCGTTCCGGGAGCACCTCATCGAACCGGAGAGGGAAGAGTTCCGGCGCGTGCTGCAGCGGGCCGTCGACCGCGGGGAGATCCGTGCCGACAACCCGGCTCTGCAGTTCGTGGTGCACATGTTGATCGGCGCCTTCGCCACGCGCGCCCTCATCGACAACCAGCCGCCCACCCAGGCGTTCCTGCGCTCGTACATCGACGCCGTGGTCCTCCCCGCCCTCGGCGCGCCCACCACCTGACCCGTCCCCGAGCTAGGCCCCCACCTGACGTCACCGCTCACGTCGTCGGGCTGATCACCCCTGCCCTGAAAACCCCACGACTGACCGGGAGTACGCCCTCGTGGCCACTTTTCTCTACAAACTCGGCCGTCTCGCCTTCCGGCGACGGCACTTCGTCGCCCTGATCTGGGTGGCGCTGCTGACGCTCGCGGGCGTCGGCGCCGCCGGCGCCCCGGCGGCGGGCTCCTCCTCCTTCTCCATCCCGGGCACCGAGGCCCAGAAGGCCTTCGACCTGCTCGAACAGCGCTTCCCGGGGATGAGCGCCGACGGGGCGACCGCCCGTGTCGTCTTCAAGGCTCCCGGCGGGCAGAAGGTGACGGCCAAGGACAACAAGGCGGCCGTCGAGAAGACCGTCAGGGAGCTGCGCTCCGGCTCCGAAGTGGTCTCCGTCGCCGACCCGTTCACCGCGCACGCCGTCAGCAAGAACGGCACGATCGCGTACGCGCAGGTGAAGTACAAGGTCTCCGGGATGGAGCTGAAGGACTCCTCCAAGGACGCCCTGAAGCAGGCCGCGCAGGGCGCGCGGGACGCCGGGCTCACCGTCGAGGTCGGCGGTGACGCGCTCCAGGCCGCGCCGGAGACGGGCTCGACCGAGGTCATCGGCATCGCGGTCGCCGCGGTCGTCCTCGTCATCACCTTCGGTTCGCTGGTGGCGGCCGGGCTGCCGCTGCTCACGGCCCTGATCGGCGTCGGCATCGGCGTCTCCACGATCACGGCGCTGGCGAACGCGCTGGACCTCGGCACCACGACCTCCACGCTGGCGATGATGATCGGCCTCGCGGTCGGCATCGACTACGCGCTGTTCATCGTCTCCCGCTACCGCGCCGAGCTGGCCGAGGGCCGTGAGCGCGAGGAGGCGGCGGGCCGGGCGGTCGGCACGGCGGGCTCGGCGGTGGTCTTCGCGGGCCTGACCGTGGTGATCGCGCTGGTGGGCCTGTCGGTCGTGAACATCCCGATGCTGACGAAGATGGGTGTCGCGGCGGCCGGCACCGTGGCCGTCGCGGTCCTGATCGCGCTGACGATGATCCCGGCGCTGCTCGGCTACGCGGGCCGCAGGGTCAGGCCGGCGGGAGAGAAGAGCAGGCTGCTGGGCGGCGGCCGGGCCGCCGCCGGCAAGAAGGACAAGCCGAACATGGGCACGCGCTGGGCGAGCTTCGTCGTGCGCCGCCCGGTCGCCGTCCTGCTGCTGGGTGTGATCGGCCTCGGTGCCGCGGCCGTTCCGGCGTCCCAGCTGGAACTCGGCCTGCCGGACGACGGTTCCCAGCCGACGTCCACGACCCAGCGCCGGGCGTACGACCTGCTGTCGGAGGGCTTCGGGCCCGGCTTCAACGGGCCGCTGATGGTGGTGGTCGACGCCAAGGCGAGCGACGACCCGAAGGCGGCGGTCGCGACGGTGACCGACGACATCAAGGGCCTCAACGACGTCACGACGGTCACGCCGGCGACGTACAACAAGGCGGGCGACACGGCGATGATCACGGTCGTCCCCGGCTCCAAGCCGTCCTCGACGACCACCGAGGACCTGGTGCACGGCATCCGGGACACCGGCGCCGGGCTGGAGGCGAAGACGGACGCCAAGCTGCTGGTCACCGGCACGACGGCGATGAACATCGACTTCTCGCAGAAGCTCAACGACGCGCTGATCCCCTACCTGGCGCTGGTGGTCGGCCTCGCCTTCCTCCTCCTGATCGTGGTCTTCCGCTCGATCCTGGTCCCGCTGAAGGCGGCGCTCGGCTTCCTGCTCTCGGTGACTGCGGCGCTCGGCGCGGTGGTCGCGGTGTTCCAGTGGGGCTGGCTGTCCGGTCTGCTGGGCGTCCAGCAGACGGGCCCGATCATGTCGATGATGCCGATCTTCATGGTGGGCGTGGTGTTCGGCCTGGCGATGGACTACGAGGTCTTCCTCGTCACCCGTATGCGTGAGGCGTACGTCCACGGGGAGACCCCCGGCCAGGCGATCGTGACCGGCTTCCGGCACGGTGCGCGGGTGGTGACGGCGGCGGCCGTCATCATGATCGCGGTGTTCTCCGGCTTCATCGGCTCCAGCGAGTCGATGATCAAGATGATCGGCTTCGGCCTCGCGATCGCGGTGTTCTTCGACGCGTTCGTGGTCCGGATGGCGCTGGTTCCGGCGGTCCTGGCGCTGCTGGGCCGCCGGGCGTGGTGGCTGCCGAAGTGGCTGGACCGGGCACTGCCGAACGTGGACGTCGAGGGTGAGGGCCTGCGGGCGGCGGCCGACGCGGCCGATCGCCGGGACCCGGACGCGGATCCGGACCAGGACAGGGAGCTGGTACGGGTCTGAGCGACGGTTCCCGAACGCGAACGGGGCGCCTCACCGGTGGGTGGGGCGCCCTGCCCGTAAGTCGCTCGCACGCGGCGGACACCCGCCGCTAGCGTGACGTTCATGACGACGACGCCCGGCGGAGAGTCCGGAGCCCATCCCCGTTTCGCCGCCGCCCTCGAGGAGCTGGGGCTCGGTGAACTGAGCACGCGAATCCGCCGCTTCCCGGACGCCACCCGCACCGCCGCCGAGGCGGCCGCCGCGATCGGGTGCGAACTCGCGCAGATCTGCAAGTCGTTGGTCTTCGCGGCATGGGGGTCCCCCCTGCTCGAGCGGAGCCGAGAGCTTGGGGGAGGCGTCCCGGTGCTCGTCCTCATGGACGGGGCGTCGCGGGTGGACGTGGAGCGCGTCCGCGAGGAGCTCGGCGCGGAGAAGGTCACCCGGGCCAAGCCCGATGTCGTACGTGAGGCCACCGGGTACGCGATCGGCGGTGTGCCGCCCTTCGGACATCGCGTGAAGACCCGTGTCCTCGCCGACCGTGCGCTGCTCGACCACGACATCGTGTGGGCCGCCGCCGGCACCCCCCACACGGTGTTCCCGATGGACCCGAAGTCACTGATCGCCCACGCGGGCGGCATCCTGGTGGACGTGCGCGAGCAGACCTCGTGACGCCCGCCGTCACCGTGGCGGTGCTGCTCGCCGCCGTCACGCACGCCAGCTGGAACGCCATCGCCCACCGCATCACCGACAAGCTGGTCGGCTTCACGCTGATCTCGGGCGGCGGCGTGCTCATCGGGCTGTTGATGGCTCCGGCCACGGCGTTTCCGGCGGCGCGTGCATGGCCGTACCTCTTCATCTCCGCCGCCATCCACATCGCCTACTACGCGCTGCTCATGCGCTCCTTCCGGCTCGGCGACTTCGGGCAGGCCTACCCGATCGCCCGCGGCACCGCGCCCCTCGTCGTCACCGTGCTGGCGGCGGTGTTCGCCCACGAGGTGCCGGACGGCTGGGCGGCGGCGGGTGTCGCCGTCTCGTGCGCGGGGCTGACCGGGGTCGCGCTGTGGGGGCTGCGCGGGCGCCGGCCGAACTGGGCGGCCATCGTCGCGGCCCTCGCGACGGGTCTGACGATCGCGGCGTACACCGTGGTGGACGGGCTGGGCGTGCGGGCGTCGGGGTCGTCGTTCGGGTACATCGCCTGGCTGATGGCCGTGCAGGGGGTGGTGATCCCCGCGTACGCCGCGTACCGGTGGCGCGGTGAACTCCACGGCAGACTGCGACCCTTCGCCGCCCTCGGACTGCTGGGGTCCGCCCTGTCCGTGGGGGCGTACGCCCTGGTCCTGTGGGCCCAGACCCGGGCGGAGCTGGCTCCCATCGCGGCGCTGCGCGAGTCCTCGATCATCGTCGGCGCGGCGATCGGTGCGGTCTTCTTCAAGGAACGGTTCGGCGTTCCGCGGATCGCGGCGGCCGGGCTGGTGGTGCTCGGGATCGGGCTGATGCTGCACGTGGGCTAGGCGACGACGGAACGCTCGTTGGCTGGGGGAGCATGGGAAGCGCATCAGTCACCGTGGGATCAGGAAGTTGACGTCATGACAGACAAGCTCACCGTGAGCGTCCTCGGTACCGGCATCATGGGCGCCGCGATGGCCCGCAACATCGCCCGCGCCGGGCACACCGTCCGCGCCTGGAACCGCACCCGTGACAAGGCCGAGCCGCTCGCCTCCGACGGCGCCCAGGTCGCCGGCACCCCCGCCGAGGCGGTGCGGGACGCCGACGTGGTCCTGACCATGCTCTACGACGGCGCCACCGTCCTGCGGGTCATGGGGGAGGCCGCCGACGCCCTGCGCCCCGGCACCGCCTGGGTGCAGTCGACCACCGCCGGGATCGAGGCCACGGGCGAGCTGGCCGCCTTCGCCCGGGAGCACGGCCTGGCCTTCTACGACGCCCCCGTGCTCGGCACCCGTCAGCCCGCGGAGGCCGGGCAGCTGACCGTCCTCGCCGCCGGGCCCGCCGAGGGGCGGGAGACGGTGACGCCTGTCTTCGACGCCGTCGGCGCCCGCACGCTGTGGACCGGTCAGGACGGTGCGGCGGGCAGCGCCAGCCGTCTGAAGCTGGTGGCCAACAGCTGGGTCCTCGCCGCCACCGCCGCGACCGGCGAGGTACTGGCCCTGGCCAAGGCCCTGGACGTCGACCCGCAGAAGTTCTTCGACATCATCGCGGGCGGCCCGCTGGACATGGGCTACCTGCACGCCAAGGCCGACCTCCTCCTGAACGGCACGCTGACCCCGGCCAGTTTCGCCGTGGCGACGGCCGAGAAGGACGCCCGACTGATCGTCCGGGCGGGGGAGGAGCACGGCGTCCGCCTCGACGTGGCCGCCGCGACCGCCGAACGCCTCGCCCGCGCCGCCGCCCAGGGCCACGCCGACGAGGACATGGCCGCCGCGTACTTCGCCAGCTTCGACGAGAAGTCCGGTTCCTGAAGGTTCCGGAGGATTCCCGAGGTGCGCGCGCCGTGCATCGGGGGACGAGGAGGAGCACCCTGGAATCAGCGGTTCCGGAGGTGATCGTCATGGCTATGCACACCGCAGTCGGATGGCATGTGGAACTCGAGTTCGAGGAGGACGATCAGCGGACGCGGGCGGCGGCGCTCGTCCGGCTGCCCGACGGCAAGGAGGTCCGGGCACGCGGGTACGCCAGCCGCCACCGCTCGGACGCGAATCAGCCGCGCGTCGGTGAGGAGATCGCGGGGGCGCGTGCGCTGAACGAGCTGGCGATGCAGTTGCTCACCAAGGCGCACGACGAGATCGACGAGGCGTCGGGGAGGACGTCGCATCCGCTGACGTTCCACTGACACCCGCAGTGAGATCGAACAGCGAGAGCGAGGAGTGCCGATTGCGGTGGTGCCCGCACGTCGAGGCGTGCGGGCACCACCGTGTCGTGCCCGGCTACGCCAGCGACGTACGCACCGCCCGTACCAGCGCCTGTGCCCGCGGGTCCGCTGTCACGCTCTTGTGGAAGCCGTTCGTCACATACCCGAAGGCGATGCCCGACTCGGGGTCCGCGAAGCCCAGTGCGCCGCCGCGGCCCGGGTGGCCGAAGGAGCCGGGGGCGAGCAGCGGGGACGCGCTGCCGTGGAGCATGTAGCCGAGCCCGAAGCGGGTGGGGACCACCAGCACGCGGTCCGGGCCCGCCGAGGCTTCCCGGCGGGCCAGTTCCACCGTCACGGGGGAGAAGAGGCGTACGCCGTCCACCTCGCCGGTCAGCGCCGCGTAGAAACGGGCCAGCGCGTCGGCCGTCGCGATGCCGTTCGACGCGGGCAGCACCGCCGCCCGGTAGGCCGGGTCGTTCTCGTCGGGCTGCGGGGTGATCGCCGCGAAGGCACGGCGGGTCAGGCTCGCCGGGTCCGCGTACGCGTCGGCGACCGCGCGCTTGGGGCGGGTGCGCAGGGCGCCCTCCCGGGCCGGGGCCTCGATGCGGCCGACGCGGCCCACCCGGTGCGCCTCCGCCTCCGGCAGGCCCACCCACAGGTCCAGGCCCAGCGGCCCGGCGATCTCGGTGGCGATCCACTCGCCGATCGAACGGCCGGTGGCCCGCCGGAGCAGCTCACTCGTCAGCCAGCTGTACGTCTGCGCGTGGTAGCCGTGGTCCGTGCCGGGCTCCCAGACGGGGGCCTGCCCGGCCAGCACGGTGGCCGCCAGATCGGGGTCGGCGGCCTCGGCCGGGGTGAGCGGGCGGTCCAGGACCGGTACGCCCGCCCGGTGCGCCAGGACGTGCCGCACCGTCGTGTGTTCCTTGCCCTGCGCCTTGTACTCGGGCCAGAGGTCTCCGACCGGCGCGTCCAGGTCCAGCTCCCCGCGCTCGGCCAGCATCAGCAGCACGGCCGCCGCGAGGCCCTTGGTCGCCGAGCGCACGATCTGCGCCGTCTCCCGCTGCCAGGGCGCCGTGCCGTCGACGTCCTTCGTGCCGCCCCACAGGTCCACGACCTTGCGCCCGTGCCGGTAGACGGCGACCGCCGCCCCGCGCTCGCCGAGCGCCTCGAAGTTCCGTACGAACGCCTCCCTGACCGGCTCGAAGCCCTCGGCCACAGCGCCGTTCACGTCCACGTCCGCACTCCCGTCCCGATCGTCGATCGCCTGCGACTATGGGCGTAACGCGCCCCTCGAGCCTGCGATTCCTGGGTTCCTCAGCCCAGCACAATCGTTACATCGATGTTCCCGCGGGTGGCGTTCGAGTAGGGGCACACCTCGTGGGCCGCCTCCACGAGCCGGGCCGCGACCTCCTGGTCGAGGACGGGCAGCGAGACGCTCAGGGCGACCGCGAGGCCGTAGCCGCGCTGCTTGTTGGGGCCGATGCCGACCTTGGCGGCGACGGTGGAGCCGGTCAGGTCGTAGCCCTCCCGGTTGCCGACGAGGATGAGCGCGTTGTGGAAGCAGGCGCTGTAGCCGGCCGCGAACAGCTGCTCGGGGTTGGTGCCGCTGCCGTCGCCGCCCAGCTGCGGCGGCATCGCCACCCTCAGCGCGATGTGGCCGTCCTGGCTGGTCACGTACCCGTCCCTGCCGCCGTGCGCGGTGGCCTCGGCGACGTACATGATCTTCGTTGGACGGGTGTCGACAGCGGTGCCGTCAGACATGGTCGGCCTCCCCCGGAACAAGTGCGCACAAGTACATCGCGCACAAGGTACCGGCTGGTAGGTCGATTGCCGTTACCAGGGGGTGGCAACCACGGGTAAGGCCAGATCAGCGGGTACGCGCCGCCGCGGCCTCCGCCTTCTCCGCCAGGCGCCACAGCTCCTCGCGCAGCCGGGCGACCTCCGGGCCGCCGAGCCCCGTCGCCGTCAGCAGGGCGCCGGGCACGCGCGCCGCGCGCTCCCGCAGCTCCTGTCCGCGCGCGGTGACCGCGACGAGCACCGACCGCTCGTCCCGCGCCGACCGTTCGCGCCGGACCAGGCCCGCCGCCTGAAGGCGCTTCAGCAGTGGGGAGACGGTGCCGTAGTCGAGGCGCAGGGCGGCCGCCAGCTCCTTGACCGTCGTCTCGCCGCGCTCCCACAGGACCAGCAGGACCAGGTACTGCGGGTAGGTGAGACCGAGGTCCTCCAGGAGCGGGCGGTACACGGCCGTCACCGCGCGCTGGGCGGCGTACAGCGCGAAGCACAGCTGGTCGTCCAGGAGCAGCGAGCCGTCCATCTCCTCGTTCGTCACGCGCCCATTGTCACGGACCGCGGATCGAAGCCGAAGGGCAGTTCCAGGCGGTGAGCGCGCATCAGCTCGTCGTCGGCGAGCAGGTCGGCGGTCCTGCCGTCCGCCGCGATCACACCGTCGCTCAGGATCAGGGAGCGCGGGCACAACTCCAGGGCGTACGGCAGGTCGTGCGTGACCATGAGCACCGTCACGTCCAACGCCCTGAGGATGTCGGCGAGTTCGCGGCGCGAGGCCGGGTCGAGGTTGGAGGACGGCTCGTCCAGGACCAGGATCTCCGGCTCCATGGCGAGGACGGTCGCCACGGCCACCCGGCGGCGCTGACCGAAGGAGAGGTGGTGCGGCGGGCGGTCCTTGAACTCCGCCATGCCGACCCGCTCGAGGGCGCGGTCGACGCGCTCCTGGAGTTCCGCGCCCTTCAGCCCGGCCGCAGCCGGTCCGAACGCGACGTCCTCGCGGACCGTCGGCATGAACAACTGGTCGTCCGGGTCCTGGAAGACGATGCCGACCCGGCGGCGGATCTCCGCCATGTGCCGCTTGCCGACCGGCAGTCCGGCGACCTTCACCGTGCCCGTGCCGCCGGTCAGGATGCCGTTGAGGTGCAGCACGAGCGTGGTCTTCCCGGCGCCGTTCGGCCCGAGCAGCGCGACCCGTTCGCCGCGCTCGAGGCGGAAGTCGACACCGAACAGGGCCTGGTGGCCGTCCGGGTAGGCGAAGGCCAGCCCGGCCACTTCGAGTGAAGGTGTCACAGGGTCCATCCCAGCAGGCAGACGACGAGGGCGGCGAAGGGCAGGGCGAGTGCGTACGACCACTGCGTACGGGACGCGGTCACCTCGTCGATGACCGGCATGGAGCCGGAGTAGCCCCGGCTGACCATGGCCAGGTGCACGCGCTCGCCCCGTTCGTAGGAGCGGATGAACAGCGCGCCCGCCGACTTCGCGAGCACACCCCAGTGGCGGACGCCGCGCGCCTCGAAGCCGCGCGACTCCCGCGCGATCCGCATCCGCCGCATCTCGTCGGTGATGACGTCGCCGTAGCGGATCATGAAGGAGGCGATCTGCACGAGCAGGGGCGGCAGCTTCAGGCGCTGCAGACCGAGGAGCAGTTCGCGCAGCTCGGTGGTGGCGGCGAGCAGGACGGAGGCGGCGACGCCGAGGGTGCCCTTGGCGAGGACGTTCCACGCGCCCCACAGGCCGTTCACGCTCAGCGAGAGCCCGAGGACCTCGACGCGCTCGCCCTCGGCCACGAACGGCATGAGCACCGCGAACGCGACGAACGGCACCTCGATCAGCAGCCGCGTCAGCAGAAATCCGGCGGGCACGCGGGCCGCGTGCGCGACGAGGGCGAGGAGGCCGGCGTACAGCGCGAACGCCCACATGGCCTCGCGCGGGGTGGAGACCACGACGACCACGAAGGCGAACGTGGCGGCGAGCTTGGTGTGCGGCGGCAGGGCGTGCACGGGGGAGTGCCCGTGCCGGTACAACCGATGGGCGTGGCCGGCGCCCATGTCAGCTCGCCTGCGAGGGTTCGGCCGTCCGCCGCCTGCGGACGGCCCGGAAGACCGCGCCGCCCGCGACCGCGGTGACCCCGACGCCGATCACTCCCGCGAGGCCGCCGGAGAGGCGGGCGTCGGCGATGTCCTTGACCCCGTAGCCGGCGAGCGGGGAGTCGGCCGCCGCGTGCGGCTCGGTCTTCCGGTCGATGCCCTGGTCCTTGGCGACCTTCTCCAGGCCGTCCGGGCTGGCGGAGGCGTAGAAGCTGACGAAGCCGGCGAGGAACAGAGAGGTGACCAGGCCGATGACCCACAGCTTGCGGTGGTGGGGGTGCCTCCCTGCTCGAGCGGAGCCGAGAGCTCGGGGGAGGGCGGCGGCCACCGGGACGGCGGGCTCGGCGGCGGGCGCGTCGACCAGCTGACCGTTCACCCACAGCTTGAGCTTCTGCTCCAGGCCCCGCGCCCCGTACACCAGGTCTGGCCGTACGGCGATGACGGCGCCGACCGTGAGGGCGGTGATCGTGGCCTCGCCGATGCCGATGAGGAGATGGACGCCGATCATCGCGGTGGCGACTTTGGAGAGGGCCACGTCGGTCGTACCGCCCACGGCGTAGATCAGCGTGAAGGCGACCGCGGCGGCCGGCACCGAGACCAGCGCGGCGACGAAGGAGGCGACGGTGATCGAGCGCCGCCTGCGCGGCAGCACCTTCACCAGGCCGCGGAAGACGGCGTACGACACGACGGTCGTCACGACCGCCATGTCGGTGATGTTCACGCCGAGCGCGGTCAGGCCGCCGTCCGCGAAGAGGATGCCCTGCATGAGCAGGACGACCGAGACGCACAGGACCCCGGTGCAGGGCCCGACGAGTATCGCGGCCAGCGCGCCGCCCAGCAGATGTCCGCTGGTGCCCGCGGCCACGGGGAAGTTCAGCATCTGGACCGCGAAGATGAACGCGGCCACCAGGCCGGCCAGCGGGGCGGTGCGCTCGTCGAGCTCACGCCGGGCGCCTTTCAGGCTGACGGCCAGGGCGCCGGCGGCGAGGACACCGGTCGCGGCTGAGGTGGGGGCGTCGATGAATCCGTCCGGGACATGCACCGTTCGAGGATAGCGGCTTATTGCGACCTCTTTGCAAGAGCTTGAGCGTTGTGGAAAGCGCACGGGGCGCGCACTGTGGCAAGCGACACTCGCATCGGAGGCCGGTGGCGCCCATATGTGCGACATTGGATGGGTAGCGGATTCACAGCTTCTGCTCGGGTGACGCAGCGTGAGGAGTGGTCCGATGTCCGTGGTGGAACAGTACGCGCGAGCCCATGTGGTGACCGACTCCCCGGAAACTCCTGACGCCGTCCCCGTAGTCCTGCGCTACGACCCGGACGCCGACCCCCGCTCGGTGCGCATCGGCCTGCCCGGCCCGCACGAGTGGGCCTTCTCCCGGGACCTCCTGGAGCAGGGCCTGAACGCTCCGGCGGGTACGGGCGAGGTCCGCATCTGGCCGTGCGGCCGGGTCCAGGCCGTGATGGAGTTCCACTCGCCGCAGGGCGTGGAAGTGGTGCAGTTCGAGTCGAAGGCCCTGATGCGGTTCCTGCGCCGGACGTACACGGTGGGGGCGGGGCCGGGGCGGTAGGGCGTCACCGGCATCGCCTTCGGCGGCACACCGGCATCCCTTCGGCTCCGAGCGCGCGAGGGATCGGCTTCCCGTCCAGAGGAGGGGAGAGCTTCCTGTTCGGGGACGGCTCCCGCCCAGGGGCTCAGCCCGCGCGCAGGGGCGCCGCCACGATGGGGTCTCAGCTTCCCGCGCGCAGGAGCGCCGCCACGATCGGGCCCGCCGTGTCGCCGCCGTGGCCGCCTGCCTGGACCACGCCCGCGGCGGCCAGGTCGCCCTTGTAGGCCGTGAACCAGCCGTTCGGCTTCTTCTGGCCGTCGACCTCCGCCGAACCCGTCTTCGCGCCGTAGTCCGGGCCCAGCCCCGCCATGGCCTTGGCGGCCGTGCCGTACGCCGCCGTGTACTGCATGACCTCCTTCAGCTCGGACTGGGTCTTGGCGGACATGGTGCGCGAGGCCTTGGCGAGGGTCCGGTCGTCCACCGTCGGGGAGACCAGGTACGGCTGGTGGAAGACGCCGGTCTTCACCGTCGAGGCCACCGACGCCATGTTCAGCGGGTTCATGCGCACCCCGCCCTGCCCGATCAGCGAGGCGCCCATCTGCGCGCCGCTCTGCACGGGGATCGAGCCGTCGAAGGTGGGGACGCCGATGGACCAGTTGTCCAGGCCCAGGCCATAGACCTGCTGGGCCTCCTCGGTCAGGTCGCTGTTGGACAGCTTCGGCGCGAAGTTGATGAAGGCGTTGTTGCAGGAGGCCGCGAAGCTCAGCTTGAACGAGCCCTGCTTGATCTCGGAGTCGTCGTCGTTGTGGAACGTCCAGCCGGCCAGCTTGTACGTCTTGGGGCAGGGGTGCGACGCCTCGGGGGTGACGAGCCCCTTCTCGAACAGCATCGTCGACGTGATGATCTTCATCGTGGAGCCGGGGGCCAGCGAGCCCTGGAAGGCGACGTTGAAGCCGTGGCTGGTGTTGGCGACGGCGAGGATCTCGCCGGTCGACGGGCGCATGACGACGACCGAGGCGTTCGCCTGCTTGGCGACCTGCTGCTCGGCAGCCGCCTGGAGCGTCGGGCTCAGCGTTGTCTTCAGCGTGCCCGGCGTGCCCTCGCTCAGCGTCACCAGCGTCTTGTCGGGCGTCTTCTCCTTGCCCTTCGCCGCAGCCTTGCGCACGATCCGCAGCTCGATGCCCGCCTTGCCGCCGGCCTTCTTGCCGTACTTCTCGCGCAGGCCGTCCAGCACCGTGCCCAGCGACGGGTACTTGGCCGCGGTGATCTCGCCGCCATCGCGATCCAGCGTCTTGACCGGGGGTGTGCCCGCCTCACCGGTCACCAGGCGGTCGCCGGCCGTCAGGTCCGGGTGCAGCACCGACGGCTGCCACCGCACCAGCGGCACGCCGTCGTCCGCCCGCCGCACGACGGTCAGCTTCGAGTCGTACGTGAACGGCTTGCTCACGCCCTTGTACGACACCGTGGCCTTGACGGAGAACGGGACCGTCGCCCCGGTGGGGGTGCCGGGGGTCAGCGTGACGCCCGTGATGTGCGCGTCCTTGCGGTAGCCGGTCAGCGCCGCGGTCGCGGCGGCCGAGTCGTCCGTGGCACCCGCCGCCTTCGCCGCGTCGCCCTGCTGCCAGGCCGTGAGGAACGCGGTGGCCGTCGTACGGACCTCGGAGGCGGACGGCGGCCCGATCCTCACCAGCTTCCGGTGGCCCGGGGCCGCGTTGCGGTCGTCGGCCGCCGCGCCGCCGCCGAGCAGGCTATAGGCGCCGACGGCGCCGCCCAGCCCGACGACGGCGATCAGCCCGCCGATCACCAGCGGCCGGCTGTTGTTGCGCCCGGCGACGCGCCTTCTCTTGCCCACAGCTCCCGGTCCTCCGCAGTCCCCAGGTCCCCCAGTACCCTCACAGTCCTCAACGAGAACAACACACTAGAGTCCCGCGGTGACACGGGTGACTTCAGCTGCCCGTTCGTAGCACAGCTGCGACAATAGGACCGGCCGCGTCGCCGCCGTGCCCGCCCTCCTCGGTCATGGCCGCCGCCGCGATGTCGCCCCGGTAGCCGGTGAACCAGCTGTTGGACTTCGTCTTCCCGTCGACCTCCGCGGACCCGGTCTTGGCGCCGATGTCACCGCTGAGCCCCGCCATCACCTGCGCGGCGGTGCCCTGGGTCGCCGTCAGCCGCATCATCGCCCGCAGCTGCGCGACCGTGCTCGCGGACAGCCCCTTGGCGGTGGCCAGTTCGCGGTGGTCGAGGCCGGGGGAGACCAGGTACGGCTGCCGGAACGTGCCCGTGATCGCGGTCGCCGTGACCGACGCCATGTTCAGCGGGCTCATCTGGACCTGACCCTGGCCGATGGCGTTGGCGGCGCGGTCCGGGCCGGTGGAGGCGGGAACGCTGCCGTCGAAGGAGACGATGCCCGTCTTCCAGTTGTCCTGCCCGAGCCCGAACCGCTCCTCGGCCTCGTCGGTCAACGACTCGTCCGTAATGGGCTTCTCGTCGATCAGCTTGACGAACGCCGTGTTGCACGACCGCATGAAGCTGTTCGCCAGTGTGGCCCTCTCGTTGGGGACCATGCCCTGAAGGTTGTGGAAGGTCTGGCTCTGCCAGGTGGCCGTCGGCGGGCAGGGCGCGGGGTCGTTCATCGTGGTGACGCCGTTGTCGATGAGCATCGCCGACGTGATGATCTTCATCGTGGATCCGGGGGCGAGCCGCCCCTCGAACGCCGCGTTGAACTCGTCCCGGCGGTGGTTGGCGACCGCCAGCACCTCCCCGGTGCTCGGCTTGACCGCCACCACCGACGACTCCGCGTAGTTCCGCACCGCCCGCTCGGCCGCGGCCTGCGCGGTGGCGCTGAGCGTGGTGTGCAGCTTGCCGGGCTTGCCCTCGACAAGCGTCAGCAGGGTCTTGCCGGGCGTGTTGGCGTCGGCGCGCTGGACGGACAGCTCGATGCCGGGGCTGCCCCCGGCCGCGTCGCCGTACTTCTCACGCAGGGCGTCCAGGATCGGACCGAGGGAGGGGAACTTGTCCTTCGTCAGCACCGCCCCGTTGCGGTCCACCGCCTCGATCGGCGGGGCCTTGGCCTCCCCGGTGACGAGCGTGTCGCCCTTCTGCAGGGCCGGATGGACGACGGACGGCTGCCAGTCGACCAGCGCCCGCCCGGTGGTCACGCCGCGCACGACGGTCAGCCTGCCGGCGTAGGCGAGCGGCTTGGACTTCCCCTCGTAGGACACGGTCGCCTTCACGGAGAACGGCACGGTGTCCCCGCTGGGCGCGCCCGGCGTGATGTGCACGCCGGTGATGTGCGCACTGGATGCGTAGGCGCCGAGCAGCTGCCCCGCGGCGTCGGCGTTGTTCGTGTACGAGGCCGCGGTGGCCGCGTCACCCTTCTCCCAGGCGGCGAAGAACTTGCCGGTCGCCTCCTTGACCTCACCGGCCGACGGCGGTCCGGTCTTCACCTGCGCGGCCCCTTGGGAGCCGCCCCCGGAACTCTCGTTCAGCGCGCTCAGCACGTTGTAGGCGCCGTATCCGGCCCCTGAGACCATCACCGCGAACACCCCGCTCACGATGACGACCTTGACCCCCTTGCGCATGGCACACAGCCCCCTCCCCGTAGGCCTCGCACTGTAGGCAGCCCGAGGGGCGGTTGGGGGCGATGTGGTCGGTCGTTGTCGAAGAGTGATCAGAAATATGACCTGAACCCGCGTATCCAGCCACGTACGTGAATGCCAGTACGTGGGCGGGGCGGTCCCACCGCCCGGCGACGACGACGAGGGCGCGGCCGGCCGCCGCGCCCTCGTCGTCTGTCCGCCCAGCTAGACCCAGGTGTCCAGCCACATCCGCGCCCGCCAGGAGTCGATCGGGATAGCCGTTCCCGTGTAGATGGGCCAGAAGTAGATGAAACTCCTATTGATGGCCTCTTGGCGATGCTGACCAGCGGCTTTACTCCTCTGGGTGATCGTCCAGAGCCATGTGGGCCGTCGTGGGGCCGTCCAACGCCGGGCGTCTAGAACTGCAGCGCTTGAATCGCCGCCTCGACGAAGCTGGACCTAGCTGTTTTAAGGGCCTGGGAGGCTGTTTCATACTCCTCCGAGAGGCTAGAGATGTCGCCGGTCCGTCCCTCGACGATTGCTGCAGACCATCCCACAAGCGCGGCGAACATGGTTCCTGCTGCGGAGCGCAAAGCCTGTGCTTGGACCACCACGTCTCTTGGCCCCCAAAGGTCAGCGCGTGCTGCGACCTGGGAAAGATCAATGAACTGGTCTCTGAGGCGTAGCTGCTCCTCGTCGGACAGGGCATGATCCGAACCCAGCCGGACTGAGCCATTGATTGCCATCGACAGGAATGAGCCGTGCGATGCCAAGACGTCTGAGCACGCCTGCCTGCGGTGGTCACGTATCCAGTGCAGGTGCTCAGCCTCCGATTGACGCGCGACCTGCATGTGGGTGGCCTCGATGGTCTTCTGCGCGCCAACGCGCGCCCCGTAGGCCGTAGCAAGGCCTCCAACGCCAGCACCTACGAGCCCGGCGATACCCGCAATTACTCCTGCGATCCCCTGATCCACCGGACCATTGTCTTGGGTCGCCGGGTCGTAGGCAGGGGTTTCGCGCAGTGCTGGCTGCCGGCGCCCGCCGACAGCCAGTCACAGGGTTGCTAAGGCTGTTTACATATCTAGCGGTGTAATGGCCGTAGGTGCCCTCAAGAGGACCGTGTCCACGGCAGTCCGTGTCCGGCCTTCACTGCTTGGCATCAAGTGTGTGTAGGTCCGGAGAGTGAACCCGGGGTCGCTATGCCCCAGGTACGCGCTAAGGGCCCGGATGCTCTCGCCTGCGTCCAGCAGGACGGAGGCGTAGAAGTGCCTGAGCGCATGCATGCCGTGCTCCGGGGCGGACGCGTACCGCTCGCCCGCCTTCCGCGTTGGGATGATGCCCACGGCGGCCAGAGCGGGTTTCCAGTGGTGGTCATTGAAGTTGCTCACGCGGACGTGGTTGCCCTCCGGACCGCTGAACAGGAGCCGCTTCGTCACTAGCGGGCCATCCGGCGTTCGCCACGGAAGGGTCACGTCGATCGGCTTGAACTCCTTCGAGTGCTCCCGGAGTGCGGTGGCCACGGCCTCCGGAAGCGGCACGTCCCGGACCTTGCCACCCTTCGGCAGAGCGAAGACGTACTTGCCCCGGATCCGCTTGAGCTGATGCCCGACGGTCAGCCAACCGCCCTCGTAATCGAGTTCGTCTATGGCCAGACCGAAGATCTCGCCCTGTCGCAGTCCGCAGCCTGCCCCGGCGTCCACCGCGGCCTGATAGCGCCGGGGTAGGGCGGCGCGTACGCCGAATACCTGGTCTGCCGTCCAGGGGACGACGCGAGGCTTTCCGGGTTTCGGGAGCTGCACCGTGCGGGCGCGGCAGGGGTTCTTGCCGAGTAGGCCGTCGTCGACCGCCGCACTGAGGGCGGCCGACACAGTGCCGACGATGATGCGGCGGTGCGACTCCGCCGGCACGGTGGCTTCCAGGGCAGCGATCCAGGCGCGGATGTGCTCAGGCTTGAACGAGCCGAGCGGCCGAGACCCGATGTGAGGGTAGGCGTGGAGTCGGAGTCGGCGTTCCGCAGCCTCACGGCTGTTGATCTCTCCCGTGTGCGTCTTGACCCAGCGTTCCGCGTACTGCCGGAACGTGGTCCGGGTGGTGCGCGGGTCGACGTACTGACCGCGCGACATGTCCGCTTCGATGTGGGCGAGCCACTGTTTGGCGAGCCGCAGTTCCTTGTCACGGAATGACTTGCTCTTCTCGGTGCCGTCCGGGCCGACGTACCGGGCGCGGTATCGGAGCCCCGTTCCGTGGCGGTCGGTCTTGATCTTGACGGGCTTGCCGTCTGGGCCGGTGACGGTCTTGAACCATCGGTCTTGGATGTGGCCTGCCATGAAAGGCGTGGTCCCTTCTGGGCATGGGACGGGGAGGGCCACGGCATGGCCCTCCCCAGGGAGTTGGTTGGTGCGGTGCCTGGCCGCGTCAGGCAGCGTCGGCGGCGGCGTCCTTGCGGCTGGTGACATAGGCGCGCACGTCGGCGGGGTCGTAGCGAAGGTGTTTGCCGATGCGGAAGCCGGGCGGGCCGATGCGCTTCTTGCGCCACTGGTAGACGGTCTCTTTCGGCACCTCGAACATCTCCGCGATGTCGTCGGGGGTGAGGTACCGATCCGGAAGGCCACCCCGGAGGGTGGCGCGGGGGTCGTTGTGGACGGGGGCGGGCGCGCTCACTGTCTCCTCCGCGAGTTGGAAATACATTGCGCTGAGTCGCGACTCATCGGCACTCAGCGGTGCTCAGAGGGGCTTTGAGACGCGATGAGTCGCGACTCAGGCAAATGTGGTTCGGACACGTTCAGGGTGATCCCGTTGTAGGTGACTACCTGCCGGCCATAGGCGTCGCGGGGGCGGGTGCGGTTGAGCTGGGGGACCACGGAGAGCAGGTTGCGGCCGAACATCTGCTTCGTGCCGGGCTTGACGCCGTTGTCCTCCGCCCACTCCCGCCAGACCGCCCACAGCGTGTCCACGGGGATGCTGCACGTGGGGCCGGTGGCGCAGCGCTCGCGAATGAACGCGCTGGTGGGGGAAGAGGTGTCCTGCATGGTGGCCACCGCTTCGCGACTGGATGCCGGTTCGGTGATCCGGCCTTTGGCCTCCAGTCGGGCAAGCCCGTCCAGGGCCCAGTTCAGGATGCCGGGCATCTCGGCGACGAGCCGATCGAACAGGGTTGAGTCTTCCCTGCCCAGCCACGACACCGTCATGTTCAGCACCACGAACCGCCGGGCGATGACTCCGGAGGAGTCGCCGAAGTGCGGCAGCTCATTGGACAGGATCATCAGCCGGGTGGGGAGCTTGCCGGTCCAGACTTCGCGGTACTTGCGGTCGATGTCGATCGTGTCCTCACCGGAGATCGTCAGCAGTCGCTCCACGACCTGGCTGTTGTCGTTGCCGGACAGCCGGGCGTCGGAGATGACCGCGAGTGGTTTGCCGATGAGCGTCGACAGTCCGAAGTTCGTGCCGAGTCCGGCGAGGGTGGGCCCGGCCAGGTTCTCCTTGCCGACCAGCTCTTTTAGCACGCGGGCGATGGTGCCCTTCCCGGAACGGGACGGGCCGACCATGAGCAGGATCTTTTGCTGGTCGGTGCGGCCGGACAGGACGTAGCCGAACCACTCCTGAACGGCCCGGATGGCGTCCGGGTCGTCGGGCCAGATCTGCCCCAGGAACCATTGCCACGTCGGCGCAGTCGCGTCCGGGTCGTAGGCGAAGGGGACGGAGACCAGGTTGAAGAATCCCGGACTGTGCGGCAGCAGCGCGCGGTCCCGGATCCTCAACAATCCGTTCTCACAGGCCACGATCGGCCCGTCGTTCGGCCGGTCCGTCCCGTCGACCCAGGTGGGGGCGTCCACGTCGGTGGGCAGGAGCGTGATGGCGCCCAGCGCGTCCAGAAGGTTGCTGATCTTCTGCTTCGTGGGTGCCCAGTCCCGTTCCTCGCTCTGGCCGTCCTTGCCGGGAGCCTGGTAGACGGCGTGTTCAAGGCGCGTGTACATGTGGGCGCGCATCTGGGCTTCGTCCAACTCGCGCCAGCAGGTGCCGGTCCAGCGCATCCACGAGCCGCGCCAGCGCCGGCACATCAGGTCTCCGTCAAGGGTCTGCCAGGCCGGCAGGAGCCGCCGGGCGACGGCCATGGGGTTGGAGGGTGCGGGCAGTTCTTCCGTGCCGGTCATGCGGCGGTCCTCCCCTCGGAAAGCGTGACGGGCACCCCAGTGCAGGCGGACTTGTGGGCCTCGTACTCGACAGAGAGAGCGGCGACGGCTCGGGGACCGGTGGCCGTGCCTGTCTGTCCGCAGGTGCACGCGTAGGCGGCGGTCGGGGTGTCGCCGTGGCGCTTGGTCCAGCGGGCCCCGTCCCAGTGGGAGCGGTAGACCGGTGGGGCGTAGATGCGGATACCGGGCTGGTCCGGTGTCGGGTCTTGTGTGCCGTGGCGTGCCTCGTCGGAGCGGAACCGCTCAGAACGAAGAGCAGAAAGAACGCCCTTGCGGGCGGCGCCTTTCGGCTCGCCCACGGCCGCCGGGGGCGTGCCCGGTCCTGCGGCGTCCGGGGGCGTCGTGGCGGTGGCGCTCTTCAGAGGGGGATGGGGGCGGGGGCTCATGCCGCCTCCCGCTTGACCTGATTGTGGGTGATGGACCAGTTCAGTGCACTGCGGAGGGTGGAGCGGCACTCGGACGCGGACAGTCCGGCCGCCTCGCCTGCCTCCTGAAGAGCCTGTTCAACCACGTGTCGGGGGAGGTCGCCCCACGCGACGAACCGCCCGAGGGCGCGCGCTGCGCGGAACAACTTCGCTTCCCGCTCGCCGAGTTGGGCCGTGACCACGTTCCGCGTCTCGTTGGCGAGTGCTACATCCGCATATCGGCTAGATTGCCCAGTTACGGCCACTGAGGGCGCCTCAGGCGCCTTGGGGGCTGGTTGCAGGATGGTTTGGAGCCAGGAGGGCAGAGGGGCCGCCTCAGAGCCGCACAGGGCCTCGTACGGTCCGGTGGGGGTGGTGCTGCCCGCGGCGACGACGTAGCCGCCCCATGCTCGGCTGTCGACCAACTCCCCGATGGTTCCCGCCGTGTTCGACAGGCGCACCCCGGCCGGGGCGGTGAAGTACAGGTGCTCTCCGCCGCTCGCGGTCCGGGTCCGGTAGGTGATGGGGACGGCGTGCCCGGCGCGCTCGCAGAGCGCCTTGAAGGTCGTCGCGCCGCAAGGCGCGTCCGAACTGCCTTTGTCCTTGGGCATGTCGAGGTCGACGACGACCAGCCCGGAGGGGCCGGTGGCGATGCCGACGTTGTATGGGGCCCGGGACCAGGTGGCGCGGATGCGGTCCGGGTCGGTGGTGGCGCGCTGCTCCCACTTCCGGTGCCCATGCTCGCACGGTCCGGTGCGGGGGCAGGCGGCTTCCCCGTGGAGGGCAGGCCGCTTGCTGCCGGGGCGGAGCGGGAAGACGCGCCAACCGCGCTCCGCAGCGTCCAGGGCTGCGCGCAGCAGCGCGGAACGGGGGTCATGCGTCATGCTGGAGACCTCCAACAGGTCTGTTGCGGACTGGTTGGCCGGGGCGACCGCGCATCTTTGGCGAGAGCGGGCGGTCGCCCCGGGCGCAGCTAGAAGGGCGAGTTGCTGTAGCAGCCGCAGGTGCACGAGCGGGCGCCGCAGGCGGGGCAGATCCAGCGCTTGCGCGCCCAGCGCGGCATGTTGGGCAGCCAGACGTACGCCAGAGGCAGGAACGGGGCGCAGTCGCAAGCGTCAACGTCCGGCTCTTCGGCCCCGGGCCAGCCGTGTTGCACCTCACCGGTGCCGCCGCACTCCGCGCAGTTCGGGTTTGGGGTGCGGTGCAGGGCGAGGATGGGCCGGGGGCCGATCGCGCGGCCGTTGCGGTGGGTGGCCACCCAGCCGTCCCAGTACTGGACGGTCAGACGATGCCGGGCCAGGAGACGACGGATCATGGGGCGCTGCTTCCTTTCAGCCGTGGAAGTGGTTGCGCTTGAAGACGGCTTTGCGGATGTTGACCGTGGTCCCGCCGCTGTGACCGCTCGCGCTGAAGACCTGCGCGGCGATCCAGCCGCCGAAGATGACGGCGGCGAGGATGACCAGCTGGTGGACGAACGCGGCGAGCGCGGCAATGAACGTCGTCAGCAGCAGCAGTCCGCCGCACACCGCGAGGAACCCCACGCCCCCGAGGGCGATGTTCACCGCCGCGCGGGACACGGCCGGTTTGACGGCGACGGGTTCGGGCTTGGCGGGCTCGATGGTGTAGCCGGTGACCACTCGGCCGTCGGGCAGGACCACGCTCGCGACCGTCGGCAGGGTGCCTAGCTGGACGGGAACAAGCGGCGCCGCGACCGGAACCGCGGGCTGTATCGGGGTGGGCTGGTGGACTTCCACGGCCCGTTCGACGGGCCCACGGCCAGTGCTGTCGGGGTACATGCGGAATCCCTTCCGGTGGTGGGGCAGGGAGGCAAAGACACCCCCTGCGAGGAGGCGTCTGGAGGGGGTCTCAGGGGTGCTGACCTGCGGGCCTCCCTGCCTCCCTGAGTGATCATTTATGCAGGTCAGAGCCAGGGAGGCGGGTCAGGGAGGCATTCAGGGAGATCTCCCTGCCTCCCTGACCCGCGAGGGGTGCGGCTCCGTCTAATCGGACGCGGAAGCGGAACCGTCTTCGGGGCGGTTGGCGAGCGCGTGGTGGACGCGGTCACGGCCGACAACCATGCGGCCGTCGGACTTGTACGGCTCCGCCCCGGCGTCGTCCAGGACGCGCTTGAGGTCGATGAACGACCAGCCGCTGTAGGCGTCCGGGTTCAGCGCGGCCAGGCGCGTGATGACTTCCTGGGTGCGGACGCGGGCATCGCTGCCGAGCACGGTTGCGATGTCGGCGAGTGGGTCTCGCTTCTCGCGGCGCTCGATGGCGTGCAGGGTGGCGACGGCGTTGCCGCGCAGAGCCTTGGCGCGGTCGGTGATGGCCTTGGCCTGGTCGTCGTCGATGTAGTGCGTGCGGACCGTGATGGACGTCTGGCCGGCCGGGATCTCGATGCCGTCCGAGGCGACGACCAGGGTTCCCTTGTCCAGCCCTTGCCGCAGCAGGTGCGGGGCGGCCCCACCGTCGACGGCCTTGTCCCCGAGCGCCATGCGGGCCTGGGATTCGGTGCCCAGGGCGAGCGAGGCGCGTGTGTGGGCGCCCTCGCGCACGAGCTTGGGGAGGTTCTGGTCGGTGGGGTCCTGGGTGCCTTCCCACAGGATCACGTCGACGGCGCGGCCCTGGTTGTGGACCTTGCGCACGGCCATGAAGTAGCGGGAGGTGGCCTTGGAGCCGCCGTAGGGGCGTCCGTCCTCGTCCTTGACCGGGCACATGAACGCGACCTGCGCTTCGTCCACGATGCCGATCAGCGGCGGGAAGACGGCTTTCGGATCGTGCCGGCGGGCGTCGATGCGGCGGTTCATCTCGTCGACCAGGCCCTCGACCATCTCGGTCGCCTCGATCACGTTCTCATCCGCCGGACCCTGAATGAGGACGGTGGCGAGCCCATCGAACATGGCCCAGTCGCCCACGCCCTTGAGGTCGGCGATGCGGAACTCCACCGTGCGATCCAGGGACGCCCACAGGGCCAGCGCCCGCAGGGAGGCGGTCTTGCCCTGGTTGGACAGACCCGTGATGAGCAGGTGCCGCTGATACAGGCTAAGCGCGGCGGCGTCCCCTCGAAGGTCCTGCCCCCACGGCGCCTTGCCCGTCTTGTAGTTCGCGGTCAGGGTCTCGTCGGTGACCAGGGGAGAGGGGCCGATCGGCTCGTCCAGCGTGCCCGAGTCGGCGATCCAGAGCCGGACCGTGCGGGCGGCCTGCGGGATCGTGATGAACACCTCGTGCTCGTGGCGGGTGAGGTTCTCAGCGAGCTTGCGGCGCCGCTGCTGTATCTCGTTCGTCGACACCCCGGACGGCAACGTCACGTCGACCTCGACCCCGCATCCGGCGATGGTGATCGGGGACAGCATCGAGGCGCCGGCGTCGCCCATCTCCTTGATGGCGTTGCGCAGCGCCGGGATGCCCAGGTCGCGCAGGGCCTTGACCACGATCGACGGCGTGATGGGCTCGCCCTCTCCGTTGCGGATGTTGGCGGGCAGTGCCCAGTTCGGGGCGGCTTTCTGGTGGGCGCCGACGGACCACAGGGCGAGCAGGGCGAGGAACGGGCCGATCGAGATGAGCGGTCCCCACACCACCTGCACGATGGTGATCATGAGGTTGATGAACTTGATGACCGCCATCAGTGGGGTGACGACTTCGGTGGCGTCCTTGGTGGCGATCGCCATCGCGATCCCGAGCAGGACCAGGCCGCCTATGCCCATACCGGCACTGACGGCGGCGCCCTTGGCGGCGTCGAGCGGGGAGTGGAGCAGCTCCATGCGGCGGCGGTGGCGGGCTTCGCGGTAGCGCTGCCCGCGCTCCTCCCACTCCGCCGCGACCTCGTAATTCCCGGCCGCCTCAGCCGCCCGGAGCATCCGCTCATACCGGGCGGCGGTGCGGCCGTCCCAGGTACGGCGGCCCACGATTCGCGCCCCACCGGCCACGTAGAGGCTGTGGCGGGCGACCGCGCGGGCGGCGGTCTTGGTGTTCTCGTGCGTCACGGCCGTCCGTATGGCGCGTCCGGAGCGCACCCACAGCGGCAAGGGCGCGGCCGGTGCCGGGTCGGGGACCACGGTCAGCGTGGTCACGGTGGCCGCATCGGCAGACGACTCGGGGTCCTTGTGCAGGTGAACGACGTTGTCGCCCATGATTGAAAGGTCTCCTGACTGCCCCGACAGGGGCGTGAAGTTGAGGGAGTGCCGGGGTGGCCGGGTCCGTGGCAAGGTGCGGCCACCCCGGGTTGCGCCGTGCAGGTCAGTGGCCGTGCCGGGCGCGGTTCTCCACGTGGCTGAGCTGGGACGGCTCGCTGCGCGGGCCGTCGAGCCAGCAGAACGGGCGGATCCCGTCGGCGGCCTTGAAGACGCGGATTGCGGCACCCTCCGCCGCGTCGGGCAGGGGGTAGACGCGGCCCCGGTGCAGGGAGGCCAGCAGGCGGGCGGCGTGGTGCTCGCACCCGTCAGCCCCGGCGCCCCCGGCGTCCAGCACGGTCACGGCGACCGGGCCGACACACGGCGTGGGGTCGTCCGGGTGAGCGGCGGGGCAACGGCGGTCCACGGTCACCACCAGCCGGAGGACTTCTTGGCGGCCTTGGCGGCGGCGGCCTCGTTCACGACCCGCTGCCGCTCGGTGTGCAGGCCGGTGATCTCCGCGATGAGCCGGGTCTCGGCCGCCATCCACGCGCTCTCCAGCCGCCGGTCAGCGCGGTCGGTGCTGCGGCCCCGGGCGATCCGGTAGGTGCCCCCAGCCAGCGCGGCGAGGATCGCGCGCCGTTCGGAGCCGTTTAGCGGCCACATCTCGCGCTCGCGGACCGCTTCCAGCTTGCGGTTGGCCTGCCGGATCTCCCGATCCAGGCGACGGGTGTCGGGCTTGCCCATGGTCAGCTACTCCTCGGGGAGTCGGAGTGGTCGGGGTAGGCGCAGGGGACACAGGTGCCGAGCGTGGGCGGGATGACGTATCCGGCATCGCGGCGGCACTGCGGGCAGGTGCGGCGAGCTTGGTTGGCCTTGGCCAGCGCGGCCCATTTCGCATCCGTCATGTGCCGGACGGGCTTGGCCAGGTCTATGCGGTACAGGTAGGCGACCAGCGGCCCACGGCGGCGGCGCGGACGTTCGAGCTGAGCGGCCACGTCCTGACCGCCGGGGCTCAGACCGCACGCCCGAAGCTGTCGACGGGTGGCGTATCCGTCCGGGGCCAGGCGCCACCGGAAGACCAGCAGCGCTCCCATCACGCCACCACGCGCTTCCACGCGGCCCGCAGGCGGACTTCGGAGGCGGAGTGGCCGGCCGCGCGGAAGCGGCTCGCCATCTCCCGGTAGGACAGGGCCGGAACTTCGCTGTGACGGATCTTGTCCACCAGTCGGTCAAGCGCTTCGTCGGTGAGCGCGGGGCCCGCGTCCAGCGCGGGAACGGGCTCGGTGGGACCCCACACGGGCAGTTCCCATCGGGGCGTGACGCCGGGCGTGACGCGGTTCGTCACGCTGGTAAGCGCCCTTCCGGTGTCCTCCCCGGACCGGGCCGTTTCCAGCGTCGACCACGCCCGCGAGAGCGTCTGGGCGGTCTTGGCCTGTACGCGTGCGACGCGGGCCCCGGCCTGCGTCACGGCCGTCAGCCGGGTCTCCTCGGTGATGGCCTCGGCTCGGAGCCGGGCGCGGGCCACGGCCGCTTCGTCGCGGGCTTCCTGCTGGATGCCGCGGATGGCGTCCAGCGCAGCCGGGGTGAGCGCCGTGCGCTCCCACAGCCCGTGCACCAGCCATAGTGCCTTCGCCGCGACCGGGAGCCAGGCGACAGCCAGCCACGAGGCGCGGGCAGAACTCTCAGCGGTCAGGGCGTGGGCGACCAGGACGCCGGCCGCGACCAGACCGAACAACCAGCCCACACCAGTGACGGCGTTGCTGTGGTCGCCTTGAGCGGCGAGGCGGCGTTCGTAGGCGAGGGTCGCGAGCCATCCCCCGTCGATCCCGAGACCGACGACCAGGGCGACGGGCCACGGCACCGCCGTGCCCAGCCACATCACGACCACGGCCAGCGTGAGGACCATGGACACGGCCGTCATCGCGACGGCGGGCAGCACGGTCTTGGCGTTCACGCGGCACCCCCCTCAAACAGCGGGTTGACCAGGCCGGTGAGGCCGGCGATCTCGTCACCGGTGAGCACGCTGTGCTCGTTCATGGCGTGCGCCACGGTGCGGATCTCACGCCACAGGTAGCCGACCTTGCGGCGGGCCATCCCGCGCACCATGCCCCAGGACTTGCCACCCTCGGGAACGTGGTCGCGGCCGAGCCGGTAGCCGAACTGGGCAAGCAGGTCGATGGCCTGCTCACAGTCGTGGGCGGCGGTGCAGGCGTACGCCCGCTGCGGAGTCCACAGCCCGTAGGACATCAGGTAGTTGACCTGGGCGATCTCACCAGCCGCGGCCATCGCGGCGAACTGCCAGGGCGGTGTGCCCGACGACTCATGAGCGGTATTGCCGGTCAACGCCCAACCACCCTGCTCGGGCTCCCAGGCGATGACCTCGCTGGTGATCACGCGCATGCCGTAGGCCATGCCGAGCACCGCGTGTCCGGCCTCGTGGAAGGCCATACTCAGCCGCGCCGCCTCGTAGGTGAGCGGCATGTCGAACCGGGCCTTGGGGTTGCCACGGTGATCGTTCAGGAACTCGGGCGCGGGAGCCGTGGCCATCATGCGGCACCGCCCGGGAGGCTCGCGCCGACGGTGCGGTTGGCCAGGTCCCGGCGGGTGGCGAGCAGGCGGCGCCGGGCGCGGCGGATGCGCTGGGCGTCCAGCTCGGTCAGAGTGCGGTCCAACGTGATGATCTGCGCGTCGATCAGGTCGACGTCCGCGAGGATGACGGGCATCTCCCGCTCGATCGCATTCAGCTCCGCGTCCGTCGGCTCCACCCAGTCGGCGAACGCGGTAACAGCGTCCTGAACAGTGACGATGTGGCTCATTGGGTCGTGGTTCCTCTCACAGGTGGAACGGCCCGAACAGCACCCCCGGAGTTGCCGCTCCGGGGGTGCGCGCCGTTGAAGGGAAGGGATGCGCTGCACCAGGGGGTGCAGCGCCGGAAGCGGCCATGAGCGAGGGGCCGCGGTGCCCCGGACCGGACTCGAACCGGTCGGGCTGCCGTACGGGGCACGCCGGTCTTCTCCGCCTTGTTTCCGACCCCTTCGGGCAGGCGGACCACGGGTTACCGGCAGTTCCCTGTGTGAAGTTCTCAAGGCACTTGCGCTTCCTTCGAGCCCCTTCCGGAGCCCTCCGGGCGTCGTCCGCGCACCGCACTCCGGAGCCAGTCCGGAGAACTGGTGCGCACCAGAAGTGTGTATCTGGTGCGCACCAGAGTCAAGGTGGTTCGCCGGATTGAGTGGTGGCCACCCCTCGCGGTGCACATCCAGAAGACCGCTTGAAGGGGGCGTAACGGCAGCCAACTAGCCTTCATGAAGGGCTGGTTAGGGTTGGTGTTAACCCCTTTTGACCTGCGGCGATGTAAGGCACCATGGGTTAGCGGTATTCCGACCCACGCTGAACGGGGGTGCCTTGTGAGCGCAGGATCAGGATTGCGAAACGCGCGGACAGCGCGCGGCTGGTCTCAAGAGCGGCTCATTCGCGAAATCGAGCAGTACGCCCGGCGGAACGTCACAGACGTTGCCTCAACCGCGAGTCTGCGGGTGTACGTGTCCGAGTGGGAGAACGGACGGCGCCCGATCTCAGACCGCTACGCGGCGCTCCTGCGCAACCTCCTCGGCGTCACCGACGCGGAACTGAGGGGTGTCACCCAGAAGTCTGCGCCCCCAATGGCCGATGGCTACGACGACTTGCTGAGCAGGATCGACTCCGCCAGCAGCGTCAGCGCCTCCATGGTGAAGGCGTTCAACGACCAGACCGAACTACTCCGCACCATGGACCGACAGATGGGTGCTGCGGGCCTCGTCGATCAGATGACCGGGCACCTTGCCGCCCTTGAGGACGCGCTCAACTTCGCAGTGTTACCCGCCGCACGCCGTCCCGTGGCGCTTGCGCTCGCCGGCGCGTCCACCCTTGCTGCCTGGCAGGCGATCGACTCTGGGGCGGTCGAACGGGCCTGGCGACACTACGAGTTGGCGAAGCGCGCGGCGCGCGATGCCGAAGCGCCGATGTACCTCGCCCACGCCATGGCCGAGCAGGCGTATGTGCTCTGCGACGCCGGACGGCCGGCGCTTGGAGTCGACCTCGTCCGCGACGCTCAGCGCACACTTGGCCAGGCTGGCTCACCCCGACTCCGGGCATGGCTGTACGCGGCCGAAGGGGAGCTGTGCGCGCATGCGGGGATGGTGGACGACTGCAAGCGCGCGCTGGACGCGGCCACGGACACGATCCCGCCAGGCTCCGAAGACAGGGATCCGGACATGCTCAGCATCTTCCTGAACGGCGCGCACCTAGCCCGGTGGCGCGGCAACGTTCTCGGCCTGCTGGGTTATGGCGACGCCGTGACCGACCTCTACGGCGCGCTTGAGGTGATGGACCCGACTTTCGTACGGGCAAGGGCCGGACTCCACACCGATCTCGCCCAAGCGCACCTTGCCCGTGCCGAGTACGACGAAGCGAACACCCACCTACGGCAGGCGCGACTGTTGGCGAGCCGCACCGGCTCGGTGCGGCAGCGCCGTCGCGTCGACCGGCTCAGTGAGCGGCTGTGACATTCTGCTTGCTCCTCGTTGCCAGGATGTGAAGCAGCGCGACCAGGGTTCCGGAGCCCAGTAGCTCGCCACGGGCCATGAGCCCGGGAATGTCAGCGAGGGGCACCCACTCGACGTGTCCTGCCTCCTCCAGGTCGGTCGGCTCGCCCACCTTTTCCGCTCCGTGAGCTACGAAGATCTCATGGGTGGAGTCGACCATGCCCACCATGGGCTGGTAGCTCACTACGTGCTCAAGATTCTTCGGGCGCCACCCCGTCTCCTCGACGACTTCCCGCAGAGCGGTGTCCGCCGGCTCCTCGCCCTCGTCAACGATGCCGCCGGGGAGCTCCCAGCCGAAGCGCTGCGGCACGAACCGGTAGCGCCACATCATGAGCACGCGGTCCCGATCGTCAACTACGGCGGTAACGGCGACGTGGTGAAGCTTGACCACGTGGTGTTCGAACCTCTCCACACCGGGCGGTTCCACGTCCCACAGTTGCAGCTTGACCCAATGGTTGTCGTACAGGTCGCGCTCACCGTGGATACGCCACGGCTCCACCCCTTCCGGCGGCCGCACGCTCACCGCGCCCGGGACCCTGTAGGAACTCCGGCCCCGCACTTCCAAGGCACCCTCCGCCACGAGACGGGCGAGAACCTGTCGGAGCGCCGTCCGCCCGATAGCCAGTTCCTCGGTCAGCGTGCGTTCAGAGGGGATCTTCTCGCCGGGGTCGCCGTACTCGCCGTCGGCAAGCCGCTGTCGAAGCGTCTCGTAGACCTTGGTCGTCTTCGGTCCCATCCGCGGAGCACTCTCCGTTCTGAGGTGGTGCGTACCAGCTTACCGAGGACAGTCTTCACGCACCCGGTTCGGTAGGCCATCGCATCCGCCAACTCCGCTCCTCCCAGTGGTCCTTTGGGGCATCATGATTGCCACCAGGATGCGCCAGGGGGGCACATGCAGATTTTCATCAGCTGGTCGGGCGACATGGCGAAGCAGTGCGCGGAAGCACTGCGGGATTGGTTGCCTTACATGAACCAGGCAATATCCCCATTCGTCTCATCACAGGACATTTCGAAGGGGGAGCGGGGGCTCGCTAAGATCGCAGACCAGCTGCAGGAGTGCTCGTTCGGCATTGTCTGCGTGACCCGCGCGAATCAATCTGCCCCGTGGATCAATTTTGAGTCAGGGGCGCTATCTCGGGAACTGGGGGAGAGTTCGCTCATCCCCTTCCTTATCGATATGCAGGTCAAAGACCTTTCTTCCGGCCCCCTTACTCAATTTCAGGCCACTGATGGTTCAAGTCAGGACGATGTTTGGGCGATGGTCAAAGCCATCAACGCCAAGTGTGAGACGTCAGTTGAGCCGGAAAGATTGCGTACGACATTCGACAGGTTCTGGGAAGATCTGGAAGCCCAGCTCATTTCCATCCGTGAGGCGCATCCAACCGCTGACGCTCCACAACGCGCTGTACCGGAAATTCTCGATGAACTGGTGAAGCTGGTGCGAGACCAGCACACGCGAATTGGCGCTCTTGAGAGAACGGTTGGCAATGTAGGAACAACTCACTACACGATCAACGAGCCTAGAGAGGTACGCATCGGCGGTCAATCGGACGATCCGTTGAAAAATCTTCCGCCGAAAGAGCGAGCCCTACGCGTGGGGCGAATGGCTCGAGAAATGATCGGTCCCCCATACGTGGAAAAGATCATCCGAAAAGGCGCTATGATCGAGCTGCATTGCCATGACGAGGGGGTCATAAGAGCTCGTAAGGTAAACGGTGAACTAGAGTCGATGGCAATAAACTATAGCATCCCTATCGACATCTTCGGTCCCGGTGGCGAGCTAGTGACCGCGTACCCTGGTTTCTAGCCGCTGCGCTTTCGAGGCAGGGATGTCCATGAGCCGCGTAATGGCCGTGTTCCGCTCGCGACGGGGGTGGGCGCACCTTTCCGCAAATTTCTCATTCGCCTTTGCCGCTTTGGCGGGGATCGTGCAGCTGATATTGGCGGTTCGGCCAATTGCTGCACTTCAGGGGACGAGAACGATCGTAGGCCTGACCGCACTCTCGTGTTTCTGGGCGGTCGTGCGATCGCTCCCGCGCGACTCGGTAAGTCGTCGCTTCAACCATCCTAATTTTTCTGTGGCCGTCAAGGTGGGGGATCTTTTCGCTGAGCGATCGGACTTAATAATCGGCTTCACGGATGTTTTCGACACCTCAATCGAGGGCGGCGACATCATTTCCCCAGGCAGCGTACAGGGCCAGCTGCTTGAGAAGGTATTCCACGGAGACGTGTCATCTCTCGATGCGGCCCTAGCGACATCGCTGCGCGATTCTCCTGTTGAGGGATCAGAAAGCGCGGTGGACAAGCCGAGAGGTAAGCGTGACCGATATCGGATAGGCACAGTTGCTGTTATCCCTCACGGGGGAAGCAGGTATTACTGCGTCGCTTACTCGCGCATGAGTAATGACCTCATCGCTCAATCGAGCGTTGATTATCTGTGGCGAAGCCTTAGCAATGTCTGGTCGACTATCGCTTCACATGGTCATCTGGATCCTGTGGCGATCCCTATTTTCGGCTCAGACCTTGCGAGAGTGGGAAATCTGGGACGCGAGAGCCTGCTCAAGATGATCATCTTATCGTTCGTGGCTGCGTCGCGAGTGACCCTAGTCTCTCGTCGGCTGACAGTGGTCATCTACCCAAGCGACGCGGACGAGGTGAACTTGCATGAGGTGCAGGCGTTCCTCAGCTCGCTCTGATACCGGAGCTTGGGTAGTCCGTTGATCACTTAGGTGAGGCGGCCACCGCGGGGTATTCATGGGCAGGGCCTTCTGTTGGCCGACCGGGCCCCAGTCAGAGTCAATCTCCCGCGCGACCTGTATTCGGCGCCGCCGATGTACAGCCGGTACGTCAGCGATAGCGCAGCACCATGGTCGATCGAGAATGACGAAACCTTGGGGCCCATCTGGACCTACTCACGTGAGTAGGTCCAGATGGGCCCGTCGCCTCAGTGCTGGAGTTGACAGCAGGGCGCTTCGGACCAGGAGAGACCCGTGTTCGGGGAGGATCTGCCGCTGGCACCCACGCCGGCATGGCTACGCAAGCAGGGCCCTCGGTGGTGGGAGCGGCGGGTCGGCCTGAGTGAGTAGGTACGCTCCCAGGGCAGCGATGATGTTGACGAAGTACGGGGCGAGATTGAGCGGCACCGCTTCGTCAATGGCAGCAAGCACGCCGCTCACCAGCAGCAACGTGACGAGCGCTTCGAGCACGTCACCAGGGTCGTAGTTGTCCGGCAGCGGTACGTTGAGGTTCACTGGCATAAGCATCCCTTCGGGGTTGCGTGGGATGGGGCCGCCGACTGTTGGCGCAGGGCGCGGCCCCATCTGCTTTGTTCATGCTTGATCGCATGAACCTGGCACTGTGTTCTGCGCCTCGCGCGCCGGTCTTCAGGCGGTGTCGAACCCCTCTCCGTCAGGCCAGATGACCTCAATGTCCACAGCGCGACACAGATCGATCAGGTCTGCGCGTGGACGGGAGGGCACCAGAATCGCGAGAGATGGTCGCGGATCAATGAAGCGTTGGTAGTCCATGAGCTGGCCGATCGCCATCCGGATTGCTTCACGAGTGATGGTGCCCTTAGCCTCCACCAGGACGTTCCGCGTGCTGTCGATCAGATCTGTCAACAGCGGCTTGGACTCGCCGGGTGGCAGAATCTGGTGTCTGCCGACCTCGTGCCCTTGCCTCAGGAGCCAGTCCTGGTACGCGAGGACGAGACCCGCTTCACGGCGCTCTGCTTCGTGAGGTTCTTGGGAGGGGTTCACGAGGGATCGCTCGGTGATCTGCTGCTCGACCGGAATGATCTTGGTGGTCGTGGTCGTGGCCGGCGTGAACGGGACAGTGAATCCCTGCCTGGGAGCAGTGTCTATCGGTCGTAGACGAAACACGATGACACTACGCAGGCGGCCATCGTCGGTTGCGGGCGCGTCAGTGAGGTAGTACGGCTGCTCCTTATCCAGCTCGAACTCCCCGACGTACTGGACTTCACTCCGCGTGTCCGTTGCCTGGAAGAGTCGCAGTGCTCGACCGTCTGACTGGTGATTCAGGACCGTGAGGTTGCCCTGCGTCATCTTCTGATCGCCGGACTGCCCCTCGCCGCAGTAGTGGTAGCGGTCATCCTGCCCCCAGCCGTCGTAGTAGCCGTGCTTGCGGCCCTGCGGAGGGTTGGTGAAGAGGAAGACGTTGTTGCTCACCCGCGAAGGGCCGATGCCTCCCTGCCTGCGCCCCCCATAGCGTTCGTGCAGGTCGGAGCGCCGGATGACATCACCGGGGCGCATGTCCCAGTCCATCGGACTCCTTTTTAGGTCTCTTTCAACGGGTAAAAATCTAGGGTATATGTGCGAGGTTCTGCAACTCGGTCTGTGATCAGGCGGGCCCCGTCGGGTTCTTGCGGGGGCGACCACGCCGGGCCGCTGCTCGCAGGCCAAGGTGGCGAAGGGTGGACGGCGAGGTGAGGCCGGCGAAGGAGCTGTCCATGTGGCTCAGCAGGCCCAGTAGTCGCTCCGTCGCGGCCTCGTAGTTCGTGCGGGCTCCGCCGGTGGTCGTCGGAGCCCATTCGCTGGTGCCGTCGTCGCGCTGGACTTCTTCGAAGCGCACCAGGGTTCCGTCGAAGACGGGATGAACCGCCTTCCCGTCTTTGTCTAGCTCGTGCGCTGCGCGCTGCCATTCCAGCGTCGCGAGGGCGTCGACGACCTTGGGCAGGGGTACTCCGCAGAACCGTGCCGCGCCGAGGACTCCCCCGATGACGTATAGGCCTGCGGGTGCTCCGTGAAGATAGGTGGCACGGAACTCCTTGGGTGTCAGCTCGCCACGCTGGAGCTCTCTCCAGCCCGGCACGCGGCCATACGCATAGTCCAGCACCTCGACAATCTCATTGACGACGACGTCCAGTTCTTTGTCGAGGCTGCCCCCGCCGTCACAACGCTCCTCAAGCACCTTGCGGAAGTTCGCCTCTCGGGCGTCGGGCGTTCGGTCCTTGAAGCCGATGTAGATCGCTGCGGAGAACCCTCGTACATGCGCAGTTGAGTACAGAGCGCCCTGGCTGGCGGAGCTGCTCAGGTAGACGAGTCGTTCAGAGTCGTCGGTAAAGATCCGCGCGCTGCGGCCAACTTGCACGCCAAGACGGTTAGCGTATGAAGATTGATCAAGTGCAGCGATCAGGGCCGGAGAGATCGGCTTGGTCTGGCCAGCGATCACAAAGATCCGGTTGACCTCGTTCCGGTCGCTTTGTACCAAGACTTGGATCGGGACGGAGCTCCGAACGAGCACTTCCTTGGCTTCGACGGCATCGCCATCCATGACGCTTTCGAGCGCCGCGAGGGTGTGCTGCCCGTTTTGGATATGGGCAGTTACATCCTGATACATCCTGAATTGCCCCAATTCAACAGGGCCACTCGTGCGCGCCCTCGCGCGCGTCCACTTGTGCGTGGGGGCCCCATTGAGCTCGCCGGGGATGGCAAGGGTGATCATTTGAATCGGGGTGTCCGGTCGCTCCGTCAGGCCGGCGGCGATCCTGGCCACGTGCTTCTTGTCGAGGGGGCGGTTGCCGTAGCCGTCACTGTCGAGGCTGAAGTTGTTCCGCACGACCAGTCCCAGTTCCTTCACGAGCCGCAGTAGGTCGGGCACGGCCAGCGTGAAGGTGAAGGTCGGCATTTCGCCGACCTCCGTTTTGAATGCCAGTGTCTCAAATGAAAATGAGCGCAAGTCGAAAGTGTCGATGTCGTCGAGGCTGGTTGAGTCGCTCACAGACCCCTCAAAAAAATCGCCTGGCTAATTTCTTCGGGACCGCCTGGCCCTGCTGTGTGATGGACAGTAGCGCAGGGTGATCGATGCTGGCAAACGGTTGCCTGATTTGCGGCGAAAGTGAGCTATGGCTGCGCGGGTGCTGCGGCAGCATTGGGGATTCGCTGTCGTGTAGACCCTGTCGCGTGCCGATGGTGTCGGCCCCGGTCCGGGCCGTCTCCGGGCCGTCTCCGGGCCGTCCAAAGGCGGCCATCGGCGACCGGTAACGACCACCAACGACCACGAGGGCGCAGCCGGTAGCCGCGCCCTCGTGGTGTGTCTTTCCAGCTAGACCCAGGTGTCCAGCCACATCCGCGCCCGCCAGGAGTCGATCGGGATCGCCGTTCCCGTGTACAGGGGCCAGAAGTAGATGAAGTTCCACGCGATCAGCAGGACCAGGACGCCCGCGCCCGCCGCTCCCGCGATCCGGCGGCGTTCGTCCGCGCCGGGTGGGCCGAGGAGGGCGCCGATCATCATCGCGACCGCCAGGCACAGGAACGGCACGAAGACGACCGCGTAGAAGTAGAAGATCGTGCGCTCCTGGTACAGGAACCAGGGCAGGTAGCCGGCCGCGACACCGCACGCGATGGCGCCCGCGCGCCAGTCGCGGCGGAACGCCCAGCGCCACAGCACGTACAGGAGCGCGAAGCAGGCCGCCCACCACAGCAGCGGGGTGCCGAGTGCGAGGACCTCGCGCGCGCATTTGCCGCCCGCGTCCGTGGGGCAGCCCGCCTCACCGGGGTTCGGGGACTCGTAGAAGTACGAGACCGGGCGGCCCACCACGATCCAGCTCCACGGGTTGGACTGGTACGTGTGCGGGGACGTCAGGCCGACGTGGAACAGGTAGACCTCGTGCTCGTAGTGCCACAGGCTGCGCAGCCAGTCGGGCAGGAAGGTCCAGTTGCCGCCCTTGCCGTCGGTGGCCGCCCAGTTGCGGAAGTAGCCGCCGGAGCCGTTGGCCGGGGACAGGATCCAGCCGGTCCAGGAGGCCAGGTACACCGCGAGAGCGACCGGGACCGTCGCCAGGAAGGTCAGGCCCGTGTCCCGCTTGAGGACCGTGGCGTAAGGACGGCGGGCGCCCGCGACCCGGCGCGCGCCCACGTCCCACAGCAGGGCCATCACACAGAACGCGGCCAAGAAGTACAGGCCGTTCCACTTCGTGCCGATCGCGAGGCCGAGCATCAGGCCCGCCAGCCAGCGCCACGGACGCCACCCGAAGCGGGCGGTCTCGGCGGTGTGCGCGTCCGGGCGCACCCGGCCGTCCGCGTCCACCGGCAGGGCCGCCGCCAGCTTGGCACGCGCTCTGTCCCGGTCGACGAGCAGGCAGCCGAAGGCCGCGAGCACGAAGAACCCCAGCACGCCGTCGAGCAGCGAGGTGCGGCTCATCACGAACTGCAGCCCGTCCACCGCCAGCAGCCCGCCCGCCAAACAGCCGAGGAAAGTGGACCGGAACAGACGGCGGCCGATACGGCACAGCAGCAGCACCGCGAGCGTGCCGAGCAGGGCCGTCATGAAGCGCCAGCCGAACGGGTTGAAGCCGAAGATCAGCTCGCCCAGGCCGATGACGTACTTGCCGACCGGCGGATGCACGACGTACGCGGCGTCCGTCGGGACCGGCACATGGCCGCCCCGCTGAAGGATGAGGTCGTTGGCGTCCTTGGCCCAGTTCGCCTCGTACCCGTTGTGGACGAGCGCCCACGCGTCCTTCGCGTAGTACGTCTCGTCGAATATCACCGCCCTGGGGCTGCCCAGGTTCCAGAACCGCATCAGCCCCGCGATCAGCGTCACGAGCAGCGGGCCGCCCCACGCCGACCAGCGCGTGATCCGGTCGGCGGCGTCCGACCGCAGGCCGATCGTCGCCCAGATGCGCGGGCTGGGCCGGTTGTACGGCGGCACGAGCCGGTCGCGGACGTCGCTTCTCGGGCGCGCCGCGTAACCGAAACGGCGCAGCCGCTGCTGCCACGACGGCCGCGGCTCTTCGGCGGCCTGGCCCTGCCGGGTGTCCGTGGAGGACGCGGTACTGGTCACCGCGCCATCGTAGGGAACACGTCTGTGTGAGTCCCGCGTACGGCGCCTGCGAGGATGGAAACGTGACAGTTGCACCTGGGACTACGACCGGAACCCTGGTCCTCGCCGGAACCCCCATCGGGGACATCGCGGACGCGCCTCCGCGGCTCGCCGAGGAGCTGGCCACCGCCGATGTGATCGCCGCCGAGGACACGCGCCGGCTGCGCCGGCTCACCCAGGCGCTCGACGTCCAGCCGACGGGGCGTGTCGTGTCGTACTTCGAGGGCAACGAGTCCGCCCGGACACCGGAGCTGGTCGAGGCCCTGGCGGGCGGGGCGCGGGTGCTGCTCGTCACCGACGCGGGGATGCCGTCCGTGTCGGACCCCGGGTACCGGCTGGTGGCCGCCGCCGTGGAGAAGGACATCCGGGTGACCGCCGTGCCGGGGCCGTCCGCCGTGCTCACCGCGCTTGCGCTGTCCGGGCTGCCGGTGGACCGGTTCTGCTTCGAGGGGTTCCTGCCGCGCAAGGCGGGCGAGCGGCTGTCGCGGCTGCGCGAGGTCGCCGAGGAGCGGCGCACGCTGGTGTACTTCGAGGCCCCGCACCGGCTCGACGACACGCTCGCCGCGATGGCGGAGGTGTTCGGGGGCGAGCGGCGGGCCGCGGTGTGCCGCGAGCTGACCAAGACGTACGAGGAGGTCAGGCGCGGCTCGCTGGGGGAGCTGGCGGCGTGGGCCGCCGAGGGCGTACGCGGCGAGATCACGGTCGTGGTGGAGGGCGCCGGCGAGAAGGGCCCCGAGGAGCTGGACGCGGCCGAGCTGGTGCGCCGGGTACGCGTGCGCGAGGAGGCCGGGGAGCGCCGCAAGGAGGCCATCGCGGCGGTCGCGGCGGAGGCGGGCCTGCCGAAGCGCGAGGTCTTCGACGCGGTGGTGGCGGCGAAGAACGCGAACGCGGCGGGCTGAGCCCCCCGGGGCTCCCGCTCCCGGCCTGCTCCCGGCCGACGGGTGGTTCCGGATGCTCGGTGCGGCGTCCTGGCGACGTGCCGCCGTGATCGCCGGATGCCCGTGTGAGGGGGCTCATACCCGCTCTGAGCAGGGCGCATCTCTCCTGAGCGTGCGCCCCATAGGGCGGCAAAGGGCTGTCGTCGAAGGCAAAGCCGAAGCGGGGCGATCGGGTGAGTTTGGCAAGCGAAGTCCAAATCGCCCCCAACACTCGACAGGTCCGCTCCCGCTCCCGCTCGTGAAGGCGTCCACTGGGGGACAGGGACGCACCCGTCCCTCGCCACCGTGGGACCGCGCGGGGTTCCGGGGGGAAGCCCGCACCGCGGGGGCGCTTGTCCAGCGGACAAGAGGAGCTGGAATGAGTGAGATATCAGGGCGGACCGGCCAGGCCACAGCGGCCGGCCAGGTCACAGGGCAGCCCGACCGCAGCGCGGCGACCGCCGTCGTCCACGAGTCCTATTCCTTCGCGTGCATGCGCTGCGGGCACGGCTGGGAGCAGTCGTACGAGATAGAGCACCACCTCGACGCGGACGGCAACGAGTTCGTGATGTACGTGGCGAACGGCCGCGTCGTCCCCTCGCCGCTCAGCCGCCCGGCCTGCCACAACTGCGACAGCCACGTGGTGCGCATCATGCGCCCGGGTCAGGTGTCCTCCGTGCAGAACTCCCTGCACCGGCACCACGCCCCGGCCCAGGAGGCCGACGGCGAGGACCGTGGGGCGCCGCGCACGCAGCCGGAGGCCGCCGACGGCCACCACCACTGGCACCTGTCGGACCTGCTCCACCCGTTCCAGAACCACCGCAAGGCGGGCTGACGGGCCTGCCGTAAGACAGGCCCCGGGCGGCCTGCCGCAAGGCAGGCCCAAGGCGTGGCATGCCCCTTTCGTAGGATCGGGGCATGCCTTCCCGAGCGTCCGACACGTCAGGCAAGTCCGACAAGAACACGCCGCCGCCGCTTCCCGCGCCCCTCGGCGTGCCCGTCGCCGACTCGCACACCCACCTCGACATGCAGTCCGGCACGGTGGAGGAGGGCCTCGCCAAGGCCGCGTCGGTCGGCGTGACGACGGTCGTGCAGGTCGGCTGCGATGTGCGGGGCTCGCGCTGGGCCGCCGAGACGGCCGCGGCCCACGACTCCGTGCACGCGGCGGTGGCCCTGCACCCGAACGAGGCCCCGCGCATCGTGCACGGCGACCCCGACGGATGGTCCCGGCAGGGTGCCCGGGAGCCGGGCGGGGACGCGGCGCTGGACGAGGCGCTCGCCGAGATCGACCGTCTCGCGGCCCTGCCGCAGGTCAAGGGCGTGGGCGAGACCGGGCTCGACTACTTCCGCACCGGGCCCGAGGGCAAGGCCGCCCAGGAGCGCTCCTTCCGCGCCCACATCGAGATCGCCAAACGGCACGGCAAGGCGCTGGTGATCCACGACCGCGAGGCCCACGCCGACGTGCTGCGCGTCCTCAAGGAGGAGGGCGCGCCGGAGCGGACCGTCTTCCACTGCTACTCGGGTGACGCCGAGATGGCCGAGGTCTGTGCGCGGAACGGGTACTTCATGTCGTTCGCCGGCAACGTGACCTTCAAGAACGCCCAGCCGCTGCGCGACGCCCTCGCCGTGGCGCCGCTCGACCTCGTCCTGGTGGAGACCGACGCGCCGTTCCTGACGCCCGCGCCGTACCGCGGACGGCCGAACGCGCCCTATCTCATTCCGGTCACGGTCCGCGCCATGGCCGCGGTGAAGGGCGTCGAGGAGGACGCGCTGGCGGCGGCCGTCGCGCGCAACACGGCCCGCGCGTTCGCGTACTGACCGGCCCGCCCGGCCGGGGTGTCCACGGGGTCCCGTGTCGCGACACCGAGTAACGGCGTTGCTTTGGAGAGTGACGACCAGCCGCTAGGTTCTGGTCGCCGTGTCGGAACCTCTCTGGAGCGTGTCGTCGTGAGCAACCGGCAGTACTCGCCGTACGGGGCGTACAAGGACCGTGAGGCCCCCGGTCGCGCCCACCCGGACACGTACCGGCCCGCGTACGAGGAGCGCGCCCGCGCGGCCGCGCGCGCCACGGAGATAACGGCCCGTCCGCCCCGCCGGCAGCCGGAGGCCGCCCCGCGCCCCTCAGGGCGCGCCCAGGCCCGGCACGCGGCGCGCGGCAGAAAGGGCGGCGCACGCCCCGACTCCATGCGCCGTCTGATCCCGCAGGCGCTCGTCGTCGCGTTCCTCGCCGGCGGCACCACCGCCTTCGTCGCGAGCGACAAGGCCGTCGAGCTGACCGTGGACGGCCGCACCCGCACGCTGCACACCTTCGCCTCCGACGTCGGTGAACTGCTCGCCCAGCAGGGCGTGAAGGTCGGCGATCACGACCTCGTCGCCCCGGCGCCCGGGACACCGCTCGCGAGCGGCGACGAGGTCGCGGTGCGCTACGGCCGCCCCCTGCGGCTCACCATCGACGGCATCCAGCGCGAGGTGTGGACGACGGCGCCCACGGTGGAGGCCGCGCTCCGGCAGCTCGGGGTGCGCGCGGAGGGCGCCTACGTATCGACCTCGCGCTCCCAGAGGGTCGGCCGCGACGGGCTCGAGCTGGACGTCCGCACCGAGCGCACCGTGACGGTCCTCGCGGACGGGCAGGCCCGCACCATCCGGACCAACGCGGCGACCGTCCGCGAGGCCGTCGCCCAGGCCGGGGTCGTGCTCTACCGGCAGGACACGACGTCCGTGGCACCGGACAGCTTCCCGCGCGACGGGCAGACGGTGACCGTGCTGCGGGTGATGGGCTCCCAGGAGGTCCGCGAGGAGCCGATCCCGTTCGACGTACGGCGCACCAAGGACCCGGACCTGCTCAAGGGCACGGAGGTGGTCGCGCGCCCCGGTCAGGCGGGCGCGCGCCGGGTCACGTACGCCCTGCGCACCGTCAACGGCGTGAAGGAGAGACCGCGGCGGGTCGGTGACGAGGTGGTGCGGCAGCCACAGACCCAGCTCGTCCGGATCGGCACCAAGCCGCACCCGGACCTGGTGGAGGGCGCGGAGCACCTGAACTGGAAGGGGCTCGCGGCCTGCGAGTCCGGCGGCCGCTCGCACGCGGTGGACCCGTCCGGCACGTACGGCGGCCTCTACCAGTTCGACCGGCGCACCTGGCGCAGCCTCGGCGGCTCGGGCCGGCCCCAGGACGCCCCCGCGGAGGAGCAGACGTACCGGGCGAAGAAGCTGTTCACACGCCAGGGGACCAGCCCGTGGCCGCACTGCGGGTCACGGCTGTACCGGTGACGGTGCCACCGGCCGGTGGCCCGCGCGCCGCCCCGTAGGCTTGCCCCGTGAGCAGCCCCACCCCCGACGCCCTGCTGGGCCCCGCCGACGTCCGTGAGCTGGCGGCGGCCCTCGGCGTACGCCCCACCAAACAGCGCGGCCAGAACTTCGTCATCGACGCCAACACCGTGCGGCGCATCGTCCGCACCGCCGAGGTCCGGCCCGACGACGTCGTCGTGGAGGTGGGACCCGGGCTCGGCTCGCTGACGCTGGCCCTCCTCGAGGTCGCCGAGCGCGTCACCGCCGTCGAGATCGACGACGTGCTGGCGGCGGCGCTGCCCGCCACCATCACTGCGCGCATGCCGGAGCGCGCCGAGCGGTTCGCGCTGGTGCACTCCGACGCGCTGCACGTCCGTGAGCTGCCGGGCCCCGCCCCGACCGCGCTGGTCGCGAACCTGCCCTACAACGTCGCCGTCCCCGTCCTGCTCCACATGCTCGACACCTTCCCGAGCATCGAGCGGACGCTGGTGATGGTGCAGTCCGAGGTCGCCGACCGGCTCGCCGCCGCGCCCGGGTCGAAGGTGTACGGGGTGCCGTCCGTGAAGGCCAACTGGTACGCGGAGGTCAAGCGCGCCGGGGCCATCGGGCGCAACGTCTTCTGGCCCGCGCCCAACGTCGACAGCGGGCTGGTCTCGCTGGTGCGGCGCGCCGAGCCGATCAAGACCTCCGCGTCGAAGGGCGAGGTGTTCGCGGTCGTGGACGCGGCGTTCGCCCAGCGGCGCAAGACGCTGCGGGCCGCGCTCGCCGGATGGGCGGGGTCGGCCGCGGCCGCCGAGGCCGCGCTCGTGGCCGCCGGTGTCTCACCGCAGGCCAGGGGCGAGTCGCTGACGGTGGAGGAGTTCGCGCGTATCGCCGAGCACAGGGAGGCCGAGTAAGTGAGTGTCAGGGTTCGCGTCCCGGCCAAGGTGAACGTGCAGCTCGCGGTGGGTGGCGCCCGCCCCGACGGCTTCCACGACCTGGCGAACGTCTTCCTGGCCGTCGGCATGTACGACGAGATCACGGTGACCCCGGCCGACGAGCTGCGCGTCACCTGCTCCGGGCCGTACGCGGAGCAGGTACCGCTCGACCGTACGAACCTGGCGGCGCGGGCGGCGCTGACGCTCGCGCAACGCCGCGGCCTTGATCCGGCCGTGCACATCCACATCGCCAAGGACATCCCGGTCGCCGGGGGCATGGCGGGTGGCAGCGCGGACGGGGCGGGCGCTCTGCTGGCGTGCGACGCGCTGTGGGGTGCGGGAGCCTCGCGCGAGGAACTGCTGGAGATCTGCGCCGAGCTGGGCAGTGATGTGCCGTTCAGTCTGGTGGGCGGGGCGGCGCTGGGAGTCGGGCGGGGCGAGAGGCTCACGGCGCTGGAGGTCGGGGGCACCTTCTACTGGGTGTTCGCGATGGCCGAGGGGGGGCTGTCGACACCGGCGGTCTTCCGGGAGTTCGACCGAATGGCGCAGGGGCGGGAGGTTCCGGAGCCGGTGGCTTCAGCGGAGCTGTTGGAGGCGCTGGCCAAGGGCGACGCGGACGCGCTGGCCGCCGCCGTCTCCAACGACCTTCAGCCGGCGGCGCTGTCCCTGTTTCCGGAACTGGCGGAGACGCTGGAGGCGGGGCGGGAGGCCGGTGCGCTGGCCGCTCTGGTCTCCGGATCCGGGCCTACCACGGCGTTCCTCGCGCGCGACGCCGAGGCGGCGGAGAAGGTGGCCGAGGCCCTGCGGGAGTCGCGGACGTGCAGAGCGGTGCGGGTGGCGGCGGGGCCGGTGGCGGGGGCGACAGTGCTCTGACGGGCGGACGCCTCAGAGGGAGTCGATCTCCGCCAGGTCGACGTCGATATCGAACGGGACGGAGACCTTCAGCCGGTCGTGGTGGATTCCGGTGACCGTGTAGCTCTTGGTCACCGGATCGCGCTCATATACGTAGACGACCGGCCGCTCCTCCTCTCCCACCATCTCCACCAGCCAGAAGTGGTCGATCCCCGCGGCGGCGTACTTGCGGGGTTTGGTGTCACGGTCGCGGGCCTCCGAATCCGGCGAAACCACCTCCACGGCGAGGACGACGTCGGCGGCCCGGAACGACGTCTGGCTGCGGCCGGTGACCGCCTCCGCACGGAGCACGGAGATGTCCGGCTCGGGCCCGTTCTTGCGGTCGATGACCACGGTCATCTCGCGGCGGACCTTGAACGTCGGAGGCACTGTACGGCGGAGGCCACTCACCAGCAGGTCGATGACAATGCTGTGGAAATCCCGCTGCGGACTCACGAAGACCAGGCTCCCGTCGATCAACTCGGTGTGCGGCGGGAGGTCGGGCAGGGTGAACAGGTCGTCCACGGTCCAGCCATCCGCCGGAGGCACCGGCCACCGCGAGGTCGGCTCGGCGTCGGACACGGCGGCCTCGGAGATCGGCTCGGCAGTCATGGTTCCTCCCATGGACGGGATCCTGCGGCCTGTCTTCCCACCGTAGCCGTCGATCATCGATCACGTCACCACAAAGAGTGACGATCACCACGCGCCCCGCTCCCTCCCCCGGAGGCCCTACGCTTGAAGGCTGATCGATCCCCGCGTCAGGAGTGAAATGGCCGTCAACCTGGTCAATGTCGAGAACGTCAGCAAGGTGTACGGCACCCGTGCCCTCCTCGACGGCGTCTCGCTCGGCGTGTCCGAAGGGGACCGGATCGGGGTCGTCGGGCGCAACGGCGACGGCAAGACCACCCTGATCCGGATGCTCGCCAAGCTGGAGGAGGCCGACACCGGGCGCGTCACCCACTCCGGCGGGCTGCGCCTGGGCGTGCTGACGCAGCACGACTCCCTCGACCCGGCCGCCACCGTCCGCCACGAGGTCATCCGGGACATGGCCGACCACGAGTGGGCGGGCAACGCCAAGATCCGCGACGTGCTCACCGGCCTGTTCGGCGGGCTCGACCTGCCCGGGTTCCCCCAGGGGCTCGACACCGTCATCGGCCCCCTCTCCGGCGGCGAGCGGCGCCGTATCGCGCTCGCCAAGCTGCTGATCGCCGAGCAGGACCTGATCGTCCTCGACGAGCCCACCAACCACCTCGACGTCGAGGGCATCGCCTGGCTCGCGGGGCACCTGCGCGAGCGCCGCTCCGCGCTGGTGTGCGTCACCCACGACCGCTGGTTCCTCGACCAGGTGTGCACCCGCATGTGGGACGTGCAGCGCGGCGAGGTCTTCGAGTACGAGGGCGGCTACACCGACTACGTCTTCGCCCGCGCCGAGCGCGAGCGCATCGCCGCCTCCGAGGAGACCAAGCGGCAGAACCTGGTCCGCAAGGAGCTGGCGTGGCTGCGGCGCGGCGCCCCCGCCCGCACCTCCAAGCCCCGCTTCCGCGTCGAGGCCGCCAACGAACTGATCAAGGACGTGCCGCCGCCCCGCGACAGCAGCGAGCTGATGAAGTTCGCCTCCTCACGGCTCGGCAAGACCGTCTTCGACCTGGAGGACGTCACCGTCCAGGCCGGCCCGAAGGTGCTGCTCAAGCACGTCACCTGGCAGCTCGGCCCCGGCGACCGCATCGGCCTCGTCGGGGTCAACGGCGCCGGCAAGACCTCCCTGCTGCGGGCCATGGCCGACGCCGCCCGCAGCGAGGGCGAGCAGCAGCCCGCGGGTGGCCGGATCGCCGTCGGCAGGACCGTCAAGCTCGCCTACCTCTCCCAGGAGGTCGCCGAACTCGACCCCACCTGGCGGGTCCTCGAGGCCGTGCAGCGGGTCCGCGAGCGCGTCGACCTCGGCAAGGGGCGCGAGATGACCGCCGGGCAGCTGTGCGAGACGTTCGGCTTCAACAAGGAGAAGCAGTGGACGCCGGTCGGCGACCTGTCCGGCGGTGAGCGGCGGCGGCTGCAGCTGCTGCGCCTCCTCATGGACGAGCCCAACGTCCTCTTCCTCGACGAGCCCACCAACGACCTCGACATCGAGACCCTCACCCAGCTCGAGGACGTCCTCGACGGCTGGCCGGGCTCGATGATCGTGATCTCGCACGACCGCTTCTTCGTCGAGCGCACCACCGACAAGGTCTACGCCCTCCTCGGCGACGCCACGCTGCGGATGCTGCCCCGTGGCATCGACGAGTACCTGGAGCGGCGCCACCGCATGGAGGAAGCGGCAGCGGCGGCCGCGGCACCGGCATCCGCCGTGGCCAAGCCCGCCGCCTCCGCGGCCGACGCCCGGGCCGCGAAGAAGGAACTCCAGCGGATCGAGCGGCAGTTGGACAAGATCTCCGAGCGGGAGTCCAAGCTCCACCAGCAAATCGCCGAGAACGCCACGGACTTCGAGAAGGTCGCAGGACTGGACGCGGAACTCCGGGAGTTGGCCGGTCAGCGCGAGGAGCTGGAGCTGCGCTGGCTGGAACTCGCCGAGGACGCCTAGGCGTTGGCTGGCGCGGAGCGCGTGCCGCGGACGGTGCGGGAAGGCGCGTAACGAGGGCATCACGGGCCGGTCCTCCCTTGGGAACAGGGGCAGGACCGGCCCCGTGTTCGAGGACGTCCCAGTGATAGAAAGGTCCGTCCGAGAAGAGCCTGAGGACCACCGGCGTGGCGGGAACGAGCACCACGGGCGTGGGGACACATCAGTTTTGAGGGGGAAAGCGCTGATGACTCAGCCGCCCGACCAGCCGCCCCGGGGCGGCAGTTCCGGGGCACCGCAGAATCCGCCGCCACAGGGTGGTTTCGGTGCCCCGCAGGACCCCCGGCAGGCGACCCCGCCGCCACCCGTCCAGCCCCCGGCGACCCCGCCGCAGCCGGGGTACGGCTATCCGCAGCCACAGCCACAGCCACAGCCACAGCCACAGCCACAGCCGCAGCCGCAGCCGCAGCCGCAGCCGCCTTCCGGCCCGTACCAGCAGCCGGGCGCCTATCCGCAGCCGGGCCCGTACGGCGGGCCGGGCCCCTACGCCCAGCCCGGTCCGTACGCTCAGCAGCCCGGTCAGCCCGGTCCGTACGCTCAGCAGCCCGGCCCCTACGCCGCTCCCCACCCCGGCTACGGCTACCCGCAGCAGCCACCCCAGTTCCCCGGCGCGCCCTTCCCGCCCCCCGGCGGCGGCCCCAGGAACCCCTTCAAGGGCAAGCCCGCGCTGGTCGTGGGCGCCGCCGTCGCCGCGCTGCTCCTCATAGGCGGCACCGTGTACGCGGTCAGCAGCGGCGGCGGGGACGACAAGCCCGCCGCCGGCAAGAACCAGAGCTCCGGACCGTCCTCCACCGCCTCCGCCCCGGCCGACGCGGGCGGTGGCGGCGGCGACGGCGGCGCGGATCCGGAAAACCTCAACCAGGGCCGCAAGTCGGGCGAGGACAGGGTCCTCTGGTATCAGCAGGCGCCCGACGCGCCCGGCCGCGGCGCCGACGCCCCCGGCATGTGGATCACCGGCAGGACAGCGGTGAAGGCCGCGTACAAGCAGGTCTTCGCCTACGACGTCGCAGGCGGCAGCCCCACCTGGAACCCGATCTCCTTCCCGCAGAAGATCTGCGCCGTCACTCCGCACAAGACGGCCGACGACAAGGTCGTGGTCGCCTACATGAGCGGCGTGAGCGACAGCGCCAAGTGCAACCACATCCAGGAGATCGACCTCGACACCGGCAAGAAGGGCTGGAGCGCGCAGATCGCCGACGGTGCCCTGTTCGACAGTGCGCTCGCCGTCGACCTGACCATCACGGGCAGGACCCTGCTGGTCGCCCGCGCGCAGTCCGGGCTGGCGTACGACGTGGCCACCGGCAAGAAGCTGTGGGAGAAGCAGCGGTACGGCGCGGCCTGCTTCCCGACCGCGTTCGCGGGCGGCGCCAAGCTCCTCTCGGTCGCCTCCTGTGGCGCCGGCGGCTCCGACGCGCACGACGAGGTGCAGGAGCTCGACCCCGCGACCGGCAGGGCCAAGTGGACCAAGAAGATCCCCAAGGGCTGGACGGTCGCCCGCGCCTACTCCGTCGACCCGGTCGTCCTCTACCTCACCAACGAGGACAAGACGCGGTGGAACGTCTCCACACTGAAGAGCGACGGCAGCCTGCGCTCCCAGCTCGACGTCAACGAGTCCTTCGCACCCCAGTGCGGCTGGGCCATCCTCAACCGTGACCTGCAGGGCTGCACGGGCGCCGTGGCCGACGCGAGCACCCTGTACCTGCCGACCGACGCGAAGAGCGGCCCGAACGAGATCGTCGCGATCAGCCTGGACACCGGCAAGGAGAAGTGGCGGGTGAAGTCCCCGGCGGACGAGTCGATGCTCCCGCTCAAGATGGACGGCACCCACCTGATCGCGTATGTCGAGCCGTCGTACGACACGGGCGGCCAGGTCGTCTCCATCGCGACGGCCGGCGCGCGCCACACCGCGGCGAAGCTGCTGCAGAACCCGGCGGGCGCCGCGCAGGTCGAGAGCGGCTTCTTCTCCAAAGCGATCGACTACGTGGACGGGCGCCTCTACCTCTCCACCACCCGGCTGACCGGCGGTACCCGGTCCAAGGAGAAGCTGATGCTGGCCTACGGCAAGTGAGCGGTCCGCCGACCCGCCCGTCCCCGCCCACTGTTCCTCTGTCCTTCGAGGTCCTCACGCCATGAGCCAGCCGCCGCCCCCTCCCCACCAGCCGCCTCCGCCGCCCCACCAGCCGCCGCCGGGCGGTGGTTTCGGCGCCCCGCAGAACCCTGCCCCGGCCGGTGGCTTCGGCGCCCCGCAGCCCCCGCCGCCGGGTGGCTTCGGCGCGCCCCAGCCGCCGCCCCAGGCGCCCCCGCCGCCCGCCCAGGGGCCGGGCTACGGCTACCCGCAGCCGCCGGCCCCGCCGCAACCGGGATACGGCTACCCGCAGCCGCCGGCCTCGCCGCAATCGGGATACGGGTATGTCCAGCAGCCCGGTCACGGCTACCCGAACCAGCAGTCCGGCTACGGCTATCAGCAGCCTCCGATGGTCCCCGTACCGCCGCACGGGACCCCGGGCGGCGGCCGCAAGGGGTCGAGCGCCACGGTGTGGATCGTCGTCGCGGCGGTCGCGGCCATCGCGCTGATCGTCGGCGTCGGGGCCTGGTACGCGAACAGCTCCTCCGGCAGCGACACGGGCGGAGGCTCCGCGTCCGGTGCCGACAGCGGCCAGGGCGGCCAGGGCGGCGGCCCCGGCGGCCCCGGCTCCGGTTCCGGCAAGGAGAAGGCGCCGGCTGATCCCAGCGCCAAGGTCCTCTTCCAGATCCCGGCGCCGCGGATCACGGACAGGCAGGAGATCGACAACGTCACGGGCTCCTGGCTCACCGACTCCGTCTACGCCAAGGCCGGCATCAACAAGATCGTGGGCTACGACCCGGACACCGGCGCGACCAAGTGGACGCTGCCGCTGAACGGCCAGACCTGCGCGGGCTCACCCGAGATCAGCTCCTCGGGGATCGCCGCGGTGGTCTCCGAGTCGGGCAGGCGGGCGGGCGTGCGGGACCGCAAGCCGTGCAGTGACGTCACCGCGTTCGAGGTCGCCACCGGGAAGAAGCTGTGGACGAAATCGGTCAGCACCGGTGGCGTCTCGGTCCCGTTCGGTGAGGTCTCGATCAGCGGCACCACGGTCGCCGCCGGCGCCGGCCTCTACGGCGGTGCCGCCTTCGACCTGGCCACCGGCAAGGTGCTGTGGCAGCACGAGAGGGGCTCCTGCACGGACGTCGGCTACGCGGGCGGCGATCAGCTCGTCGCGGTGCGCAAGTGCGGCCCCTTCGGCAAGGAGTTGTACGAGGTACAGCCGCTCGACCCGAGGACGGGTGGCGCCAGGTGGAGCTACAAGCTCCCCCAGGGCATCGACAACGCCAAGGTGATCTCCACCAAGCCGGTCGTGTTCGGTGTGGACTCGGGCGGCATCACCGCCTCCGGCGCCACGGACGTCTTCTCGCTGGACGACACCGGCAAGCTGCGGACGAAGATCACGCTGGAGGACGGGAAGTACGAGCACCACTGCGGGGTCGGCAAGGTGCACGACTGCCAGGCGATCACGGTGGGCAACGACAAGCTGTACGTGCCGACCAACGACCACGACGGCTCGGCCCAGGGCGCCCGGACCAACGAGATCATCGCGTTCTCGCTGGCCACCGGGAAGACCACCGGCGACCGGATCGACGCCGGCGACGGCTACGACATCTTCCCGATCCGCATGGACGGCGGGAACGTGCTGGCGTACAAGAGCGGCCCGTACAACAAGGGCGCCCAGGTGGTCTCGGTCGACGGCGGGTCCCTGAAGCAGACGCGACTGCTGGAGACTCCGGCCTCCCGGGAGGTGCTGGGCGCGATCATGAGCATGGTGCCGAAGACGTCCGAGCTGCTCTACACCGACGGCCGGCTCTTCCTCGGCAAGGACCTGGTCAGCAAGCCGTTCACGGCGGACCAGAAGTCGTACACCGCGCTCGGCTTCGGCGCGAAGTAGCGCGTACGCGGCGCACGGCGAAGGCCTCGCTCCTGTTCGGGTGCGGGGCCTTTCACGTACCCGTCATCAGGCGCCATTGGGCGGGATTTCGGTAATCCGGGGCACTTCTGGCCGGTAGGGGAAGCGCGATGTCGAACAAGCGTGTAGCTTCCGGGGGCATGAAGGACGGGGGGTGCGCCGGGGGGCTTCTGTCCATGCGGGCCAGTGGGCATCCATAGTGGGCATCCACGGGGGGGACTGGGGGGTTGCTCGTGGGAGTGCGGCTCATGGTGGTCGACGACCACCGATTGCTCGCCGAGGCGCTGGCCTCGGCTCTGAAGCTGAGGGGACACCGGGTGCTCGCCGCGGCGGCGCCCGCCGCGGGGGCGGCGGACCTGGTGATCAGCAGGGCGCCCGAGGTGTGCCTGCTGGGCACGGCGGCACCCGCGGAGCCGGGCGCCTTCGACCCGGTGGTGCGCATCAAGCGGGAGCGTCCGCAGGTGGCGGTGCTGGTGCTCGGCCCGGTGCCGAGCCCGCGCGGGATAGCGGCCGCGTTCGCCGCCGGCGCCTCGGGCTACGTACGCCACGACGAGCGCATCGAGGGCGTCGAGCGGGCCATCATGAAGGCGCGGGCGGGCGAGGCGGCCGTGGCGCCGCAGCTGTTGCAGGGCGCGTTCAACGAACTGCTCAACCCGGCGGCGCAGCCGGACGACGAGGGCCAGCGCCTGTTGCAGATGCTGACCCCGAGGGAGGTCGAGGTCCTGGTCCGGGTGGCCGACGGCGAGGACACCCGTCTGATCGCGGCGGGCATGGGCATCGCCCCGTCCACGGCCCGCACCCACGTCCAACGCGTCCTGATGAAACTGGGCGTGGGCTCCCGCCTGGAGGCTGCCGCCCTGGCAGCACGGACCGGTTTGCTGGACCGGGCGGGGCCCGTCCAGCCAGGGACGGAGTGAACGGGGGCGGGCGACCGCATGGGTGGCTGCGGGCAATCGTGGCTCCCCCACGAGCCTTGACGGCCTGGGGGACCTCCGGGGCGGCACGGGTGGGCGCCGGGGGTCCCCCCTGCTCGGAGAGCTTGGGGGCGGCACAGCGCGACCGCCGGGTCGCGCGGCCCACCCCCGCTCAGCCGCGCGCTACTCCGGCCTCTCCTCCGACCCCGCGTCGACGGACGGCGGAGCTATCGGCCTCAGCTTCAGCCAGAGCAGGAACAGCAGGCCCAGGATCAGCATCCCGAGGCCCGTCCACAGGTTGATGTTGACGCCCTCCGCCTTGCGGATCGCCGCGTCGGAGGCCGTGAAGCCCGCGATCATCACGATGACGCCGTAGAGGACGAACAGGCCGCCGATGATGCGACGGAGGTCGAAGATGCGTGCCGCGGTGGCGGACTTTCCTTCCAGCTCGGTGACTTGGCGCTGGACGTCGTGTTCGGAGTACTCGGACATGGTCGGTCAATCCTCCGCGGTCAGAGCGAGAACGGGATGTAGCAGGCGGCGGCGAGGACGACCGCGCCCCAGCCGAGCAGGGCGGGCCTGCGGTACCAGGCGTCGTCGCCCGCGGAGGGCGGCTCCGCCATGCCGGGCGAGCGGGTGCCGTAGACGAGGCCCTGGAGCTGGTCCTCCGGCTTGGGCTTGGTGAACAGCGAGACCGCGACCATCACGACCGCGCCGGCCACGAAACCGGCGATCGCGGAGACGAAGTTGGCGCCCTGGTCGGAGGGGATGCCGATGATGCCGTGCTTGTAGATGACGAAGTAGTTCACCATCGCGGTCACCGTGCCGGCGAGCAGGCCCCAGAAGCCGGACTTCCCGGACGCGCGCTTCCAGAACATGCCGACGATGAACACCACGAACATCGGCACGTTGAAGAAGGAGAACAGCGTCTGCAGGTAGCTCATGATGTTCGAGAACGACGACGCCAGGAACGCCGTGCCGATCGACGCCAGCACACCGATCGCCGTGATGAGGCGGCCGAAGCGGACGTAGTACGCGTCCTCGCGGTCCTTGACGATGTACCGCGCCCAGATGTCGTTGGTGAACACCGTGTTGAAGGACGACACGTTGGCCGCCATGCCCGCCATGAAGGCCGCCAGCAGACCGGTCACGGCGATGCCGAGGACACCGTTGGGCAGCAGTTCCTGCATCAGGTACGGGATCGCGTCGTTGTACTGCAGGGACGAGCCGGGCGTGCCGATCTTCGGGACCAGGACGGCGGCCACCAGGCCCGGGATCATCACCAGGAACACGATGAAGATCTTCGGGAACGCGGCGATCAGCGGGGTGCGCTGGGCCGCGGAGAGGTTCTTCGCGGACAGGGCGCGCTGGACCTCGGCGAAGTTGGTGGTCCAGTAGCCGAAGGACAGCACGAAGCCGAGGCCGAGGACGATCGTCAGCCAGTTGGCGCCCAGCGGGTTGGCGTGGCCGATCCCGGTGCCGCCCCAGGCGGTGACGAAGTCGTGGCCGTGGGACTGGGTGAGCTTGTCGGTCAGGCCGCCCCAGCCGCCGACCTTCTTCAGGCCGAGCACGGTGATCGGGATGAGGGCCGCGAGGATCACGAAGAACTGCAGCACCTCGTTGTAGATCGCCGACGACAGGCCGCCGAGGGTGATGTACGCGAGCACGAAGAAGCCGGCGACCACGATCGCCACCCACTGCGGCCAGCCCAGCAGCGCCTCCACGACGATCGCGAGGGCGTAGAGGTTGACGCCCGCGATGAGGATCGCGGCGAAGGCGAACAGGATCGAGCTGAGCAGGTGCGCCCCCTTGTCGAAGCGCAGCAGCAGGAACTCGGGCACCGAGCGGACCTTGGAGCCGTAGTAGAACGGCATCATCACCAGGCCCAGGAAGACCATGGCCGGGATGGCGCCGATCCAGTACCAGTGCACGGTGTAGGCGCCGTACTGGGCGCTGTTGGCGGCCATGCCGAGGATCTCGGTGGCGGCCAGGTTGGCGGAGATGAATGCGAGACCGGTGATCCAGGCGGGCAGGGAGCGCCCGGACAGGAAGAAGTCGAGGCTGGTCTTCACCGAGCGGCGGGCCGCGAAGCCGATGCCGAGGACGACCGCGAAGTAGATCCCGAGGATCGCGTAGTCGAGCCCGTTCGTGGGGAGTCGTAGCTCGGCTGCCAGATATGTGGGGGTTTCCATGAATGCTCACTTCGTTGCATGAACCAATCAGTGCGGAACCGTACGCCCCCGCGTTCGCTATTTGAACACTCTTGATGATGGTCTTTGTTGGATTGTGACGTTGACGCAGGTGGTGACTTGTGTTTTGGTGTGTTGGGTTATGTTTGAAGGGTGAGTGGCTCGAATGGAGAGTCGAACGTGAAGAAGACCTCGACCCGGCTGGCCGACGGTCGTGAGCTCATCTACTACGACCTGCGCGACGACGTCGTGCGGGACGCGGTCGACCGCCGGCCGCTCGAGCGGACCGTCACGACCTCCGAGATCCGCCAGGACGTGCTGCTCGGCGACTCGGTCGCCATCGCCTCGCACCGGCAGGGCCGCACCTACCACCCGCCCGCCGACGAGTGCCCGCTGTGCCCCTCCCGGGACGGCAGGCTGAGCGAGATCCCCGACTCGTCCTACGACGTCGTCGTCTTCGAGAACCGTTTCCCCTCGCTCGCCGGCGACTCCGGACGCTGCGAGGTCGTCTGCTTCACCTCCGACCACAACGCCTCCTTCGCCGACCTGACCGAGGAGCAGGCGGGCCTGGTCCTGGACGCCTGGACCGACCGCACCGCCGAACTGTCCCACCTGCCGGCCGTCGAGCAGGTCTTCTGCTTCGAGAACCGCGGCGCGGAGATCGGCGTGACCCTCGGCCACCCGCACGGGCAGATCTACGCGTACCCCTTCACCACCCCCCGCACCGCCCTGATGCTCCGTTCACTGGCCGCCCACAAGGAGGCGACCGGCGGGGAAAACCTGTTCGACGCCGTCCTGGAGCGCGAACTCGCCGACGAGCGGATCGTCCTGCAGAGCGAGCACTGGGTGGCCTTCGTGCCGTACTCCGCGCACTGGCCCTACGAGATCCACCTCTACCCCCGCCGCCGCGTCCCCGACCTGCTCGGGCTCGACGAGGCGGCTCGCACAGAGTTTCCCAAGGTCTACCTGGAACTCCTGAAGCGCTTCGACCGGATCTTCGGCGAGGGTGAGCCTCCGACGCCGTACATCGCCGCCTGGCACCAGGCGCCGTTCGGCACACTGGACGAGTTCGACGGCGTGACCAGGGACGACTTCGCGCTCCACCTCGAGCTTTTCACCATTCGCCGCACTTCCGGCAAGCTGAAGTTCCTCGCGGGTTCCGAGTCCGGCATGAACGTGTTCATCAACGACGTGCCGCCGGAGGCCGCGGCCCGGCGACTGCGAGAGGTAGCGAGTTCATGAGTGGGAAGTACCTGGTCACCGGTGGCGCCGGCTATGTGGGCAGCGTGGTCGCGCAGCACCTGCTGGAGGCCGGCCACGAGGTCGTCGTCCTCGACAACCTCTCCACCGGCTTCCGCGAGGGTGTGCCGGCCGGTGCTTCCTTCGTCGATGGAGACATCCGCGACGCCGCCAAGTGGCTGGACGCCTCCTTCGACGCGGTCCTGCACTTCGCCGCGTTCTCGCAGGTCGGCGAGTCGGTGGTGAAGCCGGAGAAGTACTGGGACAACAACGTCGGCGGCACCATGGCCCTGCTCGGCGCCATGCGCGAGGCGGGCGTGCGCAAGCTCGTCTTCTCCTCCACCGCCGCCACCTACGGCGAGCCGGTCAACACCCCCATCACCGAGACGGACCCGACCGCGCCGACCTCCCCCTACGGCGCCTCCAAGCTCGCCGTCGACCACATGATCACCGGTGAGGCGGCCGCGCACGGCCTGGGCGCCGTCTCCCTGCGCTACTTCAACGTCGCCGGCGCCTACGGCGCCTACGGCGAGCGCCACAACCCCGAGTCCCACCTCATCCCGCTCGTCCTCCAGGTCGCGCAGGGCAGGCGCGAGGCCATCTCGATCTTCGGCGACGACTACCCGACGCCGGACGGCACCTGCATCCGCGACTACATCCACGTCGCCGACCTCGCCGAGGCCCACCTGCTCGCCCTGGACGCCGCCACCCCCGGCGAACACCTGATCTGCAACCTCGGCAACGGCAACGGCTTCTCGGTGCGCGAGGTCATCGAAACGGTGCGCCAGGTCACCGGCCACCCGATCCCCGAGGTCGTGGCCCCCCGCCGGGGCGGCGACCCGGCGGTCCTGGTCGCCTCCGCGGCCACGGCCCGCGAGAAGCTCGGCTGGAACCCGTCCCGCGCGGACCTCGCGGGGATCGTCGCGGACGCGTGGCAGTTCGCACAGAACATCGCAAGGGAGCAGTAGGTGGGCGTACGCGAGGGCTTCGGGGAGATCTACGGGACGGCTCCCGAGGGCGTCTGGGCGGCACCGGGCCGGGTCAACCTGATCGGTGAGTACACGGACTTCAACGAGGGCTTCGTGATGCCGCTCGCGCTGCCGCACACGGCGGTCGCGGCGGTCTCGCGGCGCACCGACGGTGTGCTGCGGCTGCACTCGGCGGACATCGAGGGCCCGGTCGTCGAACTGCACGTCGACGAACTGCAGCCGCTGACCAACACCAGCTGGGCCGCCTACCCCGCGGGTGTGGTCTGGGTGCTCCGTGAAGCCGGCCACCCGATCACCGGCGCGGACGTCCACCTGTCCTCGACGGTGCCGACGGGCGCCGGACTGTCCTCCTCCGCGGCGCTGGAGGTGGTCGTCGCCCTCGCGCTCAACGACCTGTACGAGCTGGGCCTCACCGGCCCCGAGCTGGCCAGGATCGCCCAGCGCGCCGAGAACGACTTCGTGGGCGTGCCCTGCGGGATCATGGACCAGATGGCGTCGGCGTGCGCCACGGACGGCTACGCCCTGCACCTGGACTGCCGTGACCTGTCCATCCGGCAGATCCCCTTCGACCTGGCCTCCCAGGGCCTGACGCTGCTGGTCGTCGACAGCCGCGTGAAGCACGCGCTGGGCGACGGGGCGTACGCCGAGCGGCGCGAGGGCTGCGAGGAGGGCGCACGGCAGCTGGGTGTCTCACATCTGCGGGACGTGGCGTACGAGGAGCTCGAGGCCGCGCTCGCGCGCCTGTCGGACGAGCGGGTGCGCCGCTATGTGCGCCATGTCGTCTCGGACGACCACCGGGTCGACCAGGTGGTCCGACTGCTGGACGCGGGTGAGGTCCGGGCGATCGGCCCCGTGCTGACCGAGGGTCATGTCTCCCTCCGCGACGACCTGCGGATCTCCTGCCCGGAGCTGGACCTGGTGGTGGACACGGCGAACGCCGCGGGCGCGCTGGGGGCACGGATGACGGGCGGCGGCTTCGGCGGCTCGGCGATCGTCCTGGTGGAGGCGTCGGACACGGACACGATCACCAAGGCGATCGAGGAGGCTTTCGCCGCCGCCGGTTACACGGCACCTCGGGTGTTCCCGGCGGTACCGTCGGCCGGGGCGCGCCGCCTGAGCTGATCACGCCCCCGCCGCCCCTACCCTTCCCGTCCCTGGGGGCTGCGCCCCCAGACCCCCGCTGTCGGCCTTGCGGCCTCGTCCTCAAGCGCCGGACGGGCTGAATGATGCCGACCGGGGGAAAATCAGCCCCTGCGGCGTTTGAGGAGCGGGGGTCCGGGGGCTGGCCCCCGAACGGGGTCCGGGGCGGAGCCCCGCGAGGGGTGCAGGGGACGTAGTCCCCGCCAGGGTTAGGGGTAGAGCCCCCAGCGGGGTCCTCGGGCCGGAACCCCGGGTGGGGTCCGAGGGGCGGAGCCCCCGGCGGGGTGGAAAAGGCGGAGCCCCGCGTGGGGTGCAGGGGACGTAGCCCCCGCCAGGGTTGGGGGCGGAGCCCCAGCGGGGTCCAGGGGGCCGAGCCCCAGTGGGGTCCAGGGGGCGGAGCCCCAGCGGGGTCCAGGGGGCGGAGCCCCAGTGGGGTCCAGGGGGCGGAGCCCCAGCGGGGTCCAGGGGGCGGAGCCCCCGGTGGGGTCGAAGGGGCGGAGCCCCTGGAGGATGGGACGGGCAGGGGCGGCGGGGGCGACATCCGTCCCGGCTCAACCCAGCCGTTTCGTCAACGTGTACTCCGTGATCCCCGGCGGATAGTCGGGGATCACGCACACCACCTCGTAGCCCTGCTTCCGGTAGAACTCCGGCGCCTGGAAGTCCCACGTCTCCAGGCGGCACGCCGTGCAGCCGCGGTCCTCGTGGGCCGTCCGCTCCGCCTGCGCCAGCAGCCGCGTGCCGAGGCCCGCGCCGCGGTGCCGGTCGTCCACCCACAGGTACGCGACGTGCAGCCACGTCGTCCAGGTGTGCCCGACCAGCCCGCCCGCCAGTCCCCCCGCCGCGTCCAACGCCCACACATGGAGCGGAACATCGCGCTCCGCCGGTGTTCCGCGCAGCGCGCGCAGCACCGGGGACGCCGCCGTGTTCGTCTCGCGCAGCCGAGCCCGGAGCAGATCCCGCCGCTCCTTGTCGACTTCTGTCTCGATACGAAACATGCGGCTCACCATAAACGTGTCGGCCGACCAGTTCTGCAAATCTCCTTCCGCTCCAGGCCGGCGGCCCTACCCTGTGAACAGCACCGGTGGGGGCCGGTGCTGATCAGGGGGCGAGACAGTCGGGTACGGCGCCCGGGGCGGGGGTAGCAGTTCCGGCACGGCGGCGGCCGTGCCGCTGCGTTACCCGTCCCAGGTGAAAATCCGGGGAGCGCTCCGGGCGCCGTATCCGCGCCGGGCCGTCCCCCGAACAGTGGGGGTATCAGTGGTTCGCATCCGAGTTCTGGTCGTCGACGATCACCGCATCTTCGCCGAGTCCCTCGCCGCCGCCCTGGCGGCCGAACCGGACGTCGACGTGTCCGCGGCCGGCAGCGGTCCGGCCGCACTGCGCTGCCTGGAGCGGGCGGCCGCGGAGGGCCGCAGATTCGACGTGATGCTCGTCGACGCGGACCTCGGGGGCAACGCCCTGGGCTCACGCCCGGCGGTCCCCGTCCAGGACGGCGACGAGGACGGCCTCGTCGACGGCATCTCCCTCGTCTCCGGCGTCCGCTCCGGCCAGCCGAACGTGCGGACCGTCGTCCTCGCCGAGAAGGACGACCCGCGCCGCGCCGCCCTGGCCCTGCAGGCCGGCGCCTCCGGCTGGGTCGCCAAGGACTGCTCGCTGCAGCGGCTGCTCACGGTCATCCGGGGCGTCCTGCGGGACGAGACGCACCTGCCGCCCGCCCTGCTCACCGGGGTGCTGCGCGAACTGACCGCGGCCCGCAAGCACCGCACGGAGAGCGAGCGTCTGGTGGAGTCCCTCACGCCCCGGGAGCGGGAGGTGTTGCGGTGCATGGTCGCCGGACTGGGCCGCAAGGCCGTCGCCGAGCGGCTGTTCCTGTCCCCGCACACCGTCCGCACGCATATGCAGAACGTGCTGGGGAAGCTGGGCGTCCACTCCACCCTCGCCGCCGTCGCCCTCGCCCGGCGCGCCGGCGTCGGGCCGGTCGACCTAGCCGGGGATGTTGTCGAACGGGGCGGTCAGCTGGCGTAGCAGCGCGGCCAGCTCACCGCGCTGGGCCGAGCTCAGCTCGGAGAGGATCGCGCGCTCCTGGTCGAGGAGTCCGGCGAGAGCCTGGTCGGCCCGGTCCCGGCCCTCGTCCGTGAGCCGCACCAGCACACCCCGGCGGTCGCTCGGGTCCGGGAGCCGCTCGACCAGGCCCTTCTTCGCCAGGCGGTCGATGCGGTTGGTCATCGTGCCGGAGGTGACCAGCGTCTGGGTGAGCAACTGGCCGGGGGAGAGCTGATAGGGGCTGCCGGCTCGGCGGAGCGCGGTGAGGACGTCGAACTCCCAGGGCTCCAGGCCGTGCTCCGAGAACGCCAGCCGACGTGCGCGGTCCAGATGCCGGGCCAGTCTGCTGACCCGGCTGAGCACCTCGAGCGGTTCCACGTCGAGGTCCGGGCGTTCCCTGCGCCACGCCGCGACCAGCCGATCGACCTCGTCCTCCATGCGATCAGTGTAGTGGTTGTGTCGATGTGAAGTCTCTTGATGTAAGACATCTCGATGTTGAGTCTCTTGACGTCGAGAGAGTTGCGGTACGAGGATGGCGAGCCGTACGGAGGCGGCGTCACACGGGGGCGACGCCTCCGTACGACGGCGGGCGCCTCCGTACGACGGTGCCGTCCGCGCCGCGCCGTGGCGCCCGCTCGTCCGTCCGTCCGCCCCGAGGAGGCCCCGCCATGCCCACCACCGGCCCCACCTGGGACCCCGCCCAGTACCTCCGCCACGCGGACCACCGCGCCCGTCCCTTCACCGACCTGCTCTCCCGCGTGCCCGACCTTCCCGGCGACCCGCCCCGCATCGCCGACCTGGGCTGCGGACCGGGCAACGTCACCGTCACGCTCGCCGAGCGCTGGCCCACCGCGCACATCACCGGCTACGACAACTCCCCGGAGATGCTCGCGAAGACCGACGCCTACGCGGGCGCCACGGCCGGCGGCGGCCGCCTGGACTTCGCGCACGCCGACGCCCGCACCTGGGCGCCGAAGGAGCCGTACGACCTGATCATCAGCAACGCCACCCTCCAGTGGGTACCCGGACACGCCGGGCGTTTCGCCGAGTGGGTGACAGCACTCGAGCCGGGCGGCACCTTCGCCTTCCAGGTCCCCGGCAACTTCGGCTCCCCCAGCCACCGGCTGATGCGCGAACTCGCCCACTCCGCCCGCTGGAGGGACCGCCTCGCCGGAACCCTGCGCCACGACGACGCGGTCCTCACCCCGGAGGCGTATCTGCACCACCTCACCGCGCTCGGCTGCGCGGCGGACGTCTGGGAGACGACGTATCTGCATCTGCTGCAGGGCGAGGACCCGGTCCTCGACTGGGTCAAGGGCACCGGACTGCGGCCGATCCTCACCGAGCTGGGGGAGGAGGCGGAGGAGTTCGTCACCGACTACCGTGCGGCGCTGCGCGAGGCGTACCCGGCGACCGAGCACGGCACGGTGTTCCCGTTCCGCCGCATCTTCGCCGTCGCGACGAAAAGGGCCTGACCGATGCTGACCGCCGTCGACCACGTCCAGCTCGCCGCCCCGCCCGGCTCCGAGGACCTGCTGCGCGCGTACTACGTCGACGTCCTCGGCATGAAGGAGATCCCCAAGCCGCCGGTGCTCGCGGCGCGCGGGGGCTGCTGGTTCCAGGCGGGGACCGTGCAGCTCCACCTGGGTGTCGAGGAGGACTTCAGGCCCGCGAGGAAGGCCCACCCCGGGCTGCGGGTCACGGGGATCGAGGCGTACGCGGCGCGGCTCGCCGAACGCGGGGCGCCGGTCACCTGGGACGACAACCTGCCCGGGCACCGGCGTTTCTACTCGGAGGATCCGGTGGGGAACCGGCTGGAGTTCCTCGAGCCGGTGGCCACAGCGCCCTGAGCACGCGGCACGTGGCACGGGGGTCGCGCGGGCGCGCCTCAGCTCTTCCGGTGACCTATGAGCCGCGGCTTCGGCTCCAGCCCGTCCAGGCCGTGCCACGCCAGGTTCACCAGATGCGCCGCCACCTCCGCCTTCTTCGGGCGGCGCACGTCCAGCCACCACTGGCCCGTCAGCGCGACCATCCCGACCAGCGCCTGCGCGTACAGCGGGGCCAGCTTCGGGTCGAAGCCGCGGCTCTTGAACTCACGGCCCAGAATGTCCTCCACCTGCGTCGCGATGTCCGAGATCAGCGACGCGAAGGAGCCCGTCGACTGCGGGATGGGGGAGTCCCGGACCAGGATCCGGAAACCGTCCGTGTACTCCTCGATGTAGTCCAGCAGCGCGAACGCGGCCTGCTCGCACAGCTCACGCGGGTGCCCGGCCGTCAGGGAGCTTGTCACCATGTCCAGCAGGCGCCGCATCTCGCGGTCCACCACCACCGCGTACAGCCCCTCCTTGCCGCCGAAGTGCTCGTACACCACCGGCTTGGACACCCCGGCCTTGGCCGCGATCTCCTCCACCGACGTGCCCTCGAAGCCCTTCGCGGCGAACAGCGTGCGACCGATCTCCAGCAGCTGCTGGCGGCGCTCGGCACCGGTCATCCGAGTACGGCGCGGGCGCCGCGGCTTGTCGCTGCTGGGGGTGCTGGAGTCGGTCGCCACACCGCCATCATGCCGTGTCGGCGGTCACCTTCCCGCGTCGGGAGCCACTCCCGTCACCGTTGCGACGCGAATCGATACGCGAGCGTGACGGCCAGCGCACGTCGTACGCCCACCCCAGCTGCTCGAACCAGCGGATGATCCGCGCCGAGGAGTCCAGCTGGCCCCGCTCCACACCGTGCCGTGCCGACGTCGGGTCCGCGTGGTGCAGGTTGTGCCACGACTCGCCGCACGACAGGATCGCCAGCCACCACACGTTGCCCGAACGGTCGCGCGACTTGAACGGCCGCTTGCCCACCGCGTGGCAGATCGAGTTGATCGACCACGTCACGTGGTGCAGCAGAGCCACCCGGACGAGCGACCCCCAGAAGAACGCGGTGAACGCTCCCCACCAGGACATCGTGGCCAGCCCGCCGATCAGTGCGGGCAGCACCAGCGACACGGTCGTCCACAGCGCGAACTGGCGCGAGATCGCCCGCATCGCCGGGTCCTTGATCAGGTCCGGGGCGTACTTGTCCTGGGGTGTCTGCTCCTCGTCGAACATCCAGCCGACGTGGGCCCACCACAGGCCCTTCATCAGCGCGGGGACCGTCTCCCCGTAGCGCCACGGGGAGTGCGGGTCGCCCTCCGCGTCGGAGAACTTGTGGTGCTTGCGGTGGTCGGCCACCCAGCGCACCAGCGGCCCCTCCACGGCCATCGACCCCGCGATCGCCAACGCGATCTTCAGGGGCCGCTTCGCCTTGAACGAGCCGTGCGTGAAGTGACGGTGGAAACCGATCGTGATGCCGTGGCAGCCCAGGTAGTAGAAGAAGACCAGCAGGCCCATATCGAGCCAGCTCACGCCCCATCCCCACGCCAGCGGCACGGCTGCGACAAGCGCGAGGAACGGGACGGTGATGAACAGCAGCAGCGTGATCTGCTCGATCGAGCGCTTCTGCTCGCCACCCAGCGTCGCGGAGGGCAGCGGAGAGTTGTCGTTCGCCTTCGGGGCGTCTTCGATCACATCGGAGCTCGTGGTCATGGGGCGTCCCCTGTGGGGTCGAGGGTCAAAACAAATGCCCGGATACGGCACCCGGCGGACTCCCGCCACCTGACGGGAGACCTACGGTTCCGTAACCTACGGCGTCGTAAGTATGGCAGTGCGTCGCTCGGCGGCAAGAGCCCGAAAGCCTGCGCGTCCGCATCGCCACCTATCCTTGGAGTCGGTCGGACAGCGCGGTCCGCTCTGATTTCTTCCCGGATGCCCGGACCGTATGCGGCAGCCGCCGCGCACGGCACCCATCCGGGTCCCCCTTCGGATGAGCTTCAACACTGCAAGGAGCCGCACCTGTGAGCAGTGCCGACGACCAGACGACGACGACCAGCAGTGAACTGCGCGCCGACATCCGCCGACTGGGCGACCTGCTCGGCGAGACCCTCGTCCGCCAGGAAGGCCCCGAGCTCCTGGAACTGGTCGAGAGGGTCCGCCGGCTGACCCGCGAGGACGGCGAAGCCGCCGCGGAACTGCTGCGCGGAACCGAACTGGAGACCGCCGCCAAGCTGGTGCGCGCCTTCTCCACCTACTTCCACCTGGCGAACGTCACCGAGCAGGTGCACCGCGGCCGCGAACTGCGCGCCAAGCGCGCCGCCGAGGGCGGCCTGCTCTCCCGCACCGCCGACCGCCTCAAGGACGCCGACCCCGACCACCTGCGCGACACCGTCCGCAACCTCAACGTGCGCCCCGTCTTCACTGCGCACCCCACCGAGGCCGCGCGCCGGTCCGTCCTCAACAAGCTCCGGCGCATCGCAGCACTCCTGGAAACCCCCGTCATCGAGTCCGACCGGCGCCGCCACGACACCCGGCTCGCCGAGAACATCGACCTCATCTGGCAGACCGACGAGCTCCGCGTCGTCCGCCCCGAACCCGCCGACGAGGCCCGCAACGCCATTTACTACCTCGACGAACTCCACGCCGGCGCCGTCGGCGACGTCCTCGAGGACCTCACCGCGGAACTCGAACGCGTCGGCGTCAAGCTCCCCGACGAGACCCGCCCCGTCACCTTCGGCACCTGGATCGGCGGCGACCGCGACGGCAACCCGAACGTCACCCCCGACGTCACCTGGGATGTCCTCATCCTCCAGCACGAGCACGGCATCAACGACGCCCTGGAGACGATCGACGAGCTGCGCGGCTTCCTGTCCAACTCCATCCGCTACACCGGCGCCACCGAGGAACTCCTGGATTCCCTCAAGACCGACCTGGACCTCCTGCCCGAGATCAGCCCCCGCTACAAGCGCCTCAACGCCGAGGAGCCCTACCGGCTCAAGGCCACCTGCATCCGCCAGAAGCTCGTCAACACCAAGCAGCGCCTCGCCAAGGGCACCCAGCACGAGCCCGGCCGCGACTACCTCGGCACCAGCGAACTCCTGCACGACCTCAGAGTCATCCAGACCTCCCTGCGCGCCCACCGCGGCGGCCTCTTCGCCGACGGCCGCCTCGCCCGAACCATCCGCACCCTGGCCGCCTTCGGCCTCCAGCTCGCCACCATGGACGTCCGCGAACACGCCGACGCCCACCACCACGCCCTCGGTCAGCTCTTCGACCGGCTCGGCGAGGAATCCTGGCGCTACGACGACATGCCCCGCGAGTACCGCCTCAAGCTGCTCGCCAAGGAGCTCCGCTCCCGCCGCCCCCTCGCCCCCACCCCGGCACCGCTCGACGCGGCCGGCGCCAAGACCCTCGGCACCTTCGAGACCATCAAGCGTGCCCTGAAGGTCTTCGGCCCCGAAGTCATCGAGTCCTACATCATCTCCATGTGCCAGGGCGCCGACGACGTCTTCGCCGCCGCCGTCCTCGCCCGCGAAGCCGGCCTCCTCGACCTCCACGCCGGCTGGGCCAAGATCGGCATCGTCCCCCTCCTGGAGACCACCGACGAGCTCAAGGCCGCCGACACCATCCTCGAGGACATGCTCTCCGACCCCTCCTACCGGCGCCTGGTCGCGCTGCGCGGAGACGTCCAGGAGGTCATGCTCGGCTACAGCGACTCCTCCAAGTTCGGCGGCATCACCACCTCCCAGTGGGAGATCCACCGCGCCCAGCGCCGCCTGCGCGACGTAGCCCACCGCTACGGCGTGCGCCTGCGCCTCTTCCACGGCCGCGGCGGCACCGTCGGCCGCGGCGGCGGCCCCACCCACGACGCCATCCTCGCCCAGCCCTGGGGCACCCTCGAAGGCGAGATCAAGGTCACCGAACAGGGCGAGGTCATCTCCGACAAGTACCTCATCCCCTCCCTCGCCCGCGAGAACCTCGAACTGACGGTCGCGGCCACCCTGCAGGCCTCCGCCCTGCACACCGCCCCCCGCCAGTCCGGCGAGGCCCTCGCCCGCTGGGACGCCGCCATGGACGTCGTCTCCGACGCCGCCCACGCCGCCTACCGCAAGCTCGTCGAGGACCCCGACCTGCCGACGTACTTCCTCGCGTCGACGCCGGTGGACCAGCTCGCCGACTTGCACCTGGGCTCCCGGCCCTCCCGCCGCCCCGGCTCCGGCGTCTCGCTCGACGGCCTGCGCGCCATCCCCTGGGTGTTCGGCTGGACCCAGTCCCGGCAGATCGTCCCCGGCTGGTACGGCGTCGGCTCCGGCCTCAAGGCCCTGCGCGAAGCCGGCCTCGACACCGTGCTCAACGAGATGCACGAACAGTGGCACTTCTTCCGCAACTTCATCTCCAACGTCGAGATGACCCTCGCCAAGACCGACCTGCGGATCGCCCAGCACTACGTCGACACACTCGTCCCCGACAACCTCAAGCACATCTTCGACACCATCCGGGCCGAACACGAACTCACCGTCCGCGAGGTACTCCGCGTCACCGGCGAACAGGAACTGCTCGACGCCCAGCCGGTGCTCAAGCAGACCTTCGCCATCCGCGACGCCTACCTCGACCCCATCTCCTACCTCCAGGTCGCCCTCCTCAAGCGCCAGCGCGACGCGGTCGCCGCAGGCGAGGAACCCGACCCGCTGCTCTCCCGCGCCCTGCTCCTCACCGTCAACGGCGTCGCGGCCGGCCTGCGCAACACCGGCTGACACCGCCCCGGACACCACAGTGCCCCCGAGCCGCAAAAGGCTCGGGGGCACCGTCACATCCCGCGGACGTCAGCCCCGGGCGGCCCTGCGGCGCCACAGCACCAGACCACCACCGGCGGCCACCAGCGCCGCCGCCACACCGGACAACAGCCCCACCGGAGCACCACTGCCCGTCTCCGCCAGGTCACCGCCGCCACCCTGCGCCGAAGGCGACGCGGACGCGGAAGCCGACACCGACGCGCCCGCACCCGACGACGAACTCGGCGAGGCGCTCGCACCGACCGTGCCCGACGGGGAGGCCGACGCGGAGGCCGACACGGACGCCGAGGGGGAGCCCGACGGCGCGGTACCGCCCCCGCCGGAAGCCTCGCACTCCGTCCAGAACACCTTGTGCTTGGCCGCACCCTTCTCGCCGTCGAAGTTCCAGAACAGCTTGTAGTGCCCGTCGGGCAGCGTCATGTCGGCCGTACGGCCATGGCCGTCGGCGTCCAAGGTGATCGCACCGCTCTTCACGGTCTCACCCTTGGTGGCGGCGGTCGGGGCCCACGCCTCGATGTGCCAGTCCACCTGCTGCCGGCCATCGAAGTTGAAGGCGTCGAGGTAGAACGAGCACACGTGCGGCTCGTTGCGCTGGTCGAACTCGTCCGTGGCGGACTTGTGGATCTTCACGTCGCCGTTGTCGCCCCGAGCCGAGGCATGGGCGGACGGAGCGGTCAGCAACGCTGCTGAGGCGACGGCGACGAAAGCACCGGCGCGCATGAGGGTACGCATGGGCAAGTCCATCTTCGAGGAACGGAAGGAAAGACGTGGAGGGGGCGGCTCAGCATCCGGCCCACGAACACCACACGTCAATCACGAAGAGGCAACAGACTCTTCATTCACAAGCGCAGGACAAGCCGTCGGAAGTCACAGCGCCACAAATGCAGCCGTCAACAGCGCCACCCCCGACGCCGCCAGCACCCACCCCGTCCGCTTCAGCCGCAGCCCGCCCGCCACCACCACCGACGCCATCAACAACGCCCCGGCCAGCGGAAGCCACGCATACAGAACCCCCGCCGGACCCGAACGGACCACCTCGTCCGTGCCCGGCTTCACCACCACCGCGTACGTCCGCCCCCGCCGCACCGCCACCGTCTGCTCGATCGTCACACGGTCACGCGCCGTCGCCCCCGCCGACACCGGCCTGAACGGACCACTGCACGCATCCGCCCCACACCGCGTCACCTCGACCGTGCCGCGCTCACGACCCTTGGTCAGCATCACGAGCTGCGCCGTACTCCACGACCCCCACACCCCACCGACCACGATCAGCGCGGCGACCGCCCCCATCACCACCACCCGCACCGACAGGAGCGCGGCGGACGAGGCCCGGCGAGAACGGGCGGCGGTGGCAGGCATGGCGGGGATCATGGGACATCCCCGCACACCCGGTCAACCCCGCAGGGCGACACATCACGAGTTGTACGTACTCTGCGCCCGCTCCAGCCCGTCGATCACCAGACACTCCACCGCATCCGCCGCCCGGTCCACGAAGTAGTCCAGCTCCTTGCGCTCCGCCGAGGAGAAATCCTTCAACACGAAGTCCGCCACCTGCATACGCCCCGGCGGACGCCCGATGCCGAACCGCGCCCGGTGATACTCCGACCCCAACGCCTTCGTGATCGACTTCAACCCGTTGTGACCGTTGTCGCCACCACCGAGCTTCAACCGCAGCGTCCCGTAATCGATGTCCAGCTCGTCATGGACCGCGACGACATTCCCCACCGGCACCTTGTAGAACTCCCGCAGAGCGTTCACCGGGCCACCCGACAGGTTCATGTACGACATCGGCTTCACCAGGACCACCCGACGGCTCCCCGGACCCGGCGGCCCGATCCGCCCCTCCACGACCTGCGCCTGCGCCTTCCCCGCCCGCTTGAACTTCCCCCCGACCCGCCCCGCCAGCAGATCCACCACCATGAACCCCACGTTGTGCCGGTTCATGGCGTACTCGGGCCCGGGATTACCGAGCCCCACGATGAGCCAGGGCGCGCCTGGATCGGTCGTCACGTCCACGTCTCCTCTATACGCGCCAGCCGCCACTCCAGAAGGAGCAGCGGCTGACGAAACGGTGTCGGTGAGGGATCAGGCCTCGGCAGCGGCCTCTTCGCCCTCGGCCTCGCCCTCAGCGGCCTCCTCGGCCTGCGCGGCCAGCACCTGCAGGACCACCGCGTCCTCGTCCACGGCCAGCGTGGTGCCGGACGGGAGCGGGATGTCCTTGGCGAGGATGGAGGCGCCGGCCGCCAGACCCTCGATCGAGACGGTCAGCGCCTCGGGGATGTGCGTGGCCTCCGCCTCGACCGGCAGCGCGTTCAGCACGTGCTCCAGCAGGTTGCCACCCGGAGCCAGCTCACCCTCGGCGTGCACCGGGATCTCGACCGTGACCTTCTCGCCGCGCTTGACCAGCTGCAGGTCGACGTGCTCCAGGAAGCCCTTGATCGGGTCACGCTGCACGGACTTCGGGATCGCCAGCTCAGTGCCCTTGCCGTCGATGTCCAAAGAGATCAGGACGTTCGGCGTACGCAGCGCCAGCAGCAGGTCGTGACCCGGGAACGTCAGGTGCAGCGGGTCCGAACCGTGCCCGTACAGCACGCCCGGAACCTTGCTGTCACGGCGGATACGACGCGCGGCACCCTTGCCGAACTCGGTGCGCGTCTCGGCGGAGATCTTCACCTCGGACATCTCTCACTCCTCGTAGTAGTACGTAGAACAAACGGTCGGGGTCACCCGGCCACGAACGGCCTGCTACGAAGAGCGCGTCGATAACGGACCGCCGCATTCGAGAAACGAGTGCGGCCTCCCTCGCCGAGCAACTGCAGCAGTTTACTCGGAAAGGGAGGCCGCACCCAAAACGATCTCCGCCGACCCCAGGGCCGGTAGGTACTACTGGTACTACTGCTCGTCGAACAGGCTCGTCACCGAACCGTCCTCGAACACCTCACGCACCGCACTCGCGATCGTCGGAGCGATCGACAAAACCGTGATCTTGTCCAGGTCCCGGCCCAGCTCACCCGGCGTCGGCAGCGTGTCCGTGAAGATGAACTCACTCACCCGCGAGTTCTTCAGACGATCCGCCGCGGGACCCGACAGCACACCATGCGTCGCCGCCACGATGACATCCTCCGCACCGTGCGCGAACAACGCGTCCGCCGCCGCACAGATCGTGCCACCCGTGTCGATCATGTCATCGACCAGGACACACACCCGGCCCTCGACCTCACCCACGACCTCGTGCACCGTCACCTGGTTCGCGACGTCCTTGTCCCGCCGCTTGTGCACGATCGCGAGAGGCGCGCCCAGCCGGTCGCACCAGCGGTCCGCGACCCGCACCCGGCCGGCGTCCGGCGACACCACCGTCAGCTTGTCCCGGTCCGCCTTCCCGCCCACGTAGTCCGCCAGCAGCGGCAACGCGAACAGGTGATCCACCGGACCGTCGAAGAAACCCTGGATCTGATCCGTGTGCAGGTCCACCGTCAGAATCCGGTCCGCACCCGCCGTCTTCATCAGATCAGCGATCAGACGCGCCGAAATCGGTTCACGTCCCCGGTGCTTCTTGTCCTGCCGCGCGTAACCGTAGAACGGCACAATCACGGTGATGGAACGCGCCGACGCACGCTTCAGCGCGTCGATCATGATCAACTGCTCCATGATCCACTTGTTGATCGGAGCCGTATGGCTCTGGATCAGGAAGCAGTCGGCACCCCGCGCCGACTCCTGATAACGCACATAGATCTCACCGTTCGCGAAGTCGAAGGCCTTCGTCGGGACGACCCCGACACCCAGCTGCTGGGCGACCTCCTCGGCAAGCTCGGGGTGGGCGCGGCCGGAGAAGAACATCAACTTCTTCAGGCCGGTCGTCTTGATCCCGGTCACGACACTGTCTCCTCAGAGGTCATAACTCAGCTGGGCATCCAGAGGCCGCCACAGCCACAACGGCTGGAAACGGACGACCGTCTCAGCTGGTGGGGTGCGGGTGTGCACTTATCACGGTACGCCGTCACAGACGCGCCTGATTCCGGTCAGCCCTCGCCATCCGACTCCCGGGAAGCCGCCTCAGCCGCCTTCGCAGCCGCACTCCCCGGACGCTTGCGAGCCACCCAACCCTCGATATTCCGCTGCTGACCACGGGCCACAGCCAGCGAACCGGGCGGCACATCCTTCGTGATCACAGAACCCGCCGCCGTGTACGCGCCGTCCCCGATCGTGACAGGAGCCACAAACATGTTGTCCGAACCGGTACGGCAATGGGACCCCACCGTGGTGTGGTGTTTGTCCTGTCCGTCATAGTTCACGAAGACACTCGCGGCACCGATGTTCGTGTACTCACCGATCGTCGCATCACCGACATAGGACAGGTGAGGGATCTTCGTCCCCTCACCGATCGAGGCGTTCTTCGTCTCGACGTACGTACCGACCTTCGACTTCAGGCCCAGACGCGTACCCGGGCGAAGATAGGCGTACGGACCCACGGAAGCCTGCGGCCCGACCACCGCACCGTCGGACACAGTGTTGCTGACCCGCGCCCCGGCACCGACCTCGGTGTCCTTCAGCCGCGCATTCGGACCGACCTCGGCACCCTCACCGACGTACGTCGCACCCAGAAGCTGCGTACCCGGGTGGACGATGGCGTCCTGCCCGAACGCCACGGTGACATCGACCCAGGTGGTCGCCGGGTCGACCACGGTCACACCCGACAACATGGCGTCCGTCAGCAGCCGGTCGTTCAGGATGCGACGCGCCTCCGCGAGCTGCACCCGGTTGTTGATGCCGGCGATCTCGCGATGATCGACCGCGACGCACGCCCCCACCCGGTGCCCGGCCTCCCGCAGAATCCCCAGCACATCCGTCAGGTACTCCTCACCCTGACTGTTGTCCGTCCGGACCTGCTTCAGCGCCTCCGCCAGCAACCGGCCGTCGAAAGCGAAGACACCCGAGTTGATCTCACGAATCGCCCGCTGCGCGTCGTCGGCGTCCTTGTGCTCGACGATCGCGGTGACGGCACCCGTGCCGTCCCGCACGATCCGGCCGTAGCCCGTGGCGTCCGGCACCTCGGCCGTCAGCACCGTGACGGCGTTGCCGTCCTCACCATGGGTCGCGGCGAGCCGCCGCAGCGTCTCACCGGTCAGCAGCGGAGTGTCACCACACACGACCACCACGGTCCCCTCGACGGACCCACCCAGCTCCTCCAGAGCCATCCGCACGGCGTGCCCCGTGCCGTTCTGCTCGGCCTGCACGGCCGTACGGACATCCGGATCGATCTCGGAGAGGTGCGCCGTGACCTGCTCCCGGGCATGGCCCACGACGACGACGAGATTCTCGGGCTTCAACTCGCGCGCGGAGGCGAGCACATGCCCGACGAGGGAACGACCGCAGATCTCGTGCAGAACCTTGGGTGTGGCCGACTTCATACGGGTGCCCTCACCCGCTGCAAGAACAACGACGGCGGCCGGGCGGTTGGCGCTCACGGGGATGCCCTTCGGCTTCTGGGGGTGGGGTGGACACCCGCAGGATACCGGGGCGTTTCTCTGGGGACATGCGAGCGGGCCCTGACGGGGATGTCACCGGTCAGGACCCGAACCGAGCATTTGCTCCCGGGAGAGGATTCGAACCCCTATAAGTGGCACCAAAAACCACCGTCTTGCCCTTAGACGACCCGGGATTGCCGCTATGTCCGATTTGCTAGATCGGCTGCGGAACCAGCACCTACTATGCCGTACCACCAGCCCTCAATGCGACGGTGTAGGTCGGCGCTTCGTAGAACGGCGACCCTCAGGCAGCCGAAGTAACCCTCACCGGTGTTGGTGCGGTTGGTTCGGGGGTTGTGCCTCTTGAGGCTGGTTTTCAGCAGGTCGTGGACCTCGATGCCGACTAGGCCGGCCCAGTAGGCCTCCGCCTTTGCGATATCGGCCGACTCGTGGATATTGACCGAGAACCGTCGGCGCTCCTTCGCTACGCCGAGCAGGTCGAGCCATGCGAGGAACAGCTTGATCATGTTCGGGTCGCTGTTCACGAAGATCACGCGCCGGTGCGTGCCAGGTTTGGCCTTTGCGCCTTCGGACCAGTAGAGCCCGACGCCGATCAAGAACAGCTCCCGGGCGGTGAGCGGGCCAATCTCGTTAGAGGCGGTGTCCGTCAGTTCCGCCCGTGCGGCGGCGCGGTCCTCGGCAGCGCGCCGCGCTCCACGCCGAGCGGGTGTCATGTCGGTTCGGCGCTCGCGCTCCGGTGCGGGCAGATCCCGAACCCAAAGCGACACCGAACTCTTGGAGCAGCCCAGCTCGGCCTGGATCTGGTTGTACGTCCAGCCTTGCTTGCGTAGCTCCCGCGCCCGTTCGCGGGGGTCGTCCTTCGCCTGGGGGCGCTTCGTCCATTCCGGTGGTGGCTCTCCCTTCACCAGCTGGTTGAGGATGTCGTTGTTGAAGATCTTCAGCTCGTCGCGGATCTGCCGGAGGCTGTGGCCGCCGCGTCGCAGCGCCACCGCCCGCTCCCGGAGTCCCTCGAAGTCCGCGTACTTGCCCTGTGCGTGTGCCATGGGCATAACCTCTGGGCGGAATTCGTCCTTCCGCGGTCGAACGGTGTGCGATTCAGCAGTTCGAGGGATTCCGGGGCGTTTCGCTTCTGTTCGGTTACGGAGTGTGGTGTGGCGCAGTCGTGGAAACTCGCCGGAAAAGCCGTGCGGGGCGCCCGTAGGCTGGAGCCATGACCACGTCGGGGGAAGTGCACACCGCGGCCGGGGGGCCGTGGTGGTGGGTGCGGTGGCGTAGTGCCGTGCTCGATATCGGGCTCGCGGCGGTGTCCGCCGTGGAGTGTGCGGTGGAGGGGCTTCAGTTCTCGCGGGATGCCGGGTTGCCGGCTCCGGTGGGGATGGTGTTCGGGCTGTTCGCGGGGCTGACGCTGTTGTTGCGGCGGCGGTGGCCCGTTGCTGTCGTGCTGGTGAGTATCGCCGTCACGCCGGCGCAGATGGGGTTCCTGATGGGGCTCGTCGGGTTGTACACCCTTGCGGCTTCGGAGTTGCCTCGGCGGATCATCGGTGCGCTGGCGGGGATGTCGTTCGTGGGGATGTTCGTCGTCACGTATGTGCGGGCGCATCAGGGGATGGTTCGGGGGGATCTGTCCATCGCTGGTGGGTTCATTCCGTTTCTGTCTGTCACCACCGCCCTTGGTATGACCGCTCCTCCTGTGCTTCTCGGTCTGTACGTCGGTGCCCGGCGGCGGCTGATGGAGAGCTTGCGGGAGCGGGCGGATTCGCTGGAGCGGGAGCTGATGCTGCTCGCGGAGCGGGCGGAGGAGCGTGCGGAGTGGGCGCGGAACGAGGAGCGGACGCGGATCGCGCGGGAGATGCATGACGTCGTCGCGCATCGGGTGAGTCTGATGGTGGTGCATGCGGCGGCGCTTCAGGCTGTCGCGCGGAAGGATCCCGAGAAGGCGGTGAAGAACGCCGCTCTGGTCGGGGACATGGGGCGGCAGGCGCTGACCGAGTTGCGGCAGATGCTGGGTGTGCTGCGCAGCGGGGACGGGGCTGTGTCGCGGCCGGCTCGGTCTGCTGTGTCTCTTGCCGCTGTGGGGGTGGCTGCGGCCGCTGCGGCGTCCCGGGTCGCTGAGCCGGAGTCCTCCGAGGGTCCTTGCCTCGCGGAGTTGGAGGAGTTGATCGGGCAGTCCGCTGCGGCCGGCATGGTGGTGGATCTGTCGGTGGAGGGGGAGGTGCGGTCGTATGCGCCGGAGGTGGAGCAGACGGCGTACCGGGTGGTGCAGGAGGCGTTGACGAACGTCCACAAGCATGCGGCGGGGGCGAAGACGCATGTGCGGTTGGCGCATCGCAGTGCGGAGATCGCGATGCAGGTGGAGAACGAGCCGCCGCCGGAGCCTGGTGCGGTGGAGGCGGCGCGGTTGCCGAGTGGGGGCAATGGTCTGCTGGGGATGAAGGAGCGGGTCGGGGCGCTGGGTGGGGTGTTCGTGTCGGGGCCGACGGATGCGGGTGGGTTCCGGGTGTCGGCGGTGATTCCGGCGGAGGTGGCCTGAGTCACCCTGCGGTGAGTCGTACGGGGGCGATTCCGGTGAGGAGGGTGGTGAGGCCGTGGTCGAGGTCGGGGCCGAGGTACCAGTCGCCGGTGTGGTCGAGGGCGTAGACGCGGCCTTCGGCGTCGATGGCGATGAGGGTGTGGCTGTCGGTTTCCTCGCCGAGGGGGCTGACTTCGGTGTCGAGGGCGCGGCCGAGGTCGCCGAGGGTGCGGGCCATGTGGAGGCCGTGCAGGGGGTCGAGGTGGAGGGTGGCGGGGGCGAGTTGGCGGCCGGGGCCTTGGGCGGTGATGTGGAGGCCGCCGAATTCGGCCCAGGCTTCGACGGCGGCGGGGAAGACGGCGTGCCGGTGGCCTGCGGGTGAGGTGTGGCTGCGGAGGGTGTCGGCCCAGATTTCCGCTTGCTTTATGTCCCAGCGGCCTGGTTGCCAGCCTGCGGTGCGCAGTGCGGCGTCGACGGGGACGGAGAAGCGGGTGGTGGAGCGGTCGGCGTGCATCTGCTCTTCGTTCGTCGGGTTCCTGGTCCGGCGTGGGGGGTGCCGTTGTGCGTGTGGGTTGTGCGGTGTCAGTCCTGCGGTGTGGGGTCGATGATGCGGACGCCGAAGTGGGCGCTGAGTGCGGTGCAGGCGCGGCAGGGTGGGGCGAAGCTGCCGTGGAGGGGGTCGCCGTCCTCGCGGATGCGGCGGGCGGTGAGTTTGGCGTGTTTGAGGGCTTTGCGGGCTTCGCCGTTGGTCATGGGTTTGCGGGCGGCGCGTTTGCTGCGGGCGGCGTCGGCGGCGGCGATGTGGCGGGAGATGAGGATGGTTTCGGCGCAGCGTCCGGTGTAGCGGTCGCGTTGGCTGCTGGTGAGGGTGTCGAGGAAGTCCTGGACGAGGGGGTGCAGGGCGGGAGGTTGGTCGCCGCGGGCGGCGGTGCCGGTGAGGGTGGCGCCGCGGACGGAGAGGGCGGCGGCGACGGTGGGGAGGATGCCGTCGCGGCGGTGGCGGAGGGTGGGGGCGGGGGGCGCGTCGGTGGTGCTCCAGCCGATGCGCGGGTCGCCGGACGTGTCTGTCGGTGCCGTGTTCATGATCGTCTTTCCCCTCCCGTGCATCCCCCCGGTGGGGACACAGACTGCCAAATGCCGTGGCGGGTGCGGAAGCTGGGGCGCTGTGACACGCCCGGGTCGGGTCGTTCGGTCACGGTGGGGTGACGGCTGGTCACGTGGGGGTGGTGGGGCCGGGGGTGGGGGGAGCGGTGGGCCGGTGACCGGTGTCGTCGTACCGCATAGGCTGTCGGGGTCCGCGATCCGTATCGCCGTACAGGCCAGACAGAAAGCCGCAGGGGGCAACCGTGACGACAGGTCGGCTCGGGCAGCAGGCCGCGCCGCCGAACGCGGCATACGCCGGGCAGGTCGTGCACTTTCCGGACCCGGTGAGGGCGGCCCGGCATCCGAGGGGGGTGCGGGTCGACGAGTACGGGTTTCCGGATTTCTCGCCGTATGCCCGTGCGGCCGCTGAGATCGCGGATCCGCCGGAGGGTTTCGGTGTGGATGAGCTGCGGCTGACGGACTACGTGTCGGCGAACGCGGCGCTGGCGGCGTCGGGGCACGAGTTGTGGGACACGGTCGCGTCGGTGGCGACGCCGCATGGTTGGACGTGGCATCACGTGCGGGGTTCGCGGCGGCTGGAGTTGGTGCCGGTCGAGGTGAAGGCGCTGCTGCGGCATCACGGGGGGATCGCGACGGCGAAGGTGGATCAGAGCAAGCGGGGGACGCGGCCGTTGCAGGAGACGCGGCCGGCGCATTTCGGGTTGCCGAAGTCGTCGGTGGCGGTGACGGAGTCGCAGGTGCAGGGGGTCGAGGAGGACCTGGGGTATCGGCTGCCGGGTGCGTATCGGTCGTTTCTGAAGGCGGCGGGTGGTTGTGCGCCGGTGGGTGCGGCGCTGGACGCGGAGTTGGGTCTGCTGGTGGACCAGCCGTTCTTCACGGTGCGGGACGAGGCGGCGGTCAATGACCTGGTGTATGTGAACAAGTGTCTGCGTGACCATCTGACGAAGGACTATCTGGGCGTCGGTTTTGTGCAGGGCGGGTTGCTGGCCGTGAAGGTGAAGGGTGACCGGATCGGTTCGGTGTGGTTCTGCGCGTATGACGACGTGCGGGATGTGGACGCGTCGTGGACGCCTGCGGAGCGGGTGGAGCGGTTGTTGCTGCCGTGCGGGGACGACTTCGACCAGTTCCTGGGGCGGCTCGCGGGTAATCCGCCGGAGTTGGAGACCGTGGCGAATCTGATGGTGGACGGTGGGTTCGCGCGTGCGGTGCCGGTGTCGTCGGAGCCGTCGGCGTCTTCGGCGTCTTCGGTGGGGGAGTGAGTTCGGGCGATGGTGACGTTCGCGCAGGCGCAGGAGCGCGCGGAAGAGTGGATCAACGGGGATGTTCCGGCGTATCTGCATCGTGAGGTGCGGGTGCGGGAGTTCGAGCTCGGGTTCGTGGTGTGGGCGGAGGACCGGGACGGGGGGCCGCGTTCGGACGGGGGCGCTCAGCGGCTGGTGATCGCCCGGGACAGTGGTGAGGCGACGCTGTGGCCGGGGCTGCCGGTGGGTGAGGTGATCCGCCGGTACGAGGAGGAGTACGGGGCGCGGGACGCGGGGGCACCCGCGGTTCCGGCGCCTGCGGCACGGGTGGATCTGAACCAGACCTCGTTCCTGCTGACGCCGCCGGAGTGGCTCCAGGAGGCGGCGGACAGGAGGGGGGTTCCGGAGCGCCGGACGTCCGGTGACGGTGCGTCGGACGGGGCGGGTTCGCGTCCGGCCGCGGCGGCTTCCCCGGGTGCGTCGGGTACGGCGTGGCCTGCGGCCGGTGGTGGCGAGGAGGCGCCGGGTGCGTCCGCGGGGGATACGCCGTGGGCGGGGACCGACACCAACGCGGAGGCGGGCGAGGACCGTTCGGTGCCGCTGCCGGAGACGGTGTTCGCGCCGCCGTTGAGCGACGCGGACGAGGGCGCCGCACCGCCGGACGCGAAGGCGGCAGGGATGTCGGGCGGTACGCCGCAGGGTGCTCCGCAGGTTCCGGGTGCGCCCGGTGCGCCGGCTGCTCCTGGGGGGCCGGCGTACGGCTACCCGCAGCCTCCCGGTGGTGTGCCGGGTGCTCCGCAGGCGCCGGGCGCTCCGTCGTACGGCTACCCGCAGGCTCCGGGCACGCCTGCGCCCGGAACGCAGCAGGCTCCCGCGCCGAACGCCGCGGACATCGCGGACGCCGCGACCAGCAAGGCGGCGCCTCCGCGGGCTGCGCGCGCCGGTGGTCCGCCGCATCCGCCGGGCGCGCCCGGGGTTCCGGGTGCGCGGCCGGGCGCCATGCCTCCGCCGCCTCCCCCGCCGCCGCCCGCACCGGGCGCTTCGGCGGGCGGGTATGTGCCGACCCAGCTCGTCTCGCAGCTCGGCTCGGACGGGCCCGAGGGCGCGGCGGGTCCCGGCACGCCGCCGCCTCCGCCTGGAACACCGCTGCCGGGCGGCCCCCAGCCGCCTGGTGTGCCCAACCCTCCGGGGGTACCGCACGCTCCAGGGGCGCCGAGTGCTCCCGGAGCGCCGACCCCTCCGGGCCCGCCCCCGGGCGGTGTGCACCACGCGGCCACCATGCTCGCGGACCCGAACCGGCCCGGCCCCGGCGCTCCGGACGCCCCCAACCCCCCGGGCCCGCCGAGCCCTTCGGCCCTGCCCGCGGCTCCGGGACAGCCCGGTGCTCCGGGACAGCCCGGTGCTCCGGGACAACCCGCGGGTCCCGGACAGCCCGGTGCTCCCGGTGCGCCGAACCCGTCGGGTGCTTCGCGGCCGCCGGGCGCCCCCGGTGCCGTACATTACGCCGAGACCATGCTGGCCGGGCCGCCGGCCCGAGGCCCCGGTGCGGCCCCGCCACCGCCTCCGGGTGCCCCCGGCATGCCTCCGGGCGCCCCGCAGGCGCCGGGACGGCCGGTGCCCGGACAGCCCATGGGCGGACCTGTGCCTGGACAGCCGGTGCCGGGACAGCCGGTGCCCGGACAGCCCATGGGCGGACCGGTGCCCGGACAGCCGATGCCGGGGCAGCAGCCGCCCGGGCAGCCCATGCCCGGTGCGCAGCCGTCGTACGGCTATCCGCCGCAGGGCCCGCCGACCGTCGGCCCCGGCTACCAGGCCGTGCTGCGCTACCGCGCGCAGGACGGTTCCGAGCAGCAGCTGATCCGGCGTTCGGCGCCGGGCATGCCGCACCCGGAGTGGCAGATCTTCCATGAGCTGCGTGCCATGAACGTGCCGCCGGACCAGGTGCTGGAGCTGCACACGGAGCTGGAGTCGTGCGAGCTGCCGGGCGCGTACTGTGCGCGGATGATCCGGGAGAACTGGCCGCAGGCGCGGATCACCAGCATCGCCCCGTACGGCACCGACCACGCCTCCCGCCAGCAGGGCATGCGGCAACTACTGGCACACCAGGGCGAGTTGCACCAGGTGGCGGACGGTCCGGCGCGTCCGGGGCCGGTGCGTGCGCCGTTGCCCGCGGTGCAGCCCGCGCCGCCGGTCCCGCCGGAGGGCATCGCGCAGGAGCTGGCGGGTTCCTTCGGTCCGGGGATCTTCCGGTTCGAGCAGGCCGCGGTGTCCCGGCAGGGTGTGCCGCCGATCGTGGCGCACACCCTGGTGGTGGCGGGACTGCCGTTCGACATGGGCCCGTTCTTCTGGGCGCAGGCCCAGCCGGGCCGTCCGGTGCCGACGCTGGCGGAGCTGGCGCAGGAGCGCGGGGTGCAGCCGGCCCCTGACGCGGGCTCGTACCTGGTCATGGGGAGCGACTTCGGCAAGGCGATCTGTGTGCAGTACGGGACGGCGAACATCGTCGCGGTGCCCGTGGAGGCGGGGCCGGGCGGTGCTTCCGTGCCGCCGCAGTTCGTGAACACGGGCCTGCCCGAGTTCGTGCGCGCTCTGGCCCTGCTCGGCCGGATGTGGCGGCTGCGCTACGGCCTCAACCAGGAGCAGGCGGGCCGTTGGACGGTCGACTTCCAGGCACAGCTCGCCTCCCTGGACCCGGCGGCGCTGAGTTCGCCGGAGAGCTGGTGGTCGGTGCTGCTGGAGCAGATGTGGGACGGGTTGCTGTGAGCTCTTCCCCAAGCCCCCTTACCTGACGCATCGTCAGTTCCGGGCCCGGTCGTACGGACGACCGGGCCCGGCCGCTTTTTCGGGTGATCTTCGGGGCGATCCGTTGCTTGTGCGTGGAGTGTCGCGTTATGAACAGTTCTGACTGATCCATCAAGATGTGCGCAAAATCATCGATTCGTGGGTCAGCTGGAGAGGGGTTCCACGATGAGCAGCGCATCGAGGTCGCCGTACGGCTTCGTGTCCGTGCGGCGCGGCTACCGTCCCGACCAGGTCGACGCCTACACCTCGGCCCTCTCACGGGAGCGCGACGCCGCCTGGGAGCGGGCCGCCCGGCTGACGGTGCTGGCCAAGGAGATGGAGGCCGGCCTGCTGCGGCTGCGGGAGAGGGTGGCGCAGCTTCCCGCGCAGACGTACGACGGCCTGGGCGATCGGGCCGGCCGGCTGTTCGACATGGCGCGGGAGGAGGCCGAGGCCCTGCGCGAGGAGGCGCGGCAGGAGGCCGGGCGTGTGCTCGCGGAGGCGGAGCAGGAGGCGCGGCGGGTGCGGGACGAGGCGCAGGCGTACGCCGACGAGGTGCGCGGTGAGGCCGAGGAGCGGGTCCGCACCCGGCTGCTGGCGGCGAGGGCCGAGGCCGACGACGTACGCATCACGGCGCGACGTGAGGTGAAGGAGGGGCGTGGGGAGGCGCTGGCCGCGCTGCGTGAGGTGCGGCAGCGCACGGCGGCGCTGCTCGCCGAGCAGGAGCGGGAGCACGCCGAGCGCTGGGCGGACGAGGAGCGGGTGGTGGCCGAACGGGTCGCGGAGGCCGAGGCGTGGGAGGCGGAGCGGGTGGCGCGCGCGGAGGCCGCGCTGTCGGATGCGCAGCGGGCGCTCGCGGAGGCCGAGGAGTCGGCCCGGCAGGTGCAGCGGGACGCCCAGGCGCGCGCCGCCGAGCTGGTCGCGGAGGCGCGGCTGCGGGAGGACCGTATCGCCCGGGAGACGGAGCGGGTGCTGCGGGAGCACGGTGAGGTCTGGGACTGTGTGCAGGCCCAGATGGACCATGTGCGCAACAGCCTGGCCATGCTGACGGGCCGGGCTCCCGCGGAGTAGACGGCCCTTGCGGCCTCCGCGCGCGCCCGGCCGTTCGTCAGCCGTTCCTGAGGGTCGTCAGCCGCTCCTGCGGGTCGCCCCCGCCAGGATCCAGCCTTCGACCGCCTCGTACTCCCGGCGTTGTTCGGCGGCCTGGCCGCGGCCGGAGGCGAGCGTGCCCAGCCAGCCGTAGGCGAAGCCGAGCGGGATGGAGACGAGGCCGGTGGTGGTGAACGGGAACCAGTTGAAGTCGGCGTCGGGGAAGGCCGCGGCGGGGGAGCCGGAGACCAGGTTGGTGCCGGTCATGAGCACGAGGGTGGTCACGGTGCCGCCGATCAGCGTGCACAGCAGGCCGGTTCGGGTGTAGCGGCGCCAGAACAGGCTGTAGACCAGGGCGGGTGCGATCGCGGAGGCCCCGATGCAGAAGGAGAGGGTCACCAGCGGTTGCAGGCTGTGGTGCTGGACGAGGGTGGCGAGCAGGATCGCCGGTATGCCCACCGCCAGCGCCGACAGCCGGGCCAGGGCCATCTCGCGGCGCGGCGGCATCTCCTGCACGCGGGCGGCGAACACGTCGTGGGCGAGGGAGTTGGCGCAGGCGAGGATCATTCCGGCGACGGAGGCGAGGAGCGTCAGGAAGATCGCCGTGGTCACCGTCGTGAACAGCAGTGTCCCGGCGTTCGACACATCTCGTCCGAACGCCGCCCGGGAGCCCAGCAGGTAGGCGGTGTTGCCCTGCGGGTCGGCCGCGGCGATGGTGGCGCGCCCGATCAGGGCGGTGGCGCCGAAGCCGACCACCGTGATGACCGGCACGAACAGCGCGACCGCCGGCACGGCCCAGGACAGCGAGCGGCGGACCTGGCGGGCGCTGTTCGCGGTGTACATCCGCATGGTGACGTGCGGCAGGCAGGCGCCGCCGAGCACCACGGTCAGCTCGGCGCTGATCATGTCGAGGCGGGGGGAGGAGCCGCCCGCGAACTCCAGGCCCGAGTGCAGGAACGCGGGGCCGGCTCCGCTGTTCTTGGCGGCGGCCGTGAACAGGGCGCCCGGGTCCCAGTCGAAGCGGTGCAGGATGAGCCCGGCGACGACCAGTCCGGAGCCGAGCAGCATCACGATCTTCAGGATCTGGATGAGGGCGGTGCCCTTCATGCCGCCGATCGCCGCGTAGGAGATCATCAGGAGGCCGAGGCCGATGACGCAGCCGGTCTTCAGGGAGTCGCCCGAGAAGCCGACGAGGAAGGCCAGCAGGTCGCCGGTGCCGGCGAGTTGGACCAGCATCAGCGGCAGCAGCGCGGCGATGGTCACGGCGCACGCGGCCATGCGCACCGCGCGCCCGGGCATGCGCCGGGCCAGCGCGTCGCCCATGGTGAACCGGCCCGCGTTGCGCAGGGGTTCGGCCAGCAGGAACATCAGCAGCATCAGCGACAGGGCCGTGCTCAGCGCGAGGACGACACCGTCGTAGCCGGCGAGCGCGATGACCCCGCCGGTGCCGAGCACGGTCGCGGCGGAGATGTAGTCCCCGGCGATGGCGAGGCCGTTGCGCATCGGGGACAGGGAGCCGTAGCCGGTGTAGAACTCGTCGAGGTCGTCGCGGTCGGGCCCGGTCATCACGCACAGCAGCAGCGTGATCGTGGCGACGGTGGTGAACGCCACGAGTGACATGGCCTGTGCGGAGCTGCTGAACCCGGTGATGCCTCCCGGTGTGTTCGCCGCGATCATCGCGCCGCCCCCCGTCCGGTGTCCAGTGCGGCCTGTCTGCGGATGCGGTCGGCGATCGGGTCGACGCCGCGGCGTGCCGTGTACTCGTACACGCCGATCGCGAGGCAGGTGACGGGGAGTTGGAGCAGGCCGAGCAGCAGGCCCATGGTGAGACCGCCGGAGACGGTGGCCGTCATGAACGAGGGCGCGAACGCGGACAGGGCGAGGAACAGCGCGAAGTAGCCGAGCGCGGTGAGGGTGGCCACGCGCCGCTGCCAGCGGTAGGCGGTGCGCAGCATCCGCAGGTCGCTGTGGTGTCCGAGCGGCGGATGCTGCGGCAGCGGCCGGCGGACCGGCTCCGCGGGCGGCGGCTGCCATGGGTACGTCGGATAGGTCGGGTGCGTCGGGTACGACGGTGGCGAGTGGTGCGGTGCTGAGTACTCGGGGGACGAGTGCCGCGGTATGAACGCGTCGGACATCCCGGTTCTCCTTGCGTGGCTCGGGTCCGGGGCGGACCGCAGGGAGCGGGGGGCGGCGACGCACGCTACTCGGGCGGATCGGGGCTGCGTGAGGTTTTCGGCAAACTGGCCGGTCGGTATGCGCTTACTACACCAACTTGAGATGAAGGGGATGGATAGGCTGGTGGGCGTGTTCGTACTGGAGCTGACCTACACCGCCCCGCTCGAAGCCGTCGACGCCGCCCTGCCGGCGCATGTGGCCTGGCTGGAGGAGCAGTACGCCTCCGGTGTCTTCCTCGCCTCCGGCCGCAAGGTCCCGCGCGACGGCGGGATCATCCTCGCCGCAGGCGAGGACCGCGAGGCGATCGAGCGGCTCACGGCGACCGACCCGTTCGTGGCGGCGGGCGTGTGCGCGTACCGGATCACCGAGTTCCTGGCGACGAAGACGGCGCCCGCGCTGGCCGCGTACCGGCAGCAGCCGCCGTCCTGAGGCGCGAGGCGCGGCGCCTGACGAGAGTGCGCTACACTTGATCATGTGCTGGTCGCCGGAACACCCGGTGTCCGGTGGTGCGTTGGTGGTCCAAGGAAAGACGCCCCGCTTCCTGCGGGGAGATGCAGGTGCAAGGCCTGCCCGGCGCTCTGATGCGAACCCCCACTCCGCGGTCGCGGGGTGGGGGTTCGTCTTTCCTGTGCGTGTGCCCGTTACGTCAGGGTCCACTTCTGGTTGTCGCCGCCGTTGCACGACCACAGGACGAGGTTCGTGCCGTTGGACGTGGCAGCGCCCGAGGCGTCCAGGCACAGGTCCGCGTTGACGTTGGTGATCGTGCCGTCGGAGTTGACGTTCCACTTCTGGTTGGCCTGGCCGTTGCAGTCCCAGATGACGACCTTGGTGCCGTTGGTGGTGCCGCGGTTGTAGGCGTCCAGGCACTTGTTGCCGTACACCACCAGTTCCTTGCGCAAGGTGTAGGTCCAGGACTGGTTCTGGCCGCCGTTGCAGTCCCAGAGCTCCGCCTGGGTGCCGTTGGTGATCGTGTTGTTGTAGATGTCGGCGCAGCGGCCGGACTGCTTGCCGGTGATCAGGGAGCCGTTGGTGCCGGGTATGGGGTGGACGGTGATGGCGCCCAGGCTCGGCAGCGAGGTTCCGGTCAGGGTGAGCGAGTTGGCGGATCCCTTGGAGAGGCCGGCCTCGACGGAGACGGTGCCCTGGGTGGAGCCGGTCGGCGGGAACGAGACGGTCGTCGGCGTCTGCCCGTTGACCTGCAGGGTCGCCGTGCGCGCGGTGGACGAGGTGTTGGTGTAGGCGATGTCGACGACGTTGACACCGGTGCTCGCCGCGCTCACGCCGGTGTAGCGCCCGGTGGAGGCGGCGCCGTACGTGCTGCTCGCCGCCTCGGTGCCGCCGCTGACCTTCAGCATCACCGTGCCGCCCGCCGGGACGTTCGCGGTGTAGCTCGTGCCGTACGTGCCCAGGTCCTTGTGGGCCCACAGGTCCCGGACGCTGGCCGATGCGTTCGTCAGGCCCAGGTCGGACCAGCGGACGGTGATGTTCTGCGCGGAGGAGGTGCGGTTGAGCAGCACGACCGCGCGGTTGCCGGTGCCGGACAGCACCTTGCCGTACACCTGGAGACCGGTGGTGTCCTCGGCGACCTTGACGCCCTGGAGGCCGCGCGGGTCCTGGTCGACCGCGACGACCTCGGGGTCGGTGAGGATGGAGGCGGTCTCCGACGTCATCGTCGTCAGGTCGTTGCCGGCGAGCAGCGGGGCTCCGGAGATCGCCCACAGGGCCATGTGGGTGCGGTTCTGGGCGGCGGTGAAGCCGTCCATGCCGACCATCAGCATGTCCGGGTCGTTGTAGGCGCCGGTGTGCTGGGCCGAGGGGTGCAGGGTCTGGTCGAAGTTGGACAGCAGGTTCGTCATCGACGGCTTGTCGCCGTAGTAGATGATGTCGGTGCTGGTCCGCCACATCGGGGCCAGGCCCGGCGCCCAGTTCCACGGGTTCTGCTTGCCCCAGTTGCAGACGGAGAGGGTGAGGGGGCGCCCGGTGGCCGCGGACGCCTTGGCGACGGCGTCACTGATCGCCTTGTACGTGGTGGCGGCGTCCAGCCCTTCCGCGTCTCCGCCGCACCAGTCGACCTTCACGAAGTCGAAGCCCCACTTGGAGAACTGCAGCATGTCCTGGTCGTAGTGGCCCTCGCTGCCGGAGCCGGGCGCGGCGGGGCGGCCGGTCGGGTAGTAGTAGCCGCAGCCGTCCTTGCCGGCGTCGGTGTAGATGCCGGCCTTCAGCCCCTTGCTGTGGATGTAGTCGGCGATGGCGCTCATGCCGCCAGGCCACTCGCTGGTGTCCACGGTGATGTGGCCGGCGCTGTCGCGGGTGCCCTGCCACCAGCCCTCGTCGATGTTGATGTACCTGTACCCGGCCGCGGGCAGGCCCGCCGCGACGAACGCGTCGACCTGCTTCTTGATCACGCTGTAGTCGATCTTCGCGGCGAAGCTGTTCCAGGAGGCCCAGCCCATGGGGGCGGTGGGCACGGGGATCTGAGTGGTTGTGGTGGCCGCCGTGGCGGGCGGGGGCTGGACGAACAGGAGGGCGGCCGTCGCGGTCAGGGCGAGCGCGAGGAGGCGTACGGCGAGGGTTCTGGAGCGGTGGAGGAGGTGCCGTGGTGGGGGAAACATGCGGCTCCCAGCGTGATCGAGACGTCGAAATACCGAACGAGGGTCGGCGAACCGAACGTGATGGCGCGCCGAACGTAGAGCCGGGGGAGGGGTAAGTCAACGGGTGTGACAGGAGCGGGAATTGTCGGAGCGCGCGGTTTACTCCGTGCGGATGCGGTCGGTGCTGTGGGTGCTGTCGATGCCGCCGGTGCGGTCGGTGCCGTCGGTGCGCTCGGTGCCGCCGGTGCCGTCAGGAGCAGTGAGCGGGCGCCGGTAGCGGATGCCGGGGCGGCCGACGAGCGTGATGTCCCCGACAGGGGTGAATCCGTTGCGTTCGAGGACGGTTCGGGACGCCGTGTTGTCGTAGGTGGTGACCGCCGTGAGGGCGGTGAGTCCGTACGCCGCGGCGGCCAGTCGGCACACTTCCGCGACCGCGGCCGTGGCCACACCCCGGCCGGCGGCGCGTTCGCCGATGCGGTAGCCGAGTTCGGCGCATCCGTCCTCGACGTCGACGAGGTTGACCCGGCCGATCAGGGACCCCTGCTCGTCCGTCACGACATGGAAGTGGCACACACCGGCGTCCTGCTCGGCGAGGCGCGCCCGGTGGCGGGCGGCGAACTCGGCGAAGTACGCGTCCCCGCGGTCCGACACCGTGCGCGCGAAGTACGCGCGGTTCTCCCGCTCGAAGGCCAGCAGGGCGTCGGCATGGTCGGCGCGCAGCCGCTCCAGCTTCACCATGGTCAAAGGGTAGGGCCGCTCAGTCCTTGAGCACGGGGAATTTCCGCGGGGCCACGAACAGCAGCACCAGGAACGCCAACGCGGCCGCGCACGACGCGCCCAGATACACGGAGTGCACCGCGTCCGCGATCGCCCGGCGGGTCGCCTCCGGCGTGGTGCCCGCGTTCAGTCCGCGCGTCACCGCGTCCAGGTCGCCCGACCCGCCCAGCCGGGACGCCAGGACCCCGTTGGCGACCGCGCCGAACACCGACGCCCCGATCGTCTGGCCGGTCTGACGGCAGAACAGGACGGATGCCGTCGTCGTGCCGCGCTCCGCCCAGCCGACCGTCGACTGCACACCCACGATCAGCGGCAGCTGGAACAGGCCCAGCGCGCCGCCCAGCAGGAGCATCACGAGGGCCGGCTGCCAGGGCGAGCCGGGGTACGGCAGGAACGGGAACGCCAGCAGGAGCAGCGCGGCCAGGCCGATGCCCAGGATCGCCGTGTCGCGGAAGCCGATGCGCCGGTACACGTGCTGGCTGAGCGCCGCCGACACCGGCCAGCTGAGCGTCCACACCGAGAGGACGAACCCGGCCGCCACCGGGCCGAGACCGAGCACGGCCTGGGCGTACGTCGGCAGGAAGACCGTCGGGGCCACCATCAGCAGCCCCAGCGCGCCGAGCGCCAGATTGACCGCGGCGATGGTACGGCGCCGCCACACCCACCCCGGGATGATCGGCTCAGCCGCCCGGCGCTCCACCGCCACCACCACCGCGACCAGCGCGAGCCCCGTCGCGAACAGCGCCAGGGACGGCGCCGACAGCCACGGCCAGGCCACCCCGCCCTGCACGAGCGCCGTCAGCAGCACGCCCCCGCACGCGAACACCGCGAGGGCGCCCGCCCAGTCGACGCGGGGGCGCGGGCCCGACTCGCGGTTCGGCTCGTGCAGATGGCGGACGATCAGCCACAGCGCGACCACCCCGATCGGCAGGTTGACCAGGAAGATCCACCGCCAGTCCGCGTACGCGGCGAGCACCCCGCCGAGCCCCGGGCCCGCCACCGCGGACACCGCCCAGACCGTGGACAGCTTCGCCTGGATCTTCGGACGCTCCTTCAGCGGGTACAGGTCGGCTGCGAGCGTCTGCACCGTGCCCTGCAGCGCGCCCCCGCCCAGGCCCTGCACGATGCGGAACGCGATCAGCGCGCCCATGTTCCAGGCCATCGCGCACAACAGCGAGCCCAGCAGGAAGACGGACGCGCCCGCGATCAGCACCGGCCTGCGGCCGAAGGTGTCGGACAGCTTGCCGTAGACGGGGAGCGTCACCGTCACGGCCAGCAGATAGCCCGAGAACAGCCACGAGAAGACGGAGAATCCGCCGAGGTCGCCGACGATCTGCGGTACGGCCGTCGAGACGATCGTCGAGTCCAGCGCGGCCAGCGCCATCGCCAGCATCAGCGCGGCGACGACGGCCCCGCGGCGCCGTGTCGCGTCCTGGGTGCGGCCGGCCGCAGCGGTCCGTATCTCCGTGTCCCCCTGGTCCACAGGAATCCTCTCCCGGTCGTTTCCCTGTGCACGTATCTGCCGTGCGACACCCTCTCACTCTCGGCCCCTGCTGGGGAGAGTTGACCCTCACGCGACGTCAGGGTGGAGAGTGGGTGGGCCGACGGGTGGAGGCGGGCCCCGAGAGTGGTCCACCTCCAGGTGGAGGACCCCTAGGGGTTCCTCCGTATCAGGGCTCGGGGAGGGCTCGTCCCACCGGAGGACGAGAGGGACCGGTCCCGTTCCTTAGCCTGGCTTTACGCCGCTGGGGAGCGGTCGGGGCGCACGGGGGTCGCGCCGGCCGCACCGGAGGGGGTGGGGTTTTCCCCAGCGGAGGACGGGGCCGGGCACCAGCGCGCCGGACGGTGCGCCCGCACCAGACTGAGCGGCGTACTCATCACACCGATCGACCACCGATCGACCACCGATTGGCGGCGGTCGGTCACCGATCAGCGCACTCACGCGCATGTCATTCATTGATGGACAAAAGGGGATTCACCATGACATCGGCCGTGACCATTCCCAGGCACGGGGGCACTGGAGGGCGTACGGCCGTTGCCGCGCGGGCTCGGCAGGTCGTGAAGGCGTACGGGGCGGGGGAGACCCGCGTCGTCGCACTCGACCACGTCGACGTGGACATCGCCCGCGGCCAGTTCACCGCCATCATGGGCCCCTCGGGGTCCGGCAAGTCCACGCTGATGCACTGCCTCGCCGGGCTCGACACCGTGACCAGCGGTCAGATCTACCTCGACGAGACCGAGATCACCGGCCTGAAGGACAAGAAGCTCACCCAGCTGCGCCGGGACCGCATCGGGTTCATCTTCCAGGCGTTCAACCTGCTGCCCACGCTGAACGCGATCGAGAACATCACGCTGCCCATGGACATCGCCGGCCGTAAGCCGGACAAGGCGTGGCTGGACCGGGTCGTGGAGACCGTCGGGCTCGCCGGGCGCCTCAAGCACCGGCCCAGCCAGCTCTCCGGCGGACAGCAGCAGCGCGTGGCCGTGGCCCGCGCCCTGGCCGCCCGCCCCGAGATCATCTTCGGTGACGAGCCGACCGGAAACCTCGACTCCCGCGCGGGCGCGGAGGTGCTGGGCTTCCTGCGCCGGTCCGTGGACGAGCTCGGCCAGACCATCGTCATGGTCACGCACGACCCGGTCGCCGCCTCCTACGCCGACCGCGTGCTGTACCTGGCCGACGGCCGGATCGTCGACGAGATGCTCAAGCCGACCGCGGACACCGTCCTGGACCGCATGAAGGACTTCGACGCCCGGGGGCGCACGTCATGACCGTCCTGAAGACCTCGCTGCGCAACTTCTTCGCGCACAAGGGGCGCATGGCGCTGTCGGCCGTCGCGGTCCTGCTGTCGGTGGCGTTCGTGTGCGGCACGCTCGTGTTCACGGACACGATGAACACGACGTTCGACAAGCTGTTCGCGGTGACGGCGTCCGACGTGACCGTCTCGCCGAAGGCCGCCAAGAGCGACGAGGCCCCGCAGAACGGCGTGCCCGAGTCGCTGCCGGCCTCCGTGCTGGACGAGGCCCGGCACGCCGAGGGCGTCAAGTCGGTGGAGGGCGGCGTCAGTTCGATGAACGTGACCGTCGTCGACAGCGACAACGAGAACATGGGCTCCTCCACCGGCGCCCCGACGATCGCCGGCAACTGGACGAGCAACGACCTGCGGTCGATGGAGATCACGTCCGGTCACGCCCCGCGCGGGCCGACCGAGATGATGGTGGACGCCGACACCGCCGACAAGCACCACCTCGAACTGGGCGACGAGCTGCGCACCATCGCGCAGACCGGTGACTTCCGGGCGCGGATCGTCGGCATCGCCACCTTCAAGGTGACCAACCCCGGTGCCGCCGTCGTCTATTTCGACACCGCCACCGCGCAGCGCGAACTGCTCGGGGCCACCGGCCGGTTCACGAACATCAACGTCACCGCGGCGTCCGGTGTTTCGGACGAGCAGCTGAAGCAGAACGTCACACGGACACTCGCCGGGGCCGGGTCCTTCAAGGTCCAGACCGCCAAGGAGAACGCCGACGAGAACCGCAAGGACGTCGGTCAGTTCATGAACGTCATCAAGTACGCCATGCTCGGCTTCGCCGGGATCGCGTTCCTGGTCGGCATCTTCCTGATCATCAACACCTTCTCGATGCTGGTCGCCCAGCGGACGCGTGAGATCGGCCTGATGCGGGCGATCGGCTCCTCCCGCCGACAGGTCAACCGGTCCGTGCTGGTCGAGGCCCTGCTGCTGGGTGTCCTGGGGTCGGTCCTCGGTGTGGGCGCGGGGGTCGGTATCGCGATCGGCCTGATGAAGGTCATGGGTTCGATGGGCATGGACCTCTCGACGCGGGACCTGACGATCAAGGCGACCACACCGGTGGCCGGCCTGGTCCTGGGCGTCGTCGTCACCGTCCTGGCCGCCTACCTGCCGGCCCGCCGCGCCGGCAAGGTCTCCCCGATGGCCGCCCTGCGGGACGCCGGCACGCCGGCCGACGGCAAGGCGGGCCGGGTGCGCGCACTGATCGGCCTCGTCCTCACCGGCGCCGGTGCCGCCGCCCTGTACGCCGCGGCGAGTGCCAAGAAGGCGAGCGACGGCTCGCTGGTCCTGGGCGTCGGCGTGGTCCTGACCCTGATCGGCTTCGTGGTCATCGGCCCGCTGCTGGCGGGCGGGGTGGTCCGGGTGATCAGCGCGGTGCTGCTGCGGGCCTTCGGCCCGGTGGGCCGCATGGCCGAGCGCAACGCCCTGCGCAACCCGCGCCGCACCGGCGCCACCGGCGCGGCCCTGATGATCGGCCTCGCACTGGTCGCCTGCCTCTCGGTGGTCGGCTCCTCGATGGTGGCCTCGGCCACCAGCGAGCTGGACAAGTCGGTCGGCGCGGACTTCATCGTCCAGGGCAACCAGCGGATCGTGCCGCAGGCCGAGAAGGCGATGCAGCAGAGCCCGCACCTGGCGCACGTCACCCGCTACAAGATGCTCGACGCCACCCTCACCCCGCCGGACGGCAAGGCCGACGACACCGGGATCACGGCCGCGGACCCCTCGTACGCCGAGGACCTGCGCCGTACGACCACGCAGGGCACCCTGTCCGCCGCCTACGGCGACGACGCCATGTCGGTCGGCTCCGACTACGCCAAGAAGCACGGCGTGCACGTCGGCGACACCATCACCGTCGCCTTCAAGGGCGGCCGGACGGCGAAGCTCAAGGTCGCGGCGATCACCAGCGACGACACCGCCCTCGACCAGGGCGCGCGCTACATGAGCATCGCGACCATGGAGAAGTACGTCCCGAAGGACAGGATCCCGCCGAACCAGATCATGTTCGCCAAGGCGAAGGACGGCCAGGAGAAGCAGGCGTACGCGGCGCTCAAGCAGTCGATGAAGCCGTACCCGCAGTACCAGGTGCGTGACCAGACCGACTACAAGAAGGAGCTGAAGGACCAGGTCGGCCAGTTGCTCAACATGGTCTACGGCCTGCTCGCCCTCGCGATCATCGTCGCGGTCCTGGGTGTGGTGAACACGCTGGCCCTGTCGGTGGTGGAGCGGACGAGGGAGATCGGCCTGCTGAGGGCGATCGGCCTCTCCCGCCGCCAGCTGCGCCGCATGATCCGCCTGGAGTCGGTGGTGATCGCCCTCTTCGGCGCCCTGCTGGGACTCGGCCTGGGCATGGGCTGGGGCGCCACGGCCCAGAAGCTCCTCGCCCTGGAGGGCCTGAACGTCCTGCAGATCCCGTGGGGCACGATCACGAGCGTGTTCGTCGCCTCGGCCTTCGTGGGGCTGTTCGCGGCCCTGATCCCGGCGTTCCGGGCGGGCCGGATGAACGTACTGAACGCGATCGCGACGGAGTAGCCCCCGAGGCGGGGAGCACGGGGTAGTCGGGTGGAGCCCGGCGCCGGGGAGCACAGGCTCTTCGACGCCGGGCTTCCCTGCGCCGTCTGGCCTGGCCTGAGTCTTTTTCGCCCCCGCCGCCCCTACCCTTCCCGTCCCTGGGGGCTGCCGCCCCCAGACCCTCGCTTCGGCCTGAACGGCCTCGTCCTCAAGCTCCCCCCAAGCTCTTCGAGCAGGGGCCCCAGATGGGCTGAATGAGCCGGCCGGGGGAAAATCAGCCTCTCCGGCGTTTGAGGAGCGGGGGTCCGGGGGCTGGCCCCCGAACGGGGTCTGGGGCGGAGCCCCAGCGGGGTGCAGGGGGCGGAGCCCCGCGAGGGGTGCAGGGGACGCAGTCCCCGCCGGGCTCCGGGGGGAGCCCCGCGAGGGGTGCAGGGGACGCAGTCCCCGCCGGGGCGCAGGGGGCGGAGCCCCCGGCGGGGTCGAAGGGGCGGAGCCCCTGGGGACGGGTCGGGTAAGGGCGGCGGGGGCGGGCACCATCCGGCGCCCTCACCCCGTAGCCGGCGGGACGTTGTCCACAGCCCCGACGGTCACGCGCCCGGCGTCGTACGCTGGACAACCCCGGCCCCAGAAAATCTCGCGGCCGGGTGTTCGTGTTGCCCACTCCGGGACGGATGCCCCTCCATGAGCCTGCACGGTCTGCTCGACGCCGTAGTCAAGGACGCCGCACTCGCGGAAGCGGTCAAGGCCGCGACCGACGGCAACCGTATGCACGTCGACCTCGTCGGCCCCCCGGCGGCACGCCCCTTCACCGTGGCCGCACTCGCCCGGGACGCGGGCAGGCCCGTGCTCGCCGTGACCGCGACCGGCCGCGAGGCCGAGGACCTCGCCGCCGCGCTGCGCTCCCTGCTGCCGCCCGACGGCGTCGTGGAGTACCCCTCCTGGGAGACCCTCCCGCACGAGCGCCTCAGCCCCCGCAGCGACACCGTCGGCCGCCGCCTCGCCGTCCTGAGACGGCTCGCCCACCCGAGCTCCGACGACCCCGAGACCGGCCCGGTCTCCGTCGTCGTCGCCGCCGTGCGTTCCGTGCTCCAGCCCCAGGTCAAGGGCCTCGGCGACCTGGAACCGGTGTCCCTGAGAACCGGCCAGAGCGCCGACCTGAACGACGTCGTGGACGCCCTCGCCGCCGCCGCGTACTCCCGCGTGGAGCTGGTGGAGAAGCGCGGCGAGTTCGCCGTGCGCGGCGGCATCCTGGACGTCTTCCCGCCCACCGAGGAACACCCCCTGCGCATCGAGTTCTGGGGCGACGAGGTCGAGGAGATCCGCTACTTCAAGGTCGCCGACCAGCGCTCCCTGGAGGTCGCCGAGCACGGCCTGTGGGCACCGCCCTGCCGCGAGCTGCTGCTCACCGACGACGTGCGGCAGCGCGCCGCCGCCCTCGCCGAGGACCACCCGGAGCTGGGCGAACTGCTCGGCAAGATCGCCGAGGGGATCGCCGTGGAGGGCATGGAGTCCCTCGCGCCCGTCCTCGTCGACGACATGGAGCTGCTGCTCGACGTCCTGCCCGCGGGCGCCATGGCCGTCGTGTGCGACCCGGAGCGGGTGCGCACGCGCGCCGCGGACCTGGTGGCCACGTCGCAGGAGTTCCTGCAGGCGTCCTGGGCGGCCACCGCCGGCGGCGGAGAGGCCCCCATCGACGTCGGCGCCGCCTCCCTGTGGTCCCTCGCGGACGTCCGGGACCGGGCCGGCGAGCTGGGCATGATGTGGTGGTCGGTGTCCCCGTTCGCCGCGGACGCCGACCTGACGGGGACATATGCCGCGGCGGGGGACACGCTCACGCTGGGCATGCACGCCCCGGACACCTACCGCGGCGACACCGCCAAGGCGCTCGCCGACACCAAGGGCTGGCTCGCCGACGGCTGGCGCACCGTGTTCGTCACCGAGGCCCACGGCCCGGCGTCCCGCACGGTCGAGGTGCTGGGCAACGAGGGCATCGCGGCCCGCCTCGACGCCGACCTCGGGGCGCTGTCCCCGTCGGTCGTGCACGTGGCGTGCGGCTCGATCGAGTACGGCTTCGTCGACCCGGCCCTCAAGCTGGCCGTGCTCACGGAGACCGACCTGTCCGGCCAGCGGGCGGCCGGCCGCGACGGCGCCCGGATGCCGGCCCGCCGCCGCAAGACGATCGACCCGCTGACCCTGGAGTCCGGCGACTACATCGTCCACGAGCAGCACGGCGTGGGCCGCTACATCGAGATGGTGCAGCGCACGGTCCAGGGCGCCACCCGCGAGTACCTGGTGGTGGAGTACGCCCCGGCCAAGCGCGGCCAGCCCGGCGACCGCCTCTACATCCCGACCGACCAGCTGGAGCAGATCACCAAGTACGTCGGCGGCGAGGCCCCCACCCTGCACCGCCTCGGCGGCGCCGACTGGACGAAGACGAAGGCGCGCGCGAAGAAGGCCGTCAAGGAGATCGCCGCCGATCTCATCAAGCTGTACTCCGCGCGCATGGCGGCCCCCGGCCACGCCTTCGGCGCGGACACCCCCTGGCAGCGGGAGCTGGAGGACGCGTTCGCGTACGCGGAGACCCCGGACCAGTTGACCACGATCGCCGAGGTCAAGGAGGACATGGAGAAGTCGGTCCCGATGGACCGCCTGATCTGCGGCGACGTCGGCTACGGCAAGACGGAGATCGCGGTGCGGGCCGCCTTCAAGGCGGTCCAGGACGGCAAGCAGGTCGCCGTCCTCGTCCCGACGACGCTGCTGGTGCAGCAGCACTTCGGCACGTTCTCCGACCGCTACTCCCAGTTCCCGGTGAACGTGAGGGCGCTGTCCCGTTTCCAGACGGACACGGAGGCCAAGGCGGTGCTGGAGGGGCTGCGCGAGGGCTCGGTGGACGTCGTCATCGGCACGCACCGCCTGTTCTCGTCGGAGACCAAGTTCAAGGACCTCGGTCTGGTCATCGTCGACGAGGAGCAGCGCTTCGGCGTCGAGCACAAGGAGCAGCTGAAGAAGTTGCGCGCGAACGTCGACGTGCTGACGATGTCCGCGACCCCGATCCCCAGGACCCTCGAGATGGCGGTGACGGGCATCCGCGAGATGTCCACGATCACCACCCCGCCGGAGGAGCGGCACCCGGTGCTGACCTTCGTCGGGCCGTACGAGGAGAAGCAGATCGGCGCCGCGATCCGCCGTGAGCTGCTGCGCGAGGGCCAGGTCTTCTACATCCACAACCGGGTGGAGTCGATCGACCGGGCGGCGGCGCGGTTGCGTGAGATCGTCCCCGAGGCGCGGATCGCCACGGCCCACGGCCAGATGTCGGAGCAGGCGCTGGAGCAGGTCGTCGTCGACTTCTGGGAGAAGAAGTTCGACGTGCTGGTCTCCACGACGATCGTCGAGTCGGGCATCGACATCTCCAACGCCAACACGCTGATCGTGGAGCGCGGCGACACCTTCGGCCTGTCCCAGCTGCACCAGTTGCGCGGCCGCGTCGGCCGTGGCCGGGAGCGCGGCTACGCGTACTTCCTCTACCCGCCGGAGAAGCCGCTGACGGAGACCGCCCACGAGCGGCTGGCGACCATCGCCCAGCACACGGAGATGGGCGCGGGCATGTACGTGGCGATGAAGGACCTGGAGATCCGCGGCGCGGGCAACCTGCTCGGCGGCGAGCAGTCCGGCCACATCGCGGGCGTCGGCTTCGACCTGTACGTGCGGATGGTCGGCGAGGCGGTCGCGGACTACCGGCGCCAGCTGGAGACCGGCGAGATCGAAGAAGAGGCGCCGCTCGAGGTCAAGATCGAGCTGCCCGTCGACGCCCATGTCCCGCACGACTACGCGCCCGGCGAGCGGCTGCGCCTGCAGGCCTACCGCGCGATCGCCTCCGTGAACTCGGAGGAGGACATCAAGGCCGTCCGCGAGGAACTCGTCGACCGCTACGGCAAGCTGCCCGAGCCGGTCGAGAACCTCCTTCTGGTGGCGGGCCTGCGCATGCTCGCCCGCGCCTGCGGTGTCGGCGAGATCGTCCTGCAGGGCACCAACATCCGCTTCGCGCCGGTGGAGCTGAGGGAGTCCCAGGAACTGCGGCTCAAGCGCCTGTACCCCGGCACCATCGTCAAGCCGGCCGTCCACCAGGTCCTGGTGCCCCGCCCCAAGACGGCGAAGGTGGGCGGAAAGCCGCTGGTCGGCCGGGAGTTGCTGGGCTGGGTCGGGGAGTTCCTGACATCGATCCTGGGGTCGTAGCGGGTCTAGCGAGCCCTAGCCGGCCCTAGCTAGCTCTAACCGGTCCTAACCGGTCCTAACCGGTCCTAGCGGTCCTTGCGTTCCCTAACGGACTCTATCGGACAGATATGGCCTGAGCGGGTCCTAGTGGGTCGGAGCGGTCGTATCGGGTCGCGGCGCGTGAGCGGGGCGGTTCTCGTACGCATGACGAAGGCGATGCGAGGGACATAACCCCTTGACGGTTACCGTGAGACCGGGAGAACGGCCCGGCGCGGGCGGTACAGGCAAGGGGAGGGCGTCGCGCAATGCGTACTGAGCGGCACGTCGGGCACTGTGGCGGAAGGCGGCGCGCCCTGCTGGCATCCGCCGTTCTGCTGGCCACCGGATTGACGGTGACCGGGTGCAAGGACCTGGCCCCGCCCGCGGACGGCGGACCCTCCGGTTCCGCCGTCCCCACGGCCGCCGACGGCCGGGCTGTGAACCCGCTGGACAACCCCGACGGGACGAAGCCGGGCCTGGCAGCCATCACTTCGAGCGCGGACAAGGCGAAGGCCCGGTCGCTGATCGAGAAAGTGGCGACGAAGGGCCGCGGACCCAAGACGGGGTACGAGCGGGACAAGTTCGGCTACGCCTGGACCGACTCGGCCCCGGGCGGAATCCCCTTTTCCCACAACGGGTGTGACTCGCGCAACGATCTCCTGAAGCGCGATGGCGAGAAGGTCCGCTTCCGGGCGGGCTCGGACTGCGTCGTCACCTCCATGACGCTGCACGACCCGTACACCGGGAAGACGATCGGGTGGACCAAGTCCCATGCGGCGACAGTGCAGATAGACCACGTCATGCCGCTGTCGTACGACTGGCAGATGGGTGCCTCGCGCTGGTCGAAGGACAAGCGGGAGGACATCGCCAACGACCCGCTGAACCTGATCCCGGTGGACGGACCGACCAATGGCGCGAAGGGCGACTCCGGGCCGGCGACCTGGCTGCCCCCGAACACACAGATCCGCTGCGCCTACTCGGTCCGCTTCGCCCAGGTGTCGCTCAAGTACGACCTCCCCGTGACGACGGCCGACAAGCAGATGATGCTGCGTCAGTGCGGCGGCTGAGGCGGCGGCCTCGCGGAGAACTTCCCCTGTCGGCGTCGTCCGGCCGGGGAGGTACCCTACGGCGTCCCGTCCATATTCGTGTATATGTACGGACCTCTACGTAGGCGCTCCTGAGAGGCGAAGGTGAACGGCCGTGAAGCACGACGTGGTCGCCGCGCGCGCGACTGAAGCGGTGACAGGCACCGTTCCCGGGCTGCTGCCCCGGGCGGCACTGGCGGCCGTACCCCTGTTGAGTCTGGGAATGCTGGGTGCCGTGCCCTCGCTTGTGCTGGCCTTCCGGCGGGGCACGCGCGCGGACTGGCTGGCGGCGGTGATCTTCAGTGCGGTGAACGTGGCATGGCTGTTCGAGGCCATGCTCACACCGGTGGACACCCACGGCCTGCAGTACGCCGCCGACGTCCTGTTGCTGTTCGCCTCCACGCTCGGAGCGGCGCTGCACTGCCTGTTCGTCAGGGCCTCGGGGGGAGACGCCCGATGAAGACCCGGCGTGGCTGGCGTGCCGGCAACAAGAAGACCCGATCCACGCGCGGGGCACCGGTGGTCCGCGCGTTGGCGGCGGTGGCCGGCGCGTTGCGGGGCCGTGGGGCCTGGGTGGCCGGCGGCGGTGCGGCCGTCGTCGTGCTCGGGCTGGTGGGCGCCTGGCTGTTCGCCGGGGAGGAGCGGGCCGCGCCCCCTGATCCTCGGGCGCGCCAGTACCAGGACTTCGACGCGTGCATGTTGACGGGGGACAAGGGCATCACGCGGGGAACGCTCGCCGCTTCGGCGTGGGAGGGCATGCAGCAGGCATCCCGGGACACGCTGGCCAGGGTCACCTATGTGCCGGTCACGGGGCCGCAGTCGGCGGGCAACGTCCAGCCGTTCCTCAACAGCCTGATCCAGCGTCAGTGCGATGTCGTGGTGGCGGTCGGCACGCCGCAGGTTCAGGTCACGCGTGCCGCCGCCGGGAAGAACACGGCGGTGCGTTTCGTCCTGGTCGACGACGCGTCGGCGGTGAAGGCGGAGACGGCCGGGAACGTGACCGTCGCGAAGCCGGACGAAAGTCTCAAGGAGACGGTGGCGCAAGCGATCAGACAGGCCGTGAGGGCATCTAACGCGTGAACTGCCCCCAGGGTTCCGGGTCGTTGGTAAAGATCAGCTAACGTTGCCCGTCTCGTGTGGAGCCTTTGCACGTTCTTGGGGCAAACTTGCGAAGCTTTTGTCGGCTCGTAAGTAGAGGCTTGCCCATGCGTGTTCGCTGGGTGCGTAGCCCTCGCTTGTACCCTCCGGGTGGTTCCGGACGGCGCAGAGCGAGGGCTACCGCTCTTTCTGTCCTTGTGTCCCTGTCGTTCATGCTCACCACAGAGACGGCAGAGGCCACCGGTGCCACCCTTTCGGCACCGAAAATGCCGGAGTTGTCCCTCTCGGGTCTCTGGAAGTGGGTGAGCGAGCCGGGCGATCCGGACACCCCGGACCAGGAGGGCGGCACCGCCCGCGGCAAGAGCCACCACGCCTCCGCCGACGCCACCGACGCCGACCGCGGCGTCGGCCGCGCGCCCGGCAAGGGCAAGGGCGAGCTCGACGCCTACCAGCGCCCCGTGGACAAGCCGGAGCAGGCCACGACCGGCCCCGCCCGGGGCACCGGCAAGAGCTTCGACCCGGCCACCAGCAAGCGCGACGCGAAGAAGTCGACGGAGACCTCGGACTACTACGTCAACGAGGACGGCTCGACGACGATCCGCCACTACAGCGGCCGCACCAACTTCAGGGCACCCGACGGCACCTGGCAGCCGATCGACACCCGCCTCGTCAAGGACGAGGAGGGCCGCTTCGAGCAGAAGGCCAACTCCCTCGACGTCGACTTCGCCCCGAACGCGGCCGACGACGAGCTGGCCTCCGTCGGCCTCGGCTCCGGCCGTGCCCTCGCCTACGAGCTGAACGGCGCGGCCAAGGTGGCCGCGACCAAGGGCACCGACGGCACGGTCGTCTACAACGGCGTGCTGCCCGACACGGACGTCCAGCTCGTCCCGATCGCCGACGGCTTCAAGGAGAACGTCGTCCTGCGCTCGCCGGACGCCGCCAACTCCTGGGTCTTCAAGCTGGACGCCCAGGGTCTGACCCCGCGCCTGGCCGACAACGGCGACGTGGAGTTCGTCGGCGCCGACGGCAAGGTCGCCGCCACCGCCCCGCACGCCTACATGGAGGACGCCAACATAGACCGGCGCTCCGGTGAGGGCGCGCGCTCCGGAGCGGTCTCCTACGAGCTGACCACCGTCGACGGCGAGCCGGCGCTGCGGATGACCGCCGACCGGGCCTGGCTGGACGACCCCAAGCGGGTCTACCCGGTCACCGTCGACCCGACCACGGTCCTCGCGAGCGAGGCGACGTACGTCCAGACCGACTACGCCTCCAACCGCTCCGCCGAGACGCAGATCAAGGTCGGTTCGTACGACAGCGGCACCACCAAGGCCAACTCCTTCCTGCAGTTCTCCAACCTGGGGACGACGCTGGCCGGCCAGAAGGTGTCCGCCGCCCAGCTGAACCTCTGGGCGCTGTGGTCCTCGACCTGCACGCCGGAGGCCTTCTCGGTCTACCCGGTGACCCAGTCGTGGTCGCCGTCGACGACCACCACCTACCCCGGCCCGTCGTACGGCTCCGCCATCGGCACCACCACCCCCGACCCGGGTGCCTCCTGCACCAACAGCAGCGGCAGCGCGAGCGTCGGCGTGAAGATGCCGGTGACGCTGTCGACCTCGTGGTTCACCCAGGTCGCCACCGGCGGGGCCAACTACGGCCTGGCCATGGCCGCGCCGACCAGCGACGGCCTGCACTGGAAGAAGTTCCACTCCGACGACTCGGCCACCGCCGCCTGGCGGCCCTCGCTGGACCTGACCTACGCGCCGAACACCGCGCCGCAGGTCAACGCCCAGTACCCGCCGGAGAACTTCCAGGCCAACACCCTCCAGCCGGAGCTGCTGGTCTACGCGAGCGACGCCGACAAGTGGCCGAACGCGAGCCTGACCTACAGCTACGAGGTGTACGACGCCGACTCCGGCAGCACCACCCCGGTGGTCACCTCCGGCAACCTCACCAAGAGCAGCTGGAAGATCCCCGCGGGCAAGCTGACCTGGTCGAAGAACTACGTCTGGTACGTGGGCGTGACCGACGGCTACGAGGAGGTCACCTACTCCAGCCGCTTCACCACCGCGGTGCCGCAGCCGCCGGTGACCTCGGGCCTGGCCCAGAACACCGACGGCCACGAGTTCGACCCGTCGGAGGCGAACTACACCACCGACGACAGCGACGCGGACGTCGAGGTGGTCGGCCCGTCGCTGGAGATCGAGCGGTCGTACAACAGCATCGACCCGCGCATCGACAGCGCCTTCGGCGCCGGCTGGTCGACGGTCGTCGACATGAAGGCCGCCGAGGTCAAGGACCCGTCCGGGGCGGTCACCAGCGTGATCGTCACCTACCCGGGCGGTGAGCAGGTCGCCTTCGGCCGCAACAGCGACGGCACGTTCCAGCCCCCGATGGGCCGCTACGCGCGTCTGCAGTCGGTGACCGGCGGCTACACGCTGACGGACAAGGACTTCACGGAGTACGCCTTCAAGCAGGCGACCGCGAAGGCCGGCACCTACGCCATCTCCAGCATCAAGGACTACGCGGGCCGCACCGAGACGTTCACGTACAACACGTCCAAGCAGCTCACGAAGATCACCAACGACACGTCGAAGCGCTCCCTGACGCTGGCGTGGCAGACCCCGACCGGTGCCACCACCGCGCACGTCGCGACCGTGGCCACCGACCCGTCCACCGCGGGCGACTCCAGCACCGCGCAGACGTGGCAGTACAGCTACACCGGCGACCAGCTGACCAAGGTCTGCCCGCCGGCCGACTGGACGCACTGCACGTCGTACACGTACGTCACCGGCAACCACTACCGCACCACGGTGCTGGACGCCGACCCGTACGCGTACTGGCGGCTCGGCGAGGCGGCCGGGGCGACCGTCGCCAAGGACACCGTCGACCTGAACCAGGGCCGCTACAACGGCCTGTACCACAACGTGACCCTGGGCAGCTCGTCGGTCCTCGCGGGCTCGACGCAGACCACGGCCACGTTCAACGGCACCACCTCCTACGTGGAGATGCCCTCCGCGCCGGGTGCGACGCCGTCGTACACGTCGGTCTCGCTGTGGTTCAAGACGACCACGGCCGGCGGAGTGCTCTTCTACTACGGCGACAAGCCGCTGAGCGACGCCGACCCGGTGAACAACACGACGAAGAACACCCCCGCGGTGTACGTCGGCACCGACGGCAAGCTGCGCGGCTGCCTGGCCATGTCGCCCAGTTGCAGCCCCAACATCGTGTCCACCGCGACCGTCACCGACGGCCAGTGGCACAACGCGGTCCTCACCGGTCAGGCCACCAGCCAGACGCTCTACCTGGACGGTGTCGCGCAGGGCTCCCTGTCCGGCACGATCAACGACTGGAACCAGCCGTACATCTCGCTCGGCGCGGGTGTGAACACCCAGGGCTGGCCGGCGATGAACCCGAACGACCAGCTCGGGCACTACACCGGTCAGATGGCCGAGGTCGCCATCTACTCCGAGCCGCTCGACCCGTCGGTGATCACCGCGCAGTACCAGGCCGCCAAGCGGTCCGCCGGTCTGCTCAGCAAGATCACCACGCCGGGCGGCAAGACGCAGGCGGCCATCACCTACGGCCCCACCGACGACCTGGTCACGCAGGCCACGGACGGCGACGGCGGCACCTGGAAGCTGAACCCGCCGACCGTCACCGGTTCCTCGCAGGTCTACCGCTCCGCCGTGATGGGCTCCGCCCCCTCCGGCTACTGGAGGCTGTCCGACACGGGCGGCGCCGCGCAGGCGGCCAACGAGATCCACACCGGATTCGGCACGTACAACACCGTCACGCAGGGTGTGGCGGGCCCGTTCGGCACGGGTGACGTGACGGCGGTGTCCTTCAACGGCACCTCCTCCTACGCGGAGATCCCGTTCACCCCGTGGCACTCCTCCGCCAACCGCGCGGTGGAGCTGTGGTTCAAGACGGCGAAGCCCGGCGTGATCCTCTCGGACCAGTCGACGGCCCCGACCGGCACCACGCCGAGCGGCACCTGGAACCCGCTGCTGTACGTGGGCGCCGACAACAAGCTGCACGGCCACTGGTGGACCACCGCCGGCACCGCCGGCACGGCCTTCGGCACCACCGGCACGGTCACCGACAGCCAGTGGCACCACGCGGTCCTGTCGTCCTCGGGCACGACCCAGACGATGTACCTCGACGGCGCCAAGGTGGCCGACTTCACCGGCGCACCGGCCGACCAGTCGAACACCCGCACCTTCATCGGCGCGGGCTACGGCAAGAACTGGTACCAGTCGCCCGGTGACGTCAGCTACTTCACCGGTTCCGTCGCCGAGGTCGCGGCCTATGACCACGCGCTCGGCGAGGACGAGGTCGACCGGCACTGGTCGGCGTACAAGGCGTCCTCCGGCATCGCGCCGGTCAAGACGGTCAAGCTGACCGATCCGACGAACAAGACGCTGACGTACGTGTACGACGCGGAGATGGGCGACCGCCTGCTCGCCGCGATCGACACCGAGGGCAAGCGGACGACGTACGGCTACGACACGGGCGGCTTCCTGCACACCGTGACGGACGCCAACGGCAACCGCAGCATCACCGGTCACGACGTGCGCGGCAACACGGTCTCGCAGACCGACTGCCAGGACACGGCGGCGAACAAGTGCGCGACGGAGTACTACACGTACTACCCCGACGCGACGACCGCCTTCCCGCCCATGGACCCGCGCAACGACCTGCTCCTCACCGAGCGGGACGCGCGTTCGGCGTCCGCGACGGACAACACGTACCTGACCAGCTACACCTACGACACCGGCGGCAACCTGCTGTCGGTGACCACCCCGCCGGTGCCCGGCCACCCGGGCGGCCGCACCGCCACCACCACCTACACCACGTCCACGACCCCCGCGGCCGAGGGCGGAACGGCGGTGGCCCCCGCGGGCCTGGTCGACACGGTCACCACGCCGGGCGGCAAGAAGACGCAGAACGTCTACTACGCCAACGGCGACCTGGCCTCGGTCACGGACGCCAACGGCGCCAAGGTGGTCTACACGTACGACAACCTGGGCCGGAAGGTCTCCCAGAAGGAGATATCCGACTCCCAGCCGAACGGCCTGACCACCACCTGGACGTACGACAAGAACGACCAGGTCACCACCGAGACCGCCCCGGCGGTCACCAACCGCGTCACCGGCGCGGTGCACCAGGCGAAGACGACGACCGTCTACGACTACGACGGAGACGTCACCTCGCAGACCGTCGCCGACCTCACCGGCGGCGACGCCTCGCGGACGACGTCGATGACGTACGACGCCTACAACCGTCTCGCCACGCGCACGGACCCGGGCGGCGACACCACGTCGTTCGAGTACGACGTCTACGGCAACAAGGTGAAGGAGACCGACCCCGCGGGGAACGTCAACACCTACACCTTCGACGGCGAGGGCCGCCCGCTCACGACGAACCTGCTCAACTACACCGGCGACCCGAACAACCCGTCGGCGCCGACCACGCTGGTGCAGGAGTCCCGGGCCTACGACCCGGCCGGCCGCCTCGCGTCCATCACGGACGCCATGGGCTGGGTGACGGCGTACACCTACACCGACGACGGCCTCACGGCCAGCGTCACCCGCAAGGACCCGGCGAACGGCAAGCAGTTCGTCGAGGAGTCCAACACGTACGACATGGCCGGGAACCTGATCAAGCAGGTGACCAACGACGGCCGTACGACGACCACGTTCACGGTGGACGCGGACGACCGGGTCACGTCTTCGGTGCTGGACCCGACGGGGGCCAACCGGACCACGAAGGTCTCCTACGACCCTGACGACAATGTGGTCAGCGAGACGGAGACGGATCCGGCGACCGGCGACGTCAACACCACGGACACGCTCTACGACAACCTGGGCAACGTCACCGGGACCGTCGAGCATGACGGCAGCACCGCGCCCGTGGCGCGCTGGAAGCTGTCGGAGACCAGTGGCCTCGCGGCCAACGACTCCTCCGGCGGCAACCGCAAGGTGACGCTGGGCACCGCCGTCACCCGCTCCACCGAGAAGGGCGGCTCGGCGGTCTTCAACGGCACCGCCAACGCCTACGGCCAGGCGGACGGCCCGGCCGTGAACACCAGCGGCAGCTTCACCGTCTCGGCCTGGGTCAAGCTCGGCTCGACGAGCGCGAACAGCACCTTCCTCGCGCAGGACGGCAAGGTGGCCAGCGGCTTCCAGCTGTACTACTCCACGGCGTACGGCTGGACCTTCAACCGCCACGGCTCGGACACCAGCGGCGCGTCGACCATCCGGACCTACTCCGGCACGTCGGCGGTGACGAGCGGTACCTGGACGCACCTCACCGGTGTCTACGACCAGGCCACCGCGTCGCTGAAGCTGTACGTCAACGGCTCCCAGTCCGGGACCACGACCGCCTTCACCTCGCCCTGGGCGGCCAACGGCCCGCTGCAGATCGGACGACGGCTCTACAACGGGACGTACGCCGAGAACGCCAACGGCTCGATCGCCGACGTCCAGGTCTACGGTGAGGCACTGACCGCCTCCCAGGTGTCGTCGGTGTACAACGGCACGCTTCCGGCGGCCGGCAGCGCGGTGCACACCACCACGTACCAGCTGGACCAGCGGGGTCTGCCGCTGTCGATGACCGACGCGAACGGCAATACGACCGACTACGGCTACGACGAGGCTGCCCAGCAGACCACCGTCACCGAACCGGTGGTGAACGCGGAGACGAACGGTGGTACGGCCACGGCCGTCCGTCCCGTCTCGATGATGGGTTACAACACGTTCGGCGAGCAGACCGAGACCTCCGACCCGCTCGGCAACGTCACGGTGACGGCCTACGACGCCGAGGGCCAGGAGACCTCGACGAAGCTGCCGAACTACACCCCGCCGGGGTCCTCGGCGCCGGTCACGGCCATGTCCTGGAACGAGTACAACGACCTGGGGCAGGTCTCGGCCGAGGTCGACCCGCTGGGCAACCGCACGACGTACTCGTACACGCAGCTCGGCGACGTGGCCTCGGTCACGGAGCCCGGCGGCGACAAGACGACGTACGTCTACGACACCAACGGCGACCTGCTCTCGACGACCCGCCCGAACGGCGCCCGTGAGGAGTCCACCTGGGACTACCTCGGCAACGAGCTGACCAGCACGGAGATCGTGCGCCAGCCGACGCAGCGGGCCTACACGGCGATCAACGAGTACAACGCGCCCGGCGGTGACCTCTCCCGGAGGATCTCTCCGACCGGTGTGGCGGAGTCGTACAAGTACAACGCCCTGGGCGAGACCACCGAGGTGACTGACGCCGCGGGCAACGTGTCGACGTTCACCTACAACATGGACGGCGAGGTCCTCACCTCCAAAGACCCCGACGGCACGAGCAGCAAGAACACCTACGACGGTTTCGGGCGGTTGGTCTCCACACAGGACCTGGACCCGCTCGGCGGTGTGCTGCGTACCAGCAGCTCCACGTACGACCGGGCTGGCAATGTCCTGTCGGTGACCGACTACCGCGGGCACACGACCACGCTGACCGTGGACCCCACGGGCCTGGTCACCAGGGCGGTGGAGCCGGTCTCCGCGACCGAGTCGATCACCACGACCTACGGCTATGACGCGGCGGGCAACCGCACGCGCTTCACCGACGGCCGTGGCAACCCGTTCATCACCACCTACAACACCTGGGGGCTGCCCGAGTCTCAGATCGAGCCGTCCACCCCGGCCCACCCCGACCTGGCCGACCGCACCTTCACCACGGTGTACGACGCCAACGGCCGGGTGAAGGAGCAGCGCTCACCGGGCGGTGTGGTCGTCACCAACGAGTACGACGCGAAGAGCCGGCTGACGAAGACCACCGGCACGGGTGCGGAGGCCGCCACGGTCGACCACACCTACGCGTACGACTCCGACGACCGCATCACGGCCGTAGCGGGTGCGGGCGCCGACCTGAACACCTTCAGCTACGACGACCGCGGCCTGCTGCTGTCGACATCCGGCCCCTCGGGCTCGTCTTCCTTCGCCTACAACGGCGACGGCGCGATGACCTCCCGCACGGACGCCTCCGGCACGACGACCTACGGGTACGACACGGCCGGCCGGCTGAAGACGGTCAACGACGGTGCCACCGGTTCCGCGCTGACCTACACCTACGACGTCAACAGCAACGTCAAGCAGATCGACTACGGCACCGGCAAGTCGAAGCGTGAGTTCTCCTACGACTCCCTGGAGCGCATCACCAACGACAAGCTGACTTCGCCCACCGGCAAGGTCCTCGCCTCCATCGCCTATGGCTGGGACGAGAACGACAACCTGACGTCCAAGACGACGACAGGGGTCAGCGGCGCCTCGTCGAACACGTACACCTACGACTGGGCGAATCGCCTCACGTCGTGGAACAACGGCACGACCACGGAGGCCTACGGCTACGACGCCTCGGGCAACCGCACCCGCGTCGGCGGCGACACGTACACGTACGACGCCCGCAACCGGCTCACGTCGGACGGGCACAACGCGTACACCTACACCGCGCGCGGCACGCTGAAGACGATCACGGACGAGGGCGGGACGCAGACCCTGCTCAAGGCCGACGCCTTCAACCGCGTGATCAACGAGGGTGACCGGACGTACACCTATGACGGTCTGGACCGTGTCTTGTCCGCCAAGGACGGTACTGGCGCCGACGTCTTCAACTTCAAGTACAGCGGCGCCGGGAACGACGTGGCCTCGGACGGTTACGCGTCCTACAGCCGCGACGTGGACGGCACCCTCCTCGGCGTGAAGACGGCCGTATCGTCAGTCCTGGCCCTGACGGACGTCCACGACGATGTGGTGGCCCAGTTCACCGACGCGGCGGAGGCGCTGAGCGGCTCGACGACGTACACGCCGTTCGGCAAGACGTCGTCCACTGCCGGCATGCTGGGGAACCTGGGCTACCAGTCCGGGTGGACCGACCCGCAGACGGCCAAGGTCAACATGGCCGCGCGCTGGTATTCGCCGCAGACCGGCCAGTTCAACAGCCGCGACACGGTGAGCAACAACCCGTTGCCGGACTCGGTGAACGCGAATCAGTACGCGTACGCCAACGACAACCCGATGACGGGCACCGACCCGACCGGCCACTGGTTCTCGTTCATCAAGAAGGCCGTCAAGAAGGTCACCAAGAAGGTCAAGAAGGTCGCCAAGTCGGCCTGGAAGAAGACCAAGCACGTTGTCAAGAAGGCCGCGAAGGCCGTCCGCAAGGCCGCCAAGAAAATCAAGAAGGCGGCCAAGAAGGTGGTCCACAAGGCCCGCCGGGCGGTCCGGAAGGCTGTGCACTATGTGCACGACAGCGTCAAAAAGATCAAGAGATATGTCAAACGCACCTACAAACGAGTAAAGAAGTACGTCCATAAGGTCGTCCACCACATCAAGAAGACCGTCCGCAACGTCGCCAAGGCGGTCAAACACGGAGTAGCCAAGGCGGTCAAGGCGGCGAAGAAGGCCGTCAAGAAGATAGGCAGAGGCGTCAAGAAGGCGGCCAAGGCCACAGCCCACTTTGTGAAGCAGCACGCCGCGACCATCGCTTCGGTGGCGGTCGGTGTCGTGGTCTTCGCGGGCTGTACGGCGGCCACGGCCGGTGCCGGTGCGATCGGCTGCGCGGCCCTCGCGGGCGCCGCGGCCAACGGCGTCGGTTACATGATGAGCGACGGACCCAAGTCCGTCGGCGGCTTCCTCGGCGCGGTCGCGATCGGCGGTGTCACCGGTGCTCTCGGTGGCGCGGCCGGCGGTGCGGCCTCCGGCGCGGTGGGCCGCCTGCTCGCCGGTGTCGGCGGCAAGGTCGTGCAGGGCGCGGCCATGGGCGCCGCAGGTGGAGCTGCGGAAGGCGCGGTCAGTTACGGCGTTACTTGCGCGACCAGCGAAGAGGGCTGCAGCGCGAGCGGCGCGGCCAAGGCGACCGCGATCGGCGCCGTCACAGGTGGTGTCTTCGGCGCAGGGGCCAGCAGGTACGGGCCCAAGGCCAGGCCGCAGGCTGCGGAGGAGGCAGCGGGGTCCGGTTCACGTCCGGGCAGCTGCCCGATCACGCCGCACAGCTTCACGGGCCTGACCGGTGTGCTGATGGCCAACGGCGTTGTCAAGCCGATCTCTCAGGTCAAGGCCGGGGACTACGTCCTGACGGCCGAACCCGGCAAGAAGAAGAAGGAGAAGCACCGGGTCAAGGAGGTGATCGTCACCAAGACCGACCGTGACTACGTCGACGTCGTCGTCGCCACGAAGTCGGGTCCGAAGACGATCCAGACCACCAAGCACCACCAGTTCTACGAGGTCAGCCGCAACGCTTGGACCCAGGCCGGTGATCTCAAGGCGGGTCGGAAGCTCCAGAGCGAGGACGGTGCCTCGACCGAGATCGTCGCGGTCAGGTCGTACACGGCGCAGCACATCACCTACGACCTCAGCATCGAGGGTCTGCACACGTACTATGTGCAGGCTGAACTGGCGGAGGACACTGCCGTTCTCGTCCACAACTGCGGAACTCACCCGAACGAGCGTGCCGGGGACGACTTCACCGACAGTGGTCGACAGAAGGTCTACGACGAGAACAAGAAGAAGAACGGCGGAGACCTGAAGTGTGACTACTGTGGCCGCAGTGTGGAGCGTCGGGCCTCGCGGGACGAGGACGGCAACCCCATCAAGGGGCAGCCGGACGATGCTCAGATCGACCACAAGATTCCCAAGAAGCAGGGTGGCTGCGGAGCACCTCACAACGGCTGTGTGGCCTGCCGACGCTGCAACAGGGACAAGTCTGCGAAAACAGTCGAGGAGTGGGATGACGAGCTGCGCGACTTCCTGCCGGAGGAGTGAACGTGTCCCATCCGAGTGAACGGCCTGTCTCGGCCAGTGGCGCGAAGATGTTCAAGGTCGCGTTCGACCTGAACCGAGACGACTCGGGCTGGCCGCCGGTCTCGGTGGAGCGCCTCTGGGGCGAGAAGACAGATGTCAGGTTCGAGATCCGAGTGGCGAACACGCCGTTCTTCGTTCCAGGAATCGCGTTCGGTGACCTGATCCGTGTCCGTGCGGACCACGAACGGCGAGAGCTCGTCTACGAGAGCTTCACGGCGGAGTCGGGGCATTCCACCGTCCGGATCGTTTTCATGCGGGACGGTGCCCGGCAGTCCGTGGAGCGCAAACTGCAGGAGGCGGGATGTAGCTGGGAGACCACCGACGGATTCGAAAACCTGATGGCGGTCGATGTTCCACCGGAAGCCGACTACGGAGATCTGCGGCCGTGGCTCCGCGAACGCGTCGCCTCGGGGGATATCGAAATCCAGGAAAGTGCCATCTCGGGAAGGCATCGTGCACAGTTGGATGAAGTTCCCTAGATCCGCCTTCTCAGTCGCTGTCGGCTGAACGGAAGCCCCGCCGGTGAACATCCGGTGGGGCTTCCGCGTTCTCCGACCTCAGTGGCACTGTGATCAGCGATCAGCGATGATGCCGGACGTCACCCGTCCGCACGCCCCCTCTGAAAGCACCACAGAGCCATGCCGCCCTTGCTCCAGTACACCGCCATGGCCATAGGCCTCCCCGTCCTCGCCTGGGCCCTCTGGACCAGCGCCCGCCTGGCCCGGGCCAACCGCAACGGTACGGCCGGCATGGACGTCACCGCGTACGGCCTGCTACCGCGCGAGGAGCTGGACCCCACGGAGTACGGGCCGACTGCCCCCGAGCTCGCCGACGCCACCCTCGCCGCCCGCCAAGGTGACTGGCGCCCGGGCGCGGCCCTGCTCGCCGCGGCGGGCCAGGACTGGGACCGGCGCTGGTACCGGCTGACCACCCTCGCCCGGGTCGCCGCGGAGGAGGACGCCTGGCTGAACGCCTGGCGCACCGAGCGCCCCGACGCCCCCGACGCGGCGGCCGTCCACGCCCAGGCCCTGCTCTACCGCGCCTGGCACGCCCGCGGCGAGGGCTACGCCAAGGACACCTCCGCCGACCGGCTGGCCCGCTTCCAGCAGCTTCTCTCAGCTGCTCAGGACGCCGCCCGGACGGCCGCCGCCCTGGCCCCCCACGACCCGTCCCCCTGGGTCACCCTGGTCACCGCGGCTCGCGGCCTCGTCCTCCCGCACGAGGAGTTCCGCCACCTCTGGGCCGGGCTGACCGCCCGCGCCCCCCACCACTTCTACGGCCACCTCAACGCCCTCCAGTACTGGTGCGCCAAGTGGTGCGGCTCGGACCGCCTGGCCCACCGCTTCGCGCAGGAGGCCGCCGCCTCGGCCCCGCCGCAGTCGCTCCTCTCCGTCCTCCCCCTGGACGCCGCCTTCGAACGCGCCCTGCAAGGCCCCGGCCCGGTGCCGCTCGCCGGCCGCCACCCCAAGGCAGAGCTGGACGCCGTCCGCGCCGCGCTCGCCGCCGTACCCGCCGACGACCCGCGCGCCCCCCTGGTCCGCCACCGCCTCGCCGCGGCCCTGACCCTGGCCGGGAAGGGCAGCGAGGCCCTGGAACACTTCCGGCTGCTTGAGCCGTGGGTGGGCGCGGAGCCCTGGACCTACCACGCCAACCCCGTTGCCGCGTACGACCGCGCCCGCGCCCTGGCCATCGCGCGTGCGGGCAAGCGGCCTGCGGCGCCGGTGCCTACGGCCGGCCGACCGTGAGGGCTGCGGAAGGTGAAGCTGAAGAGCGCTGAGGCCGGCGGGCGTTCACAACGGGCAAGATCGGCGCGCTGACGGGGGCCCTCATGTCCCCATAGCAGTCCGGCGGGGCGGTGCAGTGGCTCTTGGTGCTATGCGGTGACCACCGTTGGGTCCTGCCCTCAGGAGGTATCGCGAGCGACGAACATGCCCGTTGACTTGCGCTGGGAGCGGGCAGTTGCAGGACGCCTGCCCTCTGACACGACAGGTGATCAAGGCGCGCGGAGGTTATGGAGGCCCCGTTAACGGAAGGTGGCCGGATGGTCGGGGGACGGCCAAGACACGGTCGAGTTTCTGCCCGCCACGAACCGGGCTCGCCCGGCGAATCCAGTTGTCACCGGCCTCGCTTAGTATCCGGCCATGTCACACCCCTCCGCCCCCTCCCTGCCGCCCCCCGACTTCGAGGTCGCCTCCGCCTTCCCCGAGGCCGCCTGGCTGCGGCAGGCCGCCGCCGCGTGGGACTGGGCGGCCATACGTCAGTACGTGTACGGGCTGCCGCAGGGGACCGATCGCAGCTTCGCCGTCGGTGTCCTGGCCGACGTCAAGGGCGTCGAGGACTGGATGCGCGACCTCCTCGCCGCCACGCCCGACGACGTGCTCGCGCTCACCGTCCTCGGCGACCGCGAGGTGAAGATCGGTTGGGAGATCCGGACCGCCGCGCCCGCCAAGCAGGTCAGCCGTGAGCAGTTCGCCGGGCTGCACGCGCACCTGCGGCAGGCCGAGCAGCATCTGATCCGGGCCACCGCGCTCGACCCGGCCTTCGACGCGGCCTGGGCCTCACGCCTCACCACCGCCATGGGGCTGCAGCTCGGGCAGAACGAGGCGCGGCGCCGGTACGACCGGCTGTCCGCACACCACCCGAACCACCTCACCGCGCAGGGCCGGCTGCTCCAGCAGCTGTGCCCCAAGTGGAGCGGGAGCTGGGAGGCGGCCCACGGCTTCGCGCGGGAATGCCTCGTCAACGCTCCACAAGGCGCCATGAACGGCGGGATGGTGGCCGAGGTGCACATGGAGCACTGGCTCGACCTGAAGGGCAAGGAGCGCGAGGAGTACCTGCGGCAGGACGCCGTGCGTACCGAACTCGTCGAGGCCGCCGAGCGGTCCGTGCTCCACCCGCACTTCCACCGCGGCTACGGCTGGGTCACCGTGGCGGGCTACTTCGCCGCCCTGTTCTCCCTCATGGGGGACCTGCCTCGGGCCGCCGCCTGCTTCCGCGTCCTCGGCAACCTCGCGTCCGAGTACCCCTGGGCCGACCTGAGCCGCGACGCCACCGCGGCCTACGTCAAGCACCGCGACGCCGCGCTCTCCAGAGGATGACCCCCATGAACACGCCGAACAGAGGCCCCAGATGAACCCCCAGGCCGCCATCCACCGCACCGAGGTCGACGGCATACCCACCCTCTTCGCGTACGCCACCGGGCCCGTGCGCGCCGGACTCGTCTTCCGTGTCGGTGTCGCCGACGAGACGCTCGCCCGGACCGGCGTCACGCACCTGGTCGAGCACCTGGCCCTGCACCGCCAGGGCCTGGCCGACTACCACTTCAACGGCGCCACCAAGGCCGCCTTCACCCACTTCCACGTGGAGGGCGCCGAGCACGAGGTCGCCGCCTACCTCCAGGGCGTCTGCGCGTCCCTCACCGACCTGCCCATGGAGCGCCTGGAGACCGAGAAGGAGATCCTGCGCACCGAGGAGTCCCGGCGCGATGTCGGCCAGCTCCCGCTGTGGCGCTACGGCGCCCAGGGGTACGGCCTGGTCAGCTACCCGGAGTGGGGCGTGCGCAGCCTGCGCCCGGACGACGTACGGGAGTGGGTGCACACCTGGTTCACCCAGGGCAACGCGGCGCTGTGGATCGCCGGTGAGCGGCTGCCGGCCGGGCTCACCCTCAAGCTGCCCGCAGGTCAGCGGCGCCCCCTGCCCGCCGTCACCTCCGCGCTGCCGAGCGCTCCCGCCTACTTCTCCGACGGCAAGGGCGGCGTCCTGCTGGACGCCGTCGTCACCGACACCACCGCGGCCCGGATGTACGCGGGCGTCCTCGAGCGCGAGCTGTCCCGCGCCCTGCGGCAGGAGGGCGGCTACTCCTACACGGCGGCCACCGACTACGCCTCGCGCCGTGACGGCTTCGCGCTCGTGACCGCCTTCGCGGACGCCCTGCCCGCCAAGCAGGACGCGGTGCTCGGCGGTTTCGTCGACGTCCTCGCCGGGCTCCAGGCGGGCCGGATCGGGCAGGGCGACCTGGAGGCCGTGCGCACCCGGGCCGACGGGGCGCTGACCGTGCCCGAGGCGGCCGCACGGAGGCTGCCGGGGGCGGCGGAGGACCTGCTCGTCGGGCGGCCGGTGCGCGGCCTCGACGAACTGCGCTCCGAACTGTGGGCGGTGACACCGGGGCATCTGCACGCGGTGGCCCTGGAGGCGGCCGGGACGGCCCTGATGCAGGTGCCCGCCGGGCACAGCGCGGACTGGGCCGGGTACACGGCGGCCCCGACGCGTTCGACGTACGCGGTGACCGGACGGCGGTTCGCCTCGGTGGGCGGTGACGGGTCGGCGCTGGTGGTCGGGGACGAGGGCGTCAGCATGACCGTGAGCGCCGAGGACGGGACGGAGAAGGCGGTCACCGTGGCCTACCGCGCCTGCGCGGCGGTGCTGAGCTGGCCCGACGGCGGCCGTCAGCTCATCGGGACCGACGGTCTGGTCGTGGAGGTGGAGCCGGGCCTGTACGGCGTCGACGCGCACACCATGGCGGCCGTCGACGCCGCCGTGCCGCAGTCCGCGGTGGTGTGGCTGCCGCCCCGGCAGCAGCAGCCGAAGCCGCGACCGGCCGCGGCAGCCCAGGGGAACGGGGCGGCCCAGGCAACCCCGGGGAACGGCGAGCAGCGGCCCGCACCCGCCCGGCGCACCGGGCGGCAGACGGCGGCGGTGGTCGTGTTCGGCCTCCTCGCCGGCCTCTTCGCCTTCCTGGCCCTCGCTGTCACGGTCTTCGGCCACGACTCGCAGACCGGCACCGGAGAGTGGCTCGGCATCGCGGGCTTCATGTGGGGCGTCACCGCCCTGCTGGCCTGGCCCGCCATACGGATCCTGCGGCGGACGCGGAGGGCGTGAGGGGCACTGCGGGACGGGCGCCGGGACGGTACTGGTACAGGCGTACGGCGCCGGACTACCGCATGTACGGGTTCCGTTGCGGCGGTGGAGGCGCGGGCATCGCCCCGTGCACCGTCGCCCGCTGCGGCGTCCGCCTGTCGAACAGGGCGAACAGCAGCAGGCCCGTCGCCGTCAGCAGGCTCAACATCACGACCGCGCCGAGGACCGGGTCACCCGTGCCCTCTCCCCGGGCCGCCCCCCATGGCAGGGTCACGCACTCGTACAGCACGAACGACCCGAAGGCGCCCCAGTCCGACGGCCGCCCACGGCGGATCGCCGCGTACAGGAACGGCACCCACACCAACAGGCCCAGCGATCCCCACACCAGGACCGCCCAGGCGATCCGCTGGAACCAGCCGGCTTCCACCCGTTTTTCCATCTGAACCCCCCATCCCCAACCCTCGACCCTCAACCCCTGCGCTCTCCTGCAGACAGGCGGGGAGAGCGCAGGGGGCAAGGCTAGAGCGTCTACGGGGCGCCGCGCCGACCGGACCATATGCGGGTCCAGGGCGCGTACAGGTCATGCACAGCCCTGCGGCTGCCAAGTGATCACCACATCAGGCAGGAGGGACGCAGTGAGCCGGGTCGCCGTTCCCCGTGGCCGGTGGTTTTGCCGTTCCCTGGGATAATCTTGTGGCGATCGAGGGGGTCCGTTTTCCAAGCGGAAGAGCGCCGTCGGTTACGGTGCGATCCGCTTCGGACGCTCAAGTCCCGTGTGCCTGCGGACGTTTCCCTGCAAATCCGTACAGACGTCGCCGTGCCGGACACGCGTCGCTTCAGGGGCTCAGAAGACTTTCCCGGCGGACGCCGCAGCGTCCGCCTGTCGTGAATTGGGGTGGGGATGGCCGGCCATCGGCAGTCGAAGAAGTTCAGGTACATCACCTGGCCGGTGGCGGGTGCCGCCGTCGTCGCGGGTGCCGGGATAGCGGCGCAGACGTCGATGGCCGCCACGACCTGGCCCGCCCAGAAGACGTACACCGGACACGCCTTCGACACCTGCACCGCGCCCTCGGCGGCCGCGATGAAGGCCTGGAACACCGGCTTCTACGGGGCGGCCGCCGTCTACGTCGGCGGCAAGAACCGTGGCTGCAGCCAGCCCAACCTCACCGCGTCCTGGGTGAAGTCCGTCAGCTCGATGGGCTGGAAGCTCATCCCGATCTACGTCGGCGCCCAGCCGCCCTGCCAGAGCGGCTCCAACCCGGAGAAGCTCACCGCCACCACCGCCGCCTCCCTGGGGACGAGCGACGCGAACGACGCGGTGGCCAAGGCGTCCGCGCTGGGCATGAAGGCCGGCAGCCCCATCTACCTCGACATGGAGCCGTACGACATCACGAACACGTCGTGCAACAACGCCGTGCTGACGTACGTCCGCGCCTTCGACAAGGAGCTGCGCGCCAAGGTCTACCGCGCCGGGTACTACGGCTTCAGCAGCTCCAGCGCCAAGGCCATCGCCACCGCGACCAACAAGACCGACCTGCCGGGCAACCTCTGGTACGCGCTGTGGGACAAGCAGTACACGACGACCACGGACTGGCCGTGGGGTTCCACCCAGTACACCAACCACAGCCGCGCCCACCAGTACATGGTGAACAGCAAGGAGACGCGGGGCGGCTACACGATCACCGTGGACCGTGACGCCTGGGACGCGCCCGTCGCCATCACCGGCTGAACCGGCTGCCGAGCCACGACACGAGGGGCGGTACATGAAGGTCGTCGCCATACCGGCAGCCCGGCGGTTCGCCGTGCGGGCGGGCATCGCCGCACTGCCCGTCGTCAGCCTGGGGCTGCTGTGCCCCGTGCCGTCCCTCGTGCTCGCCCTGCGCCGGCGCAGGGCGACGGACTGGTGGGCCTTCGCGGCGTTCAGCGCGGTCCTCGCGGCCTGGGTCGCCGAACTGGAGCTGACGCCGGACACCACGCACGGGCCGCTTTTCGCGCTCGACGTCCTGCTGATCCTGCTGTCGATGGCCGGCGCCTCGATCCACGCCTGGAAGGTCTGGCCACGGCGGGCCGGCGGCCGCTGACCAGGCGTACGGCAGGGCAGCGGACACGCACGTACGGCAGCTCTCGGCCGCCGCACAGACGGCACCGGGGTACCGGAAGGTCGGCTTCGTGCTCGTCGGCACAGGGGGCGGCGAGGCCGCCGGTGCCCATGTGACCAGGCTCGACACCGGCGACAAGCTGCGCGCCGACGTGGCCGGGGCGGTCGAGCGAGCGGTGGACGGGCGGGCCTGAGCGGCCGGACGGGGGCTCACCAGGGGCGGGCGGTGCCCGAAGCGCCGGTGAATCGTTGGTCGAATGGGTTGGCCGGAGCCGGTCCGCTCCTTACCATCGATCACCGCAAGACCTTGTGCGCCCGCCCGTCGCCCGACCACCACCCCTGGTGGAGGCGCTGCGCGCCGCCCTATGTCTGCAATCCCCCACCCTGGGAGGTCATTTTGCACCGCCGTCGCCCCGCGATCGCCCTCAGCGCCGCCTTGGTCGCGGCCCCTCTCCTCACCGCGTGCGGCGGCACCGCGCACCCGGGTGCCGCGGCCGTCGTCGGAGGTGAGCGGATCACGGTCGCGCAGCTGGAGAGCCGGGTGGACGAGGTGCGCGCGGCCCAGCGTGCCGCCGCCACGGGCGACGCCCAGTACGAGCAGGCGGTCGCCCAGACCGGCAGCCTCACCCGCGACACGCTGCACAGCCTGGTCCTGGACCGGGTCCTGGACCGCGCCGCCAAGAACGCGGGCGTGAGCGTCACCGCCAGGGACGTCGAACAGATGCGGGCGGACCTTCAGGCGCAGGCGGGCGGCGCGAAGCAGCTGCAGACCGTGTGGCTGCAGCAGTACGGGGTGGCCCCCCAGCACCTCGACGACAGCCTCCGCACGGAGGTCGAGGCACAGAAGCTGGCCGCCGCGCTCGGCGCCGACATGAGCACGACCGAGGGCAAGGCCGCGTTCTGGAAGGCCATGTCGCAGGCGTCCCGGGAGCTGCACGTCGACCTGAACCCCCGCTACGGCACCTGGGACGTGCAGAAGAGCAGCCTGGCGGACGCGAAGACCCCGTGGGTCAAGGAGGTCACGGCGGCGGCTGCGCAGCAGACGGCGTAGACGGCGGTACGGGACCGGGGCCGGGCGGTACGCGTCCGGGACTGGTGCTGCGGGCCTGTGGACAAACTCCGGCGACGATGGGCCCATGCCTGTGGACAACTCCGGGGGCCGTCCGTGGCGTGCGTTACGTTCGGAGGGTGAACGCAACCAGCTTCGAAGCGGCCCCGGGACCGGAGGCGACCGCCGAGCCCGGCCGGATCGTCCTGCTCACCACCAGCCACCGGGTCGCGCCCGGTCTCCTGTCCTGGCCCGCCTGGCAGGCACTGCACGCCGCCGACCGGGTCCTGTGCGCGGACGGCGCGCACCCGCAGCTGCCCTATCTGCGCGAGGCCGGCATAGCGGTCGAGGAGGCCGCCCCGAGCGCGCAGGAGCTGGTCGACGCCTGCGCCGGCGGCCGCACGGTGGTCGTCGTCGCCACGGGTGAGGGCGAGCCCGCGCTGACGGACGGCCTGGCGCGCCTCGCCGGATCGGGCCGCGTCCAGATGCCGGAGCTGGAGCTGCTGCCCGCGTCGTACGACCTCCCGGGCGCCCGTCTCCTGGACCTGGTGCAGGTCATGGACCGCATCCGCGCCGAGTGCCCCTGGTCGTCCCGGCAGACCCACCTGGGCCTGGCCAAGTACGGCATCGAGGAGGCGTACGAACTGGTCGAGGCCATCGAGGCGGGCGACCGCGAGGAGCTGCGGGAGGAGCTGGGCGACGTCCTGCTCCAGGTCGTCTTCCACGCCCGGATAGCCGAGGAGCACCCGGAGGCGCCCTTCTCCATCGACGACGTGGCGGGCGGCATCGTCACCAAGCTGATCCACCGCCACCCGCACGTGTTCGGGGACGAGAGCGCGACGACGCCGGAGGAGGTCAAGGAGCACTGGCTGCGGACCAAGGCGGTCGAGAAGCGGCGCACGTCGGTGACGGAGGGCATCCCGCTCGGCCAGCCGGGCCTCGCCCTCGCCGCGAAGCTGCACTCCCGCGTCCGCACGGCGGGCCTTCAGGTCCCGCTCCCGCAGGGCGACGGCATCGGCTACGAGCTGCTGGCGCTGGCCGCGCGCGCGGAGGCGGAGGGCGTGGACCCGGAGGCGGCCCTGCGCGCGGCGGCACGCGCGTACCGGGACGCGATCCGGGAGGTGGAGAGCGGGGGCTCGAAGAAGTGAACGGCCAGTCCGCCTCCCCGGCCCCCGAACTGTTCACCTGGGAGTTCGCCGCCGACCCGTACCCCGCCTACGCCTGGCTGCGGGAGCACGCCCCCGTGCACCGGACGAGGCTGCCGAGCGGTGTGGAGGCCTGGCTGGTCACCCGGTACGCGGACGCCAAGCAGGCCCTCGCCGACCCGCGGCTGAGCAAGAACCCGGCGCATCACGACGAGCCCGCGCACGCCAAGGGCAAGACCGGCATCCCCGGCGAGCGCAAGGCCGAGCTGATGACCCATCTGCTCAACATCGACCCGCCGGACCACACCCGGCTGCGCCGGCTCGTCTCCAAGGCCTTCACGCCCCGGCGTGTCGCGGAGTTCGCGCCGCGGGTCCAGGAACTCACCGACCAGCTCATCGACCGGTTCGCGGGCAGGGGAGAGGCCGACCTCATCCACGAGTTCGCCTTCCCGCTCCCCATCTACGCCATCTGCGACATGCTCGGCGTCCCGCGCGAGGACCAGGACGACTTCCGGGACTGGGCCGGGATGATGATCCGCCACGGGGGAGGACCGAGGGGCGGCGTCGCACGGTCCGTGAAGAAGATGCGCGGCTACCTCGCCGACCTCATCCACCGCAAGCGCCTGGCGCTGCCCGCCGAGCCCGGCCCCGGCGAGGACCTCATCTCCGGGCTGATCCGCGCCTCCGACCACGGCGAGCACCTCACCGAGAACGAGGCCGCCGCGATGGCCTTCATCCTGCTCTTCGCCGGGTTCGAGACCACCGTCAACCTCATCGGGAACGGCACGTTCGCGCTCCTCGGGCACCCCGGGCAGCGGGCCCGTCTGCAGCGGTCGCTCGCCGCCGGGGAACGCGACCTGCTGGAGACGGGCGTCGAGGAGCTGCTGCGCTACGACGGCCCGGTGGAGCTGGCCACCTGGCGGTTCGCCACAAGGCCGCTCACCATCGGCGGGCAGGACATCGCCCCCGGCGACCCCGTCCTGGTGGTCCTGGCCGCCGCGGACCGGGACCCGTCGCGGTTCGCCGACCCGGACGTCCTCGACCTCTCCCGCCGCGACAACCAGCACCTCGGGTACGGGCACGGCATCCACTACTGCCTGGGCGCGCCCCTGGCCCGCCTGGAGGGACAGACGGCGCTCGCCACGCTCCTGACGCGCCTGCCGGACCTGCGGCTCGCGGTCGACCCGTCCGCGTTGCGCCGGCGCGGCGGACTCATCATGCGGGGCCTGCGCACGCTGCCCGTGGCGTTCACACCGGTACCGGAGAAAGGTCACGAAGCTCCCGCCGACATCCGGACATGACATGCGAACACTCCGACGGTCACAAGAAGATGACAGGATCTCACCTCTGTGATCTTCACGTGATCTGCGCTGCATTAACTTGTGACAAGCGATCTAGTGCCGATACGTTCACGCAGCAACGCGGCGGTCCGCACGCCACGGCCGTCGCGTCGGTCGATGCTGTCGTGTGAAAGGCAACCGCATGCTCTCCGGGAACGGTCGTCACCGTCGCCCCCGTCAGGCTCCGGCTCTCCTCGTCGCGGCAGGGGTGACCGGATCAGCGATCGCGATCCCGCTGCTCGGCGCCACCGGCGCGAGCGCGGCCACCGGCACCACCTGGGACCAGGTCGCGGAGTGCGTCAGCGGCGGCTCATGGAGCGCGGACACCGGCAACGGCCACTACGGCGGGCTGCAGTTGACGCAGGACGACTGGGACAAGTACGGCGGTCTCGACTACGCGCCGACCCCCGACCAGGCGAGCCGCTCGCAGCAGATCGCGGTCGCCGAGAAGGTCCTGGCGGCCCGGGGCGTCGGGGTCTGGGGCACCTGCGGCCTGCTGAACGGCCTGAGCAAGGACTCCGGCTCCGCCGACGTCGACACGGGTGTCGCCGGGGACTCGTCGTCCCACGGCGGATCGTCCTCCGATTCCGGCCTCGACTCCGGCCTGTCTGACTCGCCCGGATCGTCCGCGTCGACCACTTCGTCGCCTTCTTCATCCTCTTCATCCGCTTTGCCCTCCTCACCCTCGCCCTCGTCCGGGGGGTCGACCGCCGACACCGCCAAGAGCGCACAGGAGTCCGGTAGCGCGCCGACGGCCACGACGAAGGACGATGAGTCGGACAAGTCGGCACAGAACGATGCCTCCTCGGGGGCGAGTTCGGCCGAGGCCTCGGGTGCCGGCCGTCATCGCGGCGACAGCGCCGAGGAGAGTGCCGCGGGCGGCCGTACGTCGGACGCGTCCGGCCGGCACGCCTCACGCGGCACCGCGGACGCGCGCGACGCCGTCGACGGCTCGTACACCGTCCGCCCCGGGGACAATCTGTCGTCCATCGCCGACTCCCTTGACGTCAGCGGCGGATGGACGTCGCTGTACGAGGCGAACAAGCAGACGGTCGGTGCCGATCCGAACCTCATCCTCCCCGGTCAGAGCCTTGCCCTCGACGCCGACCCGACCGGCGGGTCGTCCTGAACTGCCCCTTGTATGGCGGAAGTTCGCGACCCACTTCGCGCTGAATGTCCTGTTTGGTGAAAGTGAGATATGGGTCTCATAAGCCCTGATCGTCTTTGAAATTCCGGCGATCGACTGCTTACGGTCGTGATCGCTCGCCACAGCGAGCCCCTGCGGTCGCAACGCCGAATCCTGCCAGCGGCCGTACGGGAACAGTCGTCGCGTCAAGCGCCGTAGGCAGGAGCGGGGGACCCAAGGTAGGCGCCGCGTCCGGGAGTTGACCGGAAGCGGCTCGGGGTGAAGCCGTGTCCCGCAAGGGGCACGGCCGGGCAACTCAACCGGCCCGAACCCGACAGCTCACCTCGCAGGCGTCGGTGAGGGGAACGAACCATGCTGTGTTCCGGCAACGGTAAGCACCGCCGCTCGTCCAAGGCCACCCGTGCCATCGCGCTCGCCGGTGTCGCCGGCGCTGCCATCGCAGGCCCGCTCCTCGCGGCCGGGAACGCCTCCGCGGCCACCGCCGCCCAGTGGGACGCCGTCGCCCAGTGCGAGTCCGGCGGCAACTGGCACATCAACACCGGCAACGGCTTCTACGGTGGTCTGCAGTTCACGAACTCCACCTGGGCCGCGTACGGCGGCACCGCCTACGCCTCCCGCGCCGACCTGGCCACCAAGGGCCAGCAGATAGCCGTCGCCGAGAAGGTCCTCGCGGGCCAGGGCAAGGGCGCCTGGCCGGTGTGCGGCAAGGGCCTGACCAGCGCCACGTACAACGGTTCCGCGGCCACCGGCTCCTCGAGCGGCGCGAAGAGCACCACCCCGAAGAGCACCACCACCCGCTCGACCGAGCAGCAGGCGGCCAACCGCTCCGCGCAGCGCCCGGCCCCGAAGAAGACCGTCACCACCCCGACCGGCCAGAAGGTCAAGAAGGGCGACGGCGAGTACAAGGTGGTCAAGGGCGACACCCTCAGCTCGATCGCCGCGAGCCACCACGTCCAGGGCGGCTGGAAGAAGCTCTTCGACCTGAACAAGGACATCGTCCAGGACGCCGACCTGATCTACCCGGGCCAGCAGCTGCACCTGAAGTGACAGCCACCCGGTAGCCGGACCGCGGCCCCTCCCAGTCGTGACCCCCACCGTGGGGGTCACGTGAGGGCCCACCCCCGTCCCCACGGGCTCCCCGCTCCGGTGCGTGTTCCCCCGTACGCGCCGGAGCGGGGCTTTCTGCTGTCCGGCCCCTTTGTCCTACGGCCCCTTTGTCCTCCGGTCCCTTGTCCTCCGGCCGCTTCGCCGCCCGGCCGCGCGGATTTCACCCCACCTTTCCCCGGCTCTTTGTTCCGGGCAGGAACAATGTGTACCGTCACCTTGTCCACGGGACGGTCGGTAGGCCGGCCGACAGCCCGGGGCGGTTAGGCTCTAGTCGCAAGGCACAGCCGCAAGGCAGACAGCCCCGCACTTCCAGCGTCACATCCAAGAAGGAGATGCTCGTGCCGTCCATCGACGTCGTCGTAGCCCGGGAAATCCTGGACTCCCGAGGCAACCCCACGGTCGAGGTCGAGGTCGGCCTCGACGACGGCAGCACGGGTCGTGCCGCCGTCCCGTCCGGCGCCTCCACCGGCGCCTTCGAGGCCATCGAGCTCCGCGACGGTGACCCCAACCGCTACCAGGGCAAGGGTGTCGAGAAGGCCGTCCTCGCCGTCATCGAGCAGATCGGCCCGGAGCTGGTCGGCTACGACGCCACCGAGCAGCGCCTGATCGACCAGGCGATGATGGACCTGGACGCCACCGACAACAAGGGCTCCCTCGGCGCCAACGCGATCCTCGGCGTCTCCCTCGCCGTCGCCCACGCCGCCTCCGAGGCCAGCGACCTGCCCCTGTTTCGCTACCTGGGCGGCCCGAACGCGCACCTGCTGCCGGTGCCGATGATGAACATCCTGAACGGCGGCTCGCACGCCGACTCCAACGTGGACATCCAGGAGTTCATGATCGCCCCGATCGGCGCGGAGTCCTTCTCCGAGGCGCTGCGCTGGGGCACCGAGGTCTACCACACGCTGAAGAAGGTCCTGAAGAGCAAGGGCCTCGCCACCGGCCTCGGCGACGAGGGCGGCTTCGCGCCGAACCTCGGCTCCAACCGCGAGGCCCTCGACCTCATCCTCGAGGCCATCAAGGAGGCCGGATACGCCCCCGGCCAGCAGATCGCCCTCGCCCTGGACGTCGCCGCCTCCGAGTTCTACAAGGACGGCAAGTACCTCTTCGAGGGCAAGGAGCGCTCCGCCGCCGAGATGACGGAGTACTACGAGGAGCTCGTCGCGGCCTACCCGCTCGTCTCCATCGAGGACCCGCTGTTCGAGGACGACTGGGCCGGCTGGAAGGTCATCACCGACAAGCTCGGCGACAAGGTCCAGCTGGTCGGCGACGACCTGTTCGTCACCAACCCCGAGCGCCTGGCCCGCGGCATCGAGGAGGGCGCGGCCAACGCCCTGCTGGTCAAGGTCAACCAGATCGGTTCGCTGACCGAGACCCTGGACGCCGTCGAGCTGGCCCAGCGCAACGGCTTCAAGTGCATGATGTCCCACCGCTCCGGCGAGACCGAGGACGTCACCATCGCCGACCTGGCCGTCGCCACCAACTGCGGCCAGATCAAGACCGGTGCCCCGGCCCGCTCCGAGCGCGTCGCCAAGTACAACCAGCTGCTGCGCATCGAGGAGATCCTCGACGACGCCGCGGTGTACGCCGGCCGTTCGGCCTTCCCGCGCTTCAAGGGCTGAGACGAGGCCGGAGCAAGCCGCTGGGGCAAGCCCGGGCAAGGCTTGGCCGGTCGTACGTACGTCCCCGTACTCGGTCCCGTACCGTGTGCGGGGACGTACGCGCGTGTGAAGGGGAGGCGGGAGACATGGCCGGGAAGGACCGCGACCGGTTCTCCACCGCGACCAGGCTCAGGCTGCTCGGCGAGCAGACGGCCGCCCGGGTCTACCGCTCCCAGACCCGGCGCCAGGCCCGCCGCTCCCGGCTCACCGGCCGGGCCGCGCTCCTCGCCCTCGTCCTGTGCTCGCTGATCGTGGCGCTGGCCTACCCGATGCGGCAGTACGTCTCCCAGCGCGGCGAGATCGCCGACCTGGAGCGGCAGCAGGAGCAGGCCCGCAAGCGCGTCGAACAGCTGCGCGACCTGAAGGCGCGCTGGCAGGACGACGCCTACGCGGAGCAGCAGATCCGGCAGCGGCTGCACTATGTGATGCCGGGGGAGACCGGCTACATCGTGATCGACCCGGACGCGGTCAAGCAGTCGCGCGCGGACCGTACGACGGCCGTACGCCCCTGGTACGCCGGCCTCTGGGACGCGGTGGACAGGGCCGACAAGGCGGACAGGGCCGACGGCCCGGCCGGTGAGCGCACCGCGCCCTGACGCGTCCGTCACGCGCCCGGACGCTCCCCGACGCACCCTGACGCACCCATGAGAAAGACAGCCCGAAAGAGAGCCATGGAAACCCCTCCGCCGCCCACCCCGCGCACCGAGCCGACGGACGCGGACGTCCAGGCCGTCAAGCAGCAGCTCGGGCGCCCCCCGCGCGGGCTGCGCGCGATCGCGCACCGGTGCCCCTGCGGGCAGCCGGACGTCGTGGAGACGGCGCCGCGGCTCCCCGACGGCACCCCGTTCCCGACGACGTACTACCTGACGTGCCCGAAGGCCGCCTCCGCGATCGGCACGCTGGAGGCCGACGGCGTCATGAAGGAGATGACCGAGCGCCTGGCCACGGACCCGGAACTGGCCGCCGCCTACCGCGCCGCGCACGAGGACTACATCGCCCGCCGCGACGCCATCGAGGTCCTGGAGGGCTTCCCCAGCGCGGGCGGCATGCCGGACCGGGTGAAGTGCCTGCACGTCCTCGTGGCGCACTCCCTGGCGGCCGGACCGGGCGTCAACCCGCTCGGCGACGAGGCGATCGCGATGCTGCCGGAGTGGTGGCGCAAGGGTTCGTGCGTGGGGGCCGAGGTTTCCGAGGAGGACACCAAGTGACGCGGGTCGCCGCCATCGACTGCGGTACGAACTCCATCCGGCTCCTGGTCGCGGACGCGGACCCTGACACGGGCGAACTGGTCGACCTGGAGCGGCGGATGACCATCGTCCGGCTGGGGCAGGGCGTGGACCGCACCGGACGTCTCGCCCCCGAGGCGCTGGAGCGCACGTTCGCCGCCTGCCGGGAGTACGCCGAGGTCATCGGGAAGCACGGCGCGGAGCGGGTCCGTTTCGTCGCCACCTCCGCGTCCCGGGACGCGGAGAACCGGGACGAGTTCGTCCGTGGGGTGGTGGACATCCTCGGCGTCGAACCGGAGGTCATCTCCGGCGACCAGGAGGCGGAGTTCTCCTTCACGGGGGCGACCCGGGAGCTGATGGGCCGCACGGATCTGGCCACGCCGTTCCTGGTGGTGGACATCGGCGGCGGCTCCACGGAGTTCGTCGTCGGCGACGGCCATGTGCGCGCCGCGCGGTCCGTGGACATCGGCTGCGTCCGTATGACCGAGCGGCACCTCGTGCGGGACGGGGTGGTCGCCGACCCGCCGACCGAGGAGCAGATCGCGGCCATACGGTCCGACATCGAGGCGGCGCTGGACCTGGCGGAGCAGACGGTGCCGCTGCGGGAGGCGCACACGCTGGTGGGTCTCGCGGGGTCGGTCACCACGGTCTCGGCGATCGCCCAGGACCTGCCGGAGTACGACTCGACGCGGATCCACCACTCCCGGATCTCCCACGACCGGGTTCGGGAGATCACAAGTGCGCTGCTCCACTCCACCCACGCCGAGCGTGCGGCGATCCCGTCGATGCACCCGGGCCGCGTGGACGTCATCGGCGCGGGCGCCCTCGTCCTGCTGGCGATCATGGAACGGATCGACGCGACGGAGGTCGTGGTCAGCGAGCACGACATCCTCGACGGCATCGCCTGGTCGATCGCGTAACCACCGCCGCCCTCCCTGAACTCGACCCCGGGGGCTCCGGGCCGGGCGCTGTAGCGCGGTCGGCCGTATGGGGTTGGCGGGGCTGGGAGGCGGTGGGCTGGTTGTCGGACGCGGCAGCGTGGCCGTATCGGCCCGGGAGCGAGTCCTCCCCAGGCGGTCGCCCTGAGCGGGGGTCTGGAGCGGCAGCCCCCAGGGACGGGATGGGCAGGGGCGGCGGAGGCGAGCAACCCAGGGCCCGCAGCCCCGCGCGGCGCCACCCCTCCCGCGCCGCAGCCCCATGGAGCCCGGCTTCCTCCTTCTCGCCCCCACCCTGACAGCCCCTCAGGCGTCCTCATGCCGAGATTTTTCTACCCGCCGGTAGCCTCTCCTGAGCAGGTTGGGTAACGTATGAGCGCAGTTCCCGGGGCCTTCCCGGCCCCCGGCCGGCACGCCGCCGGAAAACTTCGTGAAGTTCTTCACAAGAGAAACGCCCCTGCTGGGCGACGATTCGCCGTCGTTGGGCCGTCCGTGTGGCTCATGGGGGCTCCGAGGGTGCTCGCACGAGCGCGTCGGAGGGTGCCCCGAGGGGGGCGAAGGGGCCCTGTGCGGAGCCCCGGTGGGGCGCTTCGAAACCCGGAAGGGCAGCTCACGCGGCCTTGACAACGGACAGTTCGCCCCGGGGTCCACCACCCGACACCATGACCTTGGTCACGTGGGCGGCGGAGTGTAGCAGATACCCCACCCGAGCTTGTGAAGGGGCGCACGAGCCACCCCCCTGAGGCGGGTGGATACTCGATGGCATGAGCACCACGGAGCGTCCCAGGATCCTCGTAGTAGGCGGTGGGTACGTAGGCCTGTACGCAGCTCGTCGCATTCTGAAGAAGATGCGCTACGGCGAGGCGACCGTCACGGTCGTCGACCCGCGCTCGTACATGACCTACCAGCCCTTCCTTCCCGAAGCCGCCGCCGGCAGCATCTCCCCCCGGCACGTCGTCGTCCCGCTGCGACGCGTGCTGCCGAAGGCGGAGGTCCTCACCGGCCGGGTCACGACCATCGACCAGGACCGCAAGGTCGCCACGATCGCCCCGCTGGTCGGCGAGGCGTACGAGCTGCCCTTCGACTACCTGGTCATCGCGCTCGGCGCGGTCTCCCGCACCTTCCCGATCCCCGGCCTCGCCGAGCAGGGCATCGGCATGAAGGGCATCGAGGAGTCCATCGGCCTGCGCAACCACGTTCTCGAGCAGCTCGACAAGGCCGACTCCACGACCGACGAGGAGATCCGCCGCAAGGCGCTCACCTTCGTCTTCGTCGGCGGTGGCTTCGCCGGTGCCGAGACCATCGGCGAGGTCGAGGACATGGCCCGGGACGCGGCCAAGTACTACAAGAACGTGTCCCGCGAGGACATGCGCTTCATCCTCGTCGACGCCGCCGACAAGATCCTCCCCGAGGTCGGCCCCAAGCTGGGCAAGTACGGCAAGGAGCACCTCGAGGGCCGCGGCGTCGAGGTCTACCTGTCCACCTCCATGGAGTCCTGCGTCGACGGCCACGTGGTGCTCAAGAACGGCCTCGAGGTCGACTCCAACACCATCGTGTGGACCGCGGGCGTCAAGCCCAACCCGGCGCTGGCCCGCTTCGGGCTGCCGCTCGGCCCGCGCGGTCACGTCGACTGCGAGCCCACGCTCCAGGTCAAGGGCACCGACTACATCTGGGCCGCCGGTGACAACGCCCAGGTGCCCGACCTCGCCGCCCGCAAGGCCGGTGTGGAGAACGCGTGGTGCCCGCCGAACGCCCAGCACGCGCTGCGCCAGGCCAGGGTGCTCGGCGACAACGTGATCTCCGGTATGCGGGGCTTCCCGCAGAAGGACTACAGCCACGCCAACAAGGGCGCGGTCGCGGGCCTCGGCCTGCACAAGGGCGTCGCGATGATCGTCATGGGCAAGATGAAGATCAAGCTCAAGGGCCGCCTCGCCTGGTACATGCACCGCGGCTACCACGGCCTGGCCATGCCGACCTGGAACCGGAAGATCCGCGTCTTCGCGGACTGGACGCTCGCCATGTTCCTCAAGCGCGAGGTCGTCTCGCTCGGCGCGATCGAGTCCCCGCGCGAGGAGTTCTACGAGGCCGCCAAGCCGGCCCCGGTCGCCGCCGCGCACAAGTCGGAGGAGAAGGCCAAGGCCTCCTGACCCCCGGTCACCGACAGCGCCCGAAGGGGCCGCCCGCCATCCGTGGTGCGGGCGGCCCCTTCGGCGTATCCGGGCCCGTACCCCTTCCGCGGTGTGCCAGGCATTTTGCACAGCCGTAACGCCAACGGGGGACTGCGGCCGGGCCCCGTAGATGTTTACGTGGTGTCGGACATTCCGGGATCCCCCGTCACGGAGGTGTGCACCATGGCAGACGCCGCGCCGCGGCTGAAGAGCCTCGTCGAACAGATCGTGGGAGCCCCGCTCCCCGTGCGCGTCCGCGCCTGGGACGGCTCCGAGGCAGGGCCTCCGGGAGCTCCCGTCCTCGTCGTGCGCAACCGCCGCGCCCTGCGCCGCCTGCTGTGGAAGCCGGGCGAACTGGGCCTCGCCCGCGCCTGGGTCGCCGGGGACCTGGGCATCGACGGCGACCTGTACACCGCCCTCGACCTGATGGCCGGCCTGATCTGGGAACGCGGAGAGGACGCCCGCACCCTCGCCCAGGCGCTCCGCGATCCTGACGTCCGCGCCGCCGTCCGCGGACTCGTGAAGCTGGCCGGGCCCTTCCCGCCGCCCGCGCCGCCCCGTGAGGAGGCCCGCCGGGTCCGCGGCCACCTGCACACCCGGCGCACCGACAGACGCGCCATCAGCCACCACTACGACGTCGGCAACGACTTCTACGAGATCGTCCTCGGCCCGTCCATGGTGTACTCCTGCGCCTACTGGGAATCGCCGGACGGCACCCTCGAGGACGCCCAGCGCGACAAGCTGGAACTCGTCTGCCGAAAGCTCGGCCTGAAGCCCGGTCAGCGCCTCCTCGACGTCGGCTGCGGCTGGGGCTCCATGGCCATCCACGCCGCCCGCGAGCACGGCGTGAGCGTCGTCGGTGTCACCCTCTCCCAGGAGCAGGCCGCCTACGCCCGCAAGCGGGTCGCCGACGAGGGCCTCACCGACCGCGTCGAGATCCGGGTGCAGGACTACCGCGACGTCGCCGACGGCCCCTACGACGCCATCTCCTCCATCGGCATGGCCGAACACGTCGGCGCGGAGAGATACCTGGAGTACGCCCGTGCGCTGCACGCCCTGCTCAAGCCCGGCGGGCGGCTGCTCAACCACCAGATCGCCCGTCGCCCCGAGCGGGACGAGTCCTCGTACTCCGTCGATCCGTTCATCGACGCCTACGTCTTCCCCGACGGCGAACTGGCCCCCATCGGCACCACGGTGACCCAGCTGGAGCGCGCCGGGTTCGAGGTCCGCGACGTGGAGTCGCTGCGCGAGCACTACGGCCTCACCCTGCGCCGCTGGGTCGCCAACCTGGAGGCCGAGTGGGTGCGGGCGCAAGCGCTCACCAGCCCCGGCCGGGCCCGCGTCTGGCGCCTGTACATGGCGGCCTCCGCCCTCGCCTTCGAACACAACCGCATCGGCGTCAACCAGGTCCTCGCGGTACGGACACCGGAGTCGGGCGCGTCCGGGATGCCGCTGCGGGCGCGCACCTGGGGCGCGTGAGTCCCGCCCGTACGACGAAGGGGCCCTGTTCCGCGCCGGAACGGGCCCCTTCGTGGTGGGTACCGCTACTCGGACTTGATCGCCGTCAGCATGTTCAGGCGCGCCGCGCGCCGGGCCGGCCACAGCGCGGCCAGGACGCCGACCGCCGCCGCCAGCAGGAGGAACACGGCCATCCGGGTCCAGGGCAGGACCAGTTCGTACGTCGCCATCTTCGTGCCGAGCAGTTCACCGGCCGCCCAGCCGAAGAACACACCGAGCCCGATGCCGAGCACCCCGCCGAACAGCGAGATGACGAGGGACTCCAGACGGACCATCCGCTTGATGCCCTTGCGGTCCAGGCCGATCGCGCGGAGCATCCCGATCTCCTGCGCACGCTCGAAGACGGACATGGCGAGGGTGTTGATGACACCGAGGACGGCGACGATCACCGCCATGGCGAGCAGGCCGTAGAGGATGTTCAGCATCAGCGTGAAGATCTGCGCGACGCTGTTGGAGATGTCCTTCCTGTCCTGCACCTCGATGGCCGGGTTGTCGCCGAGGGCCTTCACCAGCCGGTCCTTGGCCGAGGAGGAGGCGCCGCCGGACGTCTTCACCATCACCTGCATGTCGGACGGGTCGCTCTGGTGCGGGGAGAGCGTCGCGTTGTCCAGCATGATGCCGCGCATCATCTCGGTGCCCTGGTAGACGCCGGCGATCGTCAGCTGCTGCTTCCCGCCGTCCTCGTACGACACCGTGAACCGGGATCCGGCCGTCCAGTGGTGGGACTCGGCGGTGTCGTGGTCGACGACGACCTGGGTGCCGCCGACCTTGAAGGAGCCCTCGTCGAGCTTCAGGTCCGTCAGCTCGCCGATCGTGGCGCCGTTCACGCCGGTCAGGTACTCGGTCTGTCCCTCGATGCGGGAGGGCGCGTTGCGCAGCGGGCTGGTCGCGGTCACGCCGTCGGTCGACTTCAGGGTCTTCTCGACGTCGGGAGAGAGCGGGTAGCGGTTCGCCATGGACACCACGTAGTCCGCCTTGATCGCGGAGGACGCCATCTTGTCGATCGCGGTCTGCAGACTGCCCGCCATCACGGTCAGACCGGTGATCAGGGTCAGGCCGACCATCAGGGCGGAGGCGGTGGCCGCGGTACGGCGCGGGTTGCGCACCGAGTTCTGCCGGGCCAGCTTGCCCGCGACGCCGAAGACGCGCAGGACGGGCGCGGCGGCCGCGATCAGCGGGCGGGACAGCAGCGGCGTGAGGACGAAGACGCCGACGACCAGGAGGGCCGCGCCGAGGCCCATGGGGGCCTGGGCGTCCGAGGTGTTGTCCAGCGTGGTGGCGTACACGACGGTGACGACGCCGGCGGCGGCGAGCAGGGCGCCCAGCGTGTTCCGCAGGACGAGGGACTTGGTGGTGGCCTTCGCGTGGACGCTGCTCATCGCGGCGACCGGCGGGATCTTCGCGGCGCGGCGGCCGGGCAGCCAGGCGGCCAGCATCGTGATCAGGATGCCGACGGCGAGGGCGGTGGCGACCGTGCCCGGGGAGATGACGAGCGGCCCGTCCGGAACGCTGCCGCCGAGCCTGCCCATCAGGGACCGCAGGCCCGCGCCGATGCCGATGCCGGCGACGAGCCCGGTGACGGCCGCGACGGCGCCGACCACGAACGCCTCGATGAGCACGGACCGGGTGACCTGACGGCGGGAGGCGCCGACCGCCCGCAGCAGCGCCAGCTCCTTGGTGCGCTGGGCGACCAGCATCGTGAAGGTGTTGGCGATGATGAACGTGCCGACGAACAGCGCGATGCCCGCGAAGACCAGCAGCGAGCTGCGCAGGCTGCTCGTCTGGTCGGCGATCCGCGTGGCCTGGTCGTCGGCGAGCTGCTTGCCGGTGGTGGTGTAGGCGACGTCCTTGGGCAGGACGGCGTCGACCGCGGCCTGGAGTTCGCGCTGGCTGGTGCCCGGGGCGGCCTTCACGTCGATCTCGTCGTACGCGCCGGCCTTGTGGAACAGCCGCTGGGCGGTGGCCGTGTCGAAGAGGGCGAGGCTGCCCCCGGCGGCGACGTTGCCGTCGTCGGTGGTGAAGACGCCGGCGATCCTCGGCGTCAGCACGGGACCGTCGATGGAGAGCCGCACGGTGTCCCCGGCCTTGAAGCCGGCGCGCTGCGCGGTGTGGGAGTCGATGAGGACCTCGTCCCGCCCCTTGGGCGCGTGCCCGCTGACGAGCGGATACCGCGGGTCCTTGTCGCCCCAGTAGTTCCCGCCCTGGGACTGGAAGCCGCTGCCGATGAGCTTGCCGTCCTTGCCGGCGACGGCGGTGAAGCCGCTGACGACCCCGACGGCACCGTCGGCGCCGCGCACCTCGGCCGCCTTGTCGAGCAGCGCCTGTGTCAGCTTCGGCTCCTTGCCGACGGTGTCGCCGGTGTCGTTGCGACTCTCGGGCTGGATGGCCACGTCCACGTGGTCGAAGCCCTTGGCGGAGCTCTTCTGGTAGGCGTCCGAGATGGTGTTGGTGAACACCAGGGTGCCCGACACGAACGCCACGCCGAGCATCACGGCGAGCACGGTCATGAGCAGCCTGGCCTTGTGCGCGAGCACGTTGCGCAGGGCGGTACGGAACATGTGTCTGTCCAGGGCTTGGTGGTTGCGGTGAGTGGTGTTCGTCCCCAGGGGCTCCGCCCCTTCGGCCCGCCAGGGGGTGCCGCCCCTGGATGCCGCTCCTCGAACGCCGGAGGGGGCTCGGTGTGCAGCCGAGGGCGGGGCGGTCCCTTTCAGCCGAGTCCAGGCAGAACGAGCCCATCCGGCGATCGAGGACGAGGCCGCAGGCCGATCGAGGGTCCGGGGGGCCGGAGCCCCCGGGGGTGCTGGGGGACGTGGTCCCCGCTGGGCGGTCCGGGGCGCAGCCTCAGCGGGGACCGAGGGCGGAGCCCTCGGAGGTGATGGGGCCAGCCCCTGTCAGGACGTGCGGCCCTTCGCGTCGAACCGCTTCATGCGGTCCAGCACCCCCTCCGCACTCGGCCCGTGCATCTCGTCCACGATCCGCCCGTCCGCCAGGAAGATCACCCGGTCCGCGTACGCCGCCGCCACCGGGTCATGGGTGACCATCACCACCGTCTGCCCCAACTCCCGTACGGAGTTGCGCAGAAAGCCCAGCACCTCGGCGCCCGACCGGGAGTCCAGGTTCCCGGTGGGCTCGTCACCGAAGATGATGTCCGGTTTGGACGCGAGCGCCCGGGCGACCGCCACGCGCTGCTGCTGACCACCGGACAGCTGTGCGGGCCGGTGGCTCAGCCGGTCCGACAGGCCGACCATCTGGATCACGGTGTCCAGCCACTGCTTGTCCGGTTTGCGGCCCGCGATGTCCATCGGAAGGGTGATGTTCTCGAGCGCGGTCAGCGTCGGCAGCAGGTTGAACGCCTGGAAGATGAACCCGATCCTGTCCCGGCGCAACTTGGTGAGCTGCTTGTCCTTCAGCGCGCCCAACTCGACGTCACCGACGCGTACGGAACCGGAGGAGAAGGAGTCGAGCCCGGCGACGCAGTGCATCAGCGTCGACTTGCCGGAGCCCGAGGGTCCCATGATCGCCGTGAACCGGGCCTGCTGGAAGTCGACGGTGACCCGGTCCAGGGCCACCACCTGGGTCTCGCCCTGACCGTAGACCTTCGACAGGTCCGTGGCGCGGGCGGCCACCGCGGTGGTCCGGTCGGCGAGGGGGGTGCTGGTCACGGGAGCTGCTCCTGTCGGGAAGGCGACGGTGAAGAGGACGTGTCCCATCGTCGCCGCGCGTCGGCGCCGTGGAGTCAGCCGCTGTTCCGGTTCCCGGGGCAGCCTTCGGGCGGACCGCCACGGCCCGCGTCATACCTGGGGATGACACGGGCCCCTGAGCCACCGGCCCTGAAAAGCGGTTGATCACCCGAAGTGGAATCGCTTCCGCACCCCTCCTTCAGGGCGGTGAAATTCCGTCATTTCACATACAAGGGCCGCGCTTCCCCGAAAGGCTATTGGCAAGTGCGGATGGCCCGTACCGGGTGCTGATGCACCCTCAGACATCAATAAAATAAGACAACATCGCGTCCTCGGTCCGCTGTTCGAGGGACGCGTCCCGATAGGCTCGGAGCGCTCGATGCGGTGCCCAGGCCTGCCCGGATGGTGGAATGCAGACACGGCGAGCTTAAACCTCGCTGCCCCTTCGCGGGCGTGCCGGTTCGAGTCCGGCTCCGGGCACTTCCCTGATCAGTGACCCGCTGATCATCTTCGGTCGGCGAGCGGCTCGACGGCGAGTGGTGGGGCCCGAACGGCTTCTGCTGGACCGCACCGGGCGGGATGAGGGCCGTCGCGGGGCCGGCCGTCGGCTGTGCGGGCGGGTGGCACTCAGGGGCGCGGCGTCAGAGATACGTTTCGTCGAGGTGGGTCGCGGGCTTCGTGGCCTCGGCTCCCGGCAATCGCAGCGAGAACCAGCCAACCTTGTGGCCGAACAGCCAGACGAGGCCCAGGTACAGGTTCGGGGCCACCTGGCGCACCTCATCGCGTAGGCCCATGGCCAGCAGGGACGTCCGCGAGTAGTCGACGACGATGCAGTCCTTGCCGTCCAGCCGGCTCGGCCCCACCGAGACCTTCGCGATGAAGGCGAGCACGTCCAGGGGCGTGAACCGGTTGCTCAGATGGCCGTCCGGACTGAAAACCTTGCCCCGCCACAGGCCGAGGCTCACGAACACGGCGACGAACCGCGCTCCCACCGATCCGGCCCAGGGCAGAATCGCCGTGCCCTCCAGCGGACCCCTCGGGATCTCGCCGGGCGGACTCGTGCGGAAGATGTCCTCGAGCCGCTGCTCCCCAGCCTTGAGCAGCTGGACCTCATCGAGTACCACGCGCGTCCTCCCGGCCGTCGCTCCCTGCCCACGCCCCCGCCAGCTCCACCTTGGGCACGGTCGGCGCGGCCCACCACCGCTGATGAGCCGAACGGCTTGAGCCGGGGTGTGGGGCGGCACCGCGATTCCGCGGACAAGGGAAGGAAGGAGAGGAGCGGTCGTTGACAGGAGGGCGGTGCGGTCGGAGACTGCTCTCCGGGCAGAGGTGAAGTAATTTTCACTGTACGAACAGCGCGAAGGGCGTCGGGATGCGTACCACCGTCGGCATCATCGGAGCGGGGCCCGCCGGGCTGCTGCTCGCGCGGCTGCTGCACAACGCCGGCATCGACTCCGTCGTGCTGGAGGCCCGCGACCGGGCCTATGTCGAGCGGCGCCAACGGGCCGGGATCCTGGAGCAGGGGTCCGTCGACGTGCTGCGGGCCGCCGGGGCGGGCGAGCGCATGGACCGTGAGGGCCTGCGGCACGACGGGATCGAGCTGCGTTTCGCGCGCCGCCGCCACCGTGTCGACTTCCCCGCGCTGACCGGCGGCCGCTCCGTGATGGTGTACGCGCAGACCGAGGTCTGCAAGGACCTCATCGCGCTCCAGCTCAAGGAGGGCGGCCCGCTGCTGTTCGAGGCCGAGGCGCTCGCCGTCGAGGGCGCCGACGGCGACAGCCCGCGGGTGCGCTTCCGGCACGAGGGGAGCGAGGACGTCCTGGAGTGCGAGTACGTCGTCGGGTGTGACGGCTTCTGGGGCGTGTCCCGCAAGGCGGTTCCCGCCGGACTGTCCCGCGTCTTCGAACGTACGTACCCATTCGGCTGGCTCGGTGTCCTCGCCGATGTCGCACCCTCGCACGACGAACTCGTCTACGCCCGCCACGACCGCGGCTTCGCCCTGCTGAGCATGCGCTCCCCGTCCGTCTCCAGGCTCTACCTCCAGGTGCCGGAGGGTACGGACGCCGAGGAGTGGGCCGACGAGGAGATCTGGGACGAGCTGGAGCGCCGCTTCGAGACCGCCGACGGCTGGACACTCGCCCGGGGTCCCATCACCTCCAAGTCGGTCACCCCGATGCGCAGTTACGTCCACGAGCCGATGCGCCACGGCCGGCTCTTCCTCGCCGGGGACGCCGCCCACATCGTGCCGCCCACCGGCGCCAAGGGGCTCAATCTCGCCGTCGGCGACGTCGTCACCTTCGCGCGGGCGCTGACGCACCAGCAGGAGACGGGCTCCGGCGAGCTGCTCGACGTCTACTCCGAGACCTGTCTGCGCCGCGTCTGGCAGGCCGAGCGGTTCTCGTACGAGATGACCACGCTGCTGCACCGCGCCCCGGACGCCACGCCGTTCGACGACCGCATCCAACTGGCCCGGCTGGAACGGCTCACCACCTCGCGCGCCGCCGAGACCGACCTCGCCGACGGGTACACGGGCTTCCCGCTGGGGTGACGCGGGTGGCGTCACCCGTCCGGGCGAAGGCGGCCCTGATCGCTCGCCCGGATGATCAGTGGCCGGTCTCGACTCTGTACCGGCTTCGTCATGGGTGAGACGGATCCTCGCCGGGAATCACACCAGCGCGTAGCGTGTTGCGTGCGATGAGGAGGGGAAGATCCTCCTCAAGCAGTACGGCCAATTCTTTGCCTGTCTATTACTCTTGAGCCAAGGCCACGCAGGGTGGTCATGGAGGAGTGAAATGAGGAGCAGCAACCCGGTCTTCTCGCGACGGGGGTTCAGCCGCGACAACGGCTACGCGGGCTTCAACACCGCGCCGCAGGCCGGGGGAGCCCCCGTCGGTACGCAGGGCAACCCGTACGCGCAGAACCCTTACGCGGGCGGCAACCCCTACGCTCAGAACCCCTACGCGCAGAACCCGTACGGACAGCAGACGCAGTACGGCGCCCCGCCGCAGGCCCCGGCCGCCCCCGGCCGGATGACGATGGACGACGTCGTCATGCGCTCGGCGATGACGCTCGGCACGGTCGTCGTCGGCGCGATTCTCGCCTGGGCGCTGCTGCCGGTCTCGTCCACCAGCTTCGGTCTCGCGTTCGGTTCCGCGCTGGTCGCGTTCGTCCTGGCGATGGTGCAGTCCTTCAAGCGCACGCCGTCGCCCGCGCTGATCCTGGGGTACGCCGCCTTCGAGGGCGTCTTCCTCGGTGTCATCAGCGAGATGTACAACGCGCAGTGGCACGGCGCACCCTTCCAGGCCGTGCTCGGCACGATGGCGGTCTCGGGCGCGACCCTGCTCGTCTACAAGGCGGGCTGGATCCGCGTCACCGCGCGGTACGCCCGGATCGGCATGGCCATCGCCATCGCCTTCGTCCTGACCATGGCGGTCAACCTGCTGCTGGTCGCGTTCGGCGTCGCGCCGGACGGCGGGCTGCGCAGCATGGGGCCGCTGGGCGTGCTGGTCGGTGTCATCGCGATCCTGCTCGGCGCCTTCTTCCTGACGCTCGACTTCAAGCAGATCGAGGACGGGGTCGCGTACGGGGCGCCGCGCGAGGAGGCCTGGCTGGCGGCGTTCGGCCTGACCATGACCCTCGTGTGGATCTACGTGGAGATGCTGCGGCTCGTCGCGATCTTCAGTAGCAACGACTAGTCGTCGTCGGCGCTCCCGGCGCTTTGAAGGGCCCGTGAACCGTGGTTCACGGGCCCTTTCAGTGTGCGCGGCTCACATGAGTTTGCGCGCTGCCCTCCTCAGGTCGTACTCGTGGATGATCGCCTTGGCGTGGCCGTACGCGAGATTGTGCTCGTGCCGGAGCCAGCTGACCTTCTCCTCGAAGCAGAGAGCGGGGCCTTCGTCGACGGTTCGCAGCCAGTCGGACACTTCACGACCGGTGCAGTGGGGGATGCGGGCGAGCAGGTTGCGATGGGTCTCCTCGGAGAAGACTTGGGACATCGGCGCCTCCGGACGCACTCGATGAAGCCGGTCCTTCAGGTCACCGTGCCTGAGCGTTCGCCTGTTGGCAACAGTGCTGCCGCGACGCGTACGCTCGCCGCGTGCTTGATACGACGCCTTTGACCCGGGCCGTGGATCACTTCGCCGACCGGTTGCGGGCCGCTCCGCAGAGCCGGCTGCAACGGGGCGCGGCGGCCGAAGCGCTCGCGCTCGCCAGGGAGTTGGCGCGTCGCGCCCAGCTTCTGGAGGACCCTTCGGCCGAGCCGCGGGAGATGCCGGACGCGGGCATGTTCGCGGCCGCCGACCAGATCACGGTCGCCGGGCACGATCTGGCCATCGTCCTGCGGGACGAGAAGGAACTCGCCGAGGCCGTGGCGCTGGTGGAGGAGGCGCAGAAACGCGCCGGGGTGTGAGGAGGTGCCACCATGCGCCAGGGGCGAGGAGGCGCTGGAACGCGCCGGGGTGGGACGGCCGATTCCCGTTCCCCGGCGCGGCCCCGTGCTGTCCCGGCGTGACGTCGTGATGGCGCGGTGGCCTGACCACCGTGACGTCGTGGTGGCGTGACTACAGGGATGCGATGACGCGGTCCGCGAGGACGTAGACGGTCTCCTCGCCGCACACGAACGTGAGGGCGTAGGCGCCCGAGACGCCAGAGCCGCCGAGCAGGACCGGGGTGTGGCCGGCGGTCAGGGCCGCGGCCAGGCGCTCCGCGGTCTCGCGGTGCCCCGGGGTCATGCACAGCGTCGTACCGTCCGCGAAGACGTACACGTCCAGGGTGCCCAGCGGGCCCGGGCGGACGTCGGCGAGTTCGGTGCCGGCGTCGGCCAGCCTCTCCAGGCAGTTGACCGTGCGCTCGTGGTCGCCCGTGACGGGGGAGGGGTTCGGGACGAAGTCGGGGTGTGAGGGGTGACGGCGGCGGGCGGCGGCCAGTTCGGGGGAATCCCCGGGGAACTCGGTCTCGTCGGCGCCGGCCTCGGTCACCGGTTCCAGGCTGTCGAACTCCAGGCCCGCGAAGTCCGCGGAACGGGGCAGGAACAGCTCGCTGTCGGGCAGGCCGAACAGGGTGGGGGCGTCGGCGATGTCGCGGGCCTCCTGGGCGGCCCAGAAAGCGCGCGCCTCGGCCAGCTCCCGCTCCCGCTCCTCCGCGAGCGCCTCGGCCACGGCGGCGCGTATCTCCTCCGCGTCGGCGGCGGTGCGGGCGGCGGGCACCAGCCCGCGCGCCTGCACGGCACGGCTCTCGACGAGTTCGGCGTGCAGGGCCGCGACCTGCCGGCGCAGCGCCCGCACGCTGCACAGGACGGCGACGCCCACGCCCGCGGTCGCGGCGGTGGTGAGCAGCAGAGCTATCGGCATGGCGCTCACTGACGTACTCCTGGTTCAAGGTCGGCCCCCGACTTCCTACATCAGCTTGAAGGGTGGACTAACCAGCTGTCAGTGCGTAACGTCACGAAACGGACATGAGGTTGCCCTCAATGTTTACCAGATGGGCCGCTGTGACCTGCGGAAATCCCCTTCAGAGGGAGATAGGTCACATCCTGGGGGAGATTGGGTTACAAATCGGCCCGAAGCTCTGCCGGATCCTGGGAGCGGCGGAGCTCCGGGCCGTCGCGCGGGTGGCGCGGGCGGAGGTCAGCTGAGGCGTTCGATGACCATGGCCATGCCCTGGCCGCCGCCGACGCACATCGTCTCCAGCCCGAACTGCTTGTCGTGCCACTGGAGGGAGTTGATCAGGGTGCCGGTGATGCGGGCGCCGGTCATGCCGAAGGGGTGGCCGACGGCGATGGCACCGCCGTTGACGTTCAGCTTCTCCAGCGGGATGTTCAGGTCGCGGTAGGACGGGATCACCTGGGCGGCGAAGGCCTCGTTGATCTCGACGAGGTCGATGTCGTCGATGGTGAGACCGGCGCGCTGCAGGGCCTGCTTGCTGGCCTCGACGGGACCGTAGCCCATGATCTCCGGCGACAGCCCGGAGACGCCGGTGGACACGATGCGGGCGAGCGGCGTGAGCCCCAGCTCCCGGGCCTTGGTGTCGCTCATGATGACCAGGGCGGCGGCGCCGTCGTTCAGGGGGCAGCAGTTGCCGGCGGTGACACGGCCGTCGGGCCGGAAGACGGGCTTGAGGTCGGAGACTGCCTCCAGGGTCACCCCGGGCCGCGGCCCGTCGTCCTTGCTGACGACCGTGCCGTCCGGGAGGGTCACCGGGGTGATCTCGCGCTCCCAGAAGCCCTTGGCGATGGCCTGCTCGGCGAGGTTCTGCGAGCGGACGCCGAACTCGTCCATCTCCTCGCGGGTGACGCCCTTCAGCCGGGCGAGGTTCTCGGCGGTCTGGCCCATCGCGATGTACGGGTCGGGGATCAGGCCGTCCTCGCGCGGGTCGTGCCAGTCGGCGCCCTCGGACTCGGCGACGGCGGCGGTGCGGGCCTCGGCGTCGGCGAAGAGGGGGTTGTGGGTGTCCGGGAGGCCGTCGGAGGTGCCCTTGACGCTGCGGCTGACCATCTCGACGCCCGCGGAGATGAAGACGTCGCCCTCGCCGGCCTTGATGGCGTGCAGGGCCATGCGGGACGTCTGGAGGGAGGAGGAACAGTACCGGGTGACGGTGCAGCCGGGGAGGTGATCCATCCCCATCTGTACGGCGACGATACGGCCGAGGTTGTGGCCCTGCTCGCCACCGGGGAGGCCGCAGCCGAGCATCAGGTCGTCGATGTCCTTCGGGTCCAGGGCGGGGACCTTGTCGAGGGCGGCCTGGATGATCGTGGCGGTGAGGTCGTCCGGGCGGAGATCCTTCAGGGAGCCCTTGAAGGCTCGGCCGATCGGGGAACGGGCGGTCGAGACGATGACGGCTTCGGGCATCACGGCTCCATTGCGCGAGGATGAGCAGGGCTGTGGGGGAAGTTACCCGTACGTACCGTGGAGGTCACGGGCATGGGCGTGTGACTCGGGCCGCAATTTTCTAAGCGCTTGCTTGGGCCTCCGGCGGTTCGGCCGGAAACGGTGCGGGTGGGGTGGGCACGCCGTTCGCCGGGGCTGCGCCCCCGGGGCCCCGCTCCGGCCTGCGGCCCGGTCCACCGGCCTGCGGCGCGGTCCACCGGCCTGTGGCGCGGTCCACCGGCCTGTGGCGTGGTCCACCGGCCTGTGGCGTGGTCCACCGGCCTGTGGCGTGGTCCACCGGCCTGTGGCGTGGTCCACCGGCCTGTGGCGTGGTCCATCGGCCTGTGGCGCGACCATCGGCCTGCGGCCTGGTCCACCGGCCGCCGGCCTGGTCCACTGGTCAGCGGCCACCGGCCACCGGTCATCGCCGCCCGGCGCCCGGCGCCCGGCCGCCGGCCACCGGCCGCCGGACGGGCGGAACGTTGCGGGGCGGCGCCCCTCCCGGATCGGGAGGGGTGGCGTGGGTGGGTAGGGCGGCTGCGGGCTGTGTGTGGCTGGTCGCGCAGTTCCCCGCGCCCCTTTCGGGGCGCAGCCCCGGTGGGGAGCTCCGCGAGGGGTGCAGGGGACGGAGTCCCCGCCGGGGTCTGGGGGCGGAGCCCCGAGCAGGAGTGCAGGGGGGCGCGGTCCCCGCCGGGGTTTCAGGGGCGGAGCCCCTGGTGGGGTTGAAGGGGCGGAGCCCCTGGAGGTGGGACGGGTAGGGGCGGCGGGGGCGAGGAACACCCCCGGTGTGACGCGGGGGCGGGGGCGGGGAAACGCCCCCGGTGTCATACGGATGGTTCCGGGGCCGTGGTCGGGGTCGCCTCCGGGGTCGGCAGGCGGCGGCGACGGCGGCGCTTGAGCAGGGCCCACGGCCCCCGCGGCCCCGTCGGCATCGCGGCCGTGACCTCCGTGCCCGCCTCGTCCGCGGCCTCCGCCGCGGCCCGGGCCACCGGCAGGAAGCCCTCGCGGCGGGACGCGTCCGGGCGCTCCTCCTCCGCCGGCCACAGGCCGAGCGCGGCGCACACCGTCGGCAGGACCGCCATCGCCGCCGTGGCGTACCCCTCCGCCGAGGGGTGGTAGTTGTCGGGGCCGAACAGTTCACGAGGGTTCGCCTCGAACTCGGGGCCCAGCAGGTCGCCCAGCGAGACCGTACGGCCCCCCTGCTCCACCACCCCGATCGTCTGGGCCGCGGCCAGCTGCCGGGAGGCCCGGCGGGCCAGCCACCGCAGCGGCTGCTGCACCGGCTCGATCGTGCCGAGGTCAGGGCACGTGCCGACGACGACCTCCGCACCCGCCGTACGCAGGCGCCGCACCGCCGTAGACAGATACCGCACCGACCGCGTCGGCGGCATCCGGTGCGTCACGTCGTTCGCGCCGATCATGATGACGCAGATGTCGGGAATCCGGTCCTGGGCCGCGAGCGTCAGCGCCACCTGACGGTCCAGGTCGTCCGACTGCGCCCCGGGAAGGGCGACGACGCGCAGCTCCACCGGCCGTTCCGCCACCGCCGCCAGCCCCGACGCCAGCAAGGCCCCCGGCGTCTGCCGGGAGCGGTGCACGCCCTGCCCCGCGGCCGTGGAGTCGCCGAGCATCACCAGCCTCAGCGGTGGTTCGCCGAGGGCGCTGTAGCCACGTCCGTACAGGCCGTCCGCGCTCGGCGGATGCGGGCTGTGTCCGTTGCCCACATGGCGCTTGGCCAGCTGCACCTCGGCGACCAGCAGCCCGACGGCGGCCGCCCCGACCAGGCCGATACCGCCGCCGCCGTACGCCGCGCCCGCCGCGATGCGCCGGGCCACTCTCGCCCTCGACATGCTCGACATGCGTCGCCGCCACCTCCTCGTAGCCGTACATCCACTGCTTGCCCCGTACGCCCCGTCGCCCAATCTCAACGACGCGTGAACGCCCGGGACGGCCCCTGCCCGAGGGCTCGTTGGCTCAGCGCACCCGCCCGGGCGGTACGAGCGCTTACGCTGGCGGAACCATCACGACCACTTCCTGTGCAGCAACCGGAGACAACGGTGCAATTCCACGACTCGATGATCAGCCTGGTCGGCAACACCCCGCTGGTCAGGCTCAACCGCGTGACCGCCGGCATCAAGGCGACCGTTCTCGCGAAGGTCGAGTACTTCAACCCCGGCGGTTCCGTCAAGGATCGCATCGCCCTGCGCATGATCGAGGCGGCCGAGCAGAGCGGCGAGCTGAAGCCGGGCGGCACGATCGTGGAGCCGACCAGCGGCAACACGGGCGTCGGCCTTGCGATCGTGGCCCAGCAGAAGGGCTACAAGTGCATCTTCGTCTGCCCGGACAAGGTCTCCACCGACAAGATCAACGTGCTGCGTGCGTACGGCGCCGAGGTGGTCGTGTGCCCGACGGCGGTGGCCCCGGAACACCCGGACTCCTACTACAACGTCTCCGACCGGCTCGTCCGTGAGACCCCGGGCGCCTGGAAGCCCGACCAGTACTCCAACCCCAACAACCCCCTGTCGCACTACCACTCCACCGGCCCCGAGCTGTGGGAGCAGACGGAGGGGAAGATCACCCACTTCGTCGCCGGCGTCGGCACCGGCGGCACCATCTCCGGCACCGGCCGCTACCTGAAGGACGCCAGCGGCGGCCGGGTCAAGGTCGTCGGCGCCGACCCCGAGGGCTCGGTGTACTCCGGCGGCTCCGGGCGGCCGTACCTGGTCGAGGGCGTCGGTGAGGACTTCTGGCCGACCGCGTACGACCCCACCGTCGCCGACGAGATCATCGCCGTCTCCGACAAGGACTCCTTCCAGATGACCCGGCGGCTGGCCCGGGAGGAGGGCCTGCTGGTGGGCGGCTCCTGCGGCATGGCCGTCGTCGCCGCCCTGCGGGTGGCCGAGCGGCTCGGTCCGGACGACGTCGTGGTGGTGCTCCTGCCCGACAGCGGGCGCGGCTACCTGAGCAAGATCTTCAACGACGAGTGGATGGCCGACTACGGCTTCCTCGAGGACACGGGCCCGAGCGCGCGCGTCGGCGACGTGCTCAAGGACAAGGAGGGCGCCATCCCCTCCCTCGTCCACATGCACCCCGACGAAACCGTCGGCCAGGCCATCGAGGTGCTGCGCGAGTACGGCGTCTCGCAGATGCCGATCGTCAAGCCGGGGGCGGGCCACCCGGACGTGATGGCCGCCGAGGTCGTGGGGTCCGTCGTCGAACGCGAGCTGCTGACCGCCCTGTTCGCCAAGCACGCCTCCCTGGACGACCCGCTGGAGAAGCACATGTCCCCGCCGCTGCCGCAGGTCGGCTCCGGTGAGCCGGTCGCGGACCTGATGTCCGTGCTCGGTGCGGCCGACGCGGCGATCGTCCTGGTGGAAGGCAAGCCGACCGGGGTGGTCAGCCGACAGGACCTGCTGGCGTTCCTGGCCAAGGGGGGAAAGCAGTAGCAAACGTCCGGTGAACCGGGCGTGTCACCGGGGAACTTCCGGTGACGGGCGGGAAGAGCCGCTTCTCGGAAGTGGTACGAGCGCGTCACGTCCGCGCAGCACCCGCTTAACACGGGTCCGGCACATTGGTGGGTGTCGGCAGGCGGCGGGAGCGGCTCCCCGCCCCGGCCGGCAGCGAACGGCGCCAAGGACCTCCGGAGCGGCTCCCGGACCTCCATGGACGCCACGGACGCGCAAGCCCGGCCCTGACCCGGCCCGCGTCCCCCGCGGGGACCGCCGTCGTCCCGCCCCCCGGCAACGGGGGTGCGGCGGTCCCCGCGCGCACTCTTTGCGCCTAACCGGCGCCGCTCTCGCGGATGTGGTGCTCGCCGTCGGGGTCCCTCAATTGATGGTTGCGGTGGGCGTCGGGTTTTCGTTCGGCTGGGGATCGTCAGTATCCGGGCAGGGTCAGAACCCGGGCTGGGTCGGAACCCGAGCAGGGTCAGAACTCGAGCAGGGTCAGAACCCGAGCAGGGTCAGTTTTCCCACTCGGCGTCCTGGGGGGACTTGCGGCGGCGGCCGAAGAGGCCCGGGTTGGTGCGGGCGGCCTGGACCGCGTTGACGCCGACGATGCCGAACCAGGCGGCCACGAGGCCGGACATGCCCCCGAAGGAGCCGCCGATCGCCGAGAGCGGGATCGCCACCACCAGCGACACGATGCCGAAGCCGAAACGCTCGCCCCAGGAGTCCGTCGCCCGGGGCGACCGCGCGCCGCGCGCCACGACCATGCGCTGCTCGGCCAGCTGCCGCCGCACCCGGCGGTCGATCGCGCCGTCGATGCGCTGGTCGACCTTCTCCAGGAAGGATTCGACCAGCGCCGACTCGTACTCCTCGCCCAGTTCCCTGCGGGCCTGCAGGGTGGCGTTGAGTTCCTTCTTCAGGTCGGCGTCACGCGCGTCCATTCCGGTCATGCGCACAACGGTAGGGAAGCGGGAGCCTGCCCGCACTGGGGAGAACCCCCCGTTCCGGCGGGGGTCCACCGGCAGGAGGGGCAGTTTCTTCGGCGGCGGAGCCGCGGCGCCGGGTGCGGGCACCGCCGGCCCGGCGGATGGCCGAGAACGCCGACGGGGCGGCGTACGCCGACGCGGTGTCGGGGTACGCCGCCCTCGGCGGGACCGGGCTGCGGGAGGCGGCCCGCGTGCTCGTGTCGGCTACTTCGGGTCGCGGTCGAACACCGACTTCGACCACACGTAGCCGAGGACCGTCAGCGCCAGGCACCAGGCGATCGCGAGCCACCCGTTGTGGCCGATCTCGCTGCCGAGCAGCAGGCCGCGCAAGGTCTCGATGGCCGGTGTGAACGGCTGGTACTCGGCGATCGGCTGGAACCAGCCCGGCATCGCGTCGACCGGGACGAAGGTGCTGGAGATGAGCGGCAGGAAGATCAGCGGCATCGCGTTGTTGCTGGCGGCCTCGGCGTTCGGGCTGACCATGCCCATCCCGACCGCGATCCAGGTGAGCGCCAGGGCGAACAGCGTGAGCAGCCCGAACGCCGCGATCCACTCCAGGGCCGTGGCGTTCGTGGACCGGAAGCCGATGGCCACGGCGACGGCCCCCACGAGGACCACGCTGATGACCGACTGCAGCACACTGCCGACGACGTGCCCGACGAGCACGGACCCACGGTGGATCGCCATCGTGCGGAAGCGGGCGATGATGCCCTCGGTCATGTCGTTGGAGACGGACACCGCGGTACCGATCGTGGTGCTGCCGATGGTCATCAGCAACAGGCCCGGCACGAGGTAGGCGATGTATGCGGAGCGGTCGGCGCCGCCGCCACCGATGCCCGCGCTCATGGTGTCGCCGAAGATGTAGACGAACAACAGCAGCAGCATGACCGGGGTGAGCAGCAGGTTCAGGGTGAGGGACGGGTAGCGCCGGGCGTGCAGGAGGTTGCGGCGCAGCATCGTGGAGGAGTCGCGCACGGCCAGGGACAGGGAGCTCATCGGACGGTCTCCTCGGGCTGGTTGGGGATGTCGGCGCCGCCCGTCAGGGCGAAGAACACGTCGTCGAGGTCGGGGGTGTGCACGGTCAGCTCGTCCGCCTCGATGCCGGCCGATTCCAGCCAGTCGAGGATGGAGCGCAGCTCGCGCTGGCTGCCGTCGCTGGGGAGCTGCAGCGCCAGTGCCTCGTCGTCCCGGGTGACCTCGCGCAGGGCGAGGACGGCGCTCTGGTACGCGGCCGGGTCGGCGAAGCGCAGCCGCACGTGTCCGCCGGGGACGAGCCGCTTCAGCTCCTCGGCGGTGCCCTCGGCGGCGATCTTCCCGTCGTTGAGCACGGCGATACGGTCGGCGAGCTCGTCCGCCTCCTCCAGGTACTGCGTGGTGAGAAAGACGGTGACGCCGTCGGAGACGAGCTCGCGGATGATCTGCCACATGTTGTGGCGGGAGCGCGGGTCGAGGCCGGTGGTCGGCTCGTCGAGGAAGATGATCCGCGGGTTTCCGACCAGCGTCATGGCGATGTCGAGGCGCCGCTTCATGCCGCCGGAGTAGGTGGACGCCGGCTTCTTCGCCGCCTCGGTGAGGTCGAAGCGCTCCAGCAGCTCGGCGGCGGTGCGCCGGCCCTCGCGGCGGGAGAGGTGGTGCAGGTCCGCCATGAGGAGCATGTTCTCCTCGCCGGTGATCAGGCCGTCGACGGCGGAGAACTGTCCCGTGACGCCGATCGCGGCGCGCACCGCCTGGGGGGCGGCGGCCAGGTCATGGCCACCGACGTGGATCACGCCGGCATCAGCGCTGATCAGGGTGGAGAGGATCTTCACGGCGGTGGTCTTGCCGGCGCCGTTCGGGCCGAGCAGGGAGAAGATCGTCCCTTCGGGAACGGCCAGGTCGACGCCGTCGAGCACGACCTTGTCGCCGTAGGACTTGCGCAGTCCGTTCGCCGCGATGGCCAGGTTGGTCATGAGAGGTGCCCCCTATTGCTGACTACGGATCTACAGGCTGCGGGCGGTGATGTCGCCGTGGGAGGTGGTGGCGCGGATGTCGAGTTCGGCGGTGCCGTCGTTCTTGAGGGCGTTGCTGATGCGGCCGTGGCCGGTGCCGGCGTCCAAGGCGGCCGAGACGCCGGCGGCGGCGGCGACCGAGATGTCGCCGGACTCGGTGCGCAGCACGACCGTGCCGCGCCCGGCCTCGGCGATCCGGATGTCGCCCCGTGCGGTGCTGATCTCCGCGGAGCCGCCCAGCCGGCCGACCTCGACGTCGCCGTCGACCGCGCTGAGGCGGACGCTCGCGGCCTCGTCGATCTTGATCTGGCGGTACGCGCCTTCGAAGGCGACGTCGCCGAGGCGGCCGACGACCCGGAGTTCGGCGCCGGCCGCCTTCGCCTTGACGCGGGAGCCGGCGGGCAGCTGGACGGTCACCTCGACGGATCCCGAGGGGCCGAAGAGCTGGTTCCTCGCCTCCGGGGCCGCGATCCGCAGGACGCCGTCGCCGTAGGCGACCTCGATCTGCTCCGCCGCCTTCACGTCGCGGGCCTTCGAGGCGTTCGCGGGCAGGACCTCGACGGTGGCGTCGGCCCGGTCGGCGGCGATGAACTGCACGCGCCCGGCGGGGATGTCCAGGTCGACGGAGATCGGGCTGGGGGTGTCGAACTTCTGCATCGTGCTCTCCTCCTGCGCTTGTCGTTTCTGACATTGGAAACGCTACGTTGCGTTGCCTGATCGAGCAACGACCTTGTTGCGAATAATCAGCGTAGATGCAGGTAGATTGCTAACAATCGTTGCAACGAGCCTGCTTCTAATGCAACGTCAGCCGCCGCGCTCGTTGCATTGGATTGAGAGTGAACGCTATGCTGGGGCACAAGGAAGCACGGAGGGAGATCGCGGTGCCGGGAGGCAGGCTCACCCAGCAGGAACGCCAGCAGATCGCGCTGGGCGTGGCCGACGGGCTCGCCTACGCGGAGATCGCCAGGCGTCTCGACCGCCCCACCTCGACGATCACGCGTGAGGTGATGCGCAACGGCGGCCCCACCGCCTATCGCGCAGACCTCGCCCACCGCGCGACCGAACGCCGCGCTCACCGGCGCCGGCAGGCCGCGCTCCGGGGGCCGCAGGCGCCCGAGCAGGCCTACGGACGCGACGCCGAGGCCGTGCGCGAGTACGAGGAGGTGTTCACCACCCTCCTGATAGGGCAGGGCCTGCCCAAGATGATGGCCCGGGTGCTGACCTGCCTGCTCACCGCCGACGCGGGGAGCCTGACCGCGTCCGAACTCGTCCAGCGCCTCCAGGTCAGCCCGGCGTCCGTCTCCAAAGCGATCGCGTTCCTCGAAAGCCAGGGCCTCGTCGGCCGGGAACGCGACGAACGCCGACGCGAGCGCTACCGCGTCGACGACGACGTCTGGTACCAGTCGATGCTCGCCGCCGCCCGAGCCAACGCCCAGCTCGCCCAGACCGCCCGGCAGGGCGTCAGCATCCTCGGCCCCGAGAGCCCGGCCGCCGCCCGCCTGGAGAACATCGCCCGCTTCCTCGACTTCGTCGGCGAGAGCATCGCCCGCGCCGCGGAGCAGGCCCGCGAGATCCTCCACACGCAACCCGAAACCACCTCGGACGGCACGGTCAAGCCATCTTCGGACCGCGGATAGGCAGCCGTCCTGGTTCGGGTCGCGGATGAGCTGGCGCCAGCCGCCAGCCGCCGTGACGGCCACAGCCGGTGGTGCCCGCGCCCGAGCCGTCGACCCGATCCGACGCCATCGTGGGCCCGCCGGTGCGCGGCTGGGGGCAGAGAGAGGGATCGGGGCCGGATCGGGCGGGGGACGGATGGCCGGCTTGCATATCGCCATGCAGAGTTCTCGGTGCTTGAATAGTCGGGCGGTGATCACGGACCCTGGGAGGGGGAGCACGTCATGAGCGTGGCCGACAGCCCTGCCGCGCGGCTGCAGGCGCTCTTCGAGGGGCACCGGCTCACGCCGACCCAGCGGCGCATCGCGCACAGCATGGTGCGACGGGCCGCCGACGTGCCGTTTCTGTCGAGCGTGGAGCTGGCCGAACTCGCCGGGGTCAGCCAGCCGTCCGTGACCCGCTTCGCGGTCGCTCTCGGCTTCGACGGCTACCCCGCGCTGCGCCGGCACCTGCGCGAGGTCGCGCCCCCGGAACAGGCGGCGGGGGCCGGGGCGTACAACGAGTACCAGCAGGCCGTGGAGGCCGAGATAGAGAACCTGAGGCATCTGGCGGAGGCGCTGGCCGACCCGCAGCCGGTGCACAAGGCCGGCCGGATACTCGCCGCCTCGCGCCCCCTGCCGGTGCTCGGCCTGCGCGCCGCGGCCTCCCAGGCGTACGGCTTCGCGTACTTCGCGGCCAAGGTCCACCCGGACGTCCGGCTGCTCGACGAGGGCGGCACGATGCTCCAGGACCGTATCGACGCGGCCGTACGGGCGGGCGCGAGCGCGTTGCTCTGCTTCGCGCTGCCCCGGCATCCGCGCGAGGTCGTCGACACGCTGGCGTATGCCAGGGAGGCGGGCCTGACGGTGGTCACGGTCGCCGACTCGGCGTTCGCGCCCGTGGCCAAGGTGTCCGACCTGCTGCTGCCGGCCGCCGTCGGTACGGGGCTCGCCTTCGACACGGCCTGTGCGCCGATGCTCCTCGGACGGGTCCTCCTCGAAGCGATGTGCGACGACCTGCCGGACGCCCAGGCCCGCCTGGAGGAGTTCGACACGCGGGCCGCGGCCCGGGGGCTGTTCGTCGAGTAGCCCGGTCCGCCCGCCTCGGCGCGGGGTTTTTCAGACTCGTCTCAGGTTCCCTCGCTAGCCTCTCTGCACTGAGGCGCTTCACAGGAGGAGACGGGAGGCCGGACGTGGTGCGCGGAGGACAGGGACTGGCTCGGGTGGCCGTCGTCGTGCGGGCGGGGGCAGCACCGCTGTGGTGGCTCGGGGTGTTCGCGGCCGGTATCGGGGCGCTCGTGCCGGGTGTGACCGGACGCCGGATCGGCGTCCTGGCCGGGGCCGCGCTGTTCATCGTCGCGACCGCCGTCGTCACCTGGTCCCGCCGCAAGCGGTACGCCGCCCTCGCCGGCGCTGCCGCCCGCGCCGGGAAGTACGACATCCTCCAGGACCGCGCGGTCACCGTCCGCACCTGGCGGCGCGGGCACCGCTGGTGGCTGCTCGCCGCCTTCGCCGCCGCGCTCGGCAGCTCCTTCGCGGTGCCCGCCGCCGGGGGCATGCTGCTCGCCGGAACCGGCGCCGGGCTGCGCCTGAAGGCCGCCTGGCTCGGGCGGCGGGAGAAGGCCGACGACGTGCTGCTGTGGGTGCGCGTCGACTGGCTCGGCCGCCGGGGCGGCGGCCCCGCGGGCAAGCCGGTCAAGGGCTACCGCAGCACCGGCATCGCGGCCGGCGACGCGGCCCCGGGCGGGGCGCGCCGCCGTACCGCCGAGCTGGTCTAGCGCCCCTGTCGGGCACTGGCGCGGGCAGCGGCCGGGCGGAGGGTCAGACCTCCAGTTCCTCCTCGATCTTCTTCAGCTGGTGGCGGGCCATCGCCAGGTTGGCCCGCTTGGCGTCCAGGACGAGGTAGAGGAACAGGCCGTTGCCGCCGCGGCCGGTGAGCAGCCGGATCAGGTGGTACTGGTCGGACAGTGTGATCAGGATGTCCTCGATCTGGCCCTTGAGCCCGAGGTGTTCCATGGTGCGCAGCTTGGCCCGTACGACGTCGGTGTTGCCGGCGGCCGCGACGGTGAGGTCGAAGCTCTTGCTGCCGCCCATCGTGCCCAGCGCCATACCGCTGGTGTAGTCGACGAGGGCGACTCCGGTCGCGCCCTCGATGGAGGCGAGCGCCTCTTTCAGCGCGGTTTCGGTGTTGGCCATTTCGGGATGAGTCCTTTCAACTTTCGGTGGTGGTACGCGCGTTCGCGGCCGGGCGTGGGCTCGCGGGGGTGCGCGCGGTGCGGGTCCGCGTGGGTGGTGCGGGCCTGGTGGGTGGGGTCTCGGTGGGGGTCCATGGGGCGGAGGGCTGTGGTGGCGGCTCGGCGCGGGCGGCGGCCTCGTCGACCAGCTCGCCGATCCGGGCGCTCGCACGGCGGCCCTCCAGGTGCAGGCGGCCGACGTTGACGCGGTCCTGGGCGAGCACAGTCAGAACGGCGTTGCGGCCCGCGGCGTACGTGGCCACGTAACCGTGGACGCCGCGGACGAGCACCTCGCGGAAGTCGCCCTGTCCCGTCGCCTGCGCCAGCCGTACGGCGACGCCCAGCGCGGCCGCGGTGAGCGCGGCGACGCCTTCCGGTTCGACGCCGGGCGCGTCCTGGGCGAGGACGAGCCCGTCGACGCTGGCGGCGAGGGAGCCGGTCAGCTGGGGGATGCGGGATCTCAGTCGGCGGAGTTCGTCCAGGACGTCCGCCTCGGCTGTCATCAGCTGTCTCCTCTCGGCGCGAGGTCGCTGCCGCGCGGGGCGGTCAAAGGGCCTCCAGCGCATCTCTCAGCCTTTTCAGCAAGGTGATGTGGGGGTCTTGGTAGGGCAGCAGCTCTTCGGTGGGTGCGGGTGGCGCGTCGCCCGGTGCCGGTGCCGGTGCCGGTGCCGGTGCCGGTGCCGCTGTCGGTGCGGGGGCGTGGGCTGGTGCCGGCGCGGCGATGCGGGGCGATACGAACCCAGCCGCTGCCAGGCGCCTTATGTCCACGAGGGTGTGGAACGCCGGGCGGCCCAGTGCCCGTGAGATGTCCGCCGCCGTTCGTGTTCCGTCGACGCGGCCCAGTACGGCTTCCTGGCGGGGCGTGACCGTCGGGACCGTCGGGCGGTCGGCGCGGACCAGGGGGGCCTCGTCGATCACCGGGTCGGGCCAGATGGTGTGGAGCAGGTCCCGGCGGCGCAGCGTCTCCCGCTCCACCGCGGTCACCGGAACCGGGTGCACCGGCCCCAGCCAGTGGGCCTCGCCGTAGCGGAAGCGGGCGGGGGCGCTGCTCGGGCCCAGCACGAAGTACGCCGCGTCGAACAGCGCCCCCAGATGGCACAGCTCCAGCGCTCCCTCGACGATCCGGCCGCTGTCGACGAGGAACCGGCCCACCAGCCCCTGCGGCCCCGCCTGTGCGAGCGCCTGCCGCCAGCCCTCCTCGTCGAGCACGCCGTGCGCGATGAGCAGGCTGTCGAGGCCCGGGGTGGCGGGGCTCTCCGCGTACACCACCTGGCCCTCGGACAGGTGGAGCATGCCGCCCTCGCGCATCAGCACGCCGGTGGCCCGCTCGGCAGCGAGCCGGCTGAGCATGGGGGACAGGCCGCCGCCCGGGATCCGCGTCCCCTGCCGTACCGGCAGCGGGGGCGGTGAAGGGACTCTGACCATCGTCATCCCAGCACCAGCCGTCCGGCCATCTCGCCGAGCCGGATGCGGGCGAGGGCGAGGTTGCCGTCCTCGCGCGCCAGCCACAGGTGCAGGAAGACGCTGCTGTCGAAGGTCGTCGGGACGAAGCGGAGCAGGTGGTAGCTGTCCCGGTTGGCGATGATCAGGTCCTCGACCGGGCAGGCGTCCTCGGACCAGTCGGCGTCCCCCTCGGGGGCGAACGCGCGGTGTTCGGCGGCCAGCCGGGCCAGTTCCGCCGCCTCAGCCGCGGTCGTCTCGTGGTCACCGCCGGGCGCGTCGCCGACCGTGCCCAGGGCGAGCCCGCTCGTCCAGTCGACCACCGCGGCACCCCGGGCACCGGGCAGGCGCATGGCTTCCAGCAGACACTCGTCGATTCCGGGCACAGCGGTGCTCCCCTCCCGCCTCGGGTACGGCTGAGTGACACAGACGCTACGCAACGTGTGCGCGAGGGGTGAGGGATCTGGCATTTTCCAGTGGAACATGCGCGGGACCGCTAAGGTGGGTCAACTGACCCTGTTTACCGCGGCGTTGGGCGCAAGTGAGGCTCCTCCTCGTTGACGTGCGGGTATGCCGGCCGCGTGCATACCGGGGAGGGCGCGCGGTTTCGTCAGAGCTCCGACAATGCTCCCGCGCGCCCCCCGCCCGACTCCGCCACGATCTCCTCGACCGACTGCGGCTCCCGTACGACGCCGAACCGGATTCCGCCGCCGCCGTCCGGCGCGTAGCCGTACACCCCCGGCCGGGCAAGGGAGTTGTAGGCGTAGTGGTGCGCGAAGTAGTACGCGCCGGTGTCCAGCACCGCCACGTGGTCGCCCTGCTCCAGAAGCGGCAGCGCCCGCGCCTCGGCCAGCAGGTCACCCGCGAAGCAGGCCGGTCCCGCCACGTCCTGCACCACCTCGGGTCCCTCCTTGGAGCGCCCCTTCGCGTCGTAGGCGGCGATTCGCAGCGGCCAGGACGCCGGCGCGTACACCGTCCGCACCGCGACCTGCACCCCCGCGTGCGTGACCGCGACGGCCCGGCCGCCCGCGCTCTTGGTGTACTCCACGCGCGCCACCAGCGTCCCGTGCTTGGCCAGCAGCGACCGCCCGAACTCCGTGACCAGTCCGTACCGTCCGTCGAACAGCCCCGGCACCGCCTCCGCCAGCAGCCGCGCGTACTGCGCGTACGTCGGCGTCGTGACATCGGAGCCGAAGTTGACGTGCAGACCGCCGCCGATGTCGATCGTGTCGATCTGCCGACGGCCGACGTGCCGGTTGATCTCCTCGGCGAGCGCATACGTCTCCGCGATACCCCGCGCCATCAGCGACAGCGGCACCCCCTGGGAGCCGGAGTGCGCGTGCAGCCGCGTCAGCCAGGGCCGCTCCGCATAGGCGCGCACCACCCACTCGCGCGCCCCCTCGTCCCGCAACGCCACCCCGAACTTCGAGGTGGCCGTCGCCGTCGACAGCGCCCGGATCGAACCGGCCCCGGTCTGCGGATTCACCCGGATCCCCAGCGGGGAGTCCGTCCTCACCGTGCGGACCAGCTCGTCGAGCCGCGTCAGCTCCTGCGGGCTGTCCGCGTTCACGGCGGCGCCCAGCTCCAGCGCCCGGCGCAGCTCGGCCGCCGTCTTGGCGGGCGAGTCCAGCACGATGCACTCCGGGGCCACCCCCGCCGCCCGGGCCAGCGCCATCTCGCCCGGACTCGCCACCTCCGCGCCGATGCCCGCCTCGCGCAGCAGCCGCAGCACCGGCACCAGCGGGGTCGCCTTGACCGCGAACGCGTGCAGCACCGGCGTCCCCGGCGCCACCACCGCGTCGAAGGCCGCCCGCAGCGCAGCCGCCGAGTCCCGGATGCCCACGACGTCCAGCAGGCCGACGAGCGGGGCGTCCGGCCCCAGCAGTCCGTGTTCGACGGCGGCCCGCACGGCGTCGTCCCGCCGCGCCACCCGCTCGGCGTCGCGGCCGTCGCCGCGTGCCCCTGTCTCGATCTTCCCCACGTCCACCGCGCCCCCCGTCCCCGTGCCACCGTCTGCGGTCATGCCTCCAGCCAAACATCCCGGCCCCCGCCCTGCTGGCGCAAGGACGTATTGACTAGTTCTATTCAGACAGCCAGGATGTGAATAACCACTGCAACAGTCCCGCGCGCCCCCGCCGCGTGACGCCGTCCACCAGGAGGCAGACCATGTCAGGACCCCGCCCCGTCCGAGCGCCCCGCGGCACCGAACTGAGCGCCCTGGGATGGCAGCAGGAGGCCGCCCTGCGGATGCTGCAGAACAACCTCGACCCCGAGGTCGCCGAGCACCCCGACAAGCTCGTCGTCTACGGCGGCACCGGCAAGGCCGCGCGCGACTGGCGCTCCTTCGACGCGATGGTCCGCACGCTGCAGACCCTCAAGCAGGACGAGACGATGCTCGTCCAGTCCGGCCGCCCAGTCGGCGTCATGCAGACCCACGAGTGGGCCCCGCGCGTCCTCATCGCCAACTCCAACCTCGTCGGCGACTGGGCCAACTGGGAGGAGTTCCGCCGCCTGGAGGCCCTCGGCCTGACGATGTACGGGCAGATGACCGCCGGCTCCTGGATCTACATCGGCACCCAGGGCATCCTGCAGGGCACCTACGAGACGTTCGCCGCCGTCGCCGCCAAGAAGTTCGGCGGTTCGCTGGCCGGAACCATCACCCTGACCGCCGGCCTCGGCGGCATGGGCGGCGCCCAGCCGCTCGCCGTCACCATGAACGACGGCGTCGCGATCTGCATCGACTGCGACCCGCGGGCCATCGAGCGCCGCATCGAGCACCGGTACCTGGACGTGAAGGCCGACTCCCTGGAGCACGCACTCCAGCTGGCCGCCGAGGCGCGCGACGCCCGCCGTCCGCTGTCCATCGGCGTCCTCGGCAACGCCGCCGAGCTGGTGCCGCAGCTCCTCGCCATGGGCGCCCCCATCGACATCGTCACCGACCAGACCTCGGCCCACGACCCGCTGTCGTACCTGCCGGTCGGCGTCGCCTTCGAGGACATGGCCGCCTACGCCGCCAAGGACCCGGCCGGCTTCACCACCCGCGCGCGTGAGTCGATGGCCCGGCACGTCGAGGCCATGGTCGGCTTCATGGACGCCGGTGCGGAGGTCTTCGACTACGGCAACTCGATCCGCGGTGAGGCGCAGCTCGCGGGCTACGAGCGGGCATTCGCCTTCCCCGGGTTCGTCCCCGCCTACATCCGGCCGCTGTTCTGCGAGGGGAAGGGCCCGTTCCGGTGGGCGGCGCTGTCGGGCGACCCGGCGGACATCGCGAAGACCGACAAGGCGATCCTCGAGCTCTTCCCCGAGAACGAGTCCCTCGCGCGCTGGATCAAGATGGCCGGTGAGCGGGTCCACTTCCAGGGGCTTCCGGCGCGTATCTGCTGGCTCGGGTACGGGGAGCGGGACAAGGCCGGTGAGCGGTTCAACGACATGGTGGCGAGCGGGGAGCTGAGCGCGCCGATCGTCATCGGCCGTGACCACCTCGACAGCGGGTCCGTCGCCTCTCCGTACCGCGAGACGGAGGCGATGCTCGACGGGTCGGACGCGATCGCGGACTGGCCGTTGCTGAACGCCATGGTCAACGTGGCGTCCGGCGCCTCGTGGGTGTCCATCCACCACGGTGGCGGCGTGGGGATGGGCAGGTCCATCCACGCCGGGCAGGTGACGGTGGCCGACGGCACCAGGCTCGGCGGCGAGAAGATCCGCCGGGTCCTCACCAACGACCCCGGGATGGGTGTCATCCGGCACGTCGACGCCGGGTACGACATCGCGGAGTCCGTCGCCGAGGAGCGGGGCGTGCGGGTGCCGTTGCGCGAGGGTGACGACGCGTGACCTTCCACAGCATGTGGTCGGAGTTGCTGCCGGTCGGCCGCGACTCCGCCTCCGGTGGCTACCGCCGCTTCGCCTGGACCGGTGCCGATGCCGAGTGCCGGGCCTGGTTCGAGGAGCAGGCCGAAGCCCGGGGGCTGGTCCACGAAGTCGACCGGAACGGGAACCAGTGGGCCTGGCTCGGGTACCCCGCCCAGGGGGACGCCGTGGTCACCGGGTCCCACCTCGACTCCGTGCCCGACGGCGGGGCCTTCGACGGGCCTCTCGGGGTCGTGTCCGCCTTCGCCGCGCTCGACGAGCTGCGGAGCAGGAACGTCCGGTTCGCCAAGCCCTTCGGCATCGTCAACTTCGGCGACGAGGAAGGCGCCCGGTTCGGGCTGGCCTGCGTCGGGTCGCGGCTCGCCGCCGGGCAGCTCACCCGCGAGCAGGCCCACCGGCTGACCGACGGCGACGGGGTCACCTTGCCGCGGGCCATGGAGGCCGCCGGGTACGACCCCGACGCCATCGGGCCCGATCCCGAGCGGCTCGGCCGTATCGGCGCGTTCGTCGAACTGCATGTCGAGCAGGGGCGGGCGCTCGACATCGGCGGGGACGCCGTCGGCGTCGCCAGTGCCATCTGGCCGCACGGCCGGTGGCGGTTCGACTTCCGGGGCGAGGCCAACCACGCGGGGACCACCCGGCTGGCCGACCGGCGCGACCCCATGCTGCCGTACGCCGAGACCGTGCTCGCCGCCCGTCGCGAGGCCGAACTCGCCGGTGCCGTCGCCACCTTCGGGAAGATCGCCGTCGAGCCCAACGGGGTCAACGCGATCCCGTCCCTCGTCCGTGGCTGGCTCGACTCCCGTGCCGCCGACCAGGCGAGCCTCGACACCGTGCTCGGCGGCATCCAGAAGGCGGCCCGGGAGTACGCCGACGCGCATGGTGTCGATCTGGACGTGGTGCGCGAGTCGTTCACGCCGGTCGTCGAGTTCGACCACGCCCTGCGGGACGAACTTGCGCGCATCCTCGGCCGGGACACCGACCTGACCGTGCCCGTCCTCGGGACCGGGGCGGGACACGACGCCGGGATCCTCTCCGGGAGCATCCCGACCGCCATGCTGTTCGTGCGCAACCCGACAGGCGTGTCGCACTCCCCGGCCGAGTACGCCGCCGAGGACGACTGCCTGGCCGGGGTGGCCGCACTCGCCGACGTACTGGAAGGGCTGGTGTGCAGGTGACACGGACGTACTGGCTGGAGCACGCCTGGCTCGACCCGGCCGTCGAGCCGGGTGTCGCCCTGGAGGTGGCCGACGGGCGCATCACCGCGGTCCACACCGGCGTCGACGCCCCACCGCCCGGCGCCGAGGTACTGCGCGGGCTGACCCTCCCCGGGCTCGCCAACGCCCACAGCCACGCCTTCCACCGCGCCTTGCGCGGCACCGTCCAGATCGGCTCGGGGACCTTCTGGACCTGGCGGGAGGTCATGTACTCGTTCGCGGACAGACTGACCCCCGACACGTACCACGCGCTCGCCCGTGCCGTGTACGCGGAGATGGCGCTGGCCGGGGTCACCGCCGTCGGCGAGTTCCACTACGTGCACCACGCCCCCGGCGGCACCCCCTACGCCGACCCCAACGCCATGGGGGAGGCGCTGATCGCGGCCGCCGCCGAGGCCGGCATCCGTATCACCCTCCTCGACACCGCCTACCTGTCCGCCGGCTTCGGACAGCCCCCCAACACCCACCAGCTCCGCTTCTCCGACGGCACGGCCGAGGCCTGGGCCGAACGCTGTTCAGTTCTCAAGGAACGCGATCACGCACGGATCGGTGCGGCGATCCACTCCGTACGGGCGGTGCCCGCCGACCAGTTGGCGACGGTGGCGCGCTGGGCGCAGGAGCGGCGGGCCCCGCTGCATGTGCACCTGTCGGAGCAGACGGCCGAGAACGACGCCTGCCAACAGGCACACGGCCACACCCCGACCCGGCTCCTCGCCGACCACGGCGTCCTCGGGCCGCGCACCACCGGGGTGCACAACACGCACCTCACGGACGAGGACATCCGGCTGATCGGCTCCACCGGCACCGGCACCTGCATGTGCCCCACCACCGAGCGGGACCTCGCCGACGGCATCGGTCCGGCCCCGGCCCTGCAGGCGGCCGGCTCGCCGCTGTGTCTCGGCTCCGACAGCCACGCCGTCATCGACCTGTTCGAGGAGGCCCGCGCGATGGAGCTGAACGAGCGGCTGCGCACCCGCACACGCGGCCACTGGACGGCGGCCGCCCTGCTGCGGGCCGCCTCCGCCGACGGGCACGCCGCGCTCGGCTGGGACGGCGCCGGCGCCCTGGAGGCGGGCGCGCTCGCCGACTTCACGACGATCGCGCTCGACTCGGTCAGGACCGCGGGGCCCCTGCCACGGCTGGGCGCCGAGACGGCCGTATTCGCCGCGACGGCAGCGGATGTGCGCCATACGGTCGTGGGCGGCCGGCAGGTCGTCCGCGACGGAGCCCACCTGCTCGTACCGGACGTGCCACGGGCGCTGGCGGACGCCGTCGAAGCCCTGCGCGCCTGACGACCCGAAGCCACACGTCCGCGACGCCGCCCGCCGACGGCCCGGCCACCCACGAGGAACTCATGAGCAGCACCGTCATCACCAACATCGCCAGCCTGGTCACCAACGACCCCTCCCTCGGATGGGGGTCCCCCCGCTCGAGCAAATTCGAGAGTGGGGGAGGGTCCCCCCTCGGACTGATCCGGGACGCGGCCCTCGTCATCGACGGCGACCGCGTCTCCTGGATCGGTGAGTCGAGCAAAGCACCCGCCACTGACAATCGGGTCGACGCCGGCGGCCGCGCGGTGATCCCGGGCTTCGTGGACTCCCACTCGCACCTGGTCTTCGCGGGCGACCGCACCGAGGAGTTCAACGCCCGTATGTCGGGCCGCGGTTACACGGCGGGCGGCATCCGCACCACGGTGGCGGCGACCCGGGCCGCGACGGACGCGGAACTGGAGACCAACCTCGTCCGCCACCTCACCGAGGCCCTCCGCCAGGGCACCACCACCCTGGAGACCAAGTCCGGCTACGGCCTCACGGTCCACGACGAGGAACGCGCCCTGCGGATCGCCTCCGCGCACACCGACGAGGTCACCTACCTCGGCGCCCACATCGTCTCCCCCGACTACGCCGACGACCCGGCCGCCTACGTGGCCCTGGTCACCGGCGAGATGCTCGACGCCTGCGCGCCGCACGCCCGCTGGATCGACGTCTTCTGCGAGAAGGGCGCCTTCGACGGCGACCAGGCCCGCGCGATCCTCACCGCGGGCCTGGAGAAGGGCCTGCACCCGCGGGTCCACGCCAACCAGCTGTCGTACGGCCCGGGCGTGCAACTCGCCGTCGAACTCGGCGCGGCCAGCGCCGACCACTGCACGCACCTGACGGACGCCGACGTCGACGCCCTCGCGAACAGCGACACGGTCGCCACCCTGCTGCCGGGCGCCGAGTTCTCCACCCGCGCCGAGTGGCCCGACGCCCGCCGCCTCCTCGACGCGGGCGTCACGGTCGCCCTGTCCACCGACTGCAACCCCGGCTCGTCCTACACGTCCTCCGTGCCGTTCTGCATCGCGCTCGCCGTGCGGGACATGCGCATGACCCCGGACGAGGCGCTGTGGTCGGCCACGGCCGGCGGCGCCCGTGCCCTGCGCCGCACGGACGTCGGACGCCTCTCCCCGGGCGCCTACGCGGACCTGGCGTTCCTCGACGCCCCGAGCCACGTCCACCTGGCCTACCGCCCGGGCGTGCCCCTGGTCGACGAGGTGTGGCGGCGGGGCCGGAGGGTCGCCTAGCTTGATCTTTAACCTCCGGCGTCGAATGGTGCGTCGAACTTGATCACTCGGTCCGGTAACTGCCGTACGCAGAAGCGGCCTTCGTCTGAACATGTGCTCCGACCAAGGAACACACACGTCCAGCACGAAGGCCGTGAGGATGAGTCTGCTGCATCGCGATGCCCGGCAGGAGGCGTTGGCGGAACTGTCACGCTTCCGGGGCGAGTTCTACTCCTGCCTGGCCAAGCGTTCGGATGCGCTGTTCGAGCTGGCCGACGCTGTGCTGTGCGCGGACGGCCCAGTTCGCTCGCTGGTGGAACTGTCGCTGGTCGGCGAGCATCGCCGCGGACACGGCGGGCTGTATGACGCCCTGGCCGCGGGCGGGGTGGACATCGCCCGGCTGCGACGGGCTCTGGCTGCGGTGCCGCTGCCGCGAGCGGCGGACGGCCGGCTGGTGCTGGCCGCCGACATCACCTGCTGGCTGCGCCCCGACGCCCACACCTCACCGCAGCGGATCCTGTGCCACACCTACGGCCGCGGCAAGGACCAGCACATCCCCATCCCTGGCTGGCCCTACTCGATCATCTGCGCGCTGGAAGCAGGCCGCAGCTCATGGACCGCTCCGCTGGACGCCCTGCGTCTGGCTCCGGGGGACGACGCCGCCACGGTCACCGCCCGGCAGATGCGCGAGCTGACCGAGCGGCTCATCGCGGCCGGACAGTGGAGGGACGACGACCCGGACATCCTCATCGTGGTGGACGCCGGATACGACGTGCCCCGCCTGGCCCACCTGCTCAACGACTTGCCGGTGCAGGTACTGGGCCGGATGCGCTCAGACCGTGTCCTGCGCCGGGCGGCACCGCCCCGCGAGGCGGGCACCCGGGGCCGTCCGCCCCGCCACGGCGGCGAGTTCGTCTTCGGCGACCCGGCCACCTGGAACACTCCCGATGCGACGACCGTGACCAAGACCCGTTTGTATGGCACGGCCACCGCCAAGGCCTGGGACCGGCTCCACCCCAGGCTGACTCACCGCTCTGCGTGGGTCTCCCAGCTGGGCGCGTTGC
>NZ_JBIWIM010000010.1:0-268906 GCF_044764595.1 Streptomyces sp. NPDC093984 | reverse complement strand
ACCACCAACGGCAACGGATCAGAAGACGTCACCAGTTCACGCAACGGATACCGCGCCAGCACCGCATCCACCTCAGGAGTCAACGCCGCCGCGAGGCGGGAGGCGGCCGGGCGGCCGGTGTCGCGCAGGGCACAGGCCGCGGCCAGCAGCACGTCCTGCCCGTCCTCGCCTTCGGGGACGCCGGTGGCCGCGCGCTCGTACAGCCGTGCGCCCTCCTCCAGGACGAGTTCGGTGTCCATTCCCGCGGGGATCTTGATCCCCGCGTGGTGGCGCCAGGTGCTGACCGGATCGCTCCACGCCTCCACGGCGTAGGTCCAGCGGCCCTCGCTCGGCAGGGAGACGGTGGCGCCCCAGCGGTCGGTGCCGGGGGCCAGTTCACGCATCGGTGTCCAGGGTCCCCGGCGGCCTTCGGCGTCGGTGAGGACGACGTTCGCGGCGACGGCGTCGTGGCCCTCGCGGAAGACCGTCGCGGAGATCTCGAACTCCTCACCGACCACGGCCTTGGCCGGGCGTCGGCCGCCGAGGACGAGGGGGCGTACGTCGAGGACGGGGATGCGTCCGAGGACGGGGCCGGTGTCCGGCGCCGGGCTCGGTCCCGCGTCCGAGGCGGGTTTCCGCTGGGCGGGGGGACCGGCGTCGGTGTGTCGTGCGGGGTTGGTGCCAGGTGCCGGGGGTGCCGGCGAGTGGTGCGTCGGGGGCATGACCGCTCCTGTCCGCGTCAACATGTCCGGGCGGATGGGGTGTCGGAAGGTGGGCCGGCGGGGTTACCGGGGGAGCCTTCCCGCAGTACGGGTGGGCATTCCGGCACTTTGTTAACTACTCACGCGTATGTCTACGTTCAAGACCGGCCGCATTCAGTACAGCCAAGAGGACCGGCCCCGCCCGTGACAAGGGGCGAGGCCGGTCAGCGTACGCGTGTCCGGTTAACCGGCGGTCAAGGATTGTCGACCTGGAGCAGCTTGTTGGGCGACCCGATGCCCGCTCCCTTGATCTTCCCGGAGACCGCCCGCCGTACGAGGGCCTGGCTCACCTGCGCCGGGGTGGCCTTGGGATGGCGGGCCAGATAGAGGGCGGCGGCGCCTGCGACGTGCGGTGTCGCCATCGATGTGCCGGAGAGTGTGGCGGTGCCGGTGTCGCTCGTGTTCGAGTCCGAGGTGATCGCCGCGCCGGGGGCGAACAGGTCCAGGCTCGAACCCCAGTTGGAGAAGCTCGCCCTGGCGTCCTTCCGGTCGCTGGCGCCGACCGTGATGGCCTGATCGACCCGGGCCGGGGAGTACAGGCCGGCCACGAGCCCGTCGTTGCCGGCGGCGACCGCGTAGGTGACGCCGGAGGCGATGGAGTTGCGCACGGCCGCGTCGAGCTGGGCGTTCGCGTAGCCGCCCAGGCTCAGGTTGGCCACCGCGGGCTTCCGCGCGTGCTTGGTCACCCAGTCGATGCCGGCGATGACCTGCGCGGTGGTACCGGAGCCGTTGTCGTCGAGGACGCGCACGGCGACGACCTCGGCCTGCTTGGCCACTCCGTACGCGGTGCCCGCGATGGTGCCGGCGACGTGAGTGCCGTGTCCGTTGCCGTCCTGGGCGGTCGCGTCGTTGTCGACGAAGTCCCAGCCGTAGCTCGCCCGGCCGCCGAAGTCCTTGTGCGAGATGCGGATGCCGGTGTCGATGACGTACGCCGTCGCGCCCGCTCCCGCCGGTTCGGGCCAGGTGTAGCCCTTGTCGAGCGGCAGGTTCGGCTGGTCGATCCGGTCCAGGCCCCATGAGGGCGGGTTCTTCTGGTAGTGGTCGAGCGCGACCCGGGTGTCCTGAACGACCGAGGCCACGCGGGAGTCCGCCGCGAGACGCCGGGCCTGCCGCTCGTCGACGGTCACCGCGTAGCCGTTGAGCGCACTGCCGTAGGTGTGGCTGATTCTCGCCCCGTACTTCTCGGCGATGCCCTTGCCGGCGGCCGACAGGGCCTCCGTTCCCCCCTTGAGCGTCACGATGTAGCTGCCGCTGACGGCGCCGGGAGCACCGGCGCCGAGGACGGTTCCTTCCGGGGCGGCCTGCGCGGGCTGTGCGACGGCCGCGAGCGCCGCGACCGTGGCGATGGTGGTCAGACCGCCCGCCCAGCGCAGACGCGCCTTTCTCGTCCGTGCCATGACTCGAGTTCCCCTCCCAACTCGGCGCGGCCCGGCCGCAGTTCGCGACCGGTACGCCGCCTGAAGCCTCTCGTGCGGGGGCGAACCGCCACAAGGTCGCCTATGCGTGGGGAATCGGCCATATCGGGGATGGCGGATGTGTAAAAGTTGCGTTGTTTTTAGGTCGGCCGGGGTGGAGAGTGACGGGTCCGCGTCTCAGCCGGGGACTGACCGCAAACAGCCCGTCCGGCCTTTGAGGAGGCCGTTCAGGCCGATCGGGTGTCTGGGGGACGGAGCCCCCCGGCGGCGGCCGCCGCACTCCCGGATGCCTACGAACCCGGCGGTAACCGCGCGGATGCCGTCGCCGCCACGGCGGAGCGCAGCGTACCGTCGGAGGCGCTACGTACGTCCTCCGTGAAGGTGGAATCCGTGAAGGCCATCCGCAGGTTCACCGTACGTCCCGTCCTCCCCGAAGCCCTCCAGCCGCTGAGCGACCTGGCGCGCAACCTGCGCTGGTCGTGGCATGCGGAGACCCGTGACCTCTTCCAGTCCGTCGACCCCGAGCGGTGGGCCGCCTCGGGCGGTGACCCGGTGCGGCTGCTGGGGAGCGTGCCGCCCGCCCGGCTCGCCGAACTGGCCGAGGACCGCCGCTTCCTGCGCCGCCTCACCGCGGCCGCCGACGATCTGCACGACTACGTCACCGGCGAGCGTTGGTACCAGTCCCAGGACCGGTCCTCCGGCCTGCCCGCCGCCATCGCCTACTTCTCGCCCGAGTTCGGCATCACGGCCGCGCTGCCCCAGTACTCGGGCGGCCTCGGCATCCTCGCCGGGGACCATCTGAAGGCGGCCAGCGACCTCGGCGTCCCGCTGATCGGCGTGGGCCTGCTGTACCGGCACGGCTACTTCCGGCAGACGCTCTCCCGCGACGGCTGGCAGCAGGAGCACTACCCGGTGCTCGACCCGCACGAGCTGCCGCTCACGCCGCTGAGCGAGCCGGACGGCACCCACGCCCAGGTCTGTCTCGGCCTGCCCGGCGGCCGCCGCCTCAAGGCCCGTGTCTGGCTCGCCCAGGTGGGCCGGGTACCGCTGCTGATGCTCGACTCGGACGTGGAGGAGAACGACTTCGGCGAACGGGGCGTCACCGACCGGCTCTACGGCGGCGGCAGCGAACACCGGCTGCTCCAGGAGATGCTGCTCGGCATCGGCGGGGTGCGCGCCGTGCGCACGTACTGCCGGCTGACCGGGCACCCCGAGCCGGAGGTGTTCCACACCAACGAGGGGCACGCGGGCTTCCTCGGCCTGGAGCGGATCGCGGAACTGTGTCAGGGCGGGCTCGACTTCGACTCATCTCTGGAAGCCGTGCGCGCCGGCACGGTCTTCACCACCCACACCCCCGTCCCGGCCGGCATCGACCGCTTCGACCGGGAGCTGGTGGCCCGCCACTTCGGCCCGGACGCCGAGCTGCCGGGCATCGACGTGGAACGGATCCTGCGGCTCGGCATGGAGACCTACCCGGGCGGCGAACCGAACCTGTTCAACATGGCCGTGATGGGGCTCCGCCTCGGCCAGCGCGCCAACGGGGTGTCCCTCCTCCACGGCAACGTCAGCCGGGAGATGTTCTCGGGCCTGTGGCCGGGCTTCGACGCCGACGAGGTGCCGATCACGTCCGTGACGAACGGGGTGCACGCGCCGACCTGGGTGGCACCGGAGGTGTTCCGGCTCGGCGCGCGGCAGATCGGCGCCGAGCGCACCGAGGACGCCATGACGGACGGCGGGCGCGAGCGCTGGGACGCGATCGCGGAGATCCCCGACCAGGACATCTGGGACCTGCGCCGGGTGCTGCGCGAGCAGCTGGTCCTCGAGGTCCGGGAGCGGCTGTACGCGTCCTGGCGGCAGCGTGGTGCCGGAACGGCGGAGCTGGGCTGGATCGACGGCGTCCTCGATCCGGACGTCCTGACGATCGGCTTCGCGCGCCGCGTTCCGTCGTACAAGCGTCTGACGCTGATGCTGCGCGACCCCGACCGCCTGATGGAACTGCTGCTGCACCCCGAACACCCGATCCAGATCGTGGTGGCCGGAAAGGCCCACCCCGCCGACGACGGCGGAAAGCGCCTGATCCAGGAGCTGGTCCGGTTCGCGGACGACCCGCGGGTGCGTCACCGCATCGTGTTCCTCCCCGACTACGGCATGGCGATGGCGCAGAAGCTCTACCCGGGCTGTGACGTGTGGCTGAACAACCCGCTGCGCCCGCTGGAGGCGTGCGGGACGAGCGGGATGAAGGCGGCGCTCAACGGCTGCCTCAACCTGTCGGTGCTCGACGGCTGGTGGGACGAATGGTTCCAGCCGGACTTCGGCTGGGCGATCCCCACCGCCGACGGCGCGGGCACGGACGAGGACCGGCGCGACGACCTCGAGGCCGCGGCGCTGTACGAGCTGCTGGAGCAGCGGGTGGCGCCGCGCTTCTACGAGCGGGGCCAGGGCGGGCTGCCGGACCGCTGGATCGAGATGGTCCGCCAGACTCTCATGCACCTGGGCCCGAAGGTGCTGGCGGGCCGGATGGTCCGGGAGTACGTGGAGCGCCTGTACACCCCGGCGGCCCACGCGCACCGGTCGATGACACCTCGGGCGGCGCGGGAGCTGGCGGGCTGGAAGGCGCGTGTGCGCTCCGCCTGGCCGTCGGTCACGGTCGACCACGTCGAGACGTCGGCCACGACGGCGACGGCGGAGCTGGGTACGACGCTGGTGCTCCGCGTCCGGGTCGGCCTCGGCGAGCTGGGGCCGGACGACGTGGAGGTGCAGGCGGTGGCGGGCCGCGTGGACATGGAGGACCGCCTGGAGGACGCGACACCGGTGCCGCTGAAACCGGCGGGCGGTCCGGATTCCGAAGGCCGCTGGCTGTACGAGGGACCGCTGTCCCTGGACCGCACGGGCCCGTTCGGCTACACGGTCCGGATCCTGCCGTCGCACCGGCTGCTGGCGTCGAGCGCGGAGCTGGGGCTGATGGCGGTGCCGTCGGAGGACGTGGTGGGGGCGGCGGGGGTGCTGATGCGGTAGGGGCCCGCCCAAGCAGAGCACCCGACAGGCAGGTAGTGGGCCGGCGACCGTGCGGCTGCGCACAACCGACTGCGCGGCCGCACGGTTCACTCGTCCGGATCCCCGCACAGCCTCCGCAGCACCGCCCCGCACCGCCGTGCGTACGCGTGCTGGAGACCCCGCGCGGCCGGCCCGCCCGCCCTCGTGTACCACTTGGCGGGCCGGCTGAAGGCCGTGATCGTCAGCCAGACCGTGCCGTCGCCCGTGCGGTCCACCACGAAGGACTCCTCGCCGCACTCCGGGTGGCCCGGCAGCGTGCCGTACGCCCAGCCGGCGCGGCGGGGTTCCTCGAGCGTCCAGACCACGCGGCACGGGGCCTTGATCATGCCGGCCAGGGTGATGGTGACGTCCACCCCCGGGGCCGCCCTGTCCTCGGTGACCGAGAGGCCGACGCCCATCGCCCGGTGCAGCTCCCAGGTCAGAACCGCCTCGGCGGCCCGGCGGAACACCTGTTCGCCCTCGCCGATGCGAGCACGGACGTGCAGCGGGCGGAAGCCCTCGGGGCAGTGGCCGGGCTCGCGGGTGGCGCCGACATCCGCGTAGGTGAAGGACATGCGCCCAGCCTAGGGCGGCCCCCGGCGTGACCTTCCCGCCGGGGGCCGCCGTGTCGGCCGCGCGTGCTAGTTCACGTTGACCGCGGACCAGGCCGCCGCCACCGCGTTGTACTCGGTGCTGCCGGAGCCGTACAGGGCGGACGCCGCGTTCAGGGTCGCCGTGCGGGCGCCCTTGTAGTTCGTCGTCGACGTCATGTACGTGGTCAGCGCCTTGTACCAGATCTGCAGCGCCTTGGCGCGGCCGATGCCGGTGACCGTGGAGCCGTTGTACGTCGGCGAGTTGTAGCTGACGCCGTTGATCGTCTTGGCGCCGCTGCCCTCCGACAGGAGGTAGAAGAAGTGGTTGGCGACACCGGACGAGTAGTGCACGTCCTTGCTGCCGACGCCGGAGGACCAGTAGTCGGCGGAGCCGCCGTCCTTGCTGGGCTTGTCCATGTAGCGCAGCGGGGTGCCGTCGCCGTTGATGTTGATCTTCTCGCCGATGAGGTAGTCACCGGGGTCGGAGGCGTTGTTGGCGTAGAACTCCACGCCGGTGCCGAAGATGTCCGAGGTCGCCTCGTTCAGACCGCCCGACTCGCCGCTGTAGTTCAGGCCGGCCGTGTTGGAGGTGACGCCGTGGCTCATCTCGTGGCCCGCCACGTCCAGCGAAGTGAGCGGGTGGGTGTTGCCGGAGCCGTCGCCGTAGGTCATGCAGAAGCAGCTGTCGTCCCAGAAGGCGTTGACGTACGCGTTGCCGTAGTGGACGCGGGAGTAGGCCGCCTTGCCGTCGTTCTTGATGCCGCTGCGGCCGAAGGTGCTCTTGTAGAAGTCCCAGGTCGCCTGGGCGCCGTAGGCGGCGTCCGCGGCGGCCGTCTGGTCCGTGGACGAGCTGGAGGCCGCCCCCGTGCCCCAGACGTCGTCCGAGTCGGTGAACAGGGTGCCCGTGGAGGAGCTGCTGCTGTGCTTCAGGTTGTACGTCTTGTGGCCGCCCCGCGTGGTGTCGTACAGCTGGTAGGTCGACCCGGACAGGGTGGTGTTCAGGGTGACCGTGCCCGAGTACAGGGTCTTGCCGGTGCCGGTCTCGATGCCCTGGTACTCGTACAGCTTCTTGCCGGTGGCCGCGTCGGTGATGACGTGCAGCTGGTTCGGGGTGCCGTCGTCCTGGAGGCCGCCGACGACCGTCTCGTAGGCGAGGACCGGCTTGCCGCTGCCCGCCCAGATCACCTTGCGGGGCGCGCTGTCGGCGGCGGTCTTGTCCGAGCCCGCGGCCTTGGCGACGGTCAGCGCCTGCTTCTCGGCCTTGGCGGCGGCGATCTGCGGCTTGAGCGAGGCCACCTTGACGGCCGCGCCGCTCGCTCTGGTCACGCCCTCGGTCCTGCCGGACTTGGAGTGGACGACGAGGTCGCCGCCGAGGACCGGAAGGCCGGCGTAGGTGCGCTCGTAGCGGGTGTGGACCGTGCCGTCGACGTCCTTGACGACGTCCTTGACGACCAGCTTCTCCTTGGCGCCGAGGCCTATCTGCCGGGCCGTCTCGGCGGCGTTCTCCTCGGCCTTCGCGATGAGCGAGGTGCGGGCCGCGGCGGACAGGTAGGTCGGGGCGGCGGCGAGGGGCGCCTTGCCGGCGGAGGCGGCCTGGGTCTGGGCCGAGGCGTTCGCGGTCAGGCCCGTGGTGAGGAGGGCTCCGGCGGCGACGGCGGTGGCGATGGCCAGCGTGGTGCGCTGGTGACGCGCGTAGCGGGGAGTCACACAAGCTCCTTCTGTGGGGGATTCCGGGCGGCGTGGGGTTACCGGCCGGATCGGTTGTGAAGTTGCGGTGCATGTGCGGCAGCTGTGGAAGCGTGCCACGAGGTCGCGTACATGTCAGGACCTCGAAGTGATGTTGGCCAAAAGTCGACTCGCAGGTGAACGTTGCGGGCATGTAAACGGGTCCGTCCCCGAGGTGGCCCACCTCGGGGACGGTGCCCTGTCCGCGCTGCTCAGGGGCGGTTTACGGGAAGGTCAGCTTCCAGCTGTTGAGCGTGCCGACGTCCTGCGCCGCCTGGTCCTGGACCTTCAACTTCCAGGTGCCGTTGGCCGTTTCGGAGGAGGCGTTGACCGTGTAGGTCGCCTTGACGTTGTCCGCCGAGTCGGAGGAGCTGAAGTTCTTCACGCGGTAGGAGGTGCCCGAGGGGCCGACCAGATCGATCACCAGGTCGCCGCGCCAGGTGTGCGTGATGTCGACGGTCACCTGGAGGTTGCTCGGCGCGTTTCCGGTCCTGCCGGAGACGGTGATCGACGATGTGATGGCGGGTCCGTTGTCCGGGATGGAGACCGGGGTCGTGTTCTCGTACGACGTGCCACCGCCGCCGCCACCGCCCGAGCGCGACCCGACCGCGACGGCCGCCCAGGCGTCCTGCACCGCCTTGTACTCGGCGCTGGAGGTGCCGTACAGCTCACCCGCCGCGGCGAGCGTGCCGGTGCGGGCGCCGGCGTAGTTGGTGGTCGAGGTGAACTTCGTGGTCAGCGCCCGGTACCAGATCTGCAGCGCCTTGTCCCGGCCGATGCCGGTGACCGGAAGCCCGTCCGACGTCGGCGAGTTGTAGCTCACCCCGCCGATGACCTTTGCGCCGCTGCCCTCCGACAGGAGGTAGAAGAAGTGGTTCGCCACGCCCGACGAGTAGTGGACGTCGAGGTTGCCCACGCCCGAGTACCAACTGTCGGCGGAGCCGCCGTCCTTGCTGGGCTTGTCCATGTAGCGCAGCGGGGTGCCGTCGCCGTTGATGTCGATCTTCTCGCCGATGAGGTAGTCACCGGGGTCCGAGGCGTTGTTGGCGTAGAACTCCACCCCGGTGCCCATGATGTCGCTGGTCGCCTCGTTCAGACCGCCGGACTCACCGCTGTAGTTGAGCCCCGCGGTGTTGGAGGTGACACCGTGGCTCATCTCGTGGCCCGCCACGTCGAGGGAGGTCAGCGGGTCGGCGTTGCCGGAGCCGTCCCCGTAGGTCATGCAGAAGCAGCCGTCGTCCCAGAAGGCGTTGACGTACGCGTTGCCGTAGTGGACCCGCGAGTAGGCCGCCTTGCCGTCGTTCCTGATGCCGCTGCGGCCGAAGCTGCTCTTGTAGAAGTCCCAGGTGACGGCCGCACCGTAGTGGGCGTCGGCGCCCGCGGTCGCGGCGTTGGACGTGGTGCCGTTGCCCCAGGTGTCGTTCGACTGTGAGAACAGCGTGCCGGTGCCGGAGGTGCCTCGGTTGAGGTTGTACGTCTTGTGTCCGCCGCGCGCGCCGTCGTTCAGCGTGTACGTCGACCCGGACTGCGTGGTGGTCAGGGTGACCTGGCCGCTGTACTGGGTGTTGCCGATGCCGGTCTCGACGCCCTGGTACCGGTAGAGCTCCTTGCCGGTGGCGGCGTCGGTGATGACGTGCAGTTCGTTGGGCGTGCCGTCGTCCTGGAAGCCCCCGACGACCGTCTCGTACGCCAGCACCGGCTTGCCGCTCGCCGCCCAGATCACCTTGCGGGGCGCCTGGTCCGCGCCGGTCTTGCTCGAGCCCGCGGCCCGGGCCACGGACAGCGCCTGCTTCTCCGCCTTCGCGGGGGCGATCGCGGGGGTCAGCGTGGCGACCTTGAGCGCGGCCTGCGTGGCCTTGACGACCTTCTGCGGCGCCCCCGACTTGCCCGTGTCGACGACCAGGTCGCCGCCGAGGACCGGAAGGCCGGCGTAGGTGCGCTCGTAGCGGGTGTGGAGCGTGCCGTCGCCGTCCTTGACGACGTCCTTGACGACCAGCTTCTCCTGGGAGCCGAGGCCGATCTCCCTGGCGGTGTCCGCCTTCGCCGCGTCGGCGTCGCGGATCAGCTCGGCGCGCTGCGAGGGGGAGAGCTTCAGGGCCGCGTGGGCGGGGTCGAACTTCCCGGCGGCGGGGCCGGCCGGTGCGGCGCTCGCGGCGCCCGACTGGACGGCGGCGGCGAGCAGGGCCGAGACGCCGACGAGGGCGACGGCGGCGGCGCGGCGGGAGGGGGTGTGGGAGGTGCGTCTGCGAGAGGAACTGCTTCTCAACACTGACTCCTTCTGCGTGGCCGCGGGTCGCGCGGCCAGGGGAGGCCGGACGGAGGGTGGGCCGTCCGGGCAGAACAGGGGCGGAACGCGGAACCAGGTGCGGGTGCGCAGTGCGTGAAGGGTGTCTCGGCCCGGCACAGCGGCCGAAGCTGTGGGGTAGCTGTGGAGGGCCGTGGGAAGCGTGGCAGAGAGCCAAGTAATTGTCAGGATCTCGTCAATAAGTTGGCTGGAAATCGTTCGTTGGCCGGTTGGTCACGTCCGATATACGGACTGTTCAGCCGATGTTGGAGAGATCGCCGGGTGGAGGCATTCGGCGGGCGGCGGCGTACGACGGCTGGACGCGTGGCCCTACGGCGCGCCCTCGCCGTGCCACGTCCGCCACAACGCCGCGTACGGCCCTTCCGCCGTCACCAGGTCCTCGTGCGTGCCCAGTTCCGTCAGGCGGCCGTCCTCCATCACCGCCACCCGGTCCGCGTCGTGGGCCGTGTGGAGGCGGTGGGCGATCGCGATGACCGTGCGGCCCTTGAGGACCGCCGCCAGTGCGCGCTCCGTGTGGCGGGCCGTCGTCGGATCCAGCAGGGCCGTGGCCTCGTCGAGGATCAGCGTGTGCGGGTCGGCCAGCACCACCCGGGCCAGGGCCAGTTGCTGGGCCTGTGAGCCGTCCGTGCGGCAACCCGCCGGCCCGAGCTCGGTGTCCAGGCCGTCCGGCAGCTCCCGCACCCAGTCGGCGGCGCCCACCGCGGCGAGCGCCGCCCACAGCTGCTCGTCCGTCGCGGACGGTTCGGCGACCCGCAGGTTGTCGCGGACCGTGCCGAGGAAGACATGGTGCTCCTGGGTGACGAGGACGACCTGGCGGCGCAGCCGCTCCGGCCCCAGGTCCGCGACCGGCACACCGCCCACCGTCACCGAGCCCCCGGTCGGCGCGTCGATGCCGGCCAGCAGCCGGCTCAGGGTGGTCTTGCCGGCGCCGGAGGGGCCGACCACCGCCAGCCGTTCCCCCGGCCGCACGGTCAGGTCCACCCCGCGCAGCACCTCGCCCCCGCGGTCGTAGGCGTAGCGCGCGTCCGTCACGTCGATCCGGTCGTCCGCCGGGACGGCCGGTGTGCCCTCCGGGTCGGCCTGCGGAGCCCGGGCGAGCCCCTCCACCCGGGCGAAGGACGCGCCGCTGCTCTGCAACTGCTCGACCCGCATCAGGATCTCGTCCAGCGGTGAGCTGAACTGCTGCAGATACACCGCCGCGGCCACCACCGACCCCAGGCTCATCACCCCGTGCGCGTGCAGCACCCCGCCGGCCAGCAGCACCCCGGCCACCGGGAGGACATAGGAGACCTCCACCACCGGGAAGAACACGGACCGCAGGGACAGCGTGTACAGGCGCCGGCGCCGGGAGACGTCCAGCGCGTCCCGGCTCGTCGCGACCCGCCGCTCCTGCAACCGGAACGCCTCCACCGTGCGCGCCCCGGACGCCGTCGCCGCCACGATCTCCGCGACCTGGGAGTTCGCCTCGCCCTCGGCGAGGTAGCCGTGCCTGGCCCGGCGCAGATACCAGCGCAGCACGCACCAGATGGGCATCAGGGCGAACACGCCGATCGCGCCGAGCAGCGGGTCGAGCGCGAAGACCGCGCCCAGCAGGAACAGCGCCTGCACGGTGTTGATCAGCAGCTCGGGGCCGGCGTCGCGCAACGTGGTGCCCACGGTGGCCACGTCGGCCGTGCCGCGCGCGGTCAGGTCCCCGGTGCCGGCCCGCTCCACCACGGACGCGGGCAGCGCGAGGACCCGGTCGACGAACTCCTCGCGCACGCGGGCCAGCGTCCGCTCCCCGAAGCGGTGCCCCACGTACCGGGCCCAGCGCGACAGCAGCAACTGCGCCAGCGAGCACAGCAGGATGCCGAGCGCCAGGCGGTCCACCGCACCGACGCCGCCCCCGGACCGGACCTCGTCGACGATCCGCCCGAGCAGCCACGGCCCGGCGAGCCCGGCCCCGGACGCCGCCGCGTTGAGGGCCAGTACGGCGGCGAAGGCCCGCACGTCGGCCCGCACCAGCCGGACGGCGGCCCGCCGCACGTCGACGGGTCCGGCCACGGGCAGCTGTCCCCGGCTCACGCCACGACCTCCTCGGCATCGGCGGTGTCGTCGTCCCGCGCCACCAGCGCCCGGTAGCCCGGCTCCGTCTCCAGCAGCCGCCGGTGGCTCCCGGTGGCCGCGACCTTGCCGTCGACCAGGTAGTGGACGGTGTCCGCGCGGTCCAGGACCAGCGGGGAGGTGGTGGTCACCACGGTCGTACGGCCCTCGCGCGCCTCCCGCAGCCGCTGCGCGACCGCGGCCTCGGTGTGCGCGTCCAGCGCCGACGTGGGCTCGACGGCCAACAGCACCTCCGGGTCGGCGAGCAGCGCCCGCACGAGCCGGACGCGCTGCCGCTGGCCGCCGGACAGGTTGCGTCCCTGCGCGTCGATCGCCGAGCCGAGCCCGTCCGGCAGGCCCTGCACGATGTCGTCGGCGACAGCGGCGTGCACCGCCCGCCCGATCGCCGCGTCGCCGACGTCCTGCGACTCCCGGGCGCCCGCGACCAGTTCGCGCAGCGTCCCGGCGAACAGGTCGGCCTCGTTGTCGGCGACGAGGATCCGCTCCCGCACCTGTGACAGCGGGATGTCGTCCAGGCGCACCCCGCCCCAGGTCGCCTCCGACGTAACGTACCGGCCCAGGCGGTCGACGACCGCCGCGGTGTCCGCGGGCCGCGCCCCGGCCAGGGCGGTCAGCCGCCCCGGCGGCACCCGCACCCCGGACTCCGGGTCGTGCAGCACGGACGGCTCCGGCGGAGCGTCGCGCGTGCCGTCGTCCGGCTCCGGCTCCAGCCGCAGCAGCCGTACGACGCGCCGGGCGGCCACCACGCCACGGCTGAGCTGGTAGCCGCACTCCAGGAAGAACGCCACCGGACGCACGATCACGGCGACATACCCGTACACCGCCACCAGCTCACCCACGGTGATGTCCCCCCGGGCGGCCAGCCGCGCCGCGAGCCAGGTCACGACGGCGAGGAACAGCGTCGGCAGCCCCACCCCGAGCGCCTGCATCCAGCTGGTCACCGACCCGACCCGGTACCCCTGCTCCCGCAGCCGCTGGGAGTCCTGGCGGAAGGCGTCGGCGAACAGCCCCTTGCCACCGAGGCCGTTGAGGACCCGCAGCCCGCCCGCGAGGTCGCCGATCCGGGCGGTCAGCACGCCCTGCCGCTCCCGGTACTCCGCCTCCGTGCCCTGCAACCGCCCCATCAGCGGCCCGACGATCAGGGCGATCACGGGCACGCCGAGCAGCACGACCGCGGCGAGCCGCACGGAGACCGACAGCAGCAGCCCGGCGACCACCAGGTACGCGACGACCGCGCCGACGCCGGGGCCCACGACGGTCAGGGCGCCGGCGATCGTGTGCACGTCGCCCACGCCGATCGTGACCACCTCACCGGCCCCGGCCCGCCGCGGCAGCGCGGCCCCCAGCCGGACCGCGTGCCCCACGACCAGCTTCACCGTGCGGAAGTTGGCGTCCATCCGCACCCGGGTCATCACGCGGTGCCGCATGATGCTCAGCCAGGCGTTGAACGCCCCGACCGCGAACAGCGCCGTGGACCACCCGGCGAGGGCGCCCATGTCACCCGGCCGAAGACCCTCGTCGACCGCACGGGCCATCAGGTACGGCGTCGCCGCCAGCAGCACCATCCAGACGCTGCCGAGCAGCGCCCCCGTGACGGACCGCCCCGGCTGCCGGGTCACCAGCCACCACAGGTACCGCCAGCCGCCACGACAGTCGGGCTCGCCGGGATCCTCGTACGTGTCGATCATCCGTCCCCGTCTCCCCGTCTCCCCGTCTCCCCGTTCGCCTCGGAAGGCGCTCACGCCAGGCTGTCCCGCCAGGCCCGGTGCAGATCCGCGAACCGTCCCGTCCCCGCGATCAGTTCCGCCGGGCTGCCGTCCTCGACGATGCGGCCGCCCTCCATCACGAGCACCCGGTCGGCGATCTCCACCGTCGACAGCCGGTGCGCGATCACCACGGCCGTACGGCCCCGCAGCACCGTCTCCATCGCCCGCTGCACGGCCCGTTCGCCCGGGACGTCGAGGGAACTGGTCGCCTCGTCGAGGATCAGCACCGCAGGGTCGGCAAGCAACGCCCGGGCGAACGCGACGAGTTGCCGCTGCCCGGCCGAGATGCGGCCGCCGCGTTTGCGGACGTCGGTGTCGTAGCCCTCCGGCAGCGCGGCGATGAAGTCGTGCGCGCCGATCGCCTTCGCCGCCCGCTCCATCTCCTCGCGGGTCGCGTCAGGGCGGCCGATCGCGATGTTCTCGGCGACCGTCCCGGAGAACAGGAACGCCTCCTGGGTCACCATGACCACTGAGCGCCTGAGGTCGGGCAGCGCGAGGTCGTGCAGGTCCACGCCGTCCAGCAGGACGCGGCCGTCGGTGGGGTCGTAGAAACGGGCCAGCAGCTTGGCGAGCGTCGACTTGCCCGCGCCGGTCGCGCCGACCACCGCCACCGTCTGCCCGGCCGGCAGGGTGAGCGAGAAGCGCGGCAGCACCTCGCCGCCCGTGCGGTACGCGAACCGGACCTCCTCGAAGACCACCTCGCGGCCCGGCCGGTCGCCCTTCAGCGGCGGAAGCTCGCTGGGATGGGCCGGCTCCGGCACCGACGGCCTCTGCGCCAGCAGCCCCGCGATCTTCTCCAGCGAGGCCGCGGCCGACTGGTAGGAGTTCAGGAACATGCCGAGCCGGTCGATGGGGTCGTACAGCCGCCGCAGGTACAGCACCGCAGCCGCCAGGACACCCAGCGCGAGGGAGCCCTCCGCCACCCGGTACGCGCCCCACAGCACGATTCCGGCCACCGCCGTGTTGGCCACCAGACGGGAGCCGGTGACATAGCGGGCCATCTCCAGGAGCGCGTCGCCGTTGGTCCGCTCGTGCCGCCGGTTCAGGACGCGGAAGTCGGCGTCGTTGGCCTCCTCCCGGCGGAACGCGCGCACCGGGCGGATGCCGTTCATGGTCTCCGCGAACTTCACGATCACCGCGGCGATCGCGGTCGACCGCCTGCGGAAGACCCGTCCCGCCCGGCGCCGGTAGAGCCGCACCAGCCCGTACAGCGGCACCATGGAGGCCACCGCGACCGCGCCGAGGCCCAGGTCGAGCCAGAGCAGCATCGCCGAGATGAAGACGAACGACAGGATGACCGTGACCAGTTCCTGAAGGCCCTCGCTGAGCAGTTCGCGCAGCGACTCGACGTCCGTCGTGGACCGCGAGATCAGCCGGCCCGAGGTGTAGCGCTCGTGGAAGTCGATGCTCAGCGCCTGCGCGTGGCGGAAGATGCGGCCGCGCAGGTCGAGCAGTACATCCTGGTTGACGCGGGCGGAGGCGATCGTGAACGCGTACTGCAGGACACCGGAGGCCGCGGCGGACAGCAGGTAGCCGACCGCCACCGCGATCAGCGGTCCGTGGTCGCCGTGCCGGAACGCCGGTACGGCGCGGTCGATGGCGTACGCCACCAGCAGCGGGCCCACCTGCACCGCCGCCTGCTGGAGCAGCAGCAGGACGCAGGTCAGGGCGGTTCGGGCCCTGAGCGGGGCGAGCAGCGAGCGCAGCAGCGCGGCGGTGGCTCCCGGGGGCGTGGGGAGGGCGTCGCGGTCGAAGGGGTCGTCGGAGGCGGCGGGGTCCGGGGCGGGTCCCTCCCGGTCCTGTTCCTCGTCGTTCGGCGCGGTCGTCGTGGGCGCCGTCATCGGGCCTCCTCGCTGTCCTGGGGGTGTGCGGCGTCTCCGGACATCAGATGGGCGTACTCGGCGTTGGTGCGCAGCAGTTCCTGGTGGGTGCCGACGGCGGCGATACGGCCGCCGGAGAGCAGGGCGACGCGGTCGGCGAGCAGGACGGTGGAGGGGCGGTGCGCGACGACCAGGGCGGTCGTGCCGTCCAGCACGCGGCGCAGGGCGACCTCCACCGCGGCCTCGGTGTGCACGTCGAGGGCGGAGAGGGGATCGTCCAGGACGAGGAAGCGGGGGGTGCCGACGACGGCGCGGGCCAGCGCGAGGCGCTGCCGCTGGCCTCCGGAGAGGCTGAGGCCCTGCTCGCCGACCTGGGTGCGGGTGCCGTGGGGGAGGGCGTGGGCGAAGTCGGCCTGGGCGACGGCGAGGGCGCGCTCCAGCTCCTCCTCGCCGGCGGTGTCGGGGGCGCCCATGAGGACGTTGGCGGCGACGGTGGCGGAGAAGAGGGTGGGTTCCTCGAAGGCGACGGCCACCTTGGAACGGAGCTCTTCTCGGGACATGGCGGTGATGTCGACTCCGTCGAGGGTGATGCGTCCCGAGGTCACCTCGTGCAGGCGGGGGATGAGCGCGGTGAGGGTGGTCTTGCCGCTGCCGGTGGCTCCTACCAGGGCCATGGTCTCGCCGGGGCGGACGTGGAGGTCGATGCCGTCGAGGATCGGCTGGGAGTCGGTCGGTGCGTCGGGGTAGCGGAAGGAAACGTTGTCGAACCGCAGGCCGTCGGGTTGCTCGGTGCTGGTGCTGCCCGGAGGTCGGTTCCGCAGCGCGGTGGTCCGCGGTCCCTCCCCCACTGCCTCGACGGCCTGGGAGGTGGCCCCGGCGCCCGCCGGTGCCGCCCCGGCGGCACGACTGCCCGCAGCTACCTCCGGCTCCTCGTCCATCACCTCGAAGTACCGCTCCGTGGCCGTCGCCGCCTCCTGGCTCATCGCCAGCAGGAAGCCGATGGACTCCACCGGCCACCGCAGCGCGAGAGCCGTGGAGAGAAAGGCCACCAGCGTTCCCGCCGACAGCCCGCCGTCCGCGACCTGCACCGCCCCGACGACCAGCGCCGCCCCGAGGGCCACCTCCGGCAGCGTCACGATGACCGCCCAGATCGCCGCCAGCAGCCGCGCCTTCGCCAGCTCCGTCCCGCGCAGCGTCCGCGACAGCTCCCGGAACGCCCGGGCCTGGCTGCGGTGCCGCCCGAACCCCTTGATGATGCGGATGCCGAGCACGCTCTCCTCGACCACGGTCGTCAGGTCGCCCACCTGGTCCTGTGCCTGCCGCGCCACCAGCGCGTACCGCCGCTCGAACACCGCGCACATCACGACGACCGGGATGCCGGGCCCCAGGACGACCAGTCCGAGGGTCCAGTCCTGGAGCAGCATGATGACCACACCCACCAGGATCGTCACGCCGTTCACCAGCAGGAACGTCAGCGGGAACGCCAGGAACTGACGCAGCAGCATCAGATCCGTCGTGCCCCGGGACAGCAACTGCCCGGACGCCCACCGGTCGTGGAAGGCGACCGGCAGCCGCTGCAGATGCCGGTACAGATCCGCCCGCATCTCCGCCTCGACGCGCGACAGCGGCCGCGCCACCAGCCACCGCCGCACCCCGAACAGCCCGGCCTCGGCGATCCCGAGCAGCAGCAGGTACAGCGCGCCGAGCCACACCCCCGCCGGGTCCCGGTCGGTGACGGGACCGTCCACCATCCACTTCAGGACGAGCGGGATCACGAGTCCCACGCAGGAGGCGACGATCGCGACGAACGCCGCGGTGAACAGCCGCAGCCGCACCGGGCGCACATACGGCCACAGGCGCAGCAGTGTGCGGACGGCGGAACGGTCGCTGGTGGTTGCACGTGTCGTCGGCATCAGTGCGAGCCTACGGATCGGCACTGACACTGCCCACCGAGTTTCGGCCCGCCCGAGGTCCACCGCTGGTCCTACGACCTGGGTGTTCGAGGAGCCGTACGATCCGGCGGCCACGCGGTCGTATCACCCCGTCAGCCGATCGGTTGATGCTCCTTCGAGCGGGACGGCCGATGTGCCGGACCCGGTCCGCCCGAGAACCTCGATGCATGACCAGCATGACCCGGACGACCGGGCAACCCGTCATCGAAGTCGACGCTCTGCGCAAGTCCTACGTGGTGAGGACGAGGACGGCCCGCGAACGGGAGGCTGGCGCTCGTCGCCAAGGGCACCTCCAACCGCGAGATCGCCCGCGTCCTGTTCATCAGCGAGGCCACCGTCAAGACCCACCTCACGCACCTCTACGCCAAGCTCGGCGTCAACGACCGCGCGGCGGCGGTGGCGGTGGCCTACGACCGGGGGATCCTCGGCTGACGGCCGCAGAGTCCGGGTCAGGCCCTCAGCCGGCGACCTTCAGCAGCAGCACCGCCCGGGCCGGCACCGTCACCGTCGCGCCCGCCCGGTACTCCGTCCCCGGCGCCTCCGCCTGTTCCTCGCGGGCGGTGTCCACGACCAGTTCGTAGCGCCCGGCCCACGGCGACCCCGGCAGCACGAAGCTCACCGGGCGGTCCCCGGCGTGCAGCACCGCGAGAAAGCTGTCGTCCACCACGGGTGCGCCCCGGGCGTCCCGGCCCGGTATGTCCCGGCCGGACAGATACATGCCGAGGGTCGCGGCGGGCGCGTACCAGTCGCGTTCCGTCATCTCCGCCCCGCGCGGCGTGAACCACGCCAGGTCCCTCAGGCCGTCCGCCGCCTGCGGTCGCCCGGAGAAGAACGCCCGGCGGCGCAGCACCGGATGGCGGTGGCGCAGCGCTATCAGACGGGACGTCAGGTCGAACAGCGCCCGCCAGCCGGGGTCGGCCGGCAGGCTCCAGTCCACCCAGCCGATCTCGTTGTCCTGGCAGTAGGCGTTGTTGTTGCCGCGCTGGGTGCGGCCCATCTCGTCGCCCGCGACCAGCATCGGCACGCCCGTCGAGAGCAGGAGGGTCGTCAGGAGGTTCCGCAGCTGCCGGCGCCGCAACGCCCGTATCCGCTCGTCGTCGGTGTCGCCCTCCGCGCCGCAGTTCCATGAGCGGTTGTCGTCGGACCCGTCGCGGTTGCCCTCGCCGTTGGCCTCGTTGTGCTTGCGTTCGTACGACACCAGGTCGCGCAGGGTGAAACCGTCGTGCGCGGTGACGAAGTTGACCGAGGCGTACGGGCGGCGGCCGCCCCACGCGTACAGGTCGCTCGACCCCGACAGGCGGTACCCGAGGTCCCGCACGTCCGGCAGCGCGCCCCGCCAGAAGTCCCGTACGGCACCCCGGTAGCGGTCGTTCCACTCCGTCCACAGCGGGGGGAACGCCCCGACCTGGTAGCCGCCCGAGCCCACGTCCCACGGTTCCGCGATCAGTTTGACCCGGCGCAGCACCGGGTCCTGGGCGATGACCGCGAGGAACGGGGAGAGCATGTCGACGTCGTGCATCGACCGCGCGAGCGCCGCCGCCAGGTCGAAGCGGAAGCCGTCCACGCCCATCTCCGTCACCCAGTAGCGCAGCGAGTCGGTGATCAGGCGCAGCACCTGCGGCTGCACCACGTGCAGCGTGTTGCCGCAGCCGGTGTAGTCCGCGTAGCGGCGCGCGTCGGACTGCAGCCGGTAGTAGCCGCGGTTGTCGATGCCCTTCAGCGACAGCGTCGGGCCCAGCTCGCCCGCCTCCGCGGTGTGGTTGTAGACCACGTCGAGGATCACCTCGATCCCGGCCGCGTGCAGCGCCTTCACCATGCGCTTGAACTCGCCGACCTGCTGGCCGGCGGTGCCGGTGGAGGCGTAGGCGGCGTGCGGGGCGAAGTAGCCGATCGAGTTGTAGCCCCAGTAGTTCCTCAGGCCACGGCGCAGCAGGTGGTCCTCGTGCGCGAACTGGTGCACGGGCAGCAGCTCGACGGCTGTCACGCCCAGCTTCACCAGGTGCTCGACCGCCGCCGGGTGCGCGAGGCCGGCGTAGGTGCCGCGCAGCTCCTCGGGGATGTCCGGGTGCAGGCGCGTGAAGCCGCGCACGTGCAGCTCGTAGATCACCGAGTCCGCCCACGGCGTCTTCGGGCGGTGGTCGTCCGCCCAGTCGTCGTCATCGTGCACCACGACGCCCTTGGGGACATGCGGCGCGGAGTCCCGGTCGTCGCGCACGGTGTCGGCGACGTGCTGGTCGGGCCAGTCCCGCACGTGCCCGTACACCTCCGGGGGCAGGGAGAACTCCCCGTCGACCGCGCGCGCGTACGGGTCGAGGAGCAGCTTCGCCGGGTTCCAGCGGGCGCCGGTCCACGGGTCCCAGCGGCCGTGCACCCGGTAGCCGTACCGCTGCCCCGGCATCACGCCCGGGACGAAACCGTGCCATATCTCGTGCGTCAGTTCGGTCAGCCGGACCCGGGTCTCCCGGCTCTGCGGACCCGGTCCGTCGAACAGGCACAGCTCGACCGCCTCCGCGCCCCCCGCCCACAGCGCGAAGTTGGTGCCCGCGACCCCGTCCGGGCCGGCCCGGAAGCGCGCCCCGAGCGGGGTCGGCGCACCCGGCCACACGGGCACCGTGGGCACCGGGCGCCGCCTGCCGTTCAGCACGGCGGCGGAGCGCGCGGACCGTCCCTCGCCCGCCCGCTCCTCCTGCACTGCCTCCTGCTCGGCTGCGCTGGACACGTACACGCCTCCCGCGGCTCGCGGAACGACGGGAAAACGGGTGCACGGCGTCCCGGCCGCGTACCCTCTCCCGTCGTCCTCCCCCCTGTTCTGCCCAGTGCGCGGCTCGCACTCACGTTTCCCGGGAGCGGCTGGGTCGTTGAGAAAAGTCGTGACGCACGTACACACGCGCGCGCGGCGCGCAGGCGCCGCACTGGCCGCGGCACTGACCTGGGCGGCCCTCCTGGCCGGCTGCACCGGCCATGGACTCGACGGCGTCTTCGGAAAGAATCCGGGGCCCGCGGACCTCATCCGGATCTCCCCCGACGACGGCAGCAGGTCCGTGCCCGCCGACCGGCGGCTGCGGGTGCGGGTGGCGAGCGGCCGCCTGGAGTCGGTGACCGTCGTCAGGTCCCAGGACGCCCGCCAGTCCCCGGTCCCCGGCCGCCTCTCGGCGGACGGCACCGTCTGGGAGCCGGACGACCCCCGCCTCGCCCTCGCCGCCCGGTACACGGTCGACGCGGTGGCCCTCGACGGCCACGGCCGCCGCTCGGCCCGCCACGCGACGTTCACCACCTACGTCCCGGAGCAGCGGTTCATCGGGTACGTCGTCCCGGAGGACCGATCCACCGTCGGCACCGGAATGATCGTGTCCGTTCAGTTCAACCGGCAGATCGAGAACCGGGCCGCCGTCGAGCGCGCGATCCGTGTGACCGCCAGCCCCGCCGTCGAGATCCGCCCGCACTGGTTCGGCAGGGACCGCCTCGACTTCCGCCCCGAGGACTACTGGAAGCCGGGCACCCGCGTCACCGTCACCCTGCGGCTGCGCGACGTGGAGGGAGCGCCCGGGGTCTACGGACAGCAGTACCGGACCGTCGCCTTCACCATCGGCCGCAGCCAGGTCTCCGTCGTGGACGCGGCCCGGCACACCATGCGGGTCCGCCGCGACGGCCGGCTGCTCGCCACCGTGCCGATCACCGCGGGCGCCCCGAAGACCACCACGTACAACGGGAAGATGGTGGTGATGGAGATGCTCCCGGTCACCCGCATGAACAGCCGCACGGTCGGCTTCGGCGGCGAGTACGACATCCCTGACGTCCCGCACGCCATGCGCCTGACCGAGTCCGGCACCTTCGTCCACGGCAACTACTGGGCCCCGGACGCCCCCGGGCACAGCAACGTCAGCCACGGCTGCGTGGGCTTGAAGGACGTCAGGGGCGGCGGCTCCGACACCCCGGCGGGCTGGTTCTTCGACCGCAGCCTCGTCGGCGACGTCATCGAGGTCGTGCACAGCGACGACAAGCAGGTCGCTCCCGACAACGGGCTCGGCGGGTGGAACATGAGCTGGAGCGACTGGACGGCGGGCGGGGCCGTCGACCAGCCCTGAACGGGCGGGTGTCAGCGGGAGTATTCGGCGTTTCGGGCATCGAAACGGACTTTCGCCCACGCCTTCGGCCACCGCGATGCAACCTCCGGCCGGTGACAAGCATCAAGTGCTATGGAACGAAGATGTTGCCCGCGATCACCCGAAAAGGTGACAGCCCGGCTCAGCAGCACGTCAGGGGGCGCATCCGGCAGTCGACGGTGCGCCTTCGCGCGGTCCCGAGTTGGGACTGAACAGTGACAGCGGCGGGGAGTCATGGGGCCGTGGCGTGTGATTGATTTGCGCAATGCGCGTGCGGGACGCGCTGGAGTGGGGGGCCTGAGTCGATCGGGCCGTGCGAGGGGAGAGGGAACGTGAACGGGCGACCCATATCGGGCGCGTCGGCCGGTGGGCGGGGACGTGGTGGGAAGAGATTCTCGGCGCTGATACTCGGCGCCCTCCTGCTGACCGCCACCGCGTGCGGCGGGGGAGGGGGAGGCGGTGACGCCAAGGACAAGGACGGCGGCAAGGCGGTGGCCAAGCAGTCGCAGGCCGTCGTCACGATAGCCCCGAAGGACGGCGCCAAGGGCGTGGACACCGGCGGTGCCCTCAAGGTGACCGCGGCCAAGGGCAGTCTCACCCAGGTCAGGGTCGAGGACCCCAAGGGCCACGAGATCGCCGGGACCATCACCGGCGGGGGTGCCTCGTGGACCCCGTCGACCCATCTCGCCGCGGCCACCACGTACAAGGTCCACGCGGTCGCCAAGGACGCCTCGGGCCGGACCTCCGCCGCGGACTCCTCGTTCACCACGCTCACTCCGAAGAAGACCTTCGTCGGCGTCTACACGCCCGACAACGGCTCCACCGTCGGCGTCGGCATGCCGTTCTCGGTCCGGTTCAGCCGGGGCATCACCCACCCGGCTGACGTCGAGAAGGCCATCACCATCAAGACCGAGCCCGCCGTCGAGGTCCGCGGCCACTGGTTCGGCAACGACCGCCTCGACTTCCGGCCCAAGGACTACTGGAAGCCCGGTACCAAGGTCACCGTGAACCTGAACCTCGACGGCGTCGAGGGCCGCCCCGGCGTCTACGGCGAGCAGGTCAGGACGGTGAGCTTCACCATCGGCCGCAGCCAGGTCTCCACCGTGGACGCCAAGGCGCACACGATGGTCGTCAAGCAGGACGGCAAGGTCGTCAAGACCCTCGCGGTCACCACGGGCAAGCCCGGCTACGAGACCTGGAACGGCCAGATGGTCATCAGCGAGCGCCAGGTGGTGACCCGGATGAACGGCGAAACGGTCGGCTACGGCGGCGAGTACGACATCAAGGACGTGCCGCACGCCCAGCGCCTGACCGACTCCGGCACCTTCATCCACGGCAACTACTGGGGCGGCGACGCCTTCGGCAACTACAACGCCAGCCACGGCTGCGTCGGCCTGCGCGATGTGAAGGGCGGCTACGACAGCTCGGTGGCGGCCGCCTGGTTCTACAACCACTCGATGCTCGGTGACGTCGTCATCGTGAAGAACTCCCACGACGCCACGGTCGCGCCCGACAACGGGCTCAACGGCTGGAACATGCCCTGGGACCAGTGGATCGAGTAACGGCCGATCCGCAGTGACCGGGCCCGGTGTGCCGCTGTGAGCGAGCACACCGGGCCCGCTGTCGTTAGTCCCCGTTAACCTCCTCCCATGACTGTGCATCTCGAAGTCGCCGAGGGCGTGGGCACCCTCCGCCTGGACCGCCCGCCGATGAACGCGCTGGACGTCGCCACCCAGGACCGGCTCAAGGAGCTCGCCGAGGAGGTCACGCGCCGCGAGGACGTGCGCGCCGTGGTCCTCTACGGCGGGGAGAAGGTCTTCGCCGCGGGCGCGGACATCAAGGAGATGCAGGGCATGGACCACACCGCGATGGTCCTGCGCTCGCGCGCCCTGCAGGACTCCTTCACCGCCGTCGCCCGCATCCCCAAGCCCGTCGTCGCCGCCGTCACCGGCTACGCCCTGGGCGGCGGCTGCGAGCTGGCGCTGTGCGCGGACTACCGCATCGCCGGCGAGAACGCCAAGCTGGGGCAGCCGGAGATCCTGCTCGGCCTCATCCCGGGCGCGGGCGGCACGCAGCGGCTGGCCCGGCTGATCGGCCCGTCCAAGGCCAAGGACCTGATCTTCACGGGGCGCCAGGTGAAGGCGGACGAGGCGCTGACGCTGGGGCTGGTCGACCGGGTCGTCCCGGCCGAGCAGGTGTACGCCGAGGCGCACGCCTGGGCCGCGAAGCTCGCCCAGGGGCCGGCGATCGCGCTGCGCGCCGCCAAGGAGTCGATCGACACGGGGCTCGAGACGGACATCGAGACCGGTCTCGCGGTCGAACGCAACTGGTTCGCGGGCCTGTTCGCGACGGAGGACCGGGAGCGCGGGATGCGCAGCTTCGTGGAGGAGGGGCCGGGCAAGGCGAAGTTCCTCTGAGGACCCGCCTGGAGGGCGTAACCTGAGAATTGTTCAGCAAGTTCCGCTGATCCACTCGCAGTTGACGCCGCGTCCCCTTTCGTGTCCCCCGATGGGGCGGATTATGGAAGCCTTAAGGCAACCTTAAGGCTGTCGCGCCGACCTCACCCGGTGATTGCCCCCAACTGGCCCGTTTCTGCAGGCCAGTTGGGGTGTCACCGGCCCCGGATTGCGGTTGGCATATGCCAGCCGAATGGTGAGGAATGTGTGCTTCCGGGGGGCGTATTCCGTCGTAACGACCCCGGGCCACCCTCCGGACGGCCATGATGGGTCCATGGCGGGGCTGGAGGGTATGGAGCCGCCGCGGCGGCACGGGGGTGCCACCGCGGCACGCTGGTCGCCTGCGGTCGAGGACGAACAGGCGCTCAAGGTAGTGGAGTTGTACGGCAACCCCGCCGAGGCCGATGTGCCGCTGCCGTCCCGGCCCGAATCCGCCGCCATCGCGCGCAGGCTCGCCCAGGTCGTGATCCTGCGGCAGTGGGGGCTCGGCCCGCGCATGACCGAGGACGCCGTCCTGCTCGTCTCCGAACTCGTCGGGAACGCCGTGCGCCACACCGGCGCACGTGTCTTCGGGTTACGGATGCGGCGGCGCCGCGGCTGGATCCGCATCGAGGTCCGCGACCCCTCCCGCGGACTGCCGTGCCTGATGCCCGTACAGGAACTGGACCTCAGCGGCCGTGGCCTGTTCCTCGTCGACAAACTCGCCGACCGCTGGGGTGTCGACCTGCTGCCGCGCGGCAAGACCACCTGGTTCGAGATGCGGGTCGCCGACCGGTGACCGCGACCCGCCCCTTCCATGAAAAGGTCAAATCGCCGATTTCGGCATCAAACCGTCCTTAAATGGGGAGAGTGACCACCCCCGTCCCTCCCCCCTCGTCCGACCGCGAGACCGACCGTGAGACGGACACCGCGCGCACGGTGCCCGGCCGCCGCGCGGCTCTGCGCGCGGGCGCGGGGCTCGCCGCCGCCGGTGCCCTCGCCGCCGCCTGTTCGCCCGGCGACACCGTCGTCCACCGGGCCCTCCCCTCCCGCGCCACCGGAAGCCCGCGCTCCGCCACCGGATCCCGCGTCCCGGTCGCCGCACCGGTTCCGCGCTCCTTCCCGGGCCGGCCCGCCCAGATCGCGAGCGGTCCACGCAACCGCCCCCGGGTCGCGCTCACCTTCCACGGCCAGGGCGACCCCTCCTACGCCAAGGCGATCCTCGATGCGGCCGAGAAGGCGGGGGCCAAGGTCACCGTCCTCGCGGTCGGCACCTGGCTCGACGAGCACCCCGAGGTCGCCGGCCGCATCATCGAGGGCGGTCACGACCTCGGCAACCACACCCTGCGCCACCTCGACATCAACGCCATGTCCGAGCAGCAGGCGTTCGCCGAGATCAAGGGATGCGCCGAGCGGCTGCGGCATCTCACCGGAGGCATCGGCGCCTGGTTCCGCCCGTCCCGGGCGCAGCGCGCCACGCCGCTCGTCGAACGCCTGGCCCGCCGCGCCGGCTATCCGCACATCCTGTCGTACGACGTCGACTCGCTCGACTACACCTCACCGGGCGCCGTCGCCGTCACCCGCAAGGTCACCGACGACATCCGCAACGGATCGGTGGTGAGCCTGCACTTCGGGTACCCGGACACGGTCGCCGCCGTCCCCGACATCCTGCACGCCCTCAAAGACCGCGGCCTGACCGCGGTGACCACCACGGAGCTGCTGAGCTGATGCATCCCTCGACCGCCACTCGTGTACTGATCGCCGGCGCCGCCCTCGCCGTGCTGGCCGGCTGCAGCAGCGGATCCCCCCACAAGAAGGAGGAGGACACCGCCTCCAAGGCCCCCGTCCGGCGCGCCCAGGCCCCCCAGGGACTGCCGGGCATGCCGCCCGTCCTGAACCCCAAGGACGTCTACGCCGCCGACCGCCCAGGGCAGCTCTCCCCGGTGGTCAAGGGCTTCCGGTCCCGGGTCTACGTACCCAACACCAACTCCGACACCGTCTCCGTCATCGACCCGAAGACCTACAAGGTCATCGAGACGATCCGGGTCGGCCGCCAGCCCCAGCACGTGGTGCCCTCCTGGGACCTGAAGACACTGTGGGTCAACAACGACCTCGGCAACTCCCTCACGCCCATCGACCCGAGGACCGGCGAGGCGGGCAAGCCGGTCGCCGTGCACGACCCCTACAACCTGTACTTCACACCGGACGGCAAGTACGCGGTGGTGATGGCCTCCAAGGACCGCCAGTTGGTCTTCCGCGACGCGCACACCATGAAGGTGAAGAAGGCCGTCCCGGTGAGCTGTTACGGCGTCAACCACGCCGACTTCTCGCTGGACGGACGCTACTTCATCGTCTCCTGCGAGTTCAGCGGGGAACTGCTCAAGGTCGACACCGAGAAGATGAAGGTGATCGGCCAGCAGAGGCTGCCCCACCGCGGTGCCATGCCCCAGGACGTCAAGATCTCCCCGGACGGAAAGAAGTTCTACATCGCCGACATGGTCGCCGACGGCATGTGGATCCTGGACGGCGACACCTTCGCCAAGCCGTCCTTCCTGCCCACCGGCAAGGGTACGCACGGGCTCTACGTCAGCCGCGACTCCCGGGAGATGTACATCTCCAACCGGGGCGAGGGCACCATCTCGGTCTTCGACTTCGAGGAGAACCGGCTGACCAAGAAGTGGCGCCTGCCGGGCGGCGGCAGCCCCGACATGGGCGGTGTCTCGGCGGACGGCAAGGTGCTGTGGCTGTCCGGCCGCTACAACTCCGAGGTGTACGCCATCGACACGGAGACCGGCCGGGAGCTGGCCCGGATCAGGGTGGGCAGCGGCCCGCACGGCCTCGCCGTCTACCCCCAGCCGGGCCGCTACTCGCTCGGCCACACGGGCGTCTTCCGCTGACGCCGCTCTAAGGCGCGAGGAGCAGCGCCTCCGCGCCGACCGGCAGGTACCCCGCCGCCTGGAACGCCCGCACGCTGCGGGCGTTCCCCGGCGCGATCTGCGCCCACACCGGCTCGGCGGCCAGCTGCCGGGCCGCACCCACCAGCCGCCGCCCCAGCCCCCGCTGCCGTACCCCCTCCTCCACCTCGACCGAGACCTCCAGCCGCCCGGCGACCCCGCGCCCCAGCACGAGCACGCCGCCGTCCGCCGCCCAGGCGCGCACGTCGTCGCGCCGCCGGCGGGCGTAGACGACCCGGGGATGGTCGGGCTCCTTGATCTCCTCCAGTGCGAGCGACGGCTCGCCCGGCAGGGGAGCTGCGACGAGGAGCGCGTCGATGGTCTCGGCTCCGCGTCCCGTCCGCTCCATGAGGGCGGCCAGGAACCGGGCGTTCATGGTGGCGGCCAGGGGATCGCAGTCGGCACGCCGCAACGTCTCCCGCACCCATCGCGGATCCTCGTCCGTGAACACGACGGAGTGCGCGGTGAAGGCGACGACCCCCGCGTCCCGGGGGGAGGGCTGCGGCACGACGGTCGTCCGGCCGTCCGGCGGCGGGAAGACGCCCCGTGCCGCCGCGTCCAGGATGTCCCGCAGACCCTCCGCCACCGCCACCGTACGCTCCTTGAGTCTCCACCCACTGGAAGGCCCAGACTCGCAGACGTGATCGACGACGGCACCGACCTTTTCACCATCGGCGACCTGGCCCGCGCCACCGGACTGACCGTGCGCACCATCCGCTACTGGTCGGACGAGGGCGTCCTGCCCCCGGTGGCCCGCTCCACGGGCGGCTACCGGCTGTACGACGCCGCGTCCGTGGCGCGCCTGGAGCTGATCCGCTCCCTGCGCGAGCTGGGCCTCGGCCTGGCAGACGTGCGCGGGGTGCTGGCGGGCGAGCGGACGGCCGCGGAGGTGGCGGCCGCGCACGTGGCGGCCCTGGACGCGCAGATCCGGGCTCTGAAGGTGACCAGGGCGGTGCTGTCGACGGTGGCGCGACGGGGTTCGAGTGCGGAGGAGATGACGCTGATGAACAAACTGGCGCGGCTGTCGGCGGCCGAGCGGCAGAGGATCGTGCAGGAGTTCGTGGACGAGATGCTCCACGGGCTGGACACCTTGGACCCGGAGATCCGGGAGCGGATGCGCCGTACGGCGGCCGACCTGCCCGACGACCCGACGCCCGAGCAGGTCGACGCCTGGGTGGAGCTGGCCGAGATGATGCAGGACCCGCGGTTCCGGGCGCAGATGCGCAGGGCGGCCGAGTTCAACGCCGCCGACCGGGGGCCCGACGTCCCCGCCGGGGCGTCCCTGTGGTTCGCCAAACGACTCGTCGAACTGGCGGGCGGGGCGCGGGAGCGGGGCATCGCGCCCGAGGCGCCCGAGGCCGACGCCGTGCTGCGGGACCTGCTCGGCGACACCGACCGGGCCGCTGTGCTGGAACGCATGGAGGCGGCCTTCGACGAGCGGGTCGCGCGCTACCGCGAACTGCTGTCCATCGTGAACGACCAGCCCCAGCCACCACACCAGGAGGAGTTCGCCTGGGTGGTCGCCGCACTGCGGGCTCGCGCGGGCCGTTAGTCTGACCTGCGTCAGTACGACGACACGACAGAACGCACGCGACACAAAAGGGGCGGACCGGTGGCGGACATCGAGGAAGCACGCAAGCACTTCGCGCGGATCGACGCGGACGGTGACGGTTTCATCACCGCCGCCGAGTTCAAGACCGCCCTGGCTCAGGAGGGCGACTGGAACGTCACCGAGGCGGTGGCCGAGGCCATCATCAAGTCCCGCGACCTCGACGGCGACAAGGTCCTGTCCTTCGACGAGTTCTGGGCGCACCTGAGCAAGTGACGCGATACGGGGGCGGCGGCCGTGCGGGCCGGCGCCCCTTCGTCGTCCCGGGTCTCACCGACGGACGTCACCCGTTCGCCCGCGGACCGGAATGGCGCGCCCTGTCCGGTGGTTGAGGACAGCCCCACAGGCTGTGCACGAACACCGATCCCCGGAAAGGGCGAGGCGAGTCATGAAGATCGGCATCATCGGCGCGGGCAACATCGGCGGAAACCTCACCCGGCGGCTCACCGCCCTCGGCCACGACGTCTCCGTCGCCAACTCCCGCGGCCCGCACACGCTCACCGAACTCGCCGAGGAGACGGGCGCGACCCCCGTCACGGTCGGCGACGCGGCCCGCGGCGCCGAGGTCGTCGTGATCACGATCCCGGTGAAGGCCGTACCGGACCTGCCGTCCGGGCTGCTGGACGGCGCGGCCGAGGGGGTAGCCGTGATCGACACCGGCAACTACTACCCGCAGCAGCGGGACGGGAGGATCGCGGCGATCGAGGACGAGGGCCTCACCGAGAGCCGCTGGACCGAACGGCAGATCGGCCATCCCGTGATCAAGGCCTTCAACGGCACCTACGCCCAAGACCTCCTGGAGCGCCCCCGCCCGGCCGGCGCCCCCGACCGCATGGCCCTTCCGGTGGCGGGTGATGAGGAGTCGGCGAAGGCGAAGGTCAGGGACCTGATCGAGGAGCTCGGCTTCGACACGGTGGACGCGGGCGGCATCGACGACTCCTGGCGCCAGCAGCCCGGCACCCCGGTGTACGGCCTGCGCGCCGGCGTCGACGAGGTCGCCAAGGCGCTGGAGCAGGCGTCGCCCGAGCGCCCTGCGGAGTTCCGCGCGTAGGCGTCGCCTCAGAGAAGCGGGCCGGCGTCGGTCAGGCGTCCCCGGCCCACTCCTTGAGCGCCGCCTTGCTGGAGAAGTTCGCCACGTTCCGGTCCACCGGGTCCGACGTGTACTGGTGGAAGCGCCACTGGGCCCTGATCCGGGGCTTGCCCGCGGTGACGTAGTCGGCGATCCACAGGCCGTCCCCGGCGTAGGAGGTGGTGTCGACGGTCAGCCAGAAGTTGCGGCTCGTGTAGAGGAGCACCCGGTTGTGCGGGCGGAGTTGCTTCACCTTGCGGATGAAGGCGTCCTTCTCCGCGTTGCTCGCGTGCGTCCCGTCGCCGGTGGTCTCCCAGTCCACGGCGAGCAGATCACCCGCCCTCTCCGGGGCCTTGCCGGCGAAGTACTCGGCCTGGGCGGTGATGTCACCCGGCCACAGGAAGTGGTAGAAGCCGACCACGCAGCCGGCGTCCCGGGCGGTCTTCGTCTGGGCGGAGAGTTTCGGGTTCACATACGAACGCCCCTCCGTCGCCTTGATGAAGACGAAGGAGAGGCCGTCCGTGTCGTACGCGGAGGACTGGTACGCGCTGACGTCGATGCCTCGCAGCATGGGGGCTCCCTGAAGAGGTGGTGGGGGAACAGACATCGACAGGGATCGATGCCTGTTGTCACCTTTGTACGGGTGGTATGCCCCCTGCGTTCGGACGTCAGCCCCGGTCGGCGGCCGAACTGAGGACCGACGCCGACTTCGCCGCCCAGTCGGAGGTGATCACACTGGCGTGGTCCCGGGCGAGCAGCGACAGGCGTGCCGCGACCTCGGCGTCCGTGGGGTCGGTGGACGAGATCGCGGGGGAGACGCCGGCCGCGCCGGTCATGATCAGGATGTAGTGGTTGTCGTCGTACCAGGCCGTGTCGTAGCCGTTGTTGACGTACGTCGCCGCGTCCCCGTCGAAGAACACGAACCACGGGCGGATGGAGGCGTCGTAGCGGCTGGTGCGCGGGTCGCCGGAGGCCGCGCCGAGGACCGCGGGGAAGGCCTGAGCCTTGGAGATGTTCCCGGCGGCGTACAGGTCGCGCAGGTGGTCGCCGTACTCCCGGTCGGTCCAGTAGTGGTCGAACGGGTTGTTCATCTCCACCGTGCCGGGGATGAGTTCGAAGACGACCTTGCCCTTGAGGGAGTCCCGGGACGGCCAGGCGTTCGCCTTCGCGGCGGCGTCGAGCGTGGAGTAGGAGGAGCCGAGCAGGTCGGACGGCTTGTAGACGATGCTGCCGAGCTTCTGCTGCACCAGCGCGTCGAATTCGTCGGGTCCGAGGCCGCCGTTGTTGTTGAAGCCGTTCTTCATCTCCACCTTGAAGACGATCGGCCGGTGGTCGGGGTGCAACTGGTGCCAGGCCGCGATGTTGTCGAGGCAACTGCCGAGGTCCTGGTTGCGGTTCTTGCTGTACAGCTCGCTCGGGGTCTTCGCGGCCTCGCAGTTGTTGTCGTCGCCGAACGGATTGCTGTGACTGACCCGCCAGCGCTTGCTGATGCTGTCGGTGTAGACGTCCAGTTCCAGAAGTGAGGCCCCCGAGTCGAGGGCCTGAGCGAAGTAGGTGTACTTGTCCTTCTCGTACGCGTTGTGCGTCCCGATCGTGGTCGCGTCCGCGAACGTGGGCGACGCCGCGTGGGCGTTCCCCGGCACCACCATCAGCATCGCGGCGGCACCCAGCAGCGCCGCCGACCGTCTCACCACACGCATGGGCCAACTCCCCTTCGTCGTCACCGAGTTGGCGGCAGCGTAGGAGAGGGTGGTTACCGTGCGGTAGCCCCTGGACGAAGGGTTGGGGGGCAACCGGCCGCTTGGTTCAGGAGAACGCAGTTCGCTCTGGCGGCAGGATCAAGCCGCATTGGCCGGAATTCCACCATCCCGTCAAGTGTGGTCCAGGTCACGCCCGTTCAGGTTGTGTGTAAAGCGGCGGCAATGTAGCTTCAAGATCGCCGCCTGACCAGTGGCAAAAATCGGGGTACAGCTTCATGATCGCCGCCCGACCAGTGGCGAGAATGCAAGATCGTGCTCAGCCGTGTGCGAGCACGTCGTCTGGCCTGTTGTGGGCCAAACCGGGGGAATTCTTCATGTCTTTCCATGATGACCGGCAGTGGCACAAGCCTTGCCGACGAGGGCGAGTGGGCAGTTCAGGCATCCGCGTCAGCGGCGGCTCTGCGGGCCTCCATCGTCGATAAGCCGACAGGAAATCAGCACGTCTCGGCAACCGGGCCGCATCATGCGCGGCCCGATGACGGTCAGTTGTGCCCCCTTACGGAATATCGATCCCTAGGAGAAACGCTTATGCGTAAGTTGTTCGCCGCCGGCCCTCTTGTCGCCACCGCCGTCGCGGCGCTGCTCTCCTTCGGCGCCGCCGCTCCCGCGGAGGCCGCGAGCGGATGGGCGGCGCATGTGCAATGCACCAAGATGCGCATCTCCGACAACACGGCCCATGGATTCGTCCAGGGGCACGGCGAAGCCAAGACGCAGCCGGACGCCTGGAAGGCGGCCATCAAGAACGCCAACGACCAGATGCCCACCGGCTACCGCGCAAAGCACTGCACGAAGAAGACGATCACGAGGATCTGATGCCATGAGGGCGCGCACTCTGAGGTTCGGTCTGTACGCGGACGAGCAGTGGCTCACATGGGTCAGGGAACTCGTCGAGGAAGCCGTGGCTTCCCGGAGCGCACGAATCGTCGGAGTGACCGTCGCACGCACCCTCCCCGGGAGCGACCTGACGACCTCGGACGTGTACGGCATCCTGGCGGAGCAGTGGGCCTGGGAGCATCCTGACCAGGACAGCGGCGCGCGAGAACCGGTCGAGCTGTGCGTCCGGTTGGTCTGCTCCCTGCGGACATGGCGAGCGATCCGCAAAGCGGTGATCAAGGCTTTGTGCCCGGAGGGCATGGAGCCCCACGCCTGCCGTGTTCCCTGGATCGCCGCCTGATCCGGTTCACGCATTCCGATGCCGCCGGCTCGATGCGGCCATGGATTTGCGCCATAAATTTCCGTTATGGGTTTCCGGTCTTTTACGCCTCGCCGGGCTATTTGCTGCGCACGGCGACCTGCTGTAAAAACCAGGAATTCCCGGCGATCGAATTCGGCAAGCAAAAGAATTGATCCAGCCGAGTCGCGGTCGTAAGATCGACGCGCCAGTCACGGCAAAATCAAACCGAAAAGGAATTGTTTATGAGAATCAAAGGCGGGCTCAAGGCGGTTGCTGCGGCCGGCGTCATAGTCATGGCCGCTGCCGCTCCCGCGCTGGCCAAGTCGGTCGACGTCAGCGGGGGTAGGTGGAGCTACGACGTGGGCGCGAACTACGCGTACTCGAACTTCTACCACAAGGTCAATTACCACTCGTCTTCCGTGCACGGTGCGATCTGGGCCTACAGCGGCTGCACCAAGAACGGGAAGTGGTCCAAGGCCTCGGTGGAGAAGTCGGACATCCGCAACGACGCGTTCTACGACGCCTCCTGCTGACACCCCTCCACACGCGGCCCCACGGGGTTGCCAGGCCTGACTGCGGGACGACTGCTGTCCCTCCCGCAGTCAGGCTTTTCACAGTACGTTCCCACGACGCGCTCCCGAGTGCCCGAACCTAGGTAACCGATGCTGCACCGAGGTATCAAGTTCGTCCACGCCGCCGTGCTGGTCATCTCCGCGATGACGGCCTTTCTGTTCGTGCGAGGGCTGGACGAGGAGTTGGTCCTTGGTAATTCGGCTCAGATCTGGGTGTTCGACTCCGACGATTCGGTGAGCGGCGCACAGGTGACCCGCGCCATCGCCTCGTTCTCGGTCGAGCACAGGGTCTCGGTGGCTCGTGAGCTGCCCGACACGAGGAATCCCGACGGTCGCCGACACCTGTATCTGACCTCGGGTGCACCGAAATCCGATGCCGCGTCGTGGCTGGACGAGGGCTACCCGGAGTTCAGCAGGCAGTACACGACGGACGTACACCCGATCGCCGATCTCGGACAGCGGGACCCTCGAGGTTACTACTACGTCTTCGGATCGTCCGAGGCCGCGAATGCCTTGGTCGCCGAGTTCGCGGATCTCGGCCTGCGTGCAAGCGTGCAGCACCCGTTCTCGTACCGCGAACTCGTCCTTCGATTCTCGGGCGGCGACCTGTTCCGGTCCTTCTTGGTGGTCGCTCTCGCCGCCGTGACGATGACCGGCGCAAGCGTGCTGCTGAGCGCGAAGGCGTACGCGGTACTGCGTCTGCAGGGCAAGTCCTTCCTGGACATCCTCGCCCGTGACCTCAGGCAGTTGGCGTTGTTCTGGTCGGTCGCAGCCGGTGCTGTGGCCGCCGTCGTGCTGGCTCTCCTCGGCTTCTACAACGGTCTCGCCTGGCTGGGGCTGTTCGCTGGGGTGACCGCGGCCCTCGCCGGCGTGCTCATGGTGCTGGTACTGGCCGCGCATGCCGCCGTGCTCGCGCTGACCTTCAGGGTCGAGGTACTGCGTGCACTCAAGGGCGAGCTGCCTGCCCGCGCGGCGTTCGTCTGCACCTACCTGGTGCGTATCCCCGCGCTGCTCCTCGCCCTCGGTATCGCCATGGACATCGCGCTGGCGGGCCAGGACGTGCTTGCGCGTCAGGCCGACCAGGACACCTACGCCAAGGTGGGCGACGCCGTGACCATCCGCCTCAACGGCAGCCTGGTGGGCCAGGAGGAGCAGGTGATCACGCAGGTGGGCCGGTGGCTGCGCCGGGCCGACGCGGCGGGCGAGATCATTGTCGCCGGGCGCCGCGATCTGCAGGACGCCTCCTCCGACGCGCACCTCCCGCAGGGCGAGATGCTCGTCGTCAACGAAACCTTCCTCGCCGAGCAGTCGGTCCTCGACCCGATGGGACGGCGCTACCCTCCGGTGGCTCAGGACGGGAAGGCGGCAGAGGCCCGTGCGGTGCGCGTCATCGTCCCCGAATCCCTCGGCCGCCACGCGTCGGACATCGGCGCGGCGGTCCCCGAGGTACTGGGCCGACTGGATCCGGATGTCCGTCGCCATTTGAGGGTGGAAACACTCCGAGCGCGAAGTGGCCAGAGCGTCTTCGGCTACAACTCCGGCGGACACCCGAACGAGGACCGGTCGCTGGTGCGTGACCCGGTCCTCGTCGTGGTGCCGAACGGCTCGAAGATCCTTACCGACGACACCTACACCGCGTTCGCCACCCAGGAGGGGATCGTCTTCCCCGACCCTGAGGATGCCCTGAACGCCATGGCGGCCGACAAGACCGGACTGGGAACGTATGTGACCTCCGTGCGCCCGGTCGGGCAGAGCGCCGCACTGGGGCTGAGGGACGCCGTCAACGGCCTCCGGCTGCGGCTCTTCAGCCTCCTCGCAGGTGTGGCCGTGCTCCTCGCCACCGGCATCGGCGTCTGCTTCATCCACGCGCGCAAGCACGCGCAGGCAGTCTTCGCGCAGCACATCAGCGGTTGGACATTCGCCGCAACCCACCGTTTCATCCTCGCCGTGGAAGGTGTCCTCGCGGCCTTCATCGCCTGGTGGGTGCCCATTCAGGTCTGGCAACAGCACCAGGAAGTCAGGGAGTTCACCTCCCGGGGCATTCCCGCGCCCTTCCCGCCCGTCCAGATCACCGCATCGGACCTCGGTGTCATCGCCGGGCTGGTCGTCACCGAAGTCTGTGCCGTGCTTCTCGCTCTCGCGGTGTTCCACCGGCGCATCGTGACGGACGGGGCTGCCGAGAGGTGAGCCGGCGCAGACGCATTCCCCCCACTCAGCAGGAGCACCCAGGAGCGTTGTCGTGATCGATATTGTCAAGCTGTCGAAGACCTTCGGCACCCGTACTCTGTGGTCCGATGTCACCGCCACCGTGAGCCGCGGCGAGATGCTCGCCCTTGTCGGCCCCAGCGGATCGGGGAAGTCCACCCTCCTCAACTGCATCGGGCTCCTGGACAAGCCGAGCGCGGGGACGATCCGTCATGAGGGAAAGGACATAACCCGCTTCGGCCGGGGCGAGATCCGCCGGTTCCGTCGCGATGTTCTCGGTTACCTCTTCCAGAGCTACGCCCTGATCGAGAACGCCACCGTCGCGGCCAACCTGGAGGTTGCCGTCAAGCCGCAGCGGACCCTGCGGGGCAATGCCGGTACGACCGTCGCCGAGGCCCTCGACCGCGTCGGCCTGGCGGGGCGGGAGAAGGAGAAGATCCACCACCTCAGTGGCGGAGAACAACAGCGTGTGGCGCTCGCCCGGCTCATGGTCAAGAAACCGGCGCTCGTGCTGGCCGACGAGCCGACCGGCGCCCTCGACCATGCCAACACCACAGTGGTCATCGACATCCTCCGGGAGATGAGCGATGCCGGATGCGCCGTTGTCATCGCCACCCACGACGACTACGTGCGCGACCGGTGCGACGCCGTCTACTCGGTCCACGAGAGTTCCCTTGTCGCTTGAGCGGCGACCCCGGCCGTCGATCACCCATCCGCCGGGCGCTTCGGCCACGGCGCCATGCTCTCGCACTGGCCCGTGGGCCAGAGAAAAACCGGACATGTACCGAAACAAGGTGAAGGCCGCTTCTCCTGCGGGTGGAACAGCCTCTGCGAACTCCTCCGCCGTCGCTCCACCGCTCCGTCGAGCAGCCTTTGTCACAGCCGTCACGCTCACGGTGGCCGCGGCCCTGCAACAGCTTCTGATCATCGTCGGGATGGGTGGCCGGCTGCCCGGGTGGCAACCCTGGCCGTACCTGCTCGGAGCCGCTCCCGCTTGGCTGCTGTGCCGTCCTCGCTGGTCAAAGGCCGGCGTACCGGCCTCTGTCCGGAGAACGCTGGCCCTGCTGCGGCGTGTGCCTGCCGCGGTGTACGTCGTGGGCGTACTGCTCCTGGCGTGCGGCGTCTGGGCGTGGTTGCAGGACGAAGAGCCCCACTTCGCCCACGAGGAAGCCGTCTACGCCAACAAGGCCCGCTTCTGGCTGGACGGCACCCCTGACGCGGGCTGGGGCCTCTACCGTCCCGTCGGGCTTCCGGCTCTCGGCAGGCTGGCGCTCGCCGTGCACGACGACGTCGGCGCCCTTCGCGCCGTCGCGCTGCTTCTGAGCCTGTTCACGCTGGCAGTCGTGTATCTGGTCGCCGCTCAGTGGCTGTCGCGCCGCCGGGCCGTCGTGGTCATGCTCTTGCTGCTCAGCGGACTCGGTTTCCTCCGTAGGCTCCCTGAGTTCCTCAACGACATAGGCGCCACCGGGCTGTTGCTCATCGTGGTGTTCCTCCTGGTCCGGACGCAGGAGAAGAAGAACTCCCGGGCGCTGCTCCTGCTGCCGTTCGTCACGCTGGCCGCTTTCTACCTGCGGTACGGAGTCGTCGGAAACCTGCTGGCGATCACATCGGCCGCCGTCATCGCCTATGGGCCCCGTGCCTGGCTCGCCCAAGGGCGGCGCCTGGGTCTCGCGGCGGTGATCCTGGTACTCGGCCTCCTGCCGCACTTCGTCTACGCGACCAGGACCACCGGCTCACCGCTGGGCATCATCTTCTGGGCGACCGATCAGGCCGAACGCAGATTCATAGGCGACGGCCTCGTCTACTACATCGCGATCTTCCCCTACCGCCTGGCCGGTGACTTGGGAGCCGTCGTCATGGCCGCGGGGCTCGTGGCGATGGCAGGGGCGGTACGACGACTGTGGCGTGCTCATCGTGCGCATGGCGGCGAACTGCGAGCGCATGACCGGCGAACCGCGTTTCTGGGCATGTCGGCCGTTCTGATCTGCGTCATCCTGGGACTCGCCACGGACGGAGAGCCCCGGTTCATATATCTCTCGGTCGTGCTTCTCACCGTTCTGGGGGTGTCCGAGACGGCGGACCGGGTCGGCCACTGGGCATCGGGAGTGCTTGCGGCCATAGCGGTCCTGACCGCGGTCACGGTGCTCGGAACCGCTCAAGTCGTCGCCCACGGCGCGATGCCGGGCCCCGAACGACTCGGTGCCTCCACCGTGCCTGTGGCCCGGCAGCTCGCCTCCGACGAGCCCTGTCTCCTGGTCACCGGATACGAGCCCGAGATGGGCTGGTACTCAGGGTGCGACGCGGTCACATACAGCCAGTACCGCCGGATGAAACCGCCCCCTCACACAAGGGTCAGCCTTGTGCTCTTCGAACGAGGGCGCTTGCAACCCGGCCCGGCAGCCCTGAAGCAGCTGATCGGCGGGCGTGGAACCACAACGCGAAAGATCCCCACCCGGGGAGCCGTCGGCGACGCAACGGTGATCACCCTGCACTGAGACCCGGCCGGGCGACCGACCACTGCCGCGCAGACGCTCGTGTGCTCCGTCATGACCGAGGGCCGGTCCCGGCAGCCATGACGGGCCATGTCGAGGGCTGTTCCCGCAGGCCTGTTCCTTCAGGCCCGGTGCTTCAGCACTCGATGATGTTGACGGCCAGCCCGCCCCGCGCCGTCTCCTTGTACTTGACGCTCATGTCCGCGCCGGTCTCCTTCATGGTCTTGATGACCTTGTCGAGGGAGACCTTGTGCGAGCCGTCGCCGCGCATCGCCATCCGGGCCGCCGTGACCGCCTTCACCGCGGCCATGCCGTTGCGTTCGATGCACGGGATCTGGACCAGACCGCCGACCGGGTCGCAGGTCAGGCCGAGGTTGTGCTCCATGCCGATCTCGGCCGCGTTCTCCACCTGCTCGGGGGTGCCGCCCAGCACCTCCGCCAGCGCGCCCGCCGCCATGGAGCAGGCCGAGCCGACCTCGCCCTGGCAGCCGACCTCCGCGCCGGAGATCGACGCGTTCTCCTTGAAGAGCATGCCGATCGCTCCCGCCGCCAGCAGGAAGCGCACGACCCCGTCCTCGTCCGCGCCGGGCACGAAGTTGATGTAGTAGTGCAGGACCGCCGGGATGATGCCCGCGGCACCGTTCGTGGGGGCGGTCACGACCCGGCCGCCGGCCGCGTTCTCCTCGTTCACCGCCATCGCGTAGAGCGTGATCCACTCCATCGCGCGGGCCGTCGCGTCGCCCTCGGCGCGCAGCTGGCGCGCGGTGACGGCTGCCCGGCGGCGCACCTTCAGGCCGCCGGGCAGGATGCCCTCCCGGGACATGCCCCGCGCCACGCACGCCTGCATGACCCGCCAGATGTCCAGCAGCCCGGAGCGGATCTCCTCCTCAGACCGCCACGCCCGCTCGTTCTCCAGCATCAGCGAGGAGATCGACAGGCCCGTCTCCTTCGTCAGCCGCAGCAGCTCGTCGCCCGTGCGGAAGGGGTACTTCAGGACCGTGTCGTCCAGCTTGATGCGGTCGGCGCCCACCGCGTCCTCGTCCACGACGAAGCCGCCGCCGACCGAGTAGTACGTCTTGGAGAGCAGCTCCTTGCCCTCGGCGTCGTACGCCCAGATCGTCATGCCGTTGGCGTGGTACGGCAGCGCCTTGCGGCGGTGCAGGATCAGATCGTCGTCGAAGGAGAACGGGATCTCGTGCTCGCCGAGTAGCTTCAGACGGCCCTTCGCCTTGATCGCCTCCACCCGCTCGTCGGCCGTCTCGACGTCCACCGTGCGCGGGGAGGCGCCCTCCAGGCCGAGCAGGACCGCCTTCGGGGTGCCGTGACCGTGGCCGGTCGCACCGAGGGAGCCGTACAGCTCGCAGCGCAGGGACGCCACCGACGCCAGCAGTTCCTCGTTGCCCAGCCGGAGGGCGAACATGCGGGCCGCGCGCATCGGGCCGACCGTGTGGGAGCTGGACGGGCCGATGCCGATCGAGAACAGGTCGAAGACCGAGACGGCCACGGGTGACTCCTCGCTACGGGGGTGGTGCAAAAGGGGGTGCTACAGGGGTGCGGGCACCGCGCACGCCGGTACTCCCAGTGTGCGCGGTGCCCCGCAAAAGGTGACTTACTTGTTCAGACCCGGGTACAGAGGGTGCTTCTCGGCCAGGGCCTTGACCCGGGCCTTGAGCCCCTCCGCGTCGTAGGACGGCTTCAGCGTCTCGGCGATGACGTCCGCGACCTCCGCGAAGTCCTCGGCGGTGAAGCCTCGGGTCGCCAGGGCCGGCGTGCCGATGCGCAGGCCGGAGGTGACCATCGGCGGGCGCGGGTCGTTCGGGACCGCGTTGCGGTTGACCGTGATGCCGACCTCGTGCAGGCGGTCCTCGGCCTGCTGCCCGTCCAGCTCCGAGTCGCGCAGGTCGACCAGGATCAGGTGCACGTCCGTGCCGCCGGTCAGGACGTTCACTCCGGCCTCGCGCGCGTCGGCGGCCGTCAGCCGCTCGGCGAGGATCTGCGCACCCTCGACGGTACGGCGCTGGCGCTCGCGGAACTCCTCCGACGCGGCGACCTTGAAGGACACCGCCTTGGCCGCGATCACGTGCTCCAGCGGGCCGCCCTGGAAGCCGGGGAAGACGGACGAGTTCAGCTTCTTCGCGAAGTCCTTCTTCGCGAGGATGATGCCGCCGCGGGGGCCGCCCAGCGTCTTGTGGGTGGTGGAGGTGACGACGTCGGCGTACTCCACCGGGTTCGGGTGCAGGCCCGCCGCGACGAGACCGGCGAAGTGCGCCATGTCCACCCACAGGTAGGCATCGACCTCGTCCGCGATCCGGCGGAACTCGGCGAAGTCCAGCTGCCGCGGGTACGCCGACCAGCCCGCGATGATCACCTTCGGGCGGTGCTCCTTGGCGAGCCGCTCGACCTCGGCCATGTCGACCAGGCCGGTCTCGTCCACGTGGTAGGCGACCACGTCGAACTGCTTGCCCGAGAAGTTCAGCCGCATCCCGTGGGTCAGGTGGCCGCCGTGCGCCAGGTCCAGGCCGAGGATGGTGTCGCCGGGCTGGGCCAGCGCGAACAGGGCGGCCTGGTTGGCGGAGGCGCCGGAGTGGGGCTGCACATTGGCGTACTCCGCGCCGAACAGCTCCTTGAGCCGGTCGATGGCGATCTGCTCCGTGACGTCGACGTGCTCGCAGCCGCCGTAGTAGCGGCGGCCGGGGTAGCCCTCGGCGTACTTGTTGGTGAGGACCGAGCCCTGCGCCTCCATGACCGCCAGCGGGGCGAAGTTCTCGGAGGCGATCATCTCGAGGGTGGACTGCTGGCGGTGCAGCTCGGCGTCGACCGCTGCGGCGACCTCCGGGTCGAGCTCGTGCAGGGACGTGTTCAGGAGGGTCATCTGCGGGTGCGCTCCTCAGCCGGCGATGTGGGCGTCGTACTCGTCGGCGGACAGCAGGTCGGCCGGCTCCTCGGACACGCGCACCTTGAACAGCCAGCCACCCTCGAACGGCTCGGAGTTCACCAGCGACGGGTCGTTGACCACGTCCTCGTTGACCTCCGTGATCTCGCCGGTGACCGGGGAGTACAGGTCGCTGACCGACTTGGTCGACTCCAGCTCGCCGCAGGTCTCGCCCGCGGTCACCGTGTCACCGACCTCCGGGAGCTGGACGAAGACGACATCGCCGAGCGCGTTCGCCGCGTGCTCCGTGATGCCGACCGTCGCGACGCCGTCCTCGGCGTCCGACAGCCACTCGTGCTCCTTGCTGTAGCGCAGCTGCTGGGGGTTGCTCATGGCCTGAATTCTCCTGTACGCGGGGGAGTGGTGGTGAAGGGAGTACTGCTGGAGACGTGCGTGAGCCCGGCGGAGGTGCGCGGGATCACGTCACCTGTCCGCCGAGTGCCTACTTCTGGCGCTTGTAGAACGGCAGCGCCACGACCTCGTGCGGCTCGTGGCTGCCCCGGATGTCCACACCGACCCCGGGCGTGCCCGGCGCGGAGTGCGCGGCGTCGACGTACGCCATCGCGATCGGCCTGCCCAGCGTGGGGGAGGGCGCACCGGAGGTGACCTCGCCGATCACCTCGCCGCCCGCGACGACCGGGTACCCGGCCCGCGGCACGCGGCGGCCCTCGGCGACCAGGCCGACGAGGACGCGCGGCGGGTTCTCCTGAGCACGGGCCGCGGCCTCCTTCAGCGCGGCCCGCCCCACGAAGTCGCCCTCCTTCTCGAACTTCACCACCCGGCCGAGCCCGGCGTCGAACGGCGTCAGCGAGGTGCTCAGCTCGTGCCCGTACAGCGGCATGCCCGCCTCCAGGCGCAGCGTGTCCCGGCAGGAGAGCCCGCAGGGGGCCAGACCGGCGGGCGCGCCCGCCTCGGTCAGCGCCTGCCACAGCTTCTCGGCGTGCTCGGGCGCGACGAACAGCTCGAAGCCGTCCTCGCCGGTGTAGCCGGTGCGGGCGATGAGGGCGGGGACGCCCGCGACCGTGCCGGGCAGGCCGGCGTAGTACTTCAGGCCGTCGAGGTCGGCGTCGGTGAGGGACTTCAGGATGCCGGGGGACTCGGGGCCCTGGACGGCGATCAGCGCATACGCGTCCCGGTCGTCGCGCACCGCGGCGGCGAAGCCCGCGGCACGCTCGGTCAGCGCGTCGAGGACCACCTGGGCGTTGGAGGCGTTGGCGACGACCATGTACTCGGCCTCGGCCAGCCGGTAGACGATCAGGTCGTCCAGGATGCCGCCGTCCTCCTGGCAGATCATGGTGTAGCGGGCGCGGCCCACGCGGACGGAGGCGATGTCGCCGACCAGCGCGTGGTTGAGGAACCGGTCCGCCTCGGGCCCGGTCACCGTGATCTCGCCCATGTGCGAGAGGTCGAACAGCCCCGCCTTGGTACGGACGGCGACGTGCTCGTCGCGCTCGGAGCCGTACCTGAGGGGCATGTCCCAGCCGGCGAAGTCGGTCATCGTCGCGCCGAGCGAACGATGCAGGGCATCGAGCGAGGTGCGGCGCAGGGGGCTACTGCTCATCGGTTGTGCTCCCAGGGCGTGGGTCCCCCCGCGCGAGCGCATTCGAGCGTGGGGGAGGGCGAGGTCGGTCCTCCCCATCTGTCATCGGAACCTGAGAGGTTCGCCATGAACGCCCGCACAGCGGGTCGTCACGGCTTGCACCTTGGGTGGAGCCACCGAGAAGCGGCCCGCTTTCCAGATGTGCCTCGCCCGCGCGGTATCGGGGCCTGAGAGATTCAAGGGAGGGACTTGCTCCTTCGGCGCCCGGGCCCACGTACGTACCCCGTACGTCCCCGGAACTCTCCCGCGCGGATTCAAGCGGCCGGTATGCAGTTGGCGCGCACATCATTGCACGCCTCGCCCGATCGTGGGCAGGCCGCGTGGGCAACCGGCCCGGGGCCGCCTCCGTGACCGGCTTCCGGACGCATCTGTGACCGGCTTGTGGCAGTACGCGAACGCCATCGGGAGAAACCGTCCATTACCTTCTCTTTACACTCGGCGGGGATGGGACTTCCTGACCGCAAGGGAGGACGATCACGGTGGACAGGACGACGGCGTACGCCATCACCACGGGCATCGCGGTACCCCGGCAGCCCGGAGCCCCGGCCCGGGAGGCCGGCGCGCCGGTGCCGGCGCCGGTGGTCCGCGACCTGCGCGACCGAGGGGGCCACAGCCCGTACGGGCTCACCTTCGGCGCCCGCGACGTCGTCGCGGTCACCGGCCTGCCCGGCAGCGGCAAGTCCACGCTCATGCGGCGCACGGTGCGCGGCGCCCGCGTCGACTCCCAGGACACCCGCGACCGCTGGGACGCGCGCCTGGCCCGCTTCCTGCCGTACGGGGCCTACCGCCCGTTGGTCCGCCTCGCGCACTACGCGGGCCTGCGCCGGGCCCTGCGAGCCGGCAGCGGAGTCGTCGTGCACGACTGCGGCACCCAGACCTGGGTGCGCACCTGGCTGGCCCGCGAGGCCCGGCGCCGCGGCGGCACGCTGCATCTGCTCCTGCTCGACGTCACCCCCGACACGGCCCTGGACGGCCAGCGCGAGCGGGGCCGAGGCGTCTCCCGGTACGCCTTCCTGCGCCACCGCCGCGCCACCCGTCAGCTGCTGAGCGCCGTCGAGCGGGGCCGCCTCCCGGAGGGCTGCGGCTCGGCGGTCCTGCTCGACCGGGACGCGGCGGACGTGCTGCGCCGGATCGACTTCGCGGACCGGGCGGAATCAGCGGAATGAATCGCGGTGCCCGCGCACCCGTTAGCCTTTTCGCCACACCAGTGGTACTCGGCAGGCGGTAGGCAGATGGACATCCCGGCGGACCTTCCCGCGGACTTCCCGGCACAGGCGCACCCCCATCCGCACGGCGGATGGCCGGGCAACGAGCTGGAGGAGGTGCTCTCCGCCTCGCTCGGCATCCCCTCGGCGGGCGGCCGGATCGTCGAGGTGCTCGGCCGCAGCTTCCTGTGGGTGCCGCTGCCGAACGGCGGCGGCCCGCACAGCGGCCCCCTCGACCTGCCCACGCTGGAGATCGAGGGCCAGGCGTACGTCCCGGTGTTCAGCTCGGAGGAGCAGTTCCGCCACGCCGCCGGCGGCCACATGCCGTACACCATCGCGCCCGCCGCCGAGTTCGCCCGCGGGCTGCCCCCGCAGGTCGGCATCGCGGTCAACCCGGACGGCGTGGTCGGCATACCCCTGCCTCCGGAGGCGGTGGCCGAGCTGTGCCGCGTCGGACGCACCCCGCTGGACGGCCCCACGACCGGTGGCCGCGTCCGCCTCTTCGAACCGGACTGGCAGGACGACCCGGTGGACTTCCTCGCCGCCGCGTCCGCCGAGTTCACGGCGACCGGCGTGGTCCTCACGGCACGCCGCTGCCTCGCCGCCATCGAGACGGCGGACCCGGTGCTGTTCGTCGGCGTGGAGCTCTCCCAGTGGGAGGGCGACCTCCGCACCCTCCCCATGGACGCCCTGGGCCGCGCCCTGGCCAAGGTGGCGGTCAAGTGGCCGGTCAACCTGGTCCTCCTGGACGTGGCCCAGGACCCGGTGGCCGACTGGATGAGAGAGAAGGTCCGGCCGTTCTACCAGCAGGGGTACTGAGCATGGTGCCCCGTCAGGGGCGCCCCCTCAGGGGCGCGGGGAACTGCGCGCCCAGCCACGAACGACCCGCACCCGCCGGCCGGCAGCAGACCCCGAGCTCTTGGGCACCCGCGGCCGGCGGCAGCCACCGCGCACCGGCTGTCAGCGGACCCACCTAACCTGGTTTCATATGCGGAGCACATCGTCGGCGAAGGGGCGGTAAAGGGTGAGCGGGGTGAGCGCGAGCGGCACCACGGCCGGCCAGGTCGAACACATGCTGCGCCAGGTGACGCCCGGGCGTTACGACGCCTACGAGGCGCTCCTGCGCGCGCTCGCGACGCCGTCCGCCGGCAGGGTCTGGATGCTGCTCTGGCACGGCCAGGCCGGCTCGCCCGACGCCCAGTACGCGACCATGGAAGTGGACGGCCACGGCTACGCGCCCTGCGTCACCTCCGCGCAGGAGCTCTCGGCCAGCGGCTGGACCCGCTCCTACGAGGTGATCGACGGCGCCGACGTGGCCCGCGCCCTCTACCCCGGCCACTACGGCCTGTGGCTCAACCCGCACGCGCCCGGCGGTGGCGTCGGCATCCCCTGGCTGGACCTGCGCCGCATCGCCGCCGGCCTGGAGCACCAGCCCGCGGGCCCCCTCAGGCTGTCCGAACCGGCCATCGATATCCCGCAGTTCTACGCCCTGCTCACCCAGAACGCCCACCGCACGCCCGCCGTGCGCTCCCTGCGCCGCGCCTGGGTGCAGCCCGCCCTCGGCGCCCCGTACCTGGCGATCGGCCTGGACGTCTACGACACCTCACCGCCCGCCGTCGACTCGGTGCGGGCGATGATGCAGCAGTCGGTCACGGCCGTCCCAGAGGGTCTGCCGGTGTCCACGGTCGCGCTGTCCGACGAGGACGACCCGGTGGCGATGTGGCTGCGCGCCCGCGCTCGCCCGTTCTACGACCGCGAGGCCCACGCCCCGGCACCGGCCCCGGTGGCCGGTGGCTACGGCTACCCGCCGGTGCGGGGGGCGTACTGACGTCCGCACTTCACGGGCGGAGGACCGGGTTCGGTACCCGGGGCCCTTCTTCGCGCGTAGATGTGGGTGGATGGTCCCCCTCTCGGGTGATGTCGCCCGGTTTGCCTGTGTCCGCACCGCGTTACCAGCTGTCCGGATAACGGATCTCCCCAGTCCGCATCACGTTTATGCATCCTTTCACCGTCAAGTCTGGCCACTGATCGCCGAAGCGTTGAAGACTCCCGCTTCAAGGGGTTCGCCCCTGTGTACGACGGACTGATTCATGCCGCCACAGCGGCAAGTGCGGGCCGGCCACCGCGCCGGTTGAGAGGGGTCCCTGCCAGATGACGGCACCATTGCACGAGCCGACTGCGGAAGCGGCCCCGGGGGCGGCCGAGGAAGCAGCCGCTGCCGCCACCGACGCGAAAGCCGTTCAGGGCCGTTCCCTGGGACGGATCGCCTGGGAGCGCCTCAAGCAGGACAAGCTCGCCCTCACGGGCGGCATCGTCGTGCTCGTGCTCATCGCGGTCGCCCTGCTCGCGCCCGTGATCTCCAACCTGGTCGGGCAGGATCCCGACGCCTACCACGAGAACCTGATCGACCCGCTCTTCGGTACGCCCACGGGGTCCCTGGGCGGCATCAGCGGCGATCACCTGCTGGGTGTCGAGCCGGTCAACGGCCGCGACATTTTCGCCCGCATCCTCTACGGCGCCCGGGTCTCGCTGCTGGTCGGCTTCCTGTCCGCCGTGGTCGCCGTTGTCGTCGGCACCATCCTGGGCGTCCTGGCCGGCTTCTTCGGCGGTTGGATCGACTCGATCGTCAGCCGCGTCATGGACGGTCTGCTTGCCTTCCCGCAGCTGCTGTTCACCATCGCGCTGGTCTCCGTCATGCCGAACAACATGCTGGGGCTGACCGGCTCCAACGTGCGCGTGTTCGTGATGATCCTGGTCATCGGCTTCTTCGGCTGGCCCTACATCGGACGCGTGGTTCGCGGCCAGACCCTCTCGCTGCGTGAGCGGGAGTACGTCGAGGCGGCCCGCTCGCTCGGCGCCGGGCGCCTTTACATCCTTTTCAAAGAGCTGCTGCCCAACCTCGTCGCGCCGATCATCGTGTACACGACGATGATGATCCCCACCAACATCCTCACCGAGGCGGCACTCAGCTTCCTGGGTGTGGGCGTCAAACCGCCCACGGCCTCCTGGGGGCAGATGCTTTCGAGCGCGATCGACTACTACGACTCGGATCCCATGTACATGGTGGTCCCGGGCGTGGCGATCTTCATCACCGTTCTTGCATTCAACCTCTTCGGCGACGGCGTGCGCGATGCGCTGGACCCGAAGGGCTCCCGCTGAACTGCCGTACCCCAAGCTTCCCGTGGCACCTGCACGGGGTCTCTCATCAAATCCGGAGGATCCGAGATCGTGACTACCCAACGCACCTCAGGGCGGCGCAAGCAGGCCATGGCCGCTGCCGCCGTGGTCGCCGCGCTGCTGACCACGGCGGCGTGCGGCGGCGGCAACGACGACAACGACGGTTCGAAGAACGGTGCGGCCGGCTTCGACGCGGCGAACAACAAGGTCGCCCAGGCCTCCCTGGCCAAGAAGGGCGGCACGCTGAAGTTCGGTGGGGCCCAGGACGCCGACTCGTGGGACACCACGCGTGGCTACTACGGCTTCGCGTGGAACTTCATGCGCTACTACAGCCGCCAGCTCGTCACGAACAAGACGGAGCCCGGTAAGGAAGGCGCCAAGCTGACCCCGGACCTCGCCACCGGGCTCGCCAAGGTCACCGACGACGGCAAGACGTACACGTACACGCTGCGCGAGGGGATCACCTGGGAGGACGGCAAGCCGATCACCTCCAAGGACGTCAAGTACGGCATCGAGCGCGTGTGGGCGCAGGACGTGCTGTCCGGCGGCCCGACCTACCTCAAGGACTTCCTCGACCCGGACGGCAAGTACCAGGGCCCCTACAAGGACAAGTCCGCGGACCACCTCGGTCTGAAGGCGATCGACACGCCCGACGACAAGACGATCGTCTTCCACCTGCCCAAGGCGAACGCCGACTTCGAGGAAGTGCTCGCGCTGACCTCGGCGTCCCCGGTCCGCCAGGACATGGACACCAAGTCCAAGTACGCGCTGCACCCGTTCTCCTCGGGCCCGTACAAGTTCCAGTCGTACAACCCGGGCAAGGACCTCACCCTCGTCCGCAACACCAACTGGAAGCAGTCCTCGGACCCGATCCGCAAGGCGTACCCGGACAAGATCACCGTCCAGTTCTTCTCGGACGCCAACCAGCTGGACCAGCGTCTGCTCAACGGTGACCTGGACCTGGACATCAACCAGACCGGCATGTCGCCGCAGGGCCGCACCACCGCCCTGAAGGAGCACAAGGCCAACCTGGACAACCCGGTCTCCGGCTACATCCGGTACGCGGTCTTCCCGCAGAGCGTGAAGCCGTTCGACAACGAGCACTGCCGCAAGGCCGTCATCTACGGCGCCGACCACGTCTCCCTGCAGACCGCGCGCGGCGGCCCGATCGCCGGTGGTGACATCGGCACCAACATGCTGCCGCCGTCCGTCCCGGGCGCCGAAGGCCAGAAGTACGACCCGTACGAGCTCGCCGGTGCCAACAAGAACGGCAACGCCGCCAAGGCCAAGGAGGAGCTGAAGGCCTGCGGCCAGCCGAACGGCTTCAGCACCACCATCGCCGTGCGCAACAACAAGCCGGTCGAGGTGGCCACCGCCCAGTCCCTGCAGGCGTCGCTGAAGAAGATCGGCATCAACGCCCAGATCGACCAGTACGACGGTTCGCAGACCACCGGCATCATCGGTAGCCCCGACAACGTGAAGAAGAAGGGCTACGGCATCATCATCATGGGCTGGGGTCCGGACTTCCCGACCGTCCAGGGCTTCGGTCTGCCGCTGTGGGACAGCAAGTACATCCTGCAGAGCGGCAACAACAACTACGCCCTGATCAAGGACAAGACGATCGACGGCCTGTTCGACCAGTACGTCAACACCCTGGACGACGCGGGCAAGGCCAAGATCGCCACGGAGATCAACCACAAGGTCATGGAGGGCGGCTACTACCTGCCCTTCGTCTTCGAGAAGTTCATCAACTGGCGTTCGAACCGGCTGGCGAACGTGTACACGACCGACGCGTACAGCGGTCAGTACGACTTCGTCAACCTGGGCCTGAAGTCCGCGAAGTAAACCCCGGCACACCCGCCGTACGGCACGAAAGGCAGGTGAAGGCCGGCGCGGCGTGACCGCGGGCCGCCGGACAACCTCCGGCGGCCCGCGGTCCGCGGCGGGCCGTTAGCTGTGCTCGCTTATCTCATCAGGCGGCTGTTCGCCGCCGCAGTGATGCTTGTGGTCATCGTCATGGTGGTCTTCGGCATCTTCTTCCTCGTCCCCAAGTGGGCGGGCGTCGACATCGCCGCGAGCTTCGTGGGCAAGCAGGCCGACCCGGCCGCCGTCGAGGCGGTGCGTGAGAAGCTGGGCCTCGGCGACCCGATCTACGTCCAGGTCTGGGAGTTCTTCAAGGGCATCTTCGCCGGCCGCACGTACGCGGCCGGCGGCGACGTCACCCACTGCGCCGCACCGTGCTTCGGCTACTCCTTCCGCAGTGAACAGGCCGTCTGGCCGGTGCTGACCGACCGCTTCCCGGTGACCCTGGGTCTCGCGCTCGGCGCCGCCGTGCTGTGGCTGATCTTCGGCATCGCAGCGGGTGTGCTCTCCGCGCTCAAGCGGGGCAGCATCTGGGACCGTGGCGCGATGGTCGTCGCCCTGGCGGGTGTGTCCCTCCCCATCTACTTCACCGGCCTGCTCAGCCTGGCGATCTTCGCCTTCGGCCTGAAGTGGATCGACGCGCAGTACGTGCCCCTCGACCAGAGCGTCGGCGGATGGTTCGGCGGCATGATCCTGCCGTGGATCACTCTCGCGTTCCTGTACGCGGCGATGTACGCCCGGATCACCCGCGCCACCATGATGGAGATCCTCGGCGAGGACTACATCCGCACCGCCCGCGCAAAGGGCCTGCGCGAACAGACCGTCATCGGGAAGCACGCCATGCGCTCGACGATGACGCCCATCCTGACCATGCTCGGCATGGACCTCGGCGCGCTCATCGGCGGCGCCATCCTGACCGAGTCCACGTTCAACCTGCCGGGCCTCGGTCGCGCCGTGCTCGACGCCATCAGGAACCAGGATCTGCCCATCATCCTGGGCGTCACCCTGATCACTTCTCTCGCGGTGCTCATCGCCAACCTCGTGGTGGACGTCCTGTACGCCGTGATCGACCCCCGAGTGAGGCTCTCATGACCGAACTCAGCAAGACCGGAGCGGCCGTGGGCGAGCCCACCAGCGGTTCGCCCGCCCCCACCTCCTTCCTGGAGGTGCGCGACCTCAAGGTGCACTTCCCGACCGACGACGGTCTGGTGAAGTCCGTCGACGGGCTCAGCTTCCAGCTGGAGAAGGGCAAGACCCTCGGCATCGTGGGCGAGTCGGGTTCCGGCAAGTCCGTCACCTCGCTCGGCATCATGGGCCTGCACACAACGGGCCAGTACGGCAAGCGCAAGGCGCAGATCTCCGGCGAGATCTGGCTGAACGGCACCGAGTTGCTGTCCGCCGACCCCGACCGGGTACGCAAGATGCGCGGCCGCGAGATGGCGATGATCTTCCAGGACCCGCTGTCCGCGCTGCACCCGTACTACACGATCGGCCAGCAGATCGTGGAGGCGTACCGGATCCACCACGACGTCGACAAGAAGACCGCCCGCAAGCGGGCGATCGAGATGCTCGACCGGGTGGGCATCCCGCAGCCGGACAAGCGGGTCGACAACTACCCGCACGAGTTCTCCGGCGGTATGCGCCAGCGCGCGATGATCGCGATGTCGCTGGTCAACAACCCCGAACTGCTCATCGCGGACGAGCCGACCACCGCCCTGGACGTGACCGTCCAGGCGCAGATCCTCGACCTCATCCGCGATCTGCAGAACGAGTTCGGCTCCGCCGTCATCATCATCACCCACGACCTCGGCGTCGTCGCCGAACTGGCCGACGACATCCTGGTGATGTACGGCGGCCGCTGCGTGGAACGCGGACCGGCCGAGAAGGTGTTCTACGAGCCCCGCCACCCCTACACCTGGGGCCTGCTCGGCTCGATGCCGCGGCTGGACCGCGAGGAGCAGGAGCGCCTGATCCCGGTCAAGGGCTCCCCGCCCTCCCTGATCAACATCCCGTCCGGCTGCGCCTTCAACCCCCGCTGCCCGTACGCCGACGTCCCGAAGGACAACGTCACCCGCACCGTCCGGCCCGAGCTGACCGAGGTCGGCAGCCGGCACTGGGCCGCCTGCCACATGTCGCAGGAGCAGCGGGAGCGTATCTGGACCGAAGAGATTGCGCCGAAGCTGTGAGCGAGAACTCCAAGGACGCGGCAGTGACGATTCCTGCGCAGAGCGACGGTGCCACCCTCACCAAGGACGCCGCACCCGGCGAGACCCTGCTGAAGGTGACCGGCCTCAAGAAGCACTTCCCCATCCGCAAGGGCCTGCTCCAGCGGCAGGTCGGCGCCGTGCGCGCGGTCGACGGCCTCGACTTCGAGGTCAAGGCCGGTGAAACCCTGGGCGTCGTGGGCGAGTCGGGTTGCGGCAAGTCCACCATGGGCCGGCTGATCACCAGGCTGCTCGAGCCGACCGAAGGCGCCATCGAGTTCGAGGGCAAGGACATCACGCACCTCGGCGTGAGCGGGATGCGCCCGCTGCGCCGCGATGTGCAGATGATCTTCCAGGACCCGTACTCGTCGCTGAACCCGCGCCACACCATCGGCACCATCGTCGGCGCGCCCTTCCGGCTCCAGGGCGTCACGCCCGAGGGCGGCGTCAAGAAGGAAGTGCAGCGGCTGCTGTCGGTCGTGGGTCTGAACCCCGAGCACTACAACCGCTATCCGCACGAGTTCTCCGGCGGTCAGCGCCAGCGCATCGGCATCGCCCGGGCGCTCGCGCTCAACCCGAAGCTGGTCGTGGCCGACGAGCCGGTGTCCGCGCTGGACGTGTCGATCCAGGCGCAGGTCGTCAACCTGCTCGACGACCTCCAGCAGGAGCTGGGCCTGACGTATGTGATCATCGCGCACGACCTGTCGGTCGTCCGGCACGTCTCGGACCGGATCGCGGTGATGTACCTCGGCAAGATCGTCGAGCTGGCCGACCGCGACTCGCTGTACAAGGCGCCGATGCACCCGTACACCAAGGCGCTGATGTCGGCGGTGCCGATCCCGGACCCGAAGCGGAAGAACGCCAAGAGCGAGCGCATCCTGCTCAAGGGCGACGTCCCCTCGCCGATCGCGCCGCCGAGCGGCTGCCGCTTCCACACCCGGTGCTGGAAGGCGACGGAGATCTGCCGGACCACCGAGCCGCAGCTGCTGGAGCTGAAGCCGGGGCAGCGGGTGGCCTGCCACCACCCGGAGAACTTCGAGGACCAGGCCCCGCAGGACACGGTGCTGCTCTCCGACGCCAAGGAGGCGGCGAAGCTGGTGGCCGACGAGGTCCTGGCGGAGTCCGCGGAGACGTCGGCGGCGGTGGCCGCGGTGGTCGAGGCCGAGGCCTCTGGTGCGCCGGCTGCGACCGAGGAGCCCTCCGGGGCATCCGACGACTCCGAGGACACGGAAGCACCCTCCGCGGAGGAGACCCCCGAACCGGCGGGCGAGGCGTCCGCGGAGGACACCACCGAACCCGCGGGCGAGGAGTCCGCGGGGGAGACCCCCGACGAGGCGCCCTCGGAGGAGTCCGCCGGCGAGGTGGAGTCGGAGGAGACCTCCGGCGAGGCGGACTCGGACGAACCCGCCGGCGAGGCGCCCTCGGAGGAGCCTGCTCCCGGCAAGCCCGCGGCTGCGGACCGTCAGGAGTCAACCGACAAGTAAGGCATGACAACTTGGCAAAGTCATGCACATGACCGAACGGGAGAGTGCAGAGTCTGGCGTGACCGTCCGATCGACTGATCGGCGCACGCTCGAAGGGATGACTCCATGGCACTCTCCCGTTCGGCACGTTCGGCGCGCTTAGGGGTTCTGGCCACCGCGGCGGCCTCCTTCCTCGCCGTCGCGGCGTCCCCCGCCCCGGCCCCGGGCTCCGACGGCATCGGCGACTCCTACTTCCCCGGGCTCGGCAACGGCGGCTTCGACGCCCGCCACTACGCCCTCGACGTGGCGTACGCCCCGGACACCGGCCGCCTGGACGGCCGTACGACGATCACGGCCCGTGCCACCCAGAGCCTCACCTCCTTCGACCTCGACCTGCAGCAGCTTCAGGTCGCGCAGGTCGAGGTGAACGGCAGACCCGCCCGGTTCACGCGCCAGGGCGACGAGATCCGCATCACCCCGCGCGGCGTTCTGCCCAAGGGCCGCGACTTCACGGTCGCCGTCACCTACGGCGGCATCCCGCAGCCCCTCGGCGGCCCCATCGTGTTCGGCTCCAAGTACGGCTGGATGAAGACCGCCGACGGCGTCTTCGTCGCTTGCGAGCCCAACGCCGCCTCCACCTGGTTCCCCTCCAGCGACCACCCCTCCGACAAGGCCACCTACGACATCCGCATCAAGACGCCCAAGGGCCTGACCGCGGTCTCCAACGGACGGCTCATATCGACGTACGACAAGGGGGACCAGACCGTCACCCACTGGCGGGAGTCCAAGCCGATGGCCACCTACCTGGCGACGGCGACCATCGGCAAGTTCGACGTGCGGACCGGGAAGACACCGTCCGGGATCCCGGTCTACGTCGCCATCGACCCCGTCCTGAAGAACAGCAACAGCGTCGACGTGTACGCCGTCACCGCCGAGGCCACCGACTACTGGTCGAAGGTCTTCGGCCCGTACCCCTTCGAGGAGACCGGCGCCATCGTCGACGACATGCCCGAGGCAGGCTTCTCCCTGGAGGTCCAGTCGAAGCCCGCGTACTCGGCCGTCCGCAACGAGACGACGATCGTCCACGAGCTGGCCCACCAGTGGTTCGGCGACTCGGTCTCGGTGGCGCACTGGAAGGACATCTGGCTCAACGAGGGCTTCGCGACCTACGCCCAGTGGCTGTGGGCCGAGCACAAGGGCACCCGCTCGGCACACGACTCCTTCGTCGCGGCGTACGACGCCCGCCCCGCCGACAACGCGTTCTGGCAGATCAAGGTGGCCGACCCGCAGCGCGACACCATGTTCGCCTCCGCGGTCTACCAGCGCGGGGCGATGACGCTCCAGGCGCTGCGCGAGCGCATCGGCGACAAGGCGTTCTTCGAGCTGCTGCCCGCCTGGACCAGGCTCCACCGCTACGGCAACGCGAACACCGGCGACTTCATCCGGCTCGCGGAGAGGATCTCGGGGCAGCGGCTCGACGACCTGTTCCAGAAGTGGATCTTCACCACGGGCAAGCCGGCGCTGTAACCTCGGCGCAATCCGGAGTTCGCCTTGCTTTGTAAGGTGCACCCTGCTGAATGGGTGAGAATGTAAGGGTGCTCCAGCAATTGTTCAGCCCCTCCGTCCAGCACACGCTGGATCTCGTCGGCATCTTCGTCTTCGCGATCTCCGGCGCCCTGCTGGCCGTCCGCAAGAACTTCGACGTGTTCGGCATCGCCGTGCTCGCCGAGGTCACCGCGCTGGGCGGAGGGCTGTTCCGGGACGTGGTCATCGGCGCCGTGCCGCCGGCCGCGTTCACCGATCTGGGGTACTTCCTGACCCCGCTGCTCGCCGCCCTCCTGGTGGTCTTCCTCCATCCGCAGGTGGAGCGCATCCAGGTCGCCGTCAACGTCTTCGACGCGGCCGGCCTCGGGCTGTTCTGCGTCGCGGGGACGACGAAGGCGTACGCCTACGGACTCGGCCTGACCGCGTCCGCCGCCCTCGGCCTCGCGACGGCCGTGGGCGGCGGTGTCCTGCGCGACGTCCTCGCCAACGAGGTGCCCTCGCTGCTGCGCTGGGACCGAGACCTCTACGCGGTCCCGGCGATCGTCGGGGCCACCATGGTCGCGCTCTGCATACGTTTCGACGCGCTGACCCCCTTCACCTCGGGGCTCGCGGTCGTCACCGCTTTCGTACTACGCCTGATGGCGATGAGGTACCACTGGCGAGCTCCGCGCGCCTGGAACCGGCGGTCCAATGTGGCTGAGGAAGACTCCCCGTGGCCTGGCCGGTCATCTGCTGGCTCAGCCAGGTGAACACCGTCGGGATCTGCGGCCGCCACAGGGCCATGCTGTGCCCGCCCGCGCTGTGCGGGATCAGCACCGCGCGCACCACCGTCGGCGGCTTCGCGATCGCCTGCAGCGCGGCGGCCGCCTGGTAGCCGTCGCCCATCTGACCCGAGAGGTACAGCGAGATCCGGGGAGGGGTGCGGTAGCCCTTCAGGATGAAGTACGGGTTGTTCTGCCGGCGCAGCTCGACGCTCCGCGCGGCCAGAGAGTTGCGCTCGCCGATCGGGTCGTTGTAGCCGGACAGGCTGATCGCGGCCCGGTAGCGGTCGGGGTGCGCGACCGCGAGCTTCGCGGCGCAGTGCGCCCCCGCGGAGTACCCGGCGGCCGCCCATCCGTCCGGGGCGGGCTGGGCGCGGAAGTTGTCCATGACCATCTTGGGCACGTCGACGCTGAGCCAGGAGTCGGCGTTCACGACGCCCGGGATGTTCGCGCAGCCGGTGTCGACCTTGGCGATGAGGTTGGTGCGCGGCGCCACCAGGATGAACGGCTCCACCTGCCCGCTCTGCATCAGCGGCAGCAACTGCTCGTGCACCTTCAGCGAGCCGAACCAGGCCTTGGCCGAGCCCGGGTAGCCGGACAGCAGCTCCACCACAGGGAACTTCTTGTCCTTGTAGGCGGGGTCGTTGTACTGCGGCGGCAGCCACACGTAGACCTCGGCGTCGACGCCGGAGACCCGGCCCTTGAGCTGGGTGACCTCGACCCCGCCGGCCGCGTGCATACCCGGGCCGTCGGCCTGGGTGAACGTCTGTTTGACCTTGGGCAGGGCCTTGATCTGGATGCCGCCGGTGCCGTCCTTGCCCAGGTCGGCGGCCTGCTGCACGTGGTCGCCCGTGCCGAACAGGTCGGACCAGTTGTCGTAGAGGCTGTTGGCGTTGTTCACCAGCACGAAGACGAGGGTGACCGCCGTCGCCTGGGCGAACACGAGCATGAGCACCCGGACGGCCTGGCGCAGCACCATCGGGCCCCGCAGTCGCGACCACAGGAACAGAGGCAGGATGAGGGCGACCGCCAAGAGGACGATCGACGTGATGAGGAACGGCGTCCCGGTCAGGCTCATCGGCTATGCGGCTCTTCCTGTGAACGGGCGGAACGGGCTGTACGTCTTCTGAGAGGGAGACAGCGGGCCGTCGGTCACGGACGAGTGGGGACACTTACCGAGAAATTGCCAAAACCTCACCGGAGAATGGCCGAAATTCGCGCGGAGGCCCGGCGCGACGTCACCCCTCGGGTCGCCCCAAAGCTACCGCTTAGTAATTTGTTGTTGTACGGTTCTGGCATGCCAGAAGCAGCTACCGCACCGGCCGCGCGAGCCACGATCGGCGACAGCGAGTTCGACCGCGACACCGCGGTCACCCGACGGGAACCCGGCGTCTACGACATCGACCTCTCCGCCGGCTGGACGATCATCAACGCCGTCAACGGCGGCTATCTGCTGGCCGTCCTGGGCCGCGCCCTCGCGGACGCCCTGCCGCACCCGGACCCGTTCACCGTCTCGGCGCACTACCTGACGGCCTCCCAGCCGGGCCCCGCCGTCGTGCGCACGGACGTGGTGCGCACCGGCCGCACCCTCTCCACGGGCCAGGCGTCCCTCTTCCAGTACGACGAGGAGGGCCGCGAGGTGGAGCGCATCCGCGTCGTCGCCTCCTACGGCGACCTGGACTCCCTCCCCGACGACGTCCGTACGAGCGCTCGGCCGCCCGCGATGCCGCCCCTGGACCAGTGCTTCGGCCCGCAGGACGCTCCGGCGCCGGTCCCCGGCAGCTCGGCCATCACCGACCGGCTGATGCTCGAGCTGGACCCCGCGACCCTGGGCTGGGCGCTCGGCGCGCCCTCGGGGCAGGGCGAGATGCGGGCGTGGTTCGGCCTCGCCGACGGCCGGGACGCCGACCCCCTGTCCCTGCTGCTCGCGGTGGACGCACTGCCGCCCACCGCCTTCGAGCTGGGAATCTCCGGCTGGGTACCGACGATCGAACTGACCGTGCACGTACGCTCCCGCCCGGCTCCGGGCCCCCTGCGCGTCTCGATCACCACACGCAACCTCGCCGGCGGCTTCCTGGAGGAGGACGCGGAGGTCTGGGACACCAACGACCGCCTGGTCGCCCAGTCCCGCCAACTGGCCCGCGTCAAACTGCCCTGACCCGAACACCCGGACCGGCGCGCCACAGGTGAGGCGACCGGGAGGTTGCCGGCGCCGGGGTCCCGGCGCGGAGCCGCGCAGGGGCACTGCAGCCTGTTACGGGACCGGGGCAGGCGGCACAGCGGCCGGAGTGCCGGGCGAAGGCCCGCTGCGTCCGGGCGGGTGCGGTGGTCGGGGTGCTGGGGCGGAGCCCACAGGTGTGCTGGGGGAGACCTGCCACGGAACCTGGGCAGCGGGCCGGGTGGGCGGCCGCAGCGGCTGTGGCGGAACCCTGCTGCGTCCGGGCGGTCGGGGTGCTGGGGCGGAGCCCCACTGGGGTGCAGGCGGAGCCCCGTCAGGGGGGCAGGGGGCGGAGCCCCCGGTGGGGTCCAGGGGCGGAGCCCCCGGTGGGGTCGAAGGGGCGAAGCCCCTGGGGATGGGAAGGGTAAGGGCGGCGGGGGCGAAACACATCCCCGCCGCACCCGCCGCACCCCCCGGGCCCTACCCGTCCAGCGGCCGACGGCCCAGCCACGCCGCCAGGCGCGCGTAGGCGTCCGCCCCCTCGGGGACTGCAACCGCCGACGCGAACGGCACGTCGTCGCCCCGTTCCGCCTCCGGCAGGACAAGGCGGCCCACCGCGAGCGCGAACTCCGCCAGTTCGGGGTCCAGGTCACCGGGCCGCCCCAGGGCCTGCCAGAGATCCCAGGTGTGAGTCACGCACTCCATCACATACCCGGACAGCGCGTTGCGCCCCGGTGCCTCTCCCCATGGGACGCGCACCGCCGCGTCCAGCCGGCCGTCGTCCGCCCAGCCCCGCCGCACCGCGGACCTGGCCTCGTCGTACGCGGCCGCCCAGCCGTCGTCCGGAACGCCGTCCACGAAGGGATGCACGGCCATCCCGTCGCCGCCCGCGCCGACCTGGGCGATCCGCAGGGTGCCGCCGACGATGTGCGACAGCAGCGTCCGTACGTCGAACTCCGTGCACGGCGTCGGGCCCGCGAGCTGCGCGGGCCGTACGGTCCCGATCAGTGCGGCGGCCTGCTCGGCGGCGCGGGCGTACACGGGGCGTGGGTCGGTCATGGTGTCGGTGATCGTGGCGGTAGCGGTGGTCGTGGCGGCGTAGGTGGCCATGGCGGTCTCTCCGTTCCGTTCGGGTCCGCAGGGGATGACCGGAGACTCGCGCCATAACCTGACAGTTTCCGTCAACATTTGCGCGCCGGTCCCCGCGCCCGCGATCCTGTGCCGGTGAAGTCCGACCGCCTGCTGTCGATCCTCCTGCTGCTCCAGACCCGCGGCCGCGTCCCCGCCCACAAACTCGCCGAGCGGCTGGAGGTGTCGGTGCGCACCATCTACCGCGACATCGAGGCCCTCTCGGCCTCCGGCGTCCCGGTGTACGCGGAACGCGGACGGCACGGCGGCATCGAACTGCTCGCCGGATTCCGCACGGACGTCACGGGCCTGACCGCCGACGAGTCCCGCGCCCTGTTCATCCTGGCCGCCCAGGGCGCGCACGCCGCGCTCGGCCTCGACGCCGCCCTCGGCTCGGCGCTGCGCAAGGTGATGGCGGCGCTGCCCGCCCCGCACCGCCCGGCCGCCGAGGCCACCAGCCGCCGCATCCTGGTCGACGCCACGCGCTGGAAGGGCGGTCCGCAGTCCGCCGTCGACCTGGACACCCTCCAGGACGCGGTGTTCGCCGACCGCCGCCTCAGGCTGCGCTACCGGCACAGCGGGGCCACCACCCCGCGCACGTACACCGTGGACCCGTACGGGCTCGTCTCGAAGGCCGGCGTCTGGTACCTGGTCGCCGACCGCCGCGCCACCCCCCGCTTGTTCCGCGCGGACCGGGTGCGCTCGGCGACCCTGCTGCCGGACCCGGTGCGGCGGCGCCCCGGTGTCGAACTCGCCGACGTCTGGGAGGTGCTGCGGCGGCAGGTCGAGGAGCGGCCCGGCGGCTTCGAGGTGACGGTCCTGGTGCGGCGCGACATCCTGGACATGTTCCAGCGGCTGACCGCCTCCGCGCTCGTCGCCCTGCCGGAGGACGACGGCGAGAGTCCCTGGGTGACCGCCCGGCTGTCGTACGGCTTCGTGCGCGAGGTGCGCCAACTGCTGATGTTCGCCGACCGGTTGGAGATCCTGGCGCCGCCCGAGGCCCGCGAGGAACTGGCGCGGGCGGCGGCCTCCGTCACAGAACTGTACCGGCGCGGGGACTGAGCCCCGGGACGAATGCGCAGGCCGGCGAGGTGGTTTGGGGCCCCCTTTTGCCCGCCGCGCAGCCGCGTCACAGGGCGCCCTGGGTCAAGCCCCAAGCGGCGTTGATTGAGTGCCCGCCTCGAAACTCCCCTCATCGTCCTTGTAGTTGTTTCTCATGAAGCGTGCGCGTCTCCTTCCCGCGGTGGCCCTGCTGGCGCTCTCGCCCCTGGTCCTGGCGGCCTGCGGCTCGGGCGGCTCGTCATCGGCGGACAACGGCGGCTCCGGCCGGAACACCGGTTGCCGGGCGCCCTCGGTGATGCCGTCCGGCGGCGCCTCCGGCAACCCGTCCGCCCGGCCGTCGGGCGCCCCCTCCGGCGCCACCGCGGGCGGCGAGGCGGGCTCGAAACCGACGGGTGCGCCGTCCGGGATGCCCTCGGGGATGCCGTCCGGCGGTTCGGGCAGCGGGCCCGGCGGCGGCCAGGGCGGCGGCTGCGGCGGCCCCGGCGGCCAGCCGGGCGGGCAGGGGCAGCAGGCCCAGGGCTGACCTGCCGCCCGTCACTCCTTCCAGTGGTGGCGGCCGATGCTGATCAGCCGCATCCGCTGGACGGCGAGCCGGGCCACCCGCTCCCGGTCCTCGGCGGCGCCCTCCATGGCCTCCAGGAACTGGGAAGCGGTCACCAGCATCTGGTCGACGTACAGACCGGCGAGCATCAGCAGGTCCTCCTCGCTCCACCCGGCGGACTCAGGGTGTTCGGCCAGCGCGACCTTCACCTCCTCGGCGAACCGGGCGAGTTGCCGGCGTATCGCCTCCCGCACCGGCTGGACGCCGCCGTGCCGTTCGCGGGCGATGAACCGTACGTGTGCGGGGTACGCGTCCACATGACGGGCGATCAGGCCGACGGCACGCTCGATGCGTGCGTCGCTGTCGCCGGTCGCGGAGACCGTCGACTCGATCATCGGGTGGAGGCTGCCGAGGGCCTCCTCGACCAGCTCCACGCCGAGATCCGCGATCGACCGGAAATGCCGGTAGAAGGCGGTCGGCGCGACGCCGACCGCACGGGTGACCTCGCGCAGCCCCAGGCTGCTCAGGCTCTGCTCCTCCAGCAGGCCGAGCGCCGCGTCCAGCAGCGCCTGGCGGGTCTTCTGCTTCTGGGCCTGCCGGATGCCGAGGGTGTGACTCATGCCATGCAGTTAACAACTGTTCTCTGTAATTGGAAAGCCATGGGACGCGCTAGACTGGGAAGTCAGTGAACAAGTGTAACCACAACCGTTCACCGAAATGTCACGAGAGGCATCCCGGAGGGGGATCTCGTCCCATGCTGTTCCTCGTCGCCGCGCTCCTGCTGCTGGGCACCGTCCTGGGCACCGTGGCCCATGCCCCGCTCTCCTTCACCCTCGTCGCCGCGGCCGTCATCGCCGTATGGCTCGTCGTCTTCGCGGTCCGCGAGCGGCACGGGCGCCGTCGGCACACGTCGGCCCACTAAGACCGCCGTACGTCCTTCGACTCTCGGGAGCTGACCGTCATGCAACTCACCGCCGTACGAACCAAGGACACCGCCGCGCGCGGCGAGGAGACCGCCGCTCCGGCGGCCCGCACCGGCGCGCGCGATGCGAACGGCATGGCCGTCGCGTCCTTCATCCTCGGCCTGCTCGGCCTGCTGGTCCTGAACCTCGTGCTGGGCCCGATCGCCATCGCCCTGGCCGCGGTGGCCCTGTGGCGCGGCACGACCCGCCGCGGTCGCGCCCTGCTGGGCCTCGGCCTCGGCGTGGCGGACCTGGTGCTCCTGGTGACGTTCATGCAGATGGACCACACGGTGTCCTGGAGCTTCTGACCGCCGCCACCACGACGCCGGGTGCGGCTGCGGCGATGCCCGGCCACACCGGCCACCAAAAGGGTGGGGCCTAGAATTGGCGTCACCATGGCATACCTCGACCACGCCGCGACCACCCCGATGCTCCCCGAGGCGGCAGAGGCCCTGACCGCGCACCTCGGCATCACGGGCAACGCCTCCTCGCTGCACGCATCGGGCCGCCGCGCCAGGCGAACCGTCGAAGAGGCCCGCGAAACCCTCGCAGAAGCCCTCGGCGCCCGCCCCAGTGAGGTGGTCTTCACCTCCGGCGGTACCGAGGCCGACAACCTCGCCGTGAAGGGCCTGTTCTGGGCCCGCCGCGCCGCCGACCCGGCCCGTACCCGGGTCCTCGCCAGCCCCGTGGAACACCACGCCGTCCTGGACGCCGTCCACTGGCTCGGCGAACACGAGGGCGCCACCGTCGAGTACCTGCCCGTCGACTCCTACGGCCGCGTCCACCCCGAGGCCCTGCGCGAGGCCATCGCCCGCGACCCCGACGATGTCGCCCTCGTGACGGTGATGTGGGCCAACAACGAGATCGGCACCGTCATGCCGGTCAGGGAACTGACCGAGACCGCAGGCGAGTTCGGCATTCCCCTGCACGCGGACGCCGTCCAGGCCTTCGGCCAGGTCCCCGTCGACTTCGAGGCCTCGGGCCTCGCCGCGATGACGGTCTCCGGCCACAAGATCGGCGGCCCCTACGGCATCGGCGCGCTGGTCCTCGGCCGCCAGTACAGCCCCGTCCCGGTACTGCACGGCGGCGGCCAGGAACGCCATGTGCGCTCCGGCACCCTGGACGTGCCCGCCATCGCCTCCTTCGCGGTCGCCGGACGGCTCGCCGCCGAGCAGCGCGAGTGGTTCGCCCGCGAGATCGGTGCCCTGCGCGACGACCTGATCGAAGAGGTCCGCAAGGCGGTCCCGGACGCGATCCTGGGCGGCGACCCGGTGGACCGGCTCCCGGCCAACGCCCACTTCACGTTCCCCGGCTGCGAGGGCGACTCCCTGCTCCTGCTGCTGGACGCCCAGGGCATCGAGTGCTCCACGGGCTCCGCCTGCACGGCGGGGGTGGCCCAGCCGAGCCACGTCCTGCTCGCCACCGGCGCCGACCCGGACCTCGCCCGCGGCACCCTGCGCTTCTCCCTGGGCCACACGTCCACGGAGGCCGACGTGGAGGCGGTCGCGAAGGCCATCGGCCCCGCGGTGGAGCGCGCGCGCACGGCGGGGCTGACCTGACCGGGCCTTCGCCGTAGCGGGCCTTCGCCCTAGCGGGCCTCGAGCCCTACCGGGCCCGCGCCGCCCGCTCCCGCCGTACGAGCCCCATGTACCGCTCCCAGTCCCAGTGCGGCCCCGGATCCGTGTGGTCCGTCCCCGGCACCTGGGCGTGCCCGATGATGTGCTCACGGTCGACGGGTATCCCGTACCGCCCGCAGACCGCGGCCGTGAGCCGCGCCGACGCCGCGTACATCGCGTCGGTGAAGGACGACGCCCGCTCCACGAACCCCTCGTGCTCGATGCCGACGCTGCGCTCGTTGTACTCCCGGTTGCCCGCGTGGAACGCCACGTCCAGCTCGCGGATCATCTGCGTGACCCGGCCGTCCCGGCGCACGATGTAGTGCGCCGCCGCACCGTGTCCAGGGTCCTGGAACACCTTCACCGCGCTGCTGTAGCCGCCCTGGGTGACATGGACGACCACACGGTCTATGCCGTAGTCGTCCGGCCGGTCCGCGCGCCGCAGGTTCGCCGGCGACGCGGCCAGCCACCGCGCACCGGGGAAGTCGACCGCGCCCTCCACCCGAGGCTTCTCGACGCCGGGCAGCCGCCACCACAGATGCGCCAGCTCCTGCCGCGCCAGCACGGCCGTGCCCAGGGCGGCCGCCGTGCCGCCGAGGATCAGCGCGCGCCGCCCGAGCCGCCGGTCGCCGTCCCTGTCCTTCATGTGATCCCCCCTGTGATCCCCGCTGTGATCGTCAACGGATACTCGCCGACAGCGGTTCCCGCGGCCCCGTACCCTTGAAGGGCTATGACTGACACCCCGCAGCGCCCCCTCCGCGTCCTCGCCGCCATGTCCGGCGGGGTCGACTCCGCCGTCGCCGCCGCCCGCGCCGCCGAGGCGGGCCACGACGTGACCGGCGTCCACCTCGCGCTGTCCGCGAACCCGCAGTCCTTCCGCACGGGTGCGCGCGGCTGTTGCACCATCGAGGACTCGCGCGACGCCCGCCGCGCCGCGGACGTCATCGGCATCCCGTTCTACGTCTGGGACCTCGCCGACAGGTTCCGCGAGGACGTGGTCGAGGACTTCGTCGCCGAGTACGAGGCCGGACGCACCCCGAACCCGTGCCTGCGCTGCAACGAGAAGATCAAGTTCGCGGCGCTGCTCGACAAGGCGCTCGCGCTGGGCTTCGACGCGGTCTGCACCGGCCACTACGCGAAGATCGTGACGCTGCCCGACGGCTCCCGCGAGCTGCACCGCGCCTCCGACATGGCGAAGGACCAGTCGTACGTCCTCGGCGTGCTCGACGAGAAGCAGCTCGCGCACGCACTGTTCCCGCTCGGCGACACGGTCACCACCAAGGACGAGATCCGCGCGGAGGCCGAGCGACGTGGCCTCGCGGTCGCCAAGAAGCCCGACTCGCACGACATCTGCTTCATCGCCGACGGCGACACCCAGGGCTTCCTCGCCCGCCGGCTCGGCAAGGCCGAGGGCGACATCGTCGACGAGTCCGGCGCCAGGGTGGGCACGCACGACGGCGCGTACGGCTTCACGATCGGCCAGCGCAAGGGCCTCAGGATCGGCACCCCGGCCCCGGACGGCAAGCCGCGCTACGTCCTGGACATCTCCCCGGTGACGAACACGGTCACCGTCGGCCCGGCGTCCGCCCTGGACGTCTCCGCCCTCACCGCCGTCAAGCCCCGCTGGTGCGGAACGGCCCCGGCCGGCCCCGGCACCTACACGGCCCAGCTCCGCGCCCACGGCGGCGAGACCGAGGTGACCGCCGAACTGGTCGACGGCGAACTGAGGGTCCGCTTCACCGAGCCGGTCCGGGGTGTGGCCCCCGGCCAGGCCATCGTCCTGTACGACGGCACGCGCGTGGTGGGCTCGGCGACGATCGCGTCCACGACGCGGGCGACCACCGCGGTCGCGTAGCCCGCGGCACCGGCCCACCGGAGCCCGGGGCTACCGGTCGAAGAACTCCGCCAGCACCGGTGCCAGCACCTCGGGATCCACCATGTGGGTCTGGCCCTCCAGCGTGCGGTGCGTGCCCCGGGGCGTCGCCTGGGCGATCGCCTCGGCCGCCCTGCGCAGCCACGGAGGGCTCGCGTCGCCCGCGACGGCCAGAACCGGGGCCGTGATCGAGGCCAGCCGATCCCGCGGCACCAGCCCGTCGCCCATCACGGCGTCGTCGTAGGCGAGCGTGTGTGCGATCGCCTCCATGTCCGCCCACATGGGGGACTGGCGGGCGGTCGCGATCACCGCTTCGGCCAGGCCGGTGAGCCTCAGGAACAGCTCCACCGCGTCCCCGCGCCGTCCCGCCGCGAGCGCCTCGGTCAGATTCCGGGTGTACTCCGCGCGCTCCTCGGCGCCGCCCTCCCCGTAGTCGGCGAAGGGCACCTCGTACACGGCGACCTGACGGACCGGAAGCCCGCTCGCAGCCGCCCTCAGCACGAGCGCGCCGCCCGACGAGACGCCGTACAGCGACGCCTCGCCGCCGGCGGCCTCGATGAGCGCCGCCAGGTCCTCGACCTCGCGGTCCACGGCGTACGGCGCCGTGTCGCCGCTCGCGCCGCGGCCCCGGCGGTCGTACACGATGACGCTGAAGCGGTCCGAGAGGCGCGCGGCCAGGGGCGCCACCGTGGCGCCCGTGGACATCGCGCCGCTCACGAGGACGACCGCCGGGCCCTTACCGGTGCGTTCGTAGGCGATGGGGGTGCCGTCGCGCGAGATGGTCTGCTTGTCCATGAGTGTGAGACTGCCGCAGACCACGCCGCTAATCGGTCAGGACACCTCGACTTCGTAGAAGCAGAGGTGGTCCTTGATCCGGGCGACGTCCGGCTTGGGGTCCGGATACGCCCAGACGAGGTCCGGCGCGTCCGGCAGGGACCAGTACGACGCCGTCCCCTTGAAGGGGCAGACCGTGTGGGTGTCCGAGGGGGTCAGGAGGTCCATCCGGACGTCCTCGACGGGGATGTAGTACCGCACGGGACAGCCGGTCTCGCGCAGCACCAGGGGGCGGTCGCTGTCCGCCAGGATCTGTCCGCCGTGCACCACGCGCACGTGCCGGTCGCCCTGCTCGATGGTGATCGTGTGTCCTTCGGCCATACCGGAAAAGCGCTCGCGGGGACCCGGTTCTTCCCGCGTACGGTGGTCGGCATGAACATCTGCGTCTTCCTCTCCGCCGCCGACCTCTCCGAGACCTACACGCGCCCCGCCCGCGAGTTCGCCGAACTGCTCGGCAAGGGCGGGCACACCCTGGTGTGGGGCGGCTCGGACGTCGGGCTGATGAAGGTGGTCGCGGACGGGGTGCACGAGGCCGGCGGGCGGCTGGTGGGCGTCTCCGTCGAGTTCCTCTCGGACAGGGCGAGGACGGGCGTCGACGAGATGGTGGTCGCCAGGGACCTCGCCGAACGCAAGAAGCTGCTCCTGGAGAAGGCCGACGCGGTCGTGATCATGGTGGGTGGCACGGGGACTCTGGACGAGGCGACCGAGATCCTGGAGCTGAAGAAGCACGGGCACACCGACAAGCCGGTGGTCCTGCTCAACACCGCGGGCTTCTACGACGGTCTGAAGGAGCAGTTCCGGCGCATGGAGGACGAGGGCTTCCTGCCCAGGCCCCTCGCGGACCTGGTGTTCTTCGCCGAGGAGCCGGTGGGGGCGCTGGCGTACCTGGAGGAGTCGCTGGGGATCCAGTGACGCGGTGGTGCGAGCATGGCGGGCATGGCTACTCATGTGATCACCGGTGCCGGCTCCGGCATCGGCGCGGCCGTCGCCCGCCGTCTGCACGCGCGCGGGGACGACCTCGTGCTGCACGCGCGCGACGCGGGGCGGGCGAAGGAGCTGGCTTCGGAGTACCCCGGGGCGCGGACGCTGGTGGGCGACCTCGCGGAGCCCGACAGGCTGTCCTGGGCCCTCTCGCACCAGAGTCCGCCCGACCGGGTGGACTCCCTGCTGCACATCGCGGGCGTGGTCGACCTGGGCCGGGTGGGCGAGCTGACCCCGAAGTCCTGGCACCACCAGCTGAACGTCAACCTGATCGCACCCGCCGAGCTGACCCGCCTCTTCCTGCCGCAGCTGCGCGCCGCACGCGGCCACGTCGTGTTCGTGAACTCCGGGGCCGGCCTGAACGCCCACGCGGAGTGGTCGGCGTACGCCGCCTCCAAGCACGGCCTGAAGGCCCTCGCGGACTCCCTGCGCGAGGAGGAGCACGCGCACGGCGTCCGGGTCACCTCGGTCTACCCCGGCCGCACGGCGAGTCCGATGCAGGCCAAGGTCCACCAGCAGGAGGGCAAGCAGTACGACCCGTCCCGGTGGATCGATCCCGAGTCGGTGGCGACGACGGTCCTGATGTGCCTGGACCTGCCGAGGGACGCGGAGGTCAACGACGTGACGGTGCGGCCGGGGCGGTGACCGTACCGGCCCATTGCATAGGCTGCCGGGGTGAGTGAGAACAGCCAGTTCACGTTCGGCGCCGCCACCGGCGTAGGGTCCATGCCCGGTGGGGACGCCCGGGAGGCGGCCAAGACCGTCACCGGGAGCTTCGAGGACTTTCCGTTTCTGGCCGAGCTGCCCGCGCGGGGGCCCGGCGCGGACATGATCGGGCGGACCGCCGGGATGCTCGTCGACCTGTACGCGCGCGTGGAGCCGAGCGGCTGGCGGTTCGGGGACCGGCCGGGCCGGGACACCCGGCGGGCCCGCTCCTGGCTCGGCGAGGACCTCGACGCGCTCGAGGAGTTCACCCAGGACTACGAGGGGCCGCTGAAGGTGCAGGCGGTGGGCCCGTGGACGCTCGCCGCCGCGCTGGAGCTGAAGAGCGGCGAGGCCGCCCTCTCCGACCCGGGCGCCTGCCGCGACCTCGCCGGCTCGCTCGCCGAGGGCCTGCGGCTCCACCTCGAGGAGGTGAACAGGCGCGTCCCCGGCGCCCGGCTCGTCCTCCAGCTCGACGAGCCGTCCCTCACCGCCGTCCTGCGCGGCCGGGTGAAGACCGCGAGCGGCTACCGCACCCACCGCGCCGTCGACCGGCAGATCGTCGAGGCCACGCTGCGCGACGTGGTCGGCGTGCACGCGGACGGCCCGGTCGTGGTGCACTCCTGCGCCCCGGACGTTCCGTTCGCCCTCCTGCGCAGGGCCGGTGCCGCCGCCGTCTCCTTCGACTTCTCCCTGCTCACCGAGCGTGACGACGAGGCGATCGGGGAAGCCGTGGAAGGAGGTACGCGGCTGTTCGCCGGGGTCGTGCCGTCCACGGACGGCCCATTGTCAGACCCTGCCGGTAGCGTCATGGGTGTCAGGACGCTGTGGCGCAGGCTGGGGCTGAATCCGGGGCTTCTCGCGGACGCGGTCACGGTCACGCCGACGTGCGGGCTCGCGGGCGCCTCCCCGGACTACGCGCGCAAGGCGCTCGCCCACTGCGTCCGGGCGGCGAGATCCCTCGCGGACAACCCAGAGTAACGGGAGGACAACACGGTGGCCGGCGACAAGCAAGCGGAGACGACGGTGCCCGTCGAGGCCCGGGAGCAGCACGCGCAGCTCGCCGAGCAGATCGAGGAGCACCGCTTCCGGTACTACGTGAAGGACGCTCCCGTCATCAGCGACGCGGAGTTCGACCGGCTCCTGCGCTCCCTCGAAGCGCTCGAGGAGCAGTACCCGGAGCTGCGCACGCCCGACTCGCCCACCCAGAAGGTCGCGGGGGCGTACGAGACGGAGTTCACGGCCGTCCAGCACCGCGAACGCATGCTCTCGCTGGACAACGCGTTCGACGACGAGGAGCTCGCCGCCTGGGCCGACCGCGTCGCCAAGGAGGTCGGCACCTCCGCGTACCACTTCCTGTGCGAGCTGAAGGTCGACGGCCTCGCGGTCAACCTCACCTATGAGCACGGCCGCCTCACGCGCGCGGCGACCCGCGGCGACGGCCGCACCGGCGAGGACATCACTCCGAACGTCCGTACGATCGCGGAGATCCCGGACCGCCTCAAGGGCGACCACGTCCCCGACCTCGTGGAGATCCGCGGCGAGGTCTACTTCCCGATGGAGAAGTTCGAGGAACTCAACGCCCGGCTGGTGGCGGGCGGCGACAAGCCCTTCGCCAACCCGCGCAACGCGGCGGCCGGTTCCCTGCGCCAGAAGGACCCGCGCATCACGGCCACCCGCCCGCTGCACATGGTGGTCCACGGCATCGGCGCCCTGAAGGGCTTCAAGGACGGCCTCACCCGCCTCTCCGAGGCGTACGACCTGCTGAAGTCCTGGGGCCTGCCCACCGCCCGGCACAACAAGGTGGTCGACGACCTCGACGGCGTACGGCAGTTCATCGCCTACTTCGGGGAGAACCGCCACTCCGTGGAGCACGAGATCGACGGAGTCGTCGTCAAGCTCGACGAGATCCCGCTCCAGGGCCGCCTCGGCTCCACCTCCCGCGCCCCGCGCTGGGCGATCGCGTACAAGTACGCGCCGGAGGAGGTCAACACCAAGCTCATCAACATCCGCGTGGGCGTGGGCCGTACCGGCCGGGTCACGCCGTACGCCCAGGTCGAGCCGGTCACGGTGGCCGGCTCGGAGGTCGAGTTCGCCACCCTGCACAACCAGGACGTGGTCAAGGCCAAGGGTGTGCTCATCGGCGACACGGTGGTGCTGCGCAAGGCCGGTGACGTCATCCCGGAGATCCTCGGCCCGGTCGTCGACCTGCGCGACGGCACCGAGCGGGAGTTCGTGATGCCGTCCGAGTGCCCCGAGTGCGGCACACCGCTGCGGCCCATGAAGGAGGGCGACGTCGATCTGCGCTGCCCGAACGCGCGTTCCTGTCCTGCTCAGTTGCGCGAGCGTCTTTTCTATCTGGCGGGCCGCAAGGCGCTGGACATCGAGCACTTCGGATACGTCGCCGCCGCCGCCCTCACCCAGCCCCTGGAGCCCGCCGAGCCGCCGCTGAAGGACGAGGGCGACCTGTTCGACCTCACCGTCGAACAGCTGCTGCCCATCAAGGCGTACGTCCTCGACCAGGACAGCGGCCTGCCCAAGCGCGACCCGAAGACCGGCGAGGAGAAGATCGTCACGGTGTTCGCCAACCAGCAGGGCGAGCCGAAGAAGAACGCGCTCGCGATGCTGGAGAACATCTCGGCCGCCAAGGAGCGTCCGCTCGCCCGCATCCTCACCGGCCTGTCGATCCGTCACGTCGGCCCGGTGGCGGCCGAGGCGCTGGCCCGCGAGTTCCGGTCGATCGAACGGATCGACCAGGCGAGCGAAGAGGAGCTGGCGGCCACCGACGGGGTCGGGCCCATCATCGCCGCCTCCCTCAAGCAGTGGTTCGCCGAGGACTGGCACCGCGACATCATCCGCAAGTGGAAGGCCGCGGGCGTCCGTATGGAGGAGGAGGGCTCCGGCGAGGACGAGGGGCCGCGTCCGCTGGAGGGGCTCACGGTGGTCGTCACCGGAACGCTCGGGCAGTACACACGGGACGGCGCGAAGGAGGCGTTGCAGAGCCGTGGCGCGAAAGTGACCGGGTCTGTCTCCAAGAAGACGTCCTTCGTCGTGGTGGGCGAGAATCCCGGCTCGAAGTACGACAAGGCCATGCAGCTGAAGGTCCCCGTGCTGGACGAGGACGGTTTCGCCGTCCTGTTGGAACGAGGGCCTGAAGCAGCCGCGGAAGTCGCGCTTCCGACCGGGGAGTAGCGGTTGAAGGTCACCCGTTCGGCGCATACCAGATGCATACGGGTGGCCGGGTCGCATTCGGGCAACCGTCGACGACCGCTGCCCGTGAAAGCCTTCTGCGGCCTACTGTTGAGCTGTGCGCCTGCCGTGCCCGGACGCGTGGTGGGTTTTCAGTCGCGGTGCCGTTGACGGTTCGTCGGGCAATCGGGCCGCGTGGCGAGGGCACCGGCTGTGAGAGGGACGGGAATGGAACCGAGCGAGAGCGCCGCCCCGGACTCACGGCTGCTCCTGCGCCGGGTGTCCGGCGCGTGGCGGGCGGGCCGCCGGATCGTGCGGCCGTCCGGGCACGCGGGTACAGGCGGCCCGTGTGCCGTGCCACGGGCCCTGCCGGGGGCGCACCCCGGCCCCGGCGCCGGAGTCCCGGCGGGGAGCACCCCGGGCACGACCTCGCTGCCGGCCCTGCCGCCCGGTACCGGCGCGCTCGCCGACGGGAGTTCCTCCGGGCTGCCCGGCCAGGACGGGGAGCGGCACGTGTCGTGGCCCGCGCTGCCCGCGGTGGTCGTCGCGGCCGCCGGGTTCGTCCTCGGCGCCGGCTTCTACCGGGCGTTCGGCGAACACCACGCGCTGTTCCCGTCCGGCGCCGTCGGCTGGTCCCTGGCCGTGCTCACCGGCATCATCGTCGGCCACCTGGTCATGCTCGGCCGCTCCCGCTGGTGGGGCGGCACCGGCTCGGGCGCCGCCCTCACCCTCGCCGTCCTGCTGCTGTACGGCTGGGTGCCCGCCGGGATGGTCAGCCTCACCGTCGTCGTCCTGGTCGGCACAGCCCGGCTGGGCCGCTGGCGGCAGGGCATACTGCACGGCGCGGTCGACCTCCTCGGCATCGGCGCCGGAGCCCTCGTACTGGCCGCCTTCGGGAGCGTCCCGAGCGTCGAGACGCCCTGGGACCCGCACACCTGGACCCTCTACGCCGCCCCCCAGGTCGTCCTCGTCGCCACCGCGTACCTCGCCGTTACCCGGCTGCTGCTGTGGTACCTGCACGCGCCGCGCACCGGCGGCCTGCCCACCGTCGCCCGCACCGCCCTGGTCCGGCACGGACTCGTCGCCGTGGCGCTGCTCGGCATCGCGCCGCTGGTCTGCGTCGTCGCCGTCGCGGTGCCGGTGCTGCTGCCGCTGTTCTCCATCCCGCTCATCGCCCTGGACTCCACCCTGTGGATAGCCCGCGCCCGCGCCGAGGAGCAGCTGCGCGACGGGCTGACCGGGCTGCCGAACCGGCAGTGGCTGCTGGAGCGCACCTGGACGGCCCTCGACGACGCCGAGCGGATCGGGGCTCGGGCCGCCCTGATGCTGATCGACCTCGACCGCTTCCGGTCCGTGAACGACACGCTCGGCCATCTCGCGGGCGACCGGCTGCTGCTGCAGATAGCCGAGCGGCTGCGGCTGGCGCTGCCGCGCGGGGCCGAGGCCGCGCGGCTCGGGGGCGACGAGTTCGCGGTCTTACTGCCGGTCGCGGACTCCACGACGTCCGCGTCGAGGGCGGCCCGCAACCTGGTCGCCGCGCTCGGCTCGCCGCTCGATCTGGACGGCCTCACGCTCGTGCTGGAGGCCAGTGCCGGGGTCGCCGTCTTCCCCGACCACGCGCTGGACGCCGAGGGGCTGCTGCGGCGGGCGGACGTGGCGATGTACCAGGCGAAGCGGGACCGCACCGGGGTGGAGGTGTACGAGTCCAAGCGGGACTCGAACACTCCCGACCGGCTCGGGCTGCTGGGGGATCTGCGGCGCGCGCTGGACGCGCACGAGGTGCAGTTGCACTACCAGCCGAAGGTGCGCTTCGACGGGCAGGTCGCCGGGCTCGAGGCGCTCGTGCGGTGGGTGCATCCCGAGCGCGGGAAGGTGCCGCCGGACGAGTTCATCGCGATCGCGGAGTCGTCCGGGCTGATGCCGCACCTGACGGAGTACGTGCTGGAGACGGCGCTCGAGCAGGTGGCGCGGTGGCGGGCGCAGGGGCTCACGGTGCCGGTCGCGGTGAACGTCTCGCCGCGCGATGTCCACACGCCGGGGTTCGCCGGGTCGGTCGCGGCGCGGCTGGCGCGGCACGGGGTCCCGGCGGGAGCGCTCCAGCTGGAGATCACGGAACACGTGCTCCTGGAGGACCCCCAGCGGGCCGCCGACACACTGGCGGGGCTGGCGGGGCACGGCGTGAAGATGTCGCTGGACGACTTCGGTACGGGCTACTCGTCGCTCGTGCATCTGCGGCGGCTGCCGGTGAGCGAGCTGAAGATCGACCGGTCGTTCGTGGCGCGGCTCGCGGTGGACGCGGAGGACGCCGAGATCGTGCGCTGCACGGTGGACCTCGCGCATTCGCTGGGCCTGCTCGTCGTCGCGGAGGGCGTCGAGGACGACGAGACATGGGAGCGGCTGCGGGACCTGGGCTGCGACGCGGTGCAGGGGTGGCTGGTCGCCGCGGCGATGCCGGCGGAGGAGACGACGGCGTGGCTGCGGGCCCGAGGAGTGCGGGGGTGGCAACGCCCCAGGGCCGCGCTGCCCGCGGCCACCGCGGACGACCCCGGGCGGCTCGGCTGACCCGACAGCCGCCCTGATCAGTCCGTCCCCGCCGCGAAGTGCCCGATCAACAGGGCGAGCCGGCGCTCATGGGCCTCGGCCGGCAGGCGTCCGCTGCACATCAGCGTGACCAGGCCGTGCAGCCCGGCCCAGTAGGTCTCCGCGAGCAGGCCCGGGTCGTCGCCCTCGTGCGCGACGGGTTCCACGGCCCGGAGCAGTTCGCCGAACGCCTCCTGCAGGGCCGCGGGCGCCTCCGGTGTCGCGAACGGCAGGTCCACGGTGTGGGTGAACACGGCGTCGTAGAGCGCGGGGCGCCGCCGCGCGAAGTCCGTGTACGCCTTCCCCACCGCTGCCAGCGCCCCGCGCGTGCCCTCGGCCGCCGTACGCGCCGCGCGCATCTCGGCCGCCAGGTCCGCGCAGCCCTGCACCGCGACCGCCGCCATGATGGCGTCCTTGCCCTTGAAGTGGCTGTACAGCACCGGCTGGCTGTACTCGATCTCCGCCGCGAGCCGCCGGGTCGTGACGGCGTCCCAGCCCTCGGCCTCCGCCAGTTCCCGCGCGGCCGTCACGATCAGCCGCTCGCGTTCCGCTCGTTCGCGCTCCCGACGCGTCTGGATCGTCATGCTCGAAGTCTAGCAGTGCTAGCCAATCTGTCGACGCTCTGCTAGTGTCGCTCACGTTGCTAGCGCCGCTAGCTCACCTCGATGGGGGAGAAGAGACATGACCGTCACCGCGTACACCCTGGCCGCCCTGCTCGACCTGTTCTGCGTGTTCCTCGGCTACCGCTTCTGGTTCCAGCCCGCCTCCGCCGCGGCGGGCTACGGCGTCCCCGCCGACCCCCGTGGCGAAGCCGGTGCCTACCTGTCGGTCAAGGGCCTCAGGGACGGCACCTTCGGGCTGGCGGGCCTCGCGGTGCTTGCCTTCGCCGGTGCTCGGGCCGAGGCCTGGTTCATGGTCTGCGTGGCACTGATCCCGCTCGTCGACACGCTGATAGTCCTGCGTCACGGCGGCGCGAAGGCCGTGGCCTTCGGGATCCACTTCGCCACCGCCGTCGTTGTACTGATCAGTGCCGGCCTGCTCTTCGCCGTCCGATAACGCCGATACCGACACCAGGGGGTCACACATGTCGCTGTTCGTGCCGAAGTTCGAAGAGTCCGTGATCGTTCGCGAGGCCGAGGCCGAAGTCGTCGGTCGCGCGCCCGCCACCATCCGTCTGCTCGCCGACAGCAGCGCGACCGGGGGCGCCCTGTCCACCCAGCGCGTCACCCTCAAAGGCGGCGCCGACGGCGCCAAGCCGCACTGGCACGACAACTCCGCGGAGATGTTCTTCCTGCTCGACGGCGCCGCCGACATCCTCTCCGGGGAGGACATCGTGACCGCCGGACCCGGCGACCTCGTCGTCGTCCCGCCCGGCAAGCCGCACGCCTTCGCCGCCGTACCCGGTGCGGACGCCGACCTGCTCATCGTCATCACCCCGGGCGTCGAGCGCTTCGAGTACTTCCGTCACCTCCAGCGCATCGCCCTCGGCGAGGCCACCCCGGAGAGCCTGCTGGAGGTGCAGGACCTGTACGACAACCACTTCCTGCGCAGCCACGCCTGGGAAGGGCGCCGAGGCTGAGGGGCGGGCGCCCTCCCCTGGCGCCGAGCCTGAGGGGGCGGGCCCGGCAAACCGTTTCACGGCGACGGGTCCCCGCCCCATAGGATTGGGCCAAAGCACACACACTCACCCCAGAGGATCGCTGCATGCCTGGCATCACGCGCGAGGAGGTCGCCCACCTCGCCCGGCTGGCGCGTCTGGAGCTGAAGCCCGAAGAGCTCGACCACTTCGCAGGCCAGCTCGACGACATCATCGGCGCGGTCGCCCGCGTCAGCGAGGTCGCCGACCAAGACGTACCGCCGACCTCTCACCCGCTGCCGCTGACGAACGTCATGCGCCCGGACGAGGTCCGTCCGTCGCTCACCCCCGAGCAGGCGCTGTCCGGCGCCCCGGCCCAGGAGCAGCAGCGTTTCAAGGTGCCGCAGATCCTGGGGGAGGAGTAGCCCGCCATGACGGACAAGAACAGCATCATCCGGCTCACCGCCGCCGAGACGGCCGCGAAGATCGCCTCCGGCGAGCTGACCGCCGTCGAGGTCACCGAGGCCCACCTCGCCCGGATCGAGGCCGTCGACGAGAAGGTGCACGCCTTCCTGCACGTCGACCGTGAGGGCGCGCTCGCCCAGGCCCGTGCCGTCGACGAGAAGCGGGAGCGCGGCGAGAAGCTCGGCCCGCTCGCCGGTGTGCCCCTCGCGCTGAAGGACATCTTCACCACCGAGGGCATCCCGACCACCGTCGGCTCCAAGATCCTCGAGGGCTGGATCCCGCCGTACGACGCCACCCTCACCAAGAAGCTGAAGGAAGCGGACGTCGTCATCCTCGGCAAGACCAACATGGACGAGTTCGCCATGGGGTCGTCGACGGAGAACAGCGCGTACGGGCCGACCGGCAACCCGTGGGACCTCACCCGTATCCCCGGCGGTTCCGGCGGTGGGTCGAGCGCCGCGCTCGCCTCCTTCCAGGCGCCCCTGGCCATCGGCACCGACACCGGCGGCTCCATCCGCCAGCCCGCGGCCGTCACCGGCACGGTCGGCGTCAAGCCGACCTACGGCGGTGTCTCCCGCTACGGCATGGTCGCCTTCTCCAGCTCCCTCGACCAGGGCGGCCCCTGTGCCCGTACGGTCCTGGACGCGGCCCTGCTGCACGAGGTCATCGCAGGCCACGACCCGCTGGACTCCACCTCCATCGACGCCCCGGTCCCGCCGGTCGTCGAGGCCGCGCGAAGCGGCTCCGTCGAGGGGATGCGCGTCGGTGTCGTCAAGCAGTTCCGCGGCGAGGGCTACCAGGCCGGCGTCCTGCAGCGCTTCGACGAGTCCGTCGCGCTCCTGAAGGAGCTGGGCGCGGAGATCGTCGAGCTGGACTGCCCGTCCTTCGACCTGGCGCTGGCCGCGTACTACCTGATCGCCCCGAGCGAGTGCTCCAGCAACCTCGCCCGCTTCGACGGCCTGCGCTACGGCCTGCGCAGCGGTGACGACGGCACGCACTCCGCCGAGGAGGTCACCTCGCTGACCCGTGCGGAGGGCTTCGGCCCGGAGGTCAAGCGCCGCATCATGCTCGGCACCTACGCCCTCTCCAGCGGCTACTACGACGCGTACTACGGCTCCGCCCAGAAGGTCCGCACGCTCATCACCCGCGACTTCGAGAAGTCGTTCGAGAAGGTGGACGTGATCGTGTCGCCCACGACCCCCACCACCGCCTTCCCGATCGGCGAGCGCGCCGACGACCCGATGGCGATGTACCTGGCGGACCTGTGCACCATCCCGGTCAACCTGGCCGGCAACGCCGCCATGTCGCTGCCCTGCGGTCTGGCGCCCGAGGACAACCTCCCCGTCGGCCTGCAGATCATCGCCCCGGCGATGAAGGACGACCGCCTCTACAAGGTCGGCGCCGCCGTCGAGGCCGCCTTCGTGCAAAAGTGGGGGCACCCGCTTCTCGAGGAGGCTCCGTCGCTGTGAGCAAGGCACTGTCGAAGGCCAAGGGCTTCAAGAAGTCCAAGTCCGGTACGTACCTGTCCATCGCCACCACCGCGTTCGGCGCGATCAGCGTCGCGAAGCAGGTCAAGAAGGCCCGCCTCGAAAACGACACGCTGCGCCTGATCGACGCCGCCGTGTCCGCCGCCGCCATCGTCACCGGCCTCGCCCTGCTCGTGCGGGACCTGAAGCGCCTGGGCGACGACGACGTCCTGCTGGGCTGAGAGGGAAGTTTCACCGTGACCACCATGACCGACCTGGTGTCGTACGAGGACGCGCTGGCGTCGTACGACCCCGTCATGGGCCTCGAGGTCCATGTCGAACTCGGCACCGCCACCAAGATGTTCTGCGGCTGTTCCACGGCCCTCGGCGCCGCGCCGAACGCCCAGACCTGCCCCACCTGTCTCGGCCTGCCCGGCTCCCTCCCGGTCGTCAACGCGACCGGCGTGGAGTCCGCGATCAGGATCGGTCTCGCTCTGAACTGCGAGATCGCCGAGTGGTGCCGCTTCGCCCGGAAGAACTACTTCTATCCGGACATGCCGAAGAACTTCCAGACCTCCCAGTACGACGAGCCGATCGCCTTCAACGGCTACCTCGACGTGCAGCTGGAGGACGGCACCACCTTCCGCGTGGAGATCGAGCGCGCCCACATGGAGGAGGACACCGGCAAGTCGACGCACGTCGGCGGCGCCACCGGCCGCATCCACGGCGCCCAGCACTCGCTGCTGGACTACAACCGCGCCGGCATCCCGCTGATCGAGATCGTCACCAAGCCGATCGTCGGAGCCGGCGAGCGCGCGCCCGAGGTGGCGAAGGCGTACGTCCGTGAGCTGCGCGAGCTCATCCGGGCGCTCGGCGTCTCCGAGGCCCGGATGGAGATGGGCCAGATGCGCTGCGATGTGAACCTCTCGCTGATGCCCAAGGGCTCGGAGAAGTTCGGCACCCGCAGCGAGACCAAGAACGTCAACTCGCTGCGCTCCGTCGAGCGCGCCTGCCGCTACGAGATCCAGCGCCACGCCGCCGTGCTCGGCAGCGGCGGCACGGTGATCCAGGAGACCCGCCACTTCCACGAGGACACCGGCACGACCACCTCGGGCCGGACCAAGGAGGAGGCCGAGGACTACCGGTACTTCCCCGAGCCGGATCTGGTGCCGGTCGCGCCCTCGCGCGAGTGGGTCGAGGAGCTGCGCAGCTCGCTGCCCGAGCTGCCGCTGGTGCGCCGCAACCGGCTGCGCGAGGAGTGGGGCGTCTCCGGCACCGACATGCAGGCGATCCTCAACGCCGGTGCCCTGGACCTGATCGTCGCCACCATCGACGCGGGCGCCGACGCGGCCGCCGCGCGCAAGTGGTGGATGGGCGAACTGGCTCGCAGCGCGAACGAGTCGGGCAAGGCCCTGGACGAACTGCCGATCACCCCTGAGCAGGTCGCGCGTGTGACCAAGCTGGTGGAGTCGGGCGACCTGAACGACAAGCTGGCCCGCCAGGTCATCGAGGGCGTCCTCGCGGGTGAGGGCACCCCGGACGAGGTCGTCGAGAAGCGCGGTCTGAAGGTCGTCTCCGACGAGGGCGCGCTGACCGCCGCCGTCGACGAGGCCATCGCCGGCAACCCGGCCGTCGCTGACAAGATCCGCGGCGGCAAGGTGGCCGCGGCCGGCGCCCTGGTCGGCGCTGTCATGAAGGCCACCCGCGGCCAGGCCGACGCGGCCCGCGTCAAGGAGCTGATCCTTCAGAAGCTCGGCGTCAGCGAGGGCTGAGAGACAGCGCGGAACGCTCCCGAGGGGCAGTACACCGAATCTGGTGTACTGCCCCTCGTTCGCTTACAAAAACCTTATGTGGCGACAGAGTTGCTGGGATTGTCCTGTGACTTGGGTCCCATTCCCGTGAGTAACGCCACGAAAGTGACAAACGATCTTTTCCGGCTGCGAAAGTGTTGTGGATTGCTCATGTGTTCTTTGCGGGCTGTTCCGTTCTCTTAGCGGCTGTCCCCGGGCAAAGATCCACGAAATACCCCAGGGAGCACGTCCGTGGCAGCCCTCGCACGTTGGTGTGTCCGCCACCGCCTCGTCACCGTCCTGCTGTGGCTGGTCGCCTTCGCCGGCGTCACCTCCGCGGCAGCCGTCACGGGCTCCGCGTACTCGAACAACTACGGCGCCCCCGGCACCGAGTCCGACCGCGCCTACCGGCTGATCCAGAAGAGCTTCCCGCACCTCAGCGGCGACAGCGACACCGTCGTCTGGCACACCGCCGACGCCGGCGTGCGCGACACCGACGTCCAGCAGGCGATGACCCGCACCCTGGACCGCATCGCGGACCTGCCCGGCGTCGCCTCCGTCACCAACCCTTACGAGGGCGACCGCGGCGATGCGATCAGCCGCGACGGTCACACCGCGTACGCGACGGTCACCTTCGCCCACGAGGCCCAGGACATCAAGAAGGGCGAGGCCCAGGCCGTCGTCAGCGCCGCCAAGGCCGCCGAGACCCGCGGGCTCCAGGTGGAGCTCGGCGGCAGCGCCGTCTCGCTCACCGAGGCGCAGGGCGGGCACCTCGCCGAGGCCATCGGGGTGGCCGTCGCCGCCGTGGTCCTCTTCCTCGCCTTCGGCTCCCTCGCCGCCTCCCTGCTGCCCATCGCGACCGCGCTGATCGGTGTGGGCACCGCCTACTTCGGCATCGACCTGCTCGGGCACACGATGACCGTCGCCGACTTCGCGCCCATGCTCGGCCTGCTGATCGGGCTCGGCGTCGGCATCGACTACGCGCTGTTCATCGTGACCAGGCACCGCCGCAGCCTCAAGCGCGGCGTCCCGGTGGCCGAGGCCGCCGTGAACGCCGTCGCCACCACAGGCCGGGCCGTCGTCTTCGCGGGCGCCACCGTGTGCATCGCGCTGCTCGGCATGCTGATCCTCCGGCTCGGCTTCCTCAACGGCGTCGCGGTCGCCGCCTGCCTGACCGTGCTGCTCACCGTCGCGACCTCCGTGACCCTGCTGCCCGCCCTGCTGTCCTTCATCGGCCCGCGCGCCCTGAGCAGGCGCGAGCGGCGCAGGCTCTACGAGCACGGGCCCGAACCCGAGATGCCGACCGGGCTCGCGGCCCGCTGGTCCGCGTTCGTCGAGCGCCACCCCAAGAAGCTCGGCGCCGTCGCCCTGGCCGTCATGGCGCTGCTCGCGCTGCCCACGCTCTCTCTCCACCTGGGCACCTCCGACCAGGGCAACGACCCGAAGTCGTCGACCACCCGGCAGGCGTACGACCTCCTCGCCGAGGGCTTCGGCCCCGGCGTCAACGGCCCGCTCACCCTGGTCGGCAAGGTCGGCGGCGCCGAGGACAGGCTCGCCCTCGACAACCTCGACTCCACGCTCGCCGCGACCAAGGGCGTCGCCGCCGTGACGCCGGTGACGTACAACGGCAGCGGCACCACGGCGTACCTCACCGTCGTACCCGACTCCGCCCCGCAGTCCCAGCAGACCAGCGACCTGGTGAAGCGGCTGCGCTCCGACGTGCTGCCGCGCGCCGAGAAGGGCACCGCCCTCGACCTGTACGTGGGCGGGGTGACGGCCGGCTACGACGACTTCGCAAGCGTGATCGTCGGCAAGCTGCCGCTGTTCGTGAGCGTGGTGATCGGCCTGGGCTGCGTGCTGCTCCTGCTGGCCTTCCGGTCCCTCGGCATCCCGCTGAAGGCCGCCGCGATGAACCTCGCCGCCGTCGCCGCCGCCTTCGGCGTGGTCGTCGCGATCTTCCAGTGGGGGTGGGGGAGCGAGCTGCTGGGCCTCGGCAGCGCCGGCCCGATCGAGCCCTTCCTTCCCGTGATCATGGTCTCGGTGCTCTTCGGGCTGTCCATGGACTACCAGGTGTTCCTGGTCAGCCGCATGTACGAGGAGTGGCTGGAGACCGGCGACAACCGCCGGGCCGTGCGCATCGGCCTCGCCGAGACCAGCCGGGTGATCAACTCGGCCGCCGTCATCATGATCTCCGTCTTCCTGTCCTTCGTGCTCGGCGGCGACCGCGTGATCGCCATGTTCGGCATCGCCCTCGCCTCCGCCGTCGCCCTGGACGCCTTCGTCCTGCGCACCCTCCTCGTCCCCGCCCTGATGCACCTCCTCGGCGCCGCCAACTGGTGGCTGCCCTCCTGGCTCGAGCGCCGGCTGCCGCGCATCAGCATCGAACCGCCCGAGTGCCGTGCGACGATCCCTGGGCGGCGTCCTGAGGAGGACGCCCTGGTCGACGTACTGCTGAAGGAGCGGGAACAGGATGTACGCGATGTCCCTGGGTGACGACGGAGCCGAGCTGCGGCCCCTGGAGCCTTGGCACGCCGAGGAGTTCCTCGCGCACCTCGACCGCGGGCGCGAGTTCATCACCCAGCACATCCGGTTCGGGGAGAACGCCACCGACGTGGACTGCGCCCGCGAGATCCTCAAGGGCTACGCCGACAAGCGCGCTGCCGACAGCGGCTTCCTGCACGGGCTGTGGCTGGACGGCAAGCTGGTCGGCGGACTGCTCTTCCGCGTCTTCGACGCCGCCGCCGGCAACTGCGAGCTCGGCTGCTGGCTGGAGCCCGCGGCGGCCGGGCGGGGCCTTGTCACCCGTGGGGCGCGGGTGCTCATCGACTGGGCGTTTGACGAGCGCGGCATGCACCGTGTGGAGTGGTACGCGTCGTCCGCCAACGAACCGAGCATCAACGTGGCGCGACGGCTCGGCATGACCCGGGAGGGGGTACTCCGCGAGGCGTACCCGCACCGGGGTGTGCGTCAGGACATCGAGGTCTGGTCGGTGCTCGCCCCCGAGTGGAGTGCGGCACGCGCGCGTGACGACCGTGACGATCACTAAGAGACGATCACCAAGAGCCGATCATTAAGAGACCTCTCAGACAGCGTCCGTACGGTGCGAGGCATGGGAACCAAGACAGTGGACGAGGCCAAGGCCGCAAGCGGCGTCGAGGCGACGAACGACGAGGAGAAAGCGGAGGTCACCAAGGCCGACGAGGTGACTGAGGCCACCGAGGCGAGGGAGGCCGAGGCCACGGAGGCCACCGAGGAGGCCGCGGCGCAGGGCCCCTCCGGCATCGGCCAGGGCGCCGGGGCGGTCGTTTCGGCCGCGCTCGGCTTCGTCTCGCTCAGCGGCAGCTGGCTCGGCACCGTGGCCGGAGCGCGCCAGCAGCTGATCGGCCAGCTGCGGACCTCGTCCCAGGCGAGCGTCGCCAAGCAGATCAAGGCGGTCTACGGCGACGCCTGGCACGCCACCGCGCTCTGGGGCGGCCTGTTCGCGCTGGCCGCGCTGATCGTGGGCGTCGTCGTGCTGGCCCGGCCGGCGTTCGGGACGCCCGGGAAGCCGCAGGCCGCGTGGATCAAGTCGGTCGCGTGGGGCGGCGTCGTGCTGGGTGTGATCGGCCTGTTCCTGGCCGTGCTGAAGTACACGGACATCCTGCTCGGGCTGCCGTCCGCCAGCTGAGGAACGCGGTATGAGGGGTCTTGGGGCGTCTCCGGCACTTCCGCCGGGGCCCTAAGACCCCCTCTTCGTATCTAAGGCCCCTACCGAGCCGGAAGATGCGGAACTTTCCCGATGTCACGGACCCCGCTTAAAAACGAAGGTTGAGGCAGCGCAGAAGCGATGCGCACCACACCTTCCTAGGGGGACGCACATGTTCGCGTACGAGCTGCACAAGATCCGTTCCGCCGAGCTGATCCGCGAGGCCGACGACTACCGCCTCGCCCGCACGGCCCAGCGCCGCCGCCGGTCCGCCGACGACGCGGCCCGCCAGGCCCGGTCCCATAGTGCCCGCCGGGGCCGAAGCCTCTTCACCCGCGCGGCGTGAACACGCGGCCATGGGACGGCGGCACGGGACCCGCGCTCCCGGCGCACCCCGACCCCGCCCGACCTGCCACGGCGGCCGTCCCCGAACCACCGGGGGCGGCCGCTTCGCCGTCGCCGGTGCGGATAATCGGTGCCGCCCTGTCAGTGCCTCGTGACATGCTCGGGGGCGTGGAGACCAGGTCCGTCAGCCCCGTTTTCGTAGGCCGCGACGAGGAGTTGGGGGCGTTGCACGACGCGCTCGCCCGCGCCGCAGCCGGAGAGCCCCAGGCGCTGCTCGTCGGGGGCGAGGCGGGCGTCGGCAAGACCCGGCTGCTGGAGGAGTTCACGGCGGCCGCGGCCCGCCGGGACGTCGTCGTCGCGCTCGGCGGCTGCGTCGAGATCGGCGCCGACGGGCTGCCCTTCGCGCCGTTCTCCACCGCCCTGCGAGCCCTGCGCCGGCAGCTCCCCGAGGAACTCGCCGAGGCCGCCGCCGGCCAGGAGGAGGAGCTCGCCCGGCTGCTGCCCGAACTCGGCGAGGCCCGCCGCGGCCCGCGGGACGACGAGGAGGGCATGGCCCGCCTCTTCGAGCTCACCGCCCGCCTGCTCGAGCGGATCGCCGCCCGGCGCACCGTCGTCCTCGCCCTGGAGGACCTGCACTGGGCCGACGCCTCCACCCGCCACCTGCTCGCCTACCTCCTGCGTACACTGCGCAGCGGCCGTCTGGTCGTCGTCGCCACCTACCGCTCCGACGACATCCACCGCCGCCACCCGCTGCGCCCCCTCCTCGCCGAACTCGACCGCCTGCGTACCGTCCGCCGCATCGAGCTGGGCCGGTTCAACCGCACCGAGGTCGAGCGCCAGATCGCCGGCATCCTCGCCGCCGACCCCGACCCCGCGCAGGTCGACGACATCTTCGCCCGCTCCGACGGCAACGCGTTTTTCGTGGAGGAACTGGCGGTGGCCGCTCAGGACGGCTGCTGCACCGGCCTCACCGACTCCCTGCGCGACCTCCTCCTCGTCCGTGTCGAGGCGCTGCCCGAGACCGCCCAGCGGGTCGCCCGGACCGTCGCCGAGGGCGGCTCCACCGTCGAGTACCGCCTCCTGGCGGCCGTCGCCTCACTCGCCGAGGACGACCTCATCGAGGCCCTGCGTGCCGCCGTCGGCGCCAACATCCTCCTCGCCACCCCGGACGGCGACGGCTACCGCTTCCGCCACTCCCTGGTCCGCGAGGCCGTCAGCGACGACCTGCTCCCCGGCGAGCGCTCGCGTCTCAACCGCCGCTACGCCGAGGCCCTGGAGGCCGACGCCACGCTCGTCCCCGCCGACCAGCGGGCCACCCGCCTGGCCAGCTACTGGTACCACGCGCACGACGCCGCCAAGGCCCTGCCCGCCGTCCTCGACGCCGCGGTGGAGGCCCGCCGCCGGCACGCCCACTCCGAACAACTGCGGCTCCTGGAGCGGGCGATGGAGCTGTGGGACCTCGCCCCCGACGACGTACGGGCGGCCCTGCGGCCCGTGGACCACGCCGAGGTCTACCCTCCCTGCGGCTGCGACCCGGCGACCACACCCCTGCGTTACCTCGACCTGATGGCCGAGGCGGCCGTGGCGGGCCGGCTGTGCGGGGAGCGGGAACGCGCACTGAAGATCACCAAACGGGCCCTGCGCCTGCTGGAGGAGGATCCCGACCCGCTGCGGGCCGCCTGGTTCTGGGTGCAGCGCTCCCGGCTCGTGCAGAACACGGGCCGCGGCGACGGATGGAAGGAACTCGCCACCGCCCAGGAGCTGGTACGGGGACTGCCGCCCTCGGAGGTGCACGCCGAGGTGCTCGCCATGGTCGCCGGCTGGTCGATGCTGCACGAGCCCGGCCCCGACGCCTTTTCGGCCGCCGAGCGCGCCGTGGAGTACGCGCGCATGGTGGGAGCTCGTGACATCGAGCTCAACGCCCGCCTCACCCTGGGCGGCCTCCTGGTCGACGCGGGTGACATCGACACCGGGCTCGCGGAGATCTACGAGGTCAAGGAGCAGGCGGCCGCCCTCGGCGAGGCCTATGTGAGGGGCCGCCTGCATGTGAACCTGCCGTCCCACCTGGAGGGCATCGGCCGTTCCCGGGAGGCTGTCGAGGTGCTCCGGGAAGGCCTGGAGATCACCCGGAAGCTGGGGCTGACGGACTCCGAGGCGTGGGTGTGGGGCAACCTCGGCGAGTCCCTCTACTCGCTGGGCCGCTGGGACGAGGCCGCCGAGGCCGGCCTCCACTCCGAGCGGGTCGGCCAGAGCGCCAAGCCCCGCGCCTTCCGGGCCACCATCCACGCGCACCTCGCGCTCGCCCGCGGCGACCTGGCCGAGGCGGGACGGCAGCTGGCCGCCGCCCGCGCGTACCTGGGCACGCACGACACCATGCCGCAGCACGAGCTGAGGCTGGAGCACGTCACCATCGGGATCGCCGCCGGCGAGGGCCGGCTCGCCGACGCCCGCGCCGCCCTCGCCACCGCACTGACCAGGGGGTTCCCGCCCGGCACCCAGCGCTACGGCTGGCCGCTGCTGCTGGCCGCCGCCACCGCCGAGGCCGACGCGCTCGGGCTTCCCGCCGCGGAGCCGGGCCGCGCGGAGACGCTGGAGCGGATCCGCGACACCGCGAAGACACTCGCCGCGAACGTGCCGGTGTGGCACGCGTACGCATGCTGGGTCCGTGCCGAGCTGCTGCGCGCCGAGGGCCGTGGCGCACCGGACGCCTGGTCGGAGGCCGTGACGGCCTTCGAGGCCCTGGACCGCCCGTACGACCTGGCCCGCGTCCGGCACCGGCTCGCCGAGTCCCTGCTGGCCCCGGGCGGCGACGAGGACGCGCGCGAACGGGCCGCCGAGCTGCTGCGGCTGGCCGGGGCGGTGGCCGACCACCTCGGTGCCCGGCCGCTCGCCGACTCGGTCGCCCTGCTCGCCCGGCGCGCCCGCCTCACCCTCACCCGCGCCCCGGAACCGGCCACGCTCGATCCCGCCGAGTCCCTGGGGCTGACCAACCGGGAGCGGGACGTGCTCCGCCTGGTCGCGATCGGCCGCAGCAACCGGCAGATAGCCGAGGAGCTGTTCATCTCCCCGAAGACCGCCAGCGTCCACGTGTCGAACATCCTGGCGAAGCTGGGTGTCGCAGGCCGGGGCGAGGCGGCGGCGGTGGCGCACCGATTGCGACTGTTCCCGGCGGAGACGCCCCCTGTCCAGGCCGCGGGCTGAGGCTTACGCTGACGGGAATCGGGCCCCAGGGAGGCGCCGTGTTCAACATGTTCGAGGAACTGTTCGCGCCCGGCCGCAAACACACCCACGATGAGCAGAAGCGCCTGGAACTGACCCGGCTGGACGTCACGGACGGCGATCCGGGCCGTGGCCCGATCGACCTGGCGTCGGGCACGGTGGTCATACGCCTGCCGAAACCGGCTCCCGGCGAGCCGGAGCCCGACCAGGGCTAAACCGGCCCGCCCGCCTACGACACCTCCACCTCGAGGATCCGGTCGTCGGAGGGCGACGGCTTGCCCCGGCCGTCCGTGCTGCTCGTCGTCAGCCACAGCTTGTCGCCGCCGGCCGCGACCACGGTGCGCAGACGGCCGTGGGTGCCGGTGAGGAAGGCCTGCGGGGGCGCCGAGGTCTGCGTGCCCTGCAGCGGGATGCGCCACAGCCGCTGCCCGCGCAGACCCGCCATCCAGATCGAGCCCTCGGCGTAGGCGATGCCGCTGGGGGAGGCCACGTCGGTGTGCCACTGGGCGATCGGGTTCTGGTACTTGGGGTCGCTCGACCTGCCCTCGGTGTCCGGCCAGCCGTAGTTGCCGCCCGGCTTGATCGCGTTGAGCTCGTCCCAGGTGTCCTGGCCGAACTCGGAGGCGTACAGCCGCTGCTTGCCGTCCCAGGCCAGACCCTGCACATTGCGGTGCCCGTACGAGTAGACCACCGAGTTCCCGAAGGGGTTTCCGGGGGCGGGCTCGCCCTCGGGGGTCATGCGCAGGATCTTGCCGCCCAGCGAGTTCCGGTCCTGGGCCAGACCCCGTTCGCCCGACTCGCCGGTGCCCGCGTACAGCATGCCGTCGGGGCCGAACGCGATACGGCCGCCGTTGTGGACGAAGCCCTTCGGGATGCCCTTGAACACGGTGTCCGGTGCGCCGAGCTGCTCACCGGCCGGCTTCCGCGGGTCGTACAGCATGCGGACGATGCGGTTGTCGGAGTCGGTCGTCAGGTAGGCGTAGACCAGGTGGTCCGAGGCGTGGTCCGGGGAGAGCGCGATGCCCAGCAGACCGCCCTCGCCGTCGGCGGCGACGCCGGGCACCGCGCCGAGGAGCGTTTTCCGGCCGGTCCTGTCGTCGACCCGGGTGATCGTCCCGTCGTCCCGGGAGGAGACCAGGAGCCCGCCGCCGGGCAGCGGAGCCAGGCCCCAGGGCGTCTTGAGGTGGTCGGCGACCGTGCGTACCACCCGCACCGACCCCTTGGCCGGCGGTGTCTCTTCGGCGGGCCGCCCGGAGGTCGACGGCGCCGCCGAGCCGGCCGGGGAACTCTCGCCACCACCCGGCGTGCCTCCGCCACCGGAGGAGCAGCCGACCGCCAGCAGCGCGGTCGCGGCCACCACGGCCGTCACCACTCGACGTCGCACCATGCAGGTCCCTCCACCACGGGCCTTCCTCCCTTACCTACGCCTCGGACGCCCCTGGGGTTCCCATCGCCGGTCTTCCCTACACCGACCGTCCCCTTCCGGCCCACGCGTTACGGGATCCGTTCAGTCCCACGACCCCTGAGCCGCGGGCAGTCCCGCCAGTTCCGTCAGGTCCTCGGGGGTCAGCCGCAGCACGGGGGCCGCCGCGTTCTCCGTCACCCACCGCCGCTGTTTGGCCCCCGGGACCGGGATCACGTGGGGGCCCTGGGACAGCACCCAGGACAGGGCCACCTGGGCGGGGGTGACGGCGTCGCCGTGGCGGTGCGCCACCCGGCGCAGCCCCGCCACGATCGGCTGGTTCGCCGCCATCATCTCCGCCGTGAAGCGGGGATGCCGGGCGCGCAGGTCGTCCGGTTCGAAACCCTCGCCGGGGGTCAGCGTGCCGGTCAGAAAGCCGTTGCCGAGCGGCATCGCCGCCAGGAAGCCCACGCCGCGCGCCGCGCACCACGGCAGCAGCGCGTCCAGCGCCTGCGGCGACCACACCGACAGCTCCGCCTCCACCGCGCTCACCGGGAACACCTGCTGCACCCGCTCCAGCTGCCGGATCGTTCCGTCGTACCGCCGTGTCCCGGTCCGCCGCCCGCCGCGCACCCCCACCGCGCACAGCCCCAGCGCCCGCACCTTGCCCGCCCGCACCAGGTCCGCCATCGCGCCCCAGGTCTCCTCGACGGGCACCTCCGGGTCCGCGCGGTGCAACTGGTAGAGATCGATGACGTCCGTCTGCAGACGGCGCAGCGACGCGTCGCAGGCCCGTTTCACATACCCGGGGCGGCCGTTGGCCACGATGTGCTGCTCGCCCACCAGCAGCCCCACCTTGGTCGACACGAAGGCCTCGGCGCGCCGCTCCTTCAGCACCCGGCCCACCAGCAGCTCGTTGGTGAAAGGCCCGTACATGTCGGCGGTGTCCAGCAGTGTCATCCCCAGGTCGAGCGCCCGGTGCACCGTCCGCAGCGACTCGTCGCCCCGCTGCCGGGAGGTGGAGTATCCCCAGCTCATCGGCATGCACCCGAGTCCCACGGCCCCCACTTCGAGCGTCGCCGCGCCGATCGTCCTGCGCTCCACCTGGCAGTGCCCTCCTTTGCTGGCACCCCAAACTAACCAATGCGGCACCCGATCCTTGGCATAGCCTCCTGACCATGACCGACGACGTTTGGCTTCCGTTCCGCACCGACGAGATAGAGGGCCTTCCCCAGGGCCTGAACTACCGCTACTGGGACGGCGGGCTGGACTTCCCCGCCGACCCGGCCGACTGCGCCTTCTACGCCGTGCCGTACATGAAGCGCCACGACGTCAAGGTCCGGCCGCTGGAGCAGATGCGGAACCTGCAGGTCATCCAGACACTGACGGCCGGCGTCGACGACATCACCGCCCATCTGTCGTCCGTCGTGCCGGGCGTGCGGCTGTGCAACGCGCGCGGAGTGCACGAGGCGAGCACGGCCGAGCTCGCGCTCACTCTGATCCTCGCCTCGCTGCGCGGCATCCCCGGCTTCGTACGGGCTCAAGCGGAGGAGCGCTGGCAGAGCGGGTTCCACCCCGCGCTCGCCGACAAGTGCGTCCTCATCGTCGGGTACGGAGCGATCGGTGCCGCCATCGAGGACCGGCTCGCGCCCTTTGAAGTCGCGCGGGTGGCGCGCGTCGCGCGCCGCGAGCGCAACACAGCGCGCGGCCTTGTGCATCCTCTCTCCCGATTGTCGGAACTTCTTCCCGACGCCGATGTCATCGTCCTGGTCACACCGCTCACCGAGGAGACGAAAGGCCTGGTCGACGCGGAGTTCCTGGCCCGGATGAAGGACGGGGCGCTGCTCGTCAACGTGGCGCGCGGCCCGATCGTCGACACCAAGGCCCTGCTGGCCGAGCTGGAGTCCCGCCGTATCACCGCCGCCCTGGATGTCACCGACCCCGAACCGCTGCCTGCAGGACACCCCCTGTGGCATGCCCCGGGCGTGCTCATCAGCCCTCATGTCGGCGGCCCCACCTCGGCGTTCTGGCCCCGCGCCAAGCGCCTCCTCAGCGCTCAGCTGAACCGTTTCGCGCAGGGAGAACCGCTCGAGAACGTCGTCCTGACGACCGGCGGCTGAACCGGCGCGGCAGACGGGGGAGTCGGGGTGGGGCAGGCCCCGCGCACGGCCGGCGCGGCGCACGAATCCAGCCATCGCCGCCACCCGCGCACGCGCCCGCCGGCGGTCGCACCACCGGCGCACACACCGCTTCCGGCGCACCACCCGTCCGCTTCCGGTACGCTCCGCAGTCCCCCGAACGCGGTACGTACCCGCATTCCCCCTGGTCGTCACGGAGAGTAGAGGGACTATGTCCCTGAGTGACGAGACTGGTGTATCGTCCCCGACAGGGCTGCGCCGCGCACCGTTCGGCGCCGGGGACGGAACTTTCAGACATTACGAGGGGGGCGACGGGCGATGCACGGCCTATGGACGAACGACCCGACGCGGCGCGGCCGCGGGCGACGACCCTGGCGGACCGCGACGCGCAGACGCGGTCACAGCGCTCACGGCAGCCGTCGTCACCACGCCGGCCACTGTCACCACCCGGGGGACGCCGGCCGCAAGAGGCACGCCCACCCGGCACGCCGGGCCCAGCGGGACCCGGCGCCACGGACCGGGAGGGACCGGTGAGGTCCCGGGGAGTGCTGCCGGCCCGCCGTCCGGCACCGGGCGGCCGGGCGAACCCGGCTCCGCAACTCGTCCTGGCCCTGGTGTGCGCGGGATACGCCGTCGGTTCCGCCGTCGACTGGGGCTCCCGGACCCTCGCGCTGATCATGGGCGACTTCGGGTTGAGCGCGGCGGCCGGCACCGCGTCGGTCTCCTGCCTGCTGTACGCCCGCAGCCGCCGCAGCCGCTTTCGATCGGCCTGGCTGCTGTTCGCGCTCTCCTCCGCCATGGCCGCGCTGGGCAACGGCGTCTGGGGCTGGTACGAGGTCGTCCTCGACCGACCCGTCCCCTCGCCCAGCTGTGCCGACCTTTTCTTCCTCTGCTTCGCTCCACCCGCGATCGTAGGACTGCTCGTGCTCGCCAAAAGGCCCGTCACCAAGGCGGGTTGGGTATGCCTGGCGCTCGACGCGTGGCTGATCGGCGGCTCGCTGCTGACGCTGTCGTGGAGCCTCGCGCTCGCGCAGGCGGCCAAGTTCGACGGACCGAGCGTGGCGCACACCGCGCTGTCGCTCGCGTACCCGCTGCTGGACATCGCCCTGATCAGCATGGTGGTCGCCCTGCACCTCAGGCGCTCGGCGGTGAACCGCTCCGCGGTCAACACCGCCATCGGCGCACTCGCCCTGACCGTGCTGTGCGACGCCCTGTTCACCTCGCCGCTGCTGCACAGCAGCTACCACTCGGGCCAGCTGCTGGACGCGGGCTGGTTCTCCGGCTCGCTGCTCCTCGCCTACGCCCCCTGGGTCGGCGCCCGGCCCGGCCGCATGCCGGACGACGCACACACGCGCGTGGTGCACGAACACGTCCCGGAGCAGCGGCAGAGCGAACCCCGGGCCACCGGCCACGAGGAAGGGCACCGGGACCACGACCCGGCCCCCGGGCTCCCGCAGGGTCCGGCCCACGACCGGTACCCGGCCTCGCCCCCGCCGGACGCCGATCCCGACCGGTACCGGGCCACGCGCCCGATCGCCGGATCGCTGGCCGCCCTCACGCCCTACCTGGCCGCCGCCGTCTGCACGCTGGGGATCCTCTACAACGTCCTCAACGGCCACAGCGTCGACCGCGTCGTGCTCATCACCGCGGGCGCCGTCGTCCTCGCGCTCGTCGTGCGCCAGGGCATCATGCTGCTCGACAACATCACCCTCACCCAGGAACTGGCGCAGAAGGAGAACCACTTCCGCTCCCTGGTGCAGGGCTCCAGCGACGTCATCATGATCGCCGCGCCCGACGGCATCCTGCAGTACGTCTCCCCGGCCGCCGCCGGCGTCTACGGCCGGCCCGCCGAGGAACTCGTCGGAACCGAACTCGCCGCACTCATCCACCCCGAGGACCTGGGCTGCGTGGTGCACGAGGTACGGCGCTTCCTCGCCGCCAGCCACACCGAGGAGCCGACCACCCGCATCGAGTGCCGCTTCCGCTCCGGCGACGGCGGCTGGCTCAACGTGGAGTCCACGGTCAACCGCCACCAGGGCGGCCTGATCTTCAACAGCCGGGACGTGACCGAGCGGGTGCGCCTGCAGGCCCAGCTGCAGCACAGCGCCGAGCACGACCCGCTCACCGACCTGCCCAACCGCGCCCTGTTCACCAAGCGCGTCCAGCAGGCCCTCTCCGGCCGCCGCTCCTCCGACCGCGGCACCGCCGTCCTGTTCATCGACCTCGACGGCTTCAAGGCCGTCAACGACACCATCGGGCACCAGGCCGGCGACGAGCTGCTCGTCCAGGCCGCCCGCAGGCTCCAGGAGTCGGTGCGGCAGGGCGACACCGCCGCGCGCCTCGGCGGCGACGAGTTCGCGGCCCTCATCGTCGGCGACGGCACCCGGGACCGCACCGCGCGCGAGAGGCACATCCTCGAGCTCGCCGACCGGCTCCGGGTCACCCTCTCCCAGCCGTACGACATCGACGGCAACGATGTCCGGGTGGCCGCCTCCATCGGCGTGGCCTTCGCCGAGCCGGGCCTCGGCGCCGGTGAGCTGCTGCGCAACGCCGACCTCGCCATGTACCGCGCCAAGGCCGCCGGCAAGGGCCGCGTCGAGCTGTACAAGCCCCAGATGCAGCAGGACGTCGTCCGCAAGGCCGAGCTGGCCACCCGGCTGCGGGCCGCGCTCGACGACGGCGAGTTCACCCTGCTGCACCAACCCGTGGTGTCGCTCGAGGACGGCCGGATCGCGTCTGTCAGCGCCCGGGCGCGCTGGCGGTCCTCCCAGGGCGTGCTCTTCACACCCGACGAGTTCCTGCGCGTCTCCGAGGACAGCGACAAGGCCGCCGAGCTGGGCCGCTGGATCCTCGAGGAGGCCGTACGGCAGGCCGCCGAGCGCGCCGCCGGCGGGCTCGCCGTAACCGTCGCCGTCCGGGTGGGCGCCCGCCGGCTGCTCGACCGCTCCCTGCCGCTCGGCTCCATCGAGGCCCTGCTCACCCGGCACGGTCTGGCTTCGGGCGCCCTGATGATCGAGCTGTCCGGCATCGACCCACGCATCTCCCTGGAGGAGCTGGAACGCAGACTCGGCAACCTCCGCCGGATCGGCGTCCGTATCGCCCTGGACGGCCTCGGCAACGGCTACGCGGCCATCGCGGCGCTGCGCCGGCTCCCCATCGACGTCCTGAAACTGGACCGGAACCTCGTCGAGGGGGTCGTCGAGTCCGCGCGGCTGCACAAGATCACGGGTGGGCTGTTGCGCATCGCCCGCGACCTGGGCCTCACCTCCGTCGCCGACGGGGTGGACCTGCCCGAGCAGGTCGTCGCTCTGCGCGCCATGGGCTGCACGCACGGTCAGGGCATGGCATTCTCGGGTCCACTGGACGAGTACCGGCTGCGCCGGGCGCTCACTGCCGGCCACTACCCGGTGCCGCTCGGCCCGGCGGAGCCGGCCTTCGCGGGCGGAGTGAGAGAGCCGAAGGAGCGCGTCGGTGTCGAGAGCGCATGGGGGTCCGCCCGCTCGAGCGAAGCCGAGAGTGGGGGAGCGCGGAGGTCGGAAGGGCTGAGCACGGTCGTTGCCTCGACACCGACCGGGGCGCCCCGTAGGTGAACGACTCACGGGAAGGGCCGCGGGGGTGTACGCCAGTGGCGTGCCTGCCGTTTTCGGAGGCGGGACGGCCCTACGCTCACATAATGAGACTCCCGTCCCACCCACTTGACAGTGATGCCGTGCCGGGGGGAGGGTCTGTGCCATGCGCACCCGAATTCTCGTACTTGGACAGCGCGTCGGCTGAGCTGGGACCCACCGGACATGAACCGGAACACCCAGCGACCACACCCGGCGCGCTCCCCTCGCTTGCCTCACGGCACGAGGGGTTTTTTGTTGCACAGGCACCAGTCGAACAACGCCCAAACCTCGCCAAAACCCTCAGCATCGAGAAGAGAATGCCGATGACCGAGCAGGCCACCGGGGCCCATCACCCGCAGCCGCGGCCCCGATCCGGAGGACAACAGTCCGCGCCCGAGCACGTCACGGGTGCGCAGTCCCTCATCCGCTCTCTCGAGGAGGTCGGCGCCGACACGGTATTCGGCATTCCGGGTGGTGCCATCCTTCCGGCGTACGACCCGCTGATGGACTCCACGCGGGTGCGTCACGTGCTGGTGCGGCACGAGCAGGGCGCGGGCCACGCAGCCACCGGCTACGCCCAGGCCACCGGCAGGGTCGGCGTCTGCATGGCGACCTCGGGACCGGGAGCCACCAACCTGGTGACCCCGATCGCGGACGCCCACATGGACTCGGTGCCGCTGGTCGCTATCACCGGGCAGGTCGCCTCCAAGGCGATCGGGACCGACGCCTTCCAGGAGGCGGACATCGTCGGCATCACCATGCCGATCACCAAGCACAACTTCCTGGTCACCAAGGCGGAGGACATCCCGCGGGTGATCGCGCAGGCGTTCCACATCGCCTCGACCGGCCGCCCCGGCCCGGTCCTGGTCGACATCGCCAAGGACGCCCTCCAGGCGCGGACCACCTTCTCCTGGCCGCCGGTGATGGACCTGCCCGGCTACCGCCCGGTGACCAAGCCGCACGCCAAGCAGATCCGCGAGGCCGCCAAGCTGATCACCTCCGCCAAGCGGCCCGTCCTGTACGTCGGCGGCGGCGTCCTCAAGGCGCAGGCCACCGCCGAGCTGAAGGTCCTCGCGGAGCTCACCGGGGCGCCCGTCACCACCACTTTGATGGCGCTCGGCGCGTTCCCCGACAGCCACCCGCAGCACCTGGGCATGCCCGGCATGCACGGCTCCGTGGCCGCCGTCACCGCCCTGCAGAAGGCCGACCTGATCGTCGCCCTCGGGGCCCGCTTCGACGACCGCGTCACCGGCAAGCTGGACAGCTTCGCCCCGTACGCCAAGATCGTCCACGCCGACATCGACCCCGCCGAGATCGGCAAGAACCGCGCCGCCGACGTGCCGATCGTCGGGGACGCCCGTGAGGTCATCGCCGACCTGATCCAGGCCGTGCAGAAGGAGCACAGCGAGGGTCACCAGGGCGACTACACCGCCTGGTGGAACGACCTGAACCGCTGGCGCGAGACCTACCCGCTCGGCTACGACCTGCCCGAGAACGGCACGCTCTCCCCGCAGCAGGTCATCGAGCGCATCGGGCAGCTCGCGCCGCAGGGCACGATCTTCGCCGCGGGCGTCGGCCAGCACCAGATGTGGGCCGCGCACTTCATCCAGTACGAGAAGCCCGCGACCTGGCTCAACTCCGGCGGCGCCGGAACCATGGGCTACGCGGTCCCGGCCGCGATGGGCGCGAAGGCCGGCGCCCCGGACCGCACGGTCTGGGCGATCGACGGCGACGGCTGCTTCCAGATGACCAACCAGGAACTGACCACCTGCGCCCTGAACAACATCCCGATCAAGGTCGCCATCATCAACAACGGCGCCCTCGGGATGGTCCGCCAGTGGCAGACCCTCTTCTACAACCAGCGCTACTCCAACACGGTGCTGCACTCCGGCCCCGAGGACGTCGACCCGGCGGCCAGGGGAACCCGCGTCCCCGACTTCGTGAAGCTGTCGGAGGCCATGGGGTGCTACGCGATCCGCTGCGAGTCCCCGGACGACCTGGACAAGGTCATCGAAGAGGCGAACTCCGTCAACGACCGTCCCGTGGTCGTCGACTTCATCGTCCACGAGGACGCGATGGTGTGGCCGATGGTCGCCGCCGGCACCTCCAACGACGAGATCATGGCCGCCCGGGACGTCCGCCCCGACTTCGGCGACAACGAGGACGACTGAGAGAGAGCTGAGTCAAGAACCATGTCCAAGCACACCCTCTCGGTCCTGGTCGAGAACACCCCGGGCATCCTCGCCCGGATCGCCGCCCTGTTCTCCCGCCGCGGCTTCAACATCGACTCGCTCGCGGTCGGTGTCACCGAGCACCCCGACATCTCCCGCATCACCATCGTGGTGAACGTCGAGGACCTGCCCCTGGAGCAGGTGACGAAGCAGCTCAACAAGCTCGTCAACGTGCTGAAGATCGTCGAGCTGGAGCCGGCGCAGGCCGTTCAGCGTGAACTCGTTCTGGTGAAGGTGCGCGCCGACAACGAGACGCGCTCCCAGATCGTCGAGATCGTCCAGCTCTTCCGCGCGAAGACGGTCGACGTCTCCCCGGAGGCCGTCACCATCGAGGCCACCGGGTCCAGCGACAAGCTGTCGGCCATGCTGAAGATGCTGGAGCCGTACGGCATCAAGGAGCTGGTGCAGTCCGGCACGATCGCGATCGGCCGCGGCGCCCGTTCGATCACGGACCGGTCCCTGCGGGCCCTCGACCGGTCGGCGTAAGACGGTGTCCGGGCGGCCGGGGACAACCGGCCGCCCGTATTCCGAGACCCCGAGACTTCCCTTCCGCCCGCCGTCATACGGTGGGACGCAACACCTGCACTCAAGGAGAGAACCCAAAGTGGCCGAGCTGTTCTACGACGCTGACGCCGACCTGTCCATCATCCAGGGCCGCAAGGTCGCGGTCATCGGCTACGGCAGCCAGGGCCACGCCCACGCGCTGTCGCTGCGCGACTCGGGTGTCGACGTCCGTGTCGGTCTGCACGAGGGCTCGAAGTCCAAGGCGAAGGCCGAGGAGCAGGGCCTGCGCGTGGTGACCCCGGCGGAGGCCGCCGCCGAGGCCGACGTGATCATGATCCTGGTGCCGGACCCGATCCAGGCCCAGGTCTACGAGGAGTCCATCGCCCCGAACCTTAAGGACGGCGACGCGCTGTTCTTCGGCCACGGCTTCAACATCCGCTTCGGCTTCATCAAGCCCCCGGCCGGCGTGGACGTCTGCATGGTCGCCCCGAAGGGCCCGGGCCACCTGGTGCGCCGCCAGTACGAGGAGGGCCGCGGCGTTCCCTGCATCGTGGCCGTCGAGCAGGACGCCTCGGCAGGCGCGTTCGCGCTGGCGCTGTCGTACGCCAAGGGCATCGGCGGCACCCGCGCCGGCGTCATCAAGACGACGTTCACCGAGGAGACCGAGACCGACCTGTTCGGTGAGCAGGCCGTCCTGTGCGGTGGCACCGCGGCGCTGGTGAAGGCGGGCTTCGAGACCCTGGTCGAGGCGGGCTACCAGCCGGAGATCGCCTACTTCGAGTGCCTGCACGAGCTGAAGCTGATCGTCGACCTCATGTACGAGGGCGGCCTGGAGAAGATGCGCTGGTCGATCTCCGAGACCGCCGAGTGGGGCGACTACGTCACCGGCCCGCGCATCATCACCGACGCAACCAAGGCCGAGATGAAGAAGGTCCTCGCCGAGATCCAGGACGGCTCCTTCGCCCAGAACTGGATGGACGAGTACCACGGCGGTCTGAAGAAGTACAACGAGTACAAGAAGCAGGACTCCGAGCACCTGCTGGAGACCACCGGCAAGGAGCTGCGCAAGCTCATGTCGTGGGTGAACGAGGAGGCGTGACCTCTGATGCGGCGGTGTCCTTTGCCGGGGGCACCGCCGCATTATTCTTGTTGTCCACACCGGCCAGCCACGTCCGGGTGATCCTTCCGCGCAGGCGCAATACGCCCCTCGCCGCGCCACTAGACTGCTGCACAACAATCGCGTCAGGCCCACAGCGTCGTGCGTCTTCCACGCGGCAAGCACCCCTCCACCGCCAGCGGCCGTCGGGACGGCCGTCCGCATTGGACATGTGAGGACTCACGTGAGCTCGAAACCCGTCGTACTCATCGCTGAAGAGCTGTCGCCCGCGACCGTCGAAGCCCTCGGCCCCGACTTCGAGATCCGCCACTGCAACGGCGCCGACCGGGCGGAGCTGCTGCCCGCGATCGCCGACGTCGACGCCATCCTGATCCGCTCCGCGACGAAGGTCGACGCCGAGGCCATCGCCGCCGCGAAGAAGCTGAAGGTCGTCGCGCGAGCCGGCGTCGGCCTGGACAACGTGGACGTCTCCGCCGCCACCAAGGCCGGCGTGATGGTCGTCAACGCCCCCACCTCGAACATCGTGACCGCGGCCGAACTGGCCTGCGGTCTGATCATTTCCACCGCCCGCAACATCCCTCAGGCCAACGCGGCGCTGAAGAACGGCGAGTGGAAGCGCAGCAAGTACACCGGCGTCGAGCTCGCCGAGAAGACCCTCGGTGTCGTCGGCCTCGGCCGCATCGGCGCGCTGGTCGCGCAGCGCATGTCCGCGTTCGGCATGAAGGTCGTCGCCTACGACCCCTACGTCCAGCCTGCCCGGGCCGCGCAGATGGGCGTGAAGGTGCTGTCCCTGGACGAGCTGCTCGAGGTCTCCGACTTCATCACCGTCCACCTGCCCAAGACCCCCGAGACGCTCGGCCTGATCGGCTCCGAGGCGCTGCACAAGGTCAAGCCGAGCGTGCGCGTCATCAACGCCGCGCGCGGCGGGATCGTCGACGAGGAGGCGCTGTACTCGGCGCTCAAGGAGGGCCGCGTCGCCGCTGCCGGCCTCGACGTGTACGCGAAGGAGCCGTGCACGGACTCCCCGCTGTTCGAGCTCGACCAGGTCGTCTGCACCCCGCACCTCGGCGCCTCCACCGACGAGGCGCAGGAGAAGGCGGGCATCGCGGTCGCCAAGTCGGTGCGCCTGGCGCTCGCCGGCGAGCTGGTGCCGGACGCGGTCAACGTCCAGGGCGGTGTCATCGCCGAGGACGTCAAGCCGGGTCTGCCGCTCGCCGAGAAGCTCGGCCGCATCTTCACCGCGCTCGCGGGCGAGGTCGCGGTCCGGCTCGATGTCGAGGTGTACGGCGAGATCACCCAGCACGACGTCAAGGTGCTCGAACTGTCCGCGCTCAAGGGCGTGTTCGAGGACGTCGTGGACGAGACGGTGTCGTACGTGAACGCCCCGCTGTTCGCCCAGGAGCGCGGTGTCGAGGTGCGCCTGACCACCAGCTCCGAGGCCACCGACCACCGCAACGTGGTCACCGTCCGCGGCACGCTCGCCGACGGCGAGGAGGTCTCGGTGTCCGGCACGCTGGCCGGCCCGAAGCACCACCAGAAGATCGTGGCGGTGGGCGACTACGACGTGGACCTGTCGCTCGCCGACCACATGATCGTGCTCCGCTACACCGACCGTCCCGGTGTGGTCGGCACCGTGGGCCGCATCCTCGGCGAGGCCGGCATCAACATTGCGGGCATGCAGGTGGCCCGCGACATCGCCGGCGGCGAGGCCCTCGCGGTCCTCACGGTCGACGACACGGTGCCGCAGAACGTGCTGACGGAGGTCGCGGAGGAGATCGGCGCGACGTCCGCCCGCTCGGTGAACCTGGTCTGACAGCGGTACGCACGACAGCCGGGGCCCGGCCACCTCAGGGTGGCCGGGCCCCGGCTCGTTTCCTGATCCGTCACTCCTCGGTGTCGCGTACGTGGATCCGGCGCAGGCTCGTCGCCGCCAGTGCCGCCGCCCCCACCAGGACCACCGCCCCGGCGATCGCGGCCCCGTGCATCCCGGTGGTGAACGCCTCCCGCGCCGCGGCCAGCAGCGCCGCTCCCGCCCGGCCCGGCATCCCGTGGGCCACCGCGAGCGCGCCGCCCAGCGTCTCGTGGGCCGGGGCCGGGGCCGAGGCCGGGATCTCGTGGCGGTAGACCGCCGTACCGATCGAGCCCAGGACCGCCATCCCCAGCGCGCCGCCGAACTCCGCGCCGGTCTCCAGGAGGGAGGACGCGGAGCCGGCCCGCTCGACCGGGGCCGCGCTCATCGCCAGGTCCGTCATCTGGGAGATGGCGATGACGATCCCGGAGGCGAGGACACCGCAGGCCGCGAGCACCAGCCAGAGTGAGTCGGTACCGGCGAGCACGAGCATTCCGTAGCCGGCCGCGGCGATCGTGAACCCGGCCGTGACGACGTAGGCGCGGCCCACGCCCTTCTGCACCAGCTGGGTGGCGATCGGCGCCGCCATGCCGATCGGCACGGAGGGGAGCAGCGCCCACAGCGCCGCCTCCATCGCGCTCTTGCCGAGCACCGACTGCAGGTACTGCGTGGTGAAGAAGGCCGAGCCCATCATCCCGAAGGACGAGATCAGGTTGAGGACCACGGCGGGCGCGAAGCCCCGGCCGCGGAACAGGGCGGGGGAGATCATCGGCGAGGCCGTGGTGCGCTGCCGGTACACGAACAGCGCCGCGAACAGCAGGCCCACCGTCACCGCCAGCACGTATTGCACGTGCCAGCCCTCGGCCGGGATCTCCTTCAGGCCGTAGATCACCGGAAGGACCACCGCCATCGACAGCGGCACGCTGAGCAGGTCGAAGCGGCCGGGCTCGGGGTTCTTCGACTCGGGGAGCAGGAACGGACCGAGGACCAGCAGCAGGGCCATCGCGGGCAGGTTCACCAGGAAGACCGAGCCCCACCAGAAGTACTCGACGAGGACGCCGCTCATCACCGAGCCGAGCGCGATGCCGGCCGTCATCACGCCGGACCACAGGCCGATCGCCTTCGCGCGCTGACCGGGGTCGGTGAACATCGTGCGGATCAACGCCATCGTCGACGGCATGAGGGTGGCGCCGCCGATGCCGAGCACGGCGCGGGCCGCGATCAGGGTCTCGGCGCTGTCGGCGTAGGCCGCCAGCAGTGAGGCGCCCCCGAAGGCGGCGGCCCCGAGCAGCAGCAGCCTGCGGCGGCCGATGCGGTCACCGAGCGAGCCCATCGTCATCAGCAGCCCGGCGAGGACGAAGGCGTAGATGTCGAAGATCCACAGCTGCTGGGTACCGCTCGGCTCCAGGTCCGCGCTGATCGCGGGGATCGCGAAGTAGAGGACCGAGACGTCCATCGAGACCAGCAGCAGCGGAAGCATCAGGACGCCCAGGGCCGTCCATTCGCGGCGGCCGGCGCGGGTTCCGGCGGGCGGTGCGGTCGTGGTCGTGCTCGTCGGGTTCGTCATGCCAGGGACTGTACGGTTGTCCTAAACGCTTGTCTAGTACGGTCGTATAAATCGAGCGTCTAGGACGGCTGTATGGATCGGAGTAGGGTGGCGGCATGGGACACCGTGAGGATCTGCTCGAGGGCGCCAAGCGCTGCCTGCTGGAGAAGGGGTTCGCGCGCACGACGGCGCGCGACATCGTCAGGGAGTCGGGGACGAACCTGGCGTCGATCGGCTACCACTACGGGTCGAAGGACGCGCTGCTGGTTCAGGCGTACGTCTCCCTGGTCGAGGAGATGGGGGACCGCTTCGAGCCCGGCTGGGGGGCGGGCGGTACGACGGCGACTGCGCCGGAATCACTGGAGCGCTTCCGTGAGGTGTGGTCGAACGTGCTGCGTACGCTGCCCGAGTCGCGGGCGATCTGGCTGCTCAGCTATGAACTGCTCTTCCAGGACGACCGCCTGGGGGACGTGCGCCGGTTGCTGGCCGAGGCTCAGGAGCAGGGGCGCGCGGGGATCATCTCGATGTTCAACGGAGTTCCGGAGGAGCAGCTCGACAAGGAGACCATCGACACGGAGGGCCGCTTCTACCAGACCCTGCTCCAGGGGCTGGTGGTGCAGTTCCTCTTCGACCCCCACTCCGCGACCGACGCCGACCAGCTCACCGAGGGGCTGCGCCGCGTCATCGCGGGGGCCGCCAAGAGCTGAGGCGTCCGTCAGCGAGTGGTCAGCACCATCCGGAAGCGGGCGGCGCCGGAGAGCATCTTCTGGTACGCCTCGCCCGCCTGGTCCAGGGGCACGGTCTCGACCATCGGGCGGATCCCGTGCAGGGCGCTGAACGCCATGGTGTCCTGCACGTCCTGCGCGGTGCCGGACGGGTGCCCGCGGACGACCCTGCCGCCCATGATCAGCTGGACCGGGCTGATCCCCATGGGATCGGGAGACGCGCCGATGACGACCAGCTCGCCGCGGTGCGACAGCCCGTCCACGGTCGCCGTGATGGCCTCGGCGTTGCCGGCGGTGGCCAGGACGACCCTGGCGCCGCCGAGGGACTGCAACGCGTCCGCGACGGAGGTGTCCGCCGTGCTGTCGACGTAGTGATGAGCGCCGAGTTGCTTGGCGAGGCCGGCCTTCTCGCCCCCGCGGGCGATCGCCACCGTCTCGAAGCCCATGGCGGCCGCGTACTGCACCCCGAGGTGGCCGAGCCCGCCGATGCCGAGCACCGCGACCAGGTCCCCCGGCCGGGCGGAGCTGCGCCGCAGCCCGTGGAAGGTGGTCACCCCCGCGCAGGCCATGGGCCCGGCGTCGGTCGCCGCCAGCGCGTCGGGGATACGGGACAGGGCGTCGGCCGGCGCGATCACCGCCTCGGCGAAGCCCCCGTCGTAGGCCCATCCGGGCACCTTCAGGTTCTGGCACACGACGAAGTCGCCCTGCCGGCAGGGCGTGCAGTGGCCGCAACTGCCCCCGAACCAGCCCACCGCCACCCGGTCGCCCACCTGCCAGCCCCGCTCCCGCACGCCCTCGCCGAGCTCCTCGACGCGCCCCGCGATCTCATGCCCGGGCACCACCGGGAACGTGACGCCCGGCAGCCCGGCGTTCACGAAGAAGGCGTCGCTGTGGCAGATCCCGCACGCCTCCACGGCCACCCGTACATGGCCGGGCCCAGGCTGCGGCACCTCACGCTCGACGACCTCGAACGGACCGCCGGCGGCGGCCACCTGCGCGACTCGATACGTACTCATGGGCTCTCCCCGGAAACGGGTATGACTGCCCCCGCAACCCCAGCAGACCAGCTTCGGCCCGATCCCGCGCGCCGAAGGGGAGAAAAGAGCGGACGTGTCCTACAGCCGCGCACCCTTCAGCGCCATGTGCAGCAGCAGACGGTCCTCGCCGTCGTCCAGGTCCAGGCCCGTGAGCTGTTCGACGCGGGAGAGGCGGTAGTACAGGGTCTGGCGGTGGACACCCAGTTCGGCGGCCGTGCGGCCCGCCTGGCCCGCGCAGTCCAGGAACACCTCGGCGGTGCGGGCCAGTTCGCGGTGGGCGGGGGTCAGCAGGGCGCTGACGGCCGGGTCGTGGGCCGCCTGCGGCGGCAGCGACGTCAGCAGGCGGTACGGGCCGATGGCCGACCACTGGGCGATCGGGCCGAGCCGGGGCTCAGCCAGGGCCGCGCGGGCCGCCGCCGACGCCTCCTGCCAGGCCGCGCCCAGCTCGGCGAGGCCGTGCCGGGCGCCGGCCACCCCGGCCGCGGAGTCCCGGGCGCCGGCCTCCCCGGCCGCGGAGTCCCGGGCGCCGGCCACCCCGGCCGCGGAGTCCCGAGCGCCGGCCACCCCGGCCGCGGAGCCCGCGCCTTGGTGTCCCGCCTCCCGCAGCAGCCGGGTGGCCGCCGTCAGCGCCGGGGTCAGCACGTCCGCCGAGCGCAACCGCACCAGCAGCGCGAGGCTCTGGCCCGTCGCGCCCCACGGCACGGTGCACAGCGCGGTCGCCGCCGGGATCGTCCGGGCCGACGGCGCGTCGTCCGGGTCGGCCGAGGGCCAGGGCGCGACACAGACCACCGTGTGCAGGCCCTCGCCGCGCGGGCCCAGCGCCGTCCGCAGCTCGGCCACCGCCATGTCCTGCGGCCAGCCGCGCTCCGCGGTGAGCACCGCGCGCAGCTCACGCGTCACCTCCGCGCCCGCCTGCGCCTCCTCCGCGAGCAGGTCGCCGATGCGCGCCGCGATCTCCATCGCGGCCGACAGCTGCGCCTCGGACGGGCCCGGCTCGTCGGCCAGCAGCCACACATAGCCGAGGACGACACCCCGATGGCGTACCGGCAGACAGATCCTCCCCCGGTACACGCCGGCCTCCGGAGTGGGCGGAATCCGCACCGGTCCGGTGGCGCGCGCGATGCCGAAGCCCTCGAACCACTTCCGCACCGCCGCCGTGGAACGGCGCGTGAGGATCGAGCGGGTGCGCACCGGATCGAGGGACGCCTCGTCGAAGTCGCCCTCGCTGTCGTACGCGGCGAAGGCGATCAGCTCGAAGTCCCGGTTCTCCAGGGTCGCCGGGGCGCCGAGCAGCGCGGAGATCTCGTCGACGAGCTCCTGGTAATCGCCGCGCCCTGCCTTGAAAACGTCCGCCACAGGGGCATTCTCCCGCATTTTCCCATCCCGCTCATACATCTGTCTGAGATCCAGGGCACGGATGCGTGACAGCTGTCGATGGCCGACGATCGGAGGGATCCTTAGGTTTCACGGTGGTTCTCCGTGCCGTACCCGAATGGTCGGGTCGCGGCCTCTTGCCCGTTCTGTGGAGGTGCCCCGTGCTGGGTCCCGTGATTCTCGCCGCGTCGCGCAGCGACCGGATGCGACGCCTGATCTCGGCGGCCCCGGTGACCAAGCAGGTCGTCGACCGCTTCATCCCGGGCGAGACGGTCGACGACGTCGTGCCGATCATCCAGGATCTCACCGGCAAGGGGCTGGAGCTGACGATGGACGTCGTCGGCGAGGACATCACGACCCCCGAGCAGGCCGCGGCCGCGCGCGACGCCTACCTGGAGCTGATCGACCGGCTGGAACCCCTGGAGCTGGGCACCCGCGCCGAGATGTCGGTGAAGCTGTCGATGTTCGGCCAGGCGCTGGAGGACGGCCACGAGCTGGCCCTCAAGAACGTCCGTCCGGTCGTCGAGGCGGCCGCCGCGATCGGCACGACGGTCACGCTGGACGCGGAGGACCACACCACCCTCGACTCGATGTTCGCCATCCATGAGGAGCTGCGGAAGGACTTCCCGCAGACGGGCTGCGTCATCCAGGCCTACCTCTTCCGCACCGAGGCCGACGCCCGCCGCCTCGCCGCGAGCGGCAGCCGCGTGCGTATCGTGAAGGGGGCGTACAAGGAGCCCGCGTCGGTCGCGTACCAGAACAAGCACGAGACCGACAAGGCGTACGTCCGCATCCTGAGGACCCTCATGGAGGGCGAGGGATACCCGATGATCGGCTCCCACGACCCGCGCCTGATCTCCATCGCCCAGGAACTCGCCCACCGCGCCGGGCGCAAGATGGACGAGTACGAGTTCCAGATGCTCTACGGCATCCGCAGCGAGGAGCACCTGCGCCTGGCCGCCGAGGGCCACCGCATGCGCGTCTACACGGCGTACGGCACGGACTGGTACGGCTACTTCATGCGCCGTCTGGCCGAGAAGCCGGCGAACCTGCGCTTCTTCGTCCGCTCGATGGTCAGCAAGGGCTGAGCCCGCACCCCCGCTCGCAACACCGCTCACGTCAAGGAGTTACGGAACCCATGGACGCTGTGACCCAGGTCCCCACCCCCGTCAACGAGCCGGTGCACGGCTACGCCCCCGGCTCGCCCGAGCGCGGCCGCCTGGAAGCCAAGCTGAAGGAGCTGGCCGAGAACCCGATCGACCTTCCCTGCACCATCGGCGGTGTCCGGCGCATGGGCGGCGGCGAGGAGTTCCAGGTCGTGCAGCCGCACAACCACAAGTCCGTGCTCGGCACCTACCGCAACGCCACGCAGCAGGACGCCCAGGACGCCATCGACGCCGCGCTCGCCGCAGCGCCCGCCTGGCGCGCGATGTCCTTCGACGACCGCGCCGCGATCATCCTGCGCGCCGCAGAGCTGCTGGCCGGTCCCTGGCGCGAGACGCTGGCCGCCTCCACCATGCTCGGCCAGTCCAAGACCGCCCAGCAGGCCGAGATCGACACCCCGTGCGAGCTGGTCGACTTCTGGCGCTTCAACGTGCACTACGCCCGCCAGATCCTGGCCGAGCAGCCCCCGGCCAACTCCCCGGGCGTGTGGAACCGCCTCGACCACCGCCCGCTGGAGGGCTTCGTCTACGCGATCACGCCCTTCAACTTCAGTGCCATCGCCGGCAACCTGCCCACCGCCCCCGCGCTGATGGGCAACGTCGTGGTCTGGAAGCCGTCCCCGACCCAGACCCACGCCGCCGTCCTGCTGATGCAGCTCCTTCAGGAGGCGGGCCTGCCGAAGGGCGTCATCAACCTCCTCACCGGAGACGGCATCGAGGTCTCCAAGGTCGCCCTGGAGCACCGCGACCTCGCGGGCATCCACTTCACCGGTTCCACCAAGACCTTCCAGTACCTGTGGAAGACGGTCGGCAACAACATCGAGAAGTACCGCTCCTACCCGCGCCTGGTCGGCGAGACCGGCGGCAAGGACTTCGTCGTGGCCCACCCGTCGGCCGACCGCGCGGTCCTGAAGACGGCGCTCACCCGGGGTGCCTTCGAGTACCAGGGCCAGAAGTGCAGCGCCACCTCCCGCGCGTACATCCCGGCGTCGATCTGGAACGACGGCTTCAAGGAGCAGTTCGCGGCCGAGGTCGACGGCATCAGCATGGGTGACGTCACCGACCTGTCGAACTTCATCGGCGCCGTCATCGACGAGCGCGCCTTCGCCAAGAACAAGGCCGCGATCGACCGCGCCAAGGAGGACCCGGCCTGCACGATCGTCGCGGGCGGCTCCTACGACGACTCGGTGGGCTACTTCGTCCGTCCGACCGTCATCGAGTGCAGCGACCCGGAGAACGAGGTGTTCCGCACCGAGTACTTCGGCCCGATCCTCGCGGTCCACGTCTACGAGGACGACAAGTACGACGAGATGCTGACCCAGATGGAGTCGGTCTCGGACTACGCCCTGACGGGCTCGGTCATCGCGAACGACCGCGCGGCGGCGGCGTACACGGCCGAGAGGCTCCGCTACGCGGCCGGCAACTTCTACATCAACGACAAGTCGACCGGCGCCGTGGTCGGCCAGCAGCCCTTCGGCGGCGGCCGCGCCTCCGGCACGAACGACAAGGCGGGCGCCCCGCAGAACCTGCTGCGCTGGACCCTGACCCGCGCGATCAAGGAGACGCTGGTCCCGCCGACGGACTACACGTACCCGCACATGGGCTGACGCCCGCGACGGCCGGAACGGGCCGGGTTCCTGCACGGACCCGGCCCGTTGGCGTGTCCCGGGGCAGACTGGTCACATGATCGATGCGCGGACGGTGACCGCCGACGACGGCGTACACCTGTGGGCGGCGCGGTCGGGCCGGGGCGATCCGCTGGTCCTGTGCCACGGTGGGCCCGGCCTGTGGGACATGTTCGAGGACGTGGCGGAACTGCTCGGGGACCGGTCCACGGTGGTCCGCTGGGACCAGCGCGGCTGCGGGCGGTCGCAGAGGTGCGCCGGACCCTGGACGAGCGCCCGCTTCGTGGCCGATCTCGACGCCGTCCGACGGCGGTTCGGCCTCGACCGCATGGCCCTGCTCGGCCACTCCTGGGGCGCGCAACTGGCGTTGAGCTACGCGCTGACGCACCCGGAGAGGGTGCGGGCGCTGATCTATGTCTCCGGTACGGGCATCGACTCGGACGACACCTGGCACCCCGCCTACCGCGGGAACTTCCTCGCCAGACTCGGTGAGCAGCCCGAACGTCTCGTGCGATGGCGGGAGTTGACCGATCGCGTCGAGCGCACCGATGAGGAGGACCGGGAGCGGGCGGTCCTGCAGTGGTCGATCGAGTTCGAGGACCGCGAGCGGGCTCTGGAGCACGCCGGGCGCATGGCCGATCCCTGGTTCGGCGTCAACGACGAGTGCAACAGGGCCCTCAACGGGGAGCGGAAGCGCACCTGGGGCACCCCGGAGCTGCACGCCGCCTGCCGGACCCTCGACGTGCCCGTGCTGATCGTCGACGGCGGCCGGGACATCCGGCCGCGTTCGGCGGTCGACTCCCTGGAACGGGCCCTGCCGATGGTGCGGCGGGTGGTCCTGCCCGATGCCGGGCACATGCCCTGGACAGAGGGCCCGAAGGGATTCCGCCAGGCGGTCGCGGACGTGCTGTGACCCGGCGGGGGCCCGACGCCCTCGTGCGGGGTGCCTTCCGCACGAGGGCGCCGGGCCGGCCGGGGTCAGCGCTCACACGTCGTACGGCCCGCGTACGGACGGCAGGCGAGGGCCGCGAAGCCGCCGTCCGCCGCCACCGGCACCGCGAGGGTGTCCCCGCCGCGCACCGTGTGCGTCTCGCGCACCAGGCCCGACGGGCCGTCCGTCAGGGTCTCCACCAGCCAGGGCCCCGCGCCCAGCCGGATCGGCACGTCGGCCGTCTGCGCCGCGCCGGCGAACGTGCCCCCGATGAACCAGCGGCCGTCCGCCGAGCGCCGGGCCAGCACCGCGGAACGGCCCGGGTCGCCGGTCAGCAGCCGGGTCTCCTCCCAGCGGGCCGGAAGCTGCTCCAGGAAGCGCCGGGCCTCGGGGCGCGCGTCGTACGACTCCGGGGTGCCGGCGAGATTTTGGATGCCCGACTCGTACAGGACCGTCAGCCCCAACTCGCCCGCGTCGGAGCCCACGTTGGGGCGGTAAGGGCGGTGGAAGGCGCCCGGGGTGAAGTCCATGGACCCGATGACGTTCCGCGTGAACGGCAGGGACGCCAGGTGCTCCGCGGTGTTGTTGCGCTTCTCCTCACCGCCGACGCCCTCCATCGTCATGACCTGCGGCCAGGTGCGCTGGATGCCCTTGGGGACCGTCGAGCCGTGGAAGTTCACCATGAGGTGGTGTCGGGCCGTCGACTCCAGGACGTCGTCGTACCAGCGCATCCGCTCCTGGGACTCCGAGTCCATGAAGTCGATCTTCACTCCCTTCACGCCCCAGCGCTCCAGCCTGCCGAGCCACTTCTCGCGCTCGGCGGGGTCGGTGAGGAGCGTGTAGTGCAGCCAGACGTGGATGCCGACGCCCTTCGCCGCCGCGTAGCGCACCAGCTCGGGCATCCAGCTGTCCGTCTGCCAGTCCGGGTCGATGACGTCCCAGGCGTCGGGCTTGAAGTACCAGCCGGCGTCCACGACTTCGTACGGCCAGCCGCGCTCGGCCGCGTAGTCCACGTACTTCTCCTGCGCCGCGAGGCTCTGCCCGGCCGTCTTGCCGCCGGCCAGCCAGGTCCACAGGGCAGGGCCCGGCTTGATCCAGGAGGTGTCGCGGACGCGGGAGGCGGGGGCGAGGTCGTCCACGAAGGTGGACCCGGTGACGGTGGCCAGGTCACCGGTGATGACCGCTCGCCAGGGGGTGGTCAGGGCGCCGGTGGTGTCGATCGCGGCGTCGTCGTAGAGGCTCACGCCGTACGTCGGCGAGCCCGCCGTGTGTGTCAGATGGGCACCCGCGTAGGTGCCGGTGACGTCCGACTCGGCGATCAGCGCCCAGCCGCCGTCGGTGTGGAAGAGGGACTGCATCATGTACGCGCCCGCCGGTGCGGTCGCGGCCGACTCGTAGCGTTTGAAGGGCAGTTCGTTGTCGGCGCGGTAGGCACCGAGGGCGGCGCTCGCGCCGGCGGGGAGCGTGAAGGCGGACGTCTCGCGCAGGACGCCACCGTGGTTCTGCGGCAGCACATAGCGGTACGCGACGCCGTCCGGGGCGACCCGCGTCACCAGGTCGAGCCGGGCGCCCGTGGCGGTACGGAAGCGGAAGCGGGCCTCGGTCATACGGACGTCGCGTACGCGGGACTTGCCCGCGGTGCTCGTGTACCGCTCCGCGACCGCACGGCTGCTGCGGCCGATCAGACTCAACCCCTTGGAGAAGTCGGTCTGTCGGGTGACCAGGCCGACCGGCGACGGTTCCAGAACCGTGCGGCCGTCGCGTCTGACGGTGAGCGTCGGGTGCCCGTCGGACGGGTCGAGCGCGACGACGGCCGTCGGTGAGCCGTGAGGGCCGCGCACCTCCCAGGACGCCTCCCGTGCGGTGGCGCCGGCCTGTGCCGGAAGGGCCGACGCGGTGGTGGCGAGCAGTGCGGAGCAGAGGGCCAGGACGATGGTGCGGAGCCGTGGTCGGGCGGTCATGCGGAACCTCTCCCTGTCGCAGTCATCCGATGACTGTGAGGGTGGTGGCGCTATATGTCCATGTCAAGGCGTGTGACGCGGCCTATACATCGGACTGGAGGTCAAGCACAGGGTGAGAGGTCATGTAGAGGAACACCCGGAGTCGGGCCGTGAAGGGCGTCGCGCAGGGGAGCAACAGGGGGCGTCGGGCGGGGAGAACGTGACGGAACGAGTGATACTGATCACGTGACAGTCGGAGTCCGTACCGCCCACACCGCCGACCTCGACCCCGCCGAGCTCCGGGCCGTGCGCGCGCTGCTGGACGCCGCGTTCGACGGCTACGACGATGACGACTGGGAGCACGCGCTCGGCGGGATGCACGTGCTCGTCAGCGACGAGGAGGGGCTCGCCGCGCACGGGTCCGTCATCCAGCGGCGCGCCCGCTACCGCAAGCGCTGGCTGCGCGTCGGGTACGTCGAGGGCGTGGGCGTCCGCGCCGACGTGCGGCGCCAGGGGCTCGGCGGGCGTGTCATGGCCGAGGCCGAGCGGATCATCGACCGCGCCTACGACCTCGGCGCGCTCTCCGCCAGCGACGACGGTGCCCCCCTTTACGCCGCCCGGGGCTGGCGGCTCTGGCGCGGCCGTCTCTACGGTCTCGGCACCCGCGGTGTCGTCCGCCTGCGTGACGACGAGGACTGCACCTACGTGCGCCCCGCCGCTGCGGGCGACCTCGACTTCAAGCGCAAGCTGGTCTTCGACTGGCGCGACGGGGACGTCCTCTGATCGTCGACGACCGTTTTCGCAGGTCGCGCCCGTATGGCCCGCCGTGCCGTCTCAGATAGTAGGAAGTCCGAGTAATTGTGGAGACAGACGCCCTGTCCTCACTTACTTTTGTAGAAGCCGAACGTCTCGCTCGATCAAGCGAATGGCGGTCGAGAGCCGGGCCCCGTGCAGGCAACCCCTGCGGCACCGCTCCACGCCTCGGCTGGGGGCACCTCCCACGCGTTAAGCAGTGGGGGAGTCTCGTAACCCCCTTTCCGCACTCCCGGATGTCGAAGGAGTCGATTTCCCATGGCCGAGACGACCGCCCGCCGCCGAGTCCGTCACGTTTCCCGTACGAGCGAGTCCGACCGCAAGAACGCCGCCGCGGCGCTCCAGCGCGCCCTCGACCGCAGGGACAACGGCGGCGCGACCGGCCACTGAGCCGCGCCTCCGCATCCCAGCCCCTCACCCGTAAGGCCCGCACCCTCACCCATGAGGCTGCACCCATAAGCCGGGAGCCGCACCCGCACGAGGTGCGGCGCGGCCGGGCGCCCCGCGCCATCTGCCGCGCCGCATCTTGCTGTCGGGCCGGTGTCCGCATCGCGGACACCCCGTGTCATTGCGTGGGACAAGGAGTACGGTGCCGTCATGTCTCGCAGCATCAATCTCGCAGTGATTCCCGGTGACGGCATCGGCCAGGAGGTCGTGACCCAGGGGCTGAAGGTCCTCTCCGCCGTCCTTCCGCAGGATGTGAAGCTGGAGACCAAGGAGTACGACTTCGGCGCCCGGCGCTACCACGCCACCGGTGAGACCCTCACCGACGCCGACCTCGAGCAGCTCAAGCAGCACGACGCGATCCTGCTCGGCGCGATCGGCGACCCCTCGGTGCCGTCGGGCGTGCTGGAGCGCGGCTTCCTGCTCAAGCTCCGCTTCGCCTTCGACCACCACGTCAACCTGCGGCCCTCCAAGCTGCTGCCGGGTGTTGCGACCCCGCTCGCGGGTCAGCCCGAGATCGACTTCGTCGTGGTCCGCGAGGGCACCGAGGGCCCGTACACGGGCAACGGCGGCACCATCCGCAAGGGCACCCCGCACGAGGTCGCCACCGAGGTGTCCGTGAACACCGCCTTCGGCGTCGAGCGCGTGGTCCGGGACGCCTTCGCCCGCGCCCAGGCACGCCCGCGCAAGAAGCTGGCCCTGGTCCACAAGAACAACGTGCTCACGTTCGCGGGTCACCTGTGGACGAACATCTTCAACAAGGTGGCCGAGGAGTTCCCCGAGGTCACCACCGAGTACATGCACGTCGACGCGGCGACGATCTACCTCGTCACCCAGCCCGAGCGCTTCGACGTGATCGTCACCGACAACCTCTTCGGCGACATCATCACCGACCTCGCCGCCGCCATCTCCGGCGGCATCGGGGTCGCCGCCTCCGGCAACATCAACCCGTCCGGCGAGTTCCCGTCGATGTTCGAGCCCGTGCACGGCTCGGCACCCGACATCGCGGGCCAGGGCAAGGCCGACCCCTCGGCCACCGTCCTGTCGGTCGCCCTCCTGCTGCGTCACCTCGGCTACGAGGCCGAGGCCGCCCGCATCGAGGAGGCCGTCTCAACCGACCTCGCGGAGCGCGCGGGCAAGCCCGCCCGCACGACCGACGAGATCGGCGACGCGCTCGCCGTACGAGTAGCCGGCTGACCCGCCGACCTACTCACACCCCCTGAGTCAAGGCCGCCGGGTCGCAACCGCACCCGGCGGCTTTCCCATGCCCTCGCCGGGTGTCACCATCGACCCACCCTGTGCTACCCCTAGGGCCGTATTCACACCGTTTCTCCCCCGCAGCCCGAAAGGCGTGGGGGTGCCCCCATCCCTCACCCGCTTGTCATAATCGAACGCGGAGCCGCGGATTGAGGGAATGCTCGGACGTCCTAGCACCGGCCACTGCCGGTGCGGGAGTGAGCGCGGCCCGTCACGACAACCGGTGAAGGACAACCACACATGACGACGCCCACGATCGAGCTGAAGCCCTCCTCCAACCCGCTCTCCGACGCGGAGCGGGAGGCGATCCTGGCCAACCCCGGGTTCGGCCGCCACTTCACCGACCACATGGTGACGATCAGGTGGACCGAGGGGCGGGGCTGGCACGACGGTCAGCTCGTCCCCTACGCGCCCATCTCCCTCGACCCGGCCACCAACGTCCTGCACTACGCGCAGGAGATCTTCGAGGGGCTCAAGGCCTACCGTCAGCCCGACGGCTCCGTCGCCACCTTCCGCCCGGAGATGAACGCCCTGCGCTTCCAGCGTTCCGCCAAGCGCCTCGCGATGCCCGAGCTGCCGGTCGAGACCTTCATCGAGGCGTGTGACCTGCTCGTCCAGCAGGACAAGGCGTGGGTGCCGGCGCACGGCGGCGAGGAGTCCCTCTACCTGCGCCCCTTCATGATCGCCACCGAGGTCGGCCTGGGCGTCAAGCCCGCCAACGAGTACCTCTTCCTGGTCATCGCCTCCCCGGCCGGCGCGTACTTCCCGGGCGGTGTGAAGCCCGTCTCGATCTGGGCGTCCGAGGACCGCGTCCGCGCCGTCCCCGGCGGCATGGGCGACGCCAAGACCGGCGGCAACTACGCGGCCTCCCTGCTCGCCCAGGCCGAGGCCGCCGCCAAGGGCTGCGACCAGGTCTGCTACCTCGACGCCGTGGAGCACAAGTGGGTCGAGGAACTCGGCGGCATGAACCTGTACTTCGTGTACGGCAACAAGATCGTCACTCCGAAGCTGACCGGTTCCATCCTGGAGGGCGTCACCCGTGACTCGCTGCTGACGGTCGCCCGTGACCTGGGCTACGAGGCCGAGGAGGGTCGCGTCTCCATCGACCAGTGGCAGGCCGACTCCGAGAACGGCACCCTCACCGAGGTCTTCGCCTGCGGCACCGCCGCGGTCATCACCCCGGTCGGCACGGTCAAGCGCGCCACCGCGGAGTGGAAGCAGTCGGGCGGCGAGCCGGGCGAGGTCACGCTGAAGCTCCGCGAGGCGCTGCTCGACATCCAGCGGGGCACGCGCGAGGACACGCACGGCTGGATGCACAAGCTGGGCTGACGCCCGCCGCACCTCTTCAGGGACCGCCCCGGACTTTCACCTGCGGGGCGGCCCTCTTTTCTCCCGTACGGGAGCAGGCGGCCGGCCCGCGGATGCGTCATGAACGCAATGAACGAAACCCGAGGCGCTCTTGTCGCACCCGCGAACGCCCGGCACGTTACGGCCCATGGGACGAGAGCACTGGAAGAAGATCTGGATCGGCTCGGCCGGCAACATGGTGGAGTGGTACGACTGGTTCGTCTACGCCAGCTTCGCCACCTACTTCGCCGGGGCGTTCTTCCCCGACGGCAACCCCACGGCCCAGCTCATGAACACCGCGGGCATCTTCGCGGTCGGCTTCTTCATGCGCCCGGTCGGCGGCTGGCTGCTCGGCCGGGTCGGTGACCGCAGGGGCCGCAAGGCCGCGCTGACCCTCACGGTCACGCTGATGTCCGCCTCCGCGATCCTCATCGCGATCGCGCCGACGTACGCCGTCGCCGGGTACGGCGGCGCGGCGGTGCTGCTCGTCGCCCGACTGCTGCAGGGGCTGTCGGTGGGCGGCGAGTACGCGGCCAGCGCGACCTACCTCACCGAGGCGTCCGACCCTCGCAGGCGCGGCTTCGCCTCCAGCTTCCAGTACGTGTCGATGACCGCCGGCCAGATCGTCGGCCTCGGCCTGCAGATCGTCCTCCAGCGCACCATGTCCGACGACGCGCTGCACGACTACGGCTGGCGCATCCCGTTCGTACTGGGCGCCCTCGGCGCGGCGGTGGTCTTCTACCTGCGCCGGAACATGCTGGAGACGGACGTCTACGAGGCCGAGGCCGACGAGAGGGAAGGCGAGGAGCGCGGCACGCTGCGCGCGCTGTGGCGGCACAAGCGCGAGGCGTTCCTGGTGATCGCACTGACCATGGGAGGCACGGTCGCGTACTACACCTACACCACGTATCTGACGAAGTACCTGTCGAACTCGGCGGGCCTGCCCAAACAGACCGCGACCCTGGTCTCCTTCACCGCGCTGATCGTCTTCGCCTGCCTCCAGCCGCTCGCCGGCCGGCTCTCCGACCGGATCGGCCGCCGGCCTCTGCTGATCACCTTCGCGGTCGGCTCGACCCTGCTGACGGTCCCGATCATGACGTTGCTGAAGCAGGCGGACAGCTTCTGGCCGGCTCTCGGCCTGGCGCTGCTGGCCCTGGTCGTGGTCACCGGATACACCTCGATCAACGCCTGTGTGAAGGCCGAGCTGTTCCCGACACGCGTCCGCGCGCTGGGTGTGGCGCTTCCCTATGCGGTGGCCAACGCCCTGTTCGGCGGAACGGCGGAATACGTCGCCCTGTGGTTCAAGGACGCGGGCGCCGAGTCCGGCTTCTTCTGGTACGTCGCGGCCTGTGCGGCCGTCTCGCTGGTCGTGTACGTCACCATGCGGGAGACCAGGGACCTGGACCTCACCCGGATGAAGGACGGGCAGTCCTCCTCCTTGACGACCGCATCCTGAGACGGCGGTGAGCGCGGGGGCGGACTGTGCCAAACTGCCCCCGTGCTCTCGTTCGCCATGATTATTGGCAGCAGGCGCGCCGGTCCGCAGTGACCGCCACGTACGACCAGGTACGGGTGGCCACCGTCGTCCTCGACCCGCGCGCAGACCTCTCGCACCCGCGAGGGGTTTTTTCGTTTCCTGGCCCACCTTCAGCCGGGGGCGGAGCGCGAGGGAGTATGGGGGGACGGTGGAACCGGTCATTCCGGTAAGACCGAGATCCAAAACAGGAGCCTTGAGACCATGACCGAGACGGCAACCAGCGAGCTCGACGACTCGTTCCACGTCTTCGACACGACGCTGCGCGACGGCGCGCAGCGCGAGGGGATCAACCTCACCGTCGCGGACAAGCTGGCCATCGCACGGCACCTGGACGACTTCGGCGTGGGCTTCATCGAGGGCGGCTGGCCCGGCGCGAACCCGCGGGACACCGAGTTCTTCGCGCGCGCCCAGCAGGAGATCGCCTTCCGGCACGCCCAGCTGGTGGCCTTCGGCGCGACGCGCCGCGCGGGCGGCAAGGCCGCGGAGGACCCGCAGGTCAAGGCGCTGCTGGACTCGGGGGCTCCGGTGATCACGCTGGTCGCCAAGTCCCACGACCGCCATGTCGAACTGGCGCTGCGCACGACGCTCGACGAGAACCTGGAGATGATCCGCGACACGGTGTCCCACCTGCGGGCGCAGGGCCGGCGGGTCTTCGTCGACTGCGAGCACTTCTTCGACGGCTACCGGGCGAACGCCGCGTACGCCAAGTCGGTGGTGCGTACGGCGGCCGAGGCGGGCGCGGACGTGGTCATCCTCTGCGACACGAACGGCGGCATGCTGCCCGCCCAGGTCCACGCGGTGGTCTCGACGGTGCTGGCGGACACGGGTGCCCGGCTCGGCATCCACGCCCAGGACGACACGGGCTGCGCGGTCGCGAACACCCTCGCGGCGGTGGACGCGGGTGCGACGCACGTGCAGTGCACGGCGAACGGGTACGGCGAGCGGGTGGGCAACGCCAACCTGTTCCCGGTGGTGGCGGCCCTGGAGCTGAAGTACGGCAAGAAGGTGCTGCCGGAGGGCCGTCTGCGCGAGATGACGCGCATCAGCCACGCGATCGCGGAGGTCGTGAACCTCACGCCCTCCACCCACCAGCCGTACGTGGGCGTCTCGGCCTTCGCCCACAAGGCGGGCCTGCACGCCTCGGCCATCAAGGTGGACCCGGACCTGTACCAGCACATCGACCCGGAACTGGTCGGCAACACCATGCGGATGCTGGTCTCCGACATGGCGGGCCGGGCCTCGGTGGAGCTCAAGGGCAAGGAACTGGGCATCGACCTGGGCGGTGACCGCGAGCTGGTGGGCCGGGTGGTCGAGCGCGTCAAGGAGCGGGAGCTCAAGGGCTACACGTACGAGGCGGCGGACGCGAGCTTCGAACTGCTCCTGCGCGAGGAGGTGGCGGGCAAGCCGCTGCGCTACTTCCGCACGGAGTCCTGGCGGGCGATCGTCGAGGACCGCCCGGACGGCACGCACGCCAACGAGGCCACGGTGAAGCTGTGGGCGAAGAGCGAGCGGATCGTGGCGACGGCGGAGGGCAACGGCCCGGTCAACGCCCTGGACCGCGCCCTGCGCGTGGCCCTGGAGAAGATCTACCCGCAGCTGGCCGCCCTCGACCTGGTCGACTACAAGGTCCGCATCCTGGAGGGCAAGCACGGCACCCAGTCCACGACCCGCGTCCTGATCTCCACGTCGGACGGCAAGGGCGAATGGTCCACGGTGGGCGTGGCGGAGAACGTGATCGCGGCATCGTGGCAGGCCTTGGAGGACGCGTACACCTACGGCCTGTTGCGGGCCGGCGTGGAACCGGCGGAGTAGCCCCCGAAGCCACCCGTGCCCCCACGCCGCGGACTGCCGCCCCCAACCCCCGCTGCCGGCCTCACGACACGGGCTGCGGGGCGGCCCCCCGGACGGGGCCTGGGGTGGAGCCTCCGCGAAGTGCGGGGGCCGGCCCTGGGGTTCGGGGCCGAGCCCCCGGTGGGGGTGAAGGGGCGGAGCCCCTGGAGGTGGGACGGGTAGGGGCGGCGGGGGCGAGAACCCCCCGGGAGGGCTACTGCAACCGCCACTTCTGGTTCGCCGCACCCGTGCACGACCAGATCTGCGCCCGCGCCCCGTTCGCCGACGAGTTGTCCGTGACGTCCAGGCACTTGTTCGCGGCGATGTTCACCACGTCACCCGTCGACGAGTTGTACGACCACTGCTGCGCTCCCGTGCCGTTGCAGTCGTACAACTGCGCCTTCGCCCCGTCAGCCGTCGACCCGGACGTCACGTCCAGGCACTTCCCGAGCGCCTGGATCGACCCGTCGGCCTTCACCGTCCACTGCTGCGCGGCCGTCCCGTTGCAGTCGTAGAGCTGCACGGCCGTGCCGTCGGCGTTCGACGCCCCCGCCACGTCCAGGCACTTGCCCGCGAGCCCCACGAACGCCCCCGCCCGGTCGCCGCCGCCCGACTGCGCACCCGACCACGTGAACGTCGCCGACGTCTTCCCCGGCAGCGAGTACGTCGCGTGCTGCCCGCCCCAGTCGATCGTCACCGTCTTCGCCGACGTGGCGTCGTTGTACGCGATCAGTGCCTTCGAACCGTCCGGGTTCCGCCACGCCACGTTCGGCACGGACGACGACGCCGTCGAGGCGATGCGCTGCGCGCCCGGCCGTACGAACTTCGTCAGATGCCCCATCGTGTAGTACTCGACCGTGTAGTCGACCGTCCCGCTCGCACCGTCCCCGTTGTGGACCGTGATCAGTCCGGTGCAGGTGCCGCAGCCGCCGTTGTGCGGCCCCCTGTTCTGGTCGACGGCCAGCGACCACTTCGTCACGGACTTCGCCCAGTTCCGGGTGTAGTCGACGATGTTGAGCATGTCCTCGCGCTGCTGGTTCGCGATCCAGGTGCCGCCCGAGTGCTCCGTGCCGAACGCGTCCAGCTGCGGGTACTGGTTGTGGACGGCCGTCTGCTTCGTCACGTCACCCCCGTACCCGTGCCAGGCGATCCCGCCGAAGTTCGGGTGCGAGCGGATGGCCGCGTCGTCCACCGTCTGGGCGGCGTAGGAGTCGTAGGTGTCCCAGTTCCAGTCGTGCGCCAGCACCTTCGTCGTCAGACCCGCCGCCTGGAGCTTCGGCAGCAGCTCGTTCTTCGTGAAGTAGGCGAGCCCGGACGCGTTCCAGCTCATCGACGGGTAACCCGAGCAGCACGTCGGCTCGTTCTGGGCCGTGACGTACGTGACGGGGATGCCCTGGTCCCGGTAGGCCTGGAGGTACTTCACGAAGTACGAGGCGTACGCCCCGTAGTCCTCAGCCTTCAGCCAGCCTCCGTTCAGCTGCCCGCTGTCCTTCATCCAGGCGGGCGCGGTCCACGGGGAGGCCATCACCGTCAGCTGCGGGTTCAGCTGGAGCGCCTGCCTCGTCAGCGGCACCACGTCCGCCAGGTCGTGCGTGATGGAGAACCTCGCCAGCGACGGGTCGTTCTGACCGGCCGGCACGTCGTCGTACGTGTATCCGTAGCGCGCCAGGTCGGAGGCGCCCATCGGATTGCGCAGGAACGACAGGCCGATCCCGTCCGTCGGCGAGAACAGCTTCCGCATCGTCGCGTCCCGCGTCGCCTGCGTGAGCGCCCCGCTGCTGTTCATCAGCCAGGCCGCGGTGTCCGTGAAGGACGCCCCGCCGCCGGTGAAGGTCTGGTAGCGCGTGTTCTCGTCCACGGTGATGTTCTCACCGCTGCCACCGGTGCCGGACTGGAAGGCGAACGGCGTCTGCGGCTGCAGACCCCGCACCACATGGCGCCCGCCCGAGTCGTCGGTCGTGGTGAGCCAGGCGGTGACCTGTTCGCCGGCCGCGTGCGCCGGCGTGGCCGTCGCGAACCCGGCGGCGGTGAGCAGCCCGGCGAGCAGCAGCCGGACCGTGCGCCTGTGTCTGTTCATGGAGCGCCGCCCTTCTGGAGGTGGGGGATGGGGGCGTGCGAGGCGTGAGTAAATGACGGCTTCGTACACGCGTCAAGGGTGTGCGCGTTCAGAATCTGAATCGACAAGGGGCGTGATTCGGCAGGGAGTTGTGTCTTTGCCCGTTCTGACGTGCGGTCTTGACGGGTGCCCGGGGCGCTAGTTAACTCACGGCGTGATCTAAGTCTTGAGCGAACCATGACGACTTGATGAGTCGAGGGAAGGTCCGTCCATGCGAAGAACCGCCCTGCTCGCCTCCGCCGCCCTGCTCACCGCCCTGATCCCCCTGGCGTCGGCGCGCGCGGCCGACGACCCCACCCCCGCCCCTGCCCCCGTCGACCGCTTCGAGGGCGAGGTGCCCTTCGCGAACCAGCCCGCCGAGGGCATCTTCACCTGGGGCGGCGACAGCGACGACCCGCCCACGCTCCGACTGGCCGACCGCGCCGACGCCCCCGAGGGCGCCAAGGTCCTCTCGGGCACCTACGACATCAGCGGCTACGGCGGCTTCACCCACGACTTCGCCGCGGACCAGCCGGCCCACGACTGGTCCGCCCACAAGGGAATCCGCTTCTGGTGGGACGGCCAGGACAACGGCAAGAAGATCGCCTTCGAGATCAAGGACGGCGGCGCGAACGGCGAGGCGTCGGAGCTGTGGACGACCTCCTTCACCGACGACTTCACCGGCTGGAAACAGATCGAGATCCCCTTCACCGACTTCACTTATCGCACGGACTACCAGCCGGTCGGCGGTATCGACCACGTCCTCGGCCTCACCGGGATGTGGGGCTACGCCGTCACCCTGCCGGTCGGCGTCAAGGGCCATTTCGCGATGGACGACGTGGAGCTGTACGGCAGGGCCGACCAGTCGCTGCGCGCCTCCGTCACCACCGACGCCCCCGTCCACCCGGTGAAGGAGGGGGGAACGGCGACCGTCAGGGTCACCGTCGCCACCACCGGCTCCGCTCCGATCGACGAGCCCGTGAGCGTGCGGTACGAGACCGGCGGCGGCAGCGCCGAGCCCGGCAAGGACTACACCCCGGTCTCCGGCACCCTCACCTTCCCCGCGGGCACCGCCTCCGGCGCCTCCCGGACCATCCAGGTCCCCACCTTGAAGGACAGGTCCGCCGAGCCCGCCGAGACCATCCCCGTCAAGCTCACGGTCACCGGAGCCAAGGCCCCGGCCGAGACGCCCCAGGTGGTCATCGACGCCCACGGACTGCCGTACCTGGACAGAGAGTTGCCCGTCAGGAAGCGCGTCGCGGACCTCCTCTCCCGTATGAGCCCGCAGGAGAAGGCCGGCCAGATGACCCAGGCCGAGCGCGCCGCCCTCAGCGACCAGGGCGACATCGCCACCTATGCCCTCGGCTCACTCCTCTCGGGCGGCGGCTCCACCCCCACGCCCAACACCCCCGAGGCCTGGGCGAAGATGATCGACGGCTTCCAGCTCCAGGCGCAGGCCACCCGCTTCCAGATCCCGCTGATCTACGGCGTGGACGCGGTGCACGGCCACAACAACCTCACCGGTGCCACGATCATGCCCCACAACATCGGCATCGGAGCGACCAGAGACCCCCGACTGGCCGGGAAGACCGGGGCGGTGACCGCCTCCGAGGTGCGCGCCACCGGCGTCCCGTGGGACTTCGCGCCCTGCCTGTGCGTCACCCGTGACGAACGCTGGGGCCGCTCCTACGAGTCCTTCGGCGAGGACCCGGCGCTCGTGCAGTCCATGGAGACGATCATCCAGGGCCTGCAGGGAAGGCCGGACGGGCGCGACCTGAGCCGTGACGACAAGGTGCTCGCCACCGCCAAGCACTTCGTCGGCGACGGCGGCACCGCGTACGGCTCGTCGACCACCGGCTCCTACACCATCGACCAGGGCGTCACCACGGTCACCCGGCAGCAGCTGGAGGCCGTCCACCTGGCGCCGTACAAGACGGCCGTCCGGCGCGGCATCGGCTCGGTCATGCCGTCGTACTCCTCGCTCGACATCGTCGGCGACGGCCAGGGCCCCGTGAAGATGCACGCCCGCGGCGACATGATCAACGGTGTGCTCAAGGGCCGTATGGGCTTCGACGGCTTCGTCATCAGCGACTGGAACGCCATCGACCAGCTCCCCGGCGACTACGCGTCCCACGTCCGCTCGGCGGTCGACGCGGGCGTCGACATGATGATGGTGCCGTATGCGTACAAGGACTTCCGTACGACACTCGTCGACGAGGTGAAGGCCGGGCGCATCAGCGAGCGGCGCGTCGACGACGCCGTCTCCCGCATCCTCACGCAGAAGTTCAGGCTGGGGCTCTTCGAGCACCCCTACGCCGACACCACCGGTGCCGCGCGGATCGGCTCGGCGGCCCACCGGGCCGTGGCCCGCCAGGCGGCCGCCGAGTCCCAGGTCCTGCTGAAGAACGCGCACGGTGTGCTGCCGCTGAAGAAGAACCAGAAGGTGTACGTCGCCGGCTCCGACGCCGACGACCTCGGCAACCAGACCGGCGGCTGGACCCTCACCTGGCAGGGCTCCTCCGGCACCCACACCCGGGGCACGACCATCCTCCAGGGCATGCGGAAGGCCGCGCCGGACGCGACCATCACCTACTCCAAGGACGCTTCGGCACCGACGAACGGCTACGACGTCGGCGTGGTCGTCGTCGGCGAGACCCCTTACGCCGAGGGCGTCGGTGACGTCGGCAACGGCCACGACCTGCGGCTCTCCACCGCCGACCAGGCCGCCGTCGACAAGGTGTGCGGGGCCATGAAGTGCGCGGTGCTGATCGTCTCCGGGCGCCCGCAGATCATCGGCGACCGGCTCGGCGAGATCGACGCCCTCGTGGCGTCCTGGCTGCCCGGCACGGAGGGCGACGGCGTGGCGGACGTCCTCTACGGCAGGCGGCCCTTCACCGGGCAGCTCCCCGTCACCTGGCCGCGGTCGGAGAACCAGCTGCCGATCAACGTCGGCGACGCCTCGTACGATCCGCAGTTCCCGTACGGGTGGGGGCTCACCACGCTGACCAAGGTCCCCCAGGGAGGCGCGGCGACCCTGAAGGCGCTCGCGCTCGCGGCCGCCGCGGCCGAGAGGACGGGCTCCGACCGGGCCGGACGCGAGATCGTCACCAGGGCCCGGCTGCTCGTCCAGCAGAAGGCGGGATCCGAGATGACCGCGGCCGTCGCGAAACCGTTCGCCGACGCCGACCACCTGCTCCTGACGGGCAGGTACGCGGCAGCCGTGGCCGAGCTGACGCAGGCCTACCGGGCTGCGGCCTGACGGACCCGGTGCGGGTGGGCGGTGCGTTGCCGCCCACCCGCACCGACCTCCGCGTTCGGGCGCCTTCCGGTAGGTTCGAAGTATGAACGCCGTGCTCCGTCGAGGACTGGTCGTACCGCTGGTCGCCCTGCTCATGGCCGTGCTCACGGTGCTGTCCACCGGAGCGCCCCGCGCGCAGGCCGCCACGGACGTCTCCGCCATCGCACAGGCGCTCCGCAGCGGTCCCGTGTACGTCGATCCCGCCGCCTCCCGGCAGCTGTCCGTCACGGACGCCGACGCGCTCGCCAAGAAGATCGAGGACGCGGGCAAGCCGGTCTTCCTCGTGGTCCTGCCCGCCGACTACCCGACCCGGGACCTCTTCGCCGACCTGCGCACGGCCACCGGCATCACCGGCCTGTACGGCGTCCGCCTCGGCGACCGCTTCGACGCCCGCGCCGACTCCTCGGTCCTCGGGCACAGCGCCGTGCGGAACCTGGTCACCAGCGTCCAGGGCGAGACCGCCAAGGCCCAGCTGAACGACTTCACCGACCGTGCCCTCGCCAACGTCGGCGGACACGCCCCCTCGACCTGGGGTACCTCCCGCGGCAGCCACGGGGTGTCGTCCACCGCGCTGATCACGCTCGCCGTCGTCCTGGTGCTCGGCGGCACCGGCGCCTACATGCTCGTACGGCGCGGCCGGCGCCGGCGCGAGGAGGAGCAGCAGGCAGCGCTGGAGAAGCTGCGCGTCGTCGTGGACGAGGACATCACCGCCTTCGGCGAGGAACTCGACCGCCTCGACTTCCGGCCGGGGGAGCCGGGCGCCGACGACGCGATGCGGGCGGACTACGCACGCGCCCTGGACACGTACGAGGAGGCGAAGTCGGCCATGGCGGCGGCGCGGCGCCCGGAGGACGTGAAGGCCGTGACCCAGGCCTTGGAGGACGGCCGCTTCGCGCTGGCGACGCTCGCCGCCCGCCGCGAGGGCCGGCCGCTGCCCGAGCGCCGGGCGCCCTGCTTCTTCGACCCGCGCCACGGCCCGTCCGTCGCCGACGCGACCTGGACGCCTCCGGGCGGCGCCCCGCGCGAGGTCCCGGTCTGCGCGGCCGACCGGGCTCGTCTGGCCGACGGCCGCGACCCCATGATCCGCGAGGTGGACACGGAGTACGGCCGCCGTCCGTACTGGGACGCCGGCCCCGCCTACGGCCCCTGGGCGGGCGGCTACTTCGGCGGCGGCCTCCTGCCCGGCCTGCTCGTCGGCACGCTGCTCGGCAGCATGATGGCCACCCCCTCGTACGCCGCCGACTACGGCACCGGCTACGGCGACTTCGGCGGGTACGAGGGCGGCGACGTCTCGGGCGCCGACTTCGACACCGGGGACTTCGGCGGCGGCTTCGGCGACGGCGGGGGAGGGGACTTCGGCGGGGGAGGGGACTTCGGCGGAGGCGGCGGGGACTTCAGCGGAGGGTTCTGACCGCCTGGCCGTCCTCCGTCCCCTCCGGCGACGCCACCGGAGGCGATGGTCCCGGAGCGGGAGCGTCAGCGCGGGCACAGGGTCGGGAGAAGACGCGAGCGCCCGCCCTCCTGATCCGGGAGGGCGGGCGCTCGCGGTGGTTCCGGCGAGGTCACGCCTGCTTGATCGCCGAGATGTCGAAGACCAGCTTGATCTTGTCGGAGACCAGCACACCGCCCGTCTCGAGGGCCGCGTTCCAGGTCAGGCCCCACTCGGAGCGCAGGATCTCCGCCTTGCCCTCGAAGCCGACGCGCTCGTTGCCGAACGGGTCCTTGGCCGCGCCGTTGAACTCCAGGTCGATGCTGATCGGCTTGGTCGTGCCGAGGATCGTGAGGTCGCCGGTGATCCGGTACTCGTCGCCGCCGAGCGCCTCCGCGCGGGTGGAGCGGAACGTCATCGTCGGGTGCTCGTCGATCCTGAAGAAGTCGGAGCTCTTGAGGTGGTTGTCGCGGTCCGCGGAGCCGGTCTCGATGCTGTCCATCCTCACGTCGAGGGAAGCCGTGGACTTCGACGGGTCCGAGCCGTCCAGGTGCAGGGTGCCGGTGAAGTCCTTGAAGCTGCCCTTGACGTTGGTGACCATCGCGTGCCGGGCCACGAACCCGATGGTGCTGTGCGCCGGGTCCAGCGTGTACTCGCCGGTCAGGGCGGCGAGGTCGGGGTTCACCCCGGCGGCCGGTGCGGTCTCGGTGCTGCTCTTGCGGCTGAAGATGCTCATGACGTGCTCCTTTGGGGGACGGTTCGCGGTCCTGGAGGGAGGCCGCGGCTCGAAGCTGTTTAATCTTCAACGAGCTCAACGCGGGAGACGGTAGACCTATTCCGTTCGACTTTCAACATTCATCGAGTGTGTGTCGCTCACGGAGGCGCGGCGGCACGTGGGCCTCGGGTCGGCCGGTACGGTGTGCAGGTCGCCTGCGGCCGTTCGGGGCCCCTTGTCACTCGGGCGATGGCATGTGCCGCCCACCAAGGTGTGATCACTCTGCGTCTCCCACTTTGTGGGAGCTCGACAACGCCCATGCCCTCTGAGCAGTCAGAACGGCTGCATCCGGGCTCTGTTCTGTTCAGGGTTACCAGGAAAACGGGCCTGAGACTGTACGGAGTCGACGGCGAGCTTTCCTTGGTGGACTTCGTAAGGTCGCTACATGACCGTTTTGGACGAGGCTGTGGATTCCGGGAGCGAGCCCGCGGACGCGCGCGGGCGGGTCGCCGAACTGCACGAGATCCGCAAGCAGGCGCTCGCGGGCCCGAGCGAGAAGGCGACCGAGGCGCAGCACGCCAAGGGCAAGCTGACCGCCCGGGAGCGCATCGAACTGCTTCTGGACCCCGGCTCCTTCCAGGAGGTCGAACAGCTGCGCCGGCACCGGGCGACCGGGTTCGGCCTGGAGTCGAAGAAGCCGTACACCGACGGTGTGATCACCGGCTGGGGCACGGTGGAGGGCCGCACGGTCTTCGTCTACGCCCACGACTTCCGCATCTTCGGCGGCGCGCTGGGCGAGGCCCACGCCACCAAGATCCACAAGATCATGGACATGGCCATCGCGGCCGGAGCGCCGCTGGTCTCCCTCAACGACGGTGCGGGCGCCCGCATCCAGGAGGGCGTCAGCGCGCTCGCCGGGTACGGCGGCATCTTCCAGCGCAACACCAAGGCCTCCGGTGTCATCCCGCAGATCTCGGTGATGCTCGGCCCGTGCGCGGGCGGCGCGGCCTACAGCCCCGCCCTGACGGACTTCGTGTTCATGGTCCGTGAGACCTCGCAGATGTTCATCACCGGCCCGGACGTGGTCAAGGCGGTGACCGGCGAGGAGATCACGCAGAACGGTCTGGGCGGCGCCGACGTCCACGCCGAGACCAGCGGCGTCTGCCACTTCGCGTACGACGACGAGGAGACCTGCATCGCCGAGGTGCGCTACCTCCTCTCCCTGCTCCCGCAGAACAACCGGGAGAACCCGCCGCGGGTGGAGTGCACCGACCCCGTCGACCGCCGCTCGGAGGTCCTGCTCGACCTGGTGCCGGCGGACGGCAACCGGCCGTACGACATGGCCAAGGTGATCGAGGAGATCGTCGACGACGGCGAGTACCTCGAGGTCCACGAGCGCTGGGCGCGGAACATCATCTGCGCGCTGGGCCGGCTGGACGGCCAGGTGGTCGGCATCATCGCCAACCAGCCGCAGACGCTCGCCGGTGTGCTCGACATCGAGGCCAGTGAAAAAGCTGCGCGCTTTGTGCAGATGTGTGACGCTTTTAACATCCCGTTGGTGACGTTCCTGGACGTTCCCGGGTTCCTTCCGGGTGTCGACCAGGAGCACGGCGGCATCATCCGGCACGGGGCGAAGCTGCTGTACGCGTACTGCAACGCGACCGTGCCGCGGATCTCGCTGATCCTGCGCAAGGCGTACGGAGGTGCGTACATCGTGATGGACAGCCAGTCCATCGGGGCGGACCTCACCTATGCCTGGCCGACCAACGAGATCGCCGTGATGGGCGCGGAGGGCGCGGCCAACGTCATCTTCCGCCGCCAGATCGCCGAGGCGGAGGACCCCGAGGCCATGCGGGCGCGGATGGTCAAGGAGTACAAGTCCGAGCTGATGCACCCGTACTACGCGGCCGAGCGGGGCCTGGTGGACGACGTCATCGACCCGGCCGAGACCCGCGAGGTCCTGATCAGGTCCCTGGCGATGCTGCACGCGAAGCACGCCGACCTGCCGTCCCGCAAGCACGGCAACCCCCCGCAGTAACCGGGCGGACCCACCGCGGCAACCCCGCGGACCCCTCTCTCACGGAGACTGACAGCCATGAGCAACCCTGACATCCGCGTCGAGAAGGGCCACGCCGAGCCCGAGGAAGTGGCCGCCATCACGGCCGTCCTCCTGGCTCGCGCCGCGGCCCAGACCCCCGCCACCACTGCGTCCCACCGAGGCCGCGCCAAGGCAGGCTGGCGCCGCCTTGAGCGCGAACCGGGCTTCCGCGCCCCGCACAGCTGGCACGCGTAGCCGCGCCGCCCGAGCAGTTCCTGAAGGGCCCCTCCGCTTGGGAGGGGCCCTTCTTGCTGCGCAGGCACGAAGTCGCCGTCGCTGCGGAAAAAGAGTCGGGCCCCTCCTGAGGAGGGGCCCGAGGGTGCACGCCCCAAAGGGGCGCGGGGCTGTATCGACGTGCGGCTCCACCACGTGGGCGCGATCGACCACGAACCACCCGCGGCCGGCGTACGACCCGCTGGGGCAGCCCGGTAGCCGCAACCTCCGCCTAGCGAAGGCGAGCCATCAGCGCGTGCTCCACCAGGGTGATCAGGGCGGACTTGGCGTCGGCCCGATGTCTCGCATCCGTCGTGATGATCGGGGTGTCCGGACCGATCTGGAGGGCCTCCCGGACCTCGTCCGGCGAGTACGGCTGCTGGCCGTCGAAGCCGTTGAGTGCGATCACGAAGGGCAGGCCGCTGTTCTCGAAGTAGTCGACCGCGGGGAAGCAGTCGGCCAGGCGCCGGGTGTCCACGAGCACCACCGCGCCGATCGCGCCGCGGACCAGGTCGTCCCACATGAACCAGAAGCGGTCCTGGCCCGGCGTACCGAAGAGGTAGAGGATCAGGTCCTGGTCGAGGGTGATACGGCCGAAGTCCATCGCCACCGTGGTGGTGGTCTTGTCCCCGGTGTGTGTGAGGTCGTCGATGCCCGCCGAAGCAGACGTCATGACGGCCTCCGTGCGCAGCGGGTTGATCTCCGAGACGGCGCCGACGAACGTGGTCTTGCCCACGCCGAAGCCGCCCGCCACCACGATCTTCGCGGAGGTGGTGGAGCGGGAAGGACCGCCGCTAGAGCTTGCGAAGTCCACTGAGCACCCTTTCGAGCAGTGTCACGTCTGGCTGGCCGCCGGCGTTCTCGTCGCCGCCGGGCTGATGGATGGCGACCAGGCCCGCCTCCGCCAAGTCGGCGACGAGGATCCTGGCCACGCCGAGAGGGATCGTGAGGAGGGCCGAGATCTCGGCCACCGACTTGATTTCCCGGCACAGGTTGCAGATCCGCTGATGCTCGGGCAACTGGCCCTGCATCTGGTGCGGTTGCGCGGTGGTGTGCACCAGCGCCTCGATGGCGAGCTGGTAGCGCGGCCTGGTGCGGCCACCCGTCATGGCGTACGGACGCACCAGAGGGTTGTTCGAGGATCCGGCGGGCGCCGGCTCGGGGGAGCGGCGCTGCGGCTGCACGGGTTGGATACGCGGTGCCGGCGGCTGGTCGTACGGTGACGGACCCGGACCCTGGGGGCCCTGCGGCGTGTACGGCTGCCGCCACTGTCCCGGCGCGGAGGGGAAGTCGTACCGGTTCTGGTCACCCTGACCCGGGCCCTGACCGGGGCCGTAGGACCAGTTGCCGGTAGGCGAACCGCCTGGGGGTGTTGCCACTTTCTCTCCTCCTCCGACTGCGCCGGGCACCCATCCCTGTGGAAGCCGCGTCCCGAAACCTTACGGCCCCGGGACGCTCAAACGCACCGTCCGTCTTCTAGTTGAGAAGGCTGCCCTGGAGCTCCGCACGAAGGTCCGGAGTCAGGACCGTACCGGCACGATCGACCAGAAGCGCCATCTCGTACCCAATGAGGCCGATGTCCGCCTCCGGGTGTGCCAGAACCGCGAGCGACGAACCGTCGGAGATGGACATGATGAAGAGGAATCCCCGCTCCATCTCCACAACCGTCTGGTTCACACTGCCGCCCTCGAAGATGCGGGAGGCACCCGCGGTCAGCGAGGTCAGACCGGAGGCGACGGCCGCCAGCTGGTCGGCGCGATCGCGCGGAAAGCCTTCGGACATCGCCAGAAGGAGTCCGTCGGCGGAGACCACCACCGTGTGGGACACCCCGGGGGTGTTGTCCACGAAGTTGGTGATCAACCAGTTCAGGTTCTGTGCCGCCTGGCTCATCGGGCTCACACTAACGCTCCTGGTTGTAGGTGCTGTCAGGACCGAAGCCCTGGCCGTTCGTTTCACTGCCTGCTCGGCGTCCCCGCTGGACGCCTCGGCGCAGGTTGCTCAGCCTGCCCCTGACGTCCTCGGGGGCACGGGAGACCTGGGGGCCTCCCTGCGGGGTCGCCTCCGCGGCGCCCTCGATCAGGTTCGCCTTGGGTACCCGTCGAGGCAGACCGGAAGCGGTGACCCCGCCCGCCTTGGGTTTCCGGAGCTGCGCTGCCTGCTGCCACCGCTCGTCGTTCGCGGAGCGCCAGTCGCCGCCCGTCTCCGGAGCCGCCGGCGGATCCTGGGTCACGGGCTGAGTCCGGCCGGCGGTGCCGTTCGCGGTGGAGCCGCGGCGGGGCAGTCCGGCATCGGTCAGCTCGTGGCCGGCGGAGGGGGCCGGTCCCGGACGGTCGAAGCCTACGCGGTCCCGCTCACTTACGTCACCGGCCTGCGCGGATTCCGGTTCGGGAGCGTACTCGGGGCGGTAGCCGCTCTGGAAGTCGTCCCGCTGGGGCCAGTCGTCCTGGTACGGCGACTCCTCGAAGGCGGAGAACGTCTCCGCCGGGGCGGACCGGTCCGCCGTACGGCCCTCCGGCACCTGCTCCGCATACGCGGGCTCCGGGTAGCCGCCACCGGACGGGAAGCCGTCGTTCTGCGGCAGGCCGCCGTTCTGGGAGAAGTACGGATCCTGGTACGCACTCTGCTGGGGCTCCGCGTACGCCGTCTGCTGGTCGTACGCGGCCCGCTGCTCCTCGTACGCGTTCTGCCCGTTGTCGTACGGGGACTGCCCGTTGTCGTACGCGTGCTGTCCGTCGCCGTACGCGGGCTGCTGCGTCTCGAAGCCGTCCTGGTACGGGGGAGCGGTCCGATCGCTCTCCTGCGGCTCCTGCTCCCGGTTCGTGCCCTGGACCTGGGCCTCCAGGGCCGCACGGCGCTCCTCGCGCATCAGCGAGCGGCCGACGGGGTCCAACTCCCGTATGTCGTTCGGGACCTCGGTGTAGCGGCTGTCGTCGAAGCCCAGCTCCGCCGCCGTCCGCAGCGGCTGCCCGTCGAAGCTCTCACCCGGGAAGGCCTGCTGCGGGATGATCTGGGAGACGGTGAACTCGTCGCGCTCCAGCGGCTGTTCGCCGCCACCGCCGTGGGTGATGGCGTCGGGCAGCATGACCAGCGAGGTGGTGCCGGCCTGTTCGCCCGAGGGGCGCAGCTGGACCCGGATGCCGTGCCGGTCGGACAGCCGGCCGACCACGAACAGGCCCATGCGCTGCGAGATCGCGACGTCCACGGTCGGCGGGTTGGCCAGCTTGTGGTTGATGTCCGCGAAGTCCTCGGCGGTCAGGCCGATGCCCTTGTCGTGGATCTCGACCATGATGCGGCCGTCGGGGAGACGGGTCGCGGTCACGCGGACCTTGGTCTGCGGCGAGGAGAACGTCGTGGCGTTCTCCAGCAGCTCCGCGAGCAGGTGCACGAGGTCGGTCACGGCTCGGCCGTGGATCTCGGCCTCGGGGACGCCGGACAGCTCGATGCGCTCGTACTGCTCCACCTCGGAGGAGGCGGCGCGCAGCACGTCGATCAGCGGGACGGGCTGGTCCCAGCGGCGGCCGGGCTCCTCGCCGGCGAGGACCAGGAGGTTCTCGCCGTTGCGGCGCATACGCGTGGCCAGGTGGTCCAGCTTGAAGAGGTTCTCCAACTGGTCCGGGTCGGCCTCGTTGTTCTCCAGCTCGGTGATCAGGGTCAGCTGGCCCTCGATCAGCGACTGGTTGCGGCGCGAGAGGTTGGTGAAGATCGCGTTGATGTTGCCCCGCAGCAGGGCCTGCTCGGCGGCGAGCCGGACGGCCTCGCGGTGGACCTGGTCGAAGGCGCGGGCGACCTCGCCGATCTCGTCCGTGGAGGAGATCGGGATGGGCGCGACCCGGGTGTCGACACGGCCGGGGTCGGTGCGCGAGAGCTGGTCGACCAGCATCGGCAGGCGCTGCTCGGCGACCCCGAAGGCCGCGTTGCGCAGCTGGCGCATCGAGCGGCTCATCTGGCGGGCCATGAGGCCGGCGATGATGAACGCGGCGAGCAGGGCGACGACGACGATGGCGCCGGTGACGAACGCGGACCGCTTGGCGTTGTCGGCGATGGCCGAGGCGTCCGCCACGGCCTTGTCGGCCATGTCCGACTCGATCTGGCGGTACGCGTTGAACTTGAGGGTGTTGACCGCCCACCAGTTCTGCGGCGTGACGCCCTGCTGGGCGAGCGCGGCGCGGGCGGTGGTGTCGGTGGACGGCAGCGAGGCGAGGGCCGAGACCATCTTGGTCGGGTCGGACGGCGGGGGCACGTAGCTCGGGTCCTTGGCCTTGGCCTGCCGGGCCATCGCCGCGCCGTCGGACTGGATCTTCTTCTGGAGGACCGTGAGCTTGTCGGCGTCCGCCTGGGTACCGCCGCCGATGTACTCCTCGACGGCGATGCCCTCGAGGTAGGCGTACGAGGACAGGGCGACGCGCTGCTTGGCGAGGCTGGTGTCCGAGGTGCCGGGCTTGATCAGCATGTGCATACCGATCGAGCGCTCCAGTGACAGAGCCGCCTTTGTCAGTGAGATGGCGTAGACGGTCCGGCCGTAGCTGGTGATGTTGCCGGTGCCCAGACCGAGCTCGTTGGCGAACTCCATCAGCGGGTGCTGGACCTGGACGTAGCCCTCTTCGGTCTGCACCCCGCTCAGGGCGGAGGTGTAGGCGCCCTGGCGCAGCGCCGGCAGCTTGGTCTCGGCCTTGCGGAAGATGGAGAGGCGGCGCTCCAGGCCCGACTTGTGGGGCATGTTCTGGGCTGCCTGGTCGAAGATCTTGGCGGCCTGGTCGGTGGCACCGCGTGCCTGGACGACCGTCGAGTCGTTCTGGCCCTTGCCCTGGAGGAGGGGTGCGGCGCTGACGTCGCGCTCGGTGACGAGCGCGTTGGCGTAGGTCAGGGACGCCTGGACGAGACGGGCCGTGTTCTCCGCGTCCCGCGCCTGCCGCCAGGTGTCGATCGAGCTCTTCACCTGGAAGCCGCCCATCACCAGGCCGACGAGCACGGGTATGAGCAGGATCGCGTTCAGCCTGGTCGGCACGCGCCAGTTGCGCGGGGAGAAGCGGCTGCCGCTGGGCGGGAGAGCCGTCGGCTCCGGGCCGGGCACTTGTGCGGGTGCCGCTCCGCGCGGCGGCGGGGTGAAGTTGCCCCGTGCCGACGGCTCGGGACCGTTCTTGCTTCGCCTCACTCGACCAACAACCTCTCGGCGACGGCACCTACGTCGTGCCGCGGTGTCTCCAGAGCCCTGTCCGAGACTTGTACGTCTTTGACCAATGGGCAGTTCAGGCATTCCAGCACGTCGGCATGCGCGATTCCAAACACTCGGAATCACGGATTCCGGAGGCTGGATGCCCTAGATAAAACGGTCATAAAGAGCGAGCCCCGCCAAAAGGCGGGGCTTTTGTGAGCGCAGCGGTACCGACCGACCGCGCGGTGTGTCGGTACCACCGAATTTCTCTGTCGAAACGTTATGAACACCGGGGCCGACCGTGTCAAACGCCACAGCCGGCGCCCGGTGATCTACGACAACTGCCGTATGGTGCCGCCGATTTGATCTACCGCAGCCGGGCCATGAGCGCGTGTTCCACCAGCGTGATCAGCGCGCTCTTCGCATCCGCACGGTGCCGGGCGTCGGTTGTGATGATCGGGGTGTCCGGGCCGATCTGCAGCGCTTCCCGCACTTCTTCGGGCGTGTACGGCTGGTGCCCGTCGAAGCCGTTGAGTGCGATCACGAAGGGCAGGCCGCTGTTCTCGAAGTAGTCGACCGCGGGGAAGCAGTCGGCCAGGCGCCGGGTGTCCACGAGCACCACCGCGCCGATCGCGCCGCGGACCAGGTCGTCCCACATGAACCAGAAGCGGTCCTGGCCCGGCGTACCGAAGAGGTAGAGGATCAGGTCCTGGTCGAGGGTGATACGGCCGAAGTCCATCGCCACCGTGGTGGTGGTCTTGTCCCCGGTGTGTGTGAGGTCGTCGATGCCCGCGGACGCGGAGGTCATCACGGCCTCGGTGCGCAGCGGGTTGATCTCCGAGACGGCGCCGACGAACGTGGTCTTGCCGACGCCGAAGCCGCCCGCCACCACGATCTTCGCGGAGGTGGTCGCCCGCCCTCCGTCAGAGCTTGCGAAGTCCACTGAGCACCCTTTCGAGCAGTGTCACGTCCGGCGCGCCGCCGTTGTTCTCGTCGCCACCAGGTTGGTGGATCGCGACGAGTCCGGCCTCGGCGAGGTCCGCGACGAGAATCCGGGCCACACCGAGCGGCATGGCCAGCAGCGCCGACACCTCGGCCACCGACTTCACCTCGCGGCACAGGTGGCAGATCCGCTGGTGCTCCGGCAGCAGTCCCATCAGCTGGGCCGGGTCGGCCGTGGTGCTGATCAGCGCCTCGATCGCGAGCTGATAGCGCGGCCGGGTCCGGCCGCCCGTCATCGCGTACGGACGGACCAGCGGCTGGTCGCCCTCGTCCCCGTACGGCTCGGCGTACGGATCGTGAGAGGCGGTGGGCGGGGTCATGAATCCTCCGGGCGGGACAGCAAGTCGGTCGGGCTAGCCGTCTGACGGGGCCGGTGGGGGGACTGTGGCGGCCTGACGGTGATTTCGTGAGGTGGGTGGTACCGGGGCCGGTCAGTGGAGCAGACTGCCCTGGAGCTCGGCGCGCAGGTCGGGGGTGAGTACCGCGCCCGCGCGGTCGACCAGGAGTGCCATCTCGTAGCCGACCAGGCCGATGTCGCACTCCGGGTGCGCGAGCACGGCGAGGGACGAGCCGTCCGAGATGGACATCAGGAACAAGAAGCCGCGTTCCATCTCGACGACGGTCTGTGCCACGGTGCCGCCCTCGAAGATCCGGGAGGCTCCTGCCGTCAGCGACGTGAGCCCGGAGGCCACGGCCGCGAGCTGGTCGGCGCGGTCACGCGGGAAGCCCTCGGACAGCGCCAGCAGGAGACCGTCGGCGGACACGACGACGGTGTGGGACACCCCGGGGGTGTTGTCCACGAAGTTGGTGATCAACCAGTTGAGGTTCTGTGCCGCCTGGCTCATCGGGCTCAACTAACGCTCCTGCTGGTGAGTGGGGCTGGGGAAGCTGCCGGTCTGGCCGGTACCGGCCTGGCGACCCTGGGCGATGCCCCGTCGGAGATTGGTCAGCCGACCGCGCACGTCGTCGGGGGCGCGCGAGACCTGCGGACCGCTTTGGTGCTGTTGCTGCTGGGCCGTGCCCGGCACGAGGTTCGCGCGCGGGACCCGGCGCGGCAGGCCGGAGGTGGTGACCCCGCCGGAGGCGGGCTGCCGTACGCGCTCGGCCTGGCGGACGAGCTCGTCGTTCGGGGAGGTCCGCCAGGCCGAACCGGCCGGACGCTGGGGACCTGGGGAGGGCTGGGCCTGGGGGGCGGCCTGCGGCGGCGCGGAGGCGCCGCCCTGCTGCCGCTCGCGGAACCAGTTGGTCTCGAGCGTGTCGTACAGCGGCGTGCGCCCGTCGCCGGGGCCCGCCGCCGGCGGCAGGGCCTCGGGCTCCTGGCGACGCTGAGGCTGCTGCGGGGCCGGCGGCCGGGGCGCGCCGTAGGCGTCACCGCCGGTCTGCGGACGCTCGAACTGCCCGGTGGACGACGGGTCCTGGCGGTTGCCGAAGCCCGGGGCCGCGAACTGGCCCGTGCCGGAGCCGTCGTAGCCCTGCGGGGCGAACTGACCCGTCGGGGCCGGGCCCTGGGCGCGGCCGGGCGCCGGGAAGCGGCCCGTGTCCTGGCCCTGTCCGGCCGCCGGGTACTGGCCCGTGGGGCCGCCCGCGCCCGGGGCGCCGAAGATGTCGGAGCGGACGAACTGCCCGTTGTCCGCGGCATGGGCGGCGGGGCGCGGGGCGTTGAAGTCCGGCCGGGGCATCTCGGAGGTGGAACCGGGACCCTGGCGGTCGTCGATCCGCGGGAACTGCTGGCGGTCGTCGATGCGCGGGATCTCCGCCGTCGAACCGGGGCCCTGACGGTCGTCGATCCGCGGCATGGGCGAGGTCGAGGTCAGCGCGTCCGGCTCCTCGTGGCCGCGCGGGGCGTCCAGCGAGGCGCGCGGCACCGGCGGCTGCGCGTTCTCGTCGCTCCAGCTCGGCGTGCGCTGCTGCGCGCCGGCACCGGGCAGCTCCGGCCGCGGACCACCACGTCCGGGCAGCTGCGGACGGCGACGGCCACCGCGCTCCTTGGGCTGCTGCGACTGCTGCTGAGGCTGCTGCGGCGGTACGGGGGCGCTGTCGCCGAACCCGGCCGGGCGCAGACCCGGGCCGCCGTCACCGAAGCCGCCCTGCCGGGAACCGGGCTCCTGGAAGGGCTGGGCCGCCTGCGGGCCGCCCTGCCCGAAGGCTCCGGTGCCCGCGCCCGCCGGGGCCGGCCGGCCCTGCGGGGAGACGGGGGCCTGCGGTCCGCCGGGGCCGCCGGGGCGGCCACCGGGGAAGGTGCCGGGCAGCGCGGCGCGCGGCCCCTGACCGGCGCCCACCTGTCCACGCTCGGGCGCGGCGTCGAGTCCGGGGCCACCGGCGGGCCGGTTGCCCTGCTGCGCCTGGCGGCGGGCCGCGGCCGCGCCGGCGGCGGCCTGCGCGGCGGCCGGGCCACCGCTGTGCGGGGCGCCCTGGCCCGGCTTGCCCGGGGCGGGCTTCTTGCCGCCCTGGGCGACGTCGACCGGGAGCATGACCAGCGCGGTCGTACCGCCGGAGTCGGACGGGCGCAGCTGGATGCGGATGCCGTGGCGCTGCGACAGACGGCCGACCACGAACAGACCCATGCGGCGGGACACCGACACGTCCACGGTGGGCGGCGAGGCGAGCCGCTCGTTGATCGCCGCGAGGTCCTCGGGCGACAGACCGATACCGGTGTCGTGGATCTCGATCAGGACGCGGCCGTCGGGCAGCGCGTGACCGGTGACCTTGACCTTGGTCTGCGGCGAGGAGAACGAGGTGGCGTTCTCGAGGAGCTCGGCGAGCAGGTGCACGAGGTCGTTGACGACGCGGCCGGCGACCTCGGTGGTCGGGACCGCGGCCAGTTCGATGCGCTCGTACTGCTCCACCTCGGACGCGGCGGCGCGGAGCACGTCGACCAGGGGGACCGGGCGGGTCCAGCGACGGCCCGGCTCCTCACCGGCGAGGACGAGGAGGTTCTCACCGTTACGGCGCATACGCGTCGCGAGGTGGTCGAGCTTGAACAGCGACGACAGCTGGTCCGGGTCGGCCTCGCGGGACTCGAGTTCGGAGATCAGCGACAGCTGGCGCTGGATCAGACCCTGGGAGCGGCGCGAGAGGTTCGTGAACATCGCGTTGACGTTGCCCCGCAGCAGGGCCTGCTCGGCGGCGAGGCGGACCGCCTCGCGGTGCACGTCGTCGAAGGCCGCGGCCACCTGGCCGATCTCGTCCCGGGAGTGCACACCGACCGACTCCACGGACGTGTCGACGTCCTGCGGGTCGGACTCGGACAGCTGCTTGACCAGCTCGGGCAGGCGTTCCTGGGCGACCCTGGTCGCGGTCTCCTGCAGCCGGCGCAGCGAGCGGATCATGGAGCGGGCCACGACGAAGGCGCCGACGAGGGAGACACCGAGGACGAGGAGGATCAGCGCACCGGAGATGATCGCCTCGCGCTCCGAGACGTTCTTCAGCTCGCGGGCCTTCTGTTCCATCTGCTCCAGGAGCGTGCCCTCGATGCTCTTCATCTGCTGGATCTTGGTCGAGTCGTCGTCGACCCAGTCCTTGTACGAGCGCTTGTCCTGCGACTGCAGGCCGTTGGCGCTCTTCAGCACGCGGCCGGCGTACTGGTCGGCGGCCTCGATCGTCGGGCTGCCCTGGTCGATCGGCTTCGTCAGGTCCTCGGCGCCATCGCCGTAGATGCTGCGGAAGCTGTCCAGCTCGGAGTCCTGGCTCTCCAGGGCCGAGAGGGCGTACTGGCGGTCGTTCTCGGAGAGATGGCCGAACGTGGTGTTGCTCGCGGGCAGGGCCGCCGCGATCACCGCGCGCTGCATCGACGCGTACTCCTTGGCGGTGGAGAAGGCCGCCAGGGCGCGGGTGCGCTGGATCATCTCCGGGTTGCTGGTGGCCTGCGCCATGTCCTGGGACAGGCTGAGCAGACCGCTGATCAGACGGTGGTAGGCCTCGACCGTCTGGGTGGAGTTCTGCGGGTCCTTGTAGGCGTTGGCGCGTATCGCACTGAGGTTGTTCAGCTCGCTCGCGATACCGACGATGCTGTCGCGCACACCCGAGAGCCGGCCGCTGCCGGAGGCGTCGCCGATCTCCTGGGTGCCCTCCAGGAAGGCGGAGCGGGCGCGGTTGGTCTTGTCGCGGACGCCCTTGACCGTGTAGTCGTTCGCGGTCGCGCCGTGGGCGAGCGGGCCGGCGGACTGGTCGCGCTCGTCCTGGAGCGCCTCCGCGAGCTGCGTCGCCTGCCGGGTCATGTCCGTCAGCAGCTTCATGTTGTCGAGCTGCTGGATCTGGTCCACGTTGTCGCTGATGCGCAGGGCACCGAGCGAGGTCGCCGCGACCACGGGGAGCGCCAGCAGCGACACCAGACGCGTGGAGATGCGCCAGTTGCGCAGCGCCAGGCGTGAACCGGCCTCGAGCGGGGGAGTGCTGCCCTTGGGTGCCGCGGGCGCGGGGGGCGGCGTGGGCGACGTGCCGAGCGTGGGCGCGCCGGCGCGCCCGGGCCGCTCGGGGCCGCCGGCGGCCGGTGCCGGTCCCGGGTTCTGGGCGTGCTGGGGCGAGGAACCGCGGTCGGTCCCGCCGTGCGGCTCCGGCTCCGCCGAAGCGCTGCCATCCCTCTTGAAACGTCCCTGCACTAGCGTCGCAACCTCTGGACCAGGCGCCCCTCCGCGCGAGCGGTGGGACGGTGTCGGCGTCGTGGGGGGCGCCCTGAATACGCTCCCCGGGTGGTCGTGAGTGACCGGCGCTGGCTCCCCCTTCCCGCCGCTCTTCGGCGCTGCGTTGCGCCCCTTGTGCGCCGGTGCGATCCCGCGGCGGTCCGTGGAATTCCAGCACAGTGCCGGATCTCCAACAAGGCCAACGGGCGAGCGTGTGACTACCGTGACACCTTGTGAGGGGGGCGTCACCGGACGTAGAAAGTGATCCCGTACATAACGGGCGCATGCGGACGAGACGTTGATGTGTGCCCGGTGTCCCAGTCGCCATGATCGGGAGCGGAATGCGGGCTTCAGTGGAACAATGTCCGTTTCGCTGAAGGGGGTTGGTGGTGCCGATTGCCCGTTTTGTCTATCAGTCAGTGAGCAAACTCACACGGTGATCAGACCCTCTTCAGGGCTTTGCGCGGGAATTGGATGTTTAGCCTGACGCTTTACAGGGATGGCGAATCCGACAACCCGCGCCCCGGCGACGGTCCTTGCGGCCCGCCCGGCGCCCGCAACGACGAGGTCAACGACAACAGTGAAGACCACGATGATGTTCCGCACCATAGCGAACCCGCGGCGGACGACGCTGGTGCACCTCACCGACGCCGAGGAGCTGCAGGCGCCGGCGACCCCGGAACACTCCGTCGACCTTCCCACCCAGACCGCCAATCCCAAGCGCACCGTCCTCATGGAGGTCCCGGTCCAGGCCTCCGTCGCGCAGTAGTACGCGCGACGGGCGCCGCACGCTCAACGGGACGAGGACATCGTGGGGCGCCCGCGTATGCCGTACCGGATCCAGTGGCGCACTGTGAACGGCCGCTCACCAGCGGTCGGCGGCTGATCCTCTGCCGAGGCGAGGCGTACCGCCGATCACCCCCGGGTCCGGTGGTACCCGCCGGTGAAGCCGGGTTCGGCGGTGGCCGCTGGTGACGCCCGGGTTCGGCGGTGGCCGCCGATGTCGCCCGGGTTCGGCGGGGGCCACCCGATCCGAACGGACCCAATGGTGTTGCGCCGATCCGGACGGGGCCGATGGCGTCCCGGCGATCGGCCGTCGTGCCGGTGGCGTCCCGCCGGCCATGCGTTGGGCCGGTGGCGTCCCGCCGGCCATGCGTCGTGCTGGTGGCGTCCCGCCGGCCATGCGTCGTGCTGGTGGCGTCCCGCCGATCGGCCGTCGTGCTGGTGGCGTCCCGCCGACCCGTACGGCCCGCCGGCGTCCACCGGCCCGTACCCCCGAGGCGCCCCGCCGATCCCGTATCGGACCCGCGGCGCCCATAAAGCGCGAGGTGCGCGCCCCCTGCCGCGTTAGCCTGGAGCGTCAGACTCCAGCCAGCTCAGTTAAGGGGCGCAAGGATCCCGTGCGCATCGCCAGATTCTCCATCGACGGGAACGTCGCCTTCGGCGCGGTCGAGGGTGACAAGCCGGACGAACTCGTCCTCGACATCATCAAGGGCATCCCGTTCGCGGACTTCGAGCTCTCCGGCACCAAGGTCCCGCTGAGCAAGGTCAGGCTGCTGCCGCCGGTGCTCCCCAACAAGGTCGTCGCCTTCGGCCGCAACTACGCGGAGCACGCGCGCGAACTGGGCAACGAGGTCCCCGAGGCCCCGTTCGCCTTCTTCAAGCCGTCCACCTCGGTGATCGGCTCCGGCGACGAGATCGCCTACCCCTCCTTCTCCCAGGAACTGCACCACGAGGCCGAGCTGGCCGTGGTGATCGGCCGCATGTGCCGCGAGGTCCCGCGCGAGCGCGTCAAGGACGTGATCCTCGGCTACACCTGCGCCAACGACGTCACCGCGCGCGACGTCCAGCGCCGCGAGAAGCAGTGGGCCCGCGCCAAGGGCTTCGACACCTCCTGCCCGCTCGGCCCCTGGGTGGAGACCGACGTCGACCCGAGCGACCTCACCATCCAGCTCACGGTCAACGGCGAACAGCGCCAGCTCGGCCGCACGAGCGAGATGATCCACCCGATCGAGGACCTGATCGTCAACATCTCCGAGGCCATGACGCTGCTCCCCGGCGACGTGATCCTCACGGGCACCCCCGCGGGGGTCGGCCCCCTCAACGTCGGCGACGAGGTCGCCGTCACCATCGAAGGCATCGGCACTCTCACCAACAAGGTGATCAAGCGTGGCTAACGGCTCCGTCCGCGTACGTTTCTGTCCGTCCCCGACCGGCAACCCCCACGTGGGCCTGGTCCGCACCGCCCTGTTCAACTGGGCGTTCGCCCGCCACACCGGCGGCACGTTCGTCTTCCGCATCGAGGACACGGACGCGGCCCGCGACTCCGAGGAGTCCTACGTCCAGCTCCTGGACTCGCTGCGCTGGCTGGGCTTCGACTGGGACGAGGGCCCCGAGGTCGGCGGCCCCCACGCGCCGTACCGCCAGTCCCAGCGGATGGACCTCTACAAGGACGTCGCGAAGAAGCTGCTGGACGGCGGGTACGCCTACCACTGCTACTGCACCACGGAGGAGCTGGACGCCCGCCGTGACGCCGCCCGCGCCGCCGGGAAGCCGTCCGGGTACGACGGTCACTGCCGCGACCTGACCGCCGAGCAGGTGGCGGCGTACGAGGCCGAGGGCCGCACGCCCATCGTCCGCTTCCGCATGCCCGACGAGCCGATCACCTTCACCGACCTGGTCCGCGGCGAGCTGACCTTCACGCCGGAGAACGTGCCCGACTACGGCATCGTCCGCGCCAACGGCGCCCCCCTCTACACGCTCGTCAACCCGGTCGACGACGCCCTGATGGAGATCACCCACGTCCTGCGCGGCGAGGACCTGCTCTCCTCCACGCCGCGGCAGATCGCCCTGTACAAGGCGCTGATCGAGCTCGGCATCGCCAAGGCCGTGCCCGAGTTCGGCCACCTGCCGTACGTGATGGGCGAGGGCAACAAGAAGCTGTCGAAGCGCGACCCGCAGTCGTCGCTGAACCTGTACCGCGAGCAGGGCTTCCTCCCCGAGGGCTTGCTCAACTACCTCTCCCTGCTGGGCTGGTCGCTCGCACCCGACCGCGACATCTTCTCGATCGACGAGATGGTCGCCGCCTTCGACATCGCGGACGTGAACCCCAACCCGGCCCGCTTCGACCTGAAGAAGGCCGAGTCGATCAACGCCGACCACATCCGGCTGCTCGACGTGAAGGACTTCACCGAGCGCTGCCGGCCGTGGCTGAAGGCCCCGTTCGCCCCGTGGGCACCCGAGGACTTCGACGAGGCGAAGTGGCAGGCGATCGCGCCGCACGCGCAGACCCGCGTCAAGGTCCTGTCCGAGATCACCGACAACGTCGACTTCCTGTTCCTCCCGGAGCCGGTGTTCGACGAGGCGAGCTGGACGAAGGCGATGAAGGAGGGCTCCGACGCCCTGCTGACCACAGCCCGCGCCAAGCTCTTCCAGGCCGACTGGAGCAGCCCGGAGTCGCTGAAGGACGCCGTGCTGGCGGCCGGCGAGGAGCACGGCCTCAAGCTCGGCAAGGCCCAGGCGCCGGTCCGCGTGGCCGTCACCGGCCGCACGGTCGGCCTGCCCCTCTTCGAGTCCCTGCAGGTCCTGGGCAAGGAGAAGACGATCGCGCGCATCGACGCGGCGCTGGTGAAGCTGGCGGCGTAGGCACGGCGAAGGGGCGGCACCCGGACTCCGGGTGCCGCCCCTTCGGCATACGCCAGGCGGCGGCGTTCTCGTCGATCAGGTGGTGGTTCTCGTCGAAGATCTCCAGGACCACGACGATCATGATCGCGCCCGCCACCGTGTACTCGAGTACGAAGCCGGGAGCCACGTAAGCCTTCCGCAGATGCTCGTCCGGGCCGAGCCGGGCGGTGGCGGAACCCCGGAAACCGGCAGAGGCGTCACCGGTCCGGGTTACTGTCGGGCCATGAGTATTCGGGCCGTGGTCTGGGACGTCGACGACACCCTTTTCGACTACACCACCGCCGACCGTGCCGGGATGCGTGCCCATCTGGCGGCCGAGGGGCTGCTGCTCGACGGCTTCGGGGCCGTGGAGACGGCCCTCGCGCGGTGGCGCGAGATCACCGACCTCCAGTGGGCGCGGTACGCGGCGGGGGAGGTCTCCTTCGAGGGGCAGCGGCGCGACCGGGTGCGGGTCTTTCTGGGGAAGGACCTGACCGACGACGAGGCCGACGCCTGGTTCCGGCGGTACCGGGAGCACTACGAGGCCGCCTGGGCGCTCTTCCCGGACGTCCTGCCCGTCCTCGACGCCCTCGCCGTCAGCCACCGACACGCCGTGCTGTCCAACTCCAGCATCCACGTCCAGGAGCACAAGCTCCGCACCCTCGGCGTCCGCGACCGCTTCGAGGCCGTGCTGTGCGCCGCCGAGCTGGGCGTATCCAAGCCGGACGCCCGTGCCTTCCGCGTCGCCTGCGAGGCCCTGGGGCTCGCTCCCCACCAGGTGGCGTACGTCGGCGACCATCCGGAGATCGACGGGCGGGGCGCCGCCGAGGCGGGTCTGCTGTCGGTCTGGATCTGCCGTGACACCGCGCTCATCAGCGGCGACGCCACCGAGGGCCCCCCACCGGATCTCGTCCCTCGCCGAACTCCCCGCGATCCTCCGCGCCGATACCCGTTTTGGAGCGCCGTCCACCTTCAGGTAATGTTCTTCCTGCGCCGCGGGGAGCGGGCCGGAAGGCCGGAACCCAGCAGCGCAGAACTAGAACAAGATCCCCTCAGGGGCTTGCGTTCCAGTGGCCTATGGTGTAATTGGCAGCACGACTGATTCTGGTTCAGTTAGTCTTGGTTCGAGTCCAGGTAGGCCAGCTCGCAGAGCTCATCTGCACCCGCGGATCTCATCCGCAAGCCCCCGTTGTGTAGCGGCCTAGCACGCTGCCCTCTCAAGGCAGTAGCGCCGGTTCGAATCCGGTCGGGGGTACGGATCCTTCCAGGATCACATGGGCCCCCGTTGTGTAGCGGCCTAGCACGCCGCCCTCTCAAGGCGGTAGCGCCGGTTCGAATCCGGTCGGGGGTACTGAAAGGTCTAAACCACCTTTGGTCTATGGTGTAATTGGCAGCACGACTGATTCTGGTTCAGTTAGTCTTGGTTCGAGTCCAGGTAGACCAGCTGATCTGCGGAAACGCATGATCCACGCCCCCGTTGTGTAGCGGCCTAGCACGCCGCCCTCTCAAGGCGGTAGCGCCGGTTCGAATCCGGTCGGGGGTACGCAGTCGAAAGGGGCCCTCCCTCGGGAGGGCCCCTTTCGCGTCGGTCACTTCCCGCCGAGCCGGCGGCGTGACTCCTCCGCCTCCGCCAGTCGGCGCAGACTCAGCAGCACCGGCTCGTACAGCACGGTCAGTGCCACGGCGGCCTCCACCTGTTCGTCCGGCGTCTCGTAGCGCTCCACCAGGTCCAGGTCGGTGACCGCGATCCGCTCCATCGCCCGCCCGTAGGGCTCCAAGTCCTCGACGGCGCAGGGGTAACCGAGTCGGGACAGCGCGGTGATCGCGGTCACCAGCATCCCGTACGCGGGTGAGGCCGGCTCTCCGGACGGGCCGGGCGTGGCACCGTAGCTCCAGCCGAGCCGGTCCAGAAGCGCGTCGGCGGTGTGCCGGGCCGCCTCGGTGGCGGGGTCGCCCTCGTCCGGCGCCGGACCGTGCGGCAGGGCCCACACGGCAGTGCCCAGGCGCTTGTTCCGGTCCAGGTCCTGGTCCTGCAGCGCGGCGAGCACCTCCCGGGCCGAGTTCACCGGGATACGGCCCACCTGGATCAGCGCCCGCACCAACCGCAGCCGCCGCAGGTGCTCCTCGTCGTACTCGGCCTGCGTGGCCGTGATCCGGCGGCCGGGGTGCAGCAGCCCTTCGCGCAGGTAGTACTTGATCGTCGCCGTGGAGACGCCGCTTCGTGCGCTCAGCTCCGCCAGTCGCATTCCGTCCCGCACCGTCTTTCCTCTTGCGTCCTCGCCTTGGGTAGTGCCACTATCCAATCATGGATAGTGACGCTATCCAATCGAGTCGGTGGGCCGGACGAGACGAGTGGGGGAGATCATGAGTGGAAAGCCGATCGAAGGGCGCATGACCGCTGCGGGCGAGGACGGGGTGGTCGTCTTCCACATCGGGATGCGTATCAACAGCTTTGCGGCGGTGCGCAGTTGGTGGCCGGTGGCCAGGGCCATGGGGCCGATGCTCGCGGAGCTCGCGCGGGACAAGGACAGCGGACTGCTCGGCTACAAGTCCCTGTTGGGCGGGGTGCGCGAGGTGTACCTGGTCCAGTACTGGGAGTCGAAGGAGAAGCTCCTCGCCTACGCCGCCGCCCCGGACAAGAGCCACCGGCCGGCCTGGGCCGCCTTCAACCGGCGGCTGCGCGAGGGGAGGGGGAAGGTCGGCTTCTGGCACGAGACGTACGTCGTGCCGGCCGGGTCCCATGAGTCGATCTACATGAACATGCCCGAGTTCGGTCTGGGCAAGGCCACGGGAGTGGTGCCGGTCGGCCGCCGGGGCGACCGGGCCGCCGACCGGCTGCGGATCTCCTAGGGCGTCGTCCGCGCGTCGAAGGGCAGCGGGAGGGGCCTGCCGCGGCGTTGAGGCCGGCCCCTCGCTGACTACTCCCGGATCAGCCCGAGCGGCGCAGCGCCTCGGAGAGCCGTGCGGCGGCGTCGATGACCGCCTGGGCGTGCATACGGCCGGGGTGGCGGGTCAGGCGCTCGATGGGGCCGGAGACGGACACCGCGGCCACGACGCGGTTCGAGGGGCCGCGTACGGGCGCAGAGACGGACGCCACGCCCGGCTCGCGCTCGCCGATGGACTGGGCCCAGCCGCGGCGCCGCACGCCCGACAGGGCCGTCGCCGTGAAGCGGGCGCCCTGCAGTCCGCGGTGCAGTCGCTCGGGCTCCTCCCAGGCCAGCAGGATCTGTGCCGAGGAGCCCGCCTTCATGGTGAGTGTCGAGCCGACCGGGACCGTGTCCCTGAGGCCGGACAGGCGTTCCGCCGCGGCCACGCAGATGCGCATGTCACCCTGGCGCCGGTAGAGCTGCGCGCTCTCGCCCGTGACGTCGCGGAGGTGGGTCAGCACCGGGCCCGCCGTCGCCAGCAGGCGGTCCTCGCCCGCCGCCGCGGCCAGCTCGGCCAGCCTGGGGCCGAGAATGAAACGGCCCTGCATGTCGCGCGCCACCATACGGTGGTGCTCAAGCGCCACGGCGAGGCGGTGCGCCGTGGGTCGTGCCAGTCCGGTGGCGCCGACCAGGCCCGCGAGGGTGGCCGGACCGGACTCCAGAGCGCTCAGGACGAGGGCCGCCTTGTCCAGAACGCCGACGCCGCTACTGTTGTCCATGCAACGATACTCACGTCTCACTCTGTGAAACGCAAGTTCAATTTTTCGTGGAACGCGCCACCCTTGATGTCACGGCGGCCCGCGGACCATCGGGCCCGGCGGCACACGCCCGGAAACCAGGGGTACGGGCGCCGCCACCCCAAGATCTCTAGTTGGGTCGGTGCACTCCTTGCCGACCGGAGGGAAAGCGATGGGTAGGACACTCGCGGAGAAGGTCTGGGACGACCATGTCGTCCGGCGCGCCGAGGGCGAGCCCGACCTCCTCTACATCGATCTGCACCTGCTGCACGAGGTGACCAGCCCGCAGGCCTTCGACGGGCTGCGCAAGAGCGGCCGCCAGGTGCGCAGGCTCGACCTCACCATCGCGACCGAGGACCACAACACCCCGACCCTCGACATCGACAAGCCCATCGCGGACCCCGTCTCCCGCGCCCAGCTGGAGACGCTGCGCAAGAACTGCGCGGAGTTCGGCGTCCGCCTCCACCCGCTGGGCGACGTCGAGCAGGGCGTCGTGCACGTCGTGGGCCCGCAGCTGGGCCTGACCCAGCCGGGCACGACGGTCGTCTGCGGCGACTCGCACACCTCCACGCACGGCGCCTTCGGCGCGCTGGCCTTCGGCATCGGCACCTCGCAGGTCGAGCACGTGCTGGCCACCCAGACGCTGCCGCTGGCCCGCCCCAAGACCATGGCGATCACGGTCGACGGCGAGCTGCCCGAGGGCGTCACCGCCAAGGACCTGATCCTGGCGATCATCGCGAAGATCGGCACCGGCGGCGGCCAGGGCTACATCCTGGAGTACCGCGGCTCGGCCATCGAGAAGCTCTCGATGGAGGCCCGGATGACCATCTGCAACATGTCGATCGAGGCCGGCGCCCGCGCGGGCATGATCGCCCCGGACGAGACCACCTTCGCGTACCTCAAGGGCCGCCCGCACGCCCCCGAGGGCGCCGACTGGGACGCCGCCGTCGAGTACTGGAAGACGCTGCGGACCGACGACGACGCCGAATTCGACGCCGAGGTCCACATCGACGCCTCCGCGCTCTCGCCGTTCGTCACCTGGGGCACCAACCCGGGCCAGGGTGCGCCGCTTTCGGCGTCCGTCCCCGACCCGGCTTCGTACGAGGACGCTTCGGAGCGCCTGGCCGCCGAAAAGGCCCTGGAGTACATGGGGTTGGAGGCCGGGCAGCCGCTGCGCTCCATCAAGGTGGACACCGTCTTCGTAGGCTCCTGCACCAACGGCCGTATCGAGGACCTGCGCGCCGCCGCCGCGATCCTCAAGGACCGCAAAGTCGCCGACGGCGTACGGATGCTCGTCGTGCCGGGCTCCGCGCGCGTGGGTCTGCAGGCCGTCTCCGAGGGCCTGGACGTGGTCTTCAAGGAAGCCGGCGCCGAATGGCGGCACGCGGGCTGCTCGATGTGCCTCGGCATGAACCCGGACCAGCTGGCCCCGGGCGAGCGTTCCGCGTCCACCTCCAACCGCAACTTCGAGGGCCGGCAGGGCAAGGGCGGCCGGACGCACCTGGTCTCGCCGCAGGTCGCCGCCGCCACGGCCGTCCTCGGTCACCTGGCGTCCCCCGCCGACCTGTCCGACGCCGACACTCGTACGCCCGCTGGAGTCTGAGAGTCATGGAAGCATTCACCACGCACACCGGCCGGGCCGTCCCGCTGCGCCGCAGCAACGTCGACACCGACCAGATCATCCCCGCCCACTGGCTCAAGAAGGTCACGCGCGACGGGTTCGAGGACGGGCTGTTCGAGGCCTGGCGCAAGGACCCGGAGTTCGTGCTCAACCGCCCCGAGCGGCAGGGCGCCACGGTGCTGGTCGCCGGCCCCGACTTCGGCACCGGCTCCTCCCGTGAGCACGCCGTCTGGGCGCTGCAGAACTACGGCTTCAAGGCGGTCATCTCCTCCCGCTTCGCCGACATCTTCCGCGGCAACTCGCTCAAGAACGGGCTGCTCACGGTCGTCCTCGAGCAGAAGATCGTGGACGCGCTCTGGGAGCTCACGGAGAAGGACCCCACTGCTGAGGTCACTGTGGACCTTGAGGCTCGTGAGGTTCGCGCCGAGGGCATCACCGCCGCCTTCGAGCTGGACGAGAACTCCCGCTGGCGGCTGCTGAACGGCCTCGACGACATCTCCATCACGCTCCAGAACGAGGCCGACATCGCCGCGTACGAGGCGCGCCGCCCCTCCTACAAGCCGCGGACGCTCCAGGTCTGACACGGATCTGCCACCCGGCCCTGCGCAAGAGCCGGTTTCGGCCATCGCGGCATCGCTCTGTACCCCCAATCGTGGACGGTTGGGGGTACAGCCGTATCTGCCCCGGGGAGGGTCCGCGGATCGCCGCGATGGTCATCAACTACCGCAGTTACAGAGGTCATTGCCTGGGTACCCGCATCTTGACACCGCTACGTGCCGAGGCGCCCGGAGAGCCTGAGGGGCGCGGCAGTTGCCCCCAGCGGGGGCGACAACTCGCCCCAGATGGCACAATCTGTGCATGGACAACGACGGCCAACTCCAGCTCTATACGGCGGTCGCGGGCCAACTCAAGAAAGCGCACGCAAGGGTGCGCGCACTGCAAGTCCCGGAGGGCGTACGGATGGCGCTGACCCGGAAGCTGCTGGTCATCACGGCCGCGGCCAAGCACGATCCCGCCGAAGCGGCCCGGCGTCTGGAGCGGTTCATGGGCGACCTGGACGAGGAGCGCATCCCCGAAGAGGAAGTCTGAGGCGGCCGAGTCTGTTGCGGCACAAGGGTGATAAGCCCGTTTCGTGTTTGATTTGCGGTATATATCTGCCTAACGTGCGAAAAAGCTTGAACACTTTCGTTCCGGCGATGTCTCCGAAGGGGAAGACGTGAACAAGGCGCAGCTCGTAGAAGCGATTGCCGACAAGTTGGGTGGCCGCCAGCAGGCCGCCGATGCTGTCGATCATGTCCTGGACGCCATCGTCCGCGCTGTCGTCGCGGGCGAGCGGGTCTCGGTCACCGGCTTCGGTTCGTTCGAGAAGGTCGAGCGTCCGGCCCGTTACGCCCGCAACCCCCAGACCGGCGAGAGGGTTCGGGTCAGGAAGACCTCCGTGCCGCGCTTCCGCGCGGGCCAGGGCTTCAAGGACCTGGTGAGCGGCACGAAGAAGCTCCCGCGCGGTGGTGAGGTCGCCGTCAAGAAGGCGCCCAAGGGCAGCCTGTCCGGCCCGCCGCCCACCATCGCCAAGGCTGCCGGCAAGAAGGCCGCCGCCAAGAAGGCGGCACCGGCCGCGAAGAAGGCCGCGGCGAAGAAGGCGCCCGCCAAGAAGACCACGGCGGCGGCCAAGAAGACCACGGCGAAGAAGGCGCCCGCCAAGACCACGGCGGCCGCCAAGAAGACCACGGCCAAGAAGACCACCACGAAGAAGGCGGCGGCGAAGAAGGCCCCGGCCAAGAAGGCTCCGGCCAAGAAGTCGACGGCACGGAAGACCACCGCCAAGAAGACCACCGCCCGCAGGTAACCGGGGCGCACGGGCACTCACGCGCCGGGCCGGGCTCCCATGAGGAGCCCGGCCCGCGGTGTGTTCAGAAGGTGTGCAGGGTCACCAGCGTGATCCGCCGGTCCTCACCCTCGCCCTCCATCTCGACCCGTACCCGCTGCCCCGGCCGCAGCAGTCGCAGCCCGCCCGCGTCGAACGCCGCCGCGTCGAAGGGGACGGGGGTGCCGTCGTCGAGCAGCACCTGCCCGGTGCGGCTGTCGGGGTCGTAGGTGTACGCGGTCGCCTGCATGACCGCAGCCTATCGGCGCCGGTGGGCGGCCGGTCCGGCGGCGGGGGCCCGAAGGCGGGACCGTGCGCCGACGGATCCTGGACGCCCGTCGAGGTGGCGCCACGGCGCCCCGGAGCCGCGTGGCCGCGGCCCGAGCGCACTGACGGCAGACGGCACCGCCGAAGGAGAGGGCCGTCGGCTCCTTTCGGGCTCCCCGTCCGAGTCCGTGCGTCGCACGAGCGCCGGCCGCGCGTGCCGAGCGGCCGCTCTCCGACGGCCGCGCCTGGTCGGGGGCCCGCGGTACCGCGCACGCGCCGAGGCGTCCCGTCAGCCCCCCGGCTGCCCGGGAATCAGCAGCCGGGCCGTTGCCGCCGTGGTGTGCGGGCCCACGCCCAGGGACAGGGCCACGCGCAGGTCGTCGCCCGTGTCCACGTCCTGGCGTACCGAAGGCACCTCGTCGAGGTCGAGTTCCACCGCTCCCGAGGCGCGATGACGTGCCCGGGAATCAGGACCGAACGACGGCCGCAATTCACCGCCGGGCGTCGCGGCCAGCAGCGTCGTGCCGATTCCGGCGGCGTCCGGCAGAAAAGCGCGCGGGAATTCCGCGGCCGCGTCGAGGACCCGGGCCAATTCCACGGGCCGCAGCGCCGGAAGATCCGCGTTGAGCGCCGCCACCGCACCGCGCGGGCGCAGCGCCCGTACGGCGGCCGCCCCGTGCGCGAGCGCGGCGTTCAGCCCGCCCGCCGGCTCGTCCGGGACGATCCGGGCGCCCAGGGCCGCCAGCTCCCGCCCGGCCACCGGGTCGTCCGTGACGACCGCCACATCACGCACCGCGACACACGACAGCGCCGCGGCCACCGTGTCCTGCGCGAAGGCGAGCGCCAGTCCCGGACGCACCGCGTCCGCCGCGGTGTCCGAGAGTCTGCTCTTGGCCCGCGTCAGGGCCTTCAGGGGTACGACCACAGTCCACTGCACGAGCGCTCCGTCCCTGTCCTCGTCGCGCCCATTGTCACCCGCCCCCATGGAGAACATGTGCGAAGCCGCATGCAGCGCGGTCGTCGGAGACAGGCGGGCGTACGGTGTTCTCGACAGACGGGCGGCCTGGGGCGACACTTGTGCGGCCCACAGCCAAGCGCCAGGCCCCTCGTGCCGGGTCCCTAGAGGAAGGTGTCCGCGTGCCCCGCCGCAGAATCGGCTTCTGGTACCGCTTCGCAGCGGTCCTCTGCAAACCGCCGCTGGTGGTTCTGCTCAAGCGGGACTGGCGCGGAATGGAGAACATTCCGGCCGAGGGTGGATTTATCACGGTGGTGAACCACAATTCCCATGTGGACCCCTTCGCCTACGCCCACTTTCAGTACAACACCGGGCGCGTTCCCCGATTCCTCGCGAAGAGCGGCCTTTTCAAGAAGGGATTCGTCGGCGCCGCGATGCGCGGCACCGGCCAGATCCCCGTCTACCGGGAGTCCACGGACGCGCTCAGCGCCTTCCGGGCCGCCATCGACGCCGTGGAGCGCGGCGAGTGCGTCGCCTTCTACCCCGAGGGCACCCTCACCCGCGACCCGAACGGCTGGCCCATGACCGGCAAGACCGGCGCCGCCCGCGTCGCCCTGCAGACCAGGTGCCCGGTCATCCCCGTCGCCCAGTGGGGCGCCAACGAGCTGCTGCCGCCCTACGCCAGGAAGCCCCACCTCTTTCCGCGCAAGACGCACCACGTGCTCGCCGGCCCGCCCGTGGACCTCACGCGCTTCTACGGCAAGGAGATGTCCCCCGACCTCCTGAAGGAGGCGACGGAGGTCATCATGGCCGCCATCACCCGCCAGCTGGAGCAGATCCGCGGCGAGAAGGCGCCCGAGAAGCCGTACGACCCGCGCGAGGTGCGCATCGAGCAGCGCCGCCGGTCCGCCGCACAGGAGAAGGCACGGGAGAAGGAGGGGCAGGGCCAGTGAGCAAGCCGGTCAAGGCGGCCGTGTTCGGAACGGGATCGTGGGGGACGGCGTTCGGCATGGTGCTCGCCGACGCCGGGTGCGAGGTCACCCTCTGGGCGCGCCGCGCCGAACTCGTCGAGGCGGTCAACTCCACCCGTACGAACCCGGACTACCTGCCGGGCGTGGAACTCCCCGGAAACCTGCGCGCCACCACCGACCCCGCCGAGGCCGCGCGCGACGCCGACTTCGCGATACTCGCGATCCCCTCCCAGACCCTGCGCGGGAACCTCGCCGAATGGGCGCCGCTGCTCGCGCCCCACACGATCCTCGTCTCCCTGATGAAGGGCGTCGAACTCGGCTCCGCCATGCGGATGAGCGAGGTCATCGAGGACGTCGCCAAGGTCGTCCCGGAACGCGTCGCCGTCGTCACCGGGCCCAACCTGGCCCGTGAGATCGCCGCGCGCATGCCCGCCGCCGCCGTGGTGGCCTGCACCGACGAGGCCGTCGCACAGCGGCTGCAGACCGTCTGCCACACGCCGTACTTCCGCCCGTACACCAACACGGACGTCGTCGGCTGCGAACTCGGCGGCGCGGTCAAGAACGTCATCGGCCTGGCGGTCGGCATCGCGGACGGCATGGGCCTCGGCGACAACGCCAAGGGCTCGCTCATCACCCGCGGGCTCGCCGAGACGACCCGGCTCGGGCTCGCCATGGGCGCCGACCCGCTGACGTTCTCGGGACTGGCCGGGCTGGGCGACCTGGTCGCGACCTGCTCCTCGCCGCTGTCGCGCAACCACACCTTCGGCACCAACCTCGGCAAGGGCATGACGCTGGAGGAGACCATCGCGGTCACCCGGCAGACCGCCGAGGGCGTCAAGTCCTGTGAGTCCGTGCTGGATCTGGCCCGTCGGCATGGTGTCGACATGCCGATCACGGAGACGGTCGTCGGCATCGTCCACGAGGGCAAGCCCCCGGTGGTCGCCCTGAAGGAACTGATGTCGCGCAGCGCGAAGCCCGAACGACGCTGAGCGATCCCGCCCCGTTTTTGATCGTTCGCCTGCGGGGCGCACGCTGACCCAGGGCACTGCCTACGGGTACTCTCATCGCGATATGAGCACCGAGAACCTCCCCCAGAGCCCTGGGCAGCCGCCCCGCAAGCCGCGTGTCGCCGTCGTCTTCGGCGGCCGCAGCTCAGAACACGGGATCTCCGTGGTCACCGCCGGCGCGGTGCTGCGCGCCATCGACCGGACGAAGTACGACGTCCTGCCGATCGGCATCACCCAGGACGGCCGTTGGGCGCTCACGGCCGATGCGCCGGAGCGCATGGCGATCACCGAACGCCGCACGCCCAGCGTCGAGGACCTCGCGGAGTCCCAGGAGGGCGGCGTCGTCCTGCCCGTCGACCCGGCGAACCGCGAAGTCGTCTACAGCGAGCCCGGTTCGGTGCCCAAGGCGCTGGGCGAGGTCGACGTGGTCTTCCCCGTGCTGCACGGCCCCTACGGCGAGGACGGCACCCTCCAGGGTCTCCTGGAGCTGTCCGGCGTCCCGTACGTGGGTTCCGGCGTGCTCGCCTCGGCCGTAGGCCAGGACAAGGAGTACATGAAGCGGGTGTTCGCCTCGTTCGGGCTCAAGGTCGGGCCGTACGTGGTGATCCGGCCGCGTGAGTGGCAGCGCGACGAGTCCGCCGCCCGCAAGAAGATCGTCGACTTCGCCGGCGAGCACGGCTGGCCGCTGTTCGTGAAGCCCGCACGGGCGGGTTCGTCGATCGGCATCACCAAGGTCGAGGACCTCTCCGGCCTCGACGAGGCGATCGCCGAGGCCCAGCGCCACGACCCGAAGATCCTGGTCGAGGCGGCGGTGCGGGGCCGCGAGATCGAGTGCGGCGTCCTGGAGTTCGAGGACGGCCCGCGCGCCTCCGTACCGGCCGAGATCCCGCCGCCGGACACGCACGCCTACTACGACTTCGAGGCGAAGTACATCGACTCCACGCCCGGCATCGTGCCCGCCCCGCTGACCGACGAGCAGACCGCCGAGGTGCGGCGGCTCGCGGTGGCGGCGTTCGAGGCCGCGTCCTGCGAAGGGCTGGTCCGCGCGGACTTCTTCCTGACGGAGGAGGGCGAGTTCGTGATCAACGAGATCAACACGATGCCCGGGTTCACACCCATCTCGATGTACCCGCAGATGTGGCAGGCGAGCGGGATCTCCTACGGCGAACTGGTCGACCGCCTGATCCAGGCGGCGCTGAACCGCGCGACCGGGCTGCGCTGAGGACCGTACGGCTCGGAGCGTGTGTCACATCCGCTCTCAGGAGGCGATCCCCTCGGGGATCGCCTTCTTGATGGCAGGGGCCACATCGACGAGCGGCCCCGCGCCCCCAGCCGTCCGCGCCTTGGGAATGGTCACCTCGACATACGCCTGCCGCAGCGTCGTCGTGAACCGGAACGACCCGTCGTTCTCCTTCTGCAGCAGCCAGCCCACGCCGTTGACCTCCGCACCGTCGGCGTCCGGGTCCGACATCTCCGCGGGCCGCTCCACCCCGCAGCGCAGTATGATCGCCGGGCTTCCCCAGCCCGCCGTCAGCGCGGACCGGGGCTCGGGGTCGTTCCGGCCCTGGCCGCCCACCTTCCGCGGCAGCACCTTGTCCAGGTTCCGGCACAGCTTCGCGACCTTCGCGTCCGGACTGGGAACCGCGGCCGAGGGGTGCGCGTCGCTCGAGGAGCAGCCCACGGCGGCGATCAGCAGGGCGAGGGCGGGCAGACCGAGCAGCCGGTGACGCAGGATGTCCACCGGGCAAGCGTAGACGGGGGCTACAGGTGCACCACCGGGCAGGTCAGGGTGCGGGTGATGCCGTCCACTTGCTGGACCTTCGCAACCACCATGCGGCCGAGTTCGTCGACGGTGTCGGCCTGGGCGCGCACGATGACGTCGTACGGACCCGTCACGTCCTCGGCCTGGATCACCCCAGGGATCTTGCTGATCGTCTCGGCGACGGTCGACGCCTTGCCGACCTCCGTCTGGATCAGGATGTACGCCTGTACCACGGAACCTCCAGGGCGGCCACGAGGATCATGTGGAGAGAAGGGACGCCACGGTACCGCGTCGCCGCTCGCCGAGGGGAGACCCGCGGGGGCTGTGGCGTGAGCGCCGGGCAACACCGGCGACACAAGGTGACGGTCGAGACGACCGTACCGAGGACGATGAGGGCTCGCGACCGGGCGCGGAAGGCAAGAGAAGGGGACGTACGACGATGAAGGGCACCGTGGGCGAGCTGGGCGAGTTCGGGCTCATCAGGGAGCTCACCTCCCGGCTCACCACCACCCCGGCGGTCCGGGTCGGCCCCGGCGACGACGCCGCTGTGGTCGCCGCGCCCGACCGCAGGGTGGTGGCGAGCACCGACATCCTGCTGGAGGGCCGGCACTTCCGCCGCGACTGGTCGACGGCGTACGACGTCGGCCGCAAGGCGGCCGCGCAGAACCTCGCGGACATCGCCGCCATGGGCGCCGTGCCGACCGCGCTGCTGCTCGGTCTGGTCGTCCCCGCCGAACTGCCCGCCACCTGGCCCACCGAGCTGATGGACGGCCTGCGCGACGAGTGCCAGGTCGCGGGCGCGGCGGTGGTCGGCGGCGACGTCGTACGCGGCGACACCATCATGATCTCGATCACCGCGCTCGGCGACCTGCGCAACCAGGAGCCGGTCACCCGGGCCGGCGCCCAGCCCGGCGACGTGGTCGCCGTCACCGGCTGGCTCGGCTGGTCCGCCGCCGGGTACGCGGTGCTCTCCCGCGGCTTCCGCTCGCCGCGCGCGTTCGTGGAGGCGCACCGGCGCCCGGAGCCGCCGTACCACGCCGGTCCGGCGGCCGCGGGGCTCGGCGCCACCGCGATGTGCGACGTCAGCGACGGGCTCATCGCCGACCTCGGGCACATCGCGGAGGCGAGCAAGGTGCGGATCGACATCCGCTCCGGCGCCATCGACATCCCCTCCCAGATGAACGACATCGGGCAGGCCGTGGGCGTGGACCCCCTGCAGTGGGTGCTCACCGGCGGTGAGGACCACGCGATCGTCGCCACCTTCCCGCCGGACGTGAAGCTGCCGGCCCGCTGGAAGGTGATCGGCGAGGTCCTCAACCCGTCGGCGCTGCCCCAGGTGACGGTCGACGGGGCGCCGTGGACCAGCAAGGGCGGCTGGGACCACTTCTCGGACATCGAGTAGCAGCCGGGGTCTCACAACGGGTACTCCGGCAACTCGATGGCCGTCGCCGCCTTCTCCGTCAGCCGTTTGAAGAAGCTCGCCAGAGGCCGGGAGCTGAGCAGCCGGTACATCCGGTCCCGGCTGCGGATCCGCCGCTCGGTGGCCGGGGCGAAGAACGGGCCCGCGTTGCCGGAAATCCTCTGGCAGCCCTTGGCGAAGTCCCGGATCCTCGCCTCGTACGCCGCCAGGGCGCTGCGGTGGTCGCCGCCCGCGAGGGCGAGTTCACCGGCCAGGGCGTACGCGCCGACGACCGCCACGCCCGTGCCCATGCCGCCCATCGTGGCTCCGTACCCGGCGTCCCCGAGCAGCACCACGCGTCCCTTGGTGAGGCGGTCCACATGGATCTGGGCGATCGCGTCGAAGTACAGGTCGTCGGCGTCCTCGAGGGCCTTGAGCACCGCCGGCGCCTCCCAGCCCATGCCCGCGAACCGCTCGGTGAGGATCCGCTTGTGCGCGGCGGTGTCCCGGCGGTCGTAGGTGAGCCGCTCGGAGCGGAAGACCAGCAGGGCGCCGGCGCGGTCCGGGTCGCCGTCGTAGTTGCCGATGACGACCGCGCGGCCCGGCTCGCTGTACACCCGGCCGGTGCGGTCCAGGCCCAGGTGGTTGGGGATGTCGAAGCCGGCCACGTAGTGGTCGAAGAAGCGCAGGTAGCGGGACTCGTCGCCGAAGACGAGGCGACGGGTGTGCGAGTGCAGGCCGTCGGCGGCGACCACGAGGTCGAAACGGCGGGGCGCGCCGCGCTCGAAGGTGACGTCGACGCCGTCGGGGGTGTCGTCGAGCGTGGCGATGGAGTCGCCGAACACGTACTCCACACGGTCCTTGGTGCGTTCGTACATGATCCGGGCGAGGTCGCCGCGGCAGATCTCCACGTCGCCGCTCATCATCTCGGACGGCAGATCGACGCGCGGGCTGCCGTCGGGGCCGACGACCGTCTGCCGGCCCATGTGGGTCTGGTGGGCGTGGATGTCGTCCCAGATGCCCATCGCGGTCAGCACCCTGCGGTGCACGTGGCCGCGGAAGTCGACCGCGAAGCCGCCGCCGCGCAGGGCGGGCGCCTTCTCGACGACGGTGACGCGGGCGCCGTACCGGGCGAGGTTCAGCGCGATCGCGGGTCCGGCGACGCCGGCACCGCAGACGAGGACGTTCAGGTGGCCGAGGCGGTGTGTGTTCGTCATGGCAAGGAGCGTCGCCGGGGCCGCTGACCGTGCGCCTACCGTTCGCTGACCGCCGCTGACCGCAGGCGCCGGCCCTCGTCGAAGGCCTTCTCGTACGCCTCGGGGGACAGCTTCGCCCGGATGCCCCGGCGGATGCCGATGACCTCGGGGTCGCCCAGCAGCGGTGCGCCCCGCAGGGCCGTGGCCGCGCCCAGGAGGACGGCCGCACGCTCGGGCGACTCCGCGATCGACGCCAACGCCTCGGCGGTCTCGGCCAGTTCCAGCACACCCGGCTGCTCGGCGGCGAGATCGGCGGCCTGCGCCAGCCAGTCGCGGGCCAGCTCCGGATGTCCCTCGGCGGCGGCCGTGCGGCCGAGCCCGATGAGGATGCGGACGGTTTCACCGGCGCTGAACCAGCCGGCCGCGCAAGCCTCCAGGGCCCTCTCGTAGCGCACGCGCGCGTGCGCCGTGTCACCGGACCTCCGGGCCAGGTCACCCAGGCCGCGCCGGGCGCCGGCCACCTTGTCGGGGGCGCCGGCGGAGTGGGCGAGGGCGGCCGACTGCTCGAACTGGGCGGCCGCCTCTTCGAAGTCGCCGCGGTGCAGCAGCACGGTCGCCCGGGAACGCAGCAGGTCCGCGGTCTCCTCCGGGGCCTGAAGCTCCCGGGCGTGGGCCAGGCCCTCGTCGAGCAGCTCCAGGGCCCGCTCGTACTCGCCGCGCCAGTCGGCGAAGGTTCCCAGCGGGTCGAGGCAGTTGGCCATGCCCCAGCGGTCGCCGGTCGCACGGAAACCGGCCAGGGCGCGGGTGAAGGCGGCCTCCGAGGCGGCGGCACCACCCGAGAACAGCGCCTGGTAGGCGAGGCCGAGGTCCAGCACCGCGCGGCCCCAGGGGTCGTCACCGACCTGGACGGCCCGGACTTCCGTGTCGGCGGACAGCAGCGGGCCCCCGGCCAGCGCCCACAGCACCATCGCGGACGGCCGCCGCAGCGGCTCGCCGAGAGTGCGCATCACCGTGGACACCCGCGCGACGCGCTCGGGTTCCGCCGGGTCGTCGCCGCGTCCGGTGATCGTGTTCATCAGGCACAGGGCGTACTCCTCGGCCAGTTGCCCGGGCGGTTCGTCACCGACGGCCGCCAGCAGGGCCCGGGCGAGGGGAACCTGCTCGCCGTGCGGCCCGCGCAGCCGTCGGAACCAGGACAGGTCGGCCATCAGGCGCAGGGCGTCCCCGGGAGCGGTGGACACGAGGTGGCGCAGCGCCGCCTCCAGGTTGCCGTGCTCGGCGGTGAGCAGGGCCAGCCAGGGCAGCTGTTCCCCGCTGCGGAGGTACGGCTCCGCCCGCTCGGCCAGCCTCAGGCAGTACGCGGCGTGCGCGTCCCTGAGCCGCTCCCGCTCTCCCGCCCGGTCGAGGTGCTCGGCGGTGAACGCGCGGATGGTCTCCAGCATCCGGTAGCGGCCCTCGGCCACCTCCAGGAACGACTTCTCGGCGAGGGACGCCATGAGGTCCTCCGGGAACGGCACGTCGCACACCGCCTCCACCGCCTCCAGGGTCGCGCCGCCGGAGAACACGGACAGCCGCCGGGCCAGCTCGCGCTCCTCGTCGTCCAGCAGGTCCCAGCTCCACTCCACGACCGCGCGCAGCGTCCGGTGCCGGGGTGCCTTGGTGCGGTCGCCCCGGGACAGCAGCCGGAACCGGTCGTCCAGACGGTCGGCCAGCTCGTCCGGGGTCAGGGTGCGCAGACGCGCCGCGGCCAGCTCGATGGCCAGCGGCAGCCCGTCGAGCGCGGCGCAGACGTCCGCCACGCGCGCGTGACCCTCGAAACCGGGCCGCACCGCCCGGGCCCGGTCCAGCAACAGCCGCTCGGCGTGCTCCGGCGGCAGCGGCGGCACCGGGCACAGCACCTCGCCGGTGATGCCCAGCGCCTCGCGCCCGGTCGCCAGGACGCGCACGCCGGGGCAGGCGGCGAGGACGAGCGCGGTGAGGTGTGCGGCGTCCTCGACGAGGTGCTCGCAGTTGTCGAGCACCAGCAGCAGCTCACGGTCCTCCAGGGCGGCCAGCAGCCGTTCCGTGGCGTCCACGGCCGGCCCGCGGAAGCCGTCGCGCACACCGAGGGCGGTGAGGACGGCGTACGGGACGGCGGAGCCGTCGGTGAGCGGGGCCAGCTCGACGAAGTGGACGTCGGGGTGCCTGCGGGCCGCTTCCGTGGCCAGCCGTGTCTTGCCGGCACCGCCCGGGCCGGTGAGCGTGACCAGGCGGGTGCCGGGTGTGGTGAGGAGATCGTGGATGCGGGCCAGTTCCGGGGCGCGGCCGACGAAGCCGGTCAGCTGGGTCGGCACGCGCGCGGCCCGGGAAGGACCCGTGCCGCGCAGCAGCTCCTGGTGGAGGGCGGACAGGGCGGGCGAGGGGTCGGCGCCGAGTTCGTCGGAGAGGGTGCGGCGCGCCTGCTCGTAGACCGTGAGCGCCTCGGCGGGCCGCCCGGCCGCGTGCAGGGCCCGCATCAGCAGCTCGTACAGACGTTCGCTCAGCGGGTGTGCGGCGAGCAGTGCGCGCAGTTCGGGTACGAGGCCGGAGCCGGCTCCGAGGGCGAGGTCCGCCTCGGCGCGGTCCTGCAGGGCGCCCAGCCGCAGCTCCTCGAGCCGGGTGCGCTCGGCCGGTGCGCCGGGAAGGTCGGCGAGCGCGGGGCCGCGCCACAGGGCGAGCGCCTCCCGCAGCACGGCGGCCGCCGTTCGGTGGTCCCCGCCGGCGAGGGCCGTGGAGCCTTCGCGGGCGAGCCGTTCGAAACGGTGCGCGTCGACCGTGTCGGGGGAGACGGCGAGGCGGTAGCCGGTGGGGGCCGCCTTGATCTCCGCGTGGGGGCCCAGCCGCCTGCGCAGCCGGGAGATCTGCGACTGGAGGGCTCCCGCGGCTCCCGCGGGCGGCTCGTCGCCGTACAGGCCGTCGGTGAGGCGCTCGGTGGACACCGTCCGCCCGGCGTCGAGGAGGAGCAGGGTGAGGAGCGCCCGGGGGCGGGGGCCGCCGGCGTCGAGCGGGGTCCCGTCCTCGGTGCGGACGTCGAGGGGGCCGAGGATGCCGAAGCGCATGCGGCGGATTCTGGCAGGCCGCGCCCGCGCGGGCACAGCAAAAAGCCGGCCCACCGAGGTGGACCGGCTCAGTGCAGCGAACCAGCGTGGCCGCGCGCTTAACTGGACGTCAGCGCGAGACCTTGCCGGCCTTGATGCACGAGGTGCAAGCGTTCACGCGCTTCGGCGTCCCGCCCACCACGGTACGCACACGCTGGATGTTCGGGTTCCAGCGACGGGACGTACGGCGGTGCGAAAACGAGATGCTGTTGCCGAAGCCCGGCCCCTTGCCACAGACGTCGCAGTTGGCAGCCACGGGTCACTCCAAAGACTTCAGATGCACTTACGGTTATGGTCCCGGCATGCCGGGATCGAGATCGCAGGATCTGAGTGGCGCTGCCAGGGGAAAACACCCGACCTGGATCGGGCAACCGGAGCAGCATACATCGGCTGCGCCCGTAGAACGAAACTACCACGGTCCCGCCGCACCTCCTCGCGGCCCCGTGGGCGGCCCGGCCACGGGCGTCCCCCCGGCCCTCTTCCGGCCCGGACCCCTTGTGGGTCTACGCTGCCTCCCACGTCCAGCAGCTGAAGGAGGCGCAGGTGGCGCAGGTGCCGCAGCCCTTGGATGCTCTCGCGGTGCGCACCTGGTGCTCTCTCGCCCTTCAGGCGCTGGGGCGGGCGCGCGAGGAGATCGACGCGATCAACGTCTATCCCGTGGCCGACGGAGACACCGGCACGAACCTGTATCTGACCGTGGAGTCGGCCGCGGCGGCCGTCGAGGCGGTCTTCGCCGGGTATGAGACGGGCGCCGCCGGCAGCGAGGGGCGGCCTGCGCTCGCCGACGCCGTACGGGCCATGGCGCACGGCGCGCTCATCGGGGCCCGCGGCAACTCCGGGACGATCCTCGCGCAGCTGCTGCGCGGCATGGCACAGGTGCTCGCCGCCGACGGCGAGACGGCCCACGCCGACGCGCAGGGGCTGCGGCTCGCCCTGAGGCAGGCCGCCGACTCCGCGCGCCAGGCCGTCGCGCACCCCGTGGAGGGCACCGTGCTGAGCGTCGCCTCGGCCGCCGCGGACGCGGTCACCGGCGCCGAGGGCGACTGCGGCAGCGTGGCACGGGCGGCGTACGAGGGAGCGCGAGCGGCCCTCGCGGCGACACCCGGACAGCTGGCGGTCCTGGAGCGCGCCGGAGTCGTCGACGCGGGCGGCCGGGGGCTGGTGGCAGTGCTCGCGGCGCTGGTGGAGACACTGACGGGCGAGGCGCCCCGGGTGGCCGTGGAGGCGTCGGCCGCCGCCTCCGGCGGCCACGCGCGCGTGCCGGACCCCAGGACCGCCGTGCCCCGCCAGGGGGCCGGGGACTGCTCCGCCGACGGAGGCGGGCCCGCGTACGAGGTGATCTACCTCCTCGATGCCGACGACGCGGCCGTGGCGCGGCTGCGGGAGCGGCTCGACGCGCTCGGGGACTCGCTGGTGGTGGTCGGCGGGGACGGGCTGTGGAACGTCCATGTCCACGCCGACGACGCGGGCGCCGCCGTGGAGGCGGGCATCGAGGCCGGGCGGCCGCACCGGATCCGGATCACCCACTTCGGCGCCGATGACGCGCACACCGCGGGCGCCGGGCGACCGCCGCGCGAGCGGGTGCAGCGGGCGGTGGTGGCCGTGGTGCCGGGCGAGGGCCTGGCCGGGCTCTACCAGGAGGCCGGTGCGACCACCGTGCTCGCCCGCCCGGGGGAGCCCCCGGCGAGCGGGGAGCTGGTGGAGGCGGTACGGCGGGCGCACGCGCGCGAGGTGGTGCTGCTGCCCAACGACGCCGACCTGCGCCACACCGCGGCCGCCGCGGCCGAGCAGGCCCGCACCGAGGGCGTCCGCGTGGCACTGATCCCGACCCGGTCCGCGGTGCAGGGCATCGCGGCGCTGGCCGTGCACGAGCCGGAGCGGCGCTTCGACGAGGACGTCGTGGCGATGACGTCGGCGGCCGGGGCGACCCGGTACGCCGAGGTGACCGTGGCGGCGGAGCGGTCCTGGACGATGGCCGGCATCTGCCAGGCCGGGGACGTCCTCGGCCTGATCGACGGCGATGTCGCGGTCATCGGCTCCGAGGTCACGGCGACGGCCGAGACGGTCCTCACCCGCATGCTCGCGGCGGGCGGCGAGCTGGTCACCCTGGTCCTCGCCGACGAGGCCCCGGAAGCCGTCGCGGAGCACTTGGAGGCGCGGGTGCGCGAGTCGTACCTGGCGGTGGACACGGTGGTGTACCGGGGCGGCCGTCAGGGGCCGCTGCTGCTGATCGGCGTGGAGTGATCCGGAGCGCCGCCGGGCGCCCCTCCGTGAGGAGGCGGGCGCCCGGCGGCGACCGTCACCCGTCCTGCCGGGTGGTCGGCAGTTCCAGCAGGCGTTCCGCCTCCGCCCGCCGGGCCTCGGCCGTCTCCGCGTCGGCGTCCGCCTCCTCGTAGGCCGCCAGCACCGCACGCGCGCGTGCCGACGCCTCGTGCGGACGCCCGAGGTCGGCCTCGAGCCAACCCGCGGCCAGTTCCGCGGCCGTGCGGGGACCGAGGGCCCCCGCGCCGAGGGACGCGAAGGCGGCGATCGCCTCCGTCAGGTGCGTCAGCGCCTCCTCGAACGCCGCGTGCGTCGCCTCCTCGTCCGCGCCGTCCTCGACCGACCGGGCGACCAGCTCGCCGAACTGGCGGTGGGTGTGGCCGAGTTCCATGATCAGCCCGGCGCGCGCGTCGTCGTCCGCCGTGGCGTCCGCCGCCGCCGCGCACTCCCGCGCCGCCTCGGCCATCAGCTCCCGCCCCGCGTCCAGGCCCGCCTCCCCGCCAGCCGCGAGCCACGCCCGGGCGCGCAGCGCGCGCACCAGACCCGGAGTGTTGCCCAGCTCGCGCCACAGGTCACCGGCGCGCGCGTACGCCCGGTCCGCCTCCGTCGGCAGGTCCGCGCGGCCCAGCGCCTCGGCGGCCAGGTGCGCCAGCATGGCGTGGTCCCGCTGGTCCGGCCAGTGCCGGGCGATCTCCGCGGCCCGCAGCCGGCGCTCGGCCGCCTCCCGGTGCTCGCCGAGCTGCGTGTGGCAGTCGCCGAGCCACCACTGGGTCTGCACGATCGCCCCGTCACCGTGCGTCTCGGCGGTCAGGTCGGGCAGCGCCGACTCCAGCACCTCCGCCGCTTCCGCGAACCGCCCCTGCCGCAGCAGGAACCCGCCCAGCTGGTGCCGCGCCCAGGCGCCGAGCCTGGGGCCCTCGCCCGCCTCGTCGGCCCAGTGCGCCGCCTCCAGGGCGTGCCCGGCGGCCTCCGGGAACCGCCCCGACGCCGCCAGCACCTCCGCCACCTGAAGGTGCAGCTGCGCCTGCCCGACCGGCTCCAGGTGCCCCTGGCCGTGCTCCAGCGCAGCACGGGCCGCCCGCTCGGCCGACTCCGCGTCGCCGAGCTGCCGGGCGATGCCGGCCAGCCGGGCCTCGTGCTCCACCGCGAACCACGGCAGGCCCGCCGCCACGTACTCCTCGGCCGCCCTCGCCAGCAACTCGGCCCCTGCTCGGGGGTCCCCGGCGTGCAGCGCCAGTTCCCCGAGCACGGCCTTGGCCTCTGCGGCCCGATACGCCAGGTGGCGATCGGCGGTGTGCGGCCCGGCGAACGCCAGCAGCTCCCGGGCGGCCTCCTGGGCGGCCCCGGCGTCGCCGCCGTCCTCGTGCAGCCGGTTCATCAGGACGCGGGTCCGTCCGACGAGCACCGACGCCGTCTGCCGCACCCCCGTCCCGCCCGCCTCGAACAGCGCGAGCGCCTCCTCGCGCAACGCGGTGACCGTCTCCAGCGCCTCGTCCGGGCGGCCCGTCAGGGAGCGGACGAAGGCCGCACGCGCGCGTGCCGCCAGCGCCTCACCGGGGTCGTCGGCGGCCAGGTACAACTCGGCCGCCCGCTCGAACAGTTCGGCACCTTCCGGGCCCCGGCTCATCGCCTCGTGGTCGACGAGGTCCGCCTGGTCGCGGGGGTCCAGCTCCCGGCCCCGAGCGGCACGCGCCACCGCCGCCCAGGCGTCCATGGCGGCCGGGTCCAGGGCGTCCGCGAGCCGGCGCGCCTCGGCGAGCAGGTCCGCGAGGTCCCGCTCCTCGGCCCGCGGGGCGGGCGGGGGCGGCGCCACCGGTGCCGGGCGCGTGGCGCGCACGCCGAGCGGCAGCCGGTCCACCAGCGGGCGGCGGTCCATGCGCTCGCGGGCGCGCTCGCCGACGTACGGCGTGCCGTTGCGCGCGTCGAAGCGGGCGGCCAGCGCCAGCGCCTCCCCGCGCGCGTGGACGGCGAGTTCCCGGGCGGTCCACTCCCGGCCGGCCGGGCCCGGCACCACCTGGTCGCCGAGCCCGCGCTCGACCAGCCGGTCCATCAGCAGCGCCACCACGGCGAGGAAGTTCAGCTTGCTGCGCGGCTCCCCGGAGTCCGTGAAGTACGCCGGCCGCTCGGCCAGCAGTTCGAGGCCGCGCGCCTCGTTGCCGGTCAGCGCGCAGAACTCCACGTGGTCCGCGTAGGAGGAGCGCATGCTCTCCATGGCCCGCACCAGCCGCAGTCCGCGCAGGTGGTGCGCCCGCGCCTCGTCCAGGCGGCCCAGCCGCAGCAGCGGCAGCAGGGAGGAGGCAAGGGCGGCGTGCGGCTCGTGCGCACAGACGTGCTCGCCCTCCAGGACCGGCCGCCACAACTGAAGCGCCCGCTCGTCCTCGCCCTTGCGGGACTGCCACCAGCCCTGGTCGTGCAGCTCGCACGCGTGGCAGTCGGCCATCGCGTCCCGGTCGGCGGCCAGCCACGCCGCGTACGCCCGCTCGGCCCGCTCCAGGTCCCCGACGTGCGCGGCGATGTTGAACTCGGCGCTGCGCACGGCCCGTTCGGAGTACCCGGCCAGCCGGTAGCGGTGCTCCATCTCGCCGAGCCACTTCTCGATGGAGGCGAGCGGGATGTGCGGCTGGCCCAGCATGCCCGCCGACATCCACTTGAAGACCCAGTGCAGCGAATGGGACTCGTACTCGTCGAAGTCCTCCGGGCGCTCGTCCCACATGCGCAGCAGCCGCGCGAACGGGACGAACATCTTGTCCTTCTCGGAGCTGTAGTTGTACACCTTCAACTGGTGTCCGAGCGCCTCGATGACGGCCAGCGGGATGCCCAGCTTCTCCGCCTCCACCAGCAGCCGCTCCGCGCGCGCGTTGCGCGCCGGGCCCTCCGGCTGGTCGTAGTTGTCCGCCATCGCCTGGCGCAGCGCGTCGAAGTCCATGACCTGGCTCATCGGAAGCCGTCCTTGGGCGAGTCGGTGTGGGTGGCCCATTCCAGAAGGCCGATGAAGGCACGGTTCAGCAGCGCGGAGTCCGCGGGCCTCAGCGGCCGCTGGGCCATCAGCAGGGCCTGCCCGTACAGCGACTCCGTGGCGGTGCCGATCAGCTCCGGGTCCTTCAGGGAGCTGATCCTGCGGACCAGCGGGTTGAGGTGGTTGAGCACCAGGCGCGCGCGTGGAGCACTGCCCCGCAGCGAGCCCAGGATGCCCGCCCACAGCTCGTCGGCCTGCCCCTCGGCCTCCGCGCGTGCCTGCTCGTGCCGCGCCTCCCGGTCGTCCAGGTGCAGCGCCGGAACGGACAGCGGATGGAACGCGCGCAGCACGACGTCGCAGCCCAGCGCGTCGAGCCTGGCGCGCGCCGCCGCCAGGAAGGCGGACAGGGCCAGCTCCTCGGCCGGGTCGACCGCGTCCAGGTGCGCGGTCACGGTGTCCGCGTCCAGTTCGGCGACGGCCGTGCCCGGGCGCACCGACGGCAGCGCCTCGATCAGCTCGCTGTCGTACGTGTAGCCGCCGTTGACCACCCCGACGCCCTGCGCGGACGCGATCGCCGCCACCTGGCGGTACTCCTCCACCGTCCGGGTGAAGTGGACGACCGGGTGCCGCTGCGCGAACTCCTCCAGGGACAGCCGCCCGTCGGTCGTCTCGAAGGGCAGCCACGGCAGCATCGTGCGCAGCATCTCCCTGTCGTGCCGCGCCAGCGACTTCACGCCCAGGTAGTGCACCGACAGGAAGGCGGCGAGGCGCTCGGGGTCCCCGGCGGCGAGAGAGGTCAGCCAGGACCGGATGCGCTCCCCGAGGGCGTCGCGCACGGCCGCGAGGGTCTCGTCCTCGTACAGCGACTCGCGCGACGCCGTGGGCCGCAGACTGTCCGTGTCGAGCACACAGCGCACGAAGAACGCCCAGTCCGGCAGCAGCTGTTCGGCCCGCTCCGTCAGCAGCATGCCCTTCAGGTGCACCCGGTGACCCGCCCGCTGCGCCGGGCTCACCGCGGTCGGCAGCACGTACGCCACACCCCGGATGCCCGCGAGCGGCACATCCAGGTCGATGGAGTCCAGCGGGGTGAACCCGAACAGGTCGTGACAGTGGCGAGCCAGGGCCACCCTGCGGGCCGCGGGGGAGGGGTGGGCGCGGTCCCAGGGCGCCGGCAGTTCCGTGACCGGCTCGTCGCCGACCCGGACGTCGTAGGGCAGCAGCGACCCGAAGTCCCGTGCCAGGGACCGTACCCGGTCCGCGGAGAGCCAGTCGCCGGCACCCGGACGCGCCACCAGGTGCACGGTGGTGCCGGGTTCGGGCCGGGCGTCCGGCGGCAGTGTGCGCACGACGTACGAACCGTCGTCGGCGGCCGTCCACTCCACGGGCGGCGCATCCGGCGTACGGGCGCTGCGGCTGACGACCCGTATGCGCTCGGCCACGACGAAACACGCCAGCAGTCCGATGCCGAACTGCCCGAGGAAGTCGGAGCGCGCCTCCTGGAGCCCGGCGGCCGAGTCGGCCCGCTTGGAGCTGCGCCCGATGGTGGCGAGGAGGTTGTGCACATCGGACTCGGTGAGCCCGATGCCCGAGTCCTCCACGCGCAGCGCGCCGCCGTCCGCGTACAGCCGGACCGTGGCGGGCGCGTCGGGCTGCTCGGCGCGGCGGGCGGTGATCGCGTCCACCGCGTTCTGCAGCAGCTCGCGCAGATAGACCTTGGGGCTGGAGTAGAGGTGATGGGAGAGCAGGTCCACCAGCCCACGCAGGTCGACCTGGAAGGTATGGGCCGACGTGGGTGACTGTGAGGCCTGTGAGGACTGTGAGGTCTGGGAATCCATCGTCACGGCGCCGCGGGTGGGGGACGTTCGACGGCGCGGGGTCGGGCGGTCCCGGTGGGGCGGTGACCGCGGAGCGAGCCGGGGGTGGGCCATCGTAGGCCCGGAACCACCCCGCTGACCAGCGGTTTTGCAAGACGTATACGGCATTGTCAGTGCCGTGGTGTGCAATGGATCTCGTGCCCGCACTGCAAGAACCGCTGAAACAGCCACTGAAGTCGGTGCTCGGCCCCGCCACCGCGAAGGTGATGGCCGAGCACCTCGGCCTGCACACCGTCGGCGACCTGCTCCACCACTACCCGCGCAGATACGAGGAGCGCGGACAGCTCACCCACCTCGCCGACCTCCCCATGGACGAGCACGTCACGGTGGTCGCCCAGGTCGCCGACGCCCGTCTGCACACGTTCGCCTCGGCCAAGGCCCCCCGCGGCAAGGGCCAGCGCCTGGAGGTGACCATCACCGACGGCAGCGGCCGCCTCCAACTCGTCTTCTTCGGCAACGGCGTGCACAAGCCCCACAAGGAACTCCTGCCGGGCACCCGCGCGCTGTTCGCGGGCAAGGTCTCGGTCTTCAACCGCAGGCTCCAACTCGCCCACCCGGCCTACGAACTGCTGCGCGGCGACGACGTGGCCGAAGCGGTGGACAGCTGGGCGGGCGCCCTGATCCCGCTGTACCCGGCCACGGCCAAGCTGGAGTCCTGGAAGATCGCCAAGGCGGTGCAGACGGTGCTGCCCAGCGCCCAGGAGGCGATCGACCCGCTCCCGGAGTCGCTCCGCGCGGGCCGCGGCCTGATCTCCCTCCCCGAGGCCCTGCTGAAGATCCACCGCCCGCACACGAAGGCGGACATCGACGACGCCCGCTCCCGCCTGAAGTGGGACGAGGCGTTCGTCCTCCAGGTCGCCCTGGCCCGCCGCCGCCACGCGGACACCCAACTCCCGGCGGTGGCCCGCAGGCCGAAGCCGGACGGCCTCCTGGCGGCCTTCGACGAGCGCCTGCCCTTCACGCTCACGGAAGGCCAGCAGAAGGTCTCGAAGGAGATCTTCGCCGACCTGGCGACGGACCACCCGATGCACCGGCTGCTCCAGGGCGAGGTCGGCAGCGGCAAGACCCTGGTCGCCCTGCGCGCCATGCTCGCCGTCGTCGACGCGGGCGGGCAGGCCGCCATGCTCGCGCCCACGGAAGTGCTCGCCCAGCAGCACCACCGGTCGATCGTCGAGATGATGGGCGAGCTGGCCGAGTCAGGGATGCTCGGCGGGGCCGAGCAGGCCACCAAGGTGGTGCTGCTCACCGGGTCCATGGGCGCCGCCGCGCGACGGCGGGCGCTGCTCGATCTCGCCACCGGGGAGGCCGGGATCGTGATCGGCACCCATGCCCTGATCGAGGACAAGGTGCAGTTCCACGACCTCGGGCTGGTGGTGGTGGACGAGCAGCACCGGTTCGGGGTGGAGCAGCGCGACGCACTGCGCGGCAAGGGCAAGCAGCCACCGCACCTGCTGGTGATGACCGCCACGCCGATTCCCCGGACCGTCGCCATGACCGTCTTCGGCGACCTGGAGACCTCCGTCCTCGACCAGCTTCCGGCCGGGCGGTCGCCGATCGCCAGCCATGTGGTGCCGGCCGCGGACAAGCCCCACTTCCTGGCGCGCGCCTGGGAGCGGGTCCGGGAGGAGGTCGCGGGCGGGCATCAGGCGTACGTGGTGTGCCCGCGGATCGGCGACGAGGAGGAGGACCCCGGGAAGGCGCGGAAGTCGCCCGAGGACGAGGCGGAGAAGCGCCCGCCGCTCGCGGTGCTCGACGTGGCCGGCCAGCTCGCCGAGGGGCCGCTGAAGGGCCTTCGCGTCGAGGTGCTGCACGGCAGGATGCCGCCCGACGACAAGGACGCGGTGATGCGCCGGTTCGCCGCCGGCGAGACCGACGTCCTGGTCGCGACGACGGTCATCGAGGTCGGCGTCAACGTCCCGAACGCCACCGTGATGGTGATCATGGATGCCGACCGCTTCGGGGTCTCGCAACTCCACCAGCTGCGCGGCCGGGTCGGGCGGGGCTCGGCGCCGGGGCTGTGCCTCCTGGTCTCCGAGATGCCGGAGGCGAGCGCGGCCCGCCAGCGGCTGACCGCGGTCGCCTCCACGCTCGACGGCTTCGAACTCTCCCGGCTCGACCTCGAGCAGCGCCGCGAGGGCGACGTCCTCGGCCAGGCCCAGTCCGGCGCCCGCACCTCGCTGCGCATGCTCGCCGTCATCGACGACGAGGAGATCATCACCCAGGCCCGTGAGGAGGCCGCGGCGGTGGTGGCGGCCGACCCCGACCTCGAACATCTGCCCGGGCTGCGTACGGCACTGGAAGCCCTGCTGGACGAGGACAGGGAGCAGTACCTGGAGAAGGGCTGATCCCGTCGCCGAGCCCGAGCGGGCATGAGGCGCCCGTGCTCAGCGCCGGGCGTGGCTGAGAGACTGAAGACGTCACCGCACGCAGACCGACAAGACCGACAAGGACCGAAGAGATGACCCGCGTGATCGCCGGTCGCGCCGGCGGGCGCCGGCTCGCCGTTCCGCCCGGGCACGGGACCCGCCCCACCTCCGACCGGGCGCGCGAGGGCCTCTTCTCGACCTGGCAGGCCCTCCTCGGCGGCCCGCTGGACGGCGAACGGGTCCTCGACCTGTACGCCGGCTCCGGCGCCGTCGGCCTGGAGGCCCTGTCCCGCGGGGCCGGCCACACCCTCCTCGTGGAGGCCGATGCCCGCGCCGCCCGCACCGTCCGTGAGAACGTCAGGGCGCTCGGCCTGCCCGGCGCCGAAGTCAGGGCGGGCAAAGCGGAACAGATCATCCGGACATCGGCGCCGGCGGACCCGTACGACATCGTCTTCCTCGACCCCCCGTACGCCGTGTCCGACGACGATCTTCGCGAGATTCTGCTCACACTCCGCTCAGGGGGCTGGCTCGCGGCCGACGCCCTCGTCACCGTGGAGCGCAGCACCAGAGGCGGGGAATTCCAGTGGCCGGACGGCTTCGACGCGATCCGGGCCCGTCGCTACGGCGAGGGCACGTTTTGGTACGGTCGCGCCGCCTCTACGTGCGAAGACGCACGATGACCGGACCGGAGAGCGAGGGATCACAAGTGCGCCGCGCCGTCTGTCCCGGGTCGTTCGACCCGATCACCAACGGACACCTCGACATCATCGCCCGCGCCTCCAAGCTGTACGACGAGGTGTACGTGGCGGTGATGATCAACAAGGCCAAGAAGGGCCTGTTCGAGATCGACGAGCGGATCGACCTGATCCGCCAGGTCACCGCCGAGTTCGGGAACGTCACGGTGGAGTCCTTCCACGGCCTCCTCGTCGACTTCTGCAAGCAGCGCGACATCCCCGCCATCGTCAAGGGCCTGCGCGCCGTCAGCGACTTCGACTACGAGCTGCAGATGGCCCAGATGAACAACGGCCTCTCCGGTGTCGAGACCCTCTTCGTCCCCACCAACCCCACTTACAGCTTCCTGTCCTCCTCGCTCGTCAAGGAAGTCGCGGCCTGGGGCGGGGACGTCTCCCACCTGGTGCCCCCGATCGTCCTTCAGGCCCTCGACCAGCGCCTGAAGAAGGACTGAGCGGTGCCCGGCAGGACCCCGAGAACCTGACAGCCCGTCATCCGGTGTCGGGTGGTGCGGCAGTGGCCGTACAGTCGATCCGTCCGTCTCCAACACATCCGTAGAGAGTGGCGAGCACACGGTGGACGTGCAGAAGAAGCTCGACGAGATCGTCGCGGTGGTCTCCAGCGCCCGGTCCATGCCCATGTCGGCGTCGTGCGTGGTCAACCGCGCCGAGCTGCTCGCGATGCTCGAAGAGGTGCGCCGGGCGCTGCCCGACTCCCTGGCCGAGGCCCAGGAGCTGATCGGCGACCGGGAACAGATGGTGGAGCGGGCCCGCCAGGAGGCCGAGCGGATCATCGAGAGCGCGCACGCCCAGCGCGGTTCCCTGATCTCCGACACGGAGGTCGCCCGCCGCTCGCAGGCCGAGGCCGACCGGATCCTCGCCGAAGCCCGCCAGGAGGCCGAGGAGATCCGCGCCGAGGCCGACGACTACGTCGACTCCAAGCTCGCCAACTTCGAGGTCGTCCTCACCAAGACGCTCGGCTCGGTCGGCCGCGGCCGCGAGAAGCTCCTCGGCACCGGTCCCGGCCTCGACGAGAACGGCTACGAGGACGAGGACGCCCCCGAGCGCAGCCACGACCCGGAGACCCTGCGCCGCGACGCCGACGCGTACGTGGACGCCAAGCTCGGCGCCTTCGAGGCCGTCCTCGCCAAGACCCTGCAGGCCGTCGGCAAGGGCCGCCAGAAGCTGCACGGCCGGATCGCCACCGACGACCTCGGCGCGCTGGCCGGCGACACCACCACCGTCCAGCACACGAGCGACGCCGACTACCTCGCCGACCTCGCGGCCCTCGCCGACACCCCGGACCCGGCGCCCGCGATCCCGGCCCAGCAGACGGAGCCGGCCTACGCGCAGGCGCAGGACCCGTACGGCTACCAGCAGCCCGACCAGTACGGTTACCAGCAGACGTACGCCCAGCAGGACGCCTACGGCTACCAGCAGGCCGACCCGTACGCCGCCTACCCCCAGGCCGGGGCCTACGACCAGCACCAGCAGGCCGCGTACGACCAGGGCCAGAGCCAGCAGGGATACGGCGCGACAGGCGCCCTCGACGAGACCAGCCTCTTCGACACCAGCATGATCAGCGCCGAGCAGCTGCGGGCCTACGAACAGGAACGCGGCGGTCACTGAGCGCCCCGGCGCACGCGGCCCGGAACCCCCTCGGGCGGACCGGATTGGGCCGAGAGCGGAAGGTCCAGTATTCTGGCTCTTCGGTCGCGCGTACGCACACGCTGTTTCGTAGACGTCCGCGATCAGCGCTGCCCGGGAACACCGGAGGGCAGCGTTCCCCCGAGCTTCGAAGACCGAAAGCAGGAATGGCCCTGAACGCCCGCCTCGACCACCGCAACCCCCTCGTGTTCGACACGCACGAGCTGGGTCGGCGGCCTGGTGCGCTGCAGCGCCTGACCCGCACGGTCGACGCCCCGAAGGACTTCGGTATCCGCGGGGTCATCGGAGTGCCGGAAGGCGCCCCGGTGGAGCTCGAACTCCGCATGGAGTCGGTCATGGAAGGGGTGCTCGTCACGGGCACCGCCCGTGCCAGGGCCGAGGGGGAGTGCGTAAGGTGTCTGGAGCCGGTCGGGCTGGAGCTCGAAGCGGACTTCCAGGAACTGTTCTCGTACCCTGACGCCGACGACCGGGGCCGTGTGATCGCGGAACCGGGCGACGACGCCGAGGACGACGAGGACAGGTTCTTCCTCGAGGACGGACTCTTCGACCTCGAACCTCTGCTGCGCGATGCGGTGGTGCTCGCACTGCCGATGCAGCCGGTGTGCCAGGAAGACTGTCCGGGCCTGTGCTCCGAGTGCGGGGCGCGGCTCGCGGACGACCCGGACCACCACCACGACGCCGCCGACATCCGTTGGGCGGCACTGCAGGGACTCGCCGACTCACTCCAGAGTGGCGACAAGGACGAGACGAGCGGCGCCGAAGCGGGCGTCGACGAGAAGCAGGAGAAGTAGCCGTGGCTGTTCCGAAGCGGAAGATGTCGCGCAGCAACACGCGCCACCGCCGGTCGCAGTGGAAGGCTGCGGTCCCCACCCTGGTCGCGTGCGAGCGCTGCCACGAGCCCAAGCAGCAGCACATCGCGTGCCCGTCGTGCGGCACCTACAACAAGCGCCAGGTCCTCGAGGTCTGAGCGGCTGGTGAGAGGTCTGATGTCTGACGCCAAGGCGGACCCAACCGCCAGGAAAAAGGCGGACAACACAGCCTCGTCCCACACGCTTCTGGAAGGGCGGCTCGGCTACAAGGTCGAGTCCGCCCTTCTGGTGCGTGCGCTGACCCACCGCTCCTACGCGTACGAGAACGGCGGTCTGCCGACGAACGAGCGCCTGGAGTTCCTCGGGGACTCCGTGCTCGGCCTCGTCGTCACCGACACGCTGTACCGCACCCACCCCGACCTGCCCGAGGGCCAGCTGGCCAAGCTGCGGGCCGCGGTGGTCAACTCGCGTGCGCTGGCGGAGGTGGGCCGCGGGCTCGACCTCGGCTCCTTCATCCGGCTCGGCCGGGGCGAGGAGGGCACGGGCGGCCGGGACAAGGCGTCCATCCTCGCCGACACCCTCGAAGCGGTGATCGGTGCTGTCTATCTCGACCAGGGGCTGGAATCGGCGGCGGAGCTGGTGCACCGCCTGTTCGACCCGCTGATCGAGAAGTCCTCGAATCTCGGCGCCGGCCTGGACTGGAAGACCAGCCTCCAGGAGCTGACCGCGACCGAGGGGCTCGGCGTTCCCGAGTACCTGGTCACGGAGACCGGCCCCGACCACGAGAAGACCTTTACTGCTGCCGCCCGCGTCGGAGGCGTCTCGTACGGCACCGGCACCGGCCGCAGCAAGAAGGAGGCGGAGCAGCAGGCCGCGGAGTCGGCCTGGCGCTCCATCCGCGCCGCCGCGGACGAGCGCGCCAAGGCGGCGGCCGAGGCGGGGGCCCCCGACGGGACCACCGAGACCGCCGCCACGGCCCCGGCCAGCGACACGGCCACGGCCTGATTCCTTCATCACGGCCCCTGCCCCGGCACCTGTGCCGGGGCAGGGGCCGTTTTCATGGAACGACCCGGGGCCGGGGAAGCGTGCTGAGCGCCCGAAGACGCTTCGAACGCCCGAGGACGGACGCTTCGAACGCCGAAGACGGACGCATCGAACGCCCGAAGACGCTTCGACAGCGTCCGCCACGTCGCGCCAGGAGCGCGGAGGCGATACCCCGCGGGCGAGCCGTGCGGCCGGCGTCCGCTCCTGTGCGCGCGGCGCCGGTCCTTCCGTGCGGGTACGCACCCTCCTTGCGGGTACGCACCCTCCTTGCGGGTACGCACCGGCGGTCGGCGCGCTTCGTCCCGCCGTTCCGGACGGGCGTCACCCGTTCCTGACCAAGAGGTACGCTGCGGACGTCGCCCCCTGTTCACCCCTTCGGAGGAGTCCGTGCCCGAGTTGCCCGAGGTCGAAGTCGTGCGGCGCGGGCTGGAGCGCTGGGTGGCCCACCGGACGGTCGCCGAGGTGGAGGTGCTGCACCCGCGGTCCGTCCGCCGTCACCTGGCCGGCGGGGACGACTTCGCGCACCGGCTGAAGGGGCAGCGCATAGGCACCCCCAGCCGCCGCGGGAAGTACCTCTGGATCCCGGTCGAGACCACCGGCACGGCGGTCCTCGCCCACCTCGGCATGAGCGGTCAGCTCCTCGTCCAGCCGCACCAGGCGCCGGACGAGAAGCACCTCAGGATCCGGGTCCGCTTCGACGACGCCCTCGCCACCGAGCTGCGCTTCGTCGACCAGCGCACCTTCGGCGGCCTCTCACTGCACGAGACCGCCCCCGACGGGCTGCCCGACGTCATCGCGCACATCGCCCGCGACCCGCTCGACCCGCTCTTCGACGACGAGGCCTTCCACCAGGCGCTGCGCCGCAAGCGCACCACCATCAAGCGGGCCCTGCTCGACCAGTCGCTGATCAGCGGCGTCGGCAACATCTACGCGGACGAGGCGCTGTGGCGCTCCCGCATCCACTACGAGCGCCCCACCGCCGGCTTCACGCGCCCCCGTACGGCGGAACTCCTCGGTCACATCAGGGACGTGATGAACGCGGCGCTCGCCGTCGGCGGCACCAGCTTCGACAGCCTCTACGTCAACGTCAACGGGGAGTCGGGCTACTTCGACCGGTCGCTGGACGCGTACGGCCGCGAGGGCGAGCCCTGCCGGCGCTGCACCACGCCCCTGCGCCGCCGCCCCTGGATGAACCGCTCCAGCTACTTCTGCCCGAGCTGTCAGAGGGCGCCGCGCGTCTCGTCGTAACGCTCGCGGGCCGCCAGGACGTCGTCCATACGGCCCTCCACGCAGTGGATGAGGGCCAGCAGGCGCTCGGCGACCTCGCGGCCGAGGGGGGTCAGTTCGTAGTCCACCCGTGGCGGGTTGGTCGGCTGGGCCTCGCGGTGCACCAGGCCGTCGCGCTCCAAGGCGTGCAGGGTCTGGGACAGCATCTTCTCGCTCACGCCGTCGACCCGGCGGCGCAGCTCGTTGAAGCGCATCGAGCCCTCGTACAGCGCGCCGAGCGTGAGTCCGCCCCAGCGGCCGGTGACGTGCTCCAGCGTGCCGCGTGAGGGGCATGCCTTGGCGAACACGTTGTAGGCGAGGTCCTGTTCCTCCGTGCGCTCCTGGGTGCGGTTCATGCTCCAAGCGTACGCGAGGGCAGCGCTAACCGCCAGGTTGCACTAACCAAAAGTTAGTGCTTTCCTTTGGTCATCACCGGTGAGCTGCGCGCTTCGCTGTGGCTGCCGTTTCATGACCTCTGAGGAGAGCGAACCGTGACCACTCCTGTTGTCTCCATCGCCTACCACTCCGGCTACGGCCACACCGCCGTCCTCGCCGAGGCCGTACGGGACGGCGCCGCGGACGGCGGCGCCCAGGTCCACCTGATCAAGGTCGACGAGATCACCGACGAGCAGTGGGCGATCCTCGACGCCTCGGACGCGATCGTCTTCGGCTCGCCGACCTACATGGGCACCGCGTCCGGCGCCTTCCACGTCTTCGCCGAGGCGTCCTCGAAGCGGTGGTTCGGGCAGGACTGGAAGGACAAGCTGGCCGCCGGCTTCACCAACTCCGGGTCCAAGAGCGGCGACAAGCTGCACACCCTGCAGTTCTTCCAGATCCTGGCCGCGCAGCACGGCATGAACTGGGTCAACCTCGGTCTGCACCCCGGCTGGAACGTCAGCACCGGCTCCGAGCACGACCTCAACCGCCTCGGCGTCTTCGCCGGCGCCGCCGCCCAGACCAACAACGACGAGGGCCCGGAGGCCGTCCACAAGGCCGACATCGCCACCGCCCGGCACCTCGGCCGCCGCGTCGCGGAGGCGGCACGCGTCTTCACGCTCGGCCGCGCGGCCGCCTGAGCCGCCCGCACACAGCCGTGCCCCCGCCCCGGACACCCGGGCGGGGGCACGCGCGTACGGCTGCGGCCGTAACAGGAGTGCGTCAGTAGCCGAAGTCCTGCGTCCACCAGGGGCCGCCGGAGCCGAAGTGCACTCCGACGCCCAGGGTGGTGAAGTCGCAGTTCAGTATGTTCGCCCGGTGGCCGGGGCTGTTCATCCAGGCGTCCATGACGTCCTGCGGGGTCGCCTGGCCGCGAGCTATGTTCTCGCCACCCAGGTCCGTTATGCCGAGCACGGCCGCCCGCTGCCACGGGTCCTTGCCGTCGGGGTCGGTGTGGTCGAAGAAGTTCCGCGCGGCCATGTCCTCGCTGAACGCCTCCGCCAGCTTGCGCAGCGGGCCGTTGGGGGTCACCGGGGAGCAGCCCACCTTGGCCCGCTCCTGGTTGACCAGCCTGAGCACCTCGGCCTCGGCGGCGGCCTCGGAGGTCACCTTCTGGTGCGGGATCGTCACCGGCTTCTTCGTGCGCTGCTCGGACGGCGGCGCGGCCGTCGCCGTGCTCCCTGTCGCGGTCGGGGACGGTGTCCGCGCGGGCTCGGTCGTCGGCGCCGCCGAGGACGCCGAGGGGGTGGAGGGGGTCGCGGTCGCCGCCGGCGTGGGCGAGCGGTCGGCGTCACGGCTGGTGGACGAGGACCCGCGGGAGTCCGCGGTGCCGCTCGTGCCGCCCTGCTGGGTGGCGAAGCCCGACGGGGTGGTGCCGCCGGCCTGCACATCGCCTGGGTCGCCGCTCACCGAGAAGTGGTTGCCGCCGGGCAGCACCCCGGTGGCGACCGCCACGGTGCCCAGCGCCACGGCGGCGGAGACGCCCAGCAGACCCGTGCGCACCGGCGTCGGGGCCTTCTTCCTGCGGTGCGAGCGGGTAGCACGCCGCTCGGCCTCCAGGACCGCGGCGAAGCCATAGAGGTTCTCCGGGCCGTAGCGCTCCGGCGGAGTGTCGTAGCTCTCTGTGACCCTCTCGGCGCGGCCCCCCGTGGCGGCGCGTCCGGCGGCGGAGCGTCGGTGGCGTCCCATTGCTGGCCTTCCTGGTCTTGCGGTCGGCGCAACTCACACGATCGTGTGAGTTTCACGTGAGAGTTATGGGTGGGGACGGTACCGCATCGCGCACGGGGCGGATGTGCCGGGAGGGACATTGGCCGGTTAGCGTGCACCCATGAACGACGACGCACGGCTGGTCGCGTGGGTGCGCGGACGTGTCCAAGGGGTGGGTTTCCGCTGGTTCACCCGGGCCAAGGCGCTGGAGATCGGCGACCTGAGTGGCTTTGCTCTCAATCTGGACGACGGACGGGTCCAGATCGTCGCCGAGGGGCCCCGGAAGGGGTGCGAGCGCCTGCTGGAGTGGCTCCGGGGCGACGACACACCCGGGCGTGTGGACGGAGTCACTGAGATTTGGGACACGCCCCGCGGCGGCTACGACGGCTTCGCGATCCGCTGAGCCGGAGCCCGAAGAACCCCGCCGAGAAGCGCAGGGACGTGCCACCGGCATCTGCCCCGAGAGGAAAGATGCTGGTGGTTGCCAAGAACCGCTTGCCGTGGCAGGCTCCGCGGGTAAGGATGATCTCCACGCCCCCAGGGGCCCGTAGGAGCCGCAGCGCCGCCCGTCAGGGCCGCGCGCCCCCGGGTCGCCCGCCACCGCAGGGCGTGATCGTGTTGACCGTCAAACTTTTTGGTGAGACGCTGAAAGCCCCGCGCACCTTAGCTGTTTGGCATGGAAGCACGGCGTAGAACTCACCATGCCGGGCACCGCGGGTGCGAATCCCTCACGACCCACACCGCATCGGTCGGTCACTCATTGTGGAGGACCATCCATCATGGCAAAGGCGCTTCTCGGTTACGTCGGCGGCTCCGACCCGCGACTCCTCGCCGAGATGCGACGGCTTCAGCAGCGCGTCCAGGAACTCGAAGCCGAGCTCGGACGGATCCAGGCGGAGAACGACGCGCTGTCCTCGGCTGCCGCTTCTCACGACAGGATCATGGAGAGCGTCGACGCACACCAGGCGGAGCCTGCGCTCACCTGATCACTGCATCACGCCACGGCACACGCAGTGGTCGGGCTGCCCGTACCCACCGCTGATGTTGTCAGAATTGCAAGGGACGCCCTCGGCGTCCCTTCTTTCTTGCCCCCGCGCACCCCTTCGCTGTCTTTAACGGATGGTGTGCCCTGCCCGTTCATGGGTGAAACAGCGGGTTCATGGAGTGAGACAGAGCCGGGCGGTAGAGTCCAGCGGCGTGCACCTCAAGGCCCTGACCCTCCGCGGCTTCAAGTCGTTCGCCTCGGCGACCACGCTCCGGTTCGAGCCGGGCATCACGTGCGTCGTCGGCCCGAACGGCTCGGGCAAGTCCAATGTCGTGGACGCGCTCAGCTGGGTCATGGGCGAGCAGGGAGCCAAGTCGCTGCGCGGCGGCAAGATGGAGGACGTCATCTTCGCCGGCACCACCGGCCGCCCGCCGCTCGGCCGCGCCGAGGTGTCGCTGACCATCGACAACTCCGACGGTGCCCTCCCGATCGAGTACTCCGAGGTCACCATCACGCGGATCATGTTCCGCAACGGCGGCAGCGAGTACCAGATCAACGGCGACACCTGCCGCCTCCTCGACATCCAGGAACTGCTGTCCGACTCCGGCATCGGCCGCGAGATGCACGTGATCGTCGGCCAGGGCCAGCTCGACTCCGTGCTGCACGCCGACCCCATGGGCCGCCGCGCCTTCATCGAGGAGGCCGCGGGCGTCCTCAAGCACCGCAAGCGCAAGGAGAAGGCGCTCAGGAAGCTGGACGCCATGCAGGCGAACCTCGCCCGCGTCCAGGACCTCACCGACGAGCTGCGCCGCCAGCTGAAACCGCTGGGCCGGCAGGCGGCGGTGGCCCGCCGGGCGGCCGTGATCCAGGCGGACCTGCGTGACGCCCGGCTGCGCCTGCTGGCCGACGACCTCGTACGGTTCCGGGAGGCACTCAAGGCCGAGATCGCCGACGAGGCCGCGCTCAAGGAGCGCAAGGAGACCGCCGAGGCCGAGCTGAAGAAGGCACTGCAGCGTGAGTCGCTCCTGGAGGACGAGGTACGGCAGCTGACGCCGCGTCTGCAACGGGCCCAACAGACCTGGTACGAGCTGTCACAGCTCGCGGAGCGGGTGCGCGGCACGATCTCGCTGGCCGACGCCCGGGTCAAGAGCGCCACCTCCCAGCCGCCGGAGGAGCGGCGCGGACGCGACCCCGAGGACATGGAGCGCGAGGCCGCCCGCATCCGCGAGCAGGAGGCCGAACTGGAGGCGGCCCTGGAGGCCGCCGAGCGCGCGCTGGAGGACACGGTCGCGCACCGGGCCGAGCTGGAGCGCGAACTGGCGCTGGAGGAACGGCGCCTGAAGGACGTGGCGCGCGCCATCGCGGACCGGCGCGAAGGGCTCGCCCGACTGAACGGGCAGGTGGGCGCCGCCCGTTCACGCGCGGCCGCCGCCCAGGCCGAGATCGACCGGCTGGCCGCCGCGCGCGACGAGGCACAGCAGCGCGCCGTCGCCGCCCAGGAGGAGTACGAGGCCCTGAAGGCCGAGGTCGACGGGCTGGACGCGGGCGACGCGGACCTCGCCGAGCGGCACGAGACGGCCAAGGCCGCGCTCGCCGAGGCGGAGGCCGCCCTCACGGCCGCACGCGAGGCGGCCACGGCGGCCGAACGAGGGCGCGCCGCCACCCAGGCCCGGCACGAGGCCCTGGCCATGGGCCTGCGCCGCAAGGACGGCACCGGCGCCCTGCTGAACGCCAAGGACCGCCTGGCCGGCCTGCTCGGCCCGGCCGCGGAACTGCTGACGGTGACCCCGGGCCACGAGGCCGCCCTCGCGGCGGCCTTCGGCACTGCCGCGGACGCCCTCGCGGTCACGGACCCGGCCTCGGCGGCCGACGCGCTTCGCCTGCTGCGCAAGCAGGACGGGGGACGGGCGGCGCTGCTGGTGGCGGGGGCACCTCAGGAGCCGGCGGATGCGCGCGACAGCGCAGGTGCCGACGGGCACCCCTTCGCCGCCGATCTCGTCCGCGGCCCCGCCGACCTCATGCCCGCGGTACGCCGTCTGCTGCGCGGCATCGTCGTCGTGGGCACCCTCGAGGACGCCGAGGAGCTGGTCGGGGCGCGCCCCGAGCTGACCGCCGTCACCGCCGAGGGCGATCTCCTCGGGGCGCACTTCGCCCACGGCGGCTCTGCCGGGGCGCCGAGCCTGCTCGAGGTGCAGGCCTCCGTCGACGAGGCGGCCGCCGAGCTGGAGGAACTCGCCGTGCGGTGCGAGGAGCTGGCCGAGGCACAGCGGCTCGCGGGGGAGCGGCGCAAGGAGTGCGCGGCGCTGGTCGAGGAACTGGGGGAGCGGCGGCGGGCGGCCGAGCGGGAGAAGTCCCAGGTTGCCCAGCAGCTGGGCCGGCTCGCCGGTCAGGCGCGCGGGGCCGCCGGGGAGGCCGAGCGCAGCGTCGCCGCCGCCGCGCGCGCCCAGGAGGCGCTCGACAAGGCCCTGCAGGAGGTCGAGGAACTCGCCGAGCGGCTCGCCGTCGCCGAGGAGATGCCGGTCGAGGAAGAGCCCGACACCTCCGTACGCGACCGCCTCGCCGCCGACGGCGCCAACGCGCGGCAGACCGAGATGGAGGCCCGCCTCCAGGTCCGCACCCACGAGGAACGCGTCAAGGGCCTGGCCGGACGCGCCGACTCCCTGGACCGGGCCGCCCGCGCCGAACGTGAGGCACGCGCACGCGCCGAGCAGCGGCGGGCCCGGCTGCGCCACGAGGCGGCCGTCGCCGAGGCCGTCGCCTCCGGCGCCCGGCAGCTCCTCGCCCATGTCGAGGTCTCCCTGAGCCGGGCGGACGCCGAGCGCGCCGCCGCCGAGGCGGTCAAGGCACGCCGGGAGGAGGAGCTGGCGGCGGCCCGCACGCACGGCCGCGACCTGAAGGCCGAGCTGGACAAGCTCACCGACTCCGTCCACCGCGGCGAGGTGCTCGGCGCCGAGAAGCGGCTGCGCATAGAGCAGCTGGAGACCAGGGCGCTGGAGGAGCTGGGCGTCGAGCCGACGGTCCTGGTCACCGAGTACGGCCCCGACCAGCTCGTACCGCCGTCCCCGCCCGCCGAGGGCGAACAGCTGCCCGAGGACCCGGAACATCCGCGCAACCGGCCCCGCCCGTTCGTGCGCGCCGAGCAGGAGAAGCGGCTCAAGGCCGCCGAACGCGCCTACCAGCAGCTCGGCAAGGTCAACCCGCTCGCCCTGGAGGAGTTCGCCGCGCTTGAGGAGCGCCACAAGTTCCTCAGCGAGCAGCTCGACGACCTGAAGAAGACCCGCGCCGACCTGCTTCAGGTGGTGAAGGAGGTCGACGAGCGCGTCGAGCAGGTGTTCACCGAGGCCTACCGCGACACGGCCCGCGAGTTCGAGGGCGTCTTCAGCCGGCTGTTCCCGGGCGGCGAGGGCCGGCTGGTCCTGACCGACCCGGACAACATGCTCACCACCGGCGTGGACGTCGAGGCCCGGCCCCCGGGCAAGAAGGTCAAGCGACTCTCCCTGCTCTCCGGCGGCGAGCGGTCGCTGACGGCCGTCGCCCTGCTGGTGTCGATCTTCAAGGCCCGGCCCAGCCCGTTCTACGTGATGGACGAGGTCGAGGCGGCGCTCGACGACACCAACCTGCAGCGGCTGATCCGCATCATGCAGGAGCTGCAGGAGACCTCGCAGCTCATCGTGATCACGCACCAGAAGCGGACGATGGAGGTCGCCGACGCGCTGTACGGCGTCTCCATGCAGGGCGACGGTGTGTCGAAGGTCATCTCGCAGCGGCTCCGCTAGACGGCTGCTCTCTACACCAGTTGTCGCCTGCACGTTTTCACATCTTCAACACTTGAACTCAGACAGTCGTCCGCATGCCTCAAAGGTCACAGACTCGCGGTATTGACTTCGAAACTTGAAGGCATAGTCTCTGCAACGTTGCTTTTACCTTCAGATATGAGCGGCGTTAACGAGTGCTGCCCGGGTACTTGCACGCCAGCCATACCCGAGAGGGCTTCACCCACCCCCGGCAGCGTTGCCGGTGGCTCGAGGAGTACACGTGACCAGCACAGCGCAGGCATCCAGGACAGGAGCCGGTACGGCTCACCCCGATCATCTCGGGCACGTCATCTTCATCGCGGCGGCCGCCGCGATGGGCGGCTTCCTCTTCGGCTACGACAGCTCCGTGATCAACGGCGCCGTCGAGGCCATCCGGGACCGCTACGACATCGGTTCCGCAGCGCTGGCCCAGGTCATCGCCATCGCCCTGATCGGCTGTGCCGTCGGCGCCGCCACCGCGGGCCGCATAGCGGACCGCCTCGGCCGCATCCGGGTGATGCAGATCGCGGCGGTTCTCTTCGTCGTCAGCGCGGTCGGCTCCGCTCTGCCTTTCGCGCTGTGGGACTTCGCCCTCTGGCGCGTCATCGGCGGCTTCGCCATCGGCATGGCCTCCGTGATCGGCCCCGCCTACATCGCCGAGGTCGCCCCGCCCGCCTACCGCGGCCGGCTCGGCTCCTTCCAGCAGGCCGCGATCGTCGTCGGCATCGCCATCTCGCAGCTGGTCAACTGGGGCCTGCTCAACGCCGCCGGCGGCGACCAGCGCGGCAAGCTGATGGGCCTGGAGGCCTGGCAGGTCATGCTCGGCGTCATGGTCGTCCCGGCCGTCCTGTACGGCCTGCTCTCCTTCGCCATCCCCGAGTCCCCCCGCTTCCTGATCTCCGTCGGCAAGCGGGAGCGCGCCCGGGAGATCCTCGCCGAGGTCGAGGGCCAGGGCACCGACCTCGACGCCCGCGTCGCCGAGATCGAGCACGCCATGAAGAGCGAGCACAAGTCCAGCTTCAAGGACCTGCTCGGCGGCGGCTTCTTCTTCAAGCCGATCGTCTGGATCGGCATCGGCCTGTCGGTCTTCCAGCAGTTCGTCGGCATCAACGTCGCGTTCTACTACTCCTCGACGCTGTGGCAGTCGGTCGGCGTCGACCCGACGGACTCGTTCTTCTACTCCTTCACCACCTCGATCATCAACATCGTCGGCACCGTGATCGCGATGATCTTCGTGGACCGCATCGGCCGCAAGCCGCTCGCCCTCATCGGCTCCATCGGCATGGCCGTCGGCCTCGCACTGGAGGCCTGGGCGTTCTCGTTCCACCTGGTCGACGGCAAGCTGCCGAGCACCCAGGGCTGGGTCGCCCTGATCGCCGCCCACGTGTTCGTCCTCTTCTTCGCCCTGTCCTGGGGCGTGGTCGTCTGGGTCATGCTCGGCGAGATGTTCCCGAACCGGATCCGCGCCGCCGCGCTGGGCGTGGCCGCCGCCGCGCAGTGGATCGCCAACTGGGCGATCACCGCGAGCTTCCCCTCGCTCGCCGACTGGAACCTGTCCGGCACCTACGTGATCTACACGGTCTTCGCCGCGCTCTCCATCCCGTTCGTCCTGAAGTTCGTGAAGGAGACGAAGGGCAAGGCGCTGGAGGAGATGGGCTGAGCCTGACAAGAAGGCTCCTCGAACTCGAGGAGAAGGGCCAAGTCCCCGCTGCCCCTCTCCTCGGACCCTGCCGCCGCCCGGCTCGGCCACTGCCCGAGCCGGGCGGCGGTGTTCTGCCGGCCCCCTGTGTACGAGGCTCAGCTCTCCAGCCCGGGGAGCACCCTCTCGCAGAACAGATGCAGGCTGCGCCAGCCCTCGTCCACCGGCATCCCGCCGGCCAGCGGGTGCAGGACGTGGCTGTCCAGGCCCAGGCCCAGGCACTCCTCCGGCGTCACGATCCGGTACACGCCCTCCGCCCGCAGCTCCTCAACCGTCGTGGCCGCCGACCTCACCGCCGAGCGGACGCCGCGGCCGCCGGACTGCCAGGACGCGTACGTCCGCGCCTCGTGCAGGAAATGCCTCCCGTACCGGGCCCACGCCCGGTCCGGATCCTCCGCGAGGTGCAGCAGCGGGGTCCTCTCGGCGGGCATCATCGTCCAGCCCTCCCTGCCGTACTCCGCCAGCCGCTCCTTGTAGTAGGCCTCCAGCTCCGGCAGGTGAGCGCTCGGGAAGAACGGCAGACCCAGCCGGGCGGCGCGGCGGGCCGCCGCCTTCGAGGAGCCGCCGACCAGCAACAGGGGGTGCGGCTGGGTGTACGGGCGCGGGGTGACACGCACGGTACGGCCCCGATAGGCGAACTCCTCGCCGGTCCACGCCCTCAGCACCGTCTCCAGCAACTCGTCCTGGAGCCTCCCGCGCCGCTCGTAGTCGACACCGAACGCGGCGTACTCCTCGGGCCGGTACCCGATACCGGCGACGGTCACCAGCCGGCCGCCGCTGATCAGGTCCAGGACGGCGATGTCCTCGGCCAGCCGCAGCGGGTCGTGCAGCGGCCCGATCACCGCCGAGACGGTGACCGCGAGCCGCCGGGTCGCGCCGAGCACGGCACCGGCGAAGACGAACGGCGACGGCAGCCAGTTGTTCGCCGCCCCGTGGTGCTCCTCCGTCTGCACGGTGGTGACCCCCCGGTCGTCGGCGTACGCGGCCATCTCCACCGCGGCCCGGTAGCGGGCGCCCAGTGAGGCGGGGGTCGCACCGGGCTCGACGAGGTTGAACCGTACGACCGAGACGGCCATGACAAGGCCCCCTTCACCTTCGCCGGGCGGGAGTGCGAGGGGAGATTAACTGACGGGGCGTCAGACAACCAGGGTGTGCAGCGCCGGAGCCGCCGCCGAACGGGGCGGTGCCCGGTCGCGCATACTGGACGCGTTATGGAAACCGTCATCCTTGCTGTAGTCATCGCCGTGGTCGTGCTCGGCGCGCTCGGCGGGCTCATCGTCGGCAGCCGGCGCCGGAAGCCGCTGCCCCCGCCGCCCCCGACGACGCCCGACATCACCGCCCCTCCGGCCGAGCCGCACGTCGGCGACGAGGCCGAGACGCCGCGCGACGAGGAGCGCCGGACGATAGAGGAGGTGGATCTTCCGGGCGGTGGGGCTCCCGTCGCCGTCGAGGAGCCGCCCGTCGTCGAGGCGCCCCCGATCGAGATCCCCGAGCCCACCGCCGGCCGTCTGGTCCGCCTGCGCGCCCGTCTTTCCCGTTCGCAGAACGCGCTCGGCAAGGGGCTCCTCACCCTCCTGTCCCGGGAACACCTCGACGACGAGACCTGGGAGGAGATCGAGGACACGCTGCTCACCGCCGATGTCGGCGTGCAGCCCACCCAGGAGCTGGTCGAGCGGCTGCGCGAGCGCGTGAAGGTGCTTGGCACCCGCACACCCCAGGAGCTGCGTGGTCTGCTGCGCGAGGAGCTGCTCACGCTGGTCGGCACCGACATGGACCGCACCGTCCGCACCGAGCCCGAGTCCAGCAAGCCCGGCATCGTGATGGTCGTGGGCGTCAACGGCACCGGCAAGACCACCACCACGGGCAAGCTGGCCCGGGTCCTGGTGGCCGACGGCCGCACCGTCGTCCTCGGCGCCGCCGACACCTTCCGTGCCGCCGCCGCCGACCAGCTGCAGACCTGGGGCGAGCGGGTCGGCGCCTACACCGTGCGCGGGCCGGAGGGCGGCGACCCGGCCTCCGTGGCCTTCGACGCGGTGAAGGAAGGCAAGGAGATGGGCTACGACGTCGTGCTCATCGACACCGCCGGCCGCCTGCACACCAAGACCGGCCTCATGGACGAGCTCGGCAAGGTCAAGCGCGTCGTGGAGAAGCACGCCCCGCTCGACGAGGTGCTGCTCGTCCTGGACGCCACGACCGGGCAGAACGGTCTCGTCCAGGCCCGCGTCTTCGCCGAGGTCGTGGACATCACCGGCATCGTGCTGACCAAGCTGGACGGCACGGCCAAGGGCGGCATCGTGGTGGCGGTCCAGCGGGAGCTGGGCGTACCGGTGAAGCTGGTCGGCCTCGGCGAGGGTGCCGACGACCTGGCGCCGTTCGAGCCGGAAGCGTTCGTGGATGCGCTTATCGGGGACTGAGCGCGCCGACGCACGCGGTGCGTGCGTGACCGTACGGAGGAAGGGCCCCGTTCCATGGTGCAGCTGGAACGGGGCCCTTCCGTATCGGTGCAGCCCCTCTTCCCCGTATCGCTGGAGCCGGCCCTTCTCGAATCGGCCGCCTAGACGCGTGAGCGATGCGCCACATACGCCAGCGTGCCGATCAGCAGGCGCGCCGCCGGGGGCCTCGTCGCCGAGTCCAGGGCGGGGGAGCGGAGCCAGCGGACCGGGCCGAGGCCGCCGCGGTCCGAGGGCGGGGCCGTGATGTACGCGCCGGGGCCCAGGGCGTGCAGGTCGAGGGCGGTGTCGTCCCACGCCATCCGGTACAGCAGATCCGGCAGCTCCGCGGCTGACCCCGGGGTGACGAAGAAGTGCGCGCGGCCCTCCGGCGTCGCCGTCACCGGGCCGAGCGGCAGGCCCATGCGCTCCAGCCGGACCAGGGCGCGCCGCCCCGCCGACTCGGCGACCTCGATCACGTCGAACGCCCGGCCGACCGGCAGCATCACCGCGGCACCCGGCACCTCGGCCCAGGTCTCGGTCACCTCGTCGAGTGTCGCGCCGGCGCCCACGACGGGCGCGAAGTCCAGCGGGTGCGCGCCGGGCGCGCCGCAGTCCGCCCTGCCGCAGGAGCACTGCCCGGCGACCGCCCGTGCGCCGGGCACCACGTCCCAGCCCCAGAGCCCGGTGTACTCGGCCACGGCCGTGCACTCCGACGAGCGGCCCCGGCGCCGAGCACCGGAGCGGATGTCGCGGATGCCCCGCGTGCCGCCGATCGTGAAGCCCATGCCCCCTCCAACGGGTCCAGCGCGCCGGTGGTTACGCCATGAGAGCGGAATGTGACTCTGAGTTCCCACCCGCAGGTCGTCTCCGCAGGGCTCCGGGCAGCGCCCGGTTGCATCCCGGGGTGGTGCGCGGTCTGCGCGCGCCGGTGAGTGCACGCATCCACCCGATTCCGGCTGTCATGTGTCAAGTGAATCGTGCGGAGCCCGCCCTTGGTTCATTCGAAGGGGTGGCGAATGGTGGCGTTTCTGTGTACGCCATGGCTGGACGGGTGATCGCAGGACTACTTTGAGTGCACGGTTCCTGGGATGGCATGCGCTCGTGGGTATGCCGGAGGCAAGTCGGTTCCCGTCCGACGGGTGAGAACCGCCGGACGCGGGACCGTGGGCACCGGCATTCTGGTAGTGCTTGGCGCGCACAGCGACAAGTGGTCTGAGGGATGGGGGCGTTCCAGTGGGCGGCAGTGACGGAAGCGCAACGAACGCTGACAAGCGCCCCAACGAGCTGCTCACCTCGTGGTTCGTGCGCAGCGGCTGGTCGAAGGGCGAGCTGGCGCGTCAAGTGAACCGCCGGGCACGCCAATTGGGAGCGAACCACATCTCCACGGACACCTCCCGGGTGCGCCGCTGGCTCGACGGGGAGAACCCGCGCGAGCCGATCCCGCGGATCCTGTCGGAGCTGTTCTCCGAGCGCTTCGGCTGTGTCGTCGCCGTCGAGGACCTCGGACTGCGCCCCGCCCACCAGTCACCCTCGGTGTCCGGGATCGACCTGCCCTGGACGGGCCCGCAGACCGTGGCCATGATCAGCGAGTTCTCGCGCAGCGACCTGATGCTGGCGCGGCGCGGCTTCCTCGGAACCTCGCTGGCCCTGTCCGCGGGCCCGTCCCTCATCGAGCCCGTCCAGCGCTGGCTGGTGCCGAGCCCCGCCTCCTCGCGCGAGGACATCCCGCCCGCCCAGCCGTCCGGGCGCGCCCGCGGCCGGCTCTCCCAGCCCGAGCTGGACCTCCTCGAGACCACCACCGTGATGTTCCGCAAGTGGGACGCCCAGTGCGGCGGCGGACTGCGCCGCAAGGCGGTCGTCGGCCAGCTGCACGAGGTGACCGACCTGCTGCAGGAACCGCAGCCCGAGGCCACCGCCAAGCGCCTGTTCAAGGTCGCCGCCGAGCTGGCCGAACTGGCCGGCTGGATGAGCTACGACGTCGGACTGCAGCCCACCGCGCAGAAGTACTTCGTGCTCGCCCTGCACGCCGCCAAGGAGGCGGGCGACAAGCCGCTCGGCTCGTACATCCTCTCCAGCATGAGCCGGCAGATGATCCACCTGGGCCGGCCCGAGGACGCCCTGGAGCTCATCCACCTCGCCCAGTACGGCAGCCGGGACTGCGCGAGCCCGCGCACCCAGGCGATGCTGTATGCGATGGAGGCCCGCGCCTACGCCAACATGGGGCAGCCCGGCAGGTGCAAGCGCGCCGTCCGGATGGCCGAGGACACCTTCGCCGACGCCGAGGACTGGGACGAGCCGGACCCCGACTGGATCCGCTTCTTCTCCGAGGCCGAGCTGTACGCGGAGAACTCGCACTCCTTCCGTGACCTCGCCTATGTCGCGGGCCGCAGCCCCACCTACGCCTCCCTCGCCGAGCCCCTGATGCGGAGGGCCGTCGACCGGTTCGCGGAGGACACCGAGCATCAGCGGTCGTACGCGCTCAACCTGATCGGCATGGCCACCGTGCATCTTCTCCAGCGCGAACCCGAGCAGAGCGCGGTGCTCACCAAGCGGGCCCTGGAGGTCGCCAAAAAGGTGCGCTCGGAACGTGTCAACACTCGTATCCGAAAAACCGTCGACACGGCTGTACGCGATTTCGGTGATCTCAAGGAGATCGTCGACCTCACCGACCACCTCGCCACCCACCTGCCCGAGACCGCCGAAGCGGTCTGACCCCTCCCCGAGCCCCAGGCTCTCCCAGGGCCCAAAGGCCCCGAGGACTCCGGCCGCGGCCGCCATCCCGAACCGCCCGACTCGGCTCCCCCCATGCCAGGTCATCGGATGGCCGCCGCGGCCGGGCTGTCTTTTGCGCCTGAGCCGGCGCCGGTCTCGCGGAGGTGGTTGCTCGCCGTGGGGGTTGATCAATTGATGGTTGCGGTCTCATTCGGCCGATGGTTGCGCCGCCCATCATCTGAAGGTTGCGCCACGATAACGATCAGCGAGGCCGACATCCGGCAGTTCATCAACGCGTAACACGCCGGGCGCCTTCGTCACTGCGGTGAAACATCGAGGGGCTTCGACCGAAACGGCGCTGCGTCAATCTCGTGGCCCATAACCCCCACGCCCTCATGACCGGACCGCTCTCCGGCTTCGCCCGCACGGGGCCGTACCAACCGACGAGGAGACGCCGATGGCACCAGCCGCCATCACGCTTGCGGCGGACGCACCCAAGCTGTCGTCCGCCAACACAGGCTTCATGCTCATTGCTTCCGCCCTGGTGCTGATCATGACCCCGGGCCTGGCCTTCTTCTACGGAGGCATGGTCCGCGTCAAGAGCACCCTGAACATGCTGATGATGAGCTTCATCAGCATGGGCATCATCACCATTCTGTGGGTGCTCTACGGCTTCTCCCTCGCCTTCGGCACGAACAACAGCTTCATCGGCTGGGACTCCGACTGGTTCGGCCTCCGCAAGATCGGTCTGACGGAGCTCTGGCCCGGCTACACGATCCCGATCTTCGTGTTCATGGTCTTCCAGATGATGTTCGCGATCATCACGCCGGCCCTGATAAGCGGCGCCCTCGCGGACCGTGTGAAGTTCTCGGCCTGGTCGCTCTTCATCGCGCTGTGGCTCACGATCGTCTACGTCCCGGTCGCCCACTGGGTCTGGGGCGCCGACGGCTGGGCCTTCAAGCTCGGTGTGATCGACTTCGCCGGTGGTACCGCGGTCCACATCAACGCCGGTGCGGCGGCGCTCGGCGTGATCCTCGTCATCGGCAAGCGGGTCGGCTTCAAGAAGGACCCGATGCGTCCGCACAGCCTTCCGCTGGTCATGCTCGGCGCGGGTCTGCTGTGGTTCGGCTGGTTCGGCTTCAACGCGGGCTCCTGGCTCGGCAACGACGACGGCGTCGGCGCGCTGATGTTCGTCAACACGCAGGTCGCGACCGCCGCCGCCATGCTGGCCTGGCTCGCCTACGAGAAGATCCGCCACGGCGCGTTCACCACGCTGGGAGCCGCGTCCGGCGCGGTCGCCGGTCTGGTCGCGATCACCCCGTCCGGTGGTGCGGTCTCCCCGCTCGGCGCGATCGCCGTCGGCGCCATCGCCGGTGTCGCCTGCGCCGCGGCCGTGGGCCTGAAGTTCAAGTTCGGCTACGACGACTCCCTCGATGTCGTCGGCGTCCACATGGTCGGCGGCATCATCGGCTCCCTGCTGATCGGCTTCTTCGCCACCGGCAAGGGCCAGTCCACCGCCACGGGCGTCTTCTACGGGGACCACAGCTTCACCCAGCTGTGGAAGCAGTGCGCCGGTGTCGGGGCGGTCCTCGCCTACTCCCTGGTCGTCTCCGCGGTCCTCGCCTTCCTCCTCGACAAGACCATCGGCATGCGGGTCACCGAGGACGAGGAGGTCTCGGGCATCGACCAGGCGGAGCACGCCGAGACCGCATACGACTTCAGCGGCGCGGGTGGCGGTGTCATGGGAACCGTCGCCTCGGCCCTGGCCGCCACGGAGACCAGGAAGGTGGACGCATGAGGCTCATCACCGCCGTCGTCAAGCCGCACCGGCTCGACGAGATCAAGGAGGCCCTCCAGGCCTTCGGGGTCCACGGACTGACGGTCACGGAAGCGAGCGGCTACGGTCGGCAGCGGGGACACACCGAGGTCTACCGCGGCGCCGAGTACACGGTCGACCTGGTACCCAAGATCCGTATCGAGGTGCTGGCCGAGGACGACGACGCCGAACAGCTCATCGAGGTCATCGTCAAGGCGGCCCGCACCGGCAAGATCGGTGACGGCAAGGTCTGGTCCATCCCGGTCGAGACGGCCGTACGGGTCCGGACCGGCGAGCGCGGACCCGACGCGCTCTAGACACGCACGGAACAGGAGTCGCTGGGTGACGAGTACGGACGTACGTACGGAAGCAGAAGGCTCGGGACCCAGCGGCTACGCGGCGGCCCGGCTGCGCCTCCTCACGGAGGGGGCGCAGTCCGGGCCGCCGCGCCGTGCCGCCCTGTCCGACCTCACGGACGGCTGGCTCGCGGAGCTGTTCGCCGCGGGCGCCGAGTCAGTGCGCGGCGTGTCCCTGGTCGCCGTCGGCGGGTACGGCCGCGGCGAGCTGTCCCCGCGCAGCGACCTCGACCTGCTCCTGCTGCACGACGGGAGCGACAGCAAGGCGGTCGCCGCGCTTGCCGACCGCATCTGGTACCCCGTCTGGGACCTCGGTCTGGCCCTCGACCACTCCGTGCGCACCCCCGCGGAGGCCCGCAAGACCGCCGGTGAGGACCTCAAGGTGCAGCTCGGCCTGCTGGACGCCCGGCACCTGGCGGGCGACCTCGGGCTCACCGCGGGCCTGAGGACGGCCGTGCTGGCCGACTGGCGCAACCAGGCGCCGAAACGTCTCCCTGAACTCCAGCAGCTGTGCGCCGAGCGGGCCGAGCGGCAGGGCGAGCTGCAGTACCTGCTGGAACCGGACCTCAAGGAGGCCCGGGGCGGGCTGCGCGACGCCACGGCCCTGCGGGCGGTCGCCGCCTCCTGGCTCGCGGACGCCCCACGCGAGGGCCTGGCCGAGGCCCGGCGCAGGCTCCTCGACGTACGCGACGCGCTGCATCTGACCACCGGGCGCGCCACCGACCGGCTGGCACTGCAGGAGCAGGACCAGGTCGCCACCGAGCTGGGCCTGCTGGACGCCGACACGCTGCTGCGGCAGGTGTACGAGGCGGCGCGCGTCATTTCGTATGCGAGCGACGTCACCTGGCGCGAGGTGGGGCGTGTGCTGCGTTCGCGCGCCGTGCGGCCGAGGCTGCGCGCCATGCTGGGCGGCGGCAAGCCGGTCGCCGAGCGGTCCCCCCTGGCCGAGGGCGTGGTGGAACAGGACGGCGAAGTCGTCCTCGCGCGCGCCGCACGCCCCGAACGCGACCCCGTGCTCCCGCTGCGCGCCGCCGCTGCCGCCGCCCAGGCGGGCCTCCCGCTGTCCCTGCACGCCGTACGGCGCATGGCCACCTCCGTACGCCCCCTGCCCACGCCGTGGCCCGCCGAGGCGCGCGAGCAGCTCGTCACCCTGCTGGGCTCCGGCCGCCCGACCGTCGAGGTCTGGGAGGCCCTGGAAGCCGAGGGCCTGATCACCCGCCTGCTGCCCGACTGGGAGCGGGTGCGCTGCCGCCCGCAGCGCAACGCGGTGCACCTGTGGACCGTCGACCGGCACCTGATCGAGACGGCCGTGCGCGCCTCCGAGCTGACCCGCCGCGTGGGCCGCCCCGACCTCCTCCTGGTCGCCGCGCTCCTGCACGACATCGGCAAGGGCTGGCCCGGCGACCACTCCCTCGCCGGCGAGACCATCGCGCGTGACGTGGCCGGGCGCATCGGCTTCGACCGTGACGACGTCGCCGTCCTCGCCACCCTCGTACGCCACCACCTGCTCCTCGTCGAGACCGCGACCCGGCGCGACCTGGACGACCCGGCCACCGTCAGTTCGGTCGCCGAGGCCGTCGGCTCCCAGAGCACCCTGGAGCTGCTGCACGCCCTCACCGAGGCCGACGCGCTCGCCACCGGCCCCGCGGCCTGGTCGACCTGGCGCAGCGCGCTCGTGACCGACCTGGTGAAACGCGTCTCCGCGGTGCTGGCCGGCGACGAGCCCGCCGACCCCGAGGCCGCCGCTCCCACCGCCGAGCAGGAACGGCTCGCCGTCGAGGCGCACCGCACCGGCGGCCCGGTCCTGGCACTGCGCGCACAGACCGAGCCGCCCGCCGAGGAACCGTCCGGCGAACCGGAACCCCTCGGTGTGGAACTTCTCATCGCCGTACCCGACCAGCCGGGCGTGCTGCCCGCCGTGTCCGGGGTGCTCGCCATGCACCGCCTCACGGTCCGCACCGCCGAGCTGCGCGCCCAGGACCTGCCGGACGGCATGGACGGCTCGGTGCTGCTGCTCGACTGGCGGGTCGCGGCGGAGTACGGCTCCCTGCCCCAGGCGGCCCGGCTGCGCGCCGACCTCGTACGGGCCCTGGACGGCTCCCTGGACATCTCGGCCCGCCTCGCGGAACGCGACGCGGCCTACCCGCGCCGCCGGGGCGTGGTGCCCCCGCCGCCGCGCGTGACGGTCGCCCCCGCGGCCTCCCGCCACGCGACGGTGATCGAGGTCCGTGCCCAGGACGCACCGGGGCTGCTGTTCAGGATCGGGCGGGCACTGGAGAAGGCTGGGGTGCGGGTGCGCAGCGCCCACGTCTCCACGCTGGGGGCCAACGCCGTGGACGCCTTCTACGTGACGACGGGCACAGGCGCGCCGTTGCCGGGGGAGGACGCGGTGTCGGTGGCACGGGCCCTGGAGGAGACGTTGCGGGGGTGACCCCGGCGGGCGGGGACGTTTTCCTCGCGCGGCCGGATACCCTGGAGGGCAGCCCAAGACGACCCCGACCCCGAGGACCGACGCCGCCGTGTTCGACACCCTCTCCGACCGCCTTAGCGCGACTTTCAAAAGCCTCCGCGGGAAAGGCAGGCTCTCCGAGGCGGACATCGACGCCACGGCGCGTGAGATCCGCATCGCGCTCCTCGAAGCCGACGTGGCCCTGCCCGTGGTCCGCTCCTTCATCAAGAACGTCAAGGAACGAGCCCTCGGCGCCGAGGTCTCCCGGGCCCTGAACCCCGCCCAGCAGGTCCTCAAGATCGTCAACGACGAGCTGGTCACCATCCTCGGCGGCGAGACCCGCCGCCTGCGCTTCGCCAAGCAGCCCCCGACCGTGATCATGCTCGCGGGTCTGCAGGGTGCCGGTAAGACCACGCTCGCGGGCAAGCTCGGCAAGTGGCTCAAGGAGCAGGGGCACTCCCCGCTCCTGGTCGCCGCCGACCTCCAGCGCCCGAACGCGGTCAACCAGCTCGCCGTCGTCGCCGAGCGCGCCGGCGTCGCCGTCTACGCACCCGAGCCCGGCAACGGCGTCGGTGACCCGGTCAAGGTCGCCAAGGACTCCATCGACCACGCGAAGCAGAAGGTCCACGACATCGTGATCGTGGACACCGCGGGCCGCCTCGGCATCGACCAGGAGATGATGCAGCAGGCCGCGGACATCCGTGACGCGGTCTCGCCGGACGAGATCCTTTTCGTCGTCGACGCCATGATCGGCCAGGACGCGGTGAACACCGCGGAGGCCTTCCGTGACGGCGTCGGCTTCGACGGTGTGGTGCTCTCCAAGCTCGACGGTGACGCGCGTGGTGGTGCGGCCCTGTCGATCCGCCAGATCACCGGCAAGCCGATCATGTTCGCGTCGAACGGCGAGAAGCTCGACGACTTCGACGCCTTCCACCCCGACCGGATGGCCTCCCGCATCCTCGACATGGGTGACCTGCTCACCCTGATCGAGCAGGCGGAGAAGACGTTCAGCCAGGAAGAGGCCGAGAAGATGGCCTCCAAGCTGGCGTCCAAGAAGGGCCAGGACTTCACCCTGGACGACTTCCTGGCCCAGATGGAGCAGGTCAGGAAGATGGGCTCCATCTCCAAGCTGCTCGGGATGCTGCCGGGCATGGGCCAGATCAAGGACCAGATCAACAACATCGACGAGCGCGACGTCGACCGCACCGCCGCGATCATCAAGTCGATGACCCCGGGAGAGCGCCAGGACCCGAGGATCATCAACGGCTCGCGCCGCGCCCGTATCGCCAAGGGTTCCGGTGTCGAGGTCAGCGCGGTGAAGAACCTCGTCGAGCGGTTCTTCGAGGCCCGCAAGATGATGTCCCGCATGGCCCAGGGCGGGGGCATGCCGGGCATGCCGGGGATCCCGGGCATGGGCGGCGGCCCCGGCCGCGCCAAGAAGCAGCAGAAGAAGGCCAAGGGCAAGCAGCGCTCCGGCAACCCGATGAAGCGCAAGCAGCAGGAACAGGAGGAGGCCGCACGCCGCGCCGCCGCGGCGCAGGGCGGGGGCGCCTTCGGCCTGCCGCAGCAGAGCGGTCAGGAGTTCGAGCTGCCGGACGAGTTCAAGAAGTTCATGGGCTGACCCGCGTTCGACGTACGACGCCGGGGGCGCCCCTCTGAGGAGGGGCGCCCCCGGCGTCGTCTAGGGGATGCGGGCGATCAGGTAGCGGAAGACGTTCGGCATCCACACCGTGCCGTCCGCACGCCGGTGCGGATGCAGCGCCTCCGCCAGCTCCTTGCCGACCTGCTCCTGGTCCGTCGCGTCGATCGCCGCGTCGAACAACCCCGTCGACAGCATCCCCCGCAGCGCGCTGTCCATGTCGGCGTACCCGAAGGGGCAGGCGACCCGCCCCGACCCGTCCGGCCTGAGCCCGCAGCGCTGCGCGGCCTCCTCCAGATCGTCGCGCCGGGCCGGCCGCCAACCGCCCCCGCCACGTTCCGGATCGGTCAGTTTGGCGGCGACACGCAGGACGGACGCGGTGCTGCACCGTTCCGGCGGACCCCATCCGGCGAGCACCACGGGCGTCCCGTGCTCCGTGAACGGCGCCGCCGCCACCAACTGCTCCTCAAGGGTCTCGGCGTCACCGGCCGCACAGCCGATCGACTCGAACGCGGTCACCAGGTTGTACGCCGGCTCATCTGGTGCGGGCGCCGCGTCCCGTGGCGAGCCCTCCACGATCCGGGCACCGGCACACGCGCGCGTGCCCCACGGCGCGGGCCCCAGCCGCTCGCGCGCGAGCGCCAGCCGTTCGCACGCCCCGCAGTCCACGCCGGTGACCGACGCGCCCCGGGAGGCGGCCATCAGCAGCGCCAGTCCCGTACCGCATCCGAGCCCCAGCAGCCGCGTCCCGGAACCCACTTCCAGCCGCTCGTAGACGGCCTCGTAGAGCGGCACCAGCATCCGCTCCTGAATCTCCGCCCAGTCACGCGCGCGTGCACCCCAATCCACGCGAGGAACCGCGCCCGCGTGGGAAAGGTGCTGCCGCACGGGCGTAGGTGTCATCGAAAGCGCCCCAATCCACCGTGAGTTGCCGCTGTCTGACGATGCCGTCCCCCGTGACGTGCCCTCGCACTCGGCCCCCGTGGCCCCCGTATGGCCTCCGTATGCCAGGAAACTCCGCGCCCGTCGCGACGTCCAGGGGTCGTGGGGTACTCGGTGTGCGCCGTCCGCGCGCTCCTGTCCGCCCCCGGGCGAGAAATGATGCGCCGGGCACACAGGTGCCCTCGTACCATCGCGCCATGGCAAAGGCACCCGTTCTCACGCTCCGGGCGGAGGACTTCCCCCGTTGGTACCAGGACATCGTGAACAAGGCCGAACTGGCGGACAACGGGCCGGTGCGCGGCACCATGGTGATCCGACCGTACGGGTACGGGCTGTGGGAGCGGATGCAGCAGGAGATGGACGCCCGCATCAAGGAGACGGGCACTCAGAACGCCTACTTCCCGCTGCTGATCCCCCAGACGTATCTGACGAGGGAGGCCGAACACGTCGAGGGCTTCGCGCCCGAACTCGCGGTGGTCACGCACGGCGGCGGCAAGGAACTGGAGGAGCCGGCGGTCGTCCGGCCCACCTCCGAGACCATCATCAACGAGTACTTCTCCAAGTGGATCCAGAGCTACCGCGACCTTCCGCTCCTGATCAACCAGTGGGCGAACGTGGTGCGTTGGGAACTCAGGCCGCGGCTCTTCCTGCGCACCTCCGAGTTCCTGTGGCAGGAGGGCCACACGGCGCACGCCACCTACGAGGAGGCCCGGGACTTCGCCGCCCGCATCCAGCGCGACGTCTACGGGGACTTTCTGCGCAACGTCCTCGCTACGGACTTCGTGTCCGGGCGCAAGACGGTCAGGGAGCGCTTCGCCGGCGCGATCAACACGCTCACCCTCGAAAGCATGATGGGCGACGGCAAGGCCCTGCAGATGGTCACCAGCCATGAGCTGGGCCAGAACTTCGCCAAGGCCTTCCACACGCGGTACCTGTCGAAGGACGGCAGACAGGAGTTCGTCTGGCAGACCTCCTGGGGCTCCACCACCCGCATGATCGGCGCCCTGGTGATGACGCACGGCGACGACGACGGTCTGCGCATCCCGCCGCGCCTCGCCCCGATCCAGGTGGTCGTGCTCGCGATCAAGGGCGACGAGACGGTTCTGGCCACGGTCCGCGACACCGGCGACCGGCTGAGGGCGGCGGGCCTCCGCGTCCACGTCGACGACCGCACCGACGCCCCCTTCGGCCGCCGAGCCGTCGACTGGGAGCTCAAGGGCGTGCCCGTACGCGTCGAGATCGGGCCGCGTGACCTGGAGAACGGCACCGCGATGCTGGTCCGCCGCATCCCGGGAGGCAAGGAGCCGGTCCCGGTCGACGCGCTTGCCCGGATGCTGCCCGGGATCCTCGAGGAGGACCAGGCGCTGCTGCTCGAGCAGTCACGCGAGCGCCGAGAGTCCCGCACGGCGGACGTGTCCACGATCGAGGAGGCCGTCGAGGCGGCCACGGCGGGCGGCTGGGCGCGCATCCCCTGGGCCGTGCTCGGCGAGGACGGCGAGGCCAGGCTGGTCGAGCACGCGGTGACCGTACGGTGTCTGGTCGCCGAGGACGGGTCGGTTCCCAGCGCCGACGACGCACCGGGTAACGTCGCGGTCGTGGCGCGCGCTTACTGAGATAGCGCCTGGTGCGCCGAGCGCGGCCGAAACGCCTCTTGCGTATCCGAGGACCACAGCGGCCCCGGCATGCTTAGTTCCTCTACGCGCCGGGCCGTAGGCGTCGCTACGCACCACCTTGGGATGAGCTGTGAGGCTTCTCCGCAGTTCGGCGCACCCGCCCTCGTCAGGACGCATCAGCGGCAACTGACGGGTACGTGCAAATTATTTGGGATGCCCCGGAATAGGAACACAGGGGGCCTCAGGCTCGTTGTCATTACGTGAGCACGACACCACCTGTTCTCGCCGCAGAGCTGGCGCAGGCGTGGGCCGACATTCAGCGGTACCACCCCGAGCTGCCCGATCTTGCCGCGCCCGAGTCACTGATCGGAGAGTCGTCGTCCGCCTGCGGGCACGAACTCTCCTTCGAACGACTGCTCCATGAAGCAGTCCACGGCATCGCCGCCGCGCGCGGAGTACGCGACACCTCCCGTGCCGGCCGCTACCACAACCGCAGATTCCTCGCCATCGCCGAGGAGCTGGGCCTGGACCACCCCGAGGAACCGCACCCGAGCAGCGGCTTCTCCCTGGTCACGCTCAACCCCGAGGCGAAGCGGCGCTACCGCCCGACGATCGAGCGGCTCCAGCGCGCGCTCAAGGCCCACTCGCAGGCGACGGCCGCCGACACGGCCCGCACGTTCCGGGGCCCGGCCGCCCGCCACGGCTCCTCCGGAGGCGGCGTCCGCGTCAAGGCGGTCTGCGACTGCGGCCGCAACGTCCGCGTGGTGCCCTCGGTCCTGGCCCAGGCCCCGATCGTGTGCGGCGGCTGCGGAAAACCCTTCCGCATCCCGGAGCCGGTGGGGGCGGCGGCAAGCTGAGCCGACGGCTGCTCGTGGCGGCCGTACCTCACTTGCCCAGGCATCCGTGAGCGCCGGGTGGCGTGACCAACGCCCGGGGGATCCCGGCGCCGGGTGCCTCTTCGGCATGCCCGCACACCTGCACACCGCCCCTCGGCCGGAGGCGACCCGCTGGGTATGGCACAATGGCTAGCTGTACTCGACAGCCGCACAGGACCCCTCTCTCCTCCGGCTGACGCGTCCATCGGGCACTCGGGTACCGCAACCCCACGCGGCCACTTCGCCGTGCCCAACCACGTCAAATCCAGGAGAACCCACTCCCGTGGCAGTCAAGATCAAGCTGAAGCGTCTGGGCAAGATCCGTTCGCCTCACTACCGCATCGTCGTCGCCGACTCCCGCACCCGCCGTGACGGCCGGGCCATCGAGGAGATCGGCAAGTACCACCCGACGTACAACCCGTCGGTGATCGAGGTCGACGCCGAGCGTGCGGCGTACTGGCTCTCCGTCGGCGCCCAGCCGACCGAGCCCGTGCTCGCCATCCTCAAGAAGACCGGCGACTGGCAGAAGTTCAAGGGCGAGCCCGCCCCGGCGCCGCTGCTGCAGCCGGAGACCAAGGCCGCCCGTCCGTCGTTCGAGGCCATCAGCGGCGAGGACGAGGGCAAGGGCGAGGCGATCACCCAGAAGAAGAAGGCCGAGAAGAAGGACGAGGCCCCGGCCGAGTCCTCTGCGTCTGAGTCGACCGAGGCCTGAGCATGCTCGAGGAGGCTCTCGAGCACCTCGTGAAGGGCATCGTCGACAACCCTGACGATGTGCAGGTGGCCTCGCGCAACCTGCGTCGCGGGCGTGTGCTCGAGGTCCGGGTCCACCCCGACGACCTCGGCAAGGTGATCGGCCGCAACGGCCGCACCGCACGTGCTCTGCGCACCGTCGTGGGCGCCATCGGCGGCCGCGGCGTCCGAGTCGACCTCGTCGACGTGGACCACGTCCGCTGAACCAACGCAGCACCGGCTCGGGCCGGGGAGGGCCACTGGGCCGTCCCCGGCCCGTAGTCGTATGACAGGAGATCAAGCACAGTGCAGCTGGTAGTCGCACGGATCGGCCGCGCCCACGGGGTCAAGGGCGAGGTCACCGTGGAGGTCCGTACCGACGAGCCCGAACTCAGGCTCGCACCCGGCGCCGTACTGGCCACCGACCCCGCCTCGGCCGGACCGCTGACCATCGAGACGGGCCGGGTGCACAGCGGCCGCCTCCTCCTTCGCTTCGAGGGCGTGAGGGACCGCAACGCCGCCGAAGCGCTGCGCAACACCCTGCTGATCGCCGAGGTCGACCCCGACGAGCTGCCCGAGGGCGAGGACGAGTACTACGACCACCAGCTCATCGATCTGGACGTGGTCACCGAGGACGGCGTCGAGGTCGGCCGCATCACCGAGATCTCGCACCTGCCCACACAGGACCTGTTCGTGGTCGAGCGCCCGGACGAGACCGAGGTGATGATCCCCTTCGTGCAGGAGATCGTCACTCAGATCGACCTCGAGCAGCAGCGGGCCGTCATCGACCCCCCGCCCGGGCTGATCGACGACCGCGCCGAGATCGTCTCGTCGAGGGACGAGGGCGCATGAGACTCGACGTCGTCACGATCTTCCCCGAGTACCTGGAACCGCTGAACGTCTCCCTCGTCGGCAAGGCACGCGCGCGTGGACAGCTCGACGTCCATGTCCACGACCTGCGCTCGTGGACGTACGACCGGCACAACACCGTCGACGACACCCCGTACGGCGGCGGCCCCGGCATGGTGATGAAGACCGAGCCCTGGGGCGATGCCCTGGACGAGATACTCGCCGAAGGCTACGAGACGGGCTCCCACGAGCCCGCGCTGATCGTGCCGACGCCCAGCGGCCGCCCCTTCACCCAGAAGCTCGCCGTCGAACTCTCCGAGCGCCCGTGGCTGATCTTCACCCCGGCCCGCTACGAGGGCATCGACCGCCGCGTCGTCGACGAGTACGCCACCCGGATGCCGGTGTACGAGGTGTCCATCGGGGACTACGTCCTCGCGGGCGGCGAGGCGGCCGTCCTCGTCGTCACCGAGGCGGTGGCCCGGCTCCTGCCCGGCGTCCTCGGCAACGCCGAGTCCCACCGGGACGACTCCTTCGCCCCCGGCGCGATGGCCAACCTGCTCGAGGGCCCCGTCTACACCAAGCCGCCCGCCTGGCGCGGCCGGGGCATCCCCGACGTGCTGCTCAGCGGCCACCACGGGAAGATCGCCCGCTGGCGCCGCGACGAGGCCCTGAAGCGCACGGCGGCCAACCGCCCCGACCTGATCGAGCGCTGCGACCCCGCCGCCTTCGACAAGAAGGACCGCGAGATGCTCTCCATCCTGGGCTGGGCGCCGGACCCGGACGGCAAGCCCTACGGCCGATTTTGGCGCAGGCCGGACGGCATGGAAGAATAGTGCGCTGTTGCCGCCGTCCGGCGTGCGCCCCTGCCACAGGGGGACACGACGCCCGCCCCGACGACGGCCACCACTCTCTTGTCGAAAAACTACGTACCGCCGATGACCTGTGGCATCGGCGAAGAAAGCAGACGAAATGTCTCACCTGCTCGACACCGTCGACGCCGCGTCGCTGCGTTCCGACATCCCGGCCTTCCGTCCCGGTGACACCGTCAACGTCCACGTCCGCGTCATCGAGGGCAACCGCTCCCGTGTGCAGCAGTTCAAGGGCGTCGTGATCCGTCGCCAGGGCTCCGGCGTGCGCGAGACCTTCACGGTCCGCAAGGTCTCCTTCTCCGTCGGCGTCGAGCGCACCTTCCCGGTGCACACCCCGATCGTGGAGAAGATCGAGCTCGTCACCAGGGGTGACGTCCGTCGCGCCAAGCTGTACTACCTGCGCGACCTGCGCGGCAAGGCCGCGAAGATCAAGGAGAAGCGCGAGAACTGAGCGCCTGAGGGAGTTCACATGGGGGCCGGATAGCATCTGGCCCCGATGGACACCGAAGCACAGCACGCGGAGCGCGACCGCTCCTCCCACCCCGCTCAGCCCGAGGAGACCTCGGACACAGGGGGGCCGGAGGAGCGGTCGCGCTTCGCGTTGCTCTCCCGTGTCGCCGGCTGGCTGCCCGGCGGCCGGATCACCCTCACCGTGCTGGTCTGCCTTCTGTTCCTCCTCACCCTCGGCACGTTTGTGATGCAGCCGTTCGACATACCGAGCGGTTCCATGGAGCGCGGATTGAGGATCGGGGACCGCGTTCTCGTAAATAAGTTGGCGTACCGTTTCGGATCCGAGCCGCAGCGGGGAGATGTCGTCGTGTTCGACGGCACCGGGTACTTCGGGAACGCCGACTACGTCAAACGGGTAGTGGGGGTAGGGGGAGACCATGTGGTCTGCTGCGACAAGGAGGGGAGGCTCGAGGTGAACGGCCGGTCGGTCGACGAGTCGTCGTTTCTGTACCGCGGCAACAGCCCGTCCGACGTCCCCTTCGACGTCGTCGTGCCCGACGGCATGCTCTTCGTCCTCGGCGACCACCGCAGGGACTCCAGCGACTCCCGGGACCACCTCGGCTCGCCGGGCGGCGGCATGGTCCCCGTCAGCGCCGTGATCGGCCGGGCCGACTGGGTGATCTGGCCCTCCGCGCACTTCAGGCACATCATCCGCCCCGGCGCCTACGCGCGCGTGCCCGCGCCCGGCGCGAGCGCCCCGGAGACGAACCCGCCGAAGACAGCGGGCGGTGCGCATGGGTAACCGTGGCAAACCGCGCGGTGCGCCGTCCGACACCGCCACGCAGAACCTGCTGCCCACCGGCGCGCGACGCGCCGCCGGGTCGACCCCCACCGGACGCAGCCGTGCCGAGCGGCGCAAGCTCCAGCGCAAGGTGAAGCGCAAGAGGAGGCGTTCCGCCGTCAAGGAGATCCCGCTCCTCGTCGGTGTCGCCGTCCTCATAGCGCTGGTTCTGAAGACCTTCCTCGTGCAGGCGTTCGTCATCCCGTCGGGCTCCATGGAGAACACGATCCAGATCGGCGACCGCGTCCTCGTCGACAAGCTGACCCCGTGGTTCGGCTCCGAGCCGCAGCGCGGTGACGTCGTCGTCTTCCGGGACCCCGGCGACTGGCTCGCGGGCGAGAAGACCCCCCAGAAGAACGACCCCATCGTCGTCAAGCAGGTCAAGGAAGGGCTCACCTGGATCGGCCTGCTGCCGTCCGACAACGACAAGGACCTCATCAAACGGGTCATCGCGGTCGGCGGAGACACCGTGAAGTGCTGCGACACGCAAGGGCGGGTCACAGTCAACGGCGTACCGCTGAACGAGCCGTACATTCACCCGGGGAACAAACCTTCGGACTTCTCGTTCTCGGAGACCGTGCCACCGGGCCGTCTGTGGGTGATGGGTGATCACCGGGCCAACTCGGCCGACTCCCGCTACCACCGCAACGAGCCGTACGGCGGTACTGTCTCGGAGGAGTCCGTCGTGGGCCGCGCCATGGTTATCGCCTGGCCCATTGGGCACTGGACCCGATTGAAGGAGCCGGACACTTACGCGTCGGTGCCGGGCGGTGCGGTCGGCGCACTCGGTCCGTCGCATAGGGTGGCCTCCGCGGATCGATACGGATTGATCCCCCTCCCGAGCCCTGCGGAACTCCCGCTCGTTATGGGAGTGGTGGGCCTGCGTCGACAGGGGCGCCGGCGGCGGTACGGAGTGAGGAGTGGATGTGGGGGATTTGGCGGTCGGCGCACGGTCCGGACACGAGGGTCCTGAGGAGAGGCCGGAGCGACCCGACGAGGCGGCTGCCCCGGCCGCGGAAGAGCACGTCGGCACCGGGAGTGACTCCCCGGCGCGCGGCGCGCAGGAGAGCGGCGGACAGGGCGGCGGCCCCAAGAAGCAGCGCTCCTTCTGGAAGGAACTTCCACTCCTCATCGGCATCGCGCTGGTGCTCGCGCTGCTGATCAAGACGTTCCTGGTGCAGGCGTTCTCGATCCCCTCGGACTCGATGCAGAACACCCTCCAGCAGGGCGACCGCGTCCTCGTCGACAAGCTGACCCCGTGGTTCGGCTCCAAGCCCTCGCGCGGCGAGGTCGTGGTCTTCCACGACCCCGACAACTGGCTGGCGGGCGAGCCCACCAGCACGCCGAACGCCCTGCAGACGGCGCTGAGCTGGATCGGCCTGATGCCGTCCGCCGAGGAGAAGGACCTCATCAAGCGGGTCGTCGGCGTCGCCGGCGACACCATCGAATGCAAGAACACCGGCCCGCTGCTGGTCAACGGCAAGCCGCTCAACGAGCCGTACGTGTACCCCGGCAACACCCCGTGCAGCGTCGACGACCAGGGCGGCCAGTTCAAGGTCACGGTTCCCCCGAACAAAATCTGGGTCATGGGCGACCACCGGCAGAACTCGCTCGACTCCCGCTACCACCAGCAGGACAAGTACCGGGGCTTCGTGCCCGTGGGGAACGTCGTGGGCCGCGCCGTCGTGATCGCCTGGCCGCCCACCCGCTGGGACACGCTGCCGATCCCGGACACCTTCGACCAGGGCCTGAACACGGTGGCCCCCTCGGCCCTCGGCCTGATCGGCGCCGTGCCGCTGGTGATCTGGCGCAGGCGCCGCCTCACCGCGCGCCTTACCGACGGAAACCCGCGGGTTTCCGGCAGCGGTACCGCCGGGTAGGGTGCCGTCCCAGATGCCGATCTTCCGCGGCCCGGCTGTGGCCGCGGGATCGATTCTCCGACCTGGGAGCTGTGGGAATGAGCGGGACTGGTCGTGCGGACAAGGGCCGCGGACGGCTCGGCAGCAGGCTGTCGGGGCTGGCCGTGGCCCTCGGCTGTGTGCTCTTCCTCGGCGGGTTCGCCTGGGGCGCGATCGTCTACCGGCCCTACACCGTGCCCACCAACTCCATGTCGCCCACCATCGCCGCCGGTGACCGGGTCCTCGCACAGCGCGTCGACGGCGCCGACGTCGAGCGCGGCGACGTCGTCGTCTTCCGCCAGACGACCTGGGGCAACATGCCGCTGGTCAAGCGGGTCGTCGCGGTCGGCGGCGACACCGTCGGCTGCTGCACCGACGGCAAGCTGACCGTCAACGGCAAGCAGATCGACGAGTCCTACCTCACCAAGGGCGAGCCCGCCGAGTTCAAGACGATCCCCACGCTCACGGTCCCCAAGGACCGGCTGTTCGTGCTCGGTGACGAGCGCAGCGGCTCCCTCGACTCCTCCGCCCACCTCACGGAGGCCTTCAACGGCACGGTGCCGCGCAACGCGGTGGACGCCCGTGTGGACGCCGTGGTGTGGCCGGTGCGCGGCATGCTGGCCCGCCCGACGGGCTTCGAGGCACTGGGCCCCATCTCGTCGCCCGGGCCGCTGCGGCTGATCCTCGGCGCGATCGTGGCGGGCGCGGTGCTGGTGCTGGGAGGCGCGGCCTACGGGCCGATCGCGGGGCTCGCGCGACGGGGGCGCGGCACCGCCGTGCGGACGGAGCCGGCCCGTGCCCGCTGAGGCGTCCTCGCCCGCGCCCGCTTCGCCGGACGAGCCGGGCGCCGTCGGCCCGCGCAAGGTGGCCCGGGTGGTGCTGCTGGACCCCGACGACCGCATCCTGCTGCTGCACGGCCACGAGCCGGAGGACCCGGCGGACGACTGGTGGTTCACCCCCGGCGGCGGCGTCGAGGGCGACGAGACACGCGAGCAGGCCGCGCTGCGGGAAGTGGCCGAGGAAACCGGTATCACGCAGGTCGACCTGGGCCCCGTACTGTGGCGGCGCAGGTGCTCGTTCCCGTTCGCGGGCCGCCGCTGGGACCAGGACGAGTGGTACTACCTGGCCCGTACGACCCAGACGGCCACGGCCGCGCCGAACCTCACAGAACTGGAAAAGCGCAGCGTCGCGGGAGCACGGTGGTGGACGTGCGGAGAACTGGCCGAGGCACATGAGACGGTGTATCCGAAGAGACTCGCCGAGCTGCTGCACACACTGCTCGACGAAGGTCCCCCCGCCGAACCTGTGACCCTCGACACGGAAATCGTCTAGGGCCTCACAGGAGTGGCGCACAATGGGGGGATCGCACGGCTGAAGGGGAACATGCCATGAGCGCCGAGGACCTCGAGAAGTACGAGACCGAGATGGAGCTCAAGCTCTACCGGGAGTACCGCGATGTCGTCGGTCTGTTCAAATACGTGATCGAGACCGAACGGCGCTTCTACCTCACCAACGACTACGAGATGCAGGTGCACTCGGTCCAGGGCGAGGTGTTCTTCGAGGTGTCCATGGCGGACGCCTGGGTGTGGGACATGTACCGCCCCGCCCGTTTCGTGAAGCAGGTACGAGTCCTCACATTCAAGGACGTGAACATCGAGGAGCTGAACAAGAGCGACCTGGAGCTGCCGGGCGGCTGAGCACCGCGCCCGTGACCACACCCGTGTGGGTGACGGAGTTCTCCACAACCGCCGAGTAGTCCACCAAGATCCACAAGGTGGAGCCCGATGCGTGACGGTTGGCGCCGGAGGTGGTGCCGACATGAACACACACCAGGCACGCAACGCACTCGGCAGGTACGGAGAAAACGTGGCCGCCCGGCGCCTCACGGCCGCCGGAATGACCATCCTGGAGCGCAACTGGCGCGACGGCAGAAGCGGCGAGATCGACATCGTGGCCAGGGACGGCGACGTCCTGGTCGTCTGCGAGGTCAAGACCCGCAGGGGCGGCACCTTCGAGCACCCGATGGCCGCCGTGACCCCCCAGAAGGCCCAGCGGCTGCGCGACCTCGCCGAACGCTGGATCCAGGCCCACGGCGGCGCCCCACCGGGAGGCGTCCGCATCGACCTGATCGGCATCCTGCTCCCGCAGCGCGGCGCACCCGCCGTCCAACACGCGCGGGGGGTGGCCTGACATGGGCTTCGCGCGCACCTGCTCCGTGGCACTGGTCGGCGTCGAAGGCGTCGTCGTCGAGGTCCAGGCCGACCTCGAACCAGGCGTCGCGGCATTCACCCTCGTGGGCCTGCCCGACAAGAGCCTCACGGAGAGCCGGGACCGCGTCCGGGCCGCCGTGGTCAACTCGGGCGGCGAATGGCCCCAGAAGAAACTCACCGTCGGACTCAGCCCCGCCTCCGTGCCCAAGGCCGGCAGCGGGTTCGACCTCGCCGTCGCCTGCGCCGTACTCGGCGCCGCCGAACGCATCGACCCCAGGGTGCTCGCCGACATCGTCATGATCGGCGAACTCGGCCTGGACGGCCGGGTCCGGCCGGTCCGCGGCATCCTGCCCGCGGTCCTGGCCGCCGCGGACGCGGGCTACGAACAGGTGGTCGTGCCGGAATGCGCCGCCGCCGAGGCCTCACTGGTACCCGGCGTGTCCGTACTCGGCGTCCGCAGCCTGCGGCAACTGATCGCCGTCCTCACCGACGAGCCCGTACCCGACGAGGAGCCGGACGTGCAGGGCCGCCCCGATCCCCTCCTCGCCGGCCTGCGCGTGCCCGGCACCGGAGCCGCCACCGGCATGCACAGCGTGGGCGCCGCACAGCACGACACCGGCCACGACCTCGCCGACGTCGTGGGCCAGCACTCGGCGCGCACCGCGGTCGAAGTGGCCGCCGCCGGCGGCCACCACCTCTTCCTCGAAGGGCCGCCCGGCGCCGGCAAGACCATGCTCGCCGAACGGCTGCCCGCCATCCTGCCCAGGCTCAGCAGGCAGGAATCGCTGGAAGTCACCGCGGTCCACTCGGTGGCCGGCCTGCTCCCACCCGGCAAACCCCTGATCGACATCGCCCCCTACTGCGCCCCGCACCACTCGGCCACCATGCAGGCCCTCGTCGGAGGCGGCCCCGGCGTCGCCCGGCCCGGCGCCGTGTCACTCGCCCACCGAGGAATCCTCTTCCTGGACGAAACCCCCGAGTTCAGCAGCCACGCCCTCGACGCCCTGCGACAGCCCCTCGAGTCCGGGCACGTCGTGATCGCCCGCAGCGCCGGCGTCGTGCGCTTCCCCGCGAAGTTCCTCATGGTGCTCGCCGCCAACCCCTGCCCCTGCGGACGCTTCTCCCAGCGCGACACCCACTGCGAATGCCCGCCCTCGGCGATCCGCCGCTACCAGGCCCGGCTCTCCGGACCCCTCCTCGACCGGGTCGACCTGCGCGTCGAGGTCGACCCCGTCACCCGGGCCGAACTCACCGACCGCCGCGCCCGCGGCGAGACCACCGCGACCGTCGCCGACCGGGTCCGCGCCGCCAGACAGCGAACCGCGGCACGCCTCGCGGACACCCCCTGGCGGACCAACAGCGAAGTGCCGGGACGCGAACTGCGCAACCGCTGGCACGCGGCGCCCGGCGCCATGGACGAGGCCGAACGCAACCTGGAACGGGGCGTGCTCACCGCCCGGGGACTCGACCGCGTGCTGCGCGTGGCCTGGACGGTCGCCGACCTCGTGGGCCACGACCGGCCCAACGCCACGGACGTCGCCCTGGCACTGCAACTACGCACCGGCATTCCGCGGGGCGTGCCGATGACGATCGGAGCATCGGCATGAGCGAGGACAGCACCCTCGACGCCGCATCCCTCGCCCGGATCTCCCTCACCCGGATCATCGAGCCCGGAGACGAAGTGGCCGGCCGCTGGCTGCGGGAACACGGCCCCGAAGAACTGGCCCGACGACTGCGCGAAGGCGGCAAGCGGCTGCCGGGAGTGACCGACAAACGATGGGCAGGACTGCTCGCGCGCGCCGCACAAGCCGAACCGGAGCGGGACTGGGCCGCCGCCCGAGCTGCCGGCGTGAGGTTCGTGTGCCCCGGGACGGCCGAGTGGCCGGCCCAGCTCGACGACCTCCAAGACGCCCGCCCCATCGGGCTGTGGGTACGAGGGCGCCCCAGCCTGCGGATGTGGGCCCTGAAGTCCGTCGCGCTCGTCGGCGCACGGGCCTGCACCGAATACGGCGCACACATCGCGGCCACCCTCGCCGCCGACCTCGCCGAACGCGGCTGGGTCGTCGTGTCGGGGGGCGCCTACGGCGTCGACGGCGCCGCCCACCGGGGCGCCCTCGGGGCCGGCGGTGCCACCGTCGCCGTCCTCGCCTGCGGCGTCGACCGGCCCTACCCACGCGGACACAGCCGGCTGATCGGCAGGATCGCGGAACAGGGACTGGTCGTGGGGGAACTGCCGCCCGGGGAACACCCGACACCGAGCCGGTTCATCGTCCGCAACAGGGTCATCGCCGCACTCACCCGCGGCACCGTCGTCGTCGAGGCCGCCCACCGCAGCGGATCCCTGGTCACCGCGCGTGCCGCCGGGCGGCTCGGCCGCTTCGTCATGGGCGTCCCCGGACCCGTCACCAGCGGACTCTCGGCCGGCGTGCACGAACTGCTGCGCGGCGAAGCCCTACTCGTCACCGACGCAGCCGACGTCGTGGAACTGGTCGGTGACATGGGCGAACTCGCCCCGGACCGACACGGCCCCGTCCTGCCCCGCGACCTGCTGGAACCCGCCGCCCGACGGATCCTGGCCGCCCTGCCCGCATGCGGCACCGCGTCCGCGGCCGAGATCGCCCGCGGCGCGCAGACGACCCAGGACGACGCGGTCGGGAGACTGTACGAACTCCGATCACTTGGATTCGTCGAACGACACGGCGATGGCTGGAAGTTGACACGCCAGGCCATCACAGCCGGTCGACAAGATCAGCTCTGGTGCTGACCGAGCGTGTGTCGGCCGTCCGGGCGACCCCCGACAGCCTTGGCGTTTCCCGCAGTTGACCCTTTCCGGGGATCACAGACGGCTACCACGGCACCCGCGGCAACCGCCCCACACGGCCCGTTCGCGCACGGGTGATGCGTTGCCCTTCGCACACTGCGACACCACAGTCACGCTACGCTCACGAGGTTCCGACTCAGACAAGCCATCTCGGCACCACACCGACAGCTCACCCAGGCATCACCAGTTCACGGCAGAACGGCACAAGGCGACGAATGCCCCAGCACACCTCCGGGTCCGACCGGGCGGCGCTTCCCCCAGCCGCCCGTGACGGCGGCAGCGTGCGCCCGCCCGCTCCCTCGACGCTCGACGAGTTGTGGCGGTCGTACAAGGAGACGGGGGACGAGCGGTTGCGGGAGCAGCTGATCCTGCACTACTCACCGTTGGTGAAGTACGTGGCCGGCCGGGTGAGCGTGGGCCTGCCGGCCAACGTGGACCAGGCCGACTTCGTGTCATCGGGGGTCTTCGGGCTGATCGACGCGATCGAGAAGTTCGACATCGACCGGGAGATCAAGTTCGAGACGTACGCGATCACCCGCATCCGGGGCGCCATGATCGACGAACTGCGGGCGCTCGACTGGATCCCACGATCGGTACGGCAGAAGGCACGCAGTGTGGAGCGGGCGTACGCGACCCTGGAGGCGCGCCTGAGACGGACCCCGACCGAGGCGGAAGTGGCCGCTGAGATGGGCATCGGCGTGGAGGAGCTCCATGCCGTCTTCAGCCAGTTGTCACTCGCGAACGTGGTGGCCCTGGAGGAACTGCTGCACGTGGGCGGTGAGGACGGCGACGGGCTGAGCTTCATGGACACGCTGGAGGACACCGCCGCCGACAACCCGGTCGAGGTCGCCGAGGACCGGGAGCTGCGGAGGTTCCTGGCACGAGCCATCAACACGCTGCCCGAGCGGGAGAAGACCGTGGTCACGCTCTACTACTACGAGGGGCTCACACTCGCCGAGATCGGCAACGTGCTCGGCGTGACCGAGAGCCGGGTGAGCCAGATCCACACGAAGTCGGTCCTGCAGCTGCGGGCCAAACTGGCCGCCTTCGGCCGCTGAGGCGCAATCCCGTCATCGGCGCGTGTGGCCCGAGTGACTGCCGTCGCCGGCGGTCCGTCCGTACAGTGGGGGACGTGCCAAGGATTCGAGCGGCCTCCGTGGCCGAGCACCGGTCGATGCAGCGAGCCGCCCTGCTGGACGCGGCACGGTCCCTGCTGTCCGAGGGAGGCACGGAGGCACTGACCTTCCCGGCCCTCGCCGAGCGCACGGGCCTCGCCCGCTCCTCCGTCTACGAGTACTTCCGCTCCCGCGCGGCCGTCGTCGAGGAACTCTGCGCGGTCGACTTCCCCGTGTGGGCGGCGGAGGTCGAGGCCGCGATGGCGGCGGCGGAAGGCCCCGAGGCCAAGATCGAAGCGTACGTACGACGGCAGCTCGCCCTCGTGGGGGACCGGCGGCACCGGGCCGTGGTGGCCATCTCGGCCAGCGAACTCGACGCCGGGGCCCGCGAGAAGATCAGGGCGGCGCACGGCGGGCTCGTCGCCATGATCGTCGAAGCCCTGCGCGACATGGGCCATCGCGAACCCCGACTGGCCGCGATGCTGCTCCAAGGCGTGGTCGACGCGGCGGTACGGCGGATCGAACTGGGCGCGGCGGAGGATCCGACGGCGATTACGGAGGTGGCGGTGGCGATGGTGCTGCGCGGCGTGCTGGGCTGAATTCACTTGCTGGGGGCCCTCCCCCTCCCCCCTCCCTCCCCGCCCACCCCCACCCAAGCCCCCGCCTACGGCCCCGACACAGACCCCGATTCCGGCACAGGCACCCCCTCCACAGCCAGCAGCCGAGACGGCCCCGCACGCAGCAGCCACGGCGGCAGGAGCGACAGCGGGTCCAGGTACGTGTCCCCTCGGCGCAGGCCCCAGTGCAGGCAGGAGCCCGGGCAGTGGGCCGTCGACGGTTCCAGTACGCCCAGGACGTCGCCCGGGTCCACCTCGTCCCCTTCCCGTACCGACGCGCGCACCGGCTCGTACGTCGTGCGCAGGGGTGGGTCGCCGGTGCCCGTCAGGTCGACCGAGACCACGCCCCGTCCCGCCACCCGGCCCGCGAACGTCACCCGCCCGGCGGCGACCGCCCGTACCGGATCGCCCGCGGCTGCCGCCAGGTCAACGCCGCGGTGGCCCGGGCCGTACGGAGTCGCCGGGGGTTCCCAGCCCCGTACCACCGTGGGGCGCACACCCACCGGCCACAGGCGGCCCACGGCCGACACCGAACCACCAGGGTCCGGCGCGGGCGCCCCAGGCGAAGGCCCCCGGGCCGCCGCAGGCACCGCTGCCGACGGCCCACGGGCCGGCTCCGGCACCGGCGCCGAAGGCCAGCCGCCCGCCCACGCCGCCGAGGCCGGGACCCCCGCCATGACCAGCAGCAGTGCCGTCGGCCATGTCCGCACACATCGTTTCGTTCGCATGGGAGTACCGTGCCGGGCGACGGGCCGAGCCTGCCGGAACCTGTGGACAACTGCCCGGTTGTGGACAGCGGCGTCACCCGCCGCCCCGGCGGTCCCGTACACTTCTTGTGGCGATCCGGGTCACCGGGTCGACTTCGCACGCCCCGACAACGGGCCCTCACGGGCCGGTGTCAGCGCCTCCTCGGTCCTTCGCGGCACGGCGCACGCGGGCGTCAGGGACAACCGAGAAAACACAAGGAGAACGGCCATGGCCGTCGTCACGATGCGGGAGCTGCTGGAGAGCGGCGTCCACTTCGGTCACCAGACCCGTCGCTGGAACCCGAAGATGAAGCGCTTCATCTTCACCGAGCGCAACGGCATCTACATCATCGACCTGCTCCAGTCGCTGTCGTACATCGACCGCGCCTACGAGTTCGTCAAGGAGACCGTCGCCCACGGCGGCACGGTCATGTTCGTCGGCACGAAGAAGCAGGCGCAGGAGGCCATCGCCGAGCAGGCCACCCGCGTCGGCATGCCGTACGTGAACCAGCGCTGGCTGGGCGGCATGCTCACCAACTTCTCGACCGTCTACAAGCGTCTGCAGCGCCTGAAGGAGCTCGAGCAGATCGACTTCGAGGACGTCGCGTCCTCCGGTCTGACCAAGAAGGAGCTCCTGGTCCTCTCCCGCGAGAAGGCCAAGCTGGAGAAGACCCTCGGCGGTATCCGCGAGATGCAGAAGGTGCCGAGCGCCGTCTGGATCGTGGACACCAAGAAGGAGCACATCGCGGTCGGTGAGGCCCGGAAGCTCAACATCCCGGTCGTCGCCATCCTCGACACCAACTGCGACCCCGACGAGGTCGACTACAAGATCCCGGGCAACGACGACGCGATCCGCTCCGTCACCCTGCTCACCCGTGTGATCGCCGACGCGGTCGCTGAGGGCCTGATCGCCCGTTCCGGCGTGGCCGCCGAGGGCAAGGGCGAGAAGGCCGCCGGCGAGCCGCTCGCCGAGTGGGAGCGTGACCTGCTCGAGGGCGAGAAGAAGGCCGAGGAGGCCCCCGCCGCCGAGGCCGAGAAGCCGGCCGAGGCTCCGGCCGCTGAGGCTCCGGCTGCCGAGGCTCCGGCTGCCGAGGCTCCGGCCGCCGAGGGCGAGCAGGCCTGACCTTCAGGGCCGTTCGGCTGATGTGAGGGCGGGCGGCGCCGTGAAGCGCCACCCGTCGTTCATCCGCAGCCCTTAGATCTGCTTCAGGCCGACGGATCCGCATCGGTGGATCTTCACCGGCAGCAGATCTCCGTAGCCCGTAGATCTTCGGCGGCCGCCCGCCCCCGGGTCGGCGGCCGCCGCTTCGAGACTTCGAACTCCGAGAAGAGATTCACAGAATCATGGCGAACTACACCGCCGCCGACGTCAAGAAGCTCCGTGAGCTCACCGGCGCCGGCATGATGGACTGCAAGAAGGCGCTGGACGAGGCCGAGGGCAACGTCGACAAGGCCGTCGAGGCGCTCCGCATCAAGGGCCAGAAGGGCGTCGCCAAGCGCGAGGGCCGCTCCGCCGAGAACGGCGCCGTGGTCTCCATCATCGCCGACGACAACTCCTCCGGTGTCCTCGTCGAGCTGAAGTGCGAGACCGACTTCGTCGCCAAGGGCGAGAAGTTCCAGGCCGTCGCCCAGGCGATCGCCGAGCACGTCGCCAAGACCTCCCCGGCCGACCTCGAGGCCCTGCTCGCCTCCGAGATCGAGCCCGGCAAGACCGTGCAGGCGTTCGTCGACGAGGCCAACGCCAACCTCGGCGAGAAGATCGTCCTCGACCGCTTCGCGCAGTTCGCCGACGGCTATGTGTCGGCGTACATGCACCGCACGATGCCCGACCTGCCGTTCCAGATCGGTGTGCTCGTCGAGCTCGACAAGCCGAACGCCGAGGTCGCCAAGGGCGTCGCCCAGCACATCGCCGCCTTCGCGCCGAAGTACCTCTCCAAGGAGGACGTCCCGGCCGAGGTCGTCGAGTCCGAGCGCCGCATCGCCGAGGAGACCACCCGCGCCGAGGGCAAGCCCGAGGCCGCCCTGCCGAAGATCGTCGAGGGTCGCCTCAACGGCTTCTTCAAGGACGCCACGCTGCTCGGCCAGCCCTACGCGCTGGACAACAAGAAGTCCGTCCAGAAGGTCCTGGAAGAGGCCGGTGTCACCCTGAAGCGCTTCACGCGCATCAAGGTCGGCATCTGAGTCCGGACCGCGATCGACGCGCGACCCCGGTAGGGTCGAAAGCAGTCGTCTGCGCGCTCGCGTAGGCCGACCCGCACACGCGTGTGGCGGACGACAGCAGATCTGACGAGGAGGCCATTGCCGAGCATGGGATGCGAAACACGCCCCACCGGCAATGGCCTTCTTCGTATGCGCACCACGAGGAGATCTCCATGACCACCAAGGCCGAGAAGAGCGACGACGGCAAAGTTCGCGGCCGGTTCCTGCTGAAGCTGTCCGGAGAGGCGTTCTCCGGCGGCACCGGACTGGGTGTCGACCCGGACGTGGTGCACGCCATCGCCCGGGAGATCGCGGCCGTGGTGCGCGACGGATCCCAGATCGCCGTCGTCATCGGCGGCGGCAACTTCTTCCGCGGTGCGGAACTCCAGCAGCGCGGCATGGACCGGGCCCGCTCCGACTACATGGGCATGCTGGGCACGGTCATGAACTGCCTCGCCCTCCAGGACTTCCTGGAGAAGGAGGGCATCGACTCGCGCGTGCAGACCGCCATCACCATGGGCCAGGTCGCCGAGCCTTACATCCCGCTGCGCGCCGTGCGCCACCTGGAGAAGGGCCGCGTGGTCATCTTCGGCGCCGGTATGGGCATGCCGTACTTCTCCACCGACACGACCGCCGCCCAGCGTGCCCTCGAGATCGACGCCGAGGCGCTGCTGATGGGTAAGAACGGTGTGGACGGGGTCTACGACTCCGATCCGAAGACCAACCCCGAGGCCGTCAAGTTCGACTCGCTCAGCTACGGCGAGGTCATCACCCGCGATCTGAAGGTCGCCGACATGACCGCGATCACGCTGTGCCGGGACAACAAGCTGCCCATCCTCGTCTTCGAGCTGCTGGCGGAGGGCAATATCGCCCGGGCCGTCAAGGGTGAGAAGATCGGCACTCTCGTGGGTGACCAAGGCGGCCGGGAGTGACCGGAGGCAGACCCGTCGGGGGTGAACCCCGTCCGGGCGAGGGACCCTGACCGGGGGATGGACAATGTCCTGCCGGTCGGGAACCGTGCAGGAAGAAGACGCGACGCAGCCGGCCGCAGACCGATGAGGACCGTTGCCGGGCCTACTCAAGACACGCAGGAGCAAGTGGTGATCGAAGAGACCCTCCTCGAGGCCGAGGAGAAGATGGAGAAGGCCGTCGTGGTCGCCAAGGAGGACTTCGCCGCGATCCGCACCGGTCGTGCGCACCCGGCGATGTTCAACAAGATCGTGGCCGACTACTACGGCGCACCGACGCCGATCAACCAGCTGGCCTCGTTCTCGGTGCCGGAACCGCGTATGGCCGTGGTGACGCCGTTCGACAAGAGCGCGCTGCGCAACATCGAGCAGGCGATCCGCGACTCCGACCTGGGCGTCAATCCGAGCAATGACGGCAACATCATCCGTGTGGTGTTCCCCGAGCTCACCGAGGAGCGGCGCCGGGAGTACATCAAGGTCGCCAAGGGCAAGGGCGAGGACGCCAAGGTCTCGATCCGCTCCGTGCGCCGCAAGGCGAAGGACGCCATCGACAAGCTCGTCAAGGACGGCGAGGTCGGCGAGGACGAGGGCCGCCGTGCGGAGAAGGAGCTCGACGACACCACCGCGAAGTACGTCGCGCAGGTGGACGAGCTGCTCAAGCACAAGGAAGCGGAGCTCCTCGAGGTCTGATGAACGACTCTTCCTGGGGGGCGCCGCCACAGGCCGGGTACTGGGGGCCCACCGAGCAGGGGCCTGGCCGGGGCGTCGGCCCGGCGGGTCCCGCGTACGATGCGCATGACGCCCAGCAGACTCGCCCCATGCCCATCGTGCCCGAGGTACCCGCGCCCGGCGGAGACCAGGATGACGACCGGGGGGTCGCCGCCCGTCGACGCGGCCCCCTGTTCCGCGACGAGACGCCGCAGGTGCCGTCCCCGTGGGCGGCGCCGCAGAATACGGAGCCCATGCCCGACGCCCCGCAGCCGGCACCCGCACCGCAGAAGAAGAGTGCGGGCCGTGACCTGGGCGCGGCCATAGGGGTCGGCGTCGGGCTCGGCGTCGTGATCGTCGCCTCGTTGTTCATCGTCAAGGCCGTGTTCGTCGGTGTCATAGCGGTCGCCGTCGTGGTGGGCCTGTGGGAGCTCACGAAGCGGCTGGAGGAACGCAAGGGCATCAAGGCACCGCTGGTCCCGCTCGCGGTCGGCGGCGCGGCGATGGTCGTCGCCGGGTATGTGCGGGGCGCCGAGGGAGCCTGGGTGGCGATGGCGCTGACCGCGCTCGCGGCCCTGGTGTGGCGCATGACGGAACCGCCGGACGGCTACCTCCGCGACGTCACGGCGGGCGTCTTCGCGGCCTTCTACGTGCCGTTCCTGGCCACGTTCGTCGCCATGATGCTCACGGCCGGCGACGGTCCGCAGCGCGTGCTGACCTTCCTGCTCCTGACGGTTGTCAGCGACACGGGCGCCTACGCGATCGGCTGGCGCTTCGGCCGGCACAAGCTGGCCCCGCGCATCAGTCCCGGCAAGACCCGCGAGGGGCTCATAGGCGCGGTCACCTTCGCGATGGGCGCGGGCGCCCTGTGCATGCAGTTCCTGATCGACGGCGGTTCCTGGTGGCAGGGCCTGCTGCTGGGGCTCGCGGTCGCGGCCAGCGCCACTCTCGGCGACCTCGGCGAGTCCATGATCAAACGAGACCTGGGCATCAAGGACATGGGCACACTGCTGCCGGGCCACGGGGGCATCATGGACCGCCTCGACTCCTTGCTGCCGACGGCGCCGGTGGTGTGGCTGCTGATGGTGATCTTCGTGGGGCCGGCCTGACCTGCGCTGTCCGGGCAGAGGGGCTCGCCGTCCACAGGGCGGTGGGCCCCTCCGTCGCGTCGTCACCCGGCAGATAAGCCCACCTGTGAAGGTCTGCCGATGAAGGGTCGGGTTTCCTGACCAGGCCTTGCGGGCGCCGGTCGCCCTGACATAACTACATGCGTCATGAACCTTTTCGGTCGCAGCTCTCCACTCCGACGCGCGGCGGCTCCCGCCGCACCTGTGGCCCCCGGTGCCCCGCGGAGCCCCGCCGCCCCCGCGCATTCCGGTGTCGGCGTTCTGCCTGAGCCCGCCCTGCAGGCCCTCACCGGCGAGTGGATGATCGACCCCGCGCACAGCAGGATCGGGTTCTCCGTGCGGCACGCCATGGTGACGACGGTGCGCGGCGCCTTCACGCAGTACGACAGCCGCCTCTACTTCGACGGCCGCGACCCGGCCCGCTCCCGTGCCGACATCGCGCTGTTCACCGCCAGCGTCGACACCGGTGTCGAGCAGCGCGATGCGCACCTGGTCGGCCGCGACTTCCTGGACTCCGCGACCTATCCGCGGATGATCTTCACCAGTACCGCTGTGCACCTCGCGGACAAGGACGTCTACCGCATGACCGGTGACCTCACCATCAAGGACACCACCCGTCCCGTCGACCTGGAACTCACCTACATCGGCCATGTGACGGACCCGTTCGGTTACGAGCGCGTCGGCTTCGACGGCACCACCACGATCAACCGTTCCGACTGGGGCCTGACCTACAACGCCAGGCTGGCCGAGGGCGGCGCCATGGTGAGCGAGAAGGTCCGCCTCCAGTTCGACATCGCGGCCATCCGCGCCACCGCCACCGCCTGACGGACCACGCGGGCCGCGCCGACAGGAGACCGAACCGGCCTTCGCGGCCTCGTGAATCTTCGGTCGCGGGCCACACCAGTGGATCTGAGACACTGGGGGGACCATGCCCAAGCCCGGAGAACTGGCAGTGACCGGGCAGCAATAAGCCCCCTACCAGCGCGTTCGGCGCGGATAGGGGGCCTTGTGTGGGTCACTGGGCCGTCTCTGGGCCGTCCGGCTCGCGCGGGGCCGGGAGAAGCACCCGATCCACGGCCTTCCTGGTGCGCTCCTGGCTCGACGGCATCAGGTGCGCGTACACCCGCAGTGTCAATCCGGGGTCGGAGTGCCCCAGGTACTCGCTCACGGCCTTGATGCTCTCTCCCGCGTCGAGGAGGACCGAGGCGTAGAAGTGCCTCAGGGCGTGCATGCCGTGCTCGCGAGCGGACTCGTACTTGCCATCCGCCCCGGCCTCCGAGATCAAGCCAGCAGCCGCAAGAGCAGGCTTCCACTCCTGGATGTTGAAGTTGCTGCGCCACACAAGACCGCTCGCGGTGTTCGTGAACAGGAGGCGGGCCGACACCTTCGGGCCGTCCGGCTTGCGCCAAGGCAACGTGATCTCAACCGGCTTGAAGGCATCCATGTGGACCCGTAGGGCCTCAGCCACCGAAGGCGGCAAAGGTACGTCCCGCTCCTTGTTGCACTTCGGAGGAGCGAACACGGCCTTGCCCCGAATGAGCTTCACCTGCCGGACCACCCGAATGAGGCCGCCGTCGAAGTCGAGCGCATCCTCAGCCAGTCCCACGATCTCGCCCTGACGGAGCCCGCACCCGGCGCCCACGTCCACCATGGGCCGGTAGCGCTGGGGGAGTGCTGCACGGACCGCCTGAACCTGGGCAGGCAGCCACGGCACAACACGGCGTTGCTCGGCGGCTGGCGGGCGGACGGACTTCGCGGAGCACGGGTTGCGGGGCAACAGCCCGTCGTCAACGGCCGCACTGAGCACGGCTCGTACGTCACCGTAGATGTTCCGCGCATAGCCGCCGCTCAGGGCCGGGTCGTTCTCCAGCGCGCTCACCAGGCCCCGGATGTGCTCGGGACGGAACGAGTCCAGCGGCCGGGAGCCGATCAGCCGGAACGCGTGCAGGCGCAGCCGCTGCTCGACCACCACCTGACTGGCCGGGTCGATGCCGTGCGTCTTGAGCCACTTCTCGGCATAGCTCTTGAAGGTGATCCGAGCTGCGCGCGGGTCGATGTACTGACCGCGCGACATGTCCGACGCAATGTCGGTGAGCCACTTCTCGGCGAGGCGTTTCTGTCGGTCCGGGAAGCTCTTGGACTTCTCGGTGCCGTCGGGCCCGACGTACCGGGCGCGGTAGCGCATGCCGGTGCCATACCGTTCGGTCTTGACTCTGACGGACTTGCCATCCGGGCCGGTCTCGGTCTTGTACCAGCGGTCTTGGATGTGCCCGGCCATCAGGCAGCCTCCCCGAGCTGGGAGTCCACCCAGGCCCGCACGTCACGCGGGTCGAAGCGCAGGTGCCGGCCGACGCGGAAGCCGCGGGGACCGGTGTGCTTCCGGCGCCACTGGTAGACCGTCTCGACGCTGGGCAGTTCGAACATCTCGACCAGGTCCTCAGGAGTCAGGAACCGGTTCGGCAGCTCTGAGGCCATGGTCAGCACTCCCTTTCGTCGGCAAGTTGGTCGCGTAGGGCTTCGCGGGCGGTTTCGCGGTTGAGCTGGAGGTCTCGGGCGATGGTGGCGGCGAGGGCGGATTCGCCGGGGGTGTGGCCGTGTCCGGCGTACTGCCAGTCGGCCAGGACCAGGACGGTGTCCGGCTCGCAGTCGTCCAGGCCGAGGGCTTCGCGCTCTTGGGCGGCGCGGTAGTCGGCGCGTTCCTGGCGGAGGGCGCCGAGCGTGGTGGAGTAGCGCCGGGACTTGGAGGAGAAGTGGCCGCGGAAGCCGAGCATGTGAGCCCAGGCCCACAGGCGGCGGTCCGGGTACAGCGGGTCGAGCAGCTTGCACGCCTCGATGAGGCGGCGGGTGTGGTCGGGGACCTGGTGGCGGTCGAGTTCGGAGAGTTCGCCGATGCGGCGGTCGAGGGTGCCGGTGTTCTCGGCGGCCTTGGTGGCGTACTTGGCGACGTAGGAGGCCACGGCCTGTTCGGTGATCTCGGAGCCGTCGCCGAAGGCCTTCACGGGCCGGACGTCGAGCTGGGTCCCCCAGCGGAAGGTCCGTGCGGGTTGGTCCTCGGCGGCCGGGACGGAGACCGACGTGTACGAGTGCGCGGCGGCGGCGCGGATCGCGTCGGTGAGGAGGTCGACCGTCGCCCAGGCCGGGGGCGGGGTGTCCGGTCCTTCCGGGCCGTCGAGGCGGACCACGGCATGGAAGTGCACGGCACCGCGCTTTTGGAACTCGGCGACCTTGCCGTACGACAGTCGGGCGCACTCCTTCAGCCCCCGCTGCGTGATGCCGGCGCGGGCGGCGATCTCGCGGCGTAACCGGGTGGTGAAGCGCTGCCAGAGCTGCCCGGCGTGGTTGTTGAACAGGACGGCGCCCGCGTAGTCGTACGTGGCCGGGTCCAAGGCGGTGCCGAGGGCGGGATCGTCGGCGCCGTGGCGGGTGCCGCAGCGGCAGAGGCCGTGGTCGGGGCGGTTGTGGACCGGGCCGAAGGACGGGGCGGTGAGGGTGGCGAAGACGCGAGGGTGGTCGCGGACGGTGGCGGGGATGTCGCGGCGGTCGTCGCCCGCGAGCCCGGCGCGGATGAGGTGGTAGGTGTCGCCCGCGTACGTCCAGGCGCAGGCGGGGCAGCGGGAGGCGCGGCGGTTGCCGCAGGCGACGCGCAGGCGTCCACCGGGCTCGTTCTCGGTGCTGTAGTGATGCAGCGTCTCGCCGGTGACCTTGTCTTTGTGGAGGACCCAGCCGCGCAGGTGGATGGGGTCGGCACAGCCGCCGGTACGACGGATCCGGTCCTCCCACCGGTGGAAGTCCGGGGCCGAAGCCACCCTCAGCAGGTCGCCGAGGGTGGTCGGGTCGAGCAGGTCAGGCACGGGCGCCCTCCCGGACGGGGCGGGCGGGGGCGGTGCCGGTGCCCTTGCAGGCCGGGCAGTGGGCCGTGATGGTGCGCAGGTGCCCGTGCCGGTCGCGGCCACCGGAGGTGACGGCGACGGAGGCGAAGCCGTCGCAGTTCGGGCAGATGCGGGGCGAAGGTGTGGCGCGGTCGGTCATGCTGGGGGTTCCTTCCGGTTGCGAGATCGGTGAGGGGCACGGCTTCCGGGGCGGCGGAGACTTGGCGGTTGACGGCCGCCCCGGGGGCCGGTCAGCGACGCTTGGCGTCCGCGTTGACGAGCGAGCGGATCACCAGGGCGCAGACGGCGACCGATGCGCCGGTGACGGCGACCGCCAGGAGCATGGAGACCAGGACGGCGCCGACGACCAGGACCACGGCGGTGCCACCACCGACGAGGGCGACCACGGCGCCGGGGGTGAGCTGGACGACGGGGCGGGACAGCACCGGTGCCGCCGGAGCGGGCGGCGGGGTATGGGCCGCCGGGACGACGGCGGTCGGCTCGACCACGGCGGGCGGGGTGACGTGGCCGGTCGGTGTGGGATTGGTCGGGATCTTCGGGCGGAACATCAACGGTTCTCCCTTCCGGGTGGGCTACTTGATGAGCGCGTTGATGGCGGGGGCCAGGACGCTGTCGGCGAGGAGGAATCCGCCGAGGAGAAGCACGGCGATGAGCCACCAGGGCGGGCGGATGAGCTTGACGCCGAGCCAGCCGACGACGAGCAGGAGGAGCCAGAGCGGAACCTGCACGGGGCCTCCTAACGGACGCGGCAGCGATGTGTGCGGGCGGCGAGCTGCGCGGCGGACTGGCTGGAGTAGTCGGCGGACCAGCCGCACCGGTCGGCGGTGCACACGGCGGCGTACTTGGTCCGGCCGTTGCGGTCGCGGTGGGTGCCGATCTGCACCGGGCCGATGCTCATGACGGAGTGGAAGTGGTCGCGGGCAGGCATGTGTGATCAGTCCTTCTGGGCGGTGGGGTCGGTGAACTGGCTACGGATGCTGAGGGCCATGATCGGATCGGCGGTGCGCTGTGCGGCTTCCTCGGCGAGCAGGTAGGCGAGGTAGGGGCGTCCGGCTGCGGCCATCTCCCTGGCTCCGTCGAGGTAGTCGGCGGCCGTCAGGTCGGCGGGGTCGTTGGTCATCTGACATCGTCCAGTCCAGTTCAGGTGAGTTGGGCGGCGATGGCGTCGGCCAGCTGGGGCGGGACGCCGAGGCGGGCGCGAAGGGTGTCGGTGTCGATCCGGGCTCCGGTGCGTGCTTCGTGGTCGGCGGCGACCTTCCGGGCGTGGTCGACCAGGGCGGCCGGTACCGGCACGGCCGGTGCGGCGGGCGGAGGCGAAGCGGCAGCGGGAAGCGCGGGGGCCTCTTCGACCGCTGCCTCCGGGAACGTGTCCGTTTCCGCTGCCGGAGTCGATGCGTCAGGCACGGGTTCCGGCTCGGCGCCAGGTGCCGGCGGAACCGGCTCCCGTTCCATGGCCGCTGAGTGAGCGAGCAGGGTGCCGCCGAGGAAGGCCAGCGCAGGCCATCCGGCGACGCCGAGGCGGAGCAGGGCGGGCGGGTTGGCGAGGTCGAGGAATCCAGCGGTGGCGACGTTGGCACCGAGCGAGGCGCACAGGGCGATGACGAACCAGGACCAGGCCAGCCGGGAGGGGCCGTCCGAGCGGAGGCGTCGCCATGCGGCGACCAGGAGCAGGTCGACGCTGATCGGGTAGGCCCAGGCCTTCCAGCCGCTTTGTCCGGCTGCGGCGGCGAGGTCGTGCAGGTGGGCGAAGGACAGGGCTCCGGCGATGACGGCCTGGACCAGGACGGCGTCGATGCGCAGGGCGGGGCGGGCCATCAGGAGTCCTCGCCGGGATACGCCGGGCCGTCGTTGGGGTCGTAGCCGGGCGGGAAGGTGCCGGGCGGCGGCTCGGGCAGCGAGGCGGCCAGGGACGGGCCGATGGCCTCGATGAAGCCCTGGTCAGCGCCGGTCGTGTTGGCGTAGTGACCGAGCTGGAGCAGCAGCAGCACCGTGCGGGCGAAGTCCTCGCGGTGAGGGCACATGGCGGGGCTCTCCCTTCGTCAGGCATGGCAGGGGTAGGGACCTGGCGCGAAGCGGTCGCGCCGACCGTGAAGCGGGGAGAGGGAGTCAGGCCGTCGCCGGGGCTGTCTTGGACAGCGGCACAGGGGCCGAGGGCAGCGAGGCAGCCGCGGGCTTGTAGGCCGCAAGCGCGGGCAGGTCGGGCGTGCGATCGGCGTACTTGTTGCAGATGTTCACGGCCTGGCGCAGCGAGGTGTGCGGGGCGCGGATGCGGTGCCAGCCGCCAGTGGAGTCGCCCGCGATGGCAACACCGCGCATCTCGGCCGGGATCTGGATGGCGGCCAGGACGGCGTCCGGCGCGATGTCACCGAAGGCCATGTTGGCGGAGGTCTCGTCGTTGACGCGGTGCGCGGTGCGGCCGGTGAGCTGGGCGCGGAGCATGGTGATGCCCTTGCCGAGTTCGGAGCCGAAGCGCTGCCCGCAGATCTCGAGGTAGATGCCGGCCGCGCGGCCGAGCTGGGCGAGTCGAACGAGTGCGGTGATGATCCGGTCTCGCCGCTTCTCCTCCTCCTTCGTGGTGAACAGGGCGAGTTCGGCGACCTCGTCGACCAGGACCACGATCGGGGTTGGGCGCAGGTCCTCGGGCAGGTCCCAGATGTCGGCGGCGATCTCCGCATCCGGCACGGCCACACTGATGCGCTGCTCGGCCCGTATGAGCTGGTACACCTCCTCCATGTGCGTCACCAGCGCTTCCAGCACCTCCAGCGCGGTGTCGGGGTTGTCGGCCAGGGCGGAGAAGCGGCGGGCCAGCGGGAACAGCTCGACCCCTTGTTTGCAGTCGATGCCGACCAGGGCCACATCGTGGGGAGCCAGCCCGGCAACCAGGTTGCGCTGGTAGACGGACTTGCCGGACTCCGTGGCTCCGAGCGTCAGGCCGTGGGGAACGGCGCGGTAGTCGCGGTAGTGCACCGAGCCGTCCTCACGCAGGGCGACTGGAATCCGCATCGGCGCACGGTCGACCTTGGCGGGCATCTGCACCCGCTTGAGCACGTCGTAGCCGGTCATCCGCACCTCGACCACGCCCGAGCGGACCTCACGGGAGGTCACGCCGTACATGCCGAAGGAGTGGCGCAGCCGGTCCGTGGCGGCCGAGACGTCGAAGGCGTCCTGACCAGGCCGCAGCTTGAGCCGCAGGACCAGGCCGGTGCGAGTTGGCCGGAGCCGCAGGATGCGTGGCGGGCGTGACTCGGGCACCGGGCGGTTGGTGGCCCGGGCTAACGCCAGGCGCCAGCGGGAGGGCGGGACGGCCAGTCCGCAGGCGTCCATTACGGAGGCGTAGCGGACCAGGACCCGCAGCGTGGCGAGGGCGACCCCGAGGGTCATCCAGTACCAGGCGGGGCGCCGCCACCGCAGGAGACCCGCAGCGGCGACGACCACAACGACAGCGGCCGCGAACTCGGTCATGTTCAGGCCGCCTTCGACTGCGACGCACCGGCGGTCAGCGCGGTCACGGCCACCGCGCGGAAGGCGATGCCGTGCCGCTTCTGCCCGTTGAACTCGTTCTCCCAGGGACGGGCGATCAGCCCGGTCAGCGCCACGGGCGTACCCATGGTCAGCTCTTCCGAGACGCCGGTCTCGGGGACGGTGATGGAAAGGATCTCGACCTCGTCATTCGCCGCGAACATCACGTCGACGGTCATCAGCTTTGCGCCGGTCTCGGCGTCGAGCGCGATTTCGCCCGTACGGCGGTCCTTCACCTTGGGCTGCGGGGTCTTGGCGACCATCACGGTGGCGGCGGTGGTGTCGACGGGGATCTGACGCATGAGTGCGCTCCTAGGTGTCGTCTAACTTGACGTACTTAGTACGTCGACCTGTAACGAGGGTGCACCTGAAGTACTTAGTACGTCAAGTGGGTTCTCGACTGTTGTCGGTTGGATGTGCTGCACTTAGTGCGACAAGCACTGAGAGGGGCTATGGCCGAGTTCACGGGACGCGCGAAGTACTTGGAGATCGCCGATGACTTCAAGCGGCGCATCCGTCAGGGAAAACTGACTCCAGGCGAGAAGCTGCCGTCCGAGACCGCGCTGATGGAGACCCACGGGGTCTCACGGACCGTGGCCCGGCAGGCGATCTCACGCCTCCGTGAGGACGGCTTCGTGATCTCTCACCAGGGCAAGGGCAGCTTCGTCACCCTTCCTGAGGAGCCGCGTCCGACGAAGCACAGCCCCGAGTTCGAGGAGATCGCCGCGTACCTGTCCGACGTCCGCCAAGAGGTGCGTCGGCTGGCGGAACGGATGGATCAGCTTGAGCAGTTGGTCCGGAACCAGGCGCAAGACGGTTGACCAACGCATCAGCACGGCTTGCCAGCGCCGCCACCTCCTCACCAAGTGCCTTGACTTCACTGATCAGTTCCACCACTTCGGCCGGGGTCAGCGGCATCGTGGCTCCTTCGTCCTGCGTTCGACCTGTCATCCCCTGGGGTGTCACCAACGCTAGGAGCGGGCCGCTGGAGTACCCCGGAAAATCTCTCCGGGGTCCCATATAGAGACGGGGGGACGCTCTTGCCATGCGAGGAATGACGACGAATCTGACGATCGGCGAACGCGTCGCCTGGTACCGCCGCAGGCGGGGCATGTCCCAAGAGGTCCTGGCCGGACTGGTCGGCCGAACGGTCGACTGGCTGAGCAAAGCCGAGAACAACCGCATCGAGCTGGACCGGCTCTCGGTCATCAAGTCCCTTGCCGATGCACTCGACGTGACCCTGGGAGACCTGCTCGCCGAGCCGACGCTGCTGGACTGGACGGCGGACAGCGGGACCCGCACGGTGCCGGCACTTCGCTCGGCCCTGATGAACTACCGCCAGCTCACCCCGCTGTTGGGCGTGACCACCGAGGGCGAGCCGACGCCGCTCGACGAACTCCGGAGCAACGTCGCCGAGGTATGGGACGCCTATCAGGACTCCCGCTATGCGTTCGCGACCCGCCGCCTGCCCCTTCTTCTGGCGGATGCGCTCATCGCCGCCCAGGCCTACGACGGCCGGGAGCGCGAGCAGGCGCACGAACTCATGGCGATGACCTACCAGGGCGCGGCCATGGTCCTCACCAAGCTGGGGGAGACCGACCTCGCATGGATCGCGGCCGACCGCGGACTGGCAGCGGCGCAGCAGTCCGGCAACGCGGTGGTGACCGGGTCCCTGTTCCGCTCCGTGGCTCACTGCCTGCTCTCTAACGGCCGATTCGACGCCGCCACGCAGCTCATTGGAGACGCGGGGGAGTACCTCCGCCCCGGCCTGGACGACGCGAGCCCCGAGTTCCTGTCGATCTACGGGACTCTCTTCCTCACCGGCTCCATGGCAGCGGCCCGCGCGGAGGACCGCGCGACGACTCAGACGTTCCTCGCCGAGGCCGACCGGGCGGCGCAGCGTCTCGGCGCGGACGCCAACCACGTGTGGACCGCTTTCGGCCCGACCAACGTGGCCATCCACCGAGTGGCCACGGCCGCAGAGCTGGGGGACATGCAGGTCGCGGCGGACCTGGGGCCGCAGATCGACACCAGCGGCCTGCCGACCGAGCGCCGGACCCGTCACAACCTCGAAGTCGCGCGAGCCCTCAGCGCCCACAACCGTATGGACGACGCACTGGCCAAGGTCCTCGAAGCGGAGAGCTGGGCGCCCGAGCAGGTGCGAAGCCACTACCTTGCGCGTGAACTTGTCCTCACCTGGGTCCGGAACCAGAAAGGCCGGCCGAGCCGCAGTCTGGCGGACCTGGCCAAGAGGCTGCATGTCGTCTGAGCTGGGTACCCTCGGCTGCATGGCGCCGAATGCACAGGAAGCGAAGATGGCGCACCCGCGTATGGCAGCGGGTGTGCTCTTCTTTGATGCCGCCGGGCGGATCCTCATGGTGGAGCCGTCCTACAAGGACTACTGGGAGATCCCTGGCGGGTACGTCGAGACCGGCGAGTCCCCGTTGCACGCCGCCATCCGTGAGGTCCAGGAGGAGCTGGGCATCACACCGCCCATCGGGCGCCTGCTCGCGGTCGACTGGGCACCGAACCAGGCCGAGGGCGACAAGGTGCTGTACCTCTTCGACGGCGGCCAGCTCAGCCAGGAGGACCTGGCAGCAATCACCTTGCAACCCGAGGAGCTGAAGAGCTCCGCGTTCCTCTCCCCAGAGCAGATCACCGAGCGCACGATCCCGCGGCTGGCCCGACGCATCCTCGCGGCGGCCGAGGCCAGGATCGGCTCTGCGCCGGTGTACTTGGAGCATGGCCAGAGGCCAGAGAACCGAGCTGCGTGATCACGCAGGACACGGCCTGACCGCTGCGCGGTAAGACTTTCCCTACTTCATCAAGACGGCTCGCTGCCGCTCGCCGCGCGCAGGCCCGGCCCCCGGCCGGGCCTGCGCTCCTGTCTCCGCCCCGCTCCAGCCCGGCCGGCGCCCGTGCCGCGCGCGCAGCAATCAGCCGCCTGATGCCAGAGAAGGGGTACGTCGTGGCTGGGGCGGTCGGCTCCACGGCTTTACGGAGCCACTTTGGCGCGAGCCTCGAAGATCATGGCCCCAACGTCGTGCTTTACCGGGCAGGTCCACAGACTGCCCGACGCGCCGGAAGCTTACGGGGCCATGATCACTCGCGCCAAAGCAGCGCCACCCCAAAGCCGCTCCGCCGACCTTAAAAGGGCTACCTCACCGCAACATTTTCCGCGAAGAAGAACTTGGCTCTGAAGTTACGTCAACAATTCTAAGCGGTCTCTATAGTGGTCAGCCCACATTTCTCTGAAATCGCATGCCGCCAGGTAAGCTCGCGCCAGAGAATCTTCAACACTCTTATAACTCACTGGCGCCGACCCGAAGTGAGATTTCACCCTGTGCATCAAGTAAGGGGCAAGCCACTTGCCTTTAATCAGACGATAGCCGTGGCCTTTAGAGTAGCAAGAGTTTATTCGACGTCGAACGCGTGATGAAATCGCGCTGTATTCGGTTGCACTGCGGCGCGTAGACGTGGCAACCTTCTGCGCTGCGGCTGCCAGCTTGACTGCCTCTACAGCTCCGTACTTTGGATTATTGACCCACGACTCCCGGCCAAACCCTACGTCACAGCCAGCCCCGGTGGCCTTCGCTATGACGCAAAGAGTTATCCACTCTCGCCAAGCGTCGGCGAGATCCATTACCCAGCCACTCAAGTCGGTCACTAGTTGACTCACTGAGGCAGAATCCAGGGAGAGGATCCCCGCCAATGCCTCTTGGTCGCTTCCGCGAATAAAAACCTCTGCTTCGACATCGAACATGTCCGTGTAAATAACGTGCGGAGATCTCTTCTTTCCGCCAGACACGTCCTCATTGTCCCTGTCTACCATGAAGGCCATCGAGCGTTTCCCGCTCGAAGAGGTAACGGTTAGCTTCCCGGATGCTTTGAAAAACTCAAAGTGGGCGAGAACCGCCTTCTTGCCACCTGCGGCAACTCCCGTCACATCGTCCTTCAGCTGCTCGGCCAACCAGACCTGATAACCAGCCGCTTCGACTTTTGCGCTACTGCCGCAGATGCGATCATAAAACCGCGCATCCAGGTCTTTTCCTTCTACAATCACGAACAAGGAATCCTGGGAAATCTGCACGCGACGCGCAAACGCCGATCTACTGTATGAAAGCCTACGGCTCATAGCTCGTGGATCGTCCTGTCCGGGAGGTCAGCCATGATTTCTGGAGAATGCGTAGCAAGAATCAACTGAGTCCTGGGATTGATCGTGCGCATCGCATTTACCAACCGATGCTGCCAATCGACATGCATTGAGATTTCCGGCTCATCCACGAGCACGGAGTTAGGCCCAGCCGCCAGACATTCAACCAGGAGGCGCACAACCTGCTTTTGACCACTCGAAAGGGCCTCCAATGGGACATCTTCATTCCCTTGTTTGATTTTCAGGAATCTTCCTTCAAAATCGACTCGCATACGCCCCCTAAATAGCTCGTGAATCAGACGTTCTACCGCCTGCTTCGGCTCTTGCGCATTCACCACCTCTTTTTGTACTTCCACAATTTCGGCAACCACCTCACGCATTAGCTCATTCGTCAGGAAGTTCTCCGAAAAACTTTCGTAATCCCCAACTCGGAGATGAAGGTTTTGATCTTGGAAGAAATTCTTCACAGCCACATAGGCGGACTCAACATCGATGTCTGCCAAATTCGCCCGCTTCTTGCGTGGCCCAAGAGACCTGGTGATGACCGAACCAGCAATTGCCGCCAAGCCATTCTGTTGAACGCGACGGATTTGCATCAGTTCACGCGTGTTGTAATCCTGCCAAATGGCCTGGATTTGGCGCGCGAACATCCGGTCGTAGGCTACCTCGTCGAGGATATCCGCAGTACTTCCTACCCTCATTCTGGGGCTGTCGCTCAGGCGCAAGATAGATAGGTAGCTATGCCGAAAGATTTGACCGTTATGGTCAGACGGCTTACTGCTCCACCGCATCTTTTCGGCTCGATCTATAAGTCGTTCGCCAACTTGCCGATCATGCAGTTCGTAGTCGTCGAAGAGAGTGTCTGGAGGTTCAATATCAACGTTCTTTGCCTTGGGATTTCTGATGGTCCTCTCGATCTCTTTACTCCCTGTATGAATCTTTACGACAGCCCAGTCGAAAGGAACACGAACAAGGAGCGACGCCTCATCCTGAAGTGCGCTGTGCAAGATTTTGAGCATTGATGTCTTGCCGCTACCGTTGAGTCCCCAAAAAACGTTGACGTCAGGCTGGAGAGAGTGGCGAATGATCCCTGGCCGACCAGCAAGGCCAGCAATCTCGAAACTTACAATGCTCGGCATGACGAATTATCTGCCTTCCAGAAGGACACCTTCGCTGCGAGGAGAATCATAGATCTGCTACTCGCTCCGATCGTGGTCTTCCGTCAAAGTTGGCGAGCCTTTGCGCCGGTACCGAGTGTCCAGGTCAGCCCAGCAGCGCCGATCACTGGGCCTCCCGAGCTGATGGTGTAAGCGTGCGCCCGCACAGCGGTAGCTCTGGCTGACATCTGCAGGTGACATCAGCAGCACCGGACCCGGGCACCCATGCACGGCCCGGCATGCAACAACACGCCCACGCGGTGACGCCGCCGGGCCACGCTCGGATCGAACTCCTAAGCGGTGCTCAGCGCCAGCCGACTCACGCCGATGCGGTAGCGCCGCCTGACTGGTGGATGCCGGCGCCCGCGGCGGAGTCACTGGCCGAGCTGAGCGGCTAGGAACACCGCCGCCACTGAGGGGCGGACTGCGTACGTTGCGCCCGCGCTCCCCTCAGGAGCTTCCCACCAGTAGAACGGAAGCCGCCGCCCACTGTTGCTGTGTCCCTTGCTCATTCCCCTCACCACGCCTGCCACGCGCTGCGCCGGAGCGCCCTCATTTGGACCGCCCAGGGCCATATCCACCAGCTCCGTGCAGTGGATCTTCCGGCCAGGGTTGCGCAGCAGGTACTCGAGCATCTGCCGGGCCTGCGGTGCGAGTTCAGCCAAGAACCTTGTAGCGCGCTCCAAGTCCTCCGGGCCCCATTCGGGGGCACCGTAGTGCGCCTCTTCGCCAGAGTGCTCAGCCCATCGCGGATCAACCTCAGACAGATACTCCGTCATGCCCGCCCCTAACAGTTCGTCCCTAGGGTGTGTGTCGTTCGCACCGTACAGATCCGCCAGGACACTACGTATCGAATCCGTGTCGAAGTTCTACCGGCAAGCGGCTCAGCTGGGGAAGAGGGACAGGTCAAGAGGAGGTCGGGACGCAGCCACAAAGCGCCTTCTAAGCACCGGTCCCAGGGCGTCATGATCTACCGATGGATGAGTATGACTGGCCCACGGGCTCTGAAGCGCCGGCCGCTGAGGCGGTCCAGTCGAGCTGGGCGGTAACCGTCTCGGCCCTGCCTGTAGGAACCCGGATCACCGGCGAGGTCATCGGTCGGCAGCGCTTCGGGGTCTTCATACGTATAGACGGCGTGGCGAACGCCATAGCGCTGGCGGAGATCACGGCCATGCCGCACGGGACGGACCTCCCGGCCCTCGGGGCCTTCGTCAGCGGGGAGGTCCTCTGGCACGCCGCCCACAACTACCAGGTCAAGGTCCGGCTCGATGAGTGGGTGGCAGCCGACGAGTGATCTTCGCTGGGCCGTCCCTGGGCCGTCCGAGGCCGCTCAGCGGCGACCGGTGACGACTACTAACGACAGTCGTAGCGAGCGACAGCCGCAGGTCACCCAATTGGATCTGCGACACTGGTGAGGCCATGCCTAAGCCCGGAGAACTCACTTTCGTCGCGCCGCGCGGTGCCAAGACGCCGCCGCGGCATCTCGCCGACCTCTCGCCCGCCGAGCGCAAGGAGGCGGTCGCCGCGGTCGGTGAGAAGCCGTTCCGCGCCAAGCAGCTCTCGCAGCACTACTTCGCGCGGTTCGCGCACGACCCGGAGCAGTGGACCGACATCCCCGCGCCCTCCCGTGGCAAGCTCCAGGAGGCGCTGCTCCCGGAGCTGATGACGGTCGTCCGGCATCTGGCGACGGACCAGGGGACCACCCGTAAGACGCTGTGGCGGCTGTTCGACGGCACGCTCGTCGAGTCCGTGCTCATGCGCTACCCGGACCGGGTCACCATGTGCATCAGCTCGCAGGCGGGTTGCGGCATGAACTGCCCGTTCTGCGCCACCGGCCAGGCGGGCCTGGACCGCAACCTGTCGACCGCCGAGATCGTGCACCAGATCGTGGACGGCATGCGGGCGCTGCGCGACGGCGAGATCCCCGGCGGCCCGGCGCGGCTGTCCAACATCGTCTTCATGGGCATGGGCGAGCCCCTCGCCAACTACAAGCGCGTCGTGGGTGCGATTCGGGCCCTTACCGATCCCGCGCCGGACGGGCTCGGCCTCTCGCAGCGCGGCATCACCGTCTCCACCGTCGGACTGGTGCCGGCCATCCACCGATTCGCCGACGAGGGCTTCAAGTGCCGTCTCGCCGTCTCCCTGCACGCCCCGGACGACGAGCTGCGCGACACCCTCGTCCCCGTCAACACGCGGTGGAAGGTGCGCGAGGTCCTCGACGCCGGGTTCGACTACGTCGAGAAGTCCGGACGCCGGCTGTCCATCGAGTACGCCCTCATCCGGGACATCAACGACCAGGCGTGGCGCGGTGACCTGCTGGGCCGGCTGCTCAAGGGCAAGCCCGTGCACGTCAACCTGATCCCGCTGAACCCGACGCCCGGCTCGAAGTGGACCGCCTCCCGCCCCGAGGACGAGAAGGCGTTCGTCGAGGCGATCGCCGCCCACGGTGTGCCGGTGACGATCCGGGACACCCGGGGTCAGGAGATCGACGGGGCGTGCGGTCAGCTCGCCGCGACCGAGCGGTAGTCTGAGAGCCGTCAGTCAGTACGTACATCTTCATATTCCGACAGGGGAGCGCCACAGCGCTGAGAGTGCGGTAGCGACCGCAGACCCTCTGAACCTCGCCCAGGTCATTCTGGGTAGGGAGTTCGGTCTTCACTCGAGCTGTTGCGCCCTGCCCGGGACCCTCCGAGGTCCGGGGCAGGGCCGCGTCTCTTCCTGGTCACCCCCAGGAGGAATCCAGTTGAGCATCACCGGTAAGCAGTGGGCGGCCGTGGCCGTCGGACTGGGCATGGTCACGCTGTCCGCGTGCGGATCGTCCGGTTCCGGAAGTGGGAACGGCAGCGGCGGCTCCAAGACCGTGACCCTCGTCAGCCATGACTCGTGGGCCGCCTCCAAGAGCGTCATCGCGGCGTTCGAGAAGGAGTCCGGCTACACCGTCAAGGTCCTCAAGGACGGCGACGCGGGCCAGGCCGTCAACAAGGCGATCCTCACCAAGGACAACCCGCAGGGCGACGTCTTCTTCGGCGTCGACAACACGCTGCTGTCCAGGGCGCTGGACAACGGCCTGTTCCAGCCGTACGAGGCCAAGGGCCTCGACCAGGTCGGCACCCAGTACCAGCTGGACGCGGACAAGCACCGGGTCACGCCCATCGACTACGGCGACATCTGCGTCAACTACGACAAGAAGTACTTCGCCGACCACAAGCTGACCCCGCCGGCGTCCTTCGACGACCTCGTCAAGCCCGAGTACAAGAACCTCCTCGTCACCGAGAACGCCTCCACGTCCTCGCCCGGTCTCGGCTTCCTGCTCGGCACCGCCGCGAAGTACGGCGACGGCGGCTGGCCGGACTACTGGAGGAAGCTCAAGGCCAACGGTGTGAAGGTGGTCGACGGCTGGGAGCAGGCCTACAACGAGGAGTTCTCCGGCTCCGCCGGCGGCAAGAAGGCCAAGGGCGACCGGCCGCTCGTCGTCTCCTACGCCTCCTCGCCGCCCGCCGAGGTCGTCTACGCCGACCCCCGGCCCAAGACCGCGCCGACCGGCGTCGCCACCGGCACCTGCTTCCGCCAGATCGAGTTCGCCGGTCTGCTGACAGGCGCGCACAACACCAAGGGCGGCAAGGCGTTCCTCGACTTCCTGATCAGCAGGAGGTTCCAGGAGGACATGCCGCTCAACATGTTCGTCTACCCGGTGGTCGAGGGAGCGAAGGTGCCCGCGGAGTTCACCGAGTACGGGCCCGCGGCCAAGGATCCCGAGACCATGGCCCCCACGAAGATCGCCGCGAACCGTGACCAGTGGGTCAAGGCGTGGACGTCGCTCGTACTGAAGTGACCCCACGCAGGCGGGGGAACGCGGCGCGGCTCGGGCTGATGGCCCCGCCCGTCGCGTTCTTCGCGGTCTTCTTCGCCTACCCCGTCGCCGCGATCGTCGCGCGCGGTCTGAAGACGGACGGGGCCTGGCGGCTCGGGCGGGTCGTGGACGTGCTCGCCGAGCCGGACATGCGGCACGTGCTGTGGTTCACCACCTGGCAGGCGCTGGCCTCCACCGCTCTGACCCTGCTGATCGCGCTGCCCGGCGCGTATGTCTTCGCGCGCTACGACTTCCCGGGCAGGCAGGTGCTGCGCGCCGTCGTCACCGTCCCGTTCGTGCTGCCCACGGTCGTCGTCGGCACCGCCTTCCTGGCGCTGGTGGGTCGCGGCGGACTCCTCGACGACCTGTGGGGCATACGGCTCGACACCACCGTGTGGGCCATCCTGCTCGCCCACGTCTTCTTCAACTACGCCGTCGTCGTCCGCACGGTCGGCGGACTGTGGGCGCAACTCGACCCCCGTCAGGAGGAGGCCGCCCGTGTGCTCGGCGCCTCCCGGCTCACGGCCTGGCGGACGGTGACGCTGCCCGCCCTCGCGCCGGCGGTGGCCGCCGCCGCGCTGATGGTGTTCCTGTTCACCTTCACCTCCTTCGGCGTGGTGCAGATCCTCGGCGGCCCCACCTTCTCCACCCTGGAGGTGGAGATCTACCGGCAGACCTCGGAGATCTTCGACCTGTCCACCGCCGCCGTGCTGACGATCGTCCAGTTCGCCGCGGTGGGCGCGATCCTCGGGGTGCACGCCTGGACGGTGCGCCGCCGGGAGAGCGCGCTGAAGCTGGTCGACCCGTCGCGCACGGCGCGCAGACCGCGCGGGGCCGCGCAGTGGGCGCTGCTCGGCGCGGTCCTCGCGACCGTCGCCCTGCTGCTCGTCCTGCCGCTCGCCGTCCTCGTCCAGCGCTCGCTCGACGCGCCCGGGTTCGCCTACTACAAGGCGCTGACCCGTACCGACGACAGCACCTTCCTCGTCCCGCCCGTCGACGCCATCGTGAACTCCCTCCAGTACGCCGTCGCGGCCACCCTCATCGCGGTACTGATCGGCTCGCTGGCCGCCGCGGCCCTCGCCCGCAGGGACGCCGGCCGGCTCGTACGGGGATTCGACGCGCTGCTGATGCTGCCGCTCGGCGTGTCCGCGGTGACCGTCGGCTTCGGCTTCCTCATCGCGCTCGACAAACCGCCGCTGGACCTGCGTGGTTCCTGGATCCTGGTGCCGCTCGCGCAGGCGCTGGTGGGCGCGCCCTTCGTCGTCCGCACCATGCTGCCGGTGCTGCGGGCCGTGGACGAACGGCTGCGGGAGGCGGCCGCCGTGCTCGGGGCGTCGCCGTGGCGGGTGTGGCGCGAGGTCGATCTGCCGATCGTACGGCGGGCGTTGCTGATCGCGGCCGGGTTCGCGTTCGCCGTGTCGCTGGGCGAGTTCGGGGCGACCGTGTTCATCGCGCGGCCCGACAACCCGACGCTGCCGGTGGCTGTGGCGCGACTGCTCGCGCGGCCCGGCGACCTCAACTATGGGCAGGCGATGGCCCTGTCGACGATTCTGATGGTGGTGTGCGCGGTCGCGCTGGGCGTCCTGGAGAGGCTGCGGACCGATCGGACGGGGGAGTTCTGACGATGCTCGCACTGCAAGGCGCGACCGTGCGCTTCGACGGGCGGGCCGCGCTCGACCGGGTGGACCTCGAGGTCGCCGAGCAGGAGATCGTGTGTGTGCTCGGGCCGAGCGGCAGCGGCAAGTCGACCCTGCTGCGGGCGGTGGCCGGGCTGCAACCCCTGGACGCGGGGCGGCTGTTCCTCGACGGCCGTGACCTGGATGACGTGCCCGCGCACCGGCGCGGAGTGGGCCTGATGTTCCAGGACCATCAGCTGTTCCCGCAGCGGGACGTCGGGGGGAACGTCGCCTTCGGGCTGCGTATGCACAAGACCGCGCGCGCCGAACGTCAGGCACGGGTAGCGCAGTTGCTCGACCTGGTGGGACTGCCGGGAGCCGCGCGCAGGGCGGTGTCGGAACTCTCCGGCGGCGAACAGCAGCGCGTCGCGCTCGCCCGCGCCCTCGCGCCCCGGCCACGGCTGCTGATGCTGGACGAGCCGCTGGGCCAGCTCGACCGGTCCCTGCGCGAGCGGCTCGTCGTCGAACTGCGCGAGCTGTTCGGCCGCTTGGGCACGACCGTGCTCGCCGTCACCCATGACCAGGGCGAGGCCTTCGCGCTCGCCGACCGGGTCGTGGTGATGCGCGACGGGCGGATCGCCCAGTCGGGTACGCCGCTCGAGGTGTGGCAGCGGCCCGCGAACGAGTTCGTGGCGCGCTTCCTCGGCTTCGACAACGTGGTGGAGGCGACCGTCGCCGGCGAGGTCGCGGCCACCCCGTGGGGCAAGCTCCCGGTCCCGGAAGGCTCCCCGCAGGGGCCCGGCACACTGCTGATCCGCCCGGCGGGCGTACGGTTGACGGCGGCCACCGAGGGCCTGCGCTGCACCGTGACCGCCCGCACCTTCCGCGGCACCCACGTGGCCGTACGTCTGCGACCGGAGGAGGCCCCCGCACTGGAGGCGGCCTGCCCGCTGCGGTCGGCGCCCGAACCGGGGGACGAGGTCGGAGTCGTGTTCGACGCAGCGGAAATCGTGGTGCTCGGCGGCGCGTCCGCCACCTAGGGTGGCGATCATGGCGGACTGGGAGATGCGCCCGGCGTCGGTGTCGGACGTCGAGGCAGTGGTCGAGTTGCGTGCCATGGTGATGCGGGCTGATCTGGAACGGCTCGGGCGGTACGACGAGCAGCGGGTGCGGCAGCGGCTGCGGGACCGATTCGACCCCGCCCACACATGGGTGATCGAGGTGGGCGGTGCGTTCGCCGGCTGCGTGGCGCTGCGACCGGCCGAGGAAGCCCACTGGCTGGAGCACTTCTACCTGGCCCCGCGTCTTCAGGGCAGCGGCATCGGTACGGGCGTGCTGCGGGAACTGCTGGAGCGGTGTGAATCCCGCGGTGTCCTCGTCCGGTTGAACGTGCTGCAGGGCAGTCCCGCCCGACGGCTCTACGAGCGGCACGGGTTCACAGTGGAGACCGAGGATCCGGTGGACGTGTTCATGGTGCGCAGGCCGGCCTGATGTGCGGCACGCACGACGGCCCGCCCCGGCGAAGGGGGCGGGCCGTCGGTTCGTCCGGGTGCGGAGGCGTCAGTTGCCCTTCGACGCGCCGCCGCGGCGGCGCATGCCGAAGAACACCGCGCCGCCACCGATGACGACCAGGCCGCCGGCGATGCCGGCGATCATGGGCGTGCTGGAGCTGGCGCCGGTCTCGGCGAGGTTGGAGCTGCCCGCCGCGGGCGAGGGGGAGTTGTCCCCGGCCGTGGCGGGGGCCGTGCTCTCCGGCTGCGACGGCGTGGCCGACGGGGACGCGGAGGAGGACGGGGCCGGAGCCGGCGTGTCGGACGGCTTCGGGGTCTCGGAGGCCGGCGGGGTGGTCTGCGACGTCGCGCATGCCTTGGACGGGGTGGTCAGGAGCGAGAGGTCCTCGTTGACCTGGCCGCCGTTGGCGTTGATGTGGACCCGGTACTGGGCGCCGGCGGCCCAGTCCTCGGAGAACGTGACGATCGCACCGTCCTTGGTGCCGGTGACCGTCTTCTCACCGACCTTCTTCGCGTCCGCGCCGTTCTCTTCCAGGTAGACGCTGACGGTCGCCTCCTTGCCCGAGGCGTCCTTGTCGGTGACGGTGATGCTGCCCTTCCCGTTGTCGCAGGAGGCGACGGCCGAGAAGTCACGGATGTTGCAAGCGAGCGCGTTGCCGGCGACGCCGAGCGCGAGCGCGGCGGAGGCCGAGGCGACGCCGAGGATGCGCACCGTTCGAGCGGTGCGGGAGGATATGGACACGATTGCCCTTCACGGGATGCGCAATTGCGGGGGGTTCAGGGGGAGTTGCGCTGCAATCACAACTTCCCCGAGAGGCTCACAGGTTTATAAGCGGTAGCTAAGTGCTGTCAACGCCGATGTCCGGCATGACGGCCGTCTTTGCCTGCTCATTAACCGCCCATGCGTTTGAAATCCGCAGAGCCGTTCTCAACCCCCCGCCGGGGCGCCCCCGTTCACCTGCGCGTGCTCAGCCCTGCACCGCCGCCGGGTCCATCCACATGACCTCCCAGGTGTGGCCGTCCGGGTCGTCGAAGGCACGGCCGTACATGTGGCCGTAGTCCTGCGCCTCGCCGGACACCGTGCCGCCCGCGGCGAGGGCCCGGTCGACCAACTCGTCGACCTTCTCGCGGCTTTCGGCGCTCAGGCAGAGCAGCACCTCGCTGGTCCTGGTGGCGTCCGCGATCTCCTTCTTGGTGAAGTTGGCGTAGTGCTGGTGGCTCAGCAGCATCGCGATGATGGTGTCGCTGATCACGACGCAGGCGCAGTCGTCCGTCGTGAACTGCGGGTTGATCGTGTAGCCCAGCTCCGTGAAGAACTTCTTCGACGTCTCGACGTCGGCGACGGGCAGGTTCACGAAGATCATCTGCTGGTACATGGGCGGCCTCTCTTTCGACGTGGCGGATGAGCCGTACGCAGAGATGGACCGCGCGCCGACGCGAAACTCATCGCCGGTCGCGAAAAAACCTTCCGGGATGTGCTCAGCCCGTCAGCGGCATCGCCGCCAGCTCCGCGACGACCCAGGTCAGCGGTGTGAACACCACCGCCAGAGCGCCCGCACGCAGCAGTGCCGCGGTGCGCAGCACGGTGGCCGGGGCGCCGAGCCGCACCAGCGCGGCCACCGTGTCGGTACGCGCCTGCCTCGCCTCGACCGCGGCCGTCGCCAGTGCCGCGACCGCGCAGCCCCCCACCACCGCCGCGCCCAGCGTCGTCAGCGGTCCCGGGGACGGGCGCGTGTCGGCGTACAGCGCCGCCATGGCGTAGAAGCCCGACGCCACCGCGCACACCACCCCGAGCGGCCGGCCGATCCGCCCTGCCTCCTCCTGCAGACCGCGCCCGGCCAGCAGCCGCACGGCACCCGGGCGCACCGCCTGCAGCAGCCACCCGCACAGATGCGTCAGCGCGGGCCCGGCCAGCGCGAGCCCCAGCGCGGTCAGCGCCCAGCCCGCGAGCACGGCCACGGGCCCGCCCGCGAGTCCGCCGGGCAGCGGAGCAGTCGGCGCCGGGCCCGGCCGGCTCGCGTGCGCCTCGACGGCGAACCCCGCGGCGAGCGCGGCCACACCCCAGGGCAGGCCGCCGGGGGCGGGCTGGAGGGCGGTGGGAGGCTCCGGTGCCGGATCCTCGGCCGGCACCTCGGGGGGGTCGTCGGCGTCGGGGCCGGCGGCGCCGCCGCGCGGTGGCCGTTCGCCCCGCGGGCGCAGCGCCAGCGCGGTCGCCACGGACGCCGTGAACGGCACCAGCGCCAGCAGCGTGAGCGCCGCGGGGACGGGCAGGGGCTGGTCGGCGGCGAGGAGGTCCGCCGCCGCGCCGTCGAACGGCATCCCCGTCGGGTCGCCGCGCAGATGCAGGAAGCCCAGCAGTGCCAGCAGGGAGCCGAGTGAGGTCGCGAAGGCCGTGGTGGCCGCCGAAAGGGCCATCAGCCGGGCCGGGCCGAGGCCGATCGCCGCCAGACCGGACCGTGGACGGGTGCCCGGGTCCGTGCGGGCGACGGCGACCGCGAGGTACACGGTGGCCGCGATCGGCGCGAGGCACCAGGCCAGCCGCAGCGTCGAGCCGTCCGCCGCCTCCGGGTGTCCCAGCGCGTACCCCAGCGTGAACAGCAGCAGGAAACCCGTGCCCGCCGAGGCCGCGACGACCAGGAGCCGGCGGAGCTGGACCAGGGGGCGCGCCCCGCGGGCTAGGCGGAGAGCGAGCACGTCTGACGGCCTTCCGTCTCGGACACCGGTGGCAGATGGACGGTGTTCACGGGCCGCCCGTCCAGCAGCGACACCGTCCGGTCGGCGAGGCCCGCGGCCTGAGCCGGGTGTGTGGCGATGACGACGGTGATGCCGTGCGAGCGGGCCGCCGTGGTGAGCGTGCGCAGCACCTGGGCGCCGTCGGCGCGGTGCAGGGAGGCGGTGGGCTCGTCCGCGAAGAGCACGGTCGGGCAGGTGGCGAGCGCCCGGGCGACGGCGATCCGCTGCCGCTGCGCCTGGGTCAGTTCGTGGGGGCGCTTGCGGGCGCTGTCGCCGACGTCGAGGCGTTCCAGCCACTCCAGCGCGGCGGTCTTGGCGCGGCGGCGGCTGGTGCCGCGCAGCAGCAGCGGCAGCGCCGCGTTCTCCCAGGCGTTCAGCTCGGGGACCAGCATCGGCACCGGGTCGATCCAGCCGAACCGGTCGCGCCGCAGCCTCTCGCGGGTGAGCGGGCCCATGGTGTGCACGGGCGTGCTGTTGAACCAGACCTCGCCCCGCTGGGCGGGCAGCAGCCCCGCCAGACACTGCAGCAGGGTCGTCTTGCCGCTGCCGCGCGGGCCGGTGACGGCCAGGATCTCACCCTCGCGCACCCCCAGGGAGACCCCGCGCAGCGCGGGTGAGCCGTTGTGCTGGAAGTGCAGGGCGCGTGCCCAGAGCACGTCGTTGTCCGGCGGGGCCACCATCGCGTACACCTCGGTTCTGATCCGTTTTCCCGTGCCGATCCCCGTCCGGGGGACCCGTTCGGGCGAACGATGGCAAGGGCGATCGGTCACCTCGCACGCTAAGCAAGCGGCACCCGTGCGCCCGGACAGCGAACGGCCCCGGGCCCCCGTTTCTCACTCGAACGGGTGGCCCGGGGCCGTTGTCGGTCATCCGGGAGGACGAATCCCGCACCGACGGGTCAGAGCTTGGTCCATGCCTCCGTGAGGGTGGCGCGCAGGATCTGCTCGATCTCGTCGAAGGTCTCCTGGTTGGAGATCAGCGGCGGGGCGAGCTGGACGACCGGGTCGCCGCGGTCGTCGGCGCGGCAGTACAGGCCGTTGTCGAACAGCGCCTTGGACAGGAAGCCGTACAGGACGCGCTCGGTCTCCTCCTCGTCGAAGGACTCCTTGGTGGCCTTGTCCTTGACCAGCTCGATGCCGTAGAAGAAGCCGTTGCCGCGGACGTCGCCGACGATCGGCAGGTCGTGCAGCTTCTCCAGCGTCGCGCGGAACGCGCCCTCGTTGTCCAGCACGTGCTGGTTCAGGCCCTCGCGCTCGAACAGGTCGAGGTTGGCCAGGCCCACCGCGGCGGAGACCGGGTGGCCGCCGAAGGTGTAGCCGTGCAGGAAGGTGTTGTCGCCCTTGTAGAAGGGCTCGGCGAGGCGGTCGGAGACGATGCACGCGCCGATCGGGGAGTAGCCCGAGGTCATGCCCTTGGCGCAGGTGATCATGTCCGGGACGTAGCCGAACTTGTCGCAGGCGAACATCGTGCCGAGGCGGCCGAAGGCGCAGATGACCTCGTCCGAGACCAGCAGCACGTCGTACTGGTCGCAGATCTCGCGCACCCGCTGGAAGTAGCCGGGCGGCGGCGGGAAGCAGCCGCCGGCGTTCTGCACCGGCTCCAGGAAGACCGCGGCGACCGTGTCGGGGCCCTCGAAGAGGATCTGCTGCTCGATCTGGTCGGCGGCCCAGCGGCCGAAGGCCTCCGGGTCGTCGCCGAAGATCGGGGCCCGGTAGATGTTGGTGTTGGGGACCTTGTGCGCGCCCGGAACCAGGGGCTCGAACGGAGCCTTCAGGCCCGGCAGGCCGGTGATGGACAGGGCGCCCTGCGGGGTGCCGTGGTAGGCGACCGCGCGCGATATGACCTTGTGCTTGGTGGGCTTGCCGACCAGCTTGAAGTACTGCTTGGCGAGCTTCCAGGCGGTCTCGACCGCCTCGCCGCCGCCCGTGGTGAAGAAGACCTTGTTCAGGTCGCCCGGGGCGTGGTCGGCGAGCCGCTCCGCGAGCTCGACGGCCTTGGGGTGGGCGTAGGACCACACCGGGAAGAACGCCAGCTCCTGCGCCTGCTTGAACGCCGTCTCCGCCAGCTCCGTGCGTCCGTGGCCCGCCTGGACCACGAAAAGACCGGCGAGACCGTCGAGGTAGCGCTTGCCCTTGTCGTCGTAGATGTAGGTGCCCTCGCCCCGGACGATGGTGGGGACGGGAGCGTTCTCGTACGAGGACATGCGGGTGAAGTGCATCCACAGGTGGTCGTACGCGGTCTTGCTGAGGTCCTTGGTACTCACGGCTATCGGGTTCCCCACATGTAGGTCTGCTTCTTCAGCTTGAGGTAGACGAAGCTCTCGGTGGAGCGCACCCCGGGGACGGCCCGGATGCGTTTGTTGATGACTTCCAGCAGGTGGTCGTCGTCCTCGCAGACGATCTCCACCATCAGGTCGAAGGAGCCCGCGGTCATCACGACGTACTCGCACTCGTCCATGGCGGCCAGCGTGTCGGCCGCGGACTCCACGTCGCCCTCGACGTTCACCCCGACCATCGCCTGCCGGCGGAAGCCCACGGTGAGCGGGTCCGTGACGGCGACGATCTGCATCACGCCCTGGTCGAGCAGCTTCTGGACGCGCTGGCGCACCGCCGCCTCGGACAGGCCGACGGCCTTGCCGATCGCGGCGTACGGCCGGCGGCCGTCCTCCTGGAGCTGTTCGATGATGGCGAGGGAGACGGCGTCCAGCTGGGGTGTGCCGTTCTTGGACTCGCGGGAGTCCCTCTGGTCTGCGCTTCGACTGGCCACGACCTCACTGTGCACGACGTATCAACAGTTCCGCAAGGCGGGATCGATGAAATTCGTTGTTTCCGTGATCTAAGTCTGCGGATTTCGCAGTGCTGGCGCAATCGTGGGTGTTGAAAACGTCGGCCTACGGACTAGGGTGGGTGTCTCAGCGATTGGACACCCGAACTTGGAGGGCCCGCAGTGAGCACCGAGCTGCGTCGTCTGCGCAACTACATCGATGGCGAATACCGTGACGCCGCCGACGGACGGACCACTCAGGTGGTCAACCCCGCGACCGGTGAGGCGTACGCGACCGCCCCGCTGTCCGGGCAGGCGGACGTCGACGCCGCGATGGCGGCCGCCGCGGCGGCCTTCCCCGGCTGGCGCGACACCACGCCCGCGGAGCGGCAGAAGGCCCTGCTGAAGATCGCTGATGCGTTCGAGGAGCGCGCCGAGGAACTGATCGCGGCCGAGGTCGAGAACACGGGCAAGCCGATCGGGCTGACCCGGTCGGAGGAGATCCCGCCGATGATCGACCAGATCCGGTTCTTCGCGGGCGCCGCCCGGATGCTCGAGGGCCGCTCGGCCGGCGAGTACATGGAGGGGATGACCTCGATCATCCGCCGCGAGCCGGTCGGCGTCTGTGCGCAGGTCGCGCCGTGGAACTACCCGATGATGATGGCCGTGTGGAAGTTCGCCCCGGCGATCGCGGCGGGCAACACCGTCGTGCTGAAGCCGTCGGACACCACCCCGGCGTCCACGGTCCTGATCGCCGACATCATCGGCTCGATCCTGCCCAAGGGCGTCTTCAACGTCATCTGCGGCGACCGCGAGACCGGCCGGCTGATGGTCGAGCACCCGACCCCGGCGATGGCGTCCATCACCGGCTCCGTCCGCGCCGGCATGTCGGTCGCCGAGTCCGCCTCCAAGGACCTCAAGCGGGTCCACCTGGAGCTGGGCGGCAAGGCGCCGGTCGTCGTCTTCGAGGACACCGACATCGCCAAGGCCGTCGAGGACATCTCGGTCGCGGGCTTCTTCAACGCCGGCCAGGACTGCACGGCCGCCACCCGCGTCCTGGTCCACGAGTCGATCCACGACGAGTTCGTGGCCGCGCTCGCCAAGGCCGCCTCCGAGACGAAGACGGGGCAGCCGGACGACGAGGACGTGCTCTACGGCCCGCTGAACAACCCCAACCAGCTCAAGCAGGTCACCGGCTTCATCGAGCGCCTGCCCGCCCACGCCAAGGTCGAGGCCGGCGGTCACCCGGTCGGCGACAAGGGCTACTTCTACGCCCCGACCGTCGTCTCGGGCCTCAAGCAGGACGACGAGATCATCCAGAACGAGGTCTTCGGCCCGGTCATCACCGTGCAGTCGTTCTCCGACGAGGAGCAGGCCGTCGAGTACGCGAACGGCGTCGACTACGCCCTCGCCTCCTCGGTGTGGACCAAGGACCACGCGCGCGCGATGCGCATGTCCAAGGCGCTCGACTTCGGCTGCGTGTGGATCAACACGCACATCCCGCTGGTGGCGGAGATGCCGCACGGCGGCTTCAAGAAGTCCGGCTACGGCAAGGACCTGTCGGCGTACGGCTTCGACGACTACACGCGGATCAAGCACGTGATGACGTCGCTCGACGCGTAGCCCTCCGGGGGGCGGTGCGAGCAACGCGGCCCCGGGCGGGAGTGGTCCCGTCCGGGGCCGCGGCGTGCCCGGGGTGCGCGCAGTGGGCGGCCCTGCTCGGGTCGGTGGTGGCGGCCCTGGCGTCGTCAGCGGTTGAACGCGGGGAAGCCGAACCGCTGCGCGACGCCCGCGCCGTCGCCCTTCGCGTCGGTGGCGTTGACGGAGTAGACGAGGGTCCGGGAAAGGTCGCGGGTGGCGGCGATCACCGTGGCGTAGCCGGGGCGGGAGCCCGTCTTGCCCCAGATCACCCTGCCGTTCAGCTCCAACCGCTCCAGCGCCGCCGCGTACCGCGCCCCCGGCACGTCGGGGAGCGTGAACATCTCCTTCAGCTGCGGCCCGGGCACGACGCGGCCGCGGAACAGCGCCACCAGCAGCCGTTCCAGGTCGGCGGTCGTCGAGATCATGTCGCCGGCCGCCCACCGGTCGGACATGTTCCAGTCGGTCACGTCGGCCAGCCTGCCGTCGATCCAGTCGTATCCGCGGTTGTGCGGACCGTGGATGCGCGGGTCGGACCCGTTCGGGAACGAGGTGTCCCGCATGCCGAGCGGCCGGAAGATCCGTACGGCCGCCTGGTGCGCGTACGAGTCGCCGGTGATCCTCTCGATCAGCATGCCGAGGACGGTGTAGTGGATGTTGGAGTAGTCCTGCTGCGTGCCGGGCGCGAACTCCGGGCCCTCGGCGACCGAGGCCCCCACGACCTGACGTGGCGTCAGCGTCTCGAAGCGATGCGCGTATCCCTCCTCGACGGTCTCCCCGAGGGACGCTCCCGGCCGCAGTCCGCTCGTGTAGTTGAGCAACTGCCGTACGGTGACGGGCTCGAAGTCCTGGGTCAGCAGCCCCGGCAGATACTGCTGAACGGTGCCGTCCAGGCTGATCCGCCCCTCGGCGGCGAGCTGCAGCACGATCGCCGCGGTCACCACCTTGGTCACCGAACCGGCCCGGAAGCGGGCGTTGTCCAACGCCGGCGCCCCCGTCCGGACATCGCGCACTCCCGCGACGCCGCGCCAACTGCCCTGGCCGCCCACGCGGATGAGCGCGGCGGTGGCGTCGTGGTCGGGCAGCCCGGCGATCGCGGCGCGCAGGGCCTCGGTGTCGGGTCCCTCGGTCGCGGACGGCGGGGTCGTCCGTGCCGCGGATGCCGGGGCTGCCGCCTGGGCGGAGGCGACTCCCGCCAGGGGGAGGGCGGTCAGGCTCAGGGCGAGGGCGGTGGCGAGGGCGACGGCGGTCGGGCGTAACTGCATGGGATGCTCCCTGATCGAGGGGATGTCGGTGATCATCCTGCGGACCGTGCGGCGGTTGGGGATCCTCTCGAAGGAGGGTGCGGCCCCGGGCATGGGACCGGGGGTCGCCCCTAGGGGGCGGAGCCGCCCCGGCACGGGAGCGTGTGGTCCGCGTCGCGCCCGAAAAACTGTTATCCCGGCCCCCGTCCCTCCGTCTCCCTCAGCGCCCCGGATCCCGACGCACAGGAGCGAACCGCGTGAGGCATGGGCACGGCGACCGCATCCGCCCCCACCGCCGGACACGACCGATGATCCGTCCCTGTATCGCCGGATATCCGGCGTTCCGTCGTGAGCCGTCGTGGACCGCCCGTCCCGTGGATCGCGGCCGTGGCTGAGACTGTACGTCCGCAGGGCGGTACGACGACCAGGGAGAGGACGCACGTGGACAGCCGGCAGTGGCGTTCCACCATCGCGGCGGCGCAGGCCGGTGACCGGCACGCGCTGGACGAGCTGGTCGCGGGCTGGCTGCCGCTCGTCTACAACATCGTCGGCCGCGCGCTCAACGGCCATGCCGACGTCGACGACGTCGTGCAGGAGACGATGCTGCGCGCCGTCGGCAACATCGGCGCCCTGCGCGATCCGGACAGTTTCCGCTCCTGGCTGGTCGCCATCGCCATGCGGCAGATACGGGACCGGGCGCGCCGCCGGACGTCCGAGCCGCTGGCCCAGGACGCGGGGGACCGGGACGCCGACTTCGCCGAACTCACCGTGCTGAGGCTGCAGTTGGAGGGCCAGCGGCGCGAGGTCGCGGAGGCGGTGCGCTGGCTCGACGACGAGGACCGGCAGCTGCTGTCGCTGTGGTGGCTGGAGGTCGCGGGCGAGCTCACCCGTCGGGAGCTGGCCGCCGCCGTCGGCATCAGCCGCCAGCACGCCGCCGTCCGGGTGCAGCGGATGAAGGCGCGCCTGGAGGTGGCGCGCGGCATCATACGGGCGCTGGAGGGCTCCTGCCCCGAGCTGGCCTCCGTCACCGCCCGCTGGGACGGCCGGCCCGGATCCGTGTGGCGCAAGCGGCTGGCCCGGCACATCCGCGGCTGCCCGGTCTGCGCCGGCGCCGAGAAGGCCGTCGTGCCGGCCGAACGGCTGCTCGCCGGGATCGCGCTCGTCCCCGTCCCGGCCGGCTTCGCCCTGTCGCTGGCGCTGGGCGGCAAGACGTCCGCGGCGGCCGTCTCCGTCGGCTGGTCCGCCAAGGTGCTCGGCGCGCTCACCAAGCCCGCAGTCGTCGTCACGGCGGGCGCGACGATCGCCGCGGGCGGCGCGTACGTCGTGACACGGCCGCCGCAGGCGCCGCCGGCCCCTCGGATCGCACCCACGGCGGCGAGCACGGCCCGCCCGCCCACGCACACCCCGCCGAGCGTCCTGCCCTCGCCGTCCACGGTGAGCCCCACACCGTCGACGAAGACAACGGACCTGTACGGCACGGTCGTCGACGCCGTCGACAGCGCGCCCGCCCCGGACGTTCCGCCGGGGCCGCTGCCGCACCGCCCCGAGTCCGGGATCACCAGCAGCGGCGGCCCGAGGACCGTCATGCAGCACCGCGGGGAGAGCGTCACCCTCAAGGGCCAGGGTTACGTCCTGGTGCGCTGGTACATCGCGCCGGCGCGCCGGCCGGGGAACCTGGTCATGCCGGCCTGGACCGGCCTGAAGGGAAAGCTGTTCCACGTGGCGTCCGGCGGCGGCCGCCGGATGGACGACCCTCTCGTCGGCAGTCCCGGCGGCTACGCCACCGGCATGGGCGGACCGACCATCGGGTACGCCGTCCTGCCCGCCGGCACCCAGCAGATGTGGCAGAACGAGTACTTCTACCTCGACGGTTCCGTCACGCTCACCCTCAACGAGCACGGCTGCGACTATGGCGTCACCGTCTTCCCGTCGAGCTGGGACGCGGTGAACAAGGACATCCGGACCGGCCCCGCCCAGGGTGCCATCCGCTACGGCATGGTCCGCGACAACGGCAAGGACACCGCACCGGTGCCGCAGTACGTCACCCGCGCCACCCCGGCCGACCCGGCGACCGTCCCTCAGCGTTCCCGGGTGTGACCGCCCACCGGCCCCCGCATCGCGCACAGCGCGTCGATGCGGTTGGTGGTGATGGAGTCCACCCCTGCCTCGAGCAGGCGCCGCATCGAGCGGCGGGTGTCCGGCGTCCACACGGACAGCAGATGGCCGCCCCCGTGCACTCGGGCCGCCAGGTCCCGGTCGACCAGGCCGAAGCGGTAGTTGAGCCAGCGCGGGCGCACCGCGTCGAGCAGCGCGGGCCGTGGCGGGGCGAGGGTCGTCCAGGTCAGGGCGATCTCCGCCGCGGGATCGGCGGCGCGCACCGCCAGCATGGTCTCGGCGCCGGCGCAGTAGTACACGCGCTCCGCCGCCCCGCAGTCCCGGACGATGCCGACGATCCGCCGTACGGCCCGGGACGAGGGGTCGCCCGGCAGGTCGATCATCACTCGGCTGCCGTCGGTCGCCGCGAGCGCGTCCGCCAGCGTCGGCACACCGCCGGCCGTCAGGCCCCGCACCTCGTCCGAGGAGAGCGCCGCGAGCGGGCGGTCCTGCTCCCACAGACGCTTCAGCGTCCCGTCGTGCAGCAGCACGGGCACACCGTCCCGGGTGAGCCGTACGTCGATCTCCACCGCGTCCGCGCCACGCCGGAGCGCGGAACGCAGCGAGTCGATCGTGTTCTCACGGTGGCGGTAGGGGTCGCCGCGATGGGCCACGGCGGTCACGGTACGCATGGGGCTCATTGTGACGGTGCGGCGCCGCGCAGTGGCCCGCCGGGGTGGTGGCCGGGATGCGGTCGGGAGACGGTCGGGCCGTCAGGGCGCCAGCCAGGCGGTGGTGTACGCGTCGATCTCGGCCGACAGTGCCGCCTTGCCGGCGTCGTCGAGGAACGACGCCTCGACCGCGTTCCTCGCGAGTGCCGCCAGACCCCGCTCGTCGAGGTCGAGGAGCCGCGCTGCGACCGCGTATTCGCTGTTGAGGTCGGTGCCGAACATCGGCGGGTCGTCGGAGTTGACGGTGACGAGGACCCCGGCGCGCACGAACTCCTTGATGGGGTGCTCGTCGAGCGAGCGGACCGCGCGCGTGGCGATGTTGGAGGTCGGGCACACCTCCAGCGGGATGCGGTGCTCGGCGAGGTGGGCCAGCAGCTTGGGGTCGCGGGCGGAACTGGTGCCGTGCCCGATGCGCTCGGCCCGCAGCTCGTTCAGCGCGTCCCAGACCGTCTCGGGCCCGGTCGTCTCGCCCGCGTGCGGAACGGAGCGGAGGCCCGCCGCTATGGCCCGGTCGAAGTAGGGCTTGAACTGCGGCCGCGGTATGCCGACCTCGGGACCGCCGAGCCCGAACGAGACGAGCCCCTCGGGACGCAGCCGGTCGTCGGTGGCGAGCCGGGCCGTCTCCTCGGCCGATACGAGCCCGGCCTCGCCCGGGATGTCGAAGCACCAGCGCAGCACGGTCCCGAACTCGGCCTCCGCGGCCTTGCGGGCGTCCTCGATGGCGTCCATGAAGGCGCGCTCGTCGATACCGCGGCGGGTGGACGAGTACGGGGTGATGGTCAGCTCGGCGTAGCGGACCTGCTGGCGGGCCATGTCACGGGCGACCTCGTACGTCAGCAGGCGGACGTCCTCGGGGGTCCGGATCAGGTCGACGACCGACAGGTACACCTCGATGAAGTGGGCGAAGTCCGTGAACGTGAAGTAGTCGGCCAGGGCCTCGGGGTCGGTGGGCACCTTGGAGTCGGGGTGGCGGGCGGCCAGTTCCGAGACGATGCGGGGGGAGGCGGAGCCGACGTGGTGCACGTGCAGTTCGGCCTTGGGCAGTCCGGCGATGAAGGCGTGCAGGTCGCGCACGGCGGGAGCGTCGCGGTGGTCGGTCAAGGTTCCTCCCCGGGAACGGCGTCCCGGCGCCGGGCCATGGCCCGGCGGGACGCGGGTGATCGGCTGATCGGTGACGTGCGGGATCATCGTAGGGCGCGGGCCGCGTGGGGGAGACGCGGCCGTAGCATGACGGAACATTCGACAGAGGGGGCCTACGCATGTCCGACGACGCCCAGCGCCCGGGAACACCTCAGGACGCGGCCCGGGACGGGTGGGCCTTCCCGGGCCACGGGACGGACGGGGCGCCGGGCGGACAGGCGCCGGGCGCCCCGGACGGTGCGGGCGGCTGGATACCGGGTGCGCCCGCCACCCCCGCCGACCAGCCCTCCGGGGTGCGGCTCGACAAGCCCGCCCCCGACCCGTGGGCGCCCCCCGTCGAACCCCGGGGCACCGTGGCCTCCGGCGGCGGCACCCCCTCCGTGCACGACCGGCCCACGGCCGTCCCGCCGCCGGGTCCCGCCCTGCCGAGCACCCCGCCCCAGGGGCCCTGGGCCGGCCCGTACGCCGCTCCGGGCCCCGGCCGGGCCACCCCGTACGCCGCTCCGGTCCCCGGCACCGCAGCCCCCGGCAACCCCTTCGCTCCTTCGCCCGCCGTCCCGGGCGGGCCCGTGCCGCCGCCCCCCATCGGGCCCGAGGGGCCGGGGCCGTACGGCTATCCCCAGTACCCCGGATATCCCGGGTACGGCGCGCCCTACGGCCCCCAGGGCGCCGGCTACGGCTGGCCCGGTATGCCCCTCCCGCCGAGCAACGGCATGGGGATCGCCTCGCTCGTGCTCGGCGTCATCTCCCTCGTCCTGTTCTGCCTCTGGCCGGTGGCCCTCATCGTCGGCGTGCTCGCCGTGATCTTCGGCATCATCGGCCGCCGCAAGGCGCGCCGGGGCGAGGCGACGAACGGAGGCATGGCCCTGGCCGGGCTCATCTGCGGAGCGGTCGGTTTCGTCCTCAGCGCCGTCCTGCTCATCGTCCTGCTCGCCGTCCCGGACCACAGCGGCGACGACCCGTGGACGGGCACCGACGACGGCTACTCGACCTCACTGGTGACGGGCGCCGCCGGCTGAGCCACCGGACGCCCCGCGACCCGCGGCCAGCCGCTCCCGCGCCTCCATCAGCGCGAACCCCAGCAGGTTCGGCCCCCGCCACCGTTCCGGATCCGCCGCCCGTTCGTCGTCCGCCGCGAGCCCGATGCCCCACACCCGGTCCAGCGGGCTCGCCTCGACGAGCACACGCTGCCCGGTGCCCAGCAGAAAGTCCCGCAGCTCCTCGTGCGCGGCGAACTTTTGCACGCTGCCCTCGACCACGATGCCGAACCGCTCGCGCTCCCATATGGCCTCGTCGAAGCCGCGCACCAGCCGCCCCGCCTTCTTCGCCAGCGCGGGCTCCGGCGACTGAAGCACCCTCCGCTCCGCCTCCGCGTCGTCGAAGAGCCGCGCCTTCGACGCCATCATCCAGTGCTCCGCCGTCGCGTACTCCACGCCGTCCACGGTGAACGGCGACGGCCACCACTGGCTGAGGCAGCCCGCCCCGATCTGCCCGTCCCTGCGCGGCCGGTGCCCCCAGAAGTGGAGGTACTTGATCCTCGCCCCCGTGCGGACCTCCCTGATCAGGGCGTCCCAAGAATCGATCTTCTCCATGCCGCCGAGTCTGGCACGCACCACTGACATTCCGTCCCCGCTTTATGGGTCGCACTCGACACCTGGTCGACAGATTCCGTCGCGTAACCAAAAGGCAACAACGGAATCACTTGTTGGGCTCCCCTCCCTCTGTCAGGATCGGCACTCACATCGAGCCGAAGCTACGCCGGCCTCCGCAGCGCACGCGGGCCGGCGGCGGAGGAGAGCGACATGCAGAACCCCGGCAACGCCGGCGACGCCGACACCCGCCTCATGACGCGGGACGACGTACAGGAACGTTTCGCGGACGGTGCGCAGTACATCGCGGGCCGGCCGGCCACGGGCACCTCGGGCCGTACGCACTCGGTGATCGACCCGTCCACCGGCACCGAGGTGTACACCTACGAACTGGCCGGCACCGACGACGTCGACCGCGCCGTGGCCGCCGCCCGCGCCGCCTTCCCCGAGTGGTCCGCGGCGACCCCGGGCGAACGCTCCGACGCGCTGCACCGTTTCGCCGCCGTCCTCGCCGACCGCGCCGAGGACGTCGCCCGCGTCGAGTCGCTCCAGTGCGGCAAACCGCTCAAGCTCACGCGGGAGTTCGACGTACCCGGCACGATCGACAACACCGCTTTCTTCGCCGGTGCCGCCCGCCACCTCCAGGGGCAGTCCGCCGGTGAGTACTCCGGCGACCACACCTCCTACGTCCGCCGCGAACCCATCGGCGTCATCGGGTCCATCGCGCCCTGGAACTACCCTCTGCAGATGGCCGCCTGGAAGATCCTCCCGGCGATCGCCGCGGGCAACACGATCGTCCTGAAACCGGCCGAGCCGACCCCGCTGACCTCCCTGCTCTTCGCACGGGCCGCCACGTACGCCGGCATCCCGGACGGTGTCATCAACATCGTGACCGGCACCGGCAAGGAGGCCGGAGAGCATCTCGTCGGTCACCCCGACGTGGCCATGACCTCCTTCACCGGTTCGACCACGGTCGGCAGGCGCGTCGCCGAGATCGCCACCGCGACCGTCAAGCGCCTCCACCTGGAACTCGGCGGCAAGGCCCCGTTCGTCGTGTTCGACGACGCGGACCTGGAGGCCGCCGTGCACGGCGCGGTCGCGGGCGCCCTCATCAACACCGGCCAGGACTGCACGGCCGCCACGCGCGCGTACGTGCAACGGCCCCTGTACGAGGAGTTCGTCGCGCGGACCGCCGCCCTCATGGAGACCGTCAGGCTCGGCGACCCGTTCGCTCCCGGCACCGACCTGGGCCCGCTGATCTCGCACGTCCAGCGGGACCGTGTGGCCGGCTTCGTCGACCGGGCACGTGCCTACGCGCGCGTGGTGACCGGGGGGGAGGCCCCCGAGGGCGACCTCAAGGACGGCGCGTACTATCGGCCCACCCTGATCGCCGACGCGCCCCAGGACAGCGAGATCGTCCAGTCCGAGATCTTCGGGCCCGTGCTGGTGGTCCTGCCCTTCGACAGCGACGACGAGGGCATCCGGCTCGCCAACGACACCCCTTACGGCCTCGCCGCCTCCGCCTGGACGCGGGACGTCTACCGGGCGAACCGCGCGACCCGCGAGATCAGGTCGGGCTGCGTCTGGGTCAACGACCACATCCCGATCATCAGCGAGATGCCCCACGGCGGCTATCAGGCGTCCGGCTTCGGCAAGGACATGTCCGCCTACTCGTTCGAGGAATACACCCAGATCAAGCACGTCATGTTCGACAACACGGCGGTGGCCCGCAAGGACTGGCACCGCACGATCTTCGGGGACCGCTAGCAGACGGGCCGCCCGACCCGCGGCCGCACACCCTCCCGAAAGGGCACCACCTCCGAAAGGGCACCACGCGCATGGAGCAGTACGAGCCCGACCGCCTGACCCCGGCCCAAGTGGCCGCCGTGCGGCGCAGTTTGCGCAGCGCCAGGGCCGCCCTGACCCGCCGTTCGCTGTTGCGCGCCTCCGCGGGCGGTGTGCTCGCCGTGGGCGGCCTGGGGGCGCTGAGCGCCTGCGGCATCCCGCCGGCCGGCAAGACACAGGGCGGCACGTCCACCCAGGACTTCTCGGCCAAGGAGAAGGTCGTCAACTTCTCCAACTGGCCCGAGTACATCGACGTGGACGACAGCGGCAAGCACCACCCGACGCTCGAGACGTTCGCCCGGCGGACCGGGATCAAGGTCAAGTACACCGAGGACATCAACGACAACAACGAGTTCTTCGGCAAGATCAAGCCGCAGCTCGCCGCCGGCCAGGACACCGGCCGTGACCTCATCGTCCTCACCGACTGGCTGGCCGCCCGGCTGATCCGGCTCGGCTGGGTGCAGAAACTGGACCCGTCCCACCTGCCGCACGCCTTCGCCAACCTGTCGGCCCAGTTCCGCAGCCCCGACTGGGACCCCGGCCGCGCCTACTCCTACCCCTGGCAGGGCATCTGCACGGTCATCGCCTTCAACAAGAAGGCGCTCGACGGCGTCGAGGTCAGGTCGGTGTCCGACCTGCTCGACAACCCCAAGCTCAAGGGCCGCGTCGGTTTCCTGTCGGAGATGCGCGACAGCATCGGCATGACGCTGCTCGACATGGGCAAGGACCCCGCGAAGTTCACCGACGACGACTTCGACGCGGCGACAGCCCGCCTGCAGAAGGCCGTCGACAAGGGCCAGATCCGCCGCTTCACCGGCAACGACTACACCTCCGACCTCACCAAGGGCGACCTGGCCGCCTGCGTGGCCTGGGGCGGCGACATCGTCCAGCTCAAGGCGGACAGCCCGGACGTCGACTTCGTCATCCCGGACAGCGGCTACATGACGTCGACCGACAACCTGCTGATCCCCAACAAGGCGCGCCACAAGACCAACGCCGAGAGGCTCATCGACTTCTACTACGAGCCCGAACAGGCCGCCGCGCTCGCCGCCTACATCAACTACGTGTCCCCCGTCGACGGCGTGAAGGACCACCTCGCGAAGATCGACAAGTCGGCGGCGAACAACCCGCTGATCATTCCCGACAAGGCCATGGCCGCCAAGTCCCACGCCTTCCGCTCGCTGACGCAGAAGGAAGAGACGGCCTACGAAGCGAAGTTCGCGAAGCTCACAGGGGCGTGACGACGATGACCACCACGACAGACACCGGCGCCGACGTCCGCCTGACGGGCATCAGCAAGGCCTACGGCTCCTTCACCGCCGTGCACCCGCTCGACCTGACCGTGCCGCAGGGCTCCTTCTTCGCCCTGCTCGGCGCCTCCGGCTGCGGCAAGACCACGACCCTGCGCATGATCGCCGGCCTGGAGGAGCCCACGAGCGGCACCGTCCACCTCGGCGACCAGGACGTCACACACCTGCCGCCGTACAAGCGCCCGGTCAACACGGTCTTCCAGTCCTACGCCCTCTTCCCGCACCTGGACATCTTCGAGAACGTCGCCTTCGGCCTGCGCCGGCGCGGCATCAAGTCGGTGAAGAAGCAGGTCGAGGACATGCTGGAGCTGGTGCAGCTCGGCGAGCAGGCGCGCAAGAAGCCGCACCAGCTCTCCGGCGGGCAGCAGCAGCGCGTCGCCGTGGCCCGTGCGCTGATCAACCACCCCAAGGTGCTCCTTCTGGACGAGCCGCTCGGCGCCCTCGACCTCAAGCTGCGCCGCCAGATGCAACTGGAGCTCAAGCGGATCCAGACCGAGGTCGGCATCACCTTCATCCATGTCACGCACGACCAGGAGGAGGCCATGACGATGGCCGACACGGTCGCGGTGATGAACGCGGGCCGGGTCGAGCAACTCGGCTCGCCCACCGACCTGTACGAGAACCCGCGGACGACGTTCGTCGCCAACTTCCTCGGCACTTCCAACCTGATCGAGGCCGAGGTCGACTCCAGATACGGCGAGGAGATCGTCCTCAAGGCGGGCGGCGGCAAGCTGACCCTGCCCGAGGCGCGCTGCTCCGCGCCGACGAGGCCCGGCGGCAAGGTCCTGGTCGGGGTCCGCCCGGAGAAGGTCTCCCTCACCCACGCCGACGACGCGGGCGAGGTCCCCGAGGGCCGCAACCGCATCACCGGCAGGATCGCCGACGCGAGTTTCATCGGCGTCTCCACCCAGTACGTCGTCGACAGCCCCGTCTGCCCCGAGTTCGCGGTCTACGCCCAGAACATCGACCGCGACCCCCGTCTGGTGCCCGGCGCGGAGGTCGTCCTGCACTGGAGCCCGGCCCACACCTTCGGCCTGGACGCGGCTCAGTCCCCGCTTGCCGGGACAACGGGCGACGCCGGCGTCGAGACCGCGGAGCCGGAAGAGGGGGTGGCCGCCTGATGGCCGCCGTCACCGAGGCGCCCCCGCCCCTCGCGCCCACCGCACCCCTGAAGCAGAAGCCCCCGCGCAGACGGGGCCGCCTCACGCCGTACTGGCTGCTGCTGCCGGGCATCCTCTGGCTGCTGGTCTTCTTCGCGCTGCCGATGATCTACCAGGCGTCCACGTCCGTGCAGACGGGCTCCCTGGAGCAGGGCTACAAGGTCACCTGGCACTTCGCCACCTACTGGGACGCGCTGTCCGCGTACTGGCCGCAGTTCGTGCGGTCGGTCGTCTACGCGGCCGCCGCGACGCTGCTGTGTCTGCTGCTGGGCTACCCGCTCGCGTACCTCATCGCCTTCCGCGCGGGACGCTGGCGGAACCTGATCATGATCCTGGTGATCGCGCCGTTCTTCACCAGCTTCCTGATCCGTACGCTCGCCTGGAAGACGATCCTCGCGGACGGCGGCCCGGTCGTCGGCGCCCTGAACACCCTGCACGTCCTGGACGTCACCGACTGGCTCGGCTGGACCTCCGGCGACCGCGTGCTCGCCACCCCGCTCGCGGTGGTGTGCGGACTGACGTACAACTTCCTGCCGTTCATGATCCTGCCGCTGTACACCTCGCTGGAGCGCATCGACCCGCGCCTGCACGAGGCGGCCGGCGACCTGTACGCCCAGCCCTTCACCACCTTCCGGAAGGTCACCTTCCCGCTGTCGATGCCGGGCGTGGTCTCCGGGACCCTGCTGACCTTCATCCCGGCGGCTGGCGACTACGTCAACGCCGATCTGCTCGGCTCCACGGACACCCGCATGGTCGGCAACGTCATCCAGACACAGTTCCTGACCGTCCTCGACTATCCGAAGGCCGCCGCCCTCTCGTTCATCCTGATGGCCGCGATCCTCGTCATGGTCACGGTCTACATCCGCAGGTCCGGCACGGAGGATCTGGTTTAAATGAACACGCGACCCAGTCGCACATTCGGCCGAAGCGTCAACTGGCTCAAGCGCCGTCTCGTCGTCATCGCCGGACTGCTGACACTCGGATATCTCCTGCTTCCGAACGTCGTCGTCACGGTGTTCTCCTTCAACAGGCCGACGGGCCGCTTCAATTACGAGTGGCAGCAGTTCTCCATGGACGCCTGGAAGGATCCGTGCGGCGTCGCCGGAATGTGCGGCTCGCTGGCGGTCAGCCTCCAGATCGCCGTGTGGGCGACGCTCGGCGCCACGGTCCTCGGCACGATGATCGCCTTCGCGCTGGTCCGCTACCGCTTCCGCGCGCGCGGCGCCGTGAACTCGCTGATCTTCCTGCCGATGGCGATGCCCGAGGTCGTCATGGCGGCCTCGCTGCTCACCCTGTTCCTCAACATGGGCGCTCAGCTCGGCTTCTGGACCATCCTGATCGCGCACATCATGTTCTGTCTCAGCTTCGTCGTCACCGCGGTCAAGGCGCGCGTGATGTCGATGGACCCGAGGCTGGAACAGGCGGCGCAGGACCTGTACGCGGGCCCGGCGCAGACCTTCCTGAGGGTCACGCTCCCCATCGCCGCCCCCGGAATCGCCGCGGGCGCCCTGCTCGCCTTCGCGCTGTCCTTCGACGATTTCATCATCACCAATTTCAACGCGGGCTCCACCGTCACCTTCCCCATGTTCGTGTGGGGTTCGGCGCAGCGCGGAACGCCCGTCCAGATCAATGCCATCGGCACCACGATGTTCATCGTCGCCGTCCTGTTCGTGCTGGCGTCCATGGCCGTCGGCAACCGCAGAAAACGCCAGAAGGCGTAGTCCTGACGTTCCTTGGAATTCCGTAGGGAGTTGACATCATGGCCCCGAGCGCCATGACCCGTTGGACGAGATCCCTCTCCGAAGCCCGGCCGGTCCCGTACTGGCTGGACGACCCCACAAGGCCCCGCCCCGAGCCCGCGCTCACCGGCGCCGAGACCTGCGACCTGCTGATCGTGGGCGGCGGCTACAGCGGACTGTGGACCGCGCTGATCGCCAAGGAGCGCGACCCCGGGCGGGACGTGGTGCTGGTGGAGGGCCGCGAGGTGGGCTGGGCCGCCTCCGGCCGCAACGGAGGCTTCTGCGCCGCCTCCCTCACCCACGGCCTGGCCAACGGGCTCGCCCGCTGGCCGGACGAGATCCACAAGCTGCAGGAACTGGGCGCCCGCAACCTCGACGAGATCGAGGAAGCGGTCGCCCGCCACTCGCTGGACTGCGACTTCGAGCGCACCGGCGAGATCGATGTCGCGACCGAGACGTACCAGGCGTGGGAACTGAAGGACCGGTACGAGGAGATGGAGCGCCGGGGCCTCGCGGACGGCGTCGAGTACCTGGACGCGGACGCGGTGCGGGAACAGGTCGACTCGCCGACCTTCCTGGCGGGTCTGTACGACCGCCGGGGCGTGGCCCTGGTGCATCCGGCGAAGCTCGCCTGGGGCCTCAAGCGGGCCTGCCTGCGGCTCGGCGTCCGCATCCACGAGCACACGCCCGCCCTCACCCTGAAGCCGTACGGCGCCGGCATGGCCGTCCGCACCCCGTACGGCGAGGTGCGCGCGCGGCGCGTCGCGCTCGGCACGAACGTCTTCCCGAACCTGGTGCGGCGCGTCCGCTCGTACACGATCCCGGTCTACGACTACGCGCTGATGACCGAGCCGCTCACCGCCGACCAGCTGGCCTCGGTCGGCTGGAAGAACCGCCAGGGCCTCGGGGACTCGGCGAACCGGTTCCACTACTTCCGGCTCTCGCCCGACAACCGCATCCTGTGGGGCGGCTACGACGCGATCTACCCGTACGGCGGCCGGGTGCGCGCCGAGTACGACGACCGCCCGGAGACGTACGCCAAGCTCGCCGGGCACTTCTTCACCTGCTTCCCGCAGCTGGAGGGTGTCCGCTTCACCCACGCGTGGGGCGGGGCGATCGACACCTGCTCGCGCTTCTCGGCGTTCTTCGGCACGGCCCACCAGGAGCGGGTGGCGTACGCGGCCGGTTACACGGGCCTCGGCGTCGGCGCGACCCGTTTCGGCGCGGAGGTGATGCTGGACCTGCTGGCGGGGGAGCGCACCGAGCGCACGGAACTCCAGATGGTCCGCAGGAAGCCACTGCCGTTCCCGCCGGAGCCGTTCGCCTGGACGGGCATCGCGCTCACGAAGTGGTCGCTGGCGCGGGCGGACGCGCACGCGGGGCGGCGCAACCTGTGGCTGAGGACCATGGACAGACTGGGCCTGGGCTTCGACAGCTGAGGGCCTGCCGACGGTGCCTGTCCGTGGTGCCTGCCGGCGGTGGCTACGGCCGGTCGTCCCGGCCGAGGAACACCGCGAGCCCGGTCAGCAGCACGGCGCACAGGCACCAACTGGCCACGACGTCCAGGGGCCAGTGATATCCGTGGCGGACCAGGCCGAAGGCCACGCCGAGGTTGAGGGCGAGGCAGGCGAGGAGCACGCCACGGCGGGCGTACGACGTGCGCAGCCAGGGCCACAGGACGAGGGCCGCCGAACCGTAGGCGACGGCTGCGGTGGCCGTGTGGCCGGAGGGAAAGAAGCCGGTGGCCGGGCCCATCACGGGTGGGCCCGGCCGGGCGACGAGGTCCTTGAGCGGGACGACGACCACCGGGACGACGGCCATCAGGACGGCCGCGGCGACGGACGGCAGCCACCACCGCCGCGTACCGGCGCACCGGGCACGCCAGGCGGCGCACACGAGCACCACGGCGAGGACCGGGACGGCGACGATGATGTTCCCCAGGTCGGCGAGAACCCCGGAGACCCGGTCGGGACGGACCAGGTCCCCGCTCAGCCGCCGGTCCGCCCGCGCGAGCGGCCCCTGAGCGACGACCTGCCAGGTCAGGAGCAGGAAGAGGAGGCCGGCGGTGGCCAGGACGCAGGCCGGCCACCTGCGCCGGGGGGCGGGCTCTCGGGACGTTGACACGCCGAACAGCTTCGCAGGGCCCGCTGGGCCGCCGTGATCGGTGCCCTCCGGTGTCCGTGCCGGTGGCTAGGGTGGAGCAGCACGCGAGACGGGGAGGAACAGCAATGGCCGATGCGCCGATCGAGTTGATGCGCCTGGAGGGTGAGGGCAACAGCGTCGTGCTCCGGATCACCGGGGAGCAGCCGCGGAAGGATCCGGACGCAACCCGTGTGCTGGCCGGGGAGTTCCTGGTGGACACACCGTTCGTGCGGGGCAGTGTGGCGGTCTGGCTCTTCCCCGAGGACCTGCGGCGGTGGCAGCAGGCCCTGGACGCGCTGGACGCCGGGCAGGACATCGCGTGGCGCGAGGGCGCACGGGGGCCCCGGCTGTTCATCGAACGCGACGAGGACGGCGAACGGTGCCGCGTCACCGTCGAGGACGCCTCGGCTTCCGGGACGTCGGTGACCGTGACCGTTCCCCTGAAGGACGAGTGGTTCGACGACGCGTACCACCGCCTGGACCTCGCTTCGGAGAACTGGCCGCTGAACGAGTGAGGCGGGACGCGGGACGGCCGCCCCGGAACAGGGGGGGTGGTTCCGAGGCGGCCGTAGTGATCGGGGTGCCGCCCGCCCCGGGGGGTTTGGGGCGTGCGGCCGTCCGATCATGAGGAGATCCGGAGCCGAAGGCTCCTTGTGTGCGCGAGGGCACGACCAGGTCGAAGCTGGGGAGGCCCCGGCCCAGTGCCGCCCACAGTCCCCTGTGGGCGGGTGTATCTCTCATCTGGGTAGAACCTACGGCAGGGAAAACCGCTCCGACAGCCGGAATCGCGTCCCGCCATCCACCTCGCACACCTTCTTCACACCCTCTGACGTTGGTGGTCAGATGCGCGCGAACGCCTGCTCGATGATGTCCAGGCCCTCGTTCAGCAGGTCCTGGCCGATCACCAGCGGCGGCAGGAAGCGCAGCACGTTGCCGTAGGTGCCACAGGTCAGGACCAGCAGGCCCTCCTGGTGGCAGGCCTTGGCGAGCGCCGAGGTCGCCTCCGGGTTCGGCTCCTTCGTCGCACGGTCCTTCACCAGCTCGATCGCGATCATCGCGCCGCGGCCGCGCACGTCGCCGATCACGTCGAACTTCTCGGCCATCGCCGTCAGGCGGGCCTTCATGGTCTCCTCGATCTCCTTCGCCCGGGCGTTGAGGTCGAGCTCCTTCATCGTCTCGATCGCGCCGAGCGCGCCCGCGCAGGCGACCGGGTTGCCGCCGTAGGTGCCGCCCAGACCGCCCGCGTGCGCGGCGTCCATGATCTCGGCGCGGCCGGTGACGGCCGCGAGCGGGAGGCCGCCCGCGATGCCCTTGGCGGTGGTGATCAGGTCCGGGACGATGCCCTCGTCCTCGCACGCGAACCACTGGCCGGTGCGGCAGAAGCCCGACTGGATCTCGTCGGCGACGAAGACGATGCCGTTGTCCGTGGCGAACTTCCGCAGCGCGGGCAGGAAGCCCTTCGCCGGCTCGATGAAGCCGCCCTCGCCGAGCACCGGCTCGAGGATGATCGCGGCCACGTTGTCCGCGCCGACCTGCTTGGTGATCTGGTCGATGGCCTGCGCGGCGGCCTCGGGGCCGCAGTTCTCCGGGCCGGTCGGCCAACGGTAGGCGTACGCCATCGGCATCCGGTAGACCTCGGGCGCGAACGGCCCGAAGCCGTGCTTGTACGGCATGTTCTTCGCCGTCAGCGCCATCGTGAGGTTCGTACGGCCGTGGTAGCCGTGGTCGAAGACGACGACCGCCTGGCGCTTGGTGTAGGAGCGGGCGATCTTGACCGCGTTCTCGACGGCCTCGGCGCCCGAGTTGAACAGCGCCGACTTCTTGGCGTGGTCACCCGGCGTGAGCTCGGCCAGCGCCTCGGCGACGGCCACATAGCCCTCGTACGGCGTGACCATGAAACAGGTGTGCGTGAAGTCCTGCAGCTGGGCGGAGGCCCGGCGTACGACGGCCTCGGCGGAGGCGCCCACGGACGTCACGGCGATACCGGAACCGAAGTCGATCAGCCGGTTGCCGTCGACGTCCTCGATGATCCCGCCGCCCGCGCGCGTGGTGAAGACCGGCAGCACGGAGCCCACGCCCTGCGCGACCGCGGCGGTGCGACGGGCCTGCAGCTCGAGCGACTTCGGGCCGGGGATGGCGGTGACGACGCGGCGCTCCTGCGGAAGTGCGGTCATGGGGGCTCCCTGATGATCTTGCGTTCGGCATGTCGACGTCGTGTCGACGAAGGTGTTTTTCGGACGGTTGCCTTCTTTTCTCGCAGGCTAGGACGGGCCGCGGAGGGTGGGCATGCTCCATGTGGGCGCCTTGCGCGCGCCCGCTTGTCCGCCGTGGACATAGCGGTGGACGCCGCGGAAGGGGACGCGTCATCGGATACCCGGTCGCGTATGCGGTGAACTCCCCTTGCGGGGACGTTAGATTGACTCGCTGATGGTGGACGGAGCGGCTGGTCAGGGGGCAAGGGCGATGGACAGCGACGGAACGCAGGACGCACGGAGCACACGGGCCGATCCGGTGCCGCGTCCGGCGGGGCCGCCCCCGGTGCCGCCCCGCCCGGCGCACGCCCCCGGGCTGCCGCCGCGGCCGGACGGCTCGGCGTTCCTGGCCTGGCTGCGCGCGCCACGGCCGCCCGCGCTGCCCGGCGTGTGGCGCTTCGGACACCGGCCACGGCCCGAGCAGGAACCGGAGCGGATCCCGACACGGCAGCTGCTCAGCGGAGCGCTGATCGCCTTCCTGGTCGGCTGGCTGATCTGGTCGCTGCTGTGGAACGGCTACCTCGGCGGCTGGTGGGTGGTACCGCTGGACCTCTTCACCCCCGACTCCTGGCGGCACAGCAACGACCGAGTCGGCAACGCCGTCCTCTGGTACGGCTACTACACGGTGATCGCCCTCGCCATCATGCTCACGGTCGGCAAGCTCGGGCGCTGGGGCGAGGTCTGGCGCCGCTTCGGACCGCCCGGCTGGCGCGCCTCCGGCTCCGTGGCCGAGAAGCCACCGGCTCCCGAGGAGGACCCCGCCCGTTTCAACCAGCTCCGCGCCGCCGGGGCGCACGAGGCCGCCGACCGGCTCGCCGCCGACGCGCACGCCGGGCTGATGCGCGACGTGGACCACGCCCGCATCACCCGCGCCTGGCAGGGCGTGCTCAACGGGCGGCACGACCTGGCCACATTCACCGGCGCGGTCCTGAAGGACGGCGCCGCCGCCTGCCCGCACCCCTCCGGGGAGCGAGACCTGCCCGCCCGGCTCGCCCACCACGACCTGTTCACCGGCCAGGTCCGGCTCGGCACCACCGTGGACGACCCCCGCAACCCCTACGCCTACCGCGGCAGCGGACTCGCCCTCGGCCCGGACCTGCTCGCCACCTCCCTGGTCGCCGTGGGGCCCGCCGGGTCCGGCAAGACCAGCTCGCTGGTGTGGCCGCTCGCCGAGTCGCTGTGCCTGCACGCGCTCACCGGGCGGGCCGCCGTCGTCGTGGTCGGGGCGGCCGGCGCCGGGCTCGGACCGGCGGACGCCTACGACGTCGTCGTGCGCGTCGGACATCCCGAATCCGTCTACGACCTGGACCTGTACGGGGGGACCACCGACCCGGACGAGGCGGCGTCCGTGCTCGCCGAGGCGCTCGTCGGTGACCTCGCCGACCCGCACCCCGGCGGGGACAGCCGCCGCTCCACCACCGTCCTCGCTCAGCTCCTCGGGCCCTACCGGGCCGTCCACGGCCGCTTCCCGTCCGTACCGGAGCTGCGCCAGCTCCTCGACGGCGCGCCCGGGCCCCTCACGGCCCTGCGCAAGGCCCTGCAGGACAGCGGACAGGACGCCCTGCTGCGCGAACTGGACGCCCGGGAGCGGCAGTCCCGGCACCCCGGCGACGTCGGCGGCGTCCTCGCCGACCGGGTCGCGCTGCTCGACCGGCCCGCCTTCGCGCAGTTCTTCGACACTTCCGGGCAGACCCGGCCGTTCTCCCTGCGCGCCCTCGACCACCCGGTGCGGGTCCGCATCGACCTGCCCGAGCGCGGTCACGCCGACGCCTCGCGGATCCTCGCGCGACTGGTGCTCGCCCAGTTCACGGCCAGTGTCGCCACCCGCGAGGACCGGTCGCTGTTCGCCTGCCTGCTCCTCGACGACGCGAGCGGGGTCGTCACGCCCGAGGCCGTCCGCGGCATCCAGCGGCTCAGGTCCGCGAACGCCGGTGTCGTCCTCACCCTGCGCACCCTGGACGACGTGCCCCGGCCGCTGCGGGGGCCCCTGCTCGGCGCCACCGGGTGCCGGATGGCGCTGTCCGGCCTCACCCCCTGGGACGGCCAGGACTTCGCCGAGGTGTGGGGCAAGGAGTGGACCGAGACCCGGGACGTCACCGACCGGCAGATCATCGCCGAGACCCCGGCGGGCAAGGCCCTGCACATGCTGCGCCGGGTGATCACCGGCCACGCGCCCACCGCGCGCGCGGTGACCGTCCGCCAGGTGGAGCGCGAGCGGTGGTCCGCGTCCGAACTGGCGCACGCCGTGCCGCCGGGGCACGCGGTGCTGTCCCTGACGAATGTGAAGGGCGAGCACGCCCCTCCGCTGCTGGTGGATCTACGGAACTGACGGGGATCAGGGCACGCGCCGACCGTACGGTGAGGCAGAATCGGCATTGGTCGTTCATACGCGGCGGCCAAAGGATCACGACGATCACACGATGATCGCATCGATCGCAGAGATCACACAGGACCCGAAGGCCCCATGCCCCTCACCCTCGCCTCGCTCGTCCACCACTCCGCGCTCAAGCTGACCGTGCGCGCGGGCGAGGACCGCCTGGACGTTCCCGTCCGCTGGGCACACGTCAGCGAACTCGCCGACCCCGTGCCCTACATGGAGGGCGGCGAACTGCTCCTGATCACCGCGCTGAAGCTGGACGCGGAGGACCCGGAGGCCATGCGCCGCTATGTGAAGCGGCTGGTGGGCGCGGGCGTGGTCGGCCTCGGCTTCGCCGTCGGCGTCAACTACGAGGAGGTCCCCAAGGCCCTCGTGGACGCGGCCCGTGAGGAGGGGCTCCCGCTGCTCGAGGTGCCGCGCCGCACCCCGTTCCTCGCCATCAGCAAGGCCGTCTCCGCCGCGATCGCCGCCGACCAGTACCGGGCTGTGACCGCGGGGTTCGCCGCGCAGCGCGAGCTGACCAGACAGGCCCTCAGCGACGGACCGGAGGGACTGCTCGCCGCGCTCGCCGCCCAGGTCGACGGCTGGGCCGCGCTGTACGACGCCTCGGGCGCCGTCGTCGCCGCCGCGCCCGAGTGGGCGGGACGGCGTGCGGCACGGCTCACCGCCGACGTGGAGCGGCTGCGGGAGCGGCCCGCGCCGGCCACCTCCGTGGTCGGCGGGTCGAACGGAGAGGCGAACGGAGAGGACCGGGTCGAACTGCACTCGCTCGGCACCGGACGCCGCCCGCGCGCCGCGCTCGCCGTGGGCACGGCCGCCCCGCTGGGCACCGCCGAGCGGTACGCCGTGCACTCCGCCATCGCCCTGCTCACCCTCACCACCGAACGCTCCCGGTCCCTGCACGCCGCCGAGCAGCGGATCGGCGGGGCCGTGCTGCGCATGCTGCTGGCCGGGCAGCCGGACCACGCCCGCGCCGTTGCCGGGGACCTGTACGGCGACCTCCTGGACGCGCCCTTCCGGGTGATCGTCGCCGAATCGGCGTCCGCGTCGGCCGCCCGGGCGCACGCGGACGGGCACGCGCGCGTGGTGACCGCGCAGCCGACCGCCGCCGCGCTCGCTGCGGCCGACACGGACGGCGACCCACTGGAAGGGCTCGCGGAGACCGTGGAGTCCGCCGCCGCCCGCTCCGGCGAGGCCGTGCTCGTCGTGCCCGAAGGGGAGGCCCGGCTCGTGATCCTCGCCGTCGACGGGGGCGCCGCCGTCGCCGCCTGCCAGGAGTACGCGCCGGCGGTCCAGGCGGCCCGGGCCGCCGCCCGCGAGCAGTCGGCCCCCGACGAGGACGAACTGGTGGTCGGGATGTCGGCGCCCGCCGGGCCGATCGCCGCCGCTGCCGCCTACAAACAGGCCGAACAGGCGCTCTCGGTGGCCCGGCGGCGCGGCCGGGCGCTGGTCGAGCACGAGGAACTGGCGACCGGATCGGTGCTGCCGCTGCTCCAGGACGACGCCGTACGCGCCTTCGCGGACGGGCTGCTGCGCGCCCTGCGCGAACACGACGCGACGGGCCGCGGCGACCTGGTCGCCTCGCTGCGGGCCTGGCTGTCACGCCACGGCCAGTGGGACGCGGCGGCGGCCGACCTCGGCGTCCACCGCCACACGCTCCGCTACCGGATGCGCCGGGTCGAGGAGATCCTGGGCCGCTCCCTGGACGACCCGGACGTCCGGATGGAACTGTGGCTCGCGCTCAAGGCCACGGCAACGGCGGGGGAGTGACGCCGCCACCGTGCGGCACCACCGCCGGACGGCCGCACCGCCGGACGGCCCCGCCGCCGTACGGGCCCTGTGCGGAGCCCCGCTGTACATCCCGTAGAAGCCCGCCCGGGCAGTGCTACTCCCCGGACAAACGACCCCTGGGTGTCCCGGCCCTACCGTGGACCACGCAACCCCAAGCACCAGCCAACCTCGGAAGGGCCGGGACTCAACGCTATGACTTCCACCCACGCCTTCTGGCTCGCCGGCCGCCAGGCCACCGGTGAGACCACCTTCGACGTCACCTCGCCGTGGGACGGCCGGCTCGTCGGCAAGGTCAGTGTCCCGACCGAGGCGCAGGTCGAGGAGGCCGTGGCGGCCGCGTACGCCGTGCGCGACGAGTTCGCCGCCACCCCGGCCCACGTCCGCGCCGCCGCCCTCGACCACGTCTCGAAGCGGCTCGCGGAGCGCACCGAGGAGATCGCGCAGCTGATCTCCGCCGAGAACGGCAAGCCCATCAAGTGGGCGCGCGGCGAGGTGGGCCGTGCCGTCTCCGTGTTCCGGTTCGCGGCCGAGGAGGCCCGCCGCTTCAACGGCGGCGAGGCCCAGCGCCTCGACACGGACGCCGGCGGCCAGGGCCGTCTGGCGCTGACCCGCCGCTTCCCCAAGGGCGTCGTCCTCGGCATCGCGCCGTTCAACTTCCCGCTGAACCTGTGCGCCCACAAGGTCGCCCCGGCCATCGCCGCCGGCGCCCCCATCATCCTCAAGCCCGCCCCGGCCACCCCGCTGTCCGGCCTGATCATCGGCGAGCTGCTCGCCGAGACCGAGCTGCCCGCCGGCTCCTGGTCGATCCTGCCGGTCCCCAACGACCGCATGCCCGCCCTCGTCCAGGACGAGCGCCTGCCGGTCATCTCCTTCACCGGCTCCGAGAAGGTCGGCTACGCGATCATGGACTCGGTGCCGCGCAAGCACTGCACGCTGGAACTGGGCGGCAACGGCGCGGCCGTCGTGCTCGCCGACTACGCGAGCGACGAGGACCTGGACCGGGCCGCGAACCGCATCGCCACCTTCTCCAACTACCAGGGCGGCCAGTCCTGCATCTCCGTGCAGCGCGTGATCGCGGACGCCTCGGTGTACGACCGGCTGCTGCCGCGCATCGTCGCCGCCGTCGAGGCCCAGGCCACCGGCGACCCCTCCGACGGCGCGACCGATGTCGGCCCGCTGATCAGCGAGGACGCCGCGAAGCGCGTGGAGTCCTGGGTCGACGAGGCGGTGAACGCGGGCGCCACGCTGCTCACCGGTGGCAAGCGGGACGGCGCCTCCTACGCGCCGACGGTCCTCACCGACGTCCCCGCCGATGTGACCATCTCCTGCGAGGAGGTCTTCGGGCCCGTCCTCACCGTGCAGAAGGTGGACGGCGAGGCCGCGGCGTTCGACGCGGTCAACGACTCCAAGTACGGCCTCCAGGCGGGCGTGTTCACCCACGACCTCCAGGTCGCCTTCCGCGCCCACCGTGCCCTCGAGGTCGGCGGCGTGGTCATCGGCGACGTGCCGTCCTACCGCGCCGACCAGATGCCCTACGGCGGTGCCAAGCTGTCCGGTGTCGGGCGAGAGGGCGTGAAGTTCGCGATGGAGGACTACACCTACGAGCGGGTGCTGGTCCTGACGGGCCTCGCCCTCTGACCCCACCTGCTCGACGACGGCCGGAGCCCGCTGTGCGGGGGCTCCGGCCGTCGGTGCGTCGGCCTGGTCCGGACCCTCAACCGGAGAAGCCGACGTGCGCGAGCCGCAGCGGGCCGCGCAGCCCGAGACGGACGTCGTGCACACCCGAGGCGGTGAACGCGGCGTCCACGGTGGTGTAGTCGTACGGGCCGGTGGGCCCCTCGAGCGTCAGCACGGCCGACGCACCGCCCCCGTCCAGCGACACCTCGACGGTGCCCTCGCCCGCGACCCGCACCGCCACCCCCGTCACGCCGTCCCCGAAGTCGCAGCGGCGGAAGAGCAGTTCGCCCTTCCTGCCCTCCGCCGGTGCCACGGAGTCCCCGGACACCTTCGTACGGTCGACGATCACCGTGCCCCGCTGCTCGTCGAAGTCGGCGGCCTCCAGGCCGCGTTCACGTACCGGGCGCGGTCCGGCCGGCTCACCGGGCGGCTCGATCGTCGTCCGCAGCCGGATGTCCTCGCTCGACGCGCCCACCAGGATCTCGTACGGGCCCGGCTCGAGCCGCCACCGCCCGTGCGCCACGTCCCAGAACTCCAGGGCGCCGAGCGGCACCTCGAAGGCCAGCTCCGCCGAGGCGCCGGGCGCCAGGTGCACGCGCCGGTGGGCGACCAGCTCGCGGCGCGGACGCGGGACCGACGGATCGACGGCCCGGGTGTACACCTGGGCGACCTCGTCGGCGGCCCGCGTGCTCGTGTTGGTCACGGTGAAGGAGACCGCCACCCGCCCGTCCTCCACCCGGGCGGTGAGGTCGCCGTAGCCGAAGGACGCGTACGACAGCCCGTGCCCGAACGGGAACAGCGGCGTTCCCTCGAAGTACAGATACGTCTGACGGCTGCCGATCACGTCGTAGTCCAGCAGATCGGGCAGGTCCGCGTCGTCCGCGTACCAGGTCTGCGGCAGACGGCCCGCGGGGGAGACGTCGCCGGACAGCACCCGGGCCAGCGCGGTGCCCGCGGCCTGGCCGCCGTGCGCGGTCCACACGACGGCCGGGAGATCCGCGGGGTCGACCGCGTACGGGTACGCGGACACCAGCACCAGCGCCGTGCGCGGGTTCGCGGTACGGGCCGCGCGCAGCAGGCGCTCCTGGTGATCGGGCAGGCGCAGCGTCGTGCGGTCCTCGGTCTCACGGCCGCGCAGATGCGGGTCGTTGCCCGCGAAGACGAGCACCACGTCCGCTCCGGCCGCCGCCCGGGTGACCGCGTCCTCACCGCGCTCGGTGATCTCCAGTTCGAAGACCTCCGGCCGGTCCTCGGCAACCTTCACTCCGTCGGCGGCGACCAACACGTACCCGCCCGTCCCGACATGCTTCAGGAGGTGGCCGCTGCCATGGGGTTCCAGGCGGAACGTCTCCTGGACGACCCAGCCGCCGGGCTGGTCCGCGGACGCGCGGACGTACCCGTCGTCGGCGACCGAGAGGTACCGCCCGTCGGGGGCGCGGAAGGTCAGCAGGCCCTCGCCCCAGTCGATCAGCGCGAGTTCGCTGCCGTGCGCGTCGGCGGTGAGCGGCGGCAGGTCCGTGCGGCCCTGCAGCAGAGCCGGGTCCAGGGCGCCCTCGGCGCCGCGCACCTCGTCGCCGCCGTCGGCCACGGGCACCCGCAGATACGCACCGGCGGAGGTCTTCAGACGTACCCGGTCCACGCCCTCCGCGAAGTCCACGCGGTTGGCGCCGAGACGTTCGTAGAGGCCCTCCAGAGGCGTGGACCGGTGGATCAGCGTGCCGCTGTACCAGTCGAGCTTGCACTCGTCGGCGAGCAGCCCGACCGCCGCGACGCGCACGTCGTCGGCGAGGGGCAGCAGGCCGTCGTTCTTCAGCAGCACGACCGCCTGCTCCGCGGCCTCCTGGGCGAGCGCCCGATGGGCCGGGGTGTCGAAGTCCCGGGTCCCCGCATGTGGGTCCAGACGCGGGTCGAACTCGCCCAGCCGGAACCGCACCGAGAGCTGCCGGCGCACCGCCTGGTCGATGTCCTCCTCGCTCAGCAGCCCCTTCACAAGTGCGCCTCTGACGCGCGCGACGATGGTCGAGCTGTCCGTGCCGTGGTCGGTGAAGCTGTCGACACCGGCCCGGACCGCTGCGGCCGTCGCCTCCTCGTGCGTGTCGAAGTAGTGCTCGGAGTCGACCAGGTTGGAGGGCGCGCCCGCGTCCGAGCACACCATCAGCTCCTGGTCGCTCCAGCCGCGCAGGTGCTCGCGCAGATACGGCGAGACATGGTTGGGGCGGCCGTTGACCAGGTTGTACGCGGGCATCACCCCGGCCACCGAGCCGGCCTGAACCGCCTCGCGGAACGCCCGCAGGTCGTACTCGTGCAGCACACGCGGCCGGACCGAGGAGGAGGCGGTGTCGCGGTCGGTCTCGTTGTTGTGGGCGAGCCAGTGCTTGAGGACCGGGGCGGTGCGCCAGTACGTCGGATGGTCGCCGCGCAGGCCCCGTGTGTACGCCGTCGCGATCGCCGAGGTCAGCCCGGGGTCCTCCGAGTAGCCCTCCTCGTTGCGCCCCCACAGCGGGTGGCGCAGCAGGTTGACCGTGGGCGACCAGACGTTGAGGCCGACGCGCTCGTCGCGGGCGCGCATCGCGCGGACCTCCTTGGAGACCGCCTCGCCGACCCGGCGCACCAGGTCGTCGTTCCAGGTCGCGCCGAGCCCGACCGCCTGCGGGAACACCGTCGCCGGGCCCATCCACGCCACTCCGTGCAGCGCCTCCTGGCCGGTGCGGAACGCGGCGATGCCGAGGCGCTCGACGGCCGGCACGAACTGGTGCAGGAACGCGATCTTCTCGTCGAGTGTCAGCCGCGCCACCAGGTCGTCGATGCGCTTCGCGAACGGGAGCTGCGGATCGCGGAAGGAGGGGGCTGGCGGCGTCTGAGCGGTCACTTGGCGATCCTTCACAGGTCGAGCGGTGCGGCGCTTTCGAAGCGCTTCGATGCTCATTCGACTCGGAGCGAGTGTCAAGACACCCAGACGCAACAACTTCGTTTCCTCACCGTGGTTTCAGGCTTCCCGACCCGTCCGACCGGTGTCTCCGCGCCCAGGAGGAATCTTGGAAGCGACCCTTGTGCGCCCCCAGGCGTTCACTTAACCTCGCAGCAACATCGAAGCGCTTCGACTGCGGAGGGCCCGCTCCGTGCTCACCACCCCTCCGATGTCACCGCCGCTTCAGCTCAGCCAAGTTCCACTCGAGACACCGCAGCCGACGGCTCTTCCGCCGGGTGTCCTGGTGCGCCACGAAGGGTTGACGCAATGACGCCGAACTCCGCTACCGCCTCCTCCGGGCCCAGCCGGAGAAGTTTCCTCGCCTCCACGGCGGTCGCCGCCGCGGCTGTGGCCGGGGGGATGCCGCTGCTCGCCGCTTGCGGCGGTTCGGACAGCGGCTCGCGTGAGGGCACCACGTCACGCAAGGCCGCTGACAAGCTGCTCCCGACGTACGTCGCCAGCACGGTCGCCAAGCCGGACCTTGCGTCGAAGAACGGGTCGGCCGCCGGTTTCACCAGCAAGATCGATCTGGCGTCCCTTGCCACGTCGGTGCCGGACAAGCTCGGCACCGGCGCCCCCTTCACGATCATGTCGCCGCTTTGGGGCAGTCCGCCGAAGCCCGATTGCGCGTACTACAAGGCACTCGACGCGGCGGCGGGCACGAAGATCACCTGGCAGAACCAGGACGGCAACACCTACGGTGAGAAGCTCGGCGCGGTCCTCGCCTCCAGCTCCATACCCGACATGGTGGTCGTGCCCAGCTGGGAGCTGGTCGGCAAGATCGCGAGCGCGGTCACCGCGAAGTTCATGGACCTCGGCCCCTACCTGGCGGGCGACAAGGTCAAGAAGTACCCGAACCTGGCCGCGATACCGTCCGATTCCTGGCGCATGAGCATCTTCGGCGGCGCGCTGCGCGGCATCCCGATGCCCGCCGCCTCCGTGCCCAACATCGTGCCCTTCTACCGCAAGGACATCTTCGACAAGAAGGGTTACACGGTTCCCAAGTCGGCCGACGAGTTCCTCAGCTGGGCCAAGGAGGCCACCAGCGCCAAGGCCAAGGTGTGGGCCTGCGGCGACATGAGGTGGAGCGCGGCGAGCATCTTCGGTGTCCTGCCCGCCGGGCCGCTCGGCTGGAACATCGGGGACGACGGCAAGCTGACGTACCGCATCGAGCATCCGGAGTACCTCGAACACCTTGAGTGGGTCCGCAAGCTGTTCGACGCGGGCGTGGTCCATCCCGACGACAAGGCGAACACGGGCGACGTGAGCCAGCGGTTCACCGCCGGGCAGGTCCTGGTCTTCAACGGCGACATGTCCGCCTGGTACGGCAAGACCGCCGAACAGGCCAAGTCCAACCCGGAGTTCCAGATCGAGGGCATGGACTACTTCGGCGCCGGCGGCGGCAACCCGACGCTGTACGCCGCCCCGCCCGCCAGCATCTGGTCGATGATCCGCAAGGGCGCCTCGAAGGAGACGATCGAGAATGCGCTGGCCGCCGCCAACTTCGCGGCAGCACCCTACGGCACCAGGGAGCGGATGTTCGTCGACTACGGCGTCGAGGGCACCCACTACACGGTCAACAACGGCGTCCCGGTCAAGAACGACCTGGGTAACCAGGAGGTGAACAACGCCTGGGTGATGCTGGCGGCTCCGGCTCCCTACCTCGCCCACCCCGACTTCCCCGAGGTCGCCCGCAAGCAGGTCGAGTGGCAGCAGCGGCAGGGTGCCTTCGTGAAGAAGACGTCCACCTACGGCATGAACATCATCGAGCCGAGCCGCTACGCCAACCTCTCCAGCCAGTTCGAGCAGCTGGAGATCGACTACGTGCGCGGCAACAAGCAGCTGTCCGACATACAGCAGGCCATCTCCACCTGGAAGTCCTCCGGCGGCGACAAGCTGCGCGACTGGTACAAGCAGCTCCTCGAGAAGAACGGCAGTGGCAACTGATGTCCCTCACGGCCGGGAGCAGGCCCGATGGGACACGTCCCCCCGCGGCCGTCGAGGAACCGGCGGCCGCGGTCGCCGCGGCCACCGTGAAGAAGAGCGTGCCGCGCCGGGCCGGCAAGGCGGGCAGGGTTCCCTTCCGGGTCCGATGGCGCCGCGACCGCGCGCTCATCCTGATGACGCTGCCCGTCATCGTCCTGCTCCTGATCTTCAACTACGTCCCGC
>NZ_JBIWIM010000009.1:73952-276529 GCF_044764595.1 Streptomyces sp. NPDC093984 | reverse complement strand
AGCGTGAGGGAAACGCCCGGTTACATTCCGAACCCGGAAGCTAAGCCTTACAGCGCCGATGGTACTGCAGGGGGGACCCTGTGGGAGAGTAGGACGCCGCCGAACAATCTTTGGAGGACCCTTGGTCCCAGCGACATGCTGGGACCAAGGGTCCTTTTTTCGTTTTCCCCGGGCGCGCCGGGTACCCGGCTGCGCGACAATGATTTTGCGGTACCGAAGACAGGAGTCACCCATGTCCACCAACTCTCCCGACGAGCGTCCTGAGCGCGACCAGCGCCGCCGGGACAGTGGTGACCGTGGCGGCTACCGCGGCGGCCCGCGCCGCGGCGACGACCGTGGAGGCTACGGCCGGCGCGATGATCGCCGTGGAGACGACCGCCGGGTCGGCGACCGGGGCGACAGGAATGACCGAGGCGGATTCCGTGGCCGCGACGACCACGACCGTGGCGGCCGTGATGACCGCGACCGTGGTGGACGTCCTTCCTTCCGCCGTGACGACCGCTCGTCCGGCCCGCGCCGCGACGACCGCGACCGGGGCTTCCGCCGCGACGGCGACCGCCCCTCCTTCCGTCGTGATGACGACCGTGGCGGATACGGCCGTCGGGACGATGACCGTGGTGGCCACGGCCGTCGTGATGACGACCGTGGCGGTTACGGCCGTCGTGATGACGACCGTGGCGGTTACGGCCGTCGGGACGATGACCGTGGCGGATACCCCCGCCGCGATGACCGCGGTTTCCGCCGTGATGACCAGCGTGGTGGCCACGGCCATCGTGACGACCGTGGTGGTTACGGCCGTCGTGACGACCGACGGGATGACCGTCGCGACGACCGTCGGGATGACCGCCGTGACGGAGACCGCGGCGGCTTCCGTCGGGATGACCGTCGCGACGACCGCGGCGGCTTCCACCGTGACGACCGCCGTGACAGCGACCGCGGCGGCTTCCGCCGTGACGACCGCCGTGACGACCGCCGTGACGGAGACCGCGGCGGCTTCCACCGTGACGACAGCCGTTCCGACCGCGGCGGTTTCCGCCGTGACGACCGCCGCGACGGCGACCGCGGCGGCTTCCGTCGGGATGACCGCCGTGACGACCGGCCCTCCGGCCCGCGCCGTGACGACCGACGTGACGACCGGCCCTCCGGCCCGCGCCGCGATGACAGCCGCGACGATCGTGGCTACCGCCGTGACGACAGCCGCTCGGACCGCGGCTACCGCCGTGACGACAGCCGTTCCGACCGCGGCGGTTTCCGTGGGCGTGACGATCGCGGTGGGCGTCCCGGTGGCTTCCGTGGGCGCGACGACCGTGGCGGTCGCCCCGGAGGCGGAGGCTTCCGTGGCCGCGACGACCGGCGTGGCGACGACCGGCGCGGTGGTGGCCGGTTCCGCGAGGAGCGAGACCGGGACCGCGAGCCGATCAAGCGGCTGCCGATCCCCGAGGACGTCACCGGTGAGGAGATCGACAAGGACGTACGGCAGGAGCTGCAGAGCCTGCCCAAGACGCTCGCCGAGGACGTCGCCAAGAACCTGGTGATGGTTGCGCGGCTCATCGACGAGGACCCGGAGGGCGCGTACGGGTACTCGAGGGTGGCGCTGCGCCTCGCCTCCCGCGTCGCCGCCGTGCGCGAGGCGGCCGGCTTCGCCGCGTACGCCAACCAGAAGTACTCCGAGGCGCTCGCCGAGTTCCGGGCCGCCCGGCGTATGACGGGCACCGTCGACCTGTGGCCCGTCATGGCGGACTGCGAGCGTGGTCTCGGCCGGCCCGAGAAGGCGCTGGACATGGCCGGTGCGCCCGAGGTGCACAAGCTCGACAAGGCCGGTCAGGTCGAGATGCGGCTGGTGGCGGCCGGTGCGCGCCGCGACATGGGGCAGCTCGACGCGGCGATCGTGACGCTGCAGAGCCCCGAGCTGGCGTCCAACTCCTTCCAGCCGTGGACCGCGCGGCTGCGGTACGCGTACGCCGACGCGCTGCTGGCCGCCGGTCGGGAGGGCGAGGCACGCGAGTGGTTCGCCAAGGCCGTCGAGGCCGACAGGGACGGCAGCACGGACGCCTCCGACCGGCTCGCCGAGCTGGACGGTGTGGAGTTCGTCGACGCCCTGGACGAGGACGAGAGCGAGCCCGACGCGGCCGAGGACGACGGCGGCGACGACTGACGCCGGTCGGCGGCACCGGGACGAGACAGGGCGGGACCCCAGCGGGTCCCGCCCTGCCCCATGTCAGAGCTCCAACGCCCGCAGCACCAGCCCCGACGCCGGCTTCGGGCCGAACGACGTCGACTTGCGCGGCATCGTCACGCCCTGGCGGGCCAGTTCGCGGACGACCTCCTCGCGGACCGGGTGCATCAGGACCGCCGTTCCGCCGTCGCGCTCGGCCTTCTCGACGGTGGCGTCCGTGTCGTGGATGTAGGCGATGTGTTGTGGCGAGTCCTCGGGGATGCGCCAGACGTGTTCCAGGAGGGCGGCGTGCAGGACCGTCGCGTCGAGCGTGCGCCAGGCCTGGGGGCGGTCCGCCGGGATCGTACGTGCCAGGAGGTCCGGGGACGGCTGGTCGACCAGGTGGAAGGCGCCGTCGCCGGCGAGGAGGTAGGCGTTGCCGGCGCAGGCGGCGTCGGCCAGCACCTCCAGGGCCTCGGGCAACGGCAGGTGCAGGTCCCGCACGCGGAACAGGCCCTCGAGGGCGGACAGCGCCTCGGCGACCGGGAGCCGGTGCAGGAGGCGGTGGATCGCCCGGACCCTCAGCGGGTAGCGGGCGGTGTCCACCAGCAGGACCAGGCCGTAGTCCCACGGGCTCGGGGAGGCGTGCTCCGCGCGTAGACGCACATAGGTCGCCCAGCGGTGGTGGCCGTCGGCGATCAGGGCCTGGTGCCGGGCCAGGTCCGCCCGGATCTCCGCCAGAGCGTCGGGATCCGTCACCGACCACAGGCGGTGGCTGAAACCGTCCTCCGTGGTGGTGGCCAGCAGCGGCAGGCGTTCGACGGTGCGTTCGACGACGGCCGTCGCGCCGGTCTCCGAGCCGTTGCCGCGGTAGGTGAGCAGCAGGGGTTCGAGGTTGGCGCAGGTGGCGCGCATCAGGGCCATGCGGTCCGCGATGACGTGCGGCATGACGTCCTCGTGGGGCAGTACCACGCCCTCCGAGGGCTCCGAGACGCGCAGCGCCCCTATGAGGCCGCGCTGGAGCATCCCGGTGCCCCGCTGTTCGTAGACGTACAGGCCGGGCTCGGTGTCGGTCCTCAGGACGCCCTCGGCGAGCCAGCGGCGCAGGGTCTCCGCCGCCTGCTTGGTGCGTGCCGCCGGGGTGGCCGCCTGGGGCAGTATGAGGCGCACGATGTTGTGCGGGTCCGCCGACTCCAGATGGAGGAGTCCGTCCGGGCGCACGACGACGTCGTACGGCGGTGAGGTGACCGCGGCGAGGCTGCCGACGCGGTCAGGGTCGTAGCGCAGGCCCCGGAAGGGGGCCAGGTCAAGGCCCGTGTGCGCCGGTACGTCCCCGCGACCTGCAGTGTTCATTGATGCATCGTAAGTGTGTCAGTGCCGTGCGGGATGATCGGGGGAAGGCGATCGAACGAGGAGCGATGCGTAATGAGCCAGACCGTCAGGACGCGGCCCGAGGGCAGTGACGCGCCCCTGAGCGAGGCGTACGACACGGCGCTGCTCGACCTGGACGGCGTGGTGTACGCGGGCGGGAGCGCGATCGCGCACGCCGTGGAGTCGCTGGGAGCCGCGAGCCGGGGCGGGATGCATCTGGCGTACGTGACGAACAACGCGCTGCGTACGCCGGACGTGGTGGCCGGGCATCTGACGGAGCTGGGGATACCGACGGGTGCCTCGGACGTCATCACGTCGGCGCAGGCGGTGGCCCGGCTGATCAGTGAGCAGGTGCCCGCCGGGGCGCGGGTGCTGGTGATCGGTGGTGAGGGGCTGCGGGTCGCGCTGCGGGAGCGGGGGCTCGTGCCGGTCGAGTCGGCCGACGACGACCCGGTGGCCGTGGTGCAGGGCTATGGCGGGCCGGAGCTGCCGTGGGGGCGGTTCGCGGAGGCGTGCTACGCCATCGCGCGCGGGGTTCCGTGGTTCGCGTCGAACACGGATCTGACGATCCCGAGCGCCCGCGGTATCGCGCCGGGGAACGGGGCGGCCGTCGAGGTCGTCCGCATCGCCACCGGTGCGGAGCCGCAGGTGGCCGGCAAGCCGCTGCCGCCGATGCATCGCGAGACGATCCTGCGCACGGGCGCGGAGCGGCCGCTGGTGGTGGGGGACCGGCTGGACACGGACATCGAGGGCGCGTTCAACGGCGGGGTCGACTCGCTGCTGGTCCTGACGGGCGTGACGGACGGCGCGCAGCTGCTGGCGGCGCCCCCGCAGCACCGGCCGACGTACGTGGACGCGGATCTGCGCGGGCTGCTGACGGGGCAGCCGGAGGTGGTCGCGGCGGGCGGCGGTTTCCGCTGCGGCGGCTGGACGGCGACGGCGGGGGAGCGGTTGGAGCTGGAGGGTGACGGGGAGGCTCTGGACGGGCTGCGGGCGCTGTGTGCGGCTGCCTGGGCGGCGGCCGGGGAGGGTTCCTGCGGGCTGGACGGAGGGAAGGCGCTGGCGCGGCTGGGGCTGTGAACGGAGGGGACGGGCGGTCGAGACGCGAAGCGAGGGTAGGCTAACCTAACCGGGTGTTGGTCGACAGCCCTCCCGAACCGCGCGCGGACACCGCCCCCGCGCCCCCGACCCGCCGGGCGATACGGTCCCTTGGGCTCCTCGTCTCGGTCGTGCTCCTGGCGTTCGTCGCGCTGGCGAGCATCGCGATCGGGGCGAAAGGCCTCTCGTCGGCGCAGGTCTGGCACGGCCTGTTCCACGACTCGGGGACGTACGCCGACGTGGTGGTCGCAGACCGGCTGTCACGGACGGTGCTCGGCCTGCTCGCCGGGGCCGCGCTCGGTCTCGCCGGTGCCGTCCTGCAGGCGCTCACCCGCAATCCGCTGGCCGATCCGGGCCTGCTCGGCATCAACGCGGGCGCGTCCGCGGCGGTCGTCACCGCCATCACGTACTTCGGTGTCACCAGTCTGAGCGGCTATGTGTGGTTCGCCTTCCTCGGCGCGGCCGCCGTCGGGGCCCTGGTGTGGTTCCTCGGCGGCAGCCGGGGCGCCACACCGGTGCGGCTGGCGCTCGCCGGCACCGCGATCAGCGCCGCGCTCTACGGCTATCTCCAGGCCGTGATGATCATGGACGACGCGGCGCTCGGCAAGATGCGCTTCTGGACCGTCGGTTCCCTGGCCTCGGCGACGGACGCGACCATCCGGCAGGTCCTGCCGTTCCTGCTGGCCGGTACGGTCCTCGCGCTCGCGCTCGCCCGCCCGCTGAACGCCGTGGCGATGGGCGACGACACCGCCCGTGCACTCGGCGCGCACCCGGGCCGCACCCGCGCCCTGTCCATGGCCGCCGCCACCGTGCTGTGCGGGGCCGCGACCGCCGCCTGCGGGCCCATCGTGTTCGTCGGGCTGATGGTCCCGCACACCGTACGGTCCTTCACCGGCCCCGACCTGCGCTGGATCCTGCCGTACGCGACCGTCCTGTCGCCGGTGCTGCTGCTCGGCGCCGACGTCGTCGGCCGAGTCGTCGCCCGGCCCGCCGAGCTCCAGGTCGGCATCGTGACCGCGCTGCTCGGCGGCCCGGTCTTCATCCTTCTCGTACGGCGGCGGAGGACGGCCCAACTGTGAAGTCCCAGCGTGTTCTCAGGGCCCCCGGCGGGCTGTCCTTCCGACTGGACGTCCGGGCGCTCGCCGTCGTCGTCCTGCTCCTGTTCGTCGCCCTCACAGGGAGCGTGCTGCTGATCGGCACCGGCGACTTCCCGATCCCGGCGGGGGACGTGCTCAGAGCACTGGCCGGCGACGGAAAACCGGGTCAGGAGTTCGTCGTCACGGAGCTGCGGCTGCCGCGTGTGCTCGTCGGCCTGCTGGTCGGCGCCTCGCTCGGGCTCGGCGGCGCGCTGTTCCAGTCCGTCTCGCGCAATCCGCTGGGCAGCCCGGACGTGCTCGGCCTCAATCAGGGTGCGACGGCAGGGGCGCTGGTGGTGATCGTGCTGTTCTCCGGCAGCGCCACCCAGGTCGCCCTGGGCGCGCTCGCCGGCGGCCTGGTGACCGGAGCCGCCATCTACCTGCTCGCCTGGAGGCGGGGCGTGCACGGTTACCGGCTCGTCCTGGTCGGCATCGGCGTGTCCGCGATCATGACGGCGGTCAACGGTTTTCTGCTCACCAAGGCCGACATGGTCGACGCGGCCCGCGCGGTCGTCTGGATGACGGGCTCGCTGGGCGGCCGCGACTGGGACCAGGTCCGGCCGCTGTTCGCCCTCTGCGTCGTCCTCGTACCGCTCGTCCTCGGCAACGCCCGTGGGCTGCGGATGATGGAGATGGGCGACGACGTCTCGTACGCCCTCGGGGTGCGGGTGGAGCGCGTACGGCTGCTGCTGATGGTGTCCGCGGTGCTGCTCACCGCCGGTGCCACGGCCGCCGCGGGCCCCGTCGGGTTCGTGGCGCTCACCGCGCCGCAGCTCGCCCGCCGGCTGACGTGCTCGCCCGGCCCGAACCTGGTGCCCTCCATGGTCATGGGCGCCACCCTGCTGATCGCCGCCGACTGGGCCTCGCAGCGTCTCTTCGGGGCGGACCAGCTACCCGTGGGCGTGGTGACCGGAGTCCTCGGCGGCGCCTATCTGCTGTGGCTGCTGGTCATCGAGCGCAGGGCGGGCCGGATATGAGTCCGCGGAAGGGCCGGACATGGCGGAAGGGCCGGACATGAAGGCCGCGGGCGGACCGCACACGAACGACACCAGGACCACGGGGAGCACTGTGAACCGCCTCTGCGCCGACGACGTCACCCTCGCCTACGACCAGCGCGTGATCGCCGAGCGGTTGTCCGTGGAGATCCCCGACAACTCCTTCACCGTGATCGTCGGCCCGAACGCCTGCGGCAAGTCCACGCTGCTGCGCGCCCTGTCCCGGATGCTCAAGCCCGCGCAGGGGCGGGTACTGCTCGACGGGCAGGCCATCCAGTCGATGCCCGCGAAGAAGGTCGCGCGCACCCTGGGCCTGCTCCCGCAGTCCTCCATCGCACCCGACGGGATCACCGTCGCGGATCTGGTCGGGCGCGGCCGGTACCCGCACCAGGGACTCCTGCGCCAGTGGTCCGGCGAGGACGAGCGGGTCGTGAAGGAGTCCATGGCACGGACCGGCGTCGCGGAACTGGCCGACCGCCACGTCGACGAGCTCTCCGGCGGCCAGCGGCAGCGCGTGTGGATCGCCATGGCGCTCGCTCAGCAGACCCCGCTGCTGCTGCTCGACGAGCCGACCACCTACCTCGACATCCAGCACCAGATCGACGTGCTCGACCTGTGCGCCGAACTGCACGAGGAGCAGGGGCGCACCCTGGTCGCGGTCCTGCACGACCTCAACCACGCCGCCCGGTACGCCACCCACCTCATCGCCCTGCGCGACGGCAGGGTCGTCGCCGAGGGCGCCCCGAACGACATCGTCACGGCCGAGCTGGTGGAGGAGGTCTTCGGCCTGCGCTGCCAGGTCGTCCCCGACCCGGAGACGGGAACGCCGCTGGTGGTCCCGGCGGCCCGCAGGGCACGGGCACAGGCGGCAGCCGCGGCCGCTAAAGAAGCTTCCTGAGGCGGAACAGGTCCCTCAGCCCCGCCTCCAGCTTGACCCGGCCCGAGCCCCACGCCTTGGCGAAGTGCAGTTCCCCGTCGACCATCGCCACCAGGTCGTCCCCGGTCATGGCGAGTCTGATCTGGGCCTTCTCACGCGGTGGCCCCTGGAGCGTGTCCAGCACCTGGATCCGGCCGTCCTCGAGGCGGCCGACGAAGGTGACGTCCAGGTCGGTGATATGACAGCTCAGCGAGCGGTCCAGGGCCGCGGCTTCCCGCGCGTCCCCTTCGGCGCCCGCCAGGTTGTCCGAGAACTTCTCGAGTGCGCTGCGGCACTCCTCAATCGTCGCCATCGTGAGCGACGGTACCTCAGAGCCTGTCAGCGCTTCGCGGTAGCGTCGTGGCATGAGCGACTCTGTGACGGAGGCCGGGGGCCCGGCCGAGGCAGCGGTACCGGGGCCGGACGCTCCGGCGGACTCCGCGTCCGAGCCGGAGGACGACCCCTCCGCGCCCGCCCCGCTGAACGTGCCCCGGACCCCCACCGGCAACGCCGATGTGGACGCGGTCCTGGAGCGTCTCGCCGACGCCGGCCACCTCGCCACGGACGGGCACATCGAGGTGTACGAGGATGTGCATCGGGGGCTGCGTGAGGCGCTCACCGCGCTCGACGCCCGCCCGGGACCTCCGGCTCCCGCCCGGCACCCGGCCACCACCCCTCAATGAGACCCTTCGGGTCGTACCTTGTGAATGACGTACGGAAACAGGAGCTGAACCGAACGTGGCAGGAGTCGCACGCCGCCGTCTCGACGCGGAGCTGGTCCGCCGGAAGCTCGCGCGCTCGCGCGAGCACGCCAGCCAGCTGATCGCCGCCGGGCGGGTCACCGTCGGCAAGACCGTCGCGACGAAGCCCGCCACGCAGGTCGAGACCGCCGCCGCCATCGTGGTGGCGCAGGACGACGGCGACCCCGACTACGTCTCGCGCGGCGGCCACAAGCTCGCCGGGGCCCTGAAGGTCTTCGTCCCCCGGGGCCTGGTCGTCGAGGGACGGCGGGCGCTGGACGCCGGCGCGTCCACCGGCGGCTTCACCGACGTCCTGCTGCGCGCGGGCGCCGCCCATGTCGTCGCCGTCGACGTCGGATACGGACAACTCGCCTGGTCTCTCCGGAGTGATGAACGCGTCACCGTCAAGGACCGTACGAACGTACGCGAGTTGACGCTCGAAGCGATCGATGGGGAGCCAGTGGATCTTGTCGTGGGGGATCTGTCCTTCATCCCGCTCGGACTGGTGCTGCCCGCCCTGGTGCGGTGCGTGAAGCCGGACGCCGACCTGGTGATGATGGTCAAGCCGCAGTTCGAGGTGGGGAAGGAACGGCTCGGCAGCGGCGGCGTGGTGCGCAGCCCGCAGCTGCGCGCCGAGGCCGTGCGCGGGGTGGCCGAGCGGGCCGCGGAACTGGGGCTCGGGGTGAAGGGCGTGACAGCCAGCCCGCTGCCCGGGCCGTCGGGCAATGTCGAGTACTTTCTGTGGCTGCGAGCCGGAGCACCCGCGCTGGACCCGGCCGACGTTGACCGTGCTGTGGCGGAGGGGCCGCGTTGACAACGAACCGAGCTCGTACTGTTTTCCTGCTGGCCCACACCGGTCGGTCCGCCGCCATCCGCAGCGCCGAGCTGGTGGTCAAGGGCCTGCTGCGCTCCGGGATCGGCGTGCGTGCCCTGGAGGACGAGGCGGCCGACCTTCCGCTGCCGGACGATGTGCAGCTGGTCAAGGAGGCCACCCCGCAGTGCCTCGACGGGTGCGAGCTGCTCATCGTGCTCGGCGGTGACGGCACCCTGCTGCGCGGCGCCGAGTTCGCCCGCGCCTCCGGGGTGCCGATGCTGGGCGTCAACCTCGGCCGGGTCGGCTTCCTCGCCGAGGCCGAGCGCGACGACCTCGACCGGGTCGTCGACCGTGTGGTGATGAAGGCGTACGAGGTCGAGGAGCGCATGACGGTCGACGTCGTCGTGCACAAGAACGGCGACATCGTGCACACCGACTGGGCGCTCAACGAGGCGGCCGTGCAGAAGGTCTCCGCCGAGAAGCTGCTCGAGGTCGTCCTGGAGATCGACGGGCGGCCGGTGACGGGGTTCGGCTGCGACGGCATCGTGTGCGCCACCCCCACCGGGTCCACCGCGTACGCCTTCTCCGCGGGTGGGCCCGTGGTGTGGCCGGAGGTGGAGGCGCTGTTGATGGTGCCGATCAGCGCGCATGCGCTGTTCGCCAAGCCGCTGGTGACCTCGCCGGACTCCGTGCTCGCCGTGGAGGTGCAGCCGGACACGTCGCACGGGGTGCTGTGGTGCGACGGGCGGCGGATGGTGGAGCTGCCGCAGGGGGCTCGGGTGGAGGTGCGGCGGGGGGCTGTGCCGGTGCGGCTGGCCCGGCTGCACCACGCGTCGTTCACCGACCGGCTTGTGGCCAAGTTCGCGCTTCCGGTCTCGGGGTGGAGAGGCCGCCCTCACTGACCGGTACGGGTTGTCTGTAGGGTGCCGGTCCCTCGTGGTTGCCCGCGCCCGCCCGGCGGAGCCGCATGTCGGACGCAGGCCCGCGCCCCTTTCGGGGCGTGTGTCCCTCCCGGGAGTGACACGGGCCGCTCGCACTTCCCCAGCCGGACCTCGTAAGGTCTTCTCCGTGTTGGAGGAGATGCGGATACGGTCCCTGGGAGTCATCGACGACGCGGTCGTCGAGCTGTCGCCCGGCTTCACCGCCGTGACCGGTGAGACGGGTGCGGGCAAGACCATGGTCGTCACCAGTCTGGGGCTGCTGCTCGGCGGGCGCGCCGACCCCGCACTCGTGCGGATCGGGGCGAAGAACGCGGTCGTCGAGGGCCGGATCGCCCTGCCCGAGGACGCCTCCGTCGCCGTACGCGCCGAGGAGGCCGGGGCCGAGCTCGACGACGGGGCGCTGATCGTCAGTCGTACCGTTTCCGCCGAGGGACGCTCGCGGGCGCACCTGGGCGGGCGTTCCGTGCCCGTCGGCGTGCTGGCGGAGCTGGCCGACGAACTGGTCGCCGTGCACGGGCAGACCGACCAGCAGGGCCTGCTCAAGCAGTCCCGGCAGCGGCAGGCGCTGGACCGGTACGCCGGGGACGCCGTCGCCGTACCGCTCGCCAAGTACCAGGAGGCCTACCGGCGGCTGCGCGCGGTCTCCGCCGAGCTGGACGAGATCACCACGCGCGCCCGTGAGCGGGCCCAGGAAGCCGACATGCTGCGCTTCGGGCTCGAGGAGATCGCGGCCGTGGAGCCGCGGCCGGGCGAGGACGTGGAGCTGGCCGAGGAGGCCGAGCGGCTCGGGCACGCCGAGGCGCTGGCGTCGGCGGCGACGGCCGCGCACACGGCGCTCGCGGGCAACCCCGAGGATCCCGAGGGCGTCGACGCGTCCACCCTGGTCGCGGGCGCCCACCGGGCGCTGGAGGCGGTGCGGTCGCACGACCCGGCGCTTGCGGGGCTCGCCGAGCGGATCGGGGAGATCGGCATTCTCTTGGCCGATGTGGCCGGTGAGCTGGCCGGGTACGCCGACGACCTGGACGCCGACCCGCTGCGGCTCGCGGCCGTGGAGGAGCGGCGGGCCGCACTCACCGCACTGACCCGGAAGTACGGCGAGGACATCAATGCCGTTCTCGCCTGGGCCGAGCAGAGCGCCACCCGGCTGACCGAACTCGACGGCGACGACGAGCGGATCGAGGAGCTGACCGCCGAGCGGGACGCCTTGCGGGCCGAACTGGGCGGTCTGGCCCAGGAGCTGACCGATGCGCGGGCGGAGGCCGCCGAGCGGTTCGCCGCCGCCGTCACCGCCGAGCTGGCCTCGCTCGCCATGCCGCACGCGCGCGTGTCGTTCGAGATCCGGCAGATCGAGGACCCGAACGGGGTCGAGGTCGGCGGGCGTACGGTCGCCTACGGACCGTCGGGCGTCGACGAGGTCGAACTGCTGCTCGCCCCACACCCCGGCGCGCCGCCGCGGCCCATCGCCAAGGGCGCCTCGGGCGGTGAGCTGTCGCGTGTGATGCTCGCGGTGGAGGTCGTCTTCGCGGGCACGGACCCCGTGCCGACGTACCTCTTCGACGAGGTCGACGCGGGTGTCGGCGGCAAGGCGGCGGTCGAGATCGGGCGCCGGCTCGCGAAGCTCGCCAAAACGGCGCAGGTCGTGGTCGTCACCCATCTGCCGCAGGTGGCGGCGTTCGCCGACCGGCAGCTGCTGGTGGAGAAGACCAACGACGGCTCGGTCACGCGCTCCGGGGTGAAGGTCCTGGAGGGCGAGGACCGGATCCGTGAGCTGTCCAGGATGCTGGCGGGCCAGGAGGACTCGGAGACCGCCCGCGCCCACGCGGAGGAACTGCTGGCCACGGCACGCGCGGACGGGTAGGCCACGGTTCCGTACTGTTGGGGCACGGTTCGGACCCGCGGGACACGCTTCGGGACCTGCGGGACACGGTTCGGGACCTGTGAGGCACGGCTCCGGCGGGCGGCTTAGGGTGACGGGATGATCACGCGTACCCGCAGGACCGTTTCGTTCGGGCTCGCCGCCGCCGTCACCTGCGCCGCCACCGCCGCCCTGCGCGCCGCGGCGCCGGGCGGGCGGGGGCGCTGGCAGCGGACGAACCACGCCGGGCGGACCGTCGTGCTGTACCCGGGGCCCGCGGTGGCCCTGGCGGCCACGGTCGGGGCCGGGCGGGTTCACCCGGCGGCCGGGTTCGCCGTGCTGGCCGCCGGTGCCTGCGGGATCTACGACGACATCGCCGGCGCGGGCGATCCGCGACGGGGGTTCCGGGCGCATCTGTCGGCCCTGCGGGACGGTGACGTGACCAGTGGTGCCGTGAAGCTGTTCGGGATCTCCGCCGCCGCCCTCGCCGCCGGGGCCGTGCTCAAGGAGCGGCCCCTGGACAAGGTGCTCGCGGGTGTGGTGATCGCCGGTGCCGCGCACTTCGTGAACCTCGTGGACGTACGGCCCGGGCGTGCCGCCGGGGCCGTCCTCGCGCTGGGCGCTCCCGGGCTGCTGCGGAAGGGCGCCGGCGGGGAGTTGAGCGCCACCGCGATGGGGGCCGCGGCCGCCGCCCTCCCCGACGACCTCGGCGAGCGCACGATGCTCGGCGACGCCGGGGCGCACGCGCTCGGTGCAGCGCTCGGCGCCGCCGCCGTCGCGGCATGGGGGTCCCCCCGCTCGAGCGGAGCCGAGAGTGGGGGAGGGCGGGCCGTACTCCTGGCCCACGCGGTCGCGTTCACCGCCGCGGCGGTGTACGGGGACAAGGTGAGCGAAGCGGCGAGGTCGTGGCGGATCGGGCCGTTCCCGGTGACCCTCCCGCCGGCCGCCGCCTCACCCGTGTGAGTGACACAGTGCGCGCCGGGGCGCCCGCTCCGCCGTCCCAGGATATGTCTGACAATTCCCGCCGGGCGCGCGACGCCCGGACACCCCTGAGCCGCGCCCGCCGGTGCCGCAACACCCGCGCGCCCTGGCATCCTTGAGTCAACCGCGGTCCACCTCGCGCGGTCCCCGCCCACCGCGCGATCCTTCTGTACGTTTCTTCGTGACCGTCCGACGCCGAACCAGGAGCCCCGGCCACGTGAGCCTCGCGAGCAGCCCCTCACCGCACGGCCGGTCGCCGCTGCGCACCGTGCAGGTGCTCGGCGGGGGCAGCGCGGGCAGCAGCGCGCACGTGCGCACACTGGCGGCGGGCCTGGTCGCCAGGGGCGTGCGCGTGACCGTGTGCGCCCCCTTCGAGGCCGAGCACACCTACGATTTCACCGGCGCCGGCGCGCAGCACGTCCCCGTGCCCCGCAGCACGGACCCCGCCTCCCTGGCCGCGCTCCGCATCGCCTGCGGCGACGCCGACCTGGTGCACGCGCACGGGCTGCACGCGGGCCTGCGTGCCGCGCTCGCCCTCGGCGGACGCCGCACTCCGCTCGTCGTCACCTGGCACACCCGGGCGCACGCCGAGGGCGCCCGTGCCCATCTGCTGCGCCTGCTGGAGCGGCGCGTGGCCCGGGCCGCGTCCGTCGTGCTCGGCACATCGTCCGACCTGGTCGAACGGGCCCGCCGACGGGGCGCCCGCGACGCCCGGCTCGCCGCCGTCGCGCTGCCCGCACCCCGCAAGCCCACCGAGAACGAGGACCCCGACCGGCTGCGCCCCAAGCTCCGCGCGGAACTCGGCGCCACCGGCCGGCCGTTGCTCGTGGCCGTCGGCGCCCTCGACCGGCACCGAGGCCACGACGTGCTGCTGGACGCCTCCCGTGCCTGGCGCCGCATCGACCCGGTGCCGCTGGTGGTGATCGCGGGGGAGGGGCCGCTGCGCACGGTGCTGCAGCGGCGCATCGAGGACGAGGGCCTCCCGGTGCGGCTGCTGGGGCGGCGCGAGGACGTGGCGGAGCTGCTCGCCGCCGCCGACGTCGCGCTGCTGCCCAGCAGTTGGGAGTCCCGGTCCGTCCTCGCCCAGGAGGCCCTGCACGCGCGCGTGCCGCTCGTGGCCACCGACGTCGGCGGCATCCGCGAACTCGTCGGCGACGCCGCCGAACTCGTCCCGTACGGGGACGCGGAGGCGCTCGCCACCGCCGTCGTACGCCTCCTCGACGACCCGGCACGCCGCGAGGCCCTGAAGGAGAAGGGCACGAGGCAGGCCGCGACCTGGCCCACCGAGGACGAGACGGTCGCCCAGGTCCTCAGCGTCTACGACGAGTTGACCCAGGTGCGGCCCTATCCCTAGGGCTTGTCAGGGCACGTGCCGACGTGCCCGCAATGCCAGGCTCAGGGTCAGCACCGTCTGCGGGTCGTCGAGGTCCGCGCCCAGCAACTCCCCGATCCGGGCCAGCCGGTTGTAGAGCGTCTGCCGGTTCAGGTGCAGCTCGCGGGCCGTCTCCGCCTTGCGGCCCGCATGCGCGAGATACGTCTGAAGCGTCGGCAGCAGCGGCGGCTTCGAACGGTCGTCGTGCTCCCGCAGCGGGCCGATCGCGCGGTCCACGAACGCCGCCAGGTCCGGATGGTCGCGCAGCCGCCACAGCAGCAGGTCGATGTCCAGGCGGCGGGCGTCGTACCAGGGCAGCTCCGGCAGCCCCTGCGCCGCCGTCGCGGTCTCCGCGGCGTGCCGCAGCCCCGCCGACGCCGAGGCCCAGCCGCCCGCCACCCCGACCACCACCACCGGCGGCCTGGCGCCCGGCCGCTGCATGCCCGCCCGCTCCACGCCCGCCCGCAGCGCCGCGGCCACCCGGTCGGCGACCGCCGCCCGCTCCGACTCCGAGCGCAGCCCCAGCAGCAGCGGCACCCGCCCCTCCACCGGCCGCACACCCAGCAGTACCGGCACGCCCAGCGACGTCAGCTCCTCCGCGACCGCCCGCGCCAGCACCGCCCAGCCCCCACCGCCCGGCGTCGGCCCGTCCGCGAGGCGCATCACCACCGGCAGCAGCGGGCCGCGGCCGGGCTTGAAGCCCAGCACCCGGGCCTGGGCGGGCGCGTCCTCGGCGGCGATCCGGCCCTCGGCGAGGTCGGTGAGGAAGTCGCCGCGCCCGCGCGCCGCCAGCTCCTCCTCCTGCCGTGCCTGCATCAGCACCACGGCGAGGCTGCTTGCCGCCCGCTCGGCGGCGATCCGGTGCACCGGCGCCACCGGCCCGCTCACCGGGAGCAGCACCAGCCGGGCCCGTACGGACCCCGCGCCGGGCCCGCCGCCGGGCACGTCCACGATCGCCGTCCCGGCCGGCGGCTCCTCCTTGTGGTGGCCGCGCAGCCCCTCCCACACCTGCAAGGGGTCCGTGTCCGCAGGGCGGGTCCCGGCGGCGTAGAGCAGCTGACCGTCGGCGGTCTCCAGGAACACCGGATTGCCGCCGAAGTCGGCCAGGATGCCCAGGACCAGCGGCACCCCGCCCCCGCCGAGCAGCGCCTCGGTGCAGCGGCGGTGCACCTCCTCGGCCCGCTGGAGCAGCGCGTAGTGGCCGTTGACGATCTCCGTGTGGATCTCCTCGGTGACCGTCACGAACGGCACCTCGCGGTGCAGCTGCACCAGCGGCAGCCCGGCGGCCCTCGCCGACTCGACGAGGGCGGCGGGCAGCCGGGTGAAACGGGTGCCCAGCTCCACCACCAGGGCCGCGATACCGCGCTCGGCCAGCGTGCGCACGAACGCCCGCTGGTCGGCGGGGCGGGTGCCGAGCCCGTACCCGGTGGTCAGCAGCAGCTCACCGCCCTTGAGCAGCGAGGCGATGTTCGGGACCTCGCCCGCGTGCACCCAGCGCACCGTGCGGCCCAGCCGGTCGGCGCCCGCCAGCACCTCCGGCAGCCCGCTGCGCAGCCCGGGCAGCTCCAGCGCCCGCCGCACCGTGATCCCGGCGCCCTCGGTGCCCGGGAGGTCGAAACGGCTGTCCATGCGGCGACGCTACCTGCGCCGACCCCCCGGGCACAGGGCCGGGCCCCGGTCAGGCGGGGGGGATGTTGTGGTTGTAGCGGAACACGTTGTCCGGGTCGTACTGCCGCTTGACCCGCGCCAGCCGGTTGAGGTTCCCGGTGCCGAGGCCGGCCACCACCCGGTCCCTGCCCTCGTCCCCGATGAAGTTCAGATAGACCGCGCCCGTGCGCCAGGGCCGGACGTCGGCGCGCACGTCCCGGACCCACCGCAGGGCCTTCTCGTCGTCGGCCGGGTCCTCCCAGACGCCGAAGGGGTGCACGGTCCAGGCGGCGTCCCGGTAGGGGACCGGGTACTCGGCGGGCCCGGCGGCGATGGCACCGCCCTGGGGGAAGAGCACGTGCTGACAGGAGCTGGGGACGGGCATCGAGGGGGCGCGGGCGCAGAAGATGTCGACCAGTTCGTCGGGCAGGCCGGTCAGGTACTCGGCCGACCAGTAATTCCGCAGTCCGGGCGGGGCGTCGAGCATGCACTGGAAGTCGGCGTAGGGCGTCGCGGACACGACCTGGGCCGCGTGCGGCAGTGCCAGCAGCGGCTGGGCGAGCTTGCGCAGGTCGTCCTCGCCGCCGACGTACGTGACCAGCACGGCGCACAGCAGCGTCCCGACCAGGTGCTCGGGGACGAACGGCTCGGGCGGACCGGTGATGTACAGCACGGCGCCGCCCACCTCCGGCGCGGCGGTGGCGATGACGTCGCGGTAGGTGCGGACCGCCTCCGGGCCGGTCTCGGGCACGAACATGAGCAGGGCGAGGGAGAACTCGGGCAGCTCGTGCAGTTTCAGCGTGAGCGCGGTGGCGACACCGAAGTTGCCGCCGCCGCCGTGCAGCGCCCAGAACAGCTCGGGGTTCTCCTGGGCGGTGGCCAGCACCGTGGAGCCGTCCGCGGTCACCAGTTCGACGCCGAGCAGGTTGTCGACGGCGAGGCCGAAGGCCCGGTCCAGCCAGCCGTTGCCGCCGCCGAGCACGAAGCCGCCGACGCCGGTGGTGGAGACCCGGCCGCCGGTGGTCGCGAGCCCGTGGGGCTGGGTGGCGCGGTCGAGGTGGCTCATCACGGCTCCGCCCTCCACCCGCACCGACGCCGATCCGGGATGGACCGTCACGTCGTGCATCCGGCGCAGGTCCACCACCAGACCGTTGTCGTTGAGCGCCATGCCCGCGACGCTGTGCCCGCCGCCCCGCACGGCGATCTTCAGATCCAGCTCCCGGGCGAAGCGCACCGCCCGCACGACGTCGGACTTCTCCGCGCACTGCGCGATCACGGCCGGGTGGCGGTCGATCATCGCGTTGAAGACGGTCCGGGCCTCGTCGTAGTCCGGATCACCAGGGGCGAAGACCTCGCCGGCCAGGTCCGCGCGGAGCGCGGAAAGCGCCGTGCGCGCCTTCGAAAGGGGAGCCATCGCAGCCGCCCCCTTCCAGCCGGGGGACAGGTCTGCCTTCAGCGTAGGCGGGCACGGCGCATCGGTCTGCTCGGCGGAGAGCTCAGCCCCCGTACGCCCCGGAAGCCGTCAGCCGCAGTGCCGTGTCGATCAGCGGCACGTGGCTGAACGCCTGCGGGAAGTTGCCGACCTGGCGCTTCAGGCGCGGGTCCCACTCCTCCGCGAGCAGCCCCACGTCGTTGCGCAGCGCCAGGAGCTTCTCGAACAGCTTGCGGGCCTCGTCCACGCGGCCGATCATCGCCAGGTCGTCGGCCATCCAGAACGAGCAGGCGAGGAACGCGCCCTCGTCGCCCGGCAGGCCGTCCACGCCCTCCTCTTCGCCCGAGGTCGGGTAGCGCAGGATGAAGCCGTCCGACGTGGACAGCTCCCGCTGGATCGCCTCGATCGTGCCGATCACCCGCTTGTCGTCCGGCGGCAGGAAGCCCATCTGCGGGATCAGCAGCAGCGAGGCGTCCAGCTCCTTGGAGCCGTAGGACTGCGTGAAGGTGTTGCGCTCCTTGTCGTAGCCCTTCTCGCACACGTCCCGGTGGATGTCGTCGCGCAGCTCGCGCCACTTCTCCAGCGGGCCGTCCGCGTCACCGGACTCGATCAGCTTGATCGTGCGGTCCACCGCCACCCAGGCCATCACCTTGGAGTGCACGAAGTGCCGGCGCGGGCCGCGCACCTCCCAGATGCCCTCGTCCGGCTCGTCCCAGTGCTGCTCGAGGTAGCGGATCAGCTTCAGCTGGAGCAGGGAGGCGTAGTCGTTGCGGGCGAGCCCGGTCATGTGGGCCAGGTGCAGGGCCTCGGTGACCTCTCCGTACACGTCCAGCTGCAGCTGGTGCGCGGCGCCGTTGCCGACGCGCACCGGGGCCGAGTTCTCGTAGCCGGGCAGCCAGTCCAGCTCCGCCTCGCCCAGCTCCCGCTCGCCCGCGATGCCGTACATGATCTGCAGGTTCTCGGGGTCGCCGGCCACGGCCCGCAGCAGCCACTCGCGCCAGGCGCGCGCCTCCTCGCGGTAGCCGGTGCGCAGCAGCGACGACAGGGTGATCGCCGCGTCCCGCAGCCAGGTGTAGCGGTAGTCCCAGTTGCGCACGCCGCCGATCTCCTCCGGCAGGGACGTCGTGGGCGCGGCCACGATGCCGCCGGTCGGCGCGTACGTCAGGGCCTTCAGGGTGATCAGGGAGCGGATGACGGCCTCGCGGTAGGGGCCGTGGTACGTGCAGTGCTCCACCCAGTCACGCCAGAAGTCCTCGGTCGCCTCCAGCGACTGCTCGGGCTCCGGCAGCGGCGGCGGCTCCTTGTGCGAGGGCTGCCAGGAGATCGTGAACCCGATCCGGTCACCCGGCGCGACCGTGAAGTCCGCGTACGTGGTCAGACCCTTGCCGTACGTCTCGGCCTCTGTGTCGAACCACACGGAGTCCGGTCCGGCGACGGCCACCGTGCGCCCCTCGTGCTTGTGCACCCAGGGCACGATGCGCCCGTAGGAGAAGCGCATGCGCAGCGCCGACCGCATCGGCACCCGGCCCGTGACGCCCTCGACGATCCGGATCAGCTGGGGGGCGCCGTCACGCGGCGGCATGAGGTCGATGACCCGGACCGTGCCGCGCGGGGTGTCCCACTCGGACTCCAGGATCAGCGACTCGCCGCGGTACGTGCGCCGGGTCGCCCTCGGCGGCTCTGCGTCCGACGCGTGCGCCGGGCCCAGCCGCCAGAAGCCGTGCTCCTCCGTGCCGAGCAGTCCCGCGAAGACGGCATGGGAATCGAAGCGGGGCAGGCACAGCCAGTCCACGGTGCCGTCCCGGCAGACCAGCGCCGCGGTCTGCATGTCTCCGATGAGTGCGTAGTCTTCGATGCGCCCGGCCAATGCAACTCCAGTCGAACGGCCACGTCGCCCCGAGGGGCGGTCGCTCTGTGCGGTCATGGGGGTCATGAGAAACGCGTTGTTCACCGACCCATTCGAAAATGATGCAGTCGATGTTCAACGAACTGACGAGCTCCTGTTGTTCCGGTGACCGGCGGGGGTGGTGCCGCTTTCCGGGAGCGCTCGGCAGAGAGTGTCCGAGCAGGATACGACGCACGTGCATGATCCGCGTGCCCCGCCGGGCAAGGGAACTGCCCCGAACGAGTGAGCCGCGGGTGAAACACCGGTGAAAACCTCTTAAGGTTCGCGCGTCCGTGGTGACACATGCGCGGAGCGTGGCCGGAAGCAGTCCCCTCGCGGCGCTGATACGCTGGTAGCCCGTGGACCGGTGGGCTCGAAACCCCCGAACCGCAGCGACGGCACCCCCGAAAAAAATACTTCGAGGACCAGCCGTACCGCACCCCAGACCGCGACCACGGGAGCCCCCTCTTGGCCATGCCGCCCGCTGCTTTTCGAAACAGCACAGCCACGACGACCAAGCACATCTTCGTCACCGGGGGTGTCGCCTCCTCGCTCGGCAAGGGTCTGACCGCCTCCAGCCTCGGCATGCTGCTCAAGGCGCGGGGCCTGCGCGTCGTGATGCAGAAGCTCGACCCGTACCTGAACGTCGACCCGGGCACGATGAATCCGTTCCAGCACGGTGAGGTGTTCGTCACCAACGACGGCGCCGAGACCGACCTGGACATCGGCCACTACGAGCGCTTCCTCGACCGCGACCTGGACGGCTCGGCGAACGTCACCACCGGGCAGGTCTACTCGACGGTGATCGCCAAGGAGCGGCGCGGCGAGTACCTGGGCGACACGGTGCAGGTCATCCCGCACATCACCAACGAGATCAAGCACCGCATCCGGCGCATGGCCACCGACGAGGTGGACGTCGTGATCACCGAGGTGGGCGGCACGGTCGGCGACATCGAGTCGCTGCCCTTCCTGGAGACCGTCCGCCAGGTCCGCCACGAGGTCGGCCGCGACAACGTCTTCGTGGTGCACATCTCGCTGCTGCCCTACATCGGCCCCTCCGGCGAGCTGAAGACCAAGCCCACCCAGCACTCCGTGGCCGCGCTGCGCAACATCGGTATCCAGCCGGACGCGATCGTCCTGCGCTGCGACCGCGAGGTCCCCACCGCGATCAAGCGCAAGATCTCCCTGATGTGCGACGTCGACGAGGCCGCCGTCGTCGCCTGCCCGGACGCCCGCTCGATCTACGACATCCCGAAGACCGTGCACGGCGAGGGCCTCGACGCGTACGTCGTCCGCAAGCTGGACCTGCCCTTCCGTGACGTGGACTGGACGACCTGGGACGACCTGCTCGACCGGGTCCACAACCCCGAGCACGAGATCACCCTCGCCCTGGTCGGCAAGTACATCGACCTTCCCGACGCCTACCTCTCGGTCACCGAGGCGCTGCGCGCGGGCGGCTTCGCCAACAAGGCCCGGGTGAAGATCAAGTGGGTCACGTCCGACGACTGCAAGACCCCGGCGGGCGCCAAGAAGCAGCTGTCCGACGTGGACGCGATCTGCATCCCGGGCGGCTTCGGCGACCGGGGCGTGTCCGGCAAGGTCGGCGCCATCCAGTACGCCCGTGAGAACAAGATCCCCCTGCTCGGCCTCTGCCTCGGCCTGCAGTGCATCGTGATCGAGGCCGCGCGCAACCTGGCCGGCATCGCCGACGCGAACTCCACCGAGTTCGACGCCGCCACCGCCCATCCGGTCATCTCCACCATGGCCGAACAGCTCGACATCGTCGCGGGCGAGGGCGACATGGGCGGAACGATGCGGCTCGGCATGTACCCGGCCAAGCTCGCCGAGGGCTCGATCGTGCGCGAGGTCTACGACGGCAAGGAGTACGTGGAGGAGCGCCACCGCCACCGCTACGAGGTGAACAACGCCTACCGCGCCGAACTGGAGAAGAAGGCGGGCATCGTGTTCTCCGGGACGTCGCCCGACGGCAAGCTCGTGGAGTACGTGGAGTACCCGCGCGAAGTGCACCCTTACCTGGTGGCGACCCAGGCGCACCCCGAGCTGCGCTCCCGCCCGACCCGCCCGCACCCGCTGTTCGCGGGCCTGGTGAAGGCGGCCGTGGAACGCAAGAACGGGAAGAACGGCAAGTAACACAGGGCCTGTACGGTGGCCGGGGTACGCGTCCCTTTACGGAGGTGTACCCCGGTTTCGTGCAAGGCGTGGGAGGAGCAGGGCGACATGGCGACGATCAAGGACACCGCCGAGGAGTGGGAGATCCGGGCGAGCGAGACCCCGTTCGTCGGCAACAAGACCTCCGTCCGCACCGACGACGTGGTCATGCCGGACGGCTCGGTGGCGCGCCGCGACTACCAGGTTCACCCCGGCTCGGTGGCCGTCCTCGCCCTGGACGACCAGGACCGGGTGCTGGTCCTCCGGCAGTACCGCCACCCGGTGCGCCAGAAGCTGTGGGAGATCCCGGCCGGCCTGCTCGACGTCCCCGGCGAGAACCCGCTGCACGCCGCCCAGCGCGAGCTGTACGAGGAGGCGCACGTCAAGGCCGAGGACTGGCGCGTGCTGGCCGACGTCTACACCACGCCCGGCGGCTGCGACGAGGCCGTGCGCATCTTCCTCGCCCGCGACCTGTCCGAGGCCGACGGGCAGCGCTTCGAGGTGGCGGACGAGGAGGCCGACATGGAGCTGGCCCGGGTGCCGGTGGCGGACCTCGCGCGGGGCGTCCTGGCGGGCGACCTCCACAACAACTGCCTCGTCGTGGGCGTGCTGTCGCTGGTCGCCGCGCAGACCGGCGAGGGTCTGGACGCCCTGCGCCCGGCCGAGGCCCCGTGGCCGGCCCGGCCGTTCCAGGCGTGACGCCTCCGGTTCGGACGCCGTCCTCGGGGGCTCCGCCCCTCCGCCCCGGACGGGGTGCCGAGGCGGTGCGGGCCGGGTTGGGTTCGTCCCCGCTGTCCCTCCTCTTGCCGTCCCCGGGGTTCCCGTCTCTGGGGGCGCTGCCTGCGGACCCCCGCTTCGGCCCTGACGGTCTCGTCCCCGAAGTCCCCCGAGCTCTTCGAGCCGTTCGAACCGGGGGAGCCGGTTCGAACCGGGGAAGCCGATTCGAACTGGGGGAGCCGATTCGAGCCGGGAAACTCCCGGGCGGGCCGGAAAACCACCACCGGTCGTACGATCGCCTGATCCGATCGAGGGACGTGTCCGCCGTGCTCCGCCGGGATCGTCGCAGAGCGTCAACTAGGCTCTGACAGCGACCCGCCCGAGGCTTCGGCGGGCCCGTGTGCGCAGTGGACGGGAGCGTGACCCGTGACGGATCAGGCGGTGGACACAGACGGTGGCGTGCGGGCGGACAGCGATCCGCGTCCCGTCGTCGGCCACGGTCGGTTCCTCGGCCGCACACGGGAGTTGAAGGAACTCCGTGCCGACATCGAGCGCGCGGGCCTGGACACCCTCTCCGGACGCAAGGCACCCCGCGCCCGCGTACTGCTCGTCGCAGGCCGCCCCGGTTACGGCCGCACCGCGCTCGCCGAGGAACTGGTGCGCCAGGTCGCGGACGGTTACCCGGACGGCGTGCTGCGCGCCCGCCTCAGCGAGCCCGACGGCACCCCCGTCCCCACCGAGCGCACCGCCCGTGAGCTGCTGACCGCCCTCGGTGTGCCCACTCCGCCCGGGGCCGACGAGGAGGAGCTGGGCCAGGCGGTGCGTGAGGCCCTCACGGGGCGCCGTGCGCTGCTGCTGCTCGACGACGCCGTGTCCGCCGAGCAGGTGGACGCGGTGCTGCCGGACGCGCCCGACTGCCTCGTCGTCGCCGTCGCCCAGGGCCCGCTGACCGGCATCGCGGACGTGCGCCCCTGCACCCTCGGCGGCCTCGACACCAAGGCCGCCCTGGAGCTGCTCACCCGGTACGCCGGTTCCGTGCGCGTCACCGTCGACCCGCGTGCCGCCGAGGGGCTCGTCGAGGAGTGCGCGGGCCAGCCCGCCGCGCTCGTCCTCGCCGGGGGCTGGCTGGCCGCCCAGCCCAAGGCCGCCGTCGCCGACCTCGCACGGCACCTGCGCACCGGCGCCGAGGACGGGCCGCCCCTGGCCCGCGCCTTCCGGCTCTCCTACGAGGCGCTGCCGGGCCCCGCCCAGCGGATGTTGCGGCTGCTGTGTCTGGCCCCCGCCGGCCTGCCCGATCCGCACACCGCCTCCGCGCTGGCCGGCTTCCCCGTGGACACCGCCCGCACCGCCCTCGACGATCTCGCGGACCGCGGCTTCCTGCGGCGCCTTGAGACACCCCTGCCGCAGTACGAGGTCCCGGGCTGCCTGCTGCCCCTGCTACGCGCGCTCGCCGAGCGTCACGACCGTCCGGCCGAGCTGCAGCTGGCCCGCGCCCGGATGCTGGAGCGGACGGTACGGCTGCTGCAGTCCTGCCGGGCGATCACCGAGACCGACAGCCCCCAGGCCCGCGAGAAGCTCGCCGGGCTGCCCCGCGAAATGCGCTTCGCCAGCCCCCGAGCGGCCGAGGACTGGCTGCGCCTGCGACAGCCCGCGCTGCTGGCGTCGGCCCAGCTCGCGGTCGCCGACGGCGAGCTGGACACCCTCGCCCGGCGCCTGATGGCCGCGCTGGTGCGGGCCCTGGTCGCCCACTTCGGCACCCGGTCGGCCGCGCCCGAGCTGTACGGCATCCACCGGCTCGTCCTCGATGTCGCCGAGCGCCGCGGCCTGCACCGCGAGAAGGCGGCGGCCCTGCTGAACCTCGCCGACGTGGACGCGCGGACCGGCCGCACGAGGGAGGCGCTGGCCCGCTACCGGGCCGCGCTGGACGCCGGACGGGCCGGCGACGACCCGTATGCCACCGGCCGCGCGATGGAATCCGTAGGCGGCGCCCACCAGGAGCTCGGGGACTTCGACCGGGCGGCCGACTGGTACGGCAGGGCCTTGTCCCATCGCCTCGCCCGCGACGAGCGTGCCGAGGCCGCCCGCCTGTACGGCCGCCTCGCCACCGTCCAGACCTACGCCGGCCGTTACGGCGAGGCGCAGCGCAACTGGCGCGCGGCGATCGCTCTGCACCGCAGGAGCGGCGATGTGGCCGCGCACGCCCGGGCGTTGAGCGAACTGGCCCGCGTCCAGGAGTACGCCGGACGGCCCGAGGAGTCGCTGCGCACCTGCGAGGAGGCCGTCGAGTGGGCGCGGCAGGCCGACGACACCCGGCTGCAGGCGGCGCTCCGGCTCCGGGTCGCCGACACCCTGGAACGCCTCGGCGACCCGGCGGCCGCCGCCCTGCACCGGTCGGCGGCCGAGCGCATGCTGGGAGACGGGGCGCACGAGGGCCCACCGGCCCCGGAACACACCGCTAACGCCTGCGAAATCCGTAGTACACCCGCTGAAGATTGATGCAATGAAAGGCTAGACAGCGGGAACACCTTCATTAAACTGGCTTCGCCGCACGTTCTCCTGCGGTGTCTCCCGGTGTGCGCCTGTGCGTCCGGGTATGTCTTGCAATGCCCCCACATTCCCTGAGCCAAGGACCGTGATCGACGTGAAGGTCGGCATCCCCCGCGAGGTCAAGAACAACGAGTTCCGGGTGGCCATCACCCCCGCCGGCGTGCACGAGCTGGTGCGCCACGGCCACCAGGTCGTCGTCGAGCGGAACGCCGGTGTCGGCTCCTCGATCCCGGACGAGGAGTACATCGCCGCAGGCGCACAGATCCTGGACACCGCCGACGAGGTGTGGGCCACCGCCGACCTGCTGCTGAAGGTCAAGGAGCCCATCGCCGAGGAGTACCACCGCCTCCGCAAGGACCAGACGCTCTTCACCTACCTGCACCTGGCCGCCTCCAAGGAGTGCACGGACGCGCTGCTCGAGTCCGGCACCACGGCGATCGCCTACGAGACGGTCGAGCTGTCGAACCGGGCGCTCCCGCTGCTCGCCCCCATGTCCGAGGTCGCGGGCCGGCTCGCCCCGCAGGTCGGCGCCTACCACCTCATGGCCGCCAACGGCGGCCGCGGTGTGCTGCCCGGCGGCGTCCCGGGCGTGCCGGCCGGCAAGGCCGTCGTCATCGGCGGCGGCGTGTCGGGGTGGAACGCCGCGCAGATCGCCATCGGCATGGGCTTCCACGTGACCCTGCTCGACAGGGACATCAACAAGCTCAAGGAGGCGGACAAGATCTTCGGCACGAAGATCCAGACCGTCGTCTCCAACGCCTTCGAGCTGGAGAAGGCCTGCCTGGACGCCGACCTCGTCATCGGTGCCGTCCTCATCCCGGGCGCCAAGGCCCCGAAGCTGGTCACCAACGAGCTGGTCTCCCGGATGAAGCCCGGAAGTGTCCTTGTCGACATCGCGATCGACCAGGGCGGCTGCTTCGAGGACTCGCGCCCGACCACGCACGCGGAGCCGACCTTCAGGGTCCACGAGTCGGTCTTCTACTGCGTCGCCAACATGCCCGGCGCCGTCCCCAACACCTCCACCTACGCGCTGACCAACGCCACGCTGCCCTACATCGTGGAACTCGCCGACCGCGGCTGGGTCGAGGCCCTGCGCCGCGACGCGGCGCTGGCCAAGGGCCTCAACACCCATGACGGCAAGGTGGTTTACAAGGAGGTCGCCGAGGCACACGGCCTGGAGCACGTCGAGCTCGAGTCCCTGCTCGGCTAGTCCCTCACCAGGCCGGCCACCGGTGCGGGTTCGATTTCCCGTGCCCACAAGGCGATAGGTCAACACGCCTCGTCAACACCGCTCATCCGGCCGGACCTTGCCCGACAAGGTCCGGCCGGATGTGTGTATGGTCACTTTGGCGACACTCGTTCAAGTCGCCTCGAACGTAACCCTTCCACCGTTTCGCACACCGGTGAAACCGGGCGAACGACGCCCGGACGCCCTTGACAGCGGGATGTTTCATTGCCGACACATCGATCCGGGTCCGGCGGATTGTGTTGCTGCGGACCGCCGACACGCCATAGAGTCGCCAACCGTCGGCATGGTGCCACGCTGACCTATCTAGAAGTTTCCTGGTCACCAAGGAGGTAAGACGACTTGTGAATGAGTCGACATTTACTCCCGGGGGTGGTCAACCAGGAATGCCTGCGCGGGTCACGGGCCCCACGGGGCTCGAGGCTGTCGGCTCCGTCGCTGTCCGTACCTTCGCAGCCCACCAGAGCCAGAGCCCCCACATGGCTCAGACAGCACACCAGAGCATGGATGGCCAACACGTGAACGCCATGTCCGGCGACGGAAGTGGCGGAGTCCACAACCACTTCGCCGACTACGAAGAGCTGCCCGAGGGGCACTTCTACGACCCCGACGCCGAATACGAGCCCGATCCCGAGTACGCGGCCACGCTCGCGCCCGACGCGGCCCGGCAGCGCCGTGAGCGCATCGGCCCCACCGGCCGCCCGCTGCCGTACTTCCCGATCCCCGGACCGCTGACCGACCACGGCCCGGCCACGATCATCGCGATGTGCAACCAGAAGGGCGGCGTCGGCAAGACCACGTCGACCATCAACCTGGGTGCCGCGCTCGCGGAGTACGGGCGCCGGGTGCTGCTCGTCGACTTCGACCCGCAGGGCGCGCTGTCCGTGGGACTCGGCGTGAACCCCATGGAGCTGGACCTCACCGTCTACAACCTGCTCATGGAGCGGGGCATGTCGGCGGACGAGGTCCTGCTGAAGACCGCGGTCCCCAACATGGACCTGCTGCCGAGCAACATCGACCTCTCGGCCGCCGAGGTCCAGCTGGTGTCGGAGGTCGCGCGCGAGTCCACGCTCCAGCGGGCGCTCAAGCCGCTACTGCCGGACTACGACTACATCGTGATCGACTGCCAGCCCTCGCTCGGCCTGCTCACCGTGAACGCGCTCACCGCGGCGCACAAGGTGATCGTGCCGCTGGAGTGCGAGTTCTTCGCGCTGCGCGGTGTCGCGCTGCTCACCGAGACCATCGAGAAGGTCCAGGAGCGGCTCAACCCCGACCTGGAGCTCGACGGCATCCTCGCCACGATGTACGACTCCCGGACCGTGCACAGCCGTGAGGTCCTCGCGCGGGTCGTCGAGGCGTTCGACGACCACGTCTACCACACGGTGATCGGCCGGACCGTGCGCTTCCCGGAGACCACGGTCGCCGGTGAACCGATCACCACGTACGCCTCCAACTCCGTCGGTGCCGCCGCCTACCGCCAGCTCGCCAGGGAGGTGCTCGCCCGGTGTCACGCCGAGTGAGTCTGCCGGGGGCCGACGAACTGTTCCGTACCACCGGGGGAACGGCGCTCCAGGCGTCCACTCCCAGGCGCCAGGCCAACGGCGAGGCCCGGGTGCCGGCTCCCGCGGGCGAGAGCGACCCGGCGGCCCCGGCGGAGGACGCACCGCCGTCGGTGCCCGTGCAGGGCGGCGACGGGGAGGGCGACGAGCACGTCGCGGCGGACGTCGCGGAGGCGGAGGCCGGGGAGTCCCGCGCACGGTCCACCGCCGCCGAGCGGACCGCGCGGCGTGGCGCGGCGGCGGCGCAGGAAGGTTCTGCCGGTCCCTCGGCGGCCTCGTCCGCGGCCCAGCAGCGCAAGCGGGGGCGTGCGGCCGGGCGGCGGCCCAGCGGGCGCGAGCGGCACGACGAGAAGATCACCGTGTACGTGTCCGCGGAGGAGCTGATGGACCTCGAGCACGCACGGCTGGTGCTCCGGGGTGAGCACGGGCTCGCGGTGGACCGCGGGCGGATCGTGCGGGAGGCCGTCGCCGTGGTGCTGGCGGATCTGGAGTCCCGGGGGGACGCGAGCATTCTCGTACGTCGGCTCCGGGGGCGGTAAGAGGTAGCCTGCGACGGCTATGACCTCGAACGACGGCTCCGCTTCCGCTACCGGTTCCTCCGGCTCCGGCGGGCGTCGGCGTGCGCTGGGGCGGGGCCCCGGAGCCGCACCGGCGGTGCCTGTCCGGGAGCCGGAGCCGCTCGAAGAGGTACCGTCGGCCGCCGAGCCTGAACCTCGGCCCGAGCCTGAGGCCGCGCCTCGGCCCGAGCTCGTATCTCGGCCGGAGCCCGAGCCTCAGCCCGAATCTCGGCCTGAGCCTGAGCCCGGATCCCGGCCTGAGCCTGAGCCCGAATCCCGGCCTCGGCTCGAACCGGGAGCCGCTGACGAGGTGCCCCGGGCCCCCGCACCTCCACTCGACGAGACCGAACCCGGCGACGGTGTCTTCAAGGTCCGGCTCGACAACTTCGAGGGGCCCTTCGATCTGCTCCTGCAGTTGATCTCCAAGCACAAGCTCGACGTGACCGAGGTCGCCCTGTCCAAGGTGACCGACGAGTTCATGGCGCACATCCGGGCCATGGGGCCGGACTGGGACCTGGACCAGACGACCGAGTTCCTCGTCGTCGCCGCCACGCTGCTCGACCTCAAGGCCGCGCGGCTGCTGCCCGCCGCCGAGGTGGAGGACGAGGCCGACCTCGCGCTGCTCGAAGCCAGGGACCTGCTGTTCGCGCGGCTGCTGCAGTACCGCGCGTACAAACAGATCGCCGAGATCTTCAACCGGCGCACCGACGACGAGGCCCGGCGGTATCCCCGTACCGTCGGCCTCGAGCCGCACCACGCCGAGCTGCTGCCCGAGGTCGTCATCAGCATCGGTCCCGAGGGGTTCGCCAAGCTCGCCGTCAAGGCGATGCAGCCCAAGCCGAAGCCGCAGGTGTATGTCGACCACATCCACGCCCCGCTCGTCAGCGTGCAGGAGCAGGCCGGGATCGTCGTGGCCCGGCTGAGACAACTCGGCGAGGCCAGCTTCCGGGCTCTGATCGAGGACACCGACGACACCCTCACCGTCGTCGCCCGCTTCCTCGCACTGCTGGAGCTGTACCGCGAGAAGGCCGTGGCGCTGGAGCAGGAGGCCGCCCTCGGCGAGCTGGTCGTGCGCTGGACCGGTGGGGACGGGGACGCCGACGTCAGGGTCACCGACGAGTTCGACCGGCCGCCCGAGGAGCCCGAGCCGGCCAAGGAGGAGGAGAAGGCGTGATCGAGAACACCATCGACGCACCGGCAGGGCTGAACACCGTCGCCGGCCTCGACCTCAAGCCCGCTCTCGAGGCCGTCCTCATGGTCGTGGACGAGCCCGCCACCGAGGAGCACCTGGCGAAGATCCTGGAGCGGCCTCGCCGGCAGATCGCGGACGCGCTGCGCGAGCTGGCGGACGAGTACACCGTGCAGGGCCGAGGCTTCGAGCTGCGGTTCGTCGCGGGCGGCTGGCGTTTCTACACGCGCGCCGAGTACGCCCCCGCCGTGGAGCGGTTCGTGCTCGACGGGCAGCAGGCCCGCCTCACCCAGGCCGCACTGGAGACCCTCGCCGTGGTCGCGTACCGCCAGCCGGTCAGCCGCAGCCGCGTCTCGGCGGTGCGCGGAGTGAACTGCGACGGGGTCATGCGCACCCTCCTCCAGCGCGGTCTGGTCGAAGAGGCGGGCACGGAACCCGAAACAGGTGCGATCCTGTACAGGACGACGAACTACTTCCTGGAGCGGATGGGCCTGCGCGGCCTGGACGAGCTTCCGGAGCTCGCGCCCTTCCTCCCGGAGGCGGAGGCGATCGAGGCCGAGACCCAGGAGGGCGTACCGTCGTTCGACCCGGACGCTCCCGATGCTCCGGACGCAGACGACGATCACACGACGAAGACGACGACGGAACTTTGATGCGAAGCAGCGGCAGCGGCAAGAGCGGCGGGCGCGGTAACTACCGCGGCGCCGGCAACGACAGGGACCAGAAGCAGGGGCAGGGCCGCCCCCGCAAGCCCCGCCCCGAGGAGCGCCGCTACGACGTCGGCCCGGGCGCCACGCAGGACGGCCCGAAGTCCGGGCGCGGCGGTGCGGCCCGCGGCGGCGCCAAGGGCGGCCCGAAGCAGCCCCAGCAGTCCCAGCAGCGCGGCGGGCGCGGTCGTACGGCCCCGGCGCGCCCGCGCGAGTACGAGGCGCAGATCGAGGAGCGCAACCGCGAGCGGTACGCGGGCAAGAAGGACCTCAAGCTGCCCAAGACCTTCCCGGGCGCCGAGCAGGAGGGCGAGCGGCTGCAGAAGGTGCTCGCGCGTGCGGGCTACGGCTCCCGGCGCGCCTGCGAGGAGCTGATCGAGCAGGCCAGGGTCGAGGTCAACGGCGCGATCGTCACCGAGCAGGGCCTGCGGGTCGACCCCGAGAAGGACGAGATCAAGGTCGACGGGCTGACCGTGGCCACGCAGTCGTACCAGTTCTTCTCGCTCAACAAGCCCGCCGGTGTCGTCTCCACCATGGAGGACCCGGAGGGGCGCCAGTGCCTCGGCGACTACGTCACCAACCGTGAGACCCGGCTCTTCCACGTCGGCCGGCTCGACACCGAGACCGAGGGCGTCATCCTGCTCACCAACCACGGCGAGCTCGCGCACCGGCTGACCCACCCCAAGTACGGCGTGAAGAAGACCTACCTCGCGCACATCGTGGGCCCGATCCCGCGCGATCTCGGCAAGCGCCTGAAGGACGGCATCCAGCTCGAGGACGGGTACGCGCGCGCGGACCACTTCCGGGTGGTCGAGCAGACCGGCAAGAACTACCTCGTCGAGGTGACCCTGCACGAGGGGCGCAAGCACATCGTGCGGCGCATGCTGGCCGAGGCCGGCTTCCCTGTGGACAAGTTGGTGCGCACCGCGTTCGGGCCGATCACGCTCGGGGACCAGAAGTCGGGGTGGCTGCGGCGGCTGTCCAACACCGAGGTCGGCATGTTGATGAAGGAAGTCGATCTGTAGCCCCTGAGATCGGGTCCTTCCGACGGTCGGCGTCCGCGGATCCGTCGTGATCGATCGCGCCCACGCGGCGGAGCCGCACATCGGCACAGGCCCGCGCCCCTAGGGGGCGCGGGCTGCCCTACGCTGGTGACCTGACGTTTTCCGTAGATCGGCAAGGAGCAACACCGTGGCGGTACGAGCGGTCCGTGGCGCCGTTCAGCTCGAGCGGGACGAGGCCGGGCACATGGACGAGCAGGTCGGTGCCCTGCTCTCCGCCATCCTGGAGCGCAACGGGCTGACCACCGACGACCTGATCAGCATCTGGTTCACGGCCACGCCCGATCTGCACAGCGACTTCCCGGCGGCCGCCGCCCGCAAGCTCGGCATCGTCGACGTGCCGCTGATCTGCGCCCAGGAGCTGGACATCGAGGGCGCGATGCCCCGGGTCGTCCGCATCCTCGCCCACATCGAGTCCGACAAGCCGCGCGCGGAGATCGCGCATGTCTACCTCGGTGCCGCCGCCGCTCTGCGCAAGGACATCGCCCAGTGAGGACCGCACTCGTCATCGGCACGGGGCTGATCGGCACGTCCGCGGCCCTGGCGCTCGCCGCCCGCGGGGTCACCGTGCACCTCTCCGACCACGACCCGGAGCAGGCCCGTACGGCCGCCGCGCTCGGAGCCGGGACCGACGAGGCGCCCGAGGGACCGGTCGACCTGGTGATCGTCGCCGCCCCGCCCGCCCACGTGGCCGCCGCGCTCGCCGACGCCATGCGGCGCGGCCTCGGGCGCGGTTACCTCGACGTGGCCAGCGTCAAGGGCGGCCCGCGTCGCGAGCTGGAGGCGCTCGGCCTCGACCTGACCCCGTACATCGGCACACACCCCATGTCGGGCCGCGAGAAGTCGGGCCCGCTGGCGGCCAGCGGCGACCTCTTCGAGGGGCGGCCCTGGGTGCTGACCCCGACCCGGGACACCGACACCGAGGTGCTCAACCTCGCCCTGGAGCTGGTCTCGCACTGCCGTGCCGTGCCGGTCGTCATGGACGCCGACGCCCACGACCGGGCCGTCGCGCTCGTCTCGCACATGCCCCACCTGGTCTCCAGCATGGTCGCCGCGCGCCTGGAGCACGCCGAAGAGGCGGCCGTACGGCTGTGCGGGCAGGGCATCCGGGACGTGACCCGGATCGCGGCCTCCGACCCCCGGATGTGGATCGACATCCTGTCCGCCAACCCGGGCCCGGTCGCCGACCTGCTCTCCGAGGTCGCCGCCGACCTCGACGAGACCGTCCAGGCCCTGCGGGCCCTGCAGTCCTCCGACGAGGCCAAGCGGCGCGAGGGCACCGAGGGCATCGAGGACGTGCTGCGCCGCGGCAACGCCGGCCAGGTCCGGGTGCCCGGCAAGCACGGCAGCGCCCCGCGGGCGTACGAGACCGTGGCCGTGCTCATCGACGACCAGCCCGGCCAGCTGGCCCGTATCTTCGCGGACGCGGGCAGGGCCGGGATCAACATCGAGGACGTCCGCATCGAACACGCGACGGGGCAGCAGGCGGGCCTGGTCCAGCTGATGGTGGAGCAGGCGGCCGCCCCGGTGCTGAGCGCCACGCTGCGGGAGCGGGGCTGGGTGATCCGGCAGTAGGGCGGGCGTACGACCGGTCACGGGTCCGCGCCGGGCGCTGCGGCAACCGGGTGACGGGCAGGCCCGGCATGCCGGGCCCGGCGAGCCAGTAACCTTGTGCGGGGCGCCCTCGCGTCCCGCCCGTCCACCCACCCGCCACACACCACCAGGAAGGTGTTCCCACCGTGGAAAACGGCGCCGCCCGGACCGCCCCGGCAGTGATTGTCGCCATCGACGGCCCCGCCGGCACGGGCAAGTCGAGCACGTCGAAGGCTGTGGCCGCACAGCTCGGGCTCAGCTACCTGGACACCGGCGCCCAGTACCGGGCGATCACCTGGTGGATGGTGAACAACGGCATCGACATAGCGGACCCCACTGCCGTCGCGGCCGTGGCGGGCAAGCCGGAGATCGTCTCCGGTACCGACCCGAAGGCCCCCACCATCACCGTGGACGGCACGGACGTCTCCGGGCCGATCCGCTCCCCGGAGGTCTCCTCCCAGGTCAGCGCGGTCAGCGCGGTGCCCGAGGTGCGGGCCCGGATCACCGAGCTGCAGCGCACCATCGCGGCCGCCGCCGAGAACGGCATCGTCGTCGAGGGCCGCGACATCGGCACGACCGTGCTGCCCGACGCCGACCTGAAGATCTTCCTCACCGCCTCCCCGGAGGCACGCGCCGCCCGCCGCAACGGCGAACTGAAGGGCGCGGACCTGCACGCCACCCGTGAGGCGCTGATCAAGCGGGACGCGGCCGACTCCAGCCGCAAGACCTCCCCGCTCGCGAAGGCGGACGACGCGGTCGAGGTGGACACCACCGACCTCACCCTCCAGCAGGTCATCGAGTGCGTCGTCACCCTCGTCGAGGAGAAGCGGGCCGGGAAGTGACCGAGGCTCCTTCCGTGCGCAGCGCCGAAGTCGGGCGGCGCATCGGCGTCCCGCTGATGTACGGGCTGTGGAAGCCGCGCGTGCTCGGCGCGTGGAGGGTGCCCGCGAGCGGCCCGGTGATCCTCGCCGTGAACCACTCCCACAACATCGACGGGCCCATGGTCATGGGCGTGGCGCCCAGGCCGACGCACTTCCTGATCAAGAAGGAGGCGTTCGTCGGCCCCCTGGACCCCTTCCTGCGCGGCATCGGCCAGCTGAAGGTGGACCGCACGTCCACCGACCGCACGGCCATCACCCAGGCGCTCGGCGTGCTCCAGAACGGGGGAGTCCTCGGCATCTTCCCCGAGGGCACCCGGGGCGAGGGCGACTTCACCTCGCTGCGCGCCGGGCTCGCCTACTTCGCGGTCCGCAGCGGGGCGCCGATCGTCCCGGTCGCGGTGCTGGGAAGTTCCGAGCGGCGGGGACGGTTGATAAAGGGGCTGCCCCCGCTGCGCAGCCGTATCGACGTCGTCTTCGGCGAGCCGTTCCAGGCGGGCGACGGCAGCGGGCGGCGTACGCGCAAGGCGCTGGACGAGGCGACCGTGCGCATCCAGAAGCAGCTCGCCGGGCACCTGGAAAACGCCAGGCGTTCGACCGGGCGCTAGGCGACACTTGAGTAGTGGATCACCGTAGGTGCGGTGCTCCACCGATCACCACGATGAACGAGGTACGGACTTCATGAACGACCAGATCCAGCCCGACGGCTCGGCTGAGCACGAGTACGAGCACGGGGCGCTCGGCGACGCCGAGTACGCGGAGTTCATGGAGCTCGCCGCGGAAGAGGGCTTCGACCTCGAGGACGTCGAGGGCGCCATCGAGGAGGCCGGACACGGCCCGCTCCCGGTGCTCGCCGTCGTCGGCCGCCCCAATGTCGGCAAGTCGACCCTGGTGAACCGCATCATCGGCCGCCGCGAGGCCGTCGTCGAGGACAAGCCCGGCGTCACCCGCGACCGCGTCACCTACGAGGCCGAGTGGGCGGGCCGCCGCTTCAAGGTCGTCGACACCGGCGGCTGGGAGCAGGACGTCCTCGGCATCGACGCCTCCGTGGCCGCGCAGGCCGAGTACGCGATCGAGGCCGCCGACGCGGTCGTGTTCGTCGTCGACGCCAAGGTCGGCGCCACCGACACCGACGAGGCGGTGGTCCGGCTGCTGCGCAAGGCGGGCAAGCCCGTGGTGCTCGCCGCCAACAAGGTCGACGGCCCGAGCGGCGAGGCCGACGCGGCGTACCTGTGGAACCTCGGCCTCGGCGAGCCGTACCCGGTCTCGGCGCTGCACGGCCGTGGCACCGGCGACATGCTGGACGCCGTCCTCGAGGCCCTGCCCGAGGCGCCCGCCCAGACCTTCGGCGGCGCCGGGGTCGGCGGACCGCGCCGTGTCGCCCTGATCGGCCGCCCGAACGTCGGCAAGTCCTCACTGCTGAACAAGGTCGCCGGCGAGGAGCGCGTCGTCGTCAACGAACTGGCGGGCACCACCCGTGACCCGGTCGACGAGCTGATCGAACTCGGCGGCAAGACCTGGAAGTTCGTCGACACGGCCGGCATCCGCAAGCGGGTCCACCTCCAGCAGGGCGCCGACTACTACGCCTCGCTGCGCACCGCCGCCGCCGTCGAGAAGGCGGAGGTCGCGGTCGTCCTCATCGACGCCTCCGAGTCCATCTCCGTACAGGACCAGCGCATCGTCACCATGGCGGTGGACGCGGGCCGTGCGCTCGTGCTCGCCTTCAACAAGTGGGACACCCTCGACGAGGAGCGCCGCTACTACCTGGAGCGGGAGATCGAGACCGAGCTGGGCCAGGTGGCGTGGGCGCCGCGGGTGAACGTCTCGGCGCGTACCGGCCGCCATATGGAGAAGCTGGTCCCGGCGATCGAGACCGCCCTCGCGGGCTGGGAGACCCGGGTGCCGACGGGCCGCCTCAACGCGTTCCTCGGCGAGCTCGTGTCCGCGCACCCGCACCCCGTCCGGGGCGGCAAGCAGCCGCGCATCCTCTTCGGCACGCAGGCCGGCACCAAGCCCCCGCGGTTCGTGCTCTTCGCCTCCGGCTTCATCGAGGCGGGCTACCGCCGGTTCATCGAGCGGCGGCTGCGCGAGGAGTTCGGCTTCGAGGGTGCGCCGATCCATATCTCGGTCCGCGTGCGCGAGAAGCGCGGCAAGAAGAAGTGACGTGAAGTGACACAAGGGCCGGCCTCCGTGCGGGGGCCGGCCCTTCGCGTGTTCTGCGTCCTCTGCCGCCCCGCTCACAGCCCCCTGCGTGGTGCGGGGGGCAGCGCCGGGACGTGGTGCATGCCGCGGGCGTGCCGCGCCACCTGCTGCCAGACGCTGGCCGCCGAGGCCGTATGGCCGTGCTGGGCAGCCAGGTGCCCGGTCCCGTGCTGGGGGGAGGCGGAGAAGGCGGTGAAGCCCAGATCCTCCTCGCCGCTGCGGTCGCCCGGGCACGCCCGGAAGGCCCTGACGTACTCGGCGTAGAGCGCGTCGTAGATCGGCGTGGCGGAGGGGGCCTGGGTCGCTGCCCCGGAGCGGATCGGCTGGTAGGACTGGCGGCGGGGGACGTCATATGCGTGCACGTAGGTGCCAACGACCCCGCCGCTCAAGGGATGCGCACGATTGGTCCGCTTCGTCGGCAGCGGCGGCGCCCTGGAGAGGGGCCAGGCCTCAGATGCCCGCCAGAGGCAACGCCGCGGCCACGAGCTTGCCGTACGCCGCTGCCCTGTCCAGCGCCTCACGCAGCAGGTCCTCACGCGGCTGACGCCCGATCGATCCCACCGGCGCGGCGAACATCAGCACTTGCTGGTGCTTGTTGGCGGCCGCCCGCCACCCGTCCGTCACCTGCAGCGGCTGGTGGGCCTGCCACCATGCCACCGGCTGCCCGCCGTTCGCCCCGGGCTGCAGCACCGCGTGCAGCTGGCCCACGGCGAGCAGCACCGACCAGCCGTGCAGCACCGGCGGCACCGACTCGATCGCCGTCAGCGGCATGAAGCCCTGCTCGATGAGCAGCGGCAGGAAGTCGTCGCCGATCCCGGTCGTGCCCGGGCGCGCGATCGGCGCGGTCGGCTCCACGACGAGCGCCGGGTGCAGCTCTCCGGCGATCAGGACGAGTCCGCTGGTGACACCGAGCACCGCCTGCTCGGGTACGGCCGTGCCGGGCCCCTGGTCGGCGGCGATGGAGCGGACGGCGCCCTGCAGCTGTTCCTCGGTGACCTGGACGACCTGGGAGGGCAGGCAGGTGGCGTGGGCGAAGGCGAGGACGGCCGTCTCCTCGCCGACGAACAGGACGGTGCTGGTGCGCTCCTGTGAGGAGTCGCCCGGGGTGCGGCAGGAGGTGCAGTCGTAACTGCCCGGGGTGTTGTCTCCGGCGAGCAGCCGGTCGGCTTCTTCGTCGCCGATCTCGGCGCGTACGGCGTCGCTGACGTCGAGCATGCGCGGCACGGGTGGCTCCCTCGGGATGCGGTGCGTGACGGTGCCGGGTGGCTCCCGGCCCATGAGCCCGGGGGTCCCCGGCTCATGAAGATGACAACGGGCGATCTGTGGCCGGAGTCACGCCCGAAGGCGAACGGAATCGAACCGACCAGCGCGCAGGGTGAAGCTCCCTGCGGAATCGGTTACTCCACGTCAACTTCTGCCAAGTCACTGCGAGTTGGTTCCGTGAACTGACTCACAGACCGTCGCGTGCGCTGGTCGACAAATCCGGAAATCAGCGAATGAAGTGGGTGGCCTGAAATCGACGATACCCGCGGTAACCGCCAACTGGCCTGGAATGACATCGAGTCGGTTGATTCCGGGCTGCAGACCTCCTTACATTCCTCCGCCGTGTGCAACGAGCACCGCCCGGGTACGTCCACCGGCCGCGCCGCACAGCCGGCGCGCAGCACCACCTCCGGCGGACGGGGCGGAGTGCGACGACCGCGTTCATGCGCGGGACGGCGCGCCTCGCCTTGGGGGATCCGGGTCTGTGGAGAGGGAATTACATGTCCGAATGTGCCGATAACGCCCGTAAGACTCGTACGACCCGTAACTCGGCGGTCCTCGCCGGCGCGGCCCTGCTCGCCCCGCTCGGACTGCTCGCCGCGACCGGCAACGCCGCCGCGGCCGACGGTGGAGTGTGGGACCGCATCGCCCAGTGCGAAAGCGGCGGGAACTGGCACATCAACACCGGCAACGGCTACTACGGAGGACTGCAGTTCTCCGCCGGCACCTGGCGCGCGTACGGCGGCACGGCCTACGCCCCGACCGCCGACCAGGCCTCCCGCCAGGCGCAGATCGCCATCGCCACCAAGGTCCAGCAGGCCCAGGGCTGGGGCGCCTGGCCGGTCTGCTCGCAGCGCGCCGGAGCCTACGGCAGCGCGCCCACCACGTCGGGCGCCGAGGTGAGCACCCGCTCCTCCTCCAAGAAGGCCACCACCGAGTCCGCCCCGGCGAAGCAGGCGTGGAAGGCGCCGCAGCGCTCGACGGGCCACGTCAACCGCAGCGCGTCCCGCGGTGACTACACCGTGCGCCAGGGCGACACGCTCAGCGGCATCGCCGAGCGGCACGGCATCAGCTGGCAGCGGCTGTACGAGCGCAACAAGTCGGTCATCGGCGGCGACCCCGACCTGATCGTTCCCGGGCAGCGGCTCGAACTCTGACCGCGCCCGCCCTCGGGCCCCGACGTCTCAGCGGGACGTCGGGGCCCGACGCGTTCGTGCACGGCCACGGGCTGCCGCTCCCCGTGGCCGTGAGCGGCCGCCCCCGCCTGCGACGACGCGCACGAGCCGCCCGTCCGTGGGAGGCTGGGAGGACGCGGAGGGCCGGCTCGGCCGGGGCGGTGTGTACGCCACCTGTCGCGGTGTACCGCATTCATCGGCCTCGCCCCCGCCCGTCCGGCTGCGCGGCTCGGTCCACCGCACCCGGGCGGCGCCGCTCGGTGGCGCCCACACAGTTCGGGAGGCCGGGCGCAGCGCGCTGAGAAGGGGGCGCCCCGCATGATGACCGAAGGCCCACGCGCCGCCCCGCCCTTGTCCGCCGACTGCGTCGCCGACACCGCGGGCGGACTGACCTTCGACATCGGCGTCGCCGAGCCGGGTCCCGCCCACCTGGTGCTGCGCCGCCGCGACGGCGAGGAGTGCGCGCTGCCCCTGGCTCCCGCCGAGGGCGGCCGGCTGCGCGCCGCCCTGCCCAGCAGCGTCGACCTGCCCGAGGGCCGCTGGGACGCCTACGCACGGTTCGCCGAGGACGAGCCGCACCCCCTCGTCCCGGGCGTCAAAGACCTGCGGTCCCTCGTCGACCGCGTGCCCGGGGAAACGGCCGCCCGGATCGCCGTCCGCATCCCGTACACCACCAGGCGGGGCACCCTGGCCGTCCGCAGCTGGCTGCGCGCCCCGCACGCCGAGGCCGGAGAACTGCACATCACCCAGGCCGGGTTCACGGTGAGCGGCCGGGTGTACGGCACCGGGCTCGCACCCGACGCCTATGCCGAGGTCCGTGAGCGCAGCTGTGCGGAGAAGGTGCTGCGCACGGGCGTCACCGCCCGGGAGACGGAGTTCGGCTTCACCGTTCCCTACGCGCCGCTCGACCCCGGCATCTGGGACCTGTGGCTGCGCCCGGCGGGGGAGGAGGGGCCGCGGGTGCGGATCGCTCGGCTGCTCGACGACGTCGTGGACAAGAGGCCGGTCTTCCGCTACCCGAAGGCCGCGGTGCGGGCGGAGCACGGCGAGGTCCGGGCCCGGCCCTACTACACCGTCGACAACGACCTGTCGGTGACCGTCAGCGCCGTGAGCTGACCGCCTTGCGGACAACCCCGGCCGCCGGGCCTGGCAGACTCGGCCCATGCTGGACACCTCGGCCCGACTGCTGCGCCTGCTGTCCCTGCTCCAGGCCCACCGCGAATGGTCCGGAGCCGACCTCGCGGAGCGGCTGGGCGTCAGCCCCCGCACCGTCCGCCGCGACGTGGAACGGCTGCGCGACCTCGGCTACCCCGTCAACGCCAGCCCCGGGACCGGCGGCGGCTACCAGCTCGGCGCGGGAGCCGAACTGCCGCCGCTGCTGCTGGACGACGACGAGGCGGTCGCCGTGGCCGTGGGGCTGCGCACGGCCGCCGGACAGGGCATCGAGGGCATCGGCGAGAGCTCCGTCCGCGCTCTCGCCAAGCTGGAGCAGGTGCTCCCCGACCGGCTGCGCCGCCGCGTCGGCGCCCTGAACGCCTTCACCGTGCCGATGCTGCGCGGGCCCGCGCCGTCCCCGGTGGACCCGGGTGTGCTCACGGAGCTGGCCCACCTGTGCCGGGACGCGGAGCGGCTGCGCTTCGAGTACCGCGATCACGAGGGCGCCGCCACCCGCCGCACGGTCGAGCCGCACCGCCTGGTGTGCACCGAGCGCCGCTGGTACCTGGTCGCCTGGGACCTCGACCGCGACGGCTGGCGCACCTTCCGCGTCGACCGCATCACCCCCAAGCCCCCGCACGGGCCCCGCTTCACCCCGCGCACACCGCCGGCCGACGACCTGGCCGCCTACGTGTCGCGGGGCGTCTCCACACGCGCGTACGCCACGCAGGCCGTCCTGCGGCTGCTGGTGCCGCTGCACGAGGCGGCCGAGCGCATCTCCCCGTCGGCCGGGGCCCTGGAGGCGGAGAGCGACGGCAGCTGTCTGCTGCGCACCGGGGCCCCCAGCCTCGAGGCGATGGTGGTTCATGTGATGATGACCGGCTTCCCCTTCGAGGTCCTGGAGCCCACCGAGCTCACCGAGACCGTCAGGACGGCTCGTGACCGGCTTGATGCCGCTCTGGCTCGGGCTGAGGGGCCTGACCGGCGTACAGCGGATGGTGCAGGTCGAACGCCGGGGACTCCGAGCGGATCCGGGGCAGCGTGACGAAGTTGTGCCGCGGCGGCGGGCACGAGGTCGCCCACTCCAGGGAGCGGCCGAAGCCCCACGGGTCGTCGGACTCCACCTTCGGCGCGTACTGGGCGGTCCGCCACACGTTGTAGAGAAACGGCAGCGTCGACAGGCCGAGCAGGAGCGCGCCGATCGTCGAGACGGTGTTGAGCGCGGTGAACCCGTCGGCGGCCAGATAGTCGGCGTACCGGCGAGGCATGCCCTCCGCGCCCAGCCAGTGCTGCACCAGGAACGTGGTGTGGAAGCCGATGAACAGCGTCCAGAAGTGGATCTTGCCGAGCCGTTCGTCCAGCATCCTGCCGGTGAACTTGGGCCACCAGAAGTAGAAGCCGCCGAAGGTCGCGAAGACGACGGTGCCGAAGACCACGTAGTGGAAATGGGCGACCACGAAGTACGAGTCGGTGACGTGGAAGTCCAGCGGCGGCGACGCCAGGATCACCCCGGTCAGCCCGCCGAACAGGAACGACACCAGAAAGCCGGTCGCCCACAGCATCGGGGTCTCGAACGACAGCGAGCCCCGCAGCATCGTGCCGCTCCAGTTGAAGAACTTCACCCCCGTCGGCACCGCGATCATGAAGGACATGAACGAGAAGTACGGCAGCAGCACCGCCTGCGTGGCGAACATGTGGTGCGCCCAGACGACGATCGACAGGCCGGTGATCGCCATCGTGGCGCCGACCAGTGTCAGATAGCCGAAGATCGGCTTGCGGCTGAAGACCGGAATGATCTCCGTGATGATCCCGAAGAACGGCAGCGCGATGATGTAGACCTCGGGATGGCCGAAGAACCAGAACAGGTGCTGCCACAGGATGGCGCCGCCGTTCGCGGACTCGAACACCTGCGAGCCGAACCGCCGATCCGCCTCCAGGACCAGCAGCGCCGCGGCCAGCACGGGGAACGCCATCAGGACGAGGATCGACGTGAACAGCGTGTTCCAGGTGAAGATCGGCATCCGGAACATCGTCATCCCCGGCGCGCGCATCCCGACGATCGTCGTCAGGAAGTTCACCGCGCCGAGGATCGTGCCGAAGCCGGCCAGCGCGAGCCCCAGGATCCACATGTCGGCGCCGATGCCCGGCGTGTGCTCGTGGCTGTTGAGCGGGGCGTAGGCGAACCAGCCGAAGTCGGCGGCGCCGTCCGGCGTCAGCAGCGACCCCAGCACGATCAGCCCGCCGAACAGGAACAGCCAGTACGACAGCATGTTCAGCCGCGGGAACGCCACATCGGGGGCGCCGATCTGCAGCGGCATGATCTCGTTCGCGAAACCCGCGAAGCTCGGGGTCGCGAACAGCAGCAGCATGATCGTGCCGTGCAGGGTGAACAACTGGTTGTACTGGGTGTTGCTCATGATCTGCAGGCCGGGCCTGGCCAGTTCCGCGCGCATCAGCAGCGCCATGACGCCGCCGATCAGGAAGAAGCCGAACGACGTGATCAGATAGAGGTGGCCGATCTTCTTGTGGTCGGTGGTCGTCAGCCAGTCGACGACCAGCCGCCCGGCCCGCCTCCGCGGTACGGGCCCCGCGATCGCCCGCGCCGTGTCCGTGCCCATGCTTGCCTCTCGCTCGTCGCGCCCGGGGCCTGCCGGCGCCCGCGGCCCGGCACTCCCGCGGGCTCACGTCATGCTGCGCGCGCCGCCGACGGCTCCGACCGCAGACATACGGGGATTCTGTGCTGAAGCCGTGTGTTTCTTATGCGGAGTCAGGCGGCGCGGACGATCCCGGAATCGGATTGGAAAGAGCCGCGGTGAACTGCGTACCCGGCTTTCCGCGGGGTTTTTCCGAACCCCTTCCGACCGTGGTCAAGCTAGTCCCGAATTACGTTCGGCGGCGTGCGCGGCGCGACCGGAACCGCCCGTACGTGTGACTCCGTTGGGGCGAAACGGGTGTCGTGATCCTGTGACAGAAGCGTGATCGGAGGGGTATCTGAGCCTCCTGTGGCGCTCCGGGCTTCCGCCTCGGGAGCCCGCGGCCTACCGTGGCGGCATGGCACCCCATCCCACACCTGACGCCGAACCCGAGGACTCCCCGGAGCGTTACGTCGGCCTGGAGGCCGGGCAGGCCGAGCGGCTCGCCCGCGAGCGCGGCTGGCGCACGGTCCGCTCGCTGCCGCCGGGCTCGATCATCACCATGGAGTACCTCTTCGGACGGATCAACTTCGAGGTCGAGGACGGCAGGGTCAAGCGCTCCTGGAAGGGCTGACCGAACCGCGTACGCCCATGACGAAGGCCCCGGCTCGCAGGAGCCGGGGCCTTCGTCATGCGTGCGGGTGGGTGTGCGTACCGGTCCCGCGACGTGCGCCGCTCAGCCGCCCGCCAGGGGCCGGGCCGAGGCGGTGCCGCGCGAGGCGCGGTCCGAGTGCGGCGGGCGGCGGCTGCCCACCGGGGTGACCGGGGTGCGTTCCGCCCGGGCCATGTGCGGTCCCGGAGCCAGGTACGCCGGTGAGCGTGGGGCGCGGGAGGCGGTCACCGGCTCCCACGCGGGCGCCGGCTCGTCGGCGGTGCGCGGGGTGACGACCAGCGACGGGGCGCCGACCGGGGCCGGAACGCGCGCCGGGGCGGCACGGCGGCTGCGCAGGCGGTCCCGCAGCGCCAGGATGCGGACCTCGGCGGTGGCGATCGGCGACTCGAACCAGGGCAGCGCCAGCAGGATGAGCAGGCCCGCGGCCCAGCCGAGGAGCACGTCGCTCAGCCAGTGCGTACCGAGGTAGACGGTGGTCATGCCGACGCCCAGGGAGGTCACCGCGGAGAGCGCGGACAGCCAGCGTCTGGCTCGCGGCGTGGAGGCCAGATAGGCGAGGATGCCCCAGGTCACCACGGCGTTCGCGGTGTGACCGGAGGGGAATATATCGCCGCCGCGCCACATCTCGTTCGACCCGATGACGGTCGCGTAGTGCGGTCCGAGACGGCCCATGCCGTACTTGGCGGCTCCGACCGTGATGTTGAGCAGCAGCAGCGCCGTGGCCAGGGTGAGCAGCGGGCGCAGGGTGTGCTGCCGCCAGGAGCGCCAGCCGAGCCAGGCCGCGACCATCACCGCGGTGGGGCCGCGCTGGCCGAGCACCACGTAGTAGTCGAGGAACGCGTGGATCTGCGGCCACTGCTGGTACGGCCGGAAGAACATGACCTGCCAGTCGAGCCGGACCAGCCAGGAGGAGACGACGACGGCCCACACGATCGCCAAGTAGAAGGCCAGAGTTGCCGAGAAGAGAACAACTCGGTGCCGGCTCATCCTGGGCACGTCGATGTGGGCCGGTCGGCTCGGCTCACGGTCCAACCGGGCGAAGACCCGCTCCCAACGGCTCAGCTTTCGTTCGGTACGCACTCAATCGACGTTACAGCGGGTGAGCTGTGAACCCGCCCGAATCACTGGGGTCGTGATGACGATGTGATGTGGGATTCCTCTCAACAGGGCGTTTATATCAACGGATTCCGCAATGAGCTGCGCGGAGCGACCTTCAATTCCATTGATCTTCGGGGTCCACGTTTTAATGGCCCATATCCATTCGTTCACCGAATGCTGGGGCTCAATTCCCCGGCCGATCACCGCCAGTCGCCGAGTGGATCACAGCGGACCGGATCCGTTGAGCCACAACGCTCCGTAGACGGCCGATGCCAACGCGACACCGCCGAGCACCGACGCCGACGTCGATGTCCGTCCCCGGGCGAGAGCGCGGGCGAGCGGCAGCAGCAGGGGGAAGGCGGGCATCAGCAGGCGCGGTTTCGAGCCGAAGTAGCTTGCCGCGCCGAGCGCGAGCGCCGTGACCACGCCCGTGTACACGAGCAACGGCAGCGGCTGGCCCTGCCGTACGCACACCACGTACAACCAGACGATCAACGCGACCCCGGCCACCAGACCCACGCCGGCCGGCACCGAGGCCAGGGACGTGAACTTGGCGGCGGCGAAGCGCGCGAAGGCGTAGCCGCCGTCGAAGCCGTTGCGCCAGCCCGCCTGGACGTCGAGGTAGCCGAGCGGGCCCCGGCCGGTGCGGTGACCGACCCACAGGACGTACCCGGCGGCGCCGAGCGGGGCGAGGAGCATCCCCAGCGCCCGGCGAACAGGGTTGCCGGGCCGCCCGTCCACCGCCGACGCGCCCCGGTCGCGTACGTACGCACGGATCGCCGCCACCCACACGGCCGCGACCACGGCCGCACCGACCGGACGGGTCAGGCCCGCGAGCGACGCGAGCACGCCCGCACTCACCCAGCGGTCCGTCAGCACCGCGTACAGCGCCCAGGCGGCGAGCGCCGTGAACAATGACTCGCTGTACGCCGTCGACTGGACGATCCCGACCGGCAGCGCCGCCCACACCAGCACCGCGCACACTCCGACACGGCGCCCGTACACATGGTCCGCGACGGCGAAGATCCCCCACGCCGCGGCGAGCGAGGCGAGCGTCGAGACGGCCAGGCCCGCGTCGGCGTACGACAACGGGGTGAGTGCCGCGCCGAGCCGCTCCAGCCAAGGCAGCAGCGGGAAGAACGCGAGGTTGGAGTGCACGTCGCCGTTCGGCAGACGGACCTCGTAGCCGTAACCGAGCGCGGCGACCCGGGTGTACCACAGCGAGTCCCAACGGGCGCTCAGCAGCGTGTGCGGGCTCGTGCCGCGCGCCGCGCTCCACACGGCGAGCACGACGAGCCCCATGGCGCGCACGGCGGCGTACCCCGCGAGGGCGGGGGCGGCCCGGCGTACGGTGCCGGTGGGGGGCGGGCGCGTTGCAAGATCGGTCACGCGCTCGATTATCGGCGCCGTACGGAACCGCAGCGGTCATCCGCGCGTGGTGGACCGGGGGAGGCGTGGCGCATACCACATCCTCCGCCAGAAGAACGTGAGAGGTCTGCCACGCGACGGCCGGGGGAACTCGCGTACGCTGACGACTCACTCACTTCGTTGCGTGGGCCCGGAGTACCGCTCCTCCCGGCCACTACCGCGGGGACGTCCCCACCTCGTGGATCCGCCGAAGCGAGGGACCATCTGGGAGGTACGTACATGTCCGGGACGACCACGGCCGCCGCTCGGCTGCGCCGTAGGACGGCCGGGGCGGGTGCCAACCGCTGGGTCGTGCTCGTCGTCCTCTGTGTGAGCCTGCTGCTCGTCGCCCTCGACGCGACCGTGCTGCACGTGGCGATGCCCGCCGTCACCGAGGACCTCAAGCCCGGCGCGATAGAACTGCTCTGGATCGTCGACACCTATCCGCTCGTCTGTGCCTCGCTGCTCATCCTGTTCGGCACGCTGGGCGACCGGATCGGCCGCAGACGCGTCCTGCTGCTCGGCTACGGACTCTTCGGAGTCGCCTCCGGCGTCGCCGCCCTCGCCCAGGACGCCCAGGTGCTGATCACGGCGCGGGCGCTGCTCGGCGTGGGCGGCGCGATGATCATGCCGGCGACGCTGTCCATCCTGCGCCAGGTGTTCCCCGACCGGCGCGAGCGGGCGCTGGCGATCGGCATCTGGAGCGCGGTGGCCGCCGTGGGGGCGGCGGTCGGTCCGCTGCTCGGCGGCTTCCTGCTCGAGCACTTCTGGTGGGGTTCGGTCTTCCTGATCAACATCCCGCTGATGCTGGTCAGTCTGCCGGTCGGACGGCTGCTGCTGCCCGAGTCGAGGGGTGACCGGGACGGCCCGTGGGACGTGGTCGGCGCCCTCATGGCGGCGGGCGGTCTCTTCGGGCTGGTGCTCGGAGTGAAGCGGCTCGGCGGCGGTGAGCCGCCGATCGCCCCGGCCACGCTGCTGCCGCTGCTGGTGGGCGCGGCCCTGCTGGCGGGTTTCGTGCGGCGGCAGCGACGCCGCGCACACCCCCTGGTGGACCTGAGGATGTTCGCGCGTCCGGCGTTCAGCACATCGGTGGGGTGCATCGTGCTGGCGATGCTCGCGCTGGTCGGCCTGGAGCTGATCGCGGCGCAGTACCTGCAACTGGTGCTGCGTCTCTCGCCCCTGCAGACGGGCCTCAGGCTGCTGCCGCTGACCTTCGCGGCGATGGCGGCGGGCCTGGCCGGCTCCCACCTGCTGCACCGGTTCGGTCCGCGCCGGATGGTCGCCGTCGGCTTCTGCCTCACGGCCGCGGCGGTGCTCCTGCTGACGGCGATGGGCGGGGAGGACGACCCGGCACTGCTGCTGTCCGGCTTCGTCCTGCTGGGCTTCGGGCTGGAGACCACGCTGTTCGCGGCGTACGAGTCGATGCTGAGCGAGGCGCCGCAGGAGCAGTCCGGTGGCGCGGCGGCGATCGGCGAGACGTCGTACCAGCTGGGCGCGGGCATCGGCATCGCACTGCTGGGCAGCGTGATGAACGCGGCGTACGCGCCCGGGCTGTCCTCGGTGCCCGGAGTCCCGGCGGGGGCGACACGGGCGGCGGGGCACTCGCTGGGGGAGGCGTACGAGGTGGCGGACCGGCTGGGCGGTGCGCGGGGCGCCGCACTGCGCCACGCCGCGCGGGACTCCTTCGTGCACGGCCTGCATGTGACGCTGGTGGTGAGCGCGGGGCTGTTGCTGCTGGGGGCGCTGATGGCGGTGAGGCTGCCGCGGGTGATGCACTGTGAGGCACCTCCGGCCGGGGTGCCGACCTCGCGCGAGGCCGCCGACACGCGCGTCACGGCGTAGCCGGGGCCCCGCCCACTCCTCGGGCAACGAGCTGCCCGGGGGGCCGGCCCGGTACTGGACGTGGAGCGCACCGCGCCGTAGCGTCGGCCCCGTCCAACCTGGCTAGCGCTGTTAGTTTTCAGTGTCACGGAGGCTGCTCCCATGACCACGTCCTCGACGTTGCCGCCCTTCGACCCGGCCGACCCGCTCGGGATCGACGACCTGCTGGACGCCGAGGACCGCGCCATCCGCGACACCGTACGGACCTGGGCGGCGGACCGTGTGCTGCCCCACGTCGCCGAGTGGTATGAGAAGGGCGAGCTGCCCGCCATCCGCGAGCTCGCCCGTGAGCTGGGCGGCATCGGCGCCCTCGGCATGTCCCTCAGCGGCTACGGCTGCGCGGGAGCCAGCGCCGTGCAGTACGGGCTCGCCTGCCTGGAACTCGAGGCCGCGGACTCCGGAATCCGGTCCCTGGTCTCTGTGCAGGGCTCCCTCGCCATGTACGCCATCCACCGCTACGGCAGCGAGGAGCAGAGGCAGCAGTGGCTGCCGCGCATGGCCGCCGGTGAGGTCATCGGCTGCTTCGGGCTCACCGAACCCGACCACGGCTCCGACCCGGCCTCGATGCGGACGTACGCCAAGCGCGACGGCTCCGACTGGGTCCTGAGCGGCCGCAAGATGTGGATCACCAACGGCTCCGTCGCCGGTGTCGCCGTCGTCTGGGCGCACACCGACGACGGCATCCGCGGGTTCGTCGTCCCCACCGACAGCCCGGGCTTCTCCGCCCCGGAGATCAAGCACAAGTGGTCCCTGCGCGCCTCCGTCACCAGCGAGCTGGTCCTGGACGACGTACGGCTGCCCGCCGACGCCGTACTCCCCGGTGTCGCAGGACTCAAGGGACCGCTCAGCTGTCTCTCCCACGCCCGCTACGGGATCGTGTGGGGTGCCATGGGGGCCGCCCGGTCGTGCTTCGAGGCCGCCGTGGAGTACGCGAAGAGCAGGGAACAGTTCGGCAGGCCCATCGGGGGGTTCCAGCTCACCCAGGCCAAGCTCGCCGACATGGCGGTCGAACTGCACAAGGGGATTCTGCTCGCCCACCATCTGGGGCGGCGCATGGACGCGGGACGGCTGCGTCCCGAACAGGTCAGCTTCGGCAAGCTCAACAACGTCCGCGAGGCCATCGAGATCTGCCGCACCGCGCGCACGATCCTCGGCGCCAACGGGATCTCCCTCGAGTACCCCGTGATGCGGCACGCCACCAACCTGGAGTCGGTGCTCACCTACGAGGGCACCGTCGAAATGCACCAGCTCGTGCTGGGCAAGGCGCTCACCGGACTCGACGCCTTCCGATGACCCGGAACCCGGGAGCGGGCAGGGCCGGTGAGCGGCCCTGCCTCAGCTCTGGTTGAAGAAGCCGTCGCCCTGCCGGCTCGCGGTGTCGCCGCTGACGATCTCCGTGTTCGCCGGGGTCAGCAGGAACACCCGGCTGGAGACACGGTCGATCGAGCCGCGCAGGCCGAAGATCAGCCCGGCCGCGAAGTCGACCACGCGCTTGGCGTCGCCGGGCTCCATGTTGGTGAGGTTCATGATGACCGGGACCCCGTCCCGGAACAGCTCGCCGATGGCCCGGGCGTCCCGGAAGCTGTCCGGGGTGACCGTGCCGATCCGGCGGCCCTTCTCCTCCGCCGTGTCGGAGGCGACCTTGACGCGCGGGTCGGTCACCCAGGCCTCGCCGTGCCCCTGGTCCTCGGCGTAGTCGTCGTCGTAGTAACGCTCGTCATCGTTGTCGTCGACGAGGCCGAGCCAGGCACTCGCCTTGCGCACCGATCCCATGGACGCCTCCTCTCACAGCGGTCTTTTTCATGCCTTCCGCAACCCCATGGTCGTCCATGATGCGGATGTGGCGCCAAGGGGATAGACGCCGCGCGGGGGTTTCGTGACGGTACTGGTGCACAGCGGATCCGTCGAGAGGCCGTATGCCCCAAGAGTTCGAGCTCGAACGCCTGCTGACTATGAGTGAAATACGATTTGTCGCGGCGTCCGGGTGACGGCAAGTGCGTACGGGTGAACGAGTCGGCGGATAATCTGCCGCAGCTCGACATCGTACGAGCCACGGGGGAACGGGGGAGTGTCGTGTTCGGAATGGTCCGGCCCTGTCGTCATCGGATGAGCGAGGGCCTGAGGGCCCAGTGGATGGCGCACTTGTGCGGGCTGTGTCTCGCCCTGCGCCGGGACCACGGGCAGCTCGCGCGCATCGTCACCAACTACGACGGCCTGCTGATCTCCGTTCTGACGGAGGCTCAGGCCGAGGGGACCGCCGGGTGGCGGCGCACCGCCGGTCCCTGCCCGCTGCGCGGGATGCGCACCGCGTCCGTCGCGCGGGGCGAGGGGGCGCGGCTCGCGGCCGCCGTGTCGCTGGTGCTCGCCTCCGCCAAGGTGCGCGACCACATGGCCGACGGGGACGGGATGTTGGCGCGCGCGCCGGTGGCGTTCGCGGCGCGCCGGGTGGCCGCGAACTGGGGCCGGGCCGGGGCCCGTACCGGCTCCGGCATCGGGTTCGACACCGCCGTGCTGGTGGACGCCGTGGACCGGCAGGTGGGCATCGAGGCGCTCGCCGGGCCCGGCACTCCCCTCCTGACCGTCACCGAACCGACCGAGACCGCCACCGCGGCCGCCTTCGCGCACACGGCGGTTCTCGCCGGGCGCCCCGGCAACGCCGCACCGCTCGCCGAGACCGGCCGGCTCTTCGGGCGGCTCGCGCACCTGCTGGACGCCGTGGAGGACCGGGAGGCGGACGCCGCGTCCGGAGCCTGGAACCCGCTCACCGCCACGGGTACGTCGCTGGAGGAGGCCCGTCGCCTCGCCGACGACGCGTTGCACGGGATACGGCTCGCGCTGCGCGAAGTCGCCTGGGGGTCCGGGGGCTCCCCGGAAGGACACAGCTCCGACGGGCGGCTCGCGCACGTCCTGCTCGTCCACGAGCTGCGGCGCTCGGTCGACCGGGCCTTCGGCACCGAGTCCTGCGGGCACGGCCCTCAGGGCGCCTTCGGACCTCCCCGGCAGGACGGTCCGCACACCACGGACGACCTCTCGAAGCCCGGCAAGCGGGGCTTCCTGGCCGGCTGCGCGGTGGCCGTGGGGCTGTGCTGCACCTGCCAGGTGTGCTGCGCCGACGAGTTCGAAGGACCGTGGTCGCGGCAGAGGCGTGAGGGATGGTGCAACAACTGCGACTGCGACTGTGGCGATTGCGGCGACTGCTGTGAGTGCTGCGGCAACTGCTGTTCCTGCGGCGACGGGTGTGACTGCGGCTGCGACTGCTGAAACGCCCGCTGTCCAAAAGATGTCCGGCACGTAAAACAAGCACATGATCTGGTGACCGGTGCGCCGTGGTGATCGTTGGCCGGGGGCAGAACGATTTTCTGCCCCTCCGACCATTCGTCCTCCATATAAGGCACTTCATCAGTGGACGTCACACCCCCCACCACCCGCGCCAGGCTGCTGAGGTTCCTCGTCCTCGCCCTCGCCGTCCTGCTCGCCCTGCTCGGCGCGGCCGCCGCCCAGCAGATCTCCGAACACCGCGACGCTGCCGCCACCGCCGACCACGCCCGGCTCGAGATCGCCCTCCAGGGGCTCGTCCACGAGCTGCAGAAGGAACGCGGGCTGACCACCGGATACGTAGGCGGCGTACGGCAGTTCGGCGCGAAGCTGCCCGCGCAGCGCAGAGCCACCGACACCGCACGCGCCCGGCTGGAACGAGAGCTGCGGGGCCGTGACGATGCCGCCGCCTCCGTGCGCGCGTCCCTGGGACGGCTCGACGGGCTCACCGCGATCCGCCGGCACGCCGACGACGGCACCGGCACCTTCCAGGAGACCTTCGCCTCCTTCAGCACCGGCATCACCGTCCTCGACCGGCTCGAGCTCGGCCTCGACGACGTGTACGACGTCCGGCTCCACGCCGCCTGCCGGGCGCTCGACATCCTCGGCGACGCCAAGGAGTCCGCCGACGAGGAGCGCGCCATCGTCCTGGGCTCGCTACGCGCCGGACGGTTCTTCGGCGACGACTACAACCGCTTCCTGCAGCTCCGCGCGGCCAGGCTCGCCGCCCTGGAGAGCTTTCCGCGCTCGGCCACCGCGGCCCAGCGGCGGCGCCTCGACGCCGCGCTCGGCACACCCGAGGCCGAACGCGCCCTCGCCTATGAGAACGTCGCCGTGCACGCGGACGGCCGCCTCGCCACGGCCGCCATTCCCCCGATGGCCTGGTGGGAGTCCATGACCTCCGCCGACGACGGACTGCGCGCGGTGCAGATCTCGCTCGGCAAGGACGTGGAGGAGCGCGCCACCGCACTCCGGAGCGCCGCCCGGCGCGATCTGCTGCTGTTCGTGCTGTTCGCGTTCGGCACCGTCGCCGCGCTCGGCCACCTCGCCCTCGACTGCGTCCGATCCGTCTCGACTCCGCTCGCCGTCCTGGCCCAGCAGGCACTGGAGGTGGCCGCCACTCAGCTGCCGCGCGCCGTCGCCGCCGGGCGGCGCGGCACTTGGGGCGAGCACCCCGGCCCGCCCGCACCGCTCGCGGTGCCCGGCCGGGCCGGGGCCGAGGTGCTCCACGTCGCCGAGGCGTTCGACCGTGTGCAGCGCGTCGCCTTCGACCTCGCCACCGAGCAGGTGGTGCTGCGCCCCGCGTCCCTTGAGGACGGAGCGGAACCCTTCAGTTCTTCAGCTCCGGAGGTGAGATCTGCGACGTGCTGATCGCCGAGTCCGTGGTCCCCCACTTCTTCAGGATCTTCTGGTACGTTCCGTCGGCGATCAGGTGGTTCACCGCGGACTGGAACGCCGCTGCCAGCTTCGTGCCCTTCTTGAAGGCGAAGCCGACGTCGAGGCGGTGGTACTCGTTCAGGAACCTCAGCCCCGGCTGCTGAGCGACCGCGTACCGCAGGCCGTTGATCGTCGACATCACCACATCGCTGCGGCCCTGCTGCAGGGACGACCACAGCGCCCCCGACTCGCTGTACGTCTGCACGCCGTACGCCTTTTTGCCCGCGTCCGTGCAGACGTGCTTGTTCTCCTCCAGGGTGGCCTCGAAGGTCGTGCCGGCGCCGGTCGCCACGTTCAGCCCGCACAGCTGCTCCAGATCGGTGATCTTCGTGAGGCCGCTGTCCTTGCGGGCGGCGAAGCCCTGGCCGTCGTTGATGTAGGTGACGAAGTCGATCGTCCTGCGCCGCTCGTCGGTGACACCGAAGTTGCTCGCACCGAAGTCGTACTTGCCGCTGCCGAGCGCCGGCAGGATCGCCTCGAAGCTCGCCGGTTCGAGCTTCAGCCTGATCCCGAGCGTCTTGGCGACGGCGGTGGAGAAGTCGATGTCCTGCCCGACGAGCGTCTTGCCGTCGTCCAGATAACTGGTGCCCGGCAACTGGCCGGAGACGGCAACGCCGACGGTGAGGTCGTGCACGCCCGCCGGCAGCAGCCTGGCGGCGGGCCCGTACGCCCTGACGGCCGACACGACGTCCGTGGCCGGGATCTTCCCGGTCTCGGCCGCGGCCCGGGCATCGTTACCGCCCGAGCCCGACGCGTCGCCAGAACCGCACGCGGTGAGCGACAGAGCGGCCGAGACAGCAAGGGCAAAGGCGGTGAAAAGCCTCTTGTTTGTACGTGTCAACGTACGCATGGGTCAGCGGTCTCCTGAGAGCGGAAGTGACAGCGCGCGAGGGAACGCGAAGGAGGGAAGGCGCGTGTGAAGGCGTGGAAAGCGCGTATGGGAACGCGAAAGAGGCCCTGAGGATCAGGGCGTACAGGGCGTGCAGGGCGTCAGCTCAACAGGAACAGGACCACACGCGACCGAAGTCGATGTGGGAGCGGGTGACCAGCCGCTGCTGTGGGCGCATGTGTCAAGTGGAACAGGCATCCGTTTCCCCGTCAACCGACTTGAGACGCACGGCTCACAGTGCGGACGGCCTTGACAGTGCGGGGAAACGGGCACGTACGCTCAGTGCACGGCCCTGCTGAGGGGCTCGGCCGTACAGCGCCTGTGTGAAGGCACCCACCCGTGTTCGACTCGACGTATCACGGAGCCTTCGCATGTCCTCCGAGACTCTCGCCAAACCGGCCGCGGCTGCCGAAGAAGCCGCACCCCCGCGTCTCGTCCCCCGGCGCCACCTCGGTCAGTGGGCCGCGGCCCTCGTGGTCCTGGTTCTGCTCGGTTTCGCCCTCGCCTCCGTCGTGCGCAACGAGGCGTTCCAGTGGGACGTCGTCGGCGCCTACTTCACCTCCACCGCCGTCCTGCGCGGCCTCTGGCTGACCCTCTGGCTGACCGCGGTCGTCATGGGGCTCGGCTTCGCCCTGGGCACCCTGCTCGCCACGGCCCGGCTGTCCGCCAACCCGGTGCTGAAAAGCGTCAGTTGGGGTTACGTCTGGCTGTTCCGCTCGGTGCCGATCCTGGTGCAGCTGCTGTTCTGGTTCAACATCGGCGCCCTGTACCCGCACATCCTCGGCGTGAGGACCGTGAACCTGTTCGGCCCGGTCACCGTCGCCGTCGTCGGCCTGACGCTGCACGAGGCCGCGTACGCCGCCGAAGTGGTGCGCGGCGGCATCCTCTCCGTCGACCGGGGCCAGATCGAGGCCGCGCAGGCGCTCGGCCTGAGCCGGTGGCAGCGATGGTGGCGGATCGTGCTCCCGCAGGCGATGCGGTCCATCGTGCCGCCGGCCGCGAACATGCTGATCGGCACCCTCAAGGGCACGTCCATCGTCAGCGTCATCGCCGTCCAGGACCTGCTCTACTCGGCGCAGCTCATCTACCACCGCACCTACCAGGTCATCCCACTGCTGATGGTGGCCACGCTCTGGTACGTCATCGTCACCTCGGTGCTCAGCGTGGGCCAGTACCACGTGGAGAAGCACTACGCGCGCGGTGCGGAGCGCACACGATGAGCGGTGACCGACCTTCGCTGGTGATCGTGGGTGCCGGACCGCGGGGGACCGGTTTCCTGGAGCGGATCGCAGCCAACGCCCCGGCCCTCTACGCCGGTTCCGAGCTGGACGTGCACCTGGTGGACCCCTATCCGCCCGGCGGCGGACGCATCTGGCGCCAGGCGCAGTCGCCGCTGCTGTGGATGAACTCGCACGCCGAGGACGTCACCATGTTCACCGACGAGACGGTGACCATGGAGGGCCCGGTGCGCGAGGGCCCCACCCTGCACGAGTGGGCGGGCGTCGACGGGCGTCTGTTCGCCGAACGGCAGCGGCAGGGCGCGTATCTGAGCTGGGTCTACGAGCAGACGGTCGCCGCCCTGCCGCCCGGTGTCCGCGTCCACCACCACCCCCGCCTCGCCGTCCGGGTCGACGGCCCGCGCGACGGCCGGCAGAGGGTCTGGCTGGAGGGACGGGCCGAGCCGCTGACCGCCGACCTCGTGGTCCTCACGCTCGGCCACCTCGACGCCGAACTCGACGACGAGCAGCGCGCCCTGGCGTCGTACGCCCGCACGCACGGCCTCGTCCATCTGCCACCCGACTTCACGGCCGACAGCGACCTGGCACCGCTGAAGGCGGGCGAGCCGGTCCTCGTCCGCGGCTTCGGGCTCGCCTTCGTCGACCTCATGGTGCTGCTCACCGAGGGACGCGGCGGACGGTACGAGGGGGACGCGTACGTGCCTTCGGGAGGCGAACCGGTCCTGTACGTCGGCTCTCGGCGCGGCGTGCCCTACCACTCCAAGATCGGCTACGACTGGACGGGGGAGAGGCCGCCGCTGCCCCGGTTCTTCGGGCCCGCCGAGGTCGACGCGCTGCTCGCGCGCCCCGAGGGCTTCGACTTCCGGCGCGACGTGTGGCCGTCGGTCGAGAAGGAGCTGGGCTTCGCCCACTACCACCGGCTGTTCACCGCTCACCCCGAGCGCACCACGGTCGCCTGGAGGGACTTCGAGGAGAAGTACGCCGTGGCGGACGCGGCCTCGCTGCCCGCGCTGGTGTCCGCCGCCGTCCCCGACCCCGCCGACCGCCTCGACCTGAGAGCCCTCGACCGTCCGCTGGACGGCGTGCGCCACGCCTCCTTCGGCGACCTCCAGGTCGGTCTGCGCCGCTACATCGAGGCCGACCTGGACCGGCGCCACGACCCCGCCCACAGTCCGGACCTGGCGGTCTTCCTCGGGCTGCTCTCCGTCTACGGGCAACTGGTGCGGCTCGGCGACATCGGACCCTGGTGGCACGGCTTCTTCAGCTACCTGGCCTCCGGTCCGCCCGGGCCACGACTGCGGCAGATGCTCGCGCTGTCACGCGCGGGCGTGCTGAGGTTCCTCGGCGCCGACATGACCGTCACCGCCGAGGACGGCGTCTTCCGGGCGTCGAGCGGCACCGTGCCCGGCACGTTCGTCGAGGCCCGCGCGCTGGTCGAGGCGCGGCTGCCGAACCCCACGGTCGAACGCACCCGAGACCGGCTGCTGCGGGAACTGCACGCGGACGGCGCGGCCGCCACCGCCGAGGGACTGCTCGCCGTGGACCCCGCCGACGGGCGCGTCCTGGACCGCTCCGGCCGCCCGCATCCCCGGCGCTTCGCGCTCGGCCCGCACACCGACGCCCGGGGTTCCGGCGCGTTCACCCGGCCCCGCACGGGCGGGCCCGCGTTCCGGCAGAACGACGCGGCGGCACGGGCGGCACTGACAGTCCTGCGCGGCCCGTCCACGGCGCTGTGACACCCCATCAGCCACAGAAAGGTTTCACTCGAGATGACCTCATCGCACGGCCGGGGGCTGTTGCACCTGGCCGCCGCCGTCGACCAGCGGGAGGCCCGTGATGTCGACCGCCATGTCGAGGCGGTACGGCTCGCGGAGCGCGGTGCGCTCGACTTCGTCACGCTCGGCGACCACTCCGCCTGGCCCGGCCCCCACGGCTTTGGGGCGCCGGTCCCCGATGCGCTCGCCGTGCTGCACCGCGCCGCGCCCGCAACTCGCCGTATCGGCCTGGTGCCCGGCACGTCCGCGGAGCCGTCCCGTGTCCGGGCGGCCCTCGAGACCCTCGACCGGGTCAGCGGCGGCAGGGCGGGCTGGTACCTCGACCTGCCGGCGACCGAGGCGGAGACCCGGCTCCGGGAGGGGTGGGAGGACTCCGGGTCGCCGCAGGGCCACCCGGTCCGCGTCGTCGACGCCACCGACGCGGGCACCCGTACGAACGTCGCCCGCCACGCCGACGTGGCACTCGCCCGCGTCACGAGCCCCGCGCAGGCCGCTGCCGTACGCGACGAACTGCGGGACGCGGCACGCGAGTCCGGCCGCGAACCGGACGCCGTGCGTCTCCTGGCGAGCCTCGTCGTCGACCTCGGCGACGGCGAACACGCGGCCGAACCCGGATGGGGGTCCCCCCTGTTCGAACGAAGCCGGGAACTTGGGGGAGGCGGGGGCGGCCCCCGGAAGACCGCGCACGGCCCCCTCTACCGCGGCGGCCCCGTCGACCTGGCCGAACTGATCGCCCACTGGCACACGGCCGGTGTCGTCGACGGCTTCCACCTCACACCCGCCGAGCCGCGCCGTGACCTGGAGCGGCTCGTCAACGGCACGGTCGCGCTGCTCCAGCACCGCGGTTTGTTCCGCACCTTCTACCCGGGCAGCACGCTCAGGGAGCACCTGGGCCTGCCCCGGCCCGCCCACCGGCACGTCGTGACAGGGGGAACGTCATGACGGCGCGCTCTGTGCGACGTTCGCCCGAGGGACGAGTTCGTCCGATCGGGCGCCGCCGATGGGTTCTTCCTCGTACCGCATCCCACCACGCTGCGCTCGCACCCCGGGCCCACGTGTCCCATATGGAAGGGTTGACCACATGACGACGGACGCATCCGACGAGTGGAAGCAGTGGCACGAGCACCGCACCGCACAGGTGTCGGAGCCGTACGGACCGCTCGCGTTGACCGGTACCTACTGGCTGGAGGATTATCCGGACGGTCAAATTCCGGACATTCCCGGGCGGTGGACGGACGACGGTGACGCGGTGGCACTGACGGCCGGCGAGGCCGACGGACTGACGGTCGACGGGCGGCCCTTCACCGGTGAGGTCCGCCTGGACGCCGATGCCGGGCCGGTGGGCGCGGCCCGCGTCGCGGCCGGCGAGCGCCGCCTGGTCGTCCTCGCCCGCGAGGGCGTGTGGGGCGTGCGCGACTACGACCCGGCCGCCCCGGCACGCCGGGACTTCCGGGGCATCGACGCCACGCCCTACGATCCGCGCTGGTCGGTCGAGGGGCACTTCACCCCGTACGGGGAGAGCCGCACCGTACGCGTCGAGAACGCCGACGGACGTCACCGCGGGCTCGGCCTCGGGGGAGTGCTCGCCTTCACCCTCGACGGACAGGACCTGACCCTCCAGGTGTCGGTCGAGGGCGATGGCTCGCTGTGGGCCGTGTTCGCCGACGCCACCAGCGAGGACACCAGTTTCCGCTTCCGGTTCCTGCGGCCGCCCGCGCCCGACGCCGAGGGACGCACGACCGTGGACTTCAACCGCGCGCTGCTGCCCCCCTGCGCGTTCGCGGACCACTTCATCTGCCCGTTCCCGCCGCCGGGCAACACGCTGGGCGTCGCGATCGAGGCGGGAGAGCGCGCCCTGCTGTAGACACGAGCCGCCGCAGGGTCGCTGTCAACCCCTTGGAGCCCTAGAGAGGTTAAAGACCGCACGGCCGAAAGGCGCCCTTGCGTCCTTCGGTCAGGCGGCCGAATACTCCCCCACAGCGCTTGTCAGGGGCACGGCGTGTCCGGAATCCGGATGGCACGGCCCCCGGCTGCGACTCACGGGCCCCATCCCCCACGTGGGCCCCCGACTTCCCTTGGAGGGGAACGACAAGTGAGGTTCAAGCGCACCAACCCCACGAGCGGCCTCGCGAGACGGACCCGGCTGATCGCCGTGGCCACCGGACTCCTGGCCGCGGCCGCGTTCACGGTCCCCAGCGCGAACGCGAGCAACGCACAGACCTTCAGTGCGAACCAACTCACCAGGGCGAGCGACTCGGTGCTCAAGGCCGATGTCCCGGGCACCGCCTGGGCCGTCGACCCGAAGACGAACCGCGTCGTCGTCACCGTCGACAGCACGGTCTCGAACGCCGAGATCGCGAAGATCAAGCAGGAGGCCGGCGGCAACGCCGGTGCCCTCACGATCAAGCACACCCCGGGCAGGTTCAACAAGCTGATCTCCGGCGGCGACGCCATCTATGCGAGTAGCTGGCGCTGCTCGCTCGGCTTCAACGTGCAGGACAACAGCGGGAACTACTACTTCCTGACCGCCGGTCACTGCACCGACGGCGCGGGCACCTGGTGGTCGAACTCGTCGCACTCCACCACGCTCGGCACCACGGCCGGCTCCAGCTTCCCGGGCAACGACTACGGCATCGTGCGCTACACCAACAGCTCGGTGACCAAGTCGGGCACCGTGGGCAGCGTGGACATCACGAGCGCGGCCACGCCCTCCGTCGGCACCACCGTCTACCGCCGCGGCTCCACCACCGGCATCCACAGCGGCCGCGTCACCGCGCTCAACGCGACGGTCAACTACGGCAACGGTGACGTCGTCTACGGCCTCATCCAGACCACGGTGTGCGCCGAGCCCGGCGACTCCGGCGGCCCGCTCTACTCCAACAGCGGCGTCGCCTACGGTCTGACCTCCGGTGGCAGCGGCAACTGCACCTCCGGCGGCACGACCTTCTTCCAGCCGGTCACCGAGGCCCTGAGCGCCTACGGCGTCCACGTCTACTGACGCCGAGGACCTCCACGCCGGCACACCCGCACGGCCGACCTGCATCCGGCGGCAGGCGAGCCCCCGCACGCAACCCGCGTGCGGGGGCTCGCCCTTGTCGCGTCCCGGGTCTACCGTCGAGGCAGGCACCAAGCACGCACCTGATGCGCCCACTTCGGACCCTGGGGGCCGGCCTGGTCGAGGAGCTGGTGGCGGCGGGGGCGGCGCTCGCGTCCGCCGGGGCCGTCTACGCGATGGCGGCGGTCCGGGTCGTCAAGCAGTACGAGCGGGGGGTGGTGTTCCGCCTCGGACGGCTCAGGCCCGAGGTGCGGGGACCCGGGCTGACGCTGGTCGTGCCGCTCGTCGACCGGCTCCGCCGGGTCAACATGCAGATCGTGACGATGCCGGTGCCCGCACAGGAGGGCATCACCAGGGACAACGTCACGGTCCGGGTGGACGCCGTGGTGTACTTCCGGGTGACCTCCCCGGCCGACGCGATCGTCCGAGTCGAGGACTACCGGTTCGCCGTCTCGCAGATGGCGCAGACCTCGCTCAGGTCCATCATCGGCAAGAGCGAGCTGGACGACCTGCTCTCCAACCGGGAGAAGCTCAACCAGGGGCTGGAGCTGATGATCGACAGCCCCGCCGTGGAGTGGGGCGTCACCATCGACCGCGTCGACATCAAGGACGTGTCGCTGCCGGAGACCATGAAACGGTCCATGGCCCGGCAGGCCGAGGCCGACCGCGAGCGGCGGGCCCGGGTGATCAACGCCGACGCGGAGCTCCAGGCGTCGAAGAAGCTGGCGGAGGCGGCCCAGCAGATGGCCGAGACGCCCGCCGCGCTGCAACTGCGGCTGCTGCAGACAGTGGTGGCGGTCGCCGCCGAGAAGAACTCGACACTGGTCCTGCCCTTCCCGGTGGAGCTGCTGCGGTTCCTGGAGCGGGCACAGCAGCCGGTGGCGGCGGTGCCGCGGCAGGCTCCTGCGGCACCGGAGGCGGCCGAGTCGTCGATGCGGGAGCAACTCCCGCCCCCGGCCACCGGCTTGAATTAGAAGCCCCAAGGGGCGAAATCCAGCCAGGACTAGACCTCGCTGCCCGCATGGGGACAACCCTGGTGTGCGCAGGGGGCCGGCCAGGCGTGCGCCGACGCATACGTCAGCGGTGAGCCACCGTGTGACGCCGTGTGACGCCGGGCCGTCATCGCACAGGGCTTCCACCGGTGAGCCGTGAGACCTACGATCACCTCTCTCGGATCACTGGGGAGTGATCCGGCAAGGGGGGACGATGGATTTCCTGATCGGCATGGTCCTGATCGTGTTCGGCGCACCGCTTGTCGGGATCGTCGGCCGATGGATCGAGGGCGCCGGCCGCGAGGGCCTGGGCAGGACCATCTCCGTCGGCGGGTACCTGGGGGTGCTCGGCGTCGCGGCGTGGCTGATCATCGGGAGTTTCTGAGCCGCGTTCACGCCGTTGCGCGGGTGGGTGTCTCTGTCCCCGTGTGCCCGCGATGCGCAGGCGGGTGACCGTATGTCCGCAAGCTCTTGCGCGGGGGTATTTTGTCCATGTCTGTACAGGAACGCGCGCCCGAAGGGTTGTCGTACGACAGTTCGAAAATTGGTCTATGGTGGTCCTGAGGGAGATGGGAACGGACGTTCGAGAGCCGTGTGAGTGGCTCACGGGTACGGGAGGTGCGTGTGCCGGGTTTCACGCATCTGCACACCGCCTCCGGGTTCTCCCTGCGGTACGGCGCCTCGCACCCGGAGCGGCTGGCCGAGCGCGCCGGTGAGCTGGGCATGGACGCCCTCGCGCTCACCGACCGGGACACCCTCGCGGGCACGGTCCGGTTCACCCGGGCCTGCGCGGCGGCTGGGGTCCGGCCGCTGTTCGGGGCGGAGCTGGCGGTGGCGGAGTACGAGCCCGCACGACGCGAGAGGCGCCGTACCCCGGTGCGCGGCGGTGCCTTCATCGACGAGTCGACACCCCGCGCGGTCTTCCTCGCCCGGGACGGCGCCCGCGGCTGGGCCGACCTGTGCCGCCTCGTCTCCGCCGCCCATACGCATGAGGGCACCCCGCTGCTGCCGTGGGCCGACAACCACGCCGACGGCCTGACCGTCCTGCTCGGCCCCGACTCCGACGTGGGCCGCGCCCTCGCCGCCGGACGACCGGACCGCGCGGCGAAGCTGCTCGCACCCTGGCGTGAGGTCTACGGCGACGCCCTGCGCCTGGAGGCCGTCTGGCACGGCCGTGCCGGCACCGGCCCCGGCTCCCTGCGCCTGGCCGCCCGCACCGTCGGCTTCGCCGCCGAGCAGCGCGTCCGGCCCGTGCTCAGCAACGCCGTCCGGTACGCCGACCCCGGCCTCGGCCCGGTCGCCGACGTCTTGGACGCCGCCCGCCGTCTGGTCCCCATCGACCCCACCAAGGAGCTGGACTCCGGTGAGGCCTGGCTCAAGGACGCGGGCGCCATGTTCGAGATCGCCGAGCGGGTGGTGGAGGCGGCCGGCTTCCGCCGCGACACCGCCCACCGCCTGCTGGAGCAGACCCGGGCCACGGCCGCCGAGTGCCTGGTCGACCCCGAGGACGACCTCGGCATCGGCACCGTCCACTTCCCCGAACCGCACCTCGTCGGCGCCGGCCGCCGCACCGCCCAGCGCGCGCTCGCCTCCCGGGCGGCGGCGGGCATGGTGCTGCGCGGTTACGCCGGCCGCCGGGACTACTGGGAGCGGATGCACGAGGAACTGGGCATCATCGCCCACCACGGTTTCGCCTCTTACTTCCTCACCGTCGCCCAGGTCGTGGACGACGTGCGGGAGATGGGCATCCGGGTCGCCGCGCGCGGTTCCGGCGCGGGCTCCCTCGTCAACCACCTCCTCGGTATCGCGCACGCCGACCCCATCGAGCACGGGCTGCTGATGGAGCGCTTCCTGTCCAAGCGGCGCGTCGCCCTGCCCGACATCGACATCGACGTGGAGTCCGCGCGCCGCCTCGAGGTCTACCGGGCGATCATCGGCCGGTTCGGCACCGAGCGGGTCGCCACGGTCGCGATGCCGGAGACGTACCGCGTGCGGCACGCCATCCGCGACGTGGGCGCCGCCCTGTCCATGGACCCGGCCGAGATCGACCGCATCGCCAAGTCCTTCCCGCACATCCGCGCCCGCGACGCCCGCGCGGCGCTGGAGGAACTGCCCGAGCTCAGGCAGCTCGCGGGGGAGAAGGAGAGGTACGGCAGGCTGTGGGAGCTGGTTGAGGCCCTCGACGCCCTCCCGCGCGGGGTCGCCATGCACCCGTGCGGAGTGCTTCTCTCCGACGCCTCCCTCCTGTCCCGTACGCCGGTCATGCCGACCAGCGGCGAGGGCTTCCCCATGTCGCAGTTCGACAAGGACGACGTGGAGGAGCTGGGGCTGCTCAAGCTCGATGTGCTCGGGGTGCGGATGCAGTCCGCGATGGCGCACGCGGTCGCGGAGGTGAAACGGACCCAGGGTCGGCGGATCGACCTGGACTCCCTCGCGCCGGGCGACCCGGCGACGTACCGGCTCATCCGCTCCGCCGAGACACTGGGGTGCTTCCAGATCGAGTCGCCGGGCCAGCGGGACCTGGTCGGGCGGCTCCAGCCGGCCGGCTTCCACGACCTGGTCGTCGACATCTCCCTCTTCCGGCCGGGGCCGGTCGCGGCCGACATGGTGCGGCCGTTCATCGAGGCCCGGCACGGGCGGGCGCCCATCCGCTATCCGCACCCCGATCTGGAGGAGCCGCTGAAGGAGACGTACGGCGTCGTCGTCTTCCACGAGCAGATCATCCACATCGTCGACATCATGACCGGGTGCGGGCGGGGCGAGGCGGACCAGGTGCGGCGCGGGCTGTCCGACCCTCAGGCGCAGGGGCGGATCCGGGTGTGGTTCGCGCAGCGGGCGGCGGCGAACGGATACGACGCGGAAACGATCCAGCGGACCTGGGAGATCATCGAGGCCTTCGGCTCCTACGGCTTCTGCAAGGCGCACGCGGTCGCCTTCGCCGTGCCGACGTACCAGTCCGCGTGGCTGAAGGCCCATCACCCGGCCGCGTTCTACGCGGGGCTGCTCACGCACGACCCCGGGATGTACCCGAAGCGGCTGCTGCTGGCGGACGCGCGGCGCCGGGGCGTGCCGATCCTGCCGTTGGACGTGAACAAGTCGGGCGCCGCCCACCGTATCGAACTGGTGTCTGAATCACCTGACTCCGGCGGGCGTTGGGGCCTCCGCCTCGCCCTCTCCGACGTGCACGGCATCAGCGAGGCCGAGGCCGGGCGGATCGAGGCCGGGCAGCCGTACGCCTCCCTCCTCGACTTCTGGGAGCGGGCCCGGCCGAGCCGCCCCCTCGCCCAGCGGCTCGCGCAGGTCGGCGCGTTGGACGCGTTCGGCGCCAACCGCCGCGATCTGCAACTGCACCTGACCGAGCTGCACCGGGGCTCCCGGGGCGCGGGCGGCGGCCAGCTCCCCCTGGCGGGCGGACGCAGGACCGCCCCGGCCGGGCTGCCCGACCTCACCGCTCAGGAGCGGCTCAGCGCCGAGCTGGGCGTGCTGTCCATGGACGCCTCGCGCAACCTGATGGACGACTACCGCACGTTCCTCGACGAGCTGGGCGTGATCTCGGCACGCCGGCTGCGCGACGCCCGGCACGGTGAGACGGTGCTGGTCGCGGGCGCCAAGGCGGCCACCCAGACCCCGCCGATCCGCTCCGGCAAGCGGGTCATCTTCACCACGCTCGACGACGGCACGGGCCTGGTCGACCTCGCCTTCTTCGACGACTCCCACGACACCTGCGCCCACACCGTCTTCCACTCCTGGCTGCTGCTGGTGCGCGGGGTGGTGCAGCGGCGCGGACCGCGCAGCCTCAGCGTGGTCGGCTCGGCCGCCTGGAACCTCGCCGAACTGGTCGAACTGCGCGCCGAGGGCGGCCTCGACGTGGTGGCGCAGCGGCTGGCGGAGCCCGCGGCGCACCCGTCGGACGGCGGCGACGGCGACGCGGCGAGGGGCCGGCGCATCCGGATGTCCACGGGGTACGAGATGAACCCCTGGGCCGACATGCGTCCCGCGGGCGAGGGCCCGGCGGGCGGAAGGAAGTTGTGGCACCAGAGTCCGGGGAGTGCGGGATGACCATCCTCTGCGTACGTTTCCAGCTGCCCGAGCTGTACGAGGCGGCCCTGCCCGGGCTGCTCGGGCTCCTCGAGGAGTTCACGCCCGTCGTCGAGGCGCTGCCGCCCGACGTCGCGCTCGCCGACCTCGGGGGAGCGGAGCGGTACTTCGGGCGGGACGCCGTCGAACTGGCCAGGCTGATCCGCGTACGGGCCCTCGCGCACCACGGGGTCGACTGCGCGATCGGGGCCGGGCCCGGGCCGATGCTGGCCCGTATGGCCCTCGGGGAGGCGGCGCCCGGGGAGATCCGGGTGGTGCCCGACGACCCGGACGCCATCGAGGAGTTCCTGGCCGACCGTCCGGTGCGGGCGCTGCCCGGGGTCGGCGGCGCGACCGCCCGCACCCTGTGCGAGTACGGCCTCGACACCATCGGCAGGCTCGCCGCCGCGCCCCAGTCGACGGTGCAGCGCCTCGTCGGCGCCCGGGCCGGTCGCGAACTGCACGAGAAGGCGCACGGCATCGACCGCGGCCGGGTCGTGCCCAACGCCGTCACCCGCTCGCTGGCCACCGAACGCACCTTCGCGCGCGACGAACTGGACCCGGACCGGCACCGCCGCGCCCTGCTGTCGGCCACCGAGGAGTTGGGCGCCCGGCTGCGCGCCGTGGAGCGGGTGTGCGGCAGGCTCACCCTCACCGTGCGCTACGCCGACCGCTCCGCGACGACCCGCACCCGCACCCTCGCCGAGCCGACCGCGCACTCCGCGGTGCTCACCGCCGAGGCGTACCGCATGTACGAGGCGCTCGGCCTGCAGCGCGCCCGCGTCCGTGCGATCGCCCTGCGCGCCGAGGACCTGAGCTCCGCCGAACACGCGGCCCACCAGCTCACCTTCGACCCGGTGGACGAGAAGGTCCGCCGCATCGAGGAGGTCGCGGACCGCGCGCGGGCGAAGTTCGGGCCCCGGGCGGTGATACGGGGGTCGCTGGCCGCGTAGGCGTCAACTCGCCCACGGGGGCGTGATACGGGTGCCGTCCGCGAGCACCGCCTCCAGACCGATGGAGGTGGTGACCCAGGAGACGGCGACCTCGTCCGTGGGGTTCTCGACACCGAGGGTGGCGCCGGGATTGATGATCACCGTGTCACCCGCGGTGATCCGCTCGGCGTGGCCGTCGAGGGTGATCAGCAGTTCGCCGCTGAGCAGGTGGAAGATCTCCTCCCGGTTGACTGTGTGGAAGGGGGCGCGGGTCCCCGGCGGGATCTCACCGCGCCATGCGCACAGCTCCTTGCTGCCGGTCAGGGGGGTGGCGTACGAGACGAATCGGGCGCCGTGCAGTTCGTGGGTGACGGCTTGGGAAGGGCGGACGACGGGCATGGGTGCCTCCTGCGTGGATGGTCAAGCTGCTTGACTAAAGGCTGTGCCTGAATGGTCAACCCGCTTGACCATTCCGTCAAGGGTGTTTGAATGCCCCCGTGCAGAACTCCGAGGCCATCTCCCTGTCCGCAGCCCTGCTCGCCGTCGCGGGTGAGCTGACGCAACGCATTCATGACGGGGTTGTCGCGCGCGGCTTCGAAGGGCTGCGACCCGCGCACGGGTTCGCCTTCGCGCGACTGGCCCCGGATGGCGCGACGGTCACAGAGTTGGCCGCCCACCTGGGCGTGACCAAGCAGGCCGCGAGTCAGCTCGTCGAGGAGATCGTGCGCAAGGGGTACGCCGAGCGGCGGCCGCATCCGGGCGACGCGCGGGCGCGGCTGATCGTGCTGACCGAGCGCGGATGGGCCTGTACGCGCGCCGCCGAGGAGGCCGCGGCGGACGCCGTGCGGCCATGGGTGGAACTGCTCGGCGAGCGTGAAATGCGTTCGTTGGAGCGGCAGTTGCTGCGTATCGCGCCCTATGGGCCGATCAAGCCCGTCTGGTGACGAGTCGCCGCATACGTTCAGGGCATTACCAGGAATCGCTGCCGCGGTCAGTTACCGCTGGAAGTTTTTACTGACGCGTAACTTCACTTGTCTCCTACTCGTTCGTAACTTGACGAGTGAACAGCATCCCGTGATCCGGATCACAGGGCGCAAGGTCATCGCCTCTCCCCTGAGCCGCAAGGAGATCACCCGATGCTGCCCTGGAAACGCCTTCTCAGACCGCTTGCCGCGCTCGCGCTGGCCTCGGCGGTCGCCTTCGTCCCCGCCGCCACCGCCGAGGCCGCCGCCCCCAGCACCGGCTGGAACGACTACTCCTGCAAGCCGTCCGCCGCCCACCCCCGCCCGGTCGTCCTCGTCCACGGGACCTTCGCGAACTCGGTCGACAACTGGCTGGCCTTCGCCCCCTACCTGGAGGACCGCGGCTACTGCGTCTTCTCGCTCGACTACGGCCAGCTCTCAGGCGTCCCGCTCTTCCACGGCCTCGGCCCCATCGACCAGTCCGCGCAGCAACTGTCCGTCTTCGTCGACAAGGTGCTCGCCGCGACCGGCGTCGCCAAGGTCGACATCGTCGGCCACTCCCAGGGCGGCATGATGCCCCGCTACTACCTCAAGTTCCTCGGCGGCGCCGCCAAGGTGAACGCCCTCGTCGGCATCGCGCCCGACAACCACGGCACCACCCTGGGCGGACTCACCAACCTGCTGCCGTACTTCCCCGGCGCGCAGGACCTTCTCTCCGCGGCCACGCCCGGGCTCGCCGACCAGGTCGCCGGGTCCGCCTTCCTCACCAAGCTCAACGCGGGAGGCGACACCGTGGCCGGCGTGCACTACACGGTCATCGCCACCAAGTACGACGAGGTGGTCACGCCGTACCGCTCCCAGTTCCTGAGCGGATCCGACGTCCACAACGTGCTGCTGCAGGACCTGTGCGGAGTGGACCTCTCGGAGCACGTGATGATCGGGCTGTCCGACCGGATCGCCTTCCACGAGGCGGCCAACGCCCTCGACCCGGCCCACGCCACCGCCACCACCTGCGCGTCGGCGTTCAGCTGAGGCGCCGCCGGGACCTGTCCGGCCTGAGCCGCCGGACAGGTCCCGAAGTGAGGGGCGAACAGCAAGCTAGCCGCAGGAAGCCGTGAAATCGCCTGTTCGGGGCGGGTGGTGGAGATCCTTATGGCCCCGTTAAGGGGGTGCTGAGCCTGCGATCAGGTAAGTACCGTTCGGCCCATGACAGATGCCATGGAAGACGCCGGTACGACCGAGGGAATCAGGCTCGCCCTCGCCGCCGACGTACCGGCCGTACGGGCTGTGACGGATGCCGCGTACCACCACTACATCGCGCGCATCGCAGTGGTGCCGAGGCCCATGGAGGCGGACCACGCGGACGACGTGGCCTCGGGGCGGGTGTTCGTGACGGGAGAGCCGGTGAACGGCCTTGTGGTGGTGGAGGCGTTCGCGGACCATCTCTTCCTCGACAGCATCGCCGTGCACCCGGGCGCCCAGGGACGGGGTGTGGGGCGCCGGCTGCTCGCCTTCGTGGACGCACACGCGCGTGCGCTCGGCCTGCCCGAGGTCAGGCTCTATACGAACGCGCTGATGTGGGAGAACCAGACGATCTACCCCAAGTACGGATACGAGGTCGTGGAGCGCCGCGTCGACGGGCCGTACGACCGCGTCCACTACCGCAAGCGGCTGGGCTGAGGTCGTCGACGGCGAAGCCGCCGTCGGATTCGGGGTGGAGCTCCAGCCCGGTGGCCCGCTGGTGGAACGCGGCCGGCGCCGACGGGTCGGAGCAGTCGGGCATGATCGCTGTCAGTGTCATGGGCGGGGGCACAGCACCTCAGTGACGGTCGGTACGCCCCGGGTCAGCCGTCGGGCCACCAGACGCGGGCGATGTCCTTGCGGACCTCCGGGCGCTCCGTGGGGCGCTCGTCGGATTCCTCGCGCGTCCGGCGGGAGTCGGTCCTCTTCAGGGGCTTGTGCACGGTCACTCGGCGCATGGCTGCCTCCTTGTGCCTACCGGGTTCCGCGTCCGCGCGGAGGTAGACCCTTTGGGCGAGGGTTCCTCATCGGTCGAGGTATGTCTGTGGCGGCTGTCACGATTCGACTGTCAGTGGCGGCTGTCACCCTGGCGTCATGAATCGGGACATCAACACGGACATGACCAGGAACATGGCCAGGAACAGCGGAGCCCAAACCTCCGCGGGCACCGGACCCGGCGTGGACTGGGACGCCGAGGCCGCCACCTTCGACGCCGAACCGGACCACGGACTGCGCGACCCCGCCGTGCGCGAGGCATGGGCCGCCCGGCTGGGTACGTGGCTGCCTCGGCAGACCGGCGACGTCCTGGACCTCGGCTGCGGCACCGGCAGCCTGTCCCTGCTCGCCGCCGAACAGGGACACCGGGTGACAGGGGTCGACCTGTCGCCGGCCATGGTGGCGCGTGCCCGCGCCAAGCTCGCCGGCCGCGACGCGGTGTTCCTCGTCGGCGATGCGGCGACGCCGCCGGTCGGCGAACAGCTCTTCGACGCCGTCCTCGTCCGCCATGTGCTGTGGACCCTGCCCGACCCCGGCCGCGTCCTGCGCCACTGGCGGGGACTGCTGCGCCCGGCCGGGCGCCTGGTGCTGGTGGAGGGTGTGTGGGGGACGGTGAGCCCGGTCGGCATACCCGCCGACCGCCTGACCGCTCTCCTTACGCCCCTCGCCCGGGACGTACGCCTCGAGCGGCTGTCGGACGACGCCCGGCTGTGGGGGAGGGAGGTGGACGACGAGCGGTATGCGGTGGTGGCGGTCGTCTGACGGGCGGCGCGGTGCGGGCGGCCCGGTGCGGGGTCAGCGCATGCGGGTCAGCGCAGCAGAGCCTCGAAGTCTCCCTCCCTGGCCAGGAGTTCGAGCTCGTCCAGGGCGCTCACGGCGGCCGCCGCGGCCTCCGGGTCCGTGGTCGCCAGGCCGCTCGCCGCGAACTCGTCCTCGTCCAGGCGCAGCACGGCCGTGCCGTCCGCCGAGCGCCACAGGTCCAGGTCGAGGTCCTCCACGACGAGTTCGGAGCCGGAGACCGTGGCGGGGCGGGTGATGTCGCAGTACCAGCCCTTGAGCGTGCCCTGCGCGTCCCTGACCTCCTTCACCGCGTACCACCGGTCGCGCCAGTAGTACTCGGTGAAGACGTCACCGGGCTCGAACCGTACGAAGCCGAAGTCGCGGACGCCGTCGCCCGCCCAGGGAGCGCGTACGGCGATCCGGTCGCCGTCGTCGGCCACGAGCTCTCCCTTGTAACGGATCTTCGTACGGCCCGCCTTGACCAGGACGACGTCCACCCGGGCCGCCGTCTCAGCCGAGTTCGCGGACATGGCGCACCTCCGTGCCGCAGATCTCGTAGCCGAACCACTTGTTGATCGCGATCATCGGGCCGTTGCCCACGTCGTTGCCCGTGAACGCCTCCGTGTACCCGGCGGCGCGGGCGCGGTGCAGGGAGTGGTTCTTGGCGAGCTTGGCGAGGCCCCGGCCGCGGAAGGCGCGGGCCGTGCCGGTCATCACGGTGCCGTAGCGGGTGCCGCCGTCGGTGCGGGCCGCGCTGAACGCGGCGGGGCGGCCGTCGACCACCGCCACCGAGGTCAGCTCGGGGCTGAAGAGGGGATGGCGCCAGGTCTCCACGAGCCACGCCTCGTAGTCGGTGAACTCGTATGCGATGTCGCTCGGCTCGTCGGACATCGTCTCCGCGTCCAGTGCGAACAGGGGGCGAGGGTCGTCGGCGAAGTCCGCGCCGGTGCGCAGCTCGACGCCCGGCGGGGGGTCCTGGAGCGGGGGCAGGGTGCCGTTCGCCAGATCCAGACGGAGGAAGTGGGCGGAGCGGCTGCTCTTGTAGCCGTGCCGTTCCGCGAAGGCGCGGTTGCCGGGCTCGTCCAGGACCCAGGCGAAGAGCCTGGTGGCGCCCACGGAGGCCAGGTACTCCTCGGCGGCGCGGACGAGGAGCGAGCCGGCCCCGCGGCGGGTGCGTCCCGGGTGCACGTAGACGTTGAGGTTGCCCTGGCCGGGCTCCCGGCTCTCATGGGCGAGGTGAACCTGGGCCGTGCCGATGATCTCGCCGTCCTCCTCGGCCACGAGCGGGCGGTAGTGGGCGTCGGGATGCATGTGGGCGGCGTCGTAGGCGATGGACTCCGGGGTGAACAGGATGAAGGGGAGGGCGAGGTGCCGGACCCGGGCGAAGCCCTCGGTGTCGGCTCGCACGTCGGGACGGAGGTCGCGCACGATCACTGTCATGGGGGCGCACGGTATCCGGGCCGGAGGCGGGGGTGCCTCTCATTTTCCGGTGGGTGCGGGACAATCGGGCCGTGACCTTGAAGATCCACATCGATGGGAGCGCGCCGCCGTACGAACAGGTGCGGGCGCAGATCTCCGAGCAGGCCCGGGCGGGGGTGCTGCCGGTGGGATACCGGCTGCCGACCGTACGGGGGCTGGCCGAGTCCCTCGGCCTCGCGGCGAACACGGTGGCGAAGGCGTACCGGGCGCTGGAGGAGGACGGGGTGATCGAGACGAGGGGGCGCAACGGAACGTTCGTGGCTGCCGCCGGCTCGGCCGCGGAGCGAGAGGCGGCTGCCGCCGCCTCCGCCTACGCCGAAAGGGCGCGGCGGCTGGGGCTGGGCGAGGATGCGGCGTTGGCCGCTGTGCGGGATGCCCTGCGGGCGGCTTACGGGGGTTGAGCAGCGCGGTCGGCTGCCTGCCGGGTCCGCCGGGTCCGGCGGGTCCGGCGGGTCCGTCGGGTCCGCCGGGTCCGTCGGGTCCGCCGGGTCCGGCGGGTCCGCCGGGTCCGGCGGGTGGCCGGGGGGAGGGCTTAGCACCCCCCCCCACTGCCTCAACGGCGTGGGGGAGGCCCCCCAGTCTCCGTGGCCGTGGCTGATCGCCGTTGCGGCGGAAGAGGGGACGCACCGCTGCGGCGGGAGACGGTCACGTCGCCGTACCCGTGGCGGGGGCGGGCAGCTTTCGAGGCGTGCGTGTCACCCGCATGCCCGCCGTGGTCGCCAACCGCGCGAACACCGTCGCGTCCAGGACCGCCGCCGCGTGCGGGTCGTTGTTGAAGTAGGCGTAGACGTCCACCCCCTCCGGCCACACCGCCCCGATCCGCTGGACCCACGTCGTCAGGGACCGGCGGCCGTAGCGGGGCCACGGACGGGCCCGCCCCGTGTGGAAGCGGATGTAGCCCCAGTCCGTGGTGCGCCACAGCGGGGTGACCGGGCGGGAGAGGACGTCGGCCCAGCACAGGGCGGCGCCCCGCGCCTCCAGCACCGCGCGCACCTCGTGTGTCCACCAGGAGTCGTGGCGTGGCTCGACCGCGACCCGGGTGCCGGGCGGGAAGCAGGCGAGGCAGTCGTCCAGGAGGGCCGGATCCGCGCGCAGGGTGGGCGGGAGCTGGAGCAGGACCGGGCCCAGGCGGTTGCCGAGTCCGGCCGCGTGGCTCATCAGCCGGTGAACCGGCTCCTCGGGCTCCTTGAGCCGCTTGATGTGCGTCAGATAGCGGCTCGCCTTCACCGCCACCACGAAGTCCGCCGGCACCCGCTGCCGCCAGGCCTCGAACGTCTCCCGCGAGGGCAGCCGGTAGAACGCGTTGTTGATCTCGACCGTGGCGAACCGCGTCGCGTACTCCTCCAGCCACAGCCGCATGGGCACGTCCGCCGGGTACAGGACGTCCCGCCAGTCCCGGTACTGCCACCCCGACGTGCCGACGAACAGGGTCATATGTCCATCAAAGCACCGGTGGCCGTCGAGGCGCCGGTCGTGGCCCGCTCCAGGTGTCGTGCCCGCCGCGGGCGTCGCGCCCCTACAGGTACAGCCCCGCGCCCGCTCCCGCCCGCTGGTCCGGCACCGACGCCGGGGACGTGCCCCGCCGCAGCGCGTACAGCTCCGCCAGCGTCGCCCCCTCGCGGCCCACGCCCTCCTCGCGGCCCAGCCAGCTCACCGCCTCCGTGCGGGTGAGCGGGCCGACCTCGATACGGGCCAGGCAGCGGCCGGGGCGGACGACGGCCGGGTGCAGGCGCTCCAGGTCCTCGTTCGTCGTCACGCCCACCAGCACGTTGCGGCCCTGTCCCAGCAGTCCGTCCGTCAGGTTCAGCAGGCGGGACAGCGCCTGGCCCGCCGTGTGCTTCGCCTCGCCGCGGATCAGCTCGTCGCAGTCCTCCAGCAGGAGCAGCCGCCAGCGGCCCTTGCCGGCCGTGTCCTCCTCGCCGATCGCGATGTCCATCAGATAGCCGACGTCGCTGAAGAGCCGCTCCGGGTCCAGGACGCAGTCCACCTGGCACCAGTCCCGCCACGAGCGGGCCAGCGTCCGCAGCGCCGAGGTCTTGCCCGTGCCCGGCGGCCCGTGGAGCAGCAGCAGACGGCCCGCGATGTCCTCCGGGGTCGTCTTCATCAGCCGGTCCATCGCGTCCGCCACCGGCGCCGTGTAGTTCGGGCGGACCTCCTCCCAGGTGCCCGCCGAGATCTGCCGTGTCGTACGGTGCGGGCCGCGCCGCGGCGACACGTACCAGAACCCCATCGTCACGTTCTCCGGCTGCGGCTCCGGCTCGTCGGACGCGCCGTCCGTGGCCTCGCCCAGCACCTTCTCCGCCAGCTCGGCGCTGGTCGCGGTCACCGTGACGTCGGCCCCGCGGTTCCAGCGGGACACCAGCAGCGTCCAGCCGTCGCCCTCGGCGAGCGTCGCGCTGCGGTCGTCGTCGCGGGCGACCCGCAGCACCCGGGCGCCCGGCGGCAGGAGCGTGGCCCCGGACCGTACCCGGTCGATGTTCGCGGCGTGGGAGTAGGGCTGCTCGCCCGTCGCGAAGCGGCCGAGGAACAGCGCGTCGACGACGTCGGAGGGGGAGTCGCTGTCGTCGACGTTGAGCCGGACCGGCAGAGCGTCGTATGGGTTCGCAGACATGCCGCCATGATCCGTCACGGGGCCGCCTGGTGCATCCGCTTTCCGTAGTGCGCCGGATGTGTCGCCTTTGCCTGATGTATACCCACCGGATCGGCCCATTCCGGTACGCGCTGTTACCTGGCTGTCGCACGCCGAAATCTGTCCGCGGCCCAAGGAGCGCCGTTAGTGTGGCCCGTGATGGGACGTCATGGGTGGAATTCGGGGGAACGGCGGTGGCGACTCACCGCACTGCTCGGCGTGACCGTGGCCGCTCTGGCCCTGGTGGTCACCCTGATCAGCACACTGCCCGGGAACGGCGCGAGCACCAGAGGCACGACACGCGACGGCGACAAGGTGCACGGCACCCCCGCCGCCCCGCCGAAGGTGACGAAACCGGACGTCGGCTGGGGCTTCACCCACACCCAGTACAGCGCCGACCAGGGCAGCGACGCCGCCACCGAGCGCGTCGAGGGGCTGCTGTCCGGGGCCGGGCTGCCGCAGAACCAGGCCATCATGGGGTGGGGCGCCGACAACCCGGAACCGGTCAAGGGCCGTTACGACTTCGCGGCGATGGATCGCCGTATCGACTTCGTCCGCAAGACCGGCGGCACCCCGGTCGTCACCCTGTGCTGCGCCCCGGACTGGATGAAGGGCGGCAAGGCGGGCGCTGACAACACCGACTGGAGCCGGACCGCCCTCGAGACCGCCCCGAAGCCCGACCACTTCAAGGACTACGCCGCCCTCGCCGCGACCGTCGCCAGGCGCTACCCGGACGTGCGCCACTTCATCGTCTGGAACGAGTTCAAGGGCTTCTGGAACGACTCCAAGGCCCGCTGGGACTACGAGGGCTACACCGAGCTGTACAACCTGGTCTACAAGGCGCTCAAGCAGGTCGACCCCAAGATCATGGTGGGCGGTCCGTACCTCGTCATGGACAGCGTCGACCCGCGGCAGAAGGAGAACGCCTCCACCGCCCTGCGCGGCCCCTGGGGCGCCATGGACCAGCGGATCATCGACGCCTTCACCTACTGGAACACGCACAAGGCAGGTGCCGACTTCGTCGTGGTGGACGGCTCCAGCTACACCAACGACGACGAGCTGCTTCCGAACGAGTTCGCCGCGACCGACAAGTTCACCGCCGTCGGCGCGTGGGTGCGCCGGCAGACCCACGGCCTGCCGCTGTGGTGGGCCGAGTACTACGTCGAGCCCGCCGACGGCGATGACGAGCGCAGGGGCTGGAGCGAGGACCGCCGCGTCGCCGTCCAGGCCGCCGGAATGACCGCCCTGGTCAAGGGCGGCGCGTCCTCGGGCTTCTACTGGAACCCGGAGGACGAGAAGGGCGCCGACTGCCCCGGCTGTCTGTGGACGCCGACCGACACCGCCGAGGGCGGCCGGGCACTGCCGATGTACGGCCTGGTGTCCCGCTTCTCCAAGGAGTTCCCGCCCGGCACCGCGTACCGCACGGTGGCGGTGGCCCCGGACGACGTCCCCAACGTCCGCGTCCTCGCCACCGACAAGGTCGTGCTGGTGGTGAACACCCTGGGCCGGGCGATCAGCGCCCAGGTCGACGGCAAGCGGTTCGACATGAAGGCGTACGAGGTGAAGTGGCTCCCGCGCTGAGCCGCTTCACCTCGTACGCCCCGTCCCTCCGTACGCCTCCGCAGGCCGTGTGAGCCTCAGCCCTTCCCCATGGTCAGGAACCGCTGCACCAGCGACGCCAGCAGCACCGCCAGCAGCGGCAGCGAGAACCAGAAGCTCGACTGCAGCACCCGCAGCTGCCGTACGCCCGGCCGTACCGCGACCCGCACCAGCTCCCGCGCCGTCAGCATCAGCACCAGCGCCACGGCCGCGAGCCCCCCGACCACCGACCACGGCGTCCAGGTCACCCGCGGGCCGATCGGGCCCGGACGCGGCTGCGGGACCTCGCCGGCGGGCTGCTCGCGCAGCGCGTACATGGTCACGTCGTCGTTGACAAGTACCTTGCTCAGCTCCTGGCGGTCGTCCAGGTTCTTGATGAGCCGGGACTCCCAGGTCGCCGAGTAGCCCACGTCCATCTGGAGATACGTCACCTGGCTGCGGTTGATCATGAGGAACGAATTGGGGCCCGCGTCCTTGAGCGACTTGACCAGTCCCGACACCAGGACCGGATCGGTGGGCGCCAAGGTCGGCACATAGTTCACCTTCTCCATGTCCTTGGCGCCCCACGGCATCGCCGGTGTCACGTCGTTGACCGTGTCGTTGCTCAGCCACAGCAGCCGTACCGTCGGCTTGTCGTGCGCGTAGACGTAGTCCATGGCCGCGACCTCGCCCGGGCGGATCCGCTCGAACGGCTCATTGCCCCAGCGGGCCACCAGGAAGCCGCCCATCAGCAGCAGGCCCGCCATCAGGGCGGCGAGCGGGGCGAGGCTCGCCCGGTCCTTGTCCCGCTCCTCGGCCGTCACGCCGGTGCGCGGGAAGAGGGCGAGCGCGCAGAGCAGCGCCGCGCCCGGCACCGCGAACATGAACACGCGCAGCGCCATCTCGCCGCCGTAGGACTGCATGCCGAAGCCCAGGAACGGCACGAAGGTGAGCACCAGCAGCGACCGCTCCCGGTACTTGTGCTCCCGCCGTCGCCACCAGCCCCAGCAGGCGAACGCCATCACGACGCCTGCCAGCAGCACGCGCGTGTACAGCACCAGCTTGTGCGTCGAGTCGCCGCCCTGGATACGGCCGGAGACGGACGTCGACACATTGCTGCCGACGCCGCCGACGCCGCCGAAGAGCTCGTCGAAGTGCCCGGACCAGTACGGCTCCGCCATGAAGCCCAGCCAGAACATGACCAGCACGGCGAACAGGACCGGCAGACCACGCAGTTCGGAGCGGCCCACCAGGACGAGCACCGCGAGCACGCCCAGCATCATGAACGGGGTGAGCTGGTGGGCCGGGACGCTGGCCGCGTACAGGGCGATCAGCACCATGAGCAGCACGGCGCGTTGCCCGCGGCTGGTCGGCTCCACCTCGGCCTCGCCGGGGCGCCGCCTGGTCCAGAGGACGCGCGGCGCGCGGAACCAGACCAGCAGGATCGCCACGAAGGCGAGATAGAACAGATACGTGAAGCCCTGCGGGGAGAAGTAGTCCTGACCGACCCAGCCGCTGAGCACGAAGATCCAGATGCCGGTCCACTTGGCGCGCCAGCTCGCCCGCATCGAGCGGACCAGCAGGAACATCGGCGCCAGGTAGAGCAGCTGGATGGTCAGCGGCCACCAGCGGATGACCTCGGTGAGGTCGGTGACCCCGCAGGCCTTGGCGACGAACGCGGCGACCGCGAAGAACCCCGGCCAGCTCCAGCGGGCGTCCAGGAACGGCACGGCCGACCCGGTGCGGTCGATGTAGTCGAGGAAGCCGAGGTGCTGCCAGGCCGTCGGGAACCGCGGCTCGGTCTCGATCACGGCGGGCAGCGCGTGCAGCGACACGACGGTGGCCACCAGGGTGGCCAGCAAGAGGACCTTGTGCTCGCGGGCGCGCCGGAGCAGGGCGGCGAAGACCACGACGAGGAGGGCCGCGCCGAGCAGGGTGGGCAGCGGTAGGACGGAGATCAGTCCGAGGCCGCCCATGTGCTCCAGGGAGGCGTCGTCGAGTCGCAGGGCGGGCAGCCAGTACAGCAGCAGGGCGGACACGAGCGAACAGCCCAGCAGAATCGGCCCGGTGGCAGAGCTCCGGGTGTCCTTCGACCGCGGATCGTCCGTGGTTTCCCGCGCCCTTGCGGCGGAGTCGGCTGATGTCACGTCCCGCGCCCCTGACATGGCACTGTGCGCGAACGGTGTTCCGGTCGGCGGCGTTCCCGGCCCTCGACGCACGTCCGGCCTGCGTTCCTGGTGGTCGAAGTCCACATGGACGCCCAGCGCCAGCGTGTCCGCGTCCAGCTTCTTCGCCCAGGACGGGCCGTTCCTCGGCTCGGGGACCGCGAGGTCGGCGAGGTCCCCGTCCGGTGCCGCGTCCTCGGGCACCGCGTCCGCCGGGGCCGTGCGCACGATCTTGAGCAGCTTCGGTGCGGCGATCGCCACGATCACCGCCAGGCTGGAGATCTCGGCGACGCCCGCCCCGGTCAGCCCCATCCGGGGCAGCAGCAGGACGGTCAGTCCGAGTACCAGGACGCACAGCAGGCCCTGGAGGTAGGCGAGCCCGGAGGTACGGCTCTGGGCGCGCAGCACCGCGAAGTACGTCTCCATCACGACCCGCAGCAGCGCGCCGACCGCGAACCAGCGCAGCAGCGGGGTCGCCGCGTGCGCGTAGCCGTCGCCGAAGACGTGCAGGATGACGGGCGCGCCCAGGAACAGCAGCCCGCACACCGGCAGCATGATCCGGGCCATGCGCTTCAGCGCCGCCCGGGTGTTGGCGGCGAGCCGCGCCGGGTCGTGCGAGCCCTCGACGGTGAGCGAGGCGCCCATGTTGATGGCGAGCAGGTTGGTCGTGCCGCCGATGGTGGTGGTGATGTAGAAGTACGCGTTGTCCGCGGCGCTGACCTGCGACGCCACGATCACCGGCACCAGGTAGACCACGGCCAGCGAGAACAGCGAGCCGGTGTAGTCGCCGGCCAGGAACCGCCCGATCTCCTTCAGTGACGGCGGACTGGCGTGGTCCTCGGTCCCCTTGACGTGCCGCGGCACCAGGCGCCGGAACACCAGCCACCCCAGCGGCACCACGGACGTGGCGATGGCCGCGACCCAGGAGACGAAGACGCCCAGCATCGGGATCGCCGCCGCGAAACCGACGAGCAGCAGCAGCTTCACCGCGGAGAAGACGGTGTTGCCCACCGGCACCCACAGCGCGCTGCGCAGCCCGGTCAGCACACCGTCCTGGAGCGTGAGCAGGTTCCAGGAGACCACGGCCACCACGAAGACCAGGGCGGGGCCGGGACCGTGCAGGAAGCGGTACGACGGCCCCCACAGGTCCAGCGTCAGCAGGAACACGCCCGCGGCGATCGCCACGACGAGCGAACTGCCCGCGTAGGTGCGGAGGATGAGGCGCCCGGTGGCGCGTCCCGCGACCGGTATGAAGCGGGCCAGGGCACCTGTGAGCGTGACCGCGGTGAGCCCGGCGAGCAGCTTCATGGCGGCGATCGCGGCCGAGCCCTGGCCGACCGCGGTGTCGGAGTAGTAGCGGGCCGCGACCAGCCAGTAGCCGAGGCCCAGCACCGCGGAGATCCCGGTGTTGAGCATCAGCGCGTAGGCGTTGCGGAACAGCTGGTCGCCGCCTCCTGGGACGCCGCCCCTTCCGGGCAGGCGGAGGCGGCGGCCCGACGGCTGCCCGGGTTCCGCGGTCGTGGCCTCACCGGCCTGGGTCGTGGTGGTCGTGTCAGACACGGGAACGGATGGCCTTCCGGCGGACCTGGCGTGCTCTTCGGACCATGGCGTACCCCTTGGTCAGGGCGCGGTCCCTGGCGAAGGTGCGGGTGATCGCACGGCCCTGGACGAGCCGCTCGAACTCCTCGACACCGGTGGTGCGGCGCACGGTGACCCGCTGCAGCGCGTACGGGCCCTGGCGGCGGCGTGCGAGAGCGTTGCCCACGGCGAGCGACTGACCGAAGCCCGCCTCGCGCACGATGCGGCGCACCCGGCGGCTGGAGTAGCCGTACGGGTAGGCGAACGACACCGGGCGGGCGCCGAGTTGGTCGGCGATGATCTCCTTGCAGCGCAGCAGCTCGAACCAGAGCGCGTCGTCGGGGAGCTGGTCGAGCTGCGGGTGCGTGTGGCTGTGCCCGCCGATCTCGACCCCGGCGTCCACGAGGTCGCGGACCTGGTGCCAATCGAGCATCGTGTCCAGGCCGCCGCCGGTGTCGTGGGCGCCCCGGATCCAGCCGGTGGAGACGAACAGCGTGGAGGCGAAGCCGTGCCGCGCGAGCACGGCCAGCGCGTGCCGGTGCACGCCCTCGTAGCCGTCGTCGAAGGTGATGAGGACGGGCCGCTCGGGCAGCGGGCCGCCCTCCCGCCAGCTCCTCGCCAGGCCGGCCGTGGTGACGGGCGTGAACTTGAGGTCGGCGAGCAGGGCCATCTGCTCGCTGAAGGCCTCGGGCGCCACCGACAGCGCGCGCGTCGCCTCGTTGGGCGCCGCCGCCACCGAGTGGTACATGAGGATCGGCACGGGCTGGTCGCTCATGCGGCCGCCCCCTCACCGTCCGGGATGCCGGCCACGGCGAAGGTCGCGCCACTCCTGCGCGCCCGGACGCTCCCGACCAGGTACCCGCCGGCCGCCGTGAGCACCCCGGCGACGATCGCACCCGCCCGGCCCGCGCCCCCCGGGCGGGCCAGCAGCGCGTCGCGCAGGCCGCGGCCCACCCCGGCGGGCAGCACCCGGGTGGTGTAGCGGCGTTCGGACTCCAGGCCCTTGTCGGCACCGACGCTGCGGGCCACGAGCGCCTTGGACAGGCCCTCGGCGTAGGTGCGGGTACGGAAGTACGCGAAGTGCTCGCGCGGCCGAGGCACCCGGTGGTGGATCACCGCCCGGTCGTCGATCAGCAGGATCGCGTCGGGCCTGGCCCGGGTCAGGCGGATGCACAACTCCGTCTCCTCGCAGCCGAGGGGACGCTTGTCGCCGTCGCGTCCGATGCCCGTGGCGAAGCCGCCCGCCGCGTCGAACGCGCTGCGGCGGAAGGAGGCGTTGCCGCCGAGGACGTTGCGCACCCGGACCCGGCCGGGGGGCAGCCCCTTGTACGTACAGCCCACCACCCAGTCGAACTCCTCCGGGAACCAGACCGGGCGGTGGCCCGACGCCCAGATCGGCATCGTACGGCCGCCTACGGCCATGACCCGTGGGTCCTCGTATCCTTCGGCGAAGTGCTTCAGCCAGTCCCGCTCGGCCACCGCGTCGTCGTCGAGGAAGGCGATGACCTCCCCCCGCGAGGCGGCGATCCCGGTGTTGCGGCCCGCGGACAGGCCGCGGGGGCCCGCGTTGGCGAGCACGCGGACCTCCCGGGCCTCCTTGTACTCCCGGGTCAGCCTCTCCAGCAGGGTCTCGTTGTGGTCCACGACCAGCAGCGTCTCGTGCGCCGGCCGGGACTGCGCCCGCACCGAGGCGACCGCCGCGAGGATGTCCTCCCAGCGGTCCTCGGTGTACACGCAGATCACCACGGAGATGTCCGGTTCGCTCAAGACAGCTCTCCCTGCCCTGAGTTGAGCGCCACCGCGCGCGGGCGGCGGCGCAGCGCACGCCGGTTCGAGCGCTCCTTGAGGATCACCTTCAGCACCCGGAGCCCGTCGCGCACCGCGCTCAGGTTGCTGGTGCCGTGGATGCGGAGGTACTCGTGGCTGGGTATCTCCTGCACCTTCAGGCCGGCCTTGACCACCCGGATGTTCATCAGCGTCTCGACCTCGAAGCCGGTGCAGTCGAGGTCGATCTTGTCCAGGCAGTGCCGCCAGAACGCGTTGTACCCGTAGCACAGGTCGGTGTAGCGGGCGCCGAACTTGGCGTTGACGATCGCGCACAGCACCCGGTTGCCCAGCTTGCGGATCGGCGTCATGTCGGAGGTGCCGCCGCCGTTCGCGAATCGCGAGCCCTTCGCGAAGTCGGCCCCGGACACCAGCGCGGAGACATAGCTGACGATCTCCTGACCGTCCGCCGAGCCGTCCGCGTCGACCATCACGATGATGTCGCCGGTGCACTCCGCGAAGCCGGTGATCAGGGCGTCGCCCTTGCCCTTGCCCCGCTGCTCGACGACCTTCACGTCGGGCCACAGCTCGCGGGCCACCTCCACGGTGTCGTCGGTGGAATTGCCGTCCACGAGAACCACTTCGTGAATCCAGTCCGGAAGGGTCTTGAAGACGTAGGGGAGATTCTCCGCCTCGTTCATGGCGGGGATCACCACGCTCACCGGCGGCGCGATGGCCAGGTGAGAGGAGATCGGCCGGTACTTCCCCTGCGCTAACGGACCCTGATCCGAAAAGGCAGGGCGCAGAACAGAACTCATGAGTCTTGTCCCTCTCGTCCGGTCGGACCGTCCGCCCCTGGACGGTCCGGCTCTGTGTCCGGTTCGAAAGGGGGGTTCTCACCGTCGGCATGCGACATGGATCTCCGTGCACGCCGGGTGAGCTGGCAAAGTGGCCGTCTGCCGGGAAATCGGCAGCCGGTCGCGCGGCACGACTCGTACGACCTTTCAGGTCGCCGAGCACGGCACCCCCCTACCGCGCCCCGCGCCGGAACCATCGCGGTACCTGAGCCCTCCCCTGGACCGCATGATGATGGACCGATGCGAGTTGATGTATGACGGTATTGACGATTGCGACGATATGGCAAGACCTGCGACAAGGTCCGCTTTTTTGTTGGTATGGCCGTAACTCAACTCCTCGAACGGATTTGTCCGATCCGTTTGAGTGTCCGAACGGCCGGCTCGAAGAGTTCCGGCCGTGACAGCACCGCATCGCGCGGCGCCCGGACCGGGGCGCGACGGGCCCCGGGTCCGAACACGACAGGGTGACAAGGTGTCACCCACCCCTCAGGCACGGAGCGTTTGCGTGTCTTCAGGGAGTCCTTGTATTGCGTGCGGGGCGGAGACTTCGGCGTCGCCGGCGGAGCCGTCCACGCCGCCCGGCCGGCCTGCGTGGGCTCGCCGGGGCGGTGCGCGCCGATGTCCACGTCGTCAGCCCCGATCTCGTGCCGCGCGGCCGCGGTGCCGCCGTACCAGGACCGGCACGAGGACGAGGGCGCTGAGCACGGTCACCGCGACGATTCCGCCGGTGATGGACCACCGGTGCACCGCCAGCATGCCCTGGGCGACCAGAAGGTCGATCGCGAGCGCTCCCGTCACGGCAACCACCGTGCGGGGATAGGGTTTCAGCCCCCTCAGGGCGGCTCCCACGGCCGTCGCCGGCGCGCCGAGCAGGAAGAACAGGGTGAACGGGCCGCGCAGCGGTGAGTCGGAGCCGCTCAGCGCGAGGGTCGCGCCGACCGCCGCGACCGCGACGGCCACGCCCACGAGCAGCGGAAGCAGGTCCCTCCCCGGACCCCGCCCCGGCCGCTCGTCTCCCTCTGGTAAAGGTGGCTTGATGCCTAAGGTCTGCATTGGCGACTTTGCCCCCCGAAGCGCCGGATGCCGGGCTTCAATGTCGCGCAGTGAGCGGGAGGGCGTCAAGATGCGAAAACCGCCCGCGCAGGTTCTCGGCCCGCTTCAAACATCCGTTCTGTGGGGGTGAATCGGGCTGACCCCGAAAAGTCTTGGCATGGACACTTCCTGTCAACACGCGTAGCTGCTATGCCGGTTGTGGCAGAGATCCTGCTAAAGGGAGGTTCCATGAGACGTTCCCGATATGCGGCCTTTATGAGTTCGCTCCTCCTCGCCCTCGGCCTCGCCCTCACCGGGGCCGCCGCGGCGCAGGCGTCCCCCCTCGCCGCGGCCACCGGGTATGTGGCGCTCGGCGACTCCTACTCCTCCGGTGTCGGATCCGGCAGCTACATCAGCTCCAGCGGCGACTGCGACCGCAGCACGAAGGCCTATCCCTACCTGTGGCAGGCCGCCCACGCACCCGCCTCGTTCAGCTTCATGGCCTGCTCCGGCGCCAAGACCACCGATGTGCTGAACAACCAACTCGGCACCCTCAGCGCCTCCACCGGGCTCGTCTCGATCACCATCGGCGGCAACGACGCCGGCTTCTCCGACGTCATGACGACCTGTGTGCTCCAGTCCGACAGCGCCTGCCTCTCCCGGATCGCCACGGCGAAGGCGTACGTCGACTCGACCCTGCCCGGCCGACTGGACACCGTCTACTCGGCGATCCGCGCCAAGGCCCCCTCGGCCCACGTGGTCGTGCTGGGCTACCCCCGCTTCTACCAGCTCGGCACCACCTGCCTCGGACTGTCCGGAACCAAGCGGTCGGCGATCAACGGCGCCGCCGACTACCTGGACGCCGCCATCGCCAAGCGCGCCGCCGACCACGGCTTCACCTTCGGCGACGTCCGCACCACCTTCAGCGGCCACGAGATCTGCTCGGGCGACTCCTGGCTGCACAGCGTCGACTGGCTGAACATCGGCCAGTCGTACCACCCGACCGCGGCCGGCCAGTCCGGCGGCTATCTGCCGGTGCTCACCGGCGCGGCCTGACGGTCACGAACCTCACGAGGAACCCGACGGTCACGAACGTCACGAAGGAGAGGGGGAGGCCCCGCCCGACGGGGTCTCCGCCTCACAGGTCACCGAGAACGGCACCGACTCGGACGTGACGTCGACCGGACTGCGCACCTCCACGCCGATCGCGTTCCGCACGGAACCGCCCTCCTCGTACGTGGTGACGATGACCTGCCGCTGCTTGGTCTTCGCGTCACCCGCCGCGAACGACAGCGTCTTCCAGCCCGGATCCGAGACCTGGCCCGTCTTCGTCACCCAGCGGTAGGACACGTCGACCGGAACCCTGCCCACGGTGAACGTCGCCGTGAACGTGGGTGCCTTCGCGTCCGGCGGCGGACAGGCCCCCGTGTAGTCGGTGTGCGCGCCCGTGACCGTCACCTGGACCGACTGGGTGGGCGGGCTCGACGTACGACCGCCCCCGCCCCCGCCGCCGGTGGAGGTCCCGCGGGTGGGGGAAGCGGTCCGCGACGTGCCCACCTCCGGGCTGCTCGGGGGCGCGCCGCTGACCGTGCTGCTCTGCGTGGCCCCGCTGTTCGTACCGCCCGTGCCGTTCCGGTTCACCAGCGCGTACGTCAGCCCCGCCACCGCCAGGACGAGCGCGGCCAGGCCCGCGACCAGCACGATGCCGGCCCGGCGGTTGCGGGGCGGCGGCTCGGACGGAGCGGCGTACGCGGGGGCGGGCGCCGGCCGGGTGGCGGCCGGCTGAGGAAGCGGCGCGGTGGTCGGCTCGGCCGGACTCTGGAACGCCGCGACCGTCGGCGTGTAAGCGGCGGCACCCGTGCGCGGGGTACCGCCCGCCGCGATGATCCGCAGGTCCTGCTCGGCCCGGTCGGCCGGGATCCGCTCGGCCGGGTCCTTGCGCAGCAACCCCTCGATCACCACAGCCAGCGGGCCCGCGCGGCGCGGCGGCGGCAGCTCCTCGTCGACGACTGCGCGGAGCGTGCTCAGCGGAGTGTCGTGCCGGAACGGCGAGTTGCCCTCGATCGCCGCGTACAGCAGCACACCGAGCGACCACAGGTCGGACTCAGGGCCGGGCGTACGCCCGAGCGCCCGCTCCGGAGCGAGGAACTCGGGGGAGCCGATGACCTCGCCGGTCATGGTCAGCGCGGAACTGCCCTCGACCATGGCGATCCCGAAGTCCGTGAGGACCACCCGGCCGTCGTTCGCCAGCAGCACGTTGGCCGGTTTCACATCGCGGTGCAGCACCCCGGCGGCGTGCGCGGCGCGCAGGGCCGCCAGCACCTCGGCGCCGATGTGCGCGGCGCGCTGCGCGGAGAGGGGTCCCTCCGCGTCCAGCAGGTCCGACAGGGCGATGCCGCGGACCAGTTCCATCACGATCCAGGGACGGCCGTCCTGGTGGGCCACGTCGTAGACCGTCACCACGTTCCGGTTCGCCACCCGGGCCGCCGCCCAGGCCTCCCGCTCCAGCCGGGTGTACATGCGCTGGACCTCCGGCGAGGGGAGCCCGGCCGGTGCGCGCACCTCCTTGACGGCGACCTCGCGGTGCAGGACCTCGTCACGGGCCCGCCAGACCGTCCCCATGCCGCCCTGGCCGAGGGGGGACAGCAGACGGTAGCGCCCGGCGATCACACGTTCACTGCCCGGTTCTTCGGACACGGGCCGTCCCCCATTCGCATCCGCGCGATGTATCCACGTATCCACTCCGCGTGATTTCTCCCCAAAAGTAGCTCAACCGAGTGCGGATGCCGCCCCCTTGAACACCAGTCCGGCGCCCAGGGCGAGGACCACGAAGGCGGATCCGAGGGGTGCGGTCCTGCGCACCAGGGCGGCCGCCGGGTTCTGGGCCCAGCGCGGGCGCCGGTCCAGGAGGCGGTTCATCCCGCTGCCCAGCTTGACCACGGCGAACCCCGCCGCGGTCAGGGTCAGGGCGAGCCCGACGCCGTACGCGACGACGAGCAGCAGCCCGAACCAGGCCTGGCCGAGCGCGGCGGCGCCGACGAGGACGACGACGGCGGAGGGACTGGGGACCAGCCCGCCGGCGAAGCCTAGGAGGATCGTGCCGCGGAGGGTGGGGGCGGTGGGGTGGGTGTGGGGGATGCCGCCGTGTGTGTGGGTGTGGGTCTGGGTGTCGGTGTGTTCGTGACCATGACCATGACCGTGGCCGTGGGCGTGATGTTCGTGCTCGTGGTCGTGCTCATCGGGGTGCCCGTCGTCGTGTGCGTGTGCGTGCGCGTGCCCGTGGTCGTGCGTGTGCCCGTGTCCGTGGTCGTGCCCGTGGCCCCGGTTGCGCCAGGCCCGGCGTACGAGGGACGCGCCCGCCAGGGTGACAAGTGCGCCGCTCGCCATCCCCAGCCAGGCGATCACCGACGGCGCCGCCGCGGAACCGGCCGTGACCAGCAGGCCGAGGGCGACCACGCCCAGGGTGTGGGTGACCGTCACCGACGCGGCCAAGGGAAGTACGTCCCGGAGCCTGGCCCGGCCCCCGCGGGCCGCCGCCGTCGCCGCCATCAGGGTCTTGCCGTGGCCAGGCGCGAGCGCGTGCATCGCGCCGAGGCCGATGGCGACGACCAGGGCGAGCGCGGCGAAACCGAGCGTGAGGTGGTGACGGGCGACCAGGTTGTCCAGCGCGCGCGTCCAGCGGTCCGCGCCGCGCGGAAGGATCGAGGCGGCGGGCGCCTCCCGCTGGTCCCCGGCCAGCGCGGGGCCTCCCGGGCGCACTCGGAGCGAGGCCTTGACGGCGTCGGCCGGTGAGGAGAGCAACTCCTTCGGATAGCTGGCCAGTTCGCGGGACACGGATGTCTTCGGCACGTCGGACGCGGTCAGCGTCATACGGTCGCCGCGCGCGGTGATCTCCCTCCAGCCGGGCCCGGTGGTGGCGCCCGCGCTGTGGAAACCGACGGTGAGGGTGTCGCCCTCGGGCAGCGGTGCGGTCAGCCGGCACTCCACGCGCAGGGTGTCGAGCCCCGCCTGCCCGGGCCGCAGCTGGGCGCGGCTGGTACGGACGCTCAGCGGGGCCGGGTGCCCGCCGACGGTGAGCCTGCTGCCCTCGGCGGCCGTCGCGCACCGCTGGCGGGCCCATGCGGTCAGCCCGAGCCTGGCGATGTCGGGCCTGGCCTGGGTGGCGGGGATCTCGGCGAGGTCCTCGACGTGGTCGACGCGCATCTGCCCGGGCGCGGCGACCAGACCGTCGTAGCGGTTGACGGTGAAGTTGCCGAGCGGGTGGGCGCTCGCCGCGGAGGCGGGGCCGAGGACGAGCGTGCACAGGGCCGTGAGGAGGGCCGCGCCCGAGGCGGCGATACGACGGGTGTTCACCGCATCGCCTCCAGGGCCTTACGGGCCTCGCGCGCGCCCAGCGGGGAGAAGCCGGGGTTCAGCTTCAGCGCGGCGGTGAGGGAGGCGCGCGCCTGCTCGGTGTCACCGGTGGCGCGCTCGACCATGCCGCGGTGGTAGAGGAAGGCCGCGTTGCGGTAGCCGGTGGCCGTGGCCTGACGGGCGTAGGGAAGGGCTTCCTGGTCGCGGCCGTTGACGTGCAGCGCCCAGGCGAGGGCGTCGGCGGTGTGCACGGTGTGGCGGCGTGCCCACTCGGCGCGGGCGGCCTTCAGCGCGGCCGCGCGGTCGCCGTGGTCGGCGGCGGCGAGAGCGGTGTCGAGGTCGGCGTTGACACCGTTTGCGCGGGCCAGGGACACCCAGGCGTCGACGAGGGCGTACTGGTCGCGGGCCTTGGACAGGTCACCGGACGCGCCGCGCACCTCGTACAACTCTCCGAGTTCCACGAGGGGTTGGGGCAGCGGATACCGCTCCACGACCTGCTCCATGCCGCGGACCGCGTCGGCGGTGTCGCCCTGGGCGGCCTGGGCGCGGGCGCGGCCCTCCAGGGCGGGGAGGTAGGTGTCGTCGGCGGCGAGGGCGCGGGCGTAGAAGTCGAGGGCGGTCTTGTACTGGCCCTGGTTCCAGGCGAGCTGACCGAGCGCGGTGGCGACGTACGCGATGTCGCCGCGGGAGGTGGCCGTGGCCAGGGCCTGCTCCAGGACGCTGCGGGCGGTGCTCACGTCGCCGCGCAGTTCGTGGACGTAGGCGTAGCGGGTGAAGACGGGGACGCCCGGGTGGCGGGAGTCGGCCAGGTCTGCGGCCTTCGAGGCGTCGGCGTAGCGGCCGAGTTCGACGAGGGCGTCGATACGGGAGCACAGGGCGCGCTCGCTGTACGGGTTCTGCTTCAGGGCCTGGTCCGCGTAGTCCAGGGCGCCGGTGAAGTCGTGCCGGGCGGCGGCGAGGGCGGCGCGGCCGGCGAGCGCGGCGTCGTTGTCCGGCCGGACCCGCAGCGAACGCTCCAGCGCGGCCTGGGCCTGCGGATAGCGGGAGGGGTCGCCCTTGGTCCGGGCCTGCTCGACGTAGGCGAGGCCGAGGGTGGCCCAGCTGCCGTGGTCGCGGGGCTGGGCGCGGAGGTGGGCCTGCAGTGCCCGGATGCCGCTGTCGAGATCGCCGCCGGCGAGGAGCTCGGGCGACACCCCGCTGGGCGCCGAGGCGACAGGGGCCGTACCGCTGTCCCGCACGGCTCCGAGGACCACGGCCCCGGCGGTGAGCGCGACGGCCAGGGAAGCGGCACAGACCACGAGCTGCGCACCCCGCCACCGCCGCCCGGCAGCGGAGAACCGCCGCACAGCGGCGACCCGCTCGTCGGCCGCGCCGGGGGACTCCGCTGTCGCGGCAGCCTGCGCCTCGGTGGCCTTGGTGGCGTCGGTGGCCTTGGTGGCGTCGGGGGCCTCGGCCACCTCGGTCACCTCGGGTCCGTCGGCCGGTGGCGAAGGTGCCGTCTGTCCGCCGCCCCGCGTGTCGGCCGATGCTTGCTCCTCGGGCGTCGGCTCCGTCGTACGGGCCCCGCGAGCCGTCTCCTCGGCCTTCGGCGCGGCCGACTCGGTGACCGGAGCGCCGTCCCCGGCGGAGCCGGCCGCCGGGGTCGTAGCCGCGCCCGGGTCGTCGGCTCGTTCGTCCGGCGCGTCGGCGCCCCCGGCGCCGAAGGCGCGCTCCCAGGCCTCCCTGATGGCCTTGTCGGGCCCGGTCTCCGCGGTGCGGAGCGCCGGCCTCCCAGGGGCGGCCCCCTCACGGTCGCCGTGGCCGGTCTCCGGCGCGTTGTCGTTCGTACGCGGGGACATGCCCTCTCCTCGATCTGCTGGGCGGAAAACGGGTGGCGCGGCCCGCGCCGTGGGGGACGGGGAAGTGCGGGCCGCGCCGGTTCGGGGGACGGCGACCGGCCGTCAGTACGCGCGGTAGCGGTTGCGGCGGCGCCACCACATCAGGGCGGTGCCGATCAGCAGGGCCCCCGCGACGCCACCGGCGGCGGACGTCGCGATCAGCGTGGTGTTCGTGCCGGCACCCGTCACCTGCAGTCCGTCACCCAGCTGGTTGCGCACGCTGTTGCCGGTGCCCTTCGCCAGCGGGCCGCGCGACCCGGACGTCGGCTGGGCGAGGTACGGGAAGGAGTGCCCGAAGTTCTGGTCGTTCGCGTCGACACCGTCGCCCAGGTCGTTCTTGGAGCCGACCAGCTCGCCCTCCACGACCTGCAGCGCCTCGTCGATCACGTCGTCGGTGAGCCGGCGGCCGTTCGGGAAGCCCGCGTTGTCGCCGTCCAGCACGCCCAGCCGCTTCGGGTGCATGCTGGGCTTGATCGAGGTGTTGAGCCGCAGCTCCTCCGCCGGCCGCACGTACGGCGGCTGGTTGAGGCCCTTCACGCCCTTGAGGAACACGTCCACGAGGTCGTTGCGAGGCTCCGACGGCGCCTTGATCTTGTAGATCGCCTCGATGAGCTTCGGCAGCTCGGGGTTGGTCACGTTCTTCAGGAACTGCGCGTCGTCGTACGGCTCGGACGCGTTGAACTTGTCCTTGTCCTTCTGCGGGTTGACCACCTCGTTGACAAGTGGGTTGCCCAGCCGCGAGACCTGCGACCAGTGCCCGCGCGCGTCCTTGCGCTGGACCGTCCCCCAGATGCCGACGACCGGCTGGTGCGACGACTCGCGGATCAGGTCGTTCGGCACCTGCAGGGCCAGGGAGTTGACGTTGTAGCCCTTGAGGGTGTCGTTCCCGACCTCCGAGAGGTTCCCGCCGTACAGCAGGTCGAAGACCCTGAGGTCCGCGAAGAACGGGTCGTCGGCCTGCCCGGCGAAGGTCGTCGCCCCGCCCGCGAGCTTGTACACCGCCTCGTCGCGCAGCTTGCCGTAGTCCGGCATCGACGCCTTGCCGACGTTCGACGGCGCGACCGGCACGTTGTCCGCGATCCTCGTCTTCGCCACCAGCTTCTGCTTGTGCAGCTTGATGAGGTCGATGTCGTACGTCTGAGTGACGTTCAGGTCGGGGTCCTTGAGGCTGTCGACCGGACCCGTGTTGTAGAGGAAGGTGTTCTTGTTCTTGACGTGCGTCTTGAACGTGTAGCGGAAGATCAGCTCGCTCTGCGCGTCACCGTTGTTGTCGACGTGGAGGTCGTACTGCGCGTCCTCCGCGAACGTGTAGAAGTTCGGACCGCCCGCCGGCTCCTCGAACGGCACGAAGTTCGCGATGATCGTCGTCGTGTCCGGCTTGTCCGGGCTGACGAACGCGTACAGGTCGGTGTTGTCGTACTGCGGCTGCCCGGAGATCAGCGGGGCCTCCCGGTGGGAGGAGGCGGAGGCCGCCCCCGGTTCCAGCGCGGTCACGCCGGCGGCTGCGAGCCCGCCCGCGGCCAGCGCGCCACAGATGAGGGTCGCGATACCCCTACGACCCACGCCGCTCCTGGAGATAGGTGTCATGCCGTCCGTCCTCAGTGCCAACTTGCCTGACGCACAGAGATACGGAGCGATCGCCCGGACGGCTTGGTCGAATCCCAAAAAACTTTTCTCGCCTGCTCGACCCGCGTTTCGGCCCCGCTGATCCGTATCCCTTCCGAAGGGGAGTCAGCAGCGAACGCCCAGTGGAGCGAGCATGCCGTGCACGGCGTCGGTGAGGGGGGTACGAGTGGAGGCGGACGAACTTCTGCTGCTCGTGGCCGGAGGCGACCAGAAGGCCTTCGAGCAGCTGTACGGACTTGTGTCGGGGCCGGTGTTCGGCCTGGTCCGGCGCGTCCTGCGGGATCCGGCGCAGTCGGAGGAGGTGGCCCAGGAGGTGCTGCTCGAACTGTGGCGCTCCGCCCCGAAGTTCGACCCCCGTCGCGGCAGCGCCCTGTCGTGGATCCTCACCCTCACCCATCGCCGCGCCGTCGACCGGGTGCGCAGCGCCCGCGCGGCCGGCGAACGCGAGCAGCGCGAGGCCCGGCGCGCTCACCACCCCGCCTTCGACCAGGTCGCCGAGGAGGTGGAGGCCGGTCTGGAACGCGAATGGGTGCGCCGCTGCCTGGACCGCCTCACCACCCTGCAACGCCAGTCGGTCATGCTCGCCTACTACGACGGTTACACCTACCGTGAGGTGGCCGAGCGGCTCTCACTGCCGCTCGGCACGGTCAAGACGCGGATGCGCGACGGACTCACCCGGCTGCGCCAGTGCCTGGGAGGGGTCGCATGAGCATCCTCGGCCGACTGCTGCGCCGCGAGGACCTGCACTCCCTGGCCGCGCCCTATGCCCTGGACGCCCTCGAGCCCGCCGAACGCGTCCGCTTCGAGAGGCACCTGAAGGGCTGTGACCGCTGCGCCGCCGAGGTGCGGGACCTGTCCGAGGACGCGGTGCGGCTCGCCTGGTCGGCCACGGCCCTGGCCCCGCCCGGCCTGCGCGACCGGGTCCTGACCGCCGTACGGAACACCCCCCAGGACCCCTCGCCCGCGCAGGGAGCGTCCCGTGCCCATGAACCGCACCTGCCGCCGCACGTCTGGGGCACGGCGCCACCGCCGCCGCGCACCCGTGCGCCCCGGCTGCGCCCCCTGTTCGCCCCGCTGGCCACCGCCACGGCCGCGGCGGCCCTCGTCGTCGCCGCGCTCTTCGCCGTGCAGGCCACGCGGACCCAGGACCGACTCGACGCCGAGCGCGCCCAGGCACGTGAGATCGCCCACGTTCTGGCAGCCCCGGACGCCCGTGCGACCAGCGACCGGGATGCCAGGGGCCGAGGAATCGGAGTGATTGCCTCCGCATCGGAGGGGCGCGCCGTCGTCACCCTCCGCGGACTGGGCGCACCGCCCGGCGGCCGTGTGCACCAGCTCTGGCTGATGCGCCCGGGCGTGCCACCACGCTCCCTCGGGCTCTTCGACGGCGACACGCCCCTGGTCGCGAGCGGTCTGACCAAGTCGGCGACGTCACTCGCCGTGACCGTCGAACCCGGGGGAGGGTCATCTCAGCCCACCGGCCAGCCGGTTGTCCAACTCGCCCTGCACTCCATCGGTTTCGGAGGGTAGTCGTCAACGGTTCGTCAACGCCCTTATGGGGAAGGTGAATCCTGTGCCCGCGATACACGCGTGCCACGAGAGAGCGATAGGGTTACTCTGCCCGGGCCGGGTGGACTCGTACGGGTGGGGAGTGACATGGAACAGATAACAGTGCGCAGCAGGGCCAGGGTCCCTGCGATCACCTGCGGGAGCAGCGCGACCAGTTCGCGCCTCGACCGCCATCTCTCGGTGCTGGCCGGCCCCGCCGTCCCACAGCGCGAGGCGGCCGAGGCGACCTCGCTGATGCGTGAGCTCACCGCGCGTGACGCCGCGCACGGCCGTAGCGGCAGGGGCGGACGCATGAGCGGTGTCTCGCTCTTCGCACCGCTGCGTCGACTGCGTCGTTCGCTGTTCGGCGGGCGCTGAGCGTCACCCGCGTTCCTTCAAGGCCCGCGCTCAGGCCGTCACACCGTCCCGGCGCAGCGCTGCGATCTCCTCGTCCGTCATCCCCACGGCACGCAGCAGCGCCTCGGTGTGCTCCCCGAGCGCGGGCACGTCCCCCATCCGCGCCTCCGTACCGCCCGGCAGCGTGATCGGCGGCAGCAGCGCCCGCAGCGGCCCCACCGGTGTCCCCACCTCCCGCCACCGCTCCCGGGCCGCCAGCTGAGGGTGTTCCGCCACCTCGTACAGATCCCTCAGGCGCGCGCACGCGATGCCCGCGCCCTCCAGCCGGGTCATCGCCTCGTCGGCGTCCAGCGCACCCAGCGCCTTGCCGACGAGCGTGTCCGTGCGGTCCCGGTGGGCGACCCGCGCCGCGTTCGTGGCGTACGCCGGATCGTCCGCCAACTCCGGCTGCCCGAGCACCTGTTCGGCGAGCCGCCGCCACTCCCGGTCGTTCTGCACGGACAGCAGCACGCGCCCGCCGTCCGCCGTCGGATAGGCGTCATAGGGCGCGATGACCGCGTGCGCGAGGCCGGTACGCGCCGGGGGAGTGCCGTCGTGCATCGCGTGGTGCAGCGGATGCCCCATCCACTCCGCGAGCGCCTCCAGCATCGAGACCTCCACCGGCCCGCCGCGCCCGGTGGTGCCCCGCCGCACGAGCGCCGCGAGCACCCCCGAGAACGCGTACATGGCCGCCGCGATGTCAGCCGCCGGGATCCCCGCCTTGACCGGCTGCTCCGGCGTGCCGGTCACCGACACCAGTCCCGCCTCGCACTGCACGAGCATGTCGTAGGCCCGCTTGTCCGCGTACGGCCCCGACGCCCCGTATCCCGAGATGTCCACGGCGACCAGTCGTGGATGGGCGGCGCACAGGGTGGCCGCGTCCAGGCCGAGCCGGGCCGCGGCCCCCTGCGCGAGGTTCTGCACGAACACGTCCGCGTCCGCGATCAGCCGTCGCACGACGTCCACTCCGCGCGGGTCCTTCAGGTCCAGCGCGATCGACTCCTTGCCGCGGTTGCACCACACGAAGTGGGAGGCGAGGCCGCGGGCGGCGGTGTCGTAGCCGCGTGCGAAGTCGCCGCCGTCGACCCGCTCGACCTTGATGACCCGGGCACCGAGATCGGCGAGCTGGCGGGTCGCGAAGGGCGCCGAGACGGCCTGTTCGACGGCGACGACGGTGATGCCCTCCAGGGGCAGCGGCAGACGGTCCATGGGCGGGATCATGACCCGCCGGCGGCGTCCTTGTCAGCAGGCGCTCACCGGGGCCGCGCGTACCGGCGGACGGCGAGCGGCGCGAACACCGCGATCAGCACCACGCACCAGGCGAGTGCTCCGGCGACGGGATGCGCCACCGGCCAGGCCGCGCCCCGGGGCACGGGCGCGTTCCCGAAGAGGTCCCGCAGGGCCGTGGTGACCGCGCTGATCGGGTTCCACTCGACCAGGGTGCGCAGCCAGCCGGGCATGCCGTCGGCGGGGATGTACGCGGTGGACAGCAGCGGCAGCACGAAGGTCGTGCTGGCCAGCTGGCCGGCCGCCTCCTCGTTCCGGGGCAGCAGCCCGAGGAGGATCCCGGCCCATGTGCAGGCGAACCGGAACAGCAGCAACAGGCCGAGCGCGCCCGCCGCCCGGGCCGCCGAACCCTCGACGCGCCAGCCCACCGCGAGGCCGACCAGCAGCAGCGGCACCGTGCCGACCGCCGAGACGACCAGGTCCGCGACGGCCTGCCCGAGCGGCACGGCCGCCCGGCTCACCGGCAGCGTGCGCAGACGGTCCATCACGCCCCGGTGCGCGTCCTGGGAGGCCTGGAGCATCCCCGTGGTCACCCCGCCCGCGGCCGTGGCCGCCAGCAGCCCCGGGACCAGGAAGGACCGGTACTGGCCGCCGGGCATCGCGACCGCGCTGCCGAAGACGTACCCGAAGAACAGCAGCATGGTGATCGGCATCGTCTGCGTGAGGACCACCAGGCCCGGGTTGTTGCGGATCCGCTGCAGCTGCCGTCCCAGCATCGCGGTGCCGTCGTACGCCAGTGTGCTCATGCCACGAGCTCCTTGCTGTCGGTGAGGCGGAGGAAGACGTCGTCGAGGGTCGGCGGCCTCAGGCTCGCGTCGAGCAGTGGAACGCCCGCCGTGTCCAGTGCGCGCACCAGGTGGGGCAGGGTGAGCGTCGGGTCCCGGGTGACGGCGCCGACGGCGCCTCGCTCGTGGTCCAGCGACGGCTCGGCCCCGGTCAGCCGGTCGAGGACGCCCGCCGCCTTCTCCATGAGGTCCGTGTCCATGACGACGACCTCCGCGTACACCCCGATGAGGGCCTTGAGCTCGGCCGGTGAGCCGGTGTGCGCGACCTGCCCCCGGTCCACCAGGGCGATGCTGTCGGCGAGTTGGTCGGCCTCCTCCAGATACTGCGTGGTGAGCAGGACCGTCGTGCCCTCGGCGGTGAGCGCGCGCACGGCGTCCCAGATGCGGTTGCGGCTGGCGGGGTCCAGGCCCGTGGTGGGCTCGTCCAGGAAGAGCACGTCGGGTCGCCGGACCAGGCTCGCCGCCAGGTCCAGCCGCCGCCGCATCCCGCCCGAGTAACCGGACGCCGGCCGGTCGGCGGCCTCGGCGAGCCCGAACCGCTCCAGCAGCTCGTCGGCCCGCGCCGCCGCGTCCCGGACCCGGTGCAGCCGGGCGAACAGCCGCAGGTTCTGCCGGCCGGTCAGATCCCCGTCGACGGAGGTGGCCTGCCCGGTCACGCCGATCCTGCGACGTACGGCAGCGGGCTCGCGCACGAGGTCGTGCCCCGCCACCCGCGCCGTCCCGGCGTCCGGGCGCAGCAGGGTGGTCAGCAGCCGTACGGCCGTCGTCTTGCCCGCCCCGTTCGGCCCCAGCACCCCGCAGACCGTCCCCTCGGGGACCGCGAGGTCGAGACCGCGCAGGGCGTGCACCCGCCCGAAGCGCTTCTCCAGGCCCTCACTAAGTACAGCGTACGTAGTAATCATGGGTCGACCATAGCGCACTACGTACGCCGTACGTAACTACGATGGTGGACGAGGTGATGAACGATGGCGGGCCGAGCGGCCGAACCCCATGTGATCTGGGCGCGCCCCGAGCGCACGGGCCGCGGGCCGAAACCGGCGTACACCCGGACCGACATCGCGGACGCCGCGGTGCGCGTCGCCGACGCCGAGGGCCTGGACGCGGTCTCGATGCGACGCGTCGCCGCCGAACTGGGCTGCGGCACGATGTCGCTGTACAACTACGTCCCCCGCAAGGAGGACCTGTACGAGCTGATGATGGACGCCGTCGGCGGCGAGCACGAGCTGTGGGAGCCGTCGGGCGACTGGCGCGCGGACATGCTGCTCATGGCCCACCAGACCCGCGCCCTCATGCACCGGCACCCCTGGCTGCCGCGCCTGATCTCCGGCCACTACGGCTTCAGTCCCAACGCGCTGCGCTACCTCGAGCACTGCCTGCGCTCCCTGGAACCGCTGGAGGCGAGTGCCGGGACGAAGCTGGAACTCATCGCCATGGTGAACGGCGTGGTGACGACGGCCGTCGCCAACGAGCTCTCCACGGCCGAGCGCGCCCGCACCCTGCCGTGGTCGGCGGAGCAGGAGCAGGCGGTCCGCATGGCCTACCTGGGCGGACAGCTCGCGACCGGCGCCTATCCACGCCTGGCGGCGGCCCTGACACAGGCCGCCGGGCAGGTCGACCTGGACGAGGTGTTCCAGCGGGTGGTGGAACGGGTGCTCGACGCCTTCGAACCCAAGCCCTAGCGGCCGGACGCTAGATCAGCGTGAACTGCCCCTCCGGGCCCTCCTCGTGGTGGTCCAGCACGGAGGCCGGGCGGCGCGCCGCCTCCGGTACCGGCAGCAGCCCCGCCTTGCGCAGTTCGGTGGCCGTGATGGGCTCCGTGACGCTCAACTGCGCCTGCCGCGGCCGTACTTCCGCCAGCAGGGCCAGGATGGTGATCAGTTCCAGCAGCTCCGACGTCCAGTTCTGCGGCCAGGTGGCCGGGCGGATCGCCGTCAGCGCGCCCGGCTCCCCCTCCGCCGTACGGGCCGCGAACCACTGTTCCAGCACCCGGACACCGGCCACCTCGAAGTCCCAGGCCTCGGGCGGTACCGGGGCGATGCGGCCCTCGTCGAGGTGCAGGGTCTCCTCCTCACGGTCGTAGTGGAGAGTCAGGGGCCGGGAGGGGAGCGGGGCGCGGACGTAGGGGCGGCGCCCGCCCGGGAGCTTCGGGCGGTCGCCGTCGCGGCGCATCAGCCACAGCATGCGGCGGCCCAGCTCGACGCCCCGGGTCCACAGATCGGGGTCCGCGGTGAGGGGGACGGTGAGATCGGGGCGCACCGTCGCGACGATCCAGGCCAGGACGTCCACGGGAGCGGGGGAGTGGCCGAGGCGGGACGTCAGGTGCTCCAGGAGACCGGGGGCGAGGTTGGGTTCCCCGGCCCCGGGGCGGCGGTACAGCGGGCGGATGCGGCCGGGGCGGACCAGCGGCAGGAGCGACGTCGCGAGCAGGTGGGGGCCGCCCGCGTCGGTGGCCGTCTCCACGGCGAAGATCTGGTGCTCGTCCGCCACCCGCCACAGCTCTGGCCGCGCGGTGTCGATCAGGCGGTGGTCGGGGATCAGCCACTGCTCGTCGAAGGGGGCCAGCAGGACGCGTATCGGCTCCGAACAGGGTCCCGACGCGCGCGACAGCTTCTCCGTGCCGCTCGTCTGGCCGGGCAGCCGGCCGACCGCCGAGTGCAGGGTGCGCGAGCGCGTCGGCTCGAACAAAGCCTCCCGGTCGGGGCCGTCGGCCTTCATGAGGGCGTCCCAGCGGGCCTTGAGGGACGCCGCGTCGGGCGCCGAGGGCCAGGTGCGGCCCGGCCGCAGGGGGGCGACGGACCACGGCATGAGGTCCGCGAGCAGCGGAGCGTCGTCGTGCGTCACGCTGGGCATCGTACGACGGGGTCAGGTGGCCTCGAGGGTGACCGTGAAGGAGAAACGGTCCCCCCGGTAGTGGATGACGGCCACGTCCAGCGCGCGCCCGTCGCCGTCGTAGGTCACCCCCGTGTAGTGCAGGATCGGGCTGAGCAGCGGGACTTGGAGCAGCTGGGCCGTCTCCGGGTCGGCGAGCCGGGCCTCCACGGTGTCCGTGATGCGGCTGATGTCCGCGCCCACGACGTCCCGCAGCACCTTGGTCATCGGCCAGCGCACCAGGTCGTCCAGGTCGATGCGCTCGGCCAGTTCGGGGCGTACGTAGTTGCGGGCGTGGTTGGTCGGCTCGCCCGTCTTCTCGTCGCTGCGCAGCCGGTGGTACGTCGCCACCTCGGCCAGATCCGGGAAGTGCTCGGCGAGTTCGCCCGGCACCGGGCGCCCGCCGTGGTCGAGCAGTTCCGTCGTCATACCGGACTGCTGGGCGACGATCGCGTCCACCGAGCCCAGCAGCCGCACCGGGGCGCCCCTTTGCGCGCTGGGCTCGATGAACGTGCCGCGCCGGCGGTGGCGCGTGATCAGGCCCTCGTCCTCCAGCTCCTTCAGCGCCTGCCGCATGGTCAGCACGCTGACCCCGTAGTGCCCCGCCAACTGCTCCTCGGTGGGCAGGCGCAACGGATCCCCGGGCGCGCGGCCGAGTATCGAGGCACGCAGCGACTGCGACACCTGGTACCAGAGCGGCAGCTTGCGGTTCAGGACGATCGAGTCGGGGGCGAAGGAGGTCACGGGCCATCCGTACCGGTAGGGAGTCCTCAGTGCAAGGGCGAGCGGAAGTGGCGCTCGAGGCCCTGCCACACGTCGTCGTACCCCTGTTGCAGGTGATCCGCCCGGGCGGCCTGCGGGGTGAGGGTCACCGGCCAGCGCGTCTCGAACATGAACGCCAGCCCGTCGTCGATCTTCTGCGGCTTGAGCTCCGCGGCGCTCGCCCTCTCGAACGTCTCGCGGTCCGGGCCGTGCGCCGACATCATGTTGTGCAGCGAGCCGCCGCCCGGCACGAAGCCCTCCGCCTTCGCGTCGTAGGCGCCCTCGATCAGGCCCATGTACTCGCTCATCACGTTCCGGTGGAAGTACGGCGGCCGGAACGTGTCCTCGCCCACCAGCCAGCGCGGCGCGAAGACCACGAAGTCGACGCCCGCCAGGCCGGGAGTGTCGGACGGGGACGTGAGCACCGTGAAGATGGACGGGTCCGGGTGGTCGTACGAGATGGTCCCGAGCACATTGAAACGGCGCAGGTCGTAGATGTACGGCACATGGTTGCCGTGCCAGGCGACGACGTCGAGCGGTGAGTGGTCGTAGGTGGCCGTCCAGAGGTTGCCGCAGAACTTGTTCACCACCTCCACCGGGCCGTCGACGTCCTCGTACGCGGCGACGGGCGCCCAGAAGTCCCGGGCGTTCGCGAGGCCGTTGGCCCCGATCGGGCCGAGGTCGGGGAGGCGGAAGGGCGCGCCGTAGTTCTCGCACGCATAGCCGCGCGCCGACTCATCAAGCAGCTCCACACGGAAACGCACCCCGCGCGGGATCAGCGCCACATGGCCGGGCTCCCCGTGCAACATCCCGAACTCGGTGTGCAGCAGCAGCCCGCCGCGCTCCGGAACGATCAGGAGTTCGCCGTCCGCGTCGCTGAAGACCCGCTCCATGGAGGCGTTGGCGTGGTACAGGTGCACGGCCATGCCGGTGCGCTGGGTGGCGTCGCCGTTGCCGCCGAGGGTCCACAGGCCCGCGAGGAAGTCGGTCCCCGCCGCGGGCTCCGGCAGCGGGTTCCAGCGCAGCCGGTTGGGGTCGGGCACCGACTGGGTGAACGGGGCCGTGCGGATCGTGCCGTTGTCCGTGCGGGAGAACGCGGGGTGCGCCGCCGAGGGGCGGATCCGGTACAGCCACGAGCGGCGGTTGTGCGCCCTCGGCTCGGTGAACGCCGTCCCGCTCAGCTGCTCCGCGTACAGCCCGAGCGGCGCGCGCTGTGGCGAGTTGCGGCCCTCGGGCAGGGCGCCCGGGACCGCCTCCGAGCTGTGCTCGTTGCCGAACCCGGAGAGATAGGACAGCCCCTCCGCGATCTTCCTCGCGTCCCCGCTCATCACCGCTCCCTCGTCGTTGATTCCTATGCATCACCGTAGGATTCGGTGGACGGGTGCGCAAGGGGGGAGGGGTGGAGCGGAGGTGGAGAAGCGGGTGGAGGCCGAGTGCGACTGGCGGGGGACATGAGAACCCGACTTCAGGGGGATCCGGCCGTCCGGGAGGGCGCAATACGCTCTCCGGCATGTCGTGGACGCGCGGACTGATCGTCGCGCTCGCGGTGGGTGCCCTGCTCGGCGGCTCGGCGGGCTGCGCCTCCAGCGAGGCGCACGAGCGGAAGGGCGAGGTGTCGGCCTCGCCGGTGGGCAAGGTACTGGACGACACGGACGAGGAAGGGCGGCACTACCGTGAGATCGGCAAGAAGGACGCGCCCCAGGTGGCGATCGAGGTGCAGCCGGCCTCCGGTGGCGCCTGGGACGTGCGGCTGACGGTCCGCCACTTCCGCTTCTCCCCTCCCGGTGTGCGCCCGGTGGCCCTGGCGGGCCGCGGCACGGCCCGGCTCTACCTGGACGGCCACGCCCTCACCCGGCTGCGCACCCCCGACTACCGCCTGCCCGGCCGGCTGGTCCCGCGCGGCACACACCACGTCACGGCCCGGTTGTACGCGGACGACCAGACGGTCTGGACGGTGGACGGCAAGCCGGTGGAGAGCACGGCGGACATCACGGCGTCCGGGACGGAGGAGCCGCCGAACCCGGCGTCCGGGACGAAGGAGTCCCCTGGGACGGAGGGAACGCCGAGCTCCGCGAGCACGGGCTGAACTCGGCGCCCGCCCGATGAGTGCAGAAGCCACCGATTCCCGTACAGAGAGACGAGGTTCACCTGCACCCGGCGGAAAGGCATGATGAAGCCCGTGCCCCAAGCGACATCGCTGCGCCGCGCGCCCGTCCAGCGCCGTAGCGCCGAACGACTGACCAGAATCCTCGACGCCTGCGCCGACCTGCTCGACGAGGTCGGTTACGACGCCCTCAGCACCCGGGCCGTGGCCCTGCGCGCGAGCGTCCCCATAGGCTCCGTCTACCGCTTCTTCGGCAACAAGCGGGCCATGGTCGACGCCCTGGCCGAACGCAACCTGGAGCGCTACACCGAGCGCGTAGCCCACCGCCTGGCCGAGGCGCAGGGCGAGGGCGGCTGGCGCACCGCCATGGACGCCATGCTCGACGAGTACCTGGACATGAAGCGCACGGCACCCGGGTTCTCCCTCGTCGACTTCGGCAACCAGATCCCGGTCGGCGCCCGCTGCGCCGAACCGAACCACCGCGTCGCCGACCGCCTGACCGAACTGCTGTCGGCGTACCTCGGCCGAGAACCGGACGAGGCCCTGCGCCGCACGCTGCTGATCGCGGTGGAAACCGCGGACACCCTGGTCCACCTGGCCTTCCGGGTGTCCCCGGAGGGAGACGAGAAGATCATCGCGGAGATGCGGGAGCTGCTGCGGGCGTACCTGGCCAGGGCGCTCGACTAGGGCGTGTTGCGCTGTGGTGGGCGTCACCGTGCGGTCCGGGGGCTCCCCCAGCGTGCATACCGGTCGGTATGCTCACCCCGTTCGTGCGTCATCGCCGTCGCCGTCCCACCGGGAGGACCCGTGTCCAGCACCGCCCTGCGCATCTGCCCTCTCTGCGAGGCCACCTGCGGGCTGACGCTCACCATCGACGGCACGCGGGTCACCGGCGCGCGCGGCGACCGGGAGGACGTGTTCAGCAAGGGGTTCATCTGCCCGAAGGGCGCCTCGTTCGGGGCCGCCGACTCCGACCCGGACCGGCTGCGCGGGCCCCTCGTGCGCCGGGACGGGGAGTTGCGCGAGGCCACCTGGGAGGAGGCGTTCGACGCCGTCGCCGCCGGGCTGCGGCCGGTCGTCGAGCAGTACGGGCCGCACGCCGTCGGTGTCGTCCTGGGCAACCCCAACGTGCACACGATGGCCGGCGGCCTCTACCCGCCCGTCCTGCTCGCCGGTCTCGGCACCCGCAGCGTCTTCACCGCCTCCACGCTGGACCAGATGCCCAAGCACGTCTCCAGCGGACTGCTCTACGGCGACGCGAACGCCATCCCCGTCCCCGACCTGGACCGCACCGACCACCTGTTGCTCCTCGGCGCCAACCCCCTCGAATCCAACGGCAGTCTGTGCACCGCCCCCGACTTCCCCGGCCGGCTCAAGGCCCTCAAGGCCCGCGGCGGCACCCTCACCGTGGTCGACCCACGCCGCACCCGCACCGCCCGGCTCGCCGACCGGCACGTCGCGATCCGCCCCGGCACCGACGCGCTGCTGCTCGCTGCGATGGCACACGTTCTGTTCGAGGAAGAGCTCGTCGACCTCCAGGACCTCGCCCCGCACGTCCAGGGAGTCGACGAACTCGCCGCGTCCATACGGGACTTCACCCCCGAGGCCGCCGCAGCGGCGTGCGACGTCGATGCCGGCACCATCCGCACCCTCGCCCGGGAGCTCGCCGCCGCCCCCGCCGCCGCCGTCTACGGCCGCATCGGCAGCTGCACCGTCCCGCACGGCACCCTCGCCAGCTGGCTCGTCGACGTCCTGAACGTCCTCACCGGCAACCTCGACCGGCCCGGCGGTGCCCTCTTCCCGCTGTCGGCCACCGACAAGACGCCCCGGCCCGCCGGACCCGGCCGCGGCTTCGCGCTCGGCCGCTGGCACTCGCGGGTGCGCCGGCACCCTGAGGCCAAGGGCGAGCTGCCGATCTCCGCGCTCGCCGAGGAGATCGACACCGCCACCGACGAGGGCAGCCCGATCCGCGCCGTCATCGCGATCGCCGCCAACCCCGTGCTCTCCGCCCCGGACGGCGACCGCCTCGACAAGGCGCTCGGCTCACTCGACTTCATGGTCAGCGTCGACCCGTATCTGAACGAGACCTCGCGCCACGCGCACGTCGTGCTGCCGCCGCCCCCGCCCTCCCAGACACCGCACTTCGACTTCGCCTTCAACACGCTCGCCGTGCGCAACCAGGTCCGCTACACCCGCGCCGCCGTCCCGCTGGAGCCCGGACGCATGGCCGAGACCGAGATCCTGGCCCGGCTCGTGCTCGCCGCCACTGGCATGCACGGCGCCGACCCTTCCGCCGTCGACGACCTCGTCATCGGCCAGACCCTCGGCAAGGCCGTCACCGAGACCCGCTCGCCCGTCCACGGCCGGGACCCGAAGGAGCTTGCCGCCCAGCTCAGCGGCGACAGCGGCCCCGAGCGGCGGCTCGACATGATGCTGCGCCTCGGCCCGTACGGCGACGGGTTCGGCGCCCGGCCCGACGGGCTCACCCTCGAGAAGGTGCTCGCCCACCCGCACGGCATCGACCTCGGCCCCCTCGAGCCCCGGCTGCCGCAGCCGCTGAAGACCGTCAGCGGCAAGGTCGAGCTGCTGCCGGGGCCCATCGTGGACGACCTGCCGCGCCTGAAGCAGGCCCTGAGCGAGCGCGCCGACGGACTCGTGCTCGTGGGGCGGCGTCATCTGCGGTCCAACAACAGCTGGCTGCACAACGTGCCCGCCCTCACCGGCGGCTCCAACCGCTGCACCCTGCACATCCACCCCGAGGACGCCGAGCGGCTCGGACTCCTGGACGGCGCTCCCGTACGGGTCAAGGGCGCCGGGGGAGCGGTCACCGCGCCCGTCGAGATCACCGACGGCATCCGGCCCGGAGTCGTCAGCCTTCCGCACGGCTGGGGCCACGACCGGCCCGGCACCTGGATGAGCCACGCCGCCCTCGACCCCGGCGTCAACGTCAACCAGCTCCTCGACGGCAGTCTGCTCGACCCGCTGTCGGGCAACGCGGTGCTCAACGGCGTGCCCGTCGAGCTCGCGCCGCTCCCCGCACCCCGTTGACCTGGAATTTTGCGCTTATTGCTCGCACGTCAACTACTTGTTAACAGTTCTTGACCCGACCTAACGTCAACGCACCCCCGGCCCCCGTGGGGGTGTTCAAGGGCGAACGTTAGGTATCCACTCATGCTGACCATCCTCGGCTTCGCCATGATCGCGACCTTCCTGGTCCTGATCATGATGAAGAAGATGTCGCCGATCGCGGCGCTCGTGCTGATCCCCGCGCTGTTCTGCGTGTTCGTCGGTAAGGGCGCGGGGCTCGGTGACTACGTCATCGACGGCGTCACCGGCCTCGCGCCCACCGCGGCGATGCTGATGTTCGCGATCGTCTACTTCGGTGTGATGATCGACGTCGGTCTCTTCGACCCGATCGTGCGGGGCATCCTGCGCTTCTGCAAGGCCGACCCGCTCCGCATCGTCGTCGGCACGGCGGTCCTCGCCGCGATCGTCTCCCTCGACGGTGACGGCTCGACCACCTTCATGATCACGGTCTCGGCGATGTACCCGCTGTACAAGCGACTGAAGATGAGCCTGGTTGTGATGACCGGTGTCGCCGCGATGGCCAACGGCGTGATGAACACCCTGCCCTGGGGCGGTCCCACCGCCCGCGCCGCGACCGCGCTGAAGCTGGACGCCAGCGACATCTTCGTGCCGATGATCCCGGCCCTCGCCGTCGGCCTGCTGGGCGTCTTCGCCCTCGCGTACGTCCTCGGCCGCCGCGAGCGCAAGCGGCTCGGCACGCTGACGCTGGACGAGGTCCTGGAGCCGCAGGAGGCCGAGACGGTGCTCGTCGGGGCGGGCGGCCCCGGCGGCGGTACCGGCAAGGGACGTACGGCCACCGGCGCCTCCGGCTCCGGCACGGACGCCGACGCTCCCGAGTCCGCCGCAAAGGACGGCTTCCAGGGTCTCGACCCCAACCGGCCCACCCTGCGCCCCAAGCTGTACTGGTTCAACGCACTGCTCACCGTCGCACTGCTCACCGCCATGATCATGGAGTGGCTGCCGATCCCGGTCCTGTTCCTGCTCGGCGCCGCGCTCGCGCTCACCGTCAACTTCCCGCACATGCCCGACCAGAAGGCCCGCCTCGCCGCGCACGCCGAGAACGTCCTCAACGTCTCCGGCATGGTCTTCGCCGCCGCCGTCTTCACCGGCGTCCTGCAGGGCACCGGCATGGTCGAGCACATGGCCAAGTGGCTGGTGGACAACGTCCCGGACGGCATGGGCCCGCACATGGCCCTCGTCACCGGCGTGCTGAGCATCCCGCTCACGTACTTCATGTCCAACGACGGTTTCTACTTCGGCATCCTGCCGGTGCTCGCCGAGGCGGGCCAGGCGCACGGTGTCTCCAGCCTGGAGATCGCCCGCGCCTCGCTGATCGGCCAGCCGCTGCACATGTCCAGCCCGCTGGTGCCCGCCGTCTACGTCCTCGTCGGCATGGCCAAGGTGGAGTTCGGCGACCACACGCGGTTCGTGGTCAAGTGGGCCGCGCTGACATCGCTGGTGGTCCTCGGGGCAGGAATCCTGTTCGGCATCATCTGATCACTCGTTGTCCGGTCATTCGTGGTCCGATCATTCGTTGGAGGACGTCCTCATGGGGCCCGGTGGGAACCGCGGCTGGCTGCTCCGCCTCGTCATCGCCTTCGGCTTCGCGCAGGGGGCGGTGTCGATGGCCCGGCCCGCCGTCTCCTACCGGGCCCTCGCGCTGGGCGCGGACGACCGGGCGGTCGGTGTGATCGCCGGTGTGTACGCGCTGCTGCCGCTGTTCGCCGCCGTACCGCTGGGCCGCCGTACGGACCACGGCCGGTGCATGCCGCTGCTGGTGACCGGTGTCGTCCTGATCTCCGGTGGCTGCGCGCTCAGCGGGGCCGCGGGCTCCCTCGCGGCGATGGCCGCGTGGAGCGGTGTGATGGGCCTCGGTCACCTGTGCTTCGTCATCGGCGCCCAGTCGATCGTGGCCCGCCAGTCGGAGCCCCACGAACAGGACCGCAACTTCGGCCACTTCACCATCGGCGCCTCCCTCGGACAACTCGTCGGCCCGATCGCAGCCGGCGCCCTGATCCACGGCCCCGACCGGGCGGCCACCAGCGCGCTCGCCCTGCTGGTGGCGGGCGCGGGCGCCGCGATCGCGTTCACCTCGCTGTGGCGCATCGAGCGCCGTACGGCCACGACGCCCCGTACCGCGCGCGGCGACCGCGTCCCCCTGCACCGCATCCTGCGCGCCCGCGGTGTACCGGCCGGCATCCTGATCAGCCTCGCCGTGCTGTCCGCCACGGACATCCTCACCGCGTACCTGCCGGTCGTCGGCGACCACCGCGGCATCGCCCCGGCGGTCGTCGGCCTGCTGCTGAGTCTGCGCGCGGCGGCCACCATCGCCTGCCGTCTCGTCCTCACGCCGCTGCTGCGGCTGCTCGGCCGGACCGTCCTGCTCGCCCTGACCTGCCTGGTCGCGGCGCTGCTGTGTGCCGGGATCGCGCTGCCGGTGCCGGTGTGGGCGCTCGGCGCGATGCTCACCGTGCTCGGGTTCTGCCTGGGTGTCGGGCAGCCGCTGTCCATGACGACCGTCGTGCAGGCCGCACCCGACGACGCCCGCTCCACCGCCCTCGCCCTGCGGCTGACCGGCAACCGCCTCGGCCAGGTCGCCGCGCCCGCCGCCGCGGGTCTGGTGGCCGGAGTGGCCGGCGTGGCCGCGCCGTTCGTGATGCTGGGCGCGCTGCTGCTGGTCTCCTCCGGGATCGCGCTGCGCTCGCCGGCGAGAGAACCGCACGGGGCGGACTCGTCCGTGCGGCGGGGCGCGGCGGCCGGCCGGACCTGAAGCCGCCTCCGGACCGTCCCTCCCGGCCGACCCGATCCGGAGGCAGGCCCTACGCTGACCTCCCGGAGCCCCCTGGCGCCGTAAAACTACCGGCGCTAGTTTGGGGCGCGGACGACGCTGCCCCGCCCTGGAGGAAGACGATGAAGGCACATGACGGCATGTACATCGACGGCGCCTGGCGCCCCGCCGTCGGCGCGGACACCATCGAGGTCGTGAACCCGGCCGACGAGCAGGTCATCGGCCGGGTGCCAGCGGGCACCGCCGAGGACGTCGACGCCGCCGTACGCGCCGCCCGCGCCGCCTTCCCCGGCTGGGCCGCCACCACCCCGGCCGAGCGGGCCGCCCGGCTCGCCGCCCTGCGCGACGTGCTCGTCGCCCGGAAGGACGAGATCGCCGAGACCGTGACGGCGGAGCTGGGCTCCCCGCTCCCGTTCTCGCAGAACGTGCAGGTCGGCCTGCCGATCGCGGTCGCGGGATCGTACGCCGAACTGGCCGCCACGCACTCCTTCGAGGAGAAGGTCGGCAACTCCACCGTCTACCAGGAGCCGGTCGGCGTCGTCGGCGCCATCACCCCCTGGAACTACCCCCTCCACCAGATCGTCGCCAAGGTCGCCCCGGCGCTGGCGGCGGGCTGCACGGTCGTCCTCAAGCCGGCCGAGGACACCCCGCTGACCGCCCAGCTCTTCGCGGAGGCCGTCCACGAGGCGGGTGTGCCGGCCGGGGTCTTCAACCTGGTCACGGGCCTCGGCCCGGTCGCGGGCCAGGCGCTCGCCGAGCACCCGGGCGTCGACCTGGTCTCCTTCACCGGCTCCACGGCGGTCGGCCGGCGGATCGGCGCCACCGCGGGGGCGGCCGTGAAGAAGGTGGCCCTGGAACTGGGCGGCAAGTCCGCGAACGTCATCCTGCCGAGCGCGGACCTCGCCAAGGCGGTCAACGTGGGCGTCGCGAACGTCATGTCCAACTCCGGCCAGACGTGCAGCGCGTGGACGCGGATGCTGGTGCACCGGGACCGGTACGAGGAGGCGGTCGAGCTCGCCGCGACGGCCGCGGCGAAGTACGGGGACCGCATCGGCCCGGTGGTGAACGCCAGGCAGCAGGCGCGGGTGCGCGGTTACATCGAGAAGGGCCTCGCGGAGGGCGCCCGGCTGGTCTCGGGCGGCCCCGAATCGCCCCGGGAGCGCGGCTACTTCGTGCAGCCCACCGTCTTCGCCGACGTCACCCCCGAGATGACCATCGCGCAGGAGGAGATCTTCGGGCCCGTACTGGCGATCCTCCTCTACGAGGACGAGCAGGACGCCCTGCGGATCGCCAACGGCACGGTGTACGGGCTGGCCGGCGCGGTATGGGCCGGGGACGACGCGGAGGCGGTCGCGTTCGCCCGGCGCATGGAGACCGGGCAGGTCGACATCAACGGCGGACGCTTCAACCCCCTCGCCCCCTTCGGCGGTTACAAGCAGTCCGGGGTCGGCCGCGAGTTGGGCGCGCACGGCCTCGCCGAGTACCTGCAGACCAAGTCCCTCCAGTTCCAGGAGCGTTGAGCCAGATGGCCGTACGTGCCGCTGTACTGCCCGCCCTCGGTGCCCCGCTGGAGGTCACCGGGATCGAGCTGCCCGAGCCAGGCCCCGGCCAGGTCCGGATCCGGCTCGCCGCCGCCGGCGTCTGCCACTCCGACCTGTCCCTGTCCAACGGCACCATGCGGGTGCCGGTGCCCGCCGTCCTCGGTCACGAGGGCGCGGGCACGGTGGTGTCGGTGGGGGAGGGCGTCACCCATGTCGCCCCCGGTGACGGAGTGGTCCTCAACTGGGCGCCGTCCTGCGGGAGCTGCCACGCCTGCGCACGGGGCGAGGTGTGGCTGTGCGCCGACGCGCTCACCGGCGCCGGTGCCGTCCACGCCCGCCGCGCGGACGACGGCACGGATCTCCACCCCGGTCTGAACGTGGCCGCGTTCGCGGAGGAGACCGTGGTCGCGGCGTCCTGCGTGCTCCCGGCCCCGGACGGCGTGCCGCTGACCGACGCGGCCCTGCTGGGCTGCGCGGTCCTCACCGGGTACGGGGCCGTGCACCACGCGGCGAAGGTCCGGCCGGGGGAGACGGTCGCGGTGTTCGGCGTCGGCGGGGTGGGCCTCGCGACCCTCCAGGCGGCGCGGATCGCGGGCGCCGAGAGGATCGTCGCGGTGGACGTGTCCCCCGCGAAGGAGGAGTTGGCGCGAGGGGCGGGCGCGACGGACTTCCTGCTCGCCTCCGACACCACGCCCCGCGAGATCCGCGGCCTCACCGGCAAGCAGGGCGTCGATGCGGCGGTGGAGTGCGTGGGCCGGGCGGCCACCATCCGCGCCGCCTGGGACTCCACCCGCCGCGGCGGCCGTACGACGGTCGTCGGCATCGGCGGCAAGGACCAGCAGGTCACCTTCAACGCCCTGGAGATCTTCCACTGGGGCCGCACGCTGACAGGCTGCGTCTACGGCAACTCGAACCCGGCCGAGGACCTGCCGGTCCTGGCCGAGCACGTCCGGGCGGGCCGCCTGGACCTGGGCGCGCTGGTGACGGAACGGATCGCGCTGGAGGGCATCCCGGCCGCCTTCGAGAACATGCTGGCGGGCAAGGGCGGCCGGGCACTGGTGGTGTTCTGACGCCCCGGGTTCGCCCTGGGGCCTAGGACTCGGCCTGGGACTCGGCGGCCGGTACCTGCTCGGGCGTGGTGTGCGGTTCCGGGACCGGAGGCGACTTACGGGGGCGCGACCGTGACACCGCCACTCCGGCCAGGCACAGCGCGCCACCCCCGAGCGTCACCGGCCCCGGGACCTCCTGGAGGAAGAGCCAGGACATCAGGACCACCAGCGCGGGCACCGCGTACGTCGTCGCGCCCATACGGCTCGCCGTCGTACGGGCCAGGGCGTACGCCCAGGTGGTGAAGGCGAGCGCCGTCGGAAAGACGCCCAGATAGACCATGTTGAGCGTGGCGGACACCGGCGCGCGGGCCGCGTCGTGCACCAGCTGTCCGGCGAACGGCAGACAGACGACCGCGCCCACCAGACACCCGAACGTCGTCGCCTGCAGCGCGCTCGCCGCACCCAGCGCGGGCTTCTGCGCGACGACACCGGCCGCGTAGGCACCCGCGGCGAGCAGACACAGCACCACCCCGAGCACCGAGGAACCCCCGTCACCCGACATCGACAGGCCCACGGTCACGGCACCGGCGAACGACACCGCCATGCCCGCGAGCAGCCGCGGCGGCATGGCGTCCCCCAGCAGCCGCGCACTCAGCAGCGCGATCAGGATCGGCCCGATGTTCACCACCAGCGCGGCGGTCCCGGCATCGACCTGCTGCTCGCCCCAGTTGAGCACGACCATGTAGAAGCCGAACCACAGCAGCCCGGATATCGCGATCCCGCGCCACGCCGCACGCGGCGGCAACCCCTCCCGCCGCAGGAGGCAGATCACCCCCAGCGCCAGTGCCCCGGACAGCAGCCGACCGAGCGCCAGCGCGCCCGGCGCGTACGCGGCGCCCGCGCTGCGGATCGAGACGAAGGCGGAGGCCCACAGCAGCACGGTGACGGTGGCCGCCCCGGCGGCCAGACGGGAGGGGGAGGCGTTCATCGAAACTCCTTGCGTGGAAACCCTGGCGTCTTCGGGCCGGGGAGGAAACGCGTCCGACGATCGCCGGACGCGCAGCGTTCAGATTGCGCTACGCGATGTGGCACCCGGCGGAGACAACCAGGCTGCCGGGTCTACCGCCGGGCCGGCGGGAAGTCAGGTCTGCGGAGCTTGCGTAAGACCGTGGGCGGCACACCGTCCCTTCGCTGGTAACCCCGGGCGGCAGCGGGCTGCGAAGCAGAAAGCCCGACCCGCGAGGGAAGGAATCCCCGTCGTCTCGGCGGGGAGGAGGTCAACATTCTCCAGAGGCTAGGAGGGCAGGGGCCGGTGGCGCTCGCGGATTTCCGCCGGGACGGCGGGCTCAGCGCAGTGCCGTCGCCTTGATGCCGAGCCACTGCGACAGCGCGTGCTCGCCCTTCGCCGTGACCTTCACGGCCCGCTCGGAGCCGATGCGGACGCACCAGCCCGCGTCCAGGGCGTGCCGGCACAGCGCGGCGCCCGCGACACCCGCGAGATGGGGGCGACGCTCGGTCCAGTCGAGGCAGGCGCGGGCCAGGGGCCGGCGGCCCTTGCGGTCGAGGCGGATACCGGCGGTGTCGAACCATGCCAGGCCCGCGTCCGTGAGCGCGAAGCCCGTGTCCTGACGCAAAAGGCCGCGTTCGGTCAGCGCATCCGTGACGGCGATACCGAGCCGCCCCGCTAGGTGGTCGTAGCAGGTGCGCCCGCGGGCCATCGCGGACCCGGCGCTCGCCTCCCGCAGCGAGCGCGGACGCCCGTCCCTGGCATCCGGCGTCACCTGCGCGGCGAGGTCCTCGACGATCTGGGCGACCCGCGCGTCGGCGAGCCGCACATACCGGTGCCGTCCCTGCCGCTCCTCGGCGAGCAGCCCGCCCGCGACGAGCTTGCCCAGGTGCTCGCTCAGCGTCGAGGCGGCGACCCCGGCGTGCCGCGCCAGCTCACCGGCGGTCCACGCCCGGCCGTCGAGCAGCGCCAGCAGACAGGCGGCCCGCGTCTCGTCGGCGATCAGCCCCGCGAGCCCGGCGAGCCCGGCCGCCGTACCGTCCTTCCTCGTCGTCATGCGTCCAGCATCGACCACGGCCACTTCGGCGCCCACCGAAGCGTGCCCGCCTGTCCTATAGGGAGCGCTTCACCTGCTCGTACTGCCGCTCCAGTCCGTCCAGCAGGGCCGCCAGCCCCGTGTCGAAGGCCCGTTCGTCGATCTTCTCCTGCTGCTCGGCGAGGAGGTGGGCCTGCCCGAGGTGGGGATAGTCGGCCGGGTCGTACGCCGCCGCGTCGTCGACGAAGCCGCCCGCGAACGAGCCGAGCGCGGAGCCCATCACGAAGTAGCGCATCAGCGCGCCGATGGAGGTGGCCTGCGCGGGCGGCCACCCCGCGCCGACCATCGCCCCGTAGACCGCGTCCGCGAGGCGCAGCGCGGCCGGGCGGCGACCGGGCCCGCGGGCCAGGACCGGGACGATGTTCGGGTGGTCGCGCAGTGCGGCCCGGTAGGAGACCGCCCAGTCGTGCAGCGCGGTCCGCCAGGGCCGGCCGTCCTCGAACATCGACAGATCGACCTGTGCGCTCACCGAGTCGGCGACCGCCTCCAGGATCTCGTCCTTGGTCCGGAAGTGGTTGTACAGCGACGGCCCGCTGACCCCGAGTTCGGCGGCGAGCCGGCGCGTGGAGACGGCCGCGAGGCCTTCCGCGTCCACCAGCGTCCGCGCCGTGGCGACGATGCGGTCGGTGCTGAGGAGGGGCTTGCGCGGTCGGGCCATGGCGCACATAGTAGGGCTGCAGTGGCAAACTAGCACTGCTAATTTAAATGTGCCGCTTTCAATGATCTGCCGAGGGGTGACGCGTCGTGAACCTGGAGCTCAGCGAGGAGCAGGTGGCCGTGCGACGGCTGGCCGAGGAGTTCGTGGCCCGCGAGATCGCCCCGCACGTCGTCGCCTGGGACCGGGCCGAGGAAGTGGACCGCTCGATCGTCAAGAAGCTCGGCGAGGTCGGCTTCCTCGGGCTCACCATCGACGAGGAGTACGGCGGCTCGGGCGGCGACCACCTGGCGTACTGCCTGGTGACCGAGGAGCTGGGCCGCGGCGATTCGTCCGTGCGCGGGATCGTGTCCGTCTCGCTCGGCCTGGTCGCCAAGACGATCGCCGCCTGGGGGAGCGAGGAGCAGAAGCGCCGCTGGCTGCCGGGGCTGACGTCCGGGGAGTACGTCGGCTGCTTCGGGCTCACCGAACCGGGCACCGGCTCCGACGCGGGCAACCTCGCCACCAGGGCGGTACGCGACGGCGACCACTACGTGATCAACGGCACCAAGATGTTCATCACCAACGGCACCTGGGCCGACGTCGTCCTCCTCTTCGCCCGCTCCACCGACGCCCCCGGTCACAAGGGCGTCTCCGCCTTTCTCGTCCCCACCGACACCCCCGGCCTGACCCGCCGCACCGTCCACGGCAAGCTCGGCCTGCGCGGCCAGGCGACCGCCGAACTGGTCCTTCAGGACGTCCGCGTCCCCGCCTCCGCGATGCTGGCCCCGGAGGGCAAGGGGTTCTCCGTCGCCATGTCCGCGCTCGCCAAGGGCCGGATGTCGGTGGCGGCGGGCTGCGTCGGCATAGCCCGGGCCGCGCTGGAGGCGGCGGTGACGTACGCCGGCGAACGGGAGCAGTTCGGCAGGACGATCGCCCACCACCAGCTCGTCCAGGAACTCCTCAGCGACATCGCCGTCGACGTGGACGCCGCACGGCTGCTGACCTGGCGCGTCGCCGACCTGATCGACCGCGGCCTGCCCTTCGCCGTCGAGTCCTCCAAGGCCAAGCTGTTCGCCTCCGAGGCGGCCGTCCGCGCCGCGAACAACGCCCTGCAGGTCTTCGGCGGCTACGGCTACATCGACGAGTACCCGGTGGGCAAACTGCTGCGCGACGCCCGGGTGATGACCCTCTACGAGGGCACCAGCCAGATCCAGAAGCTGGTCATCGGGCGGGCGCTGACGGGGGTTTCGGCGTTCTGAGTACCGCTTTGAGTACGCGTGCGGATGTCCCGGCGCCGCCGTCCGCCGACCCTGGTCCACATGAGTGAGACTCCGGTCAGACAGCAGAACACGGCCGCCTTCTACGGGCAGGCCGTGGCGTCCTTCGCCATCGCCCTGGTGGCCACCGCCGTCGGGATCTTCCAGCTGCACGCCGACGCCTGGGTGCGGGCCTTCCTCGGCATCGCCGTCCTGTACCTGGTGACCTCCGCCTTCACCCTCGCCAAGGTGATCCGGGACCGCCAGGAGGCCGGGCAGATCGTCAGCCGGGTCGACCAGGCCAGACTGGAGAAGCTGCTCGCCGAGCACGACCCCTTCGAAAAGCTCTGAGCGGGCACGCTAAGCGCCCGCTCACCTTCGGAGGTATGGTGTTCGTCCTGCCAGTGGAAGGGGCGAGCGATGAGTACGGCGGAGGAGACAGCCGGCGGCGAGGTGGAGCCGTGGGCCGAGGTGACCCCGGACGCGGCCCGGCGGCTGCTGGTCGCCGCGGTCGAGGCCTTCGCCGAACGCGGCTACCACGCCACGACGACCCGTGACATCGCGGGACGCGCCGGTATGAGCCCGGCCGCGCTCTACATCCACTACAAGACCAAGGAAGAGCTGCTTCACCGCATCAGCCGCATCGGCCACGACAAGGCGCTGGAGATCCTGCGCACGGCGGCCCGGCGCGAGGGCAGCGCGACCGAGCGGCTCGCCGACGCCGTGAGCTCCTTCGTCCGCTGGCACGCCGGGCGGCGCACCACCGCGCGGGTCGTGCAGTACGAACTGGACGCGCTCGGCCCGGACGCCCGCGCCGAGATCCTGGCCCTGCGCCGCCAGGTGGACGCCGAGGTGCGCGGGATCGTCGAGGACGGCGTGGCCGCGGGCGAGTTCGACGTGCTGGACGTGAAGGGGACGACGCTGGCCATCCTCTCCCTGTGCATCGACGTCGCCCGCTGGTTCAACGTCAACGGGTCCCGGACCCCCGAGGAGGTCGGCGCGCTCTACGCCGACCTCGTGCTGCGGATGGTGGGGGCAGGGAAGTAGGCGCCCCCACCGGGTCCGGGGTCAGAGGTAGTAGCGCGCGACCGACTCGGCGACGCACACCGGCTTGTCGCCGCCCTCCCGCTCCACCGTGAAGGCGACGGCCACCTGCACGCCGCCCTGCACCTCCTCGACGCCGGAGATCGTCGCGGTGGCGCGCACCCGGGAGCCGACCGGGACCGGCGCGGGGAAACGGACCTTGTTGGTGCCGTAGTTGACGCCCATCTTCACGCCCTCCACCTTGATCAGCTGCGGCCCGAACAGCGGGAGCAGCGACAGCGTGAGGTAGCCGTGCGCGATGGTGGTCCCGAAGGGGCCCTGGGCCGCCTTCTCCGGATCCACATGGATCCACTGGTGGTCGCCGGTCGCCTCCGCGAACAGGTCGATCCGCTTCTGGTCGATCTCCAGCCAGTCGGTGTACCCCAGCTGCTCGCCCACCGCCGCCTTCAGCTCGTCGGTGGATGTGAAGGTCCTCGGCTCTGCCATGTTCCCGGCCTCTCGCGTCACGAAATCACGATGTCTAAGCAACTGCTTAGCATGGTCGGGTGCGGCACCGGTGTCAACGGACGGCGCCTGTGCCGCGGTGGGTAGGCTCTGGAAGGTGCCCCAGATCCCGGAGAAGATCCACGAGCTGACCGTCGGCCAGTTGTCCGCCCGCAGCGGCGCCGCCGTCTCCGCCCTGCACTTCTACGAGTCAAAGGGCCTGATCAGCAGCCGCCGCACCGCGGGCAACCAGCGCCGCTACTCCCGGGACGCCCTGCGCAGGGTCGCCTTCGTACGGGCGGCGCAACGGGTGGGCATCCCGCTGGCCACGATCCGCGAGGCGCTGGCGCAACTCCCCGAGGAGCGCACACCCACCCGCGAGGACTGGGCCCGCCTCTCCGCGGCCTGGCGCTCGGAACTGGACGAACGCATCAAGCAGCTGAGCCGCCTGCGGGACCACCTGACCGACTGCATCGGCTGCGGCTGCCTGTCCCTGGAGACGTGCGTGCTGTCCAACCCGGACGATGTGTTCGGCGAACGGCAGTCAGGCTCCCGCCTGCTGGTGGAACGCCGCAAGCGGTAGCCCCGCCCCCTCCGGGCAGTCGTACCTCCCCAGAGCCTTGACGGCCTGGGGGGACCCCAGGGCGGCACGGGTGGGCGCTGGGGCACCCCCTGCTCGAAGAGCCTGGGGAGGCGCCCCGCAGGCGCCGGTTGGCGCACGTCCTCCCTGCTCGCCCCGGCACCGGGCACCCGTAGGCCCCCGGCTCGCTTCCGCACCCTGTCCCGACGGGTCGGGAGCCGCTGACAACGGGGGTGCGGCATCCCCCGGCGCACCCCCACGGGCCCTAGGCCGACACGAGCAGCCGCGCGCGCCTGGTCCGTGCCAGAGCCCCAGGTGTCAGCACGTGCGACGGCACCAGGATGCCGCAGTCCGTGCAGACCGGGCCCGACGACGGCTCATGGGCCAGGTCGTATCTCCAAGTGAGGCGCTCACCGGCGCACACCGGACACGATGAGCCCGGCTCGCGCTCCAGTGCGGCGATGAGCCTGCGCAGCACCTCCGCCAGCGGTTCATGAGGGTGGACCCGCGGGTCGTCGCACCACGCGACCCCGAAACCGCCCCACGTCAGCCGGTGCCAGTCGTCCACACTGCCCGGCCGGCGCAGCCCGTCGTGCTTCTCCTTCTTGCGGCGCTCCGTGAACTCGGCCTCGTAGGTGAGCCACACGGACCGGGCCTCCTCCAGTTCCTCCAGTGCGGCCACGAGCCGCGCCGGATCGGGGGAGCGGTCCTCGGGACCGAACCCGGCCCGGGAGCACAGATGGTCCCAGGTCGCCCTGTGCCCGTAGGGGGCGAACTTCTCAAGGCACTTGCGCAGTGAGTAGCGCCGTAGTGCCAGATCGCACCTCGGATCACGGACCTGTCTCGCCAGACTCCGGAAACCGGCCATCGCCCTGCACCTCCGTCACAACTGCACCAGTACTTCGGTCACTTCGGCGTCGTCCTGGGGACGTCGCCGAATAGACGTATCGACACGCGATTCGGCTCCATCGGATTTCCGATGACCTCCATAAGCACTTGCCGGACGGTTGAAAAACTGACGCATGTTCATCTTCAATCGCGGGGATACCGGCGGTAACGTCCGCCCGCCCATTCCCCCAAGCTCTCGGCTTCGCTCGAGCAGGGGGGACCCCCATCGTCGGGAGGAGCTGCCATGCCACGGCGCACCCCACGCACCGCCCTCGACAGACTGAGAACTCCTCGCAGAACCCCCAAGTTCCTCAAGGCCGCGTCGATATGCGTGCTCATCGCGGGGCTTTTGTCCCCGACCGCCGCGGCCACCGCACAGGCGGCCACGGGCACCGCGGAGGCGGCCGCGTCGAACGACTACTGCGGCGGCCAGTGTTCGGACATCCTCCCGCCCGGCGAGAACGGCAACGCCACCCTCGCCCAGATCCTGCTCAACCAGGCCTTCGGCACCCAGCCCGCCCACGCCGAGGACCAGCTCGGCCCCTACGCCAACCTGGCCACCGGGTACTCCACCCTCACCGACGCGAAGATCAACAACTTCTTCAACGACGCCTCGTTCGGCGTTCCCTCCGACCAAGTCGCCTCCACCGAGAAGCCCGCGGGCCGCGGCGACGTGACGATCGTCCGCGACAAGAAGACGGGCGTCCCGCACATCACCGGTACCACCAGGTACGGCACGGAGTTCGGCGCCGGGTATGCCGCGGCTGAGGACCGGCTGTGGCTGATGGACGTCTTCCGGCACGTGGGCCGCGGACAGCTCACCTCCTTCGCGGGCGGCGCCGCCGCCAACCAGGGCCTGGAGCAGGAGTTCTGGCGCAACGCGCCCTACACCGAGGCGGACCTCCAGGCGCAGATCGACAACGCGGTGGCCGCCGCCGGCGACCGCGGCAAGCAGGCCCTCGCCGATGTCAACGCCTACCTGGCCGGCGTCAACGCCTACATCGACGCCTCCGACAGCGGCCGCTACTTCCCCGGCGAGTACGTCCTGACCGGCCACAAGGACTCCATCACCAACGCCGGCACCATCGAGCACTTCAAGGTCACCGACCTGGTCGCGCTCGCCTCCGTCATCGGCGCGCTCTTCGGCTCCGGCGGGGGCGGCGAGGTCAACAACGCGATCTCCCTGCTGGCCGCCCAGTCCAAGTACGGCGTGGAGGAGGGCACCAGGGTCTGGGAGTCCTTCCGCGAGCGCAACGACCCCGAGGCCGTCCTCACCGTCCACAACGGCGAGAGCTTCCCGTACGCGACCAAGCCCTCGAGCCCCCAGGGCGAAGCTTTGCCCGAGGCGGGCTCGGTGACCCAGGAACCGCTCGTCCACGACCGCACCGGCAGCGCGGCGACCTCGAGCGCGGCCAGTGCGTCGAAGACCGCGGCCACCACCGCCCTGACCTCCGCCAAGCGCGGCATGTCCAACGCCCTGGTGGTCAGCGGCAAGTACACCGCGAGCGGCCACCCCATCGCCGTCTTCGGCCCGCAGACCGGCTACTTCGCGCCCCAGCTCCTCATGCTCCAGGAGATCCAGGGGCCCGGCATCAGCGCCCGCGGCGCCTCCTTCGCGGGCCTGAGCATGTACGTCGAACTGGGCCGCGGCCAGGACTACTCGTGGAGCGCCACCACCTCCGGCCAGGACATCATCGACACCTACGCGGTCGAGCTGTGCCAGGACGATTACCACTACCTGTACCACGGCACCTGCACCGCCATGGACAAGGTCGAGCAGAAGAACTCCTGGTCACCCACGACCGCCGACTCGACCCCGGCCGGCTCCTACACCATGCGCGTGTGGCGCACCGAGTACGGGCCCGTGGAGTACCGCGCCACGGTCGGCGGCAAGAAGGTCGCCTACACCACCCTGCGCTCGTCCTACCTGCACGAGGCCGACTCGATCATCGGCTTCCAGATGCTGAACGACCCCGACTACGTCAAGGGCCCGAAGGACTTCCAGAGCGCGGTCCAGCACATCAACTACACCTTCAACTGGTTCTACGCCGACTCCCAGCACACCGCGTACTACAACAGCGGCGACAACCCGGTGCGGGCGAGCGGTGTCGACGCCGAGTTCCCCGTATGGGCGCAGGCGGCGTACGAGTGGCGCAACTGGGACCCGGCGACCAACACGGCCGACTACACCCCGCCGTCCCAGCACCCCAACTCCGTCGACCAGGACTACTACATCTCCTGGAACAACAAGCAGGCCAAGGACTACACGGCCGCCCCCTGGGGTGAGGGCTCGGTCCACCGCGGCAACCTGCTGGAGGACCGGGTGCGGAAGCTGGTCGCGGCCGGCGGTGTGACCAGGTCGTCCCTGGCGAAGGCGATGGCGGACGCGGCTCTCGCGGATCTGCGGGCCGAGGACGTGCTGCCGAAGCTGCTGAAGGTCGTGGGCAGCAGTACGGTGACGGACTCCACGGCCGCGGCGGCGGTCAGCAAGCTGCAGGCCTGGGTGACGGCGGGCGCCAAGCGCACGGAGACCTCGGCCGGCTCCAAGACGTACGCCAACGCCGACGCCATCCGCATCCTGGACGCCTGGTGGCCGCTGCTGGTGAAGGCCGAGTTCCAGCCGGGCCTCGGCAGCGACCTGTACACCGCCTTCGGCGACAACCTGCCGATCGACGAGTCCCCCTCGGCCGCGCACGGCCCGACCGGATCGCACGCCGGAAGCTCCTTCCAGTACGGCTGGTGGAGCTATGTCGACAAGGACATCCGGGCGGTCCTCGGGGAGCCGGTGCAGGGCCCGCTCGCGCAGAAGTACTGCGGCGGCGGCAGCCTGAGCGCCTGCCGTGACACCCTGATCAGCACGCTGAAGCAGGCGGCGGGCATGACCGCGTCCCAGGTCTACCCGGGCGACGACCAGTGCTCCGCCGGTGACCAGTGGTGCGCCGACTCGATCGTCCAGCGCACCCTGGGCGGCATCAAGCACGGCAGGATCAGCTGGCAGAACCGGCCGACGTTCCAGCAGGTGGTGGAGTACACCTCGCACCGGTAGGCCGGAAGGTGAGGTGCGGCGGCGGGTCAGCTCACCCGGCCCGCCGCCAGCACCACCCGGGCCAGCTCCGGATGCACGATGTCGCTGTGCGCCCCCGCCGGCGGACCACCGTGGCAGACCACCGCACAGGCGTCGACGTTGACGCAGCCGGACGCCGGCAGTTCGCCGCCGAGCGCGTCGGCGAGCGTCAGGCCGCGCGTGCCGTCCACCGCCTGGACTCCGTCGTGCCCCATCGCTCCCCATCGCGGGCCGAGGAGCCGGCCGATGTCGAAGTCCGCTGCGAAGTCCCCGGTCAGCGACCGGTCGTCGTCCGCCATGCGGGACGCCAGCGGGTAGAGCGTGCCGAGCGCCGAGTCGAAGTGGGAGTAGCAGCACACCAGGGGACCGTCGACCCGGTTCTGCTGCCCGTGCAGCACACCGCTCGTATGCGGGTCCTCCGGCAGCCGGGCCGCGAACGCGTAGTGCGAGAAGGCGCCCTGCAGCAGCGTCACGGACTTCACCGTGCGCACCTGCTCCGGCAGCCCGCGCAGCGCGAACGACACCAGCCGCCCGCCGAAACTGTGCCCGACCAGGTGCACCCGTACCCCGGGCGCCGCCTGCGCCAGCTGCCCGATCACCTGCCCGAGCCCCCGCTCGCCGACCGTCCCCGCGCGCCGCTTCATCGCGTAGTACGTGGCCTGTCTGAGCAACTCGCGCGCGCCGTCCCACACCCCCTTCGGCGTGAACGAGAACCCCTCGGGGGACTCCCCACCGGCCGACTGGACCTGTTCCAGCGCCCGCGCGAAGCTCCGGCACACCTCGGCCGTGTCCCCGGTCAGCATCCCGGGCTCGTCCTCGGGAGCCCCCTGGGCCAGGGTGTCCGCGGCGAACGCGGCCTGCGGCCCCTGCGGCCGCACCTCCACCAGCAGCCGTACCAGCCGCCCGAACTCCTCCAGCGAGGCACCGTCGTCCGGGTGCTGCTCCAGCAGCCGTGAGAGCTGCTCCACCACGGTCGCACGGCCGGGGAACACCTCCAGCAGCGCGTGGCGGCTGTCCTTGTCCAGCAGCGGAGCCGCCGGCACCTCGGCCGCGACCGACCGCGGGAAATGGGGGATCGCCTCGTCCGCGAACATCATCGACGGCCAGATCACGCCCACGTACCCGAGGCGGGCCCTGGGCGCGATCAAGGGCACCGGCGCGAAGAAGCTGCTGTAGAGCCGGGTGGCGCCGGAGCGCTGGTTGTTCCAGCCGTGCGCGAAGACCAGCAGGTCGCGTACTCCCCGCCGTGTCACCTCCGCGACCAGCCGGTCCCGCTCCGGCCCGTCGACGTCGCCGTCCGCGTCGAAGGTCAGCTCCCAGTAGGGACTCACGCTCATTGCCGGTACCGCCATGACGGGCCCCCTTGCCCCGAGGTCGAGTGCGCTGTGCGCAGTGCGCGCATCGTCCTGCGGGCGGGCACGGTTGGCCATACGTCACGACTCATCCGTACAGCAGGTACTCCCCGCGGATCCGCCGGAAGGCGGCCAGCTCGTCCTGCCACGCGGCCACCACCTCGTCGGCCGTGGCGCCGGCGTCGATCATCGTGCGCACCCGTGCGGAGCCGGTGAGCTTGTCGATCCAGTCGTCGGAGCGCCAGGCGAAACCGCTCCACACCTTCTTGGCGGTCACGAGCAGCGCGATCCCGGTGCGGACGGGGTCGTAGGCGGCCCGGTCGTGCACATGGATCTGCACTCCACCGACCGTCTTCCCCTGGAACTTGGAGAAGGCGGGCGCGAAGTACGCCTCCCTGAAGTGCACGCCCGGCAGCCCCAGTCGTTCCGCTTCCGCTGCCCAGCGGCCGTCGACGCCCTCCGCGCCGAGGAGTTCGAAGGGGCGGGTGGTGCCGCGTCCCTCGGACAGGTTCGTGCCCTCGAACAGGCATGTACCCGAGTAGACCAGCGCGGTGTCGGGTGTCGGCATGTTCGGGCTCGGCGGTACCCAGGGCAGCCCGGAGGCGTCGTAGAAGTCGGACCGCCTCCAGCCGGTCATCAGCACCATGTCGAGCGGAACGGGCGTGGGCAGGAACTCCTCGTTGAACAGCCGCGCCAGCTCCGCGACCGTCATCCCGTGCGCCTGCGCGATCGGCTGCCGGCCCACGAAGGTCGCGAACTCCCTGTGCAGGACCGGGCCGAGGGCGGCGCGTCCGGTCACCGGGTTCGGCCGGTCCAGGACCATGAACCGCTTGCCGGCGAGCGCGGCGGCCTCCATGCAGTCGTAGAGGGTCCAGATGTAGGTGTAGAAACGGGCGCCCACGTCCTGGATGTCGAAGACGACGGTGTCCACGCCGGACGCGGTGAAGATGTCGGCGAGCGGCCGGCCGCTCTTCAGGTACGTGTCGTAGACGGGGAGCCCGGTCGCCGGGTCGTCGTAGCGGCCCTCCGATCCGCCGGCCTGGGCGGTGCCGCGAAAGCCGTGCTCGGGGCCGAAGACCGCGACCAGGTTCACCCGGGCGTCGGCGTGCGTCACGTCCACGATGTGCCGGACGTCCCTCGTCACGCCCGTGGGATTGGTCACGATGCCGACCCGGCGGCCCGCCAGCGGCGCGTAGCCCTCCGCCGCCAGCCGTTCGAATCCGGTGCGCAGCCGCCCGCCGCCACCGGCCCGGGACGCCGCGGGGAACGGCACGGTCGCCGCCGTGGTGGCGGCGAGCAGCCCTCGTCTGGACAGCCTCATGCGATGACCTCCCTGCTCGATGGAACTGTCATGCCCGCGCAATGGCTGGCGAAGCAGCCTCTTCCCTCGCTACATACCGACTGGTTAGTCTGGCCGCCGTACAGAGCCGACGGCAGCAGAGCCGGTGCGTGTCGCGTCGAAGGAGACCGATGGTGGAAGCCGTGCAGGATGCGGGAGTGGTCGTCACTGGGGCGGGAGGCGGCATCGGGGCCGCGCTGGCCCGCCGCTTCGCCGCCGAGGGGGCCCGGGTCGTCGTCAACGACCTGGACGCCGAGAAGGCCAAGGCCGTGGCCGACGAGATCGGCGGCATCGCCGTCCCGGGCGACGCGTCCGCGATCGTGTCCGAGGCGCGGGACGCCCTCGGCGGCACGATCGACGTCTACTGCGCCAACGCGGGCCTCGGCTCCGGCGGCACCGAGGCCGCCGACGAGGAGGTCTGGGCGCGGGCCTGGGACGTGAATGTGATGGCCCACGTCCGCGCGGCCCGGGAACTCCTGCCCGCCTGGCTGGAGCGCGGCGCGGGCCGCTTCGTCTCCACGGTCTCCGCCGCCGGACTGCTCACCATGATCGGCGCCGCCCCCTACAGCGTCACCAAGCATGGCGCGTACGCCTTCGCCGAGTGGCTGTCCCTGACGTACCGCCACCGCGGCCTGAAGGTCCACGCGATCTGCCCCCAGGGCGTCCGCACCGACATGCTGACCGCCTCCGGCACTGCCGGTGACCTGGTGCTGGCACCGACCGCGATCGACCCCGAGGACGTCGCCGACGCCCTGTTCAAGGGCATCGAGGAGGACCGCTTCCTGATCCTGCCGCACCCCGAGGTCGCCGCCTACTACCAGGCGCGCGCCACCGACCCGGACCGCTGGCTGACGAGCATGAACCACATCCAGCAGAAGTGGGAGGCCGACCGGTGACCACCTCCCGCTACGCCGCCAAGCCCTGGCTCACCCTGCTCAACGATGCCCAGCGCGCCCCGGTCAGCCCCGCCGACTCGCTCCCGCACGCACTGCGCGAGGTGCCCGCGGAGCGCACCGCCCTGGCCTACTTCGACGGCCGGATCAGCTACGCCGAACTGGACGCGCTGACCGACTCCGTCGCCGGGTTCCTCGCCGCGCGCGGTCTGGAGCGCGGCGACCGGGTCGCGATCCTGCTGCAGAACTCCCCGCACTTCGTGCTGGCCCTGCTCGGCGCCTGGAAGGCCGGCGCCACCGTCGTGCCCGTCAACCCCATGTACAAGTCGGGGGAGGTCACGCACGTCCTGAAGGACGCCGAGGTGACCGCCCTGGTGTGCTCCGACCGCGCCTGGGAGTCGTACCTGCGCGACACGGCCGCCGCATCGCCCGTGCGGATCGTGCTGACCGCCTGCGAGCGGGACCTCCAGACCCGTGACGACGCCCGTGTGCTCACCTTCGAGCGGCTTGAGCAGGCCGCCGACGCCGACGACCTGGTCACCGTCGCCCGGCAGGGCCACAAGGCGCCCGAGGGCCGCGAGGTGGGCCCGTCCGACCTCGCGCTGATCAGCTACACCTCCGGCACCAGCGGCACCCCCAAGGGCGCCACCAACACGCACGGCAACATCATGTACAACGCCGAGCGGCAGCGCACGGGCCTCGGCCTGCCCGAGGCGCCCGTTTACTTCGCGCTGGCACCGCTGTTCCACATCACTGGGATGGTGTGCGAGCTGGTGGCCTGTCTCACCAGCGGCGGCACGCTCGTCCTCGCCTACCGGTTCGAGCCGGGCGTCGTCCTCGACGCGTTCGCCGAGCACCGCCCGCACTACACCGTCGGCCCCTCCACCGCCTTCATGGCACTCGCCGCCCACCCGTCCGTCACCCCGGACCACTTCTCCTCCTTCCGGGTCATCTCCTCCGGTGGCGCGCCGCTGCCGCCCGCCCTGGTGGAGAAGTTCCGGGCCGGCTTCGGGCCGTACATCCGCAACGGCTACGGCCTGACCGAGTGCACCGCACCCTGCGCCTCGGTCCCGCCCGGTCAGGAGGCCCCCGTGGACCCGGTCTCCGGGACTCTGGCGGTCGGCGTGCCCGGGCCGGACACGGTCGTCCGCATCGTCGACGACAGGGGCGAGGAGGTGCCGTTCGGCGAACAGGGCGAGATCGTCGTCCGTGGCCCCCAGGTCGTGCCCGGCTACTGGCGGCGCCCCGAGGCCACCGCCGAGACCTTCCCCGACGGCGAGCTGCGCACCGGCGACATCGGGTTCATGGACGAGCGGGGCTGGCTGTACGTCGTGGACCGCAAGAAGGACATGATCAACGCGTCCGGCTTCAAGGTGTGGCCGCGCGAGGTCGAGGACGTCCTCTACACGCACCCGGCGGTGCGCGAGGCGGCCGTCGTGGGGGTGCCGGACGGGTACCGCGGCGAGACCGTCAAGGCGTACATCAGCCTGCGCCCGGGCGCCGAGACGGATCCCGACGCGCTCGCGGCGTACTGCAAGGAGAGACTGGCCGCCTACAAGTACCCGCGCCAGGTGGAGATCCTGCCCGAGCTGCCGAAGACGGCGAGTGGGAAGATCCTCCGGCGGGAACTGCGTTCCCGCCGGGAGTGAGCCGAAGGGGCGCGCCGGTGTCGAGAGCGCGACCGCGCGGAGGCCCGAAGGGCTGAGCACGGTCGGGGTCGCGACACCGGCTTGAGCGCTCCGGAGGCGAACGACCGAGAACAGGCGCAGACGAGCCAGTAGAGATCGCCGGTACATCACGGAAAGGCAGGTGGCGGCAGTGCCCAGAACGACGGACGGGGACGGTACGCCGGTCCCGCAGCGGCTCCTGGCCGCCGCCACGCGGCTCTTCGCCGAGCAGGGCTACGACCGCACGTCCGTGCAGGAGATCGTCGAGGCGGCAGGCGTGACCAAGGGCGCGCTGTACCACTACTTCGGCTCCAAGGACGATCTGCTGCACGAGGTGTACGCGCGCGTGCTGCGTGTCCAGCAGGAGCGGCTCGACGCCTTCGCGGAGGCCGACGAGCCCGTGGAGAAGCGTTTGAGGGACGCGGCAGCCGACGTCGTCGTCACCACGATCGAGAACCTCGACGACGCGATGATCTTCTTCCGGTCCATGCACCACCTCAGCCCGGAGAAGAACAAGCAGGTCCGCGCGGAGCGGCGCCGCTACCACGAGCGGTTCCGCGCGCTGATCGAGGAGGGCCAGAAGGAGGGCGTGTTCTCCACCGCCACCCCGGCCGACCTGGTCGTCGACTACCACTTCGGCTCGGTGCACCACCTGTCGACCTGGTACCGCCCCGACGGCCCGCTCGGCCCCCGGGAGGTCGCCGACCACCTGGCGGACCTGTTGCTGAGGGCGCTGCGGCCGTAGCCCGTCGACGCACAGGGATGATCGACGCACATGGGTGAGGGGCGGACGCCACGGCGTCCGCCCCTCACCCGTGTCTCACAGGTACTTCTTCAGCTCCCGCCGCGCCAGCGACCGCTGGTGGACCTCGTCCGGGCCGTCGGCGATCATCAGCGTGCGGGCGCCGGCATAGAGCTCGGCCAGCGGGAAGTCCTGGCTCACTCCGCCCGCGCCGTGCAACTGAATCGCCCGGTCGATGATGTCGACCACCGCCCGGGGCGTGGCGATCTTGATCGCCTGGATCTCCGTGTGGGCGCCCTTGTTGCCGACGGTGTCCATGAGCCACGCGGTCTTCAGCACCAGCAGCCGCAGTTGCTCGACCGTGACCCGGGCGTCCGCGATCCAGTTGTGGACCACGCCCTGCTGGGCGAGCGCCTTGCCGAAGGCGGTGCGAGACACCGCTCGCCTGCACATCAGCTCGATCGCCCGCTCGGCCATGCCGATCAGCCGCATGCAGTGGTGGATCCGGCCCGGACCCAGCCGCGCCTGGGCGATGGCGAAGCCGCCGCCCTCCTCGCCGATGAGGTTCGACACCGGCACCCGCACATGGTCGAAGATCACTTCGGCGTGGCCGCCGTGGTAGTGGTCCTCGTAGCCGAAGACCTGCATCGCGCGCTGGACGGTCAGTCCGGGGGTGTCGCGCGGGACCAGCACCATGGACTGCTGGCGGCGGATGTCCGGCCCGTCCGGGTCGGTCTTGCCCATCACGATGAAGATCCGGCAGTCGGGGTTCATCGCCCCGGAGATGTACCACTTGCGGCCGGTGATGACGTACTCGTCGCCGTCCCGCTCGATGCGCGTGGTGATGTTCGTGGCGTCCGAGGAGGCCACCTCCGGCTCGGTCATCGCGAACGCCGAGCGGATCTCCCCGGCCAGCAGCGGCTCCAGCCACTGCTTCTTCTGCTGCTCGTCGCCGAACTGCGCGAGGACCTCCATGTTGCCGGTGTCGGGCGCCGCACAGTTCGTCACGGTGGGCGCCAGCTGCGGGGAGCGGCCGGTGATCTCGGCGAGCGGGGCGTACTGGAGGTTGGTGAGCCCGGCGCCGTACTCCGCGTCCGGCAGGAAGAGGTTCCACAGGCCCTGCCGGCGCGCCTCGGCCTTCAGCTCCTCGACGACCGGCGGGGTGTCCCACGGCGAGGCGAGCCGCTCACGCTGCTCGTGGGATACGGCCTCCGCCGGGTAGACGTACTCGTCCATGAAGGCGAGCAGCTTGGCGCGCAGCTCCTCGGTGCGCGCGTCGAACGCGAAGTCCATGACGGATCAGCCTTCCTGCAGGGTGGTCAGGCCGTGCTCGATGAAGACGGGCACCAGATCGCCGATGCGGTCGAAGCCCTGCCCGACCGTCTGGCCGAGCGTGTAGCGGTAGTGGATGCCCTCGAGGATCACGGCGAGCTTGAACCAGGCGAACGCCGTGTACCAGGAGACGGCGGAGACGTCGCGCCCCGAGCGGGCCGCGTACCGTTCGATCAGCTCGGCCGGATCGGGGTGACCCGGGGCCTCGGCGGTCGTGGAGACGGGGGAGTCGGGCGTCCCGAGCGGCACGCTGTACATCACCAGCAGACCCAGGTCGGTCAGCGGGTCGCCGAGCGTGGACATCTCCCAGTCCAGGATGGCGGTGATCCGGTCGTCGTCACCGAGGAGAACGTTGTCCAGGCGGTAGTCGCCGTGGATCACGGCCGGTGCGGGGGAGTCGGGCAGCGCGCGGCCGAGCGCCGCGTGCAGCTCGTCGATGCCGGGCAGCTCCCGGTTGCGCGAGGCGTCCAACTGCTTGCCCCAGCGGCGCAGTTGACGGTCCAGGAAGCCCTCCGGGCGGCCGAAGTCCGCAAGACCCACCGCCTCGGGGTCCACCGCGTGCAGCTCGACCAGCGTGTCCACCAGGCCGAGGATCGCGTTCCGGGTGCGCTCCGGGCCGAGCCGCGCCAGCTGTTCGGCGGTGCGGTAGGGGGTGCCCTCGACGAAGTCCATCACGTAGAAGGGGGCGCCGAGGACGGACTCGTCCTCGCACAGCAGCACCGGGCGCGGCACCGGCACCGGCGTCGGGTGCAGCGCGCTGAGCACCCGGTGCTCGCGCCGCATGTCGTGCGCGGTGGCCAGGACGTGGCCGAGCGGGGGACGGCGTACGACCCACCGCGCCGCGCCGTCCGAGACGGCGTAGGTGAGGTTGGACCGCCCGCCCTCGATCAGCCGCCCGGTCAGGGGGCCGTTCACCAGGCCGGGCCGCTCGGCGTCGAGCAGGCCGCGCAGCCGGCCGAGATCAAGACCCGGCGGGTGGTCTGGGCTCATCATTGCTCCTCACATGCGACGTGCGCGGAAAACAGGACCTGTGCCTCATGATGCCGACCGGTCGGTATGTCGTCCAGTGCGCGGGGCGAACGTGATCGGCGCCACGGTGCCATCGTGGCGCCGGCGGTCGCGGGTGTCACGGCGGCGGGGCGCCGCCGTGACACGGACGCGGCCCTCACGCGTGGCTGGCCATCATCTCCCCGCCGTTCATGACCGCCATGTCCCGGAAGGCGGGCAGCGGATCGAGAGCCGCCCCCTCGGCCAGGCCGTCCAGCTCGGCGTAGGCGCGGTGCAGGTTGGCCACCAGCCGCTCGCTCTCCCGCCACTCTGCGAACTCCCCCAGATCCGTGGACCGCGCCGCCTGGAGCGGCGTACGGCCCGCCGCGTGGTGCTTCTGCGCGACCTCGGCGACGAACCGCAGATAGCGCTCCGTACGGTCGAACGCCGACGGATCGGTCACCGGCCCGTGCCCGGGCACCACCGTCTCGGCGCCGAGCGCGCGCAGCCGTTCCAGCGCGCGCAGCGAGCCGCTGAGCGAGCCCATCAGGAAGAACGGCGTGCCGCCCTCGAAGACCAGATCGCCGGTGAACAGCACACGCCGGTGCGGCAGCCAGACCACCGAGTCGCCCACGGTGTGCCCGACGCCGGGGTGGATCACCTCGGCGTCCACCGCGCCCGCGTGCACCGTCGTGTGGTCCCGGTACGTCAGGTCGGCACCCTGTATCCGGACGTCCCCGTAGTCGATCGTGGGCCAGATCAACGGCAGGTTGTGCCCGGCGGCGAGCGCTTCCCGGCGGCAGTCGGCGTGCGAGACGATCATCGCGGCCGGCGCGAAGAAGGCGTTGCCGTAGGTGTGGTCGCCGTGGTGGTGGGTGTTGACCACCACCCGCGGCGAGGGGGCGCCCGTCGCCGCGATCGCCGCGCCCAGGGCACGGGTGCGGCGCTCGGTCGCGGTGGTGTCCACCAGCAGGGTGGCCGTCCCGTCGCTCACGAACCCGGCGTTGTTCAGGCACCAGCCGCCGTCCGGCTGGACATAGGCGTGTACGTCGTCGGCGAGTGCGACCGTGTACGGGTCAGCCGCGGCCATGGAACCCCCTGTTGCGTTGTCAACTGGTGCGGGACAGCCTGCCAGTCGACAACGAGCCTCCCGTATCGGGGGTTCCTCTTGCAGTCCTCGGTCAGTGCCTTCAGAACACCAGGGCCGCCGCGCACACCGCGAGCGCGGCCGTGCACAGGGTCGCGGCCGCGGCGTGGCGGGGCGTGAGCCGCGGGGGGTGGCCGGGCTCGGCGGTCGCCAGGGCGTGGATGCGGCGCCCGGCCAGGGCGAGGAAGCCGAGCCAGAGCAGGCAGCACAGCGCGACGGCGACGAAGCCGCCCGTCGTCCTGCCGTGCAGCGCCGTCTTCGCGGCCAGGACGGCGGCCACGGTGCAGGAGAGGGTGGTACGGCGCCACGCGAGCCGGGTGCGCTCCGGCTGCAGCCCCGGGTCGCGCTGACCGGCCGGGGCGCTCATCCGGCCCAGCCGACGAGGACGACCACGACCATGGCGAGGGCCACCACGGCGATGGCGAGGCTGAGCATCGCCGGGAAGCGGGAGGCGGGAAGGTCCTCGCCGCGCCGCATCGCCCGCTCGCAGCGCACCCAGTGGTTGACGGCCCGCAGCGAGCACAGCACCCCGGAGCCGAGCAGCGCGAGGGCGAGCCCCACGCGCCAGGCCCAGCGCAGGCCGGGCAGGAACTGGTCCACGGCGAAGCCGCCGCCGATCAGCGCGAGCGCGGTGCGCAACCAGGCCAGGAAGGTGCGCTCGTTGGCCAGCGAGAAGCGGTAGTCGGGTGTACGGCCTTCCTCGCGGACCGCCTGGGGCGCGAACCACAGCCGGACGTTCCGTACGAATTCGATCACGGCAGGACCCTACCGGGGGCGCCGTGCCGCGCCGCGCTCAGTCGGTGCACCGGCGGTACTCCTTGAGCCGCCGGTACGCGGCGAGCCCGTCCGGGACCCACTCCCACTGCGACAGCCGCCGTTCCACCTCGTCCTCGGGCAGGAAGGCGTGCCAGGCGACCTCCTCCGCCTGGGGGTTCACCGGCAGGTCGCAGCGGACCTCGTAGACCGAGGACCACCAGGTCCGTCCGGCGCCGTCGTCGTACAGGAACTTGAACAGCGGCTCGGGCCGGGGGAGCCCGCTGACGCCGAGCTCCTCCTCCGCCTCGCGCAGGGCGGCGTCGTCGTAGGTCTCTCCCGCGCCGACGACGCCGCCGACGAACATGTCGTAGAGGGAGGGGAACACGAGTTTGGTAGGGGTGCGGCGGTGCACGAAGACCCGCCCGTCGCCATCGCGCGCCAGCACGAACACGCACCGGTGCCGCAGCCCCCGCGCGTAGGCCTCGCCGCGCGGCGACCGCCCGACGACCCGGTCGTCCTCGTCCACGATGTCAAGTAGCTCATCAGCGGCACTCATACGGCCATCCAACCAGGCGCTGCCGGCCGCCGGCCGCCGAGGACGGCGCTCTTCTCCCCGCCGCAAGGGGCCACGGCCTCACCCCGGCTGCAGGTCCTTCTCGCGTTCGACCTCGCCCAACCCCCGCGGCATCGCCGGGTGCAGCCCGAGCAGCACGATGCCCAGCACGATCGCCGCGAGACCGGCCGCCTCCCAGGCGAGCGCTCCCGTGTCGGTGCGCAGGCGGTCGCCGAGGAAGCCCACCCCGCAGGCGATCCCGGCCAGCGGCTGGGCCGCGGTCAGCGCCGGCAGGGACATCCGCAGCGGCGCCGTCTCGAACGCGCTCTGCACCAGCACCAGTCCGGTCACCCCGAGCACCAGCACCACGTACGGCTGCCAGCCCGTGATGAACTCCGTCCACCCGCCCGTCGTCAGACGCTGCCCGCTGACCCGGGTGAGCGCGTCCTGCACGCCGTACAGCAGACCGGCCGCCAGCGCCAGCAGCGACGGTCCGATGATCATCCGGGACTTCTTCGCATACGCCGTCAGCGCCAGCGCTGCGCCGACCATCGCCCCGATGATCATCCAGTGCCGTACCGGATCGGTGACCGCGTCACCCGCTCTGGGCCGGCCCGCCACGATGAACGCCGTGACACCGCCGGCCAGCAGCACCAGACCGGCCCAGCCCTGACGGCCCAGCGGCTGCTTGGTCTGTAGGCGGGAAAGGGCGAGCGCGAACAGCAGGTTCGTGGCGACCAGCGGCTCGACCAGTGAGATCTCGCCCTGGGACAGCGCGACCGCGCTGAGGATCATGCCCGCCACCATCAGGCCGATACCGCCGAGCCAGCGCGGCACCCTCATCAGATCCAGCAGCAGGCGGGGGGAGAGGAAGTCGCTGAGCGGTGCCTGCTGGGCTGCGTTCTGCTGCAGGACGAACCCGGTGCCCAGACAGAAGGCCGCGCTCACGGCGAGAGCCAGAACCAGTACCGACACGCTGCGTACCTCAATGATTCAGCGGGGTCACGGGATGCGTATCACGCTGACTGTAGCGCTCCCGGCTGTGACCTGCCCGTGCTTGACAACTTCCCGGCACGCTCCCGCCCGTACGACACGCCGGGTGTCCCGCACCCCCGCCCGGCACCGGGAAGACGCCAACAACGCTGCCGGGGGCTGCTTTTGCCCCAGGTGAGCACCCCATGCCGCACGGCGGCGCACGCGTCCGCGCGGCGGACGACGTGAGTTTGCCGACAGCGGCGAGTACCCGGAAACAGGCGGTTGACGCCGTCACTCTTCTGCCGAAGGATCTGACCCGTCGGTAACAAGGAAACGGACTGGTCGTCACCGCGAGAGGACGGGCGCATGGCCTACGACGCTGATGTCATCGTGATCGGGGCAGGCCTCGCCGGGCTCACCGCGACCGCCGAACTGGTGGACGCCGGCCGGAAGGTCATCCTGCTCGACCAGGAACCCGAGCAGTCGATGGGCGGCCAGGCGTTCTGGTCCTTCGGCGGCCTCTTCTTCGTGGACTCCCCGGAACAGCGCCGCCTCAGGATCCGCGACAGCCACGCGCTCGCCCTCCAGGACTGGATGGGCACGGCCGCATTCGACCGCCCCGAGGACCACTGGCCGCGCAAGTGGGCCGAGGCGTACGTCGACTTCGCGGCGGGCGAGAAGCGGGCCTGGCTGCACGGGCAGGGCGTGCGCTTCTTCCCGGTGGTCGGCTGGGCCGAACGCGGCGGCTACGACGCCACCGGGCACGGCAACTCCGTCCCCCGCTTCCACATCACCTGGGGGACCGGTCCCGGGGTGATCGCCCCGTTCGTGCGGCGGGTGCGGGCCGGCGTCGCGCGCGGCCTCGTCGAACTGAAGTTCCGTCACCGTGTCACCGGCCTCGCGCGCAGCGCGGGCACCGTCGACACCGTCACCGGCGAGATCCTGGAGCCCTCCAACGCGCCGCGGGGCAAGGCCAGCAGCCGCACGGTCACCGGCGCCTTCGAGCTGCGGGCCCAGGCGGTGATCGTCACCTCGGGCGGCATCGGCGGCAACCACGACCTGGTCCGCGCCAACTGGCCCAAGCGCCTCGGTAACCCGCCGGAGCGCATGGTCTCCGGCGTGCCCGCGCACGTCGACGGCAGGATGCTCGGCATCGCCGAGGAGGCGGGCGCCCGCCTGATCAACCGCGACCGCATGTGGCACTACACCGAGGGCCTGCACAACTGGAACCCCATCTGGGACAACCACGGCATCCGCGTCCTGCCCGGCCCGTCCTCCCTCTGGCTGGACGCCCGCGGCCGGCGGCTGCCCGTCCCGCTCTTCCCCGGCTTCGACACCCTCGGCACGCTCGAGCACATCATGAAGACCGGGTACGACCACACGTGGTTCGTGCTCGACCAGAAGATCATCGGCAAGGAGTTCGCGCTCTCCGGCTCGGAGCAGAACCCCGACCTCACCGGCAGGTCGGTCCGGGACGTGATCGTGCGGGCCCGCGCCGACGTGCCCAGGCCGGTGAAGGCGTTCATGGACCGCGGGGTGGACTTCGTCGTCGAGAAGGACCTCGGCGCGCTGGTGCGCGGCATGAACGCGCTCACCAAGGAGCCGCTCATCGACGAGGCCGAGCTGCGCCGCGAGATCGTCGCGCGCGACCGGGAGATCCTCAACCCCTTCACCAAGGACCTCCAGGTGACCGCGATACGCGGGGCCCGCCGCTTCCTCGGCGACCGGCTGATCCGTACGGCGGCACCGCACCGCATCCTCGACCCCAAGGCGGGCCCGCTGATCGCGGTGCGCCTCAACATCCTCACCCGCAAGACGCTCGGCGGCCTGGAGACCGACCTGTCCTCCCGGGTGCTGACCGAGGGCGGCGACCCGCTGCCGGGCGTGTACGCGGCCGGGGAGGCGGCGGGCTTCGGCGGCGGCGGGGTGCACGGCTACCGCTCCCTGGAGGGCACGTTCCTCGGCGGCTGTCTGTTCTCGGGACGCACCGCCGGACGGGCGGCGGCCAAGGCGGTCGGCTGAGCCGAGCGGTGGGCCGAGCGCACGCGGGGCCGGAGCAGCGTCCCCCGGCCACCGCCCCGCCCCGCGCGCTCGCTCAAGTTGCGTGTTCAACACGCTTGCCTCTGAGCGCAGTTGACACGTGTAGGTCCACCAGTCCGCCCTTGACGCACCCCGTCGGCGGACGGTTTGCTGTGCGTGACCGCACTCTGACGAGCCGCGTTCGGTAAGGAATCACCGCGGTGCCACCCCCACCCCCACCGGCGTTCGGCCGTGCCCGCAAGCGCGCGGGCCGGCTCTTCGACGCCGCGCTCGACGACACCGAACTCATCGCTGCCCGGGCCTCGCTCGCCCGCGGACGATGGGCGACCGTGCGTGCCCTGCTCGCCGCGACCCGGGACGACTGGGACCGCCGCGGCCACCGCGTCACCGTCCTCGCCCAGGAGCCCACGGCGCTCGCCTGGGCGCGCGACTGGCAGCTCGCCGAACCGGAGTCGCCCTGCGCCGCCGTCCTCGTCGCCCACGCCGTCGTCCACCGCGCGCTGAACGGCAAGGAGAGCACGGACGCGGCCCGCGAGGCCTGCCGGGCCGCCGCCGCGCTCGCCCCCGAGGACCCCACGCCCTGGCTCGGCCTGCTGATCCTGGAGCGGTCGCTCGGCACCGAGGAGGACGTGGTCCGCCTCTTCGACGAGGTGCGCGCCCGCTACCCGGACCACCACCACGCCCACCACCTGGTGGTCGCCCGGCTCGCCGAGCGCCGCGCCGACGCCGGCCAGGACCCGCTGCACGAGGTCTACGACTTCGCCAACTGGGCCGCCGAACAGGCCCCCGCCGACTCGCCGCTCGCCATCCTCCCGGTCGTCGCGCACGCCGAGCGCTACCGCGTGCTGGCCGCCACGGGCAGCGAGCCGCCCGACCCCCTGGCCTCCGGGCACTGGGTGGGGCGGCGCGCCCGCCAGGTGATGAAGGCGGCGTTCGACTGGTGGCTGGAGTGGGAGCGCGACGACCACCCGCGCCGCCATGTCGACCTCAACTTCCTGGCCCACGCCAAGTACTGCGAGGGCCGGGGCGCCGAGGCCGCCGCACTGTTCCACCGCATCGGGTCGTACGCGACCCCGGCGCCGTGGTCGTACCCCGACCGCGACCCGTACACGGCGTTCCGCACGGCGCGCGACACGGCGTTGGGTACGGCGTGACGACACCGACGGTCCCGAAAGCCCTGAAATCCCGACAGCACTGACAGCCCCGACAGTCCCGACAGTCCCGTTCAAGGCATCCGAAAGGACAACCGCGCGATGACGACCGGCAGTTCGAGCACGAGCAGACCGGCCGCCGCCGACGGCGGCACCATCCCCACCTTCAAGGGGCAGGAACGCGCCCTGCGCGCCGACCGGCTCGGCACGACGGGCCTGCTGCTGTCCGTGCTGGCGGCGACCGCCCCTCTCATGGTCGTCGCAGGTGTCATGCCCACCACATTCGGAGTGATGGGCGTCGTCGGCCAGCCGCTGCTGTTCGTCGTCCTCGGCGTGGTGCTCGCCCTGTTCTCCTTCGGATACGCGGAGATGAGCCGCCACGTCCACAACGCGGGCGCGTTCTACGCGTACATCTCCCGAGGGCTCGGCGGCACCGCGGGCGCGGCCGCGGCGGCCGTGGCCCTCGTCGCCTACAGCGCGCTGCAGTTCGCGATCTACGGCATCTTCGGCTTCGAGGTCTCCGGACTGTTCGCCACCTATCTGGACGTCCAGGTGGCCTGGTGGATCCCGGCACTGGCCGCCGTCCTCGTCGTCGGCACGCTCGGCCGGCTGAAGATCGACGTCAACGCGCGCGTGCTCGGCGTGCTGCTGCTGGTCGAGGTCGCGCTCGTCGTGATCTTCGACGTCGCGGCCGTGGCCGACCCCGCCAAGGAGGGCCTGTCGCTGCACGCCTTCAACCCGGACACGCTCACCGGGGCGGGTGTCGGCACCGCGCTCTGCTTCTGCGTCGCCGCCTTCCTCGGCTTCGAACAGGCGCCCGTCTACGCGGAGGAGACCAGCCGCCCGGACGTCCTGGTGCCCCGGGTGATGTTCCTCGCGGTCGGTTTCGTGGCCGTCTTCTTCGCGCTCAGCTGCTGGGCGCTGACCGTGGCCGCCGGCCCCTCGCAGATCGTGCCGGCCGCGCAGAAGCAGAGCGCCGGCCTGCTGTTCTGGCTGACAAGGGGGCTGCTCGGCCACACCTTCACGGACGTGCTGCACGTGCTGTTCGTCACCGGCATGTTCGCGGCGATGCTCAGCTTCCACAACGTGGTCGCCCGGTACGCGTTCGCCATGGGCCGCGAGGGACTGCTGCCGGCCGCCTTCGGACGCACCACCGGCACCAGCGGCGCGCCCGGCACCGGCTCGCTGCTGCAGAGCGCGGTGTCCGCGGTGGTCGTGATCGCGTTCGCGGTGGCCGACGACAAGCCGAACGGCGACCCGACCGCGCCGGTGCTGCACCTGTTCACCTGGTTCGGCAGCGTCGGAGCGCTCGGCGTCACCGTGCTGATGGTGGCCGCCTCCGCCTCCGTGATCGTCTTCTTCGCCCGCCGTGGCTCCGCCCGCGCCCAGGCCTGGCGGCTGGCCACCTCCGCGGTGGCAGGACTCGCCCTGCTGGTGATCGCCGCCTACACGGTCAAGGACTTCGACGTCCTGGTCGGCACGGGCCCGGACTCGGAACTCGGATGGCTGCTCCCCGCGATCATCGGCGTCGCCCTGCTGCTCGGCCTGGCCCAGGGCCTGCTGCTGCGCTCCCGCAAGCCCCGGGCGCACGCCCGCATCGGCCTGGGCAACGAGGCGTTCCAGCTGGAGAAGGCGGCGGAGTCGACGGCCTGAGCGGCGCACATCGCTGATCCACCTCGCTGATCCGGCTTCCTGAGAACCCGGTGAGAAGTGATGACGGAATTCTGACGGGCACCCGGTTCCCCTGGCATCGAGGGGGTGCCGGGTGCTCGAATCGTTGTGTGAACCCTGAACGACCGCAAGAGCCGGACGCACCGGAGCCCCCGGCGACCGGTACTCCGATCGGCCGCCGGGTGCTGCTGGGCACCCTGGGGCTCGGCGCGCTCGGCGTGATCGCGGCGCCCACCCTCCAGCGCGGCCTGGAGTCCTTCCTCGGCGGCGTCGCCGGCAAGGACCCGACGGGCCTGACCGGACTGCTGCCCAACGGCGGCGGCTTCCGCTACTACTCGGTGACCGCGTCCGTCCCGCACCTCGGCGAGAGCAGCTACCGGCTCACGGTGAACGGCCTGGTCGACCACCCGAAGACGTACACCCTGGCCGACCTGCGCGCCCTGCCCCAGACCCGGCTCGTGCACGACGTCCAGTGCGTCACGGGCTGGCGCGTGCCGAAGACGCCGTTCGAAGGCGTACGGCTGTCCGCGCTGCTGGACGCCGCGGGCGTGCGGTCCTCCGCCGGCGCCGTCCGCTTCACCTGCTTCGACGGGGCGTACACCGAGAGCCTCACCCTCGACCAGGCACGCCGCGACGACGTCCTGGTCGCCCTGAAGATGCAGGACAAGCCGGTGACCCACGACCACGGCGGCCCGGTCCGGCTCTACGTCGCCCCCATGTACTTCTACAAGTCCGCGAAATGGCTCTCCGGCATCACGGTCACCCGGGACGTGCGCCCCGGGTACTGGGAGGAGCGCGGATACGACGTCGACGCCTGGGTCGGCCGGTCGAACGGACGCGACGATGCCCCCACGAGTTGACGCCGCCCAGCCCCCCGTCTCCGCCCCGGCCCGGGTACGCCGCTTCACCCGCGCCGAGCACTGGGTCCACCGCACGACCGCCGCCCTGATGGGCGTGTGCGTGGTGACGGCGGCCTGCCTCTACGTCCCCGCGTTCGCGGAACTGGTGGGGCGCCGCGAACTGGTGGTCAGGGTCCACGAGGTGGCGGGCGTGCTGCTGCCGGTCCCGGTCCTGCTCGGCCTCGCCTCCCGGGCGTTCCGCGCGGATCTCGGCCACCTCAACCGCTGGGGGCCGCACGACCGGGTCTGGCTGCGTGCGGCCCTGCGGCGCGACCGCCGCCGCGAGTCCCGCCCGGCGGGCAAGTTCAACGCGGGGCAGAAGACGTACGCGGCCTGGATCGCGGGTGCCACGCTGGTGATGCTCGGCACCGGACTGCTGATGTGGTTCACGCACCTCACGCCGCTGATGTGGCGCACCTCGGCGACGTTCGTCCACGACTGGCTCGCCCTGACGATGGGCGTGGTCCTGGCCGGCCACATCGGCATGGCCCTCGGCGACCCGGAGTCCCGCCGGGGTCTGCGGACCGGTCTGGTCAGCCGCGATTGGGCGGAGCGGGAACACCCGCTGTGGCGGCCGTAGCCGCCACGGCCGTCACCAGCCGGGCCAGCCCCTCGTGACCATGACCGGCGGCGACGGCCCGGTCGGCGGCCCGCTTGGCCGCCGCCAGCGCCCCCGTGTCCAGGCCGTGTGCCGAGGCGGCCTCGACGAGCCGGGCGAGCGTCGCCGCCGCCGAGGCGACGGTGGAGCGCTCCCCCGGGAAGCGGCCGGTCCGAAGCTGTTCGGCCCACCGCGGGATCATCTCGGACAGCAGCCCGCTGATCCCGACGGCGAACGGCGCCAGGTCCCCGGGTGCGACACCTTCGGCGGAGGCCAGGGCGAAGGCGTGCGCGGCCCCGTGCACGGAGGTGGCGAACAGATCGAGCAGCGCGACCTCGTACGCCGCCGCGCGCCCCGGATCGGCGTCGAGATACGTTCCCGTGCCGCCCAGGGCCGCCACCGTCCCGCGGATCGCCTCGTAGGCCTCCCGCGGACCGCTGTAGAGGACCGCGGCCGCCGGGGTGCCGATCGCCGGGGTCGGAGTGAGGATCACACCGTCCAGGTAGCGGATGCCGTGCCCGGCTGCCCAACCGGCCAGGGCCCGGGCCTGCTCGGGCTCCCCGCTGCCGAGGTTGACCAGCGTGCGGCCCGCCCAGCCCGTCGCCGGCAGCACGGCCCGTACGGCGTCGTAGTCCATGAGGCAGACGACGATCACCTCCCCGGCCCGTACGGCGTCCTCCGCCGTGGACGCGACGGACGCGCCCCGCTCGGGAAGGTCCCCGTCCCGGCCGGGGGTGCGGTTCCACACGGTCAGCGGATGGCCGGCGCTCAGGAAGGCGGACGCGAGGGCCCGCCCCATGGGGCCCAGACCGAGGACGGAAACAGATGTGTGCGTGCTCGAGTTCGTCATGCCGCGACGCTAGACATTGACATTGACGTGAGAGTCAAGTCCCTGCTGCACTCGGCGACATGAGGATCGGCGAACTCTCCCGCCGCACCGGTGCGAGCCCCCGCGCCCTGCGCTACTACGAGGAGCAGGGGCTGCTGTCCCCGCTGCGCCGCCCGAGCGGATACCGCGACTACGCGGAGCGGGACGTGACGACCGTGCGGCGCATCCAGGTCCTGCTGTCGGCGGGACTCGGCACGTCCGTCATCGCCGAGATCGTGCCCTGCGTCGAGGACGAGAACGTCGTCCTGGCCGGCAGGTGCCCGGAACTCCTCGAAGGACTGGCGAGGGAACGGGCCCGGATCACGGCGGCGATCGACGACCTGACCGCCGCCCGTGACATCCTCGACTCGCTGGTGGGCCGTCCCCTTTAGGGGGCCTTGCTGCGCAAGGACCCCTTAGGCGGGCTGCCCGAAGTCCAGCAGCACCTTGCACGACCGGCTCCGGTCCGCCGCCAGGGCGAACGCCGACTCCGCCTCCCGCACGGGGACCACCTCGCTGATCAGCGCGTCGAACGCGGGGTCGGAGGCGAGCAGGCCGAGCGCGTCGTCGAACTCCGTGTCGAAGCGGAACGCGCCGCGCAGGTCGATCTCCCGGCTCACCAGCAGATTGCCCGGGAAGGGGCTCTGACCCGGGGGCAGCATGCCGAGCTGGACCACGACACCACCCCGGCGGACCAGCCGCAGACAGGTGTCCAATCCGGCGGCGACCCCCGACGCCTCCACCGCCACGTCCACCTCGGCGGGCCATCCCGCATCGTCCGGGTCGTCCGCCCGTACGAGGGTGTCGGCGCCCGCCGCCCCGGCGAAGTCCAGCGCCCGGGGCAGCAGGTCCGTGACCGTGACCCGCGCCGCGCCCGCCGCCTTCACGGCCGCCACCACCAGGCAGCCGATCGGGCCCGCACCGGTCACCAGGACGTGCCGGCCGGCCACCTCACCGGCCCGCCGCACGGCATGCAGCGCCACCGACAACGGCTCGGCGAGTGCCGCCCGGCGCAGCTCGAGACCGGCCGGGAGCGGCCTCAGCTGCTCGGCCGGGACGACCATCCGCGCCGCGAAGCCGCCCTGCACATGCGGGAAACGGGCCGCGCTGCCCAGGTAGCGGGTGTCCCGGCACACGTTCCGCCGCCCGCCCGCGCACTCCGGGCACACCCCGCACGGAGTGGCCGGATGCACGGCGACCGCCGTACCGGCGGCAGGACCTGACGCACCGTCACCGTAGTCGATCACCGTCCCGACCACCTCGTGGCCCAGCACCATCGGCTCCCTGAGCCGGAAGTCCCCGACACCGCCGTGCCGCCAGTAGTGCAGATCCGAGCCGCACACCCCGCCGTAGCGGACGGCGACCAGCGCCTGCCCGGGCCCCGGCTCCGGGACCGGCAGCTCGTCGACCCGCAGGTCGCCCCGGCCGTGGATGACGCAACCCAGCATCGCCGGACCCTCCTTCACAGCACACTCGTCATTCCGCCGTCGACGTACAGCACCTGTCCGCTGACGAAGTCCGCCGCGGGGGAGGCGAGGAAGAGCACCCCGCCCACCAGGTCCTCCGTACGTCCCCAGCGCCCGGCCGGAGTGCGCCTGCGCACCCAGGCGCTGAACTCCTCGTCCTGCACGAGCGGCCGGGTCAGCTCCGTCTCGATGTAGCCCGGGCCGAGCCCGTTGATCTGCACGCCGTACGGACCCCAGTCCGCGCACATGCCCTTGGTGAGCATCTTCAGCGCGCCCTTGGTCGCCGCGTACGGCGCGATCCCGGGGCGGACCACCTCGCTCTGCAGCGAGCAGATGTTGATGATCTTCCCGTGGCCGCGCTCGGTCATGTGCCGGGCCGCCTCACGGCCGACCAGGAACGCGCTGGTGAGATTGGTGTCCAGGATCCGGTGCCAGTCGGTGTCGGTGAACTGGAGCAGGGGCGCGCGCAGTTGCATGCCGGCGTTGTTGACCAGGATGTCGAGCGGGCCCACCCGCTCCTCGACCTCCGCGATCCCGGCGGCGACCGAGGCGCCGTCGGTCACGTCGAACACGGCCGTGTGCACGTCGCCCGGCAGTTCCGCCGCCGCCTTCGTGAGCCGGTCGGCGTCGCGCCCGTTGAGGACCACCGTGCAGCCGGCCTGAGCCAGCCCGCGGGCGAGCGCGAGGCCGATGCCCCGGCTGGAGCCGGTCACCAGTGCCGTACGGCCGCCGATGTCGAAGAGGGGGTGAGCCGTCATCGCCGTACCACTCCTAGATCACGAGGGAGAGCAGGAGGACCAGTCCGCCGGCGACCACGGAGATGATGCACTCCATGACCGACCAGGTCTTCAGGTTCTGGCCGACGCTGAGCCCGAAGTACTCCTTCACCAGCCAGAACCCGGCGTCGTTGACATGGCTGAAGAAGAGCGAGCCGGCGCCGATGGCCAGCACCAGCAGGGCCGCGTGCGTGGTCGACATGTCGGCCGCGAGCGGCGCGACCAGACCGGCGGCCGAGACGGTCGCCACGGTCGCGGAACCGGTCGCGAGCCGGATCGCCACCGCGATCAGCCAGGCCAGCAGCAGCGCGGGGATCGACCAGTCCTTGGATATGTCGAGGACCATCCGGCCCACGCCGCAGTCGATCAGCGTCTGCTTGAAGCCGCCGCCCGCGCCCACGATCAGCAGGATGCCCGCGATGGGTGCGAGGCCCTTCTCGACCAGCTGGGAGATCCGCTCCTTGCTGAAGCCGGCCGGGCGGCCCAGCGTGAAGATGCCCACGATCACGGCCGCGAGCAGTGCGATCAGCGGCGAGCCGATCACGTCGAAGACGCGCTGCACCATCTTGGCCGGGTCGTCGACGACGATGTCCACCAGCGCCTTCGCCAGCATCAGCACGACCGGCAGCAGCACGGTGGCCAGCGTGGGGCCGAAGCCGGGGCGCCTGTCCAACTCCTCGGAGGCACGCGCGGGAATCATGCGGTCGGGAACCGGGACGTCCACCCAGCGGGCCGCGACCTTCGAGAACAGCGGGCCCGCGATGATCACGGTCGGGACGGCGACCAGCACGCCGAGTGCCAGCGTCACACCGAGGTTCGCCTTGACCGCGTCGATCGCGACCAGCGGACCGGGGTGCGGCGGGACCAGACCGTGCATCACGGACAGACCCGCGAGCGCCGGGATGCCGATCCGCATCAGCGAGTAGTTGCCGCGCTTGGCGACCATCAGCACGACCGGGATCAGCAGCACGATGCCGACCTCGAAGAACAGCGGCAGCCCGATCACCGAGGCGATCAGCACCATCGCCCAGGGCATCGCACGCCCCTGCGCCTTGGCGAGGATCGTGTCGACGATCTGGTCCGCGCCGCCGGAGTCGGCGAGCAGCTTGCCGAGGATCGCGCCGAGCGCGATCAGGACGCCCACACCGGCCACGGTCGAGCCGAGCCCGGTGGTGAAACTGGTGATCGCCTTGTCGAGCGGCGCCCCGGCGAACGCGCCCAGCGCGAGCGAGCCGACGGTCAGGGCCAGGAAGGCGTGGAGCTTGAACTTGGTGATGAGCAGCACGATGACGGCGATGCCCGCCACCGCCGCGATGCCCAGTTGAGCGTGGCCCGCCGACGTGATCGGTTCGACGGGGGCCGCTGCCAGCATCTCGACGCTGAGTCTGGTCACGGGTGTTCCCTAGGAGTGAGGAGAGGAACTCTCGGTTTCGGGTGAGGAAGGCCCTCGTCGGCCGTCCCCCTGGGGAGAGGGGGCGTGCCGAGGCCGCGGCCCCTGGGGGGAGGACTCGCGCCGAGGGCCGGGGGGAGTTACTGCGAGGACCGCGCGGAGGACCGGGGGGAGTTACTGCGAGGACCGCGCGGAGGACCGCTCGAGGCCGCGCAGGGCGTTCACGGCGCGGGCGGTGATGTCCTCGGGGCTGCCCGAGACGTCCACCGCGACCCCTCGCTCGTCAGGCTCCAGCGGCTGGAGCGTGGCGAACTGGGAGTCCAGCAGCGCCGTGGGCATGAAGTGCCCCTGGCGGTGCGCCATCCGTTCCTCGATGAGCCCCCGGTCGCCCGTCAGATGCACGAAGACGACGCCGGGAGCCGCGGCCCGCAGCCGGTCGCGGTACGCCCGCTTCAGAGCCGAGCTGCTGACCACCCCGCCGAGCCCCGCCCGCTCGTGCGCCCAGGCACCGATGGCGTCCAGCCAGGGCCACCGGTCCTCGTCGTCGAGCGGGATCCCGGCCGACATCTTGGCGATGTTGGCCGAGGGGTGGAAGTCGTCGCCCTCGGCGTACGGGACGCCGAGCCGGGCCGCAAGCAGGGGACCGATGGTGGTCTTGCCGGTGCCTGCGACGCCCATGACCACGACGACGTGGGGGGTACGCGGATGCTGCATCGTGCTCTCGCTGTCTTCGTCGACATCTTGTGTCGACGTCACTGAAACCGATTAGGTACGACGAATTCAAGACCCTGTGACATATAAGTCTGACTTTTTCTTCTCGTGACCTTCCTCGTACGCTGAGTGCATGAGCACACCGGGCCGGGGGCTGCACGGCCATGTACTGGACACCCTCGGCCCCGCGATCACCGCGGGCGAGTACCCGCCGGGCAGCGTCCTGCGCACCGACGAACTCGCCCAGCACTTCGAGGTGTCCCGGTCCGTGATGCGCGAGGCGGTGCGCGTCCTGGAGTCCATGCACCTGGTGGAATCGCGCCGCCGGGTGGGCGTGACGGTCCTGCCCCCGTCCGAGTGGAACGTCTACGACCCCCAGGTCATCCGGTGGCGGCTGGCCGGCGCCGACCGCCCCCGGCAGCTGCGCTCGCTGACCGTGCTGCGCTCGGCGATCGAACCGGTCGCGGCGGGCCTCGCCGCGCGCCACGCCACCGCCGAGCAGTGCGCCCGCCTCACCGAGTGCGCACTGGGCCTGGTGGCCAACTCACGCGGCCACCGACTTCAGGCCTACCTGGTCCACGACATGGCCTTCCACCGGGTGATCCTCGAGGCGTCGGGCAACGAGATGTTCGCGCGCCTCGGCGACGTGGTCGCGGAGGTCCTCTCGGGCCGCACCCACCACGACGTCATGTTCGAGGACCCCGACCCGGCCGCGGTCACCCTGCACGTCCAGGTCGCGGAGGCGGTACGGGAGGGCGACGCGGCCCGCGCCGAGCAGCTCACCCGCGAGATCACCGTGGGCGCGCTGCACGAACTGGACATCCTGGCGCCGTGACGGCGCCGGGAGCTGTCAGGAGCCGTCAGTCCCGGTCGGGGAAGTCCCCGTCGACGTACACCCACGCCCCGTCGACCCGCTCGAACCGGCTGCGCTCGTGCAGCGAGCCACCCCGGTAGGAGGCGCGGAAGGTCACGGTCCCCGTGGAGTGGAAAGCGGAACCCTCCGTCGTCCCCAGGATCTCCAGCCCCGTCCACCGCATCCGCGCATCGAGGTCGAGCCGCGCCGGGCGGGTGCGCGGATGCCAGGTGCGCAGCAGGTACTCCGCGTCCCGCCGAACGAAGGCGCTGTACCGGGACCGCATCAGCGCCTCGGCGGTCGGGGCGGCGGCGGCCCCCGCGTGGAAGCGGCCGCAGCAGTTCTCGTAGGCCTCGGGCAGCCCGCACGGGCAGGAACGCGTGGTCATGACCGTCATTCTGCCCGGCCCTGCGACACGCCCCGCGGGGACTGTGCGGCAGGCGCCCATCGGAGTCACAGTGGAAGGGGGCCGCATCCCTTTCAGTCCTCTTGCCTCGCACCCGCGTGAGGAGGGACGGACGATGACCCGAGCCGCCGACAGCCGGCCTGTGTCCGCCAAGGAGTGGACGCTGCACCTGTACCTGTCCGAACACGACCCGGCGACCACGGCCCGGGCCGTCCTGGACACCGGCGAGAACGTGCTCGAGAGCCACGCGGAGGCCCATCGCAGCCCGTACGACACGGCGGTGCCCGAGATCGGCGACGAACTCGCCGCCGGACGGGCCCTGATCGCGCTGGGCCGCCGGCTGGTCCGCGCCGCCGTCGGTGACATCACGGCGGCGGGGGCGCCCGAGGGGCCCCCGCCCGCACCGCTCTGGTCCCCCCGGGAGTGAGGAGGCTGCATCGTGGTCTTCACCGATCGTCTCGAAGCGGGACGGCAGTTGGGCGCCCGCCTCAGGCACCTCAGGGGCCGGGACCTCGTCGTCCTGGGGCTGCCCAGGGGAGGGGTGCCGGTCGCCGCCGAGGTCGCCGAAGCGCTCGGGGCGCCGCTGGACGTGTGCCTGGTCCGCAAGCTGGGCGTGCCCTTCCAGCCGGAGCTGGGGATGGGGGCGATCGGCGAGGATGGCGTGCGCGTGATCAACGACGCGGTGGTGCGGGAGGCCCGCGTCACGCCGGAGGAACTGGCACAGGTCGAGGAGCGCGAGCGCGAGGTGCTGGAACTCCGGGCCCGGCGCTACCGGGGCGGGCGCTCACCGGTCCCCGTCGAGGGGCGGACCGTGGTGGTCGTCGACGACGGGGTGGCCACCGGGTCCACCGCGCGTGCCGCCTGCCGGATCGCCCGGGCCAGGGGAGCGGCACGGATCGTGCTGGCGGTGCCCGTCGCGCCGCACGACTGGACCGAGCGGCTCGCCGACGAGGCGGACGAACTGGTCTGCCTCGACACACCGCGGGTCTTCTTCGCGGTCGGCCAGTTCTACGCCGACTTCGCCCAGGTCGACGACGCCGAAGTGGCCGCCTGCCTGCAACGGACCGCGGGGCACATGGGCACCGTGGACCGCGAGGTGGAGGTGGCCGCCGGTGCCGTACGCCTCGGCGGACGGCTGACCGTGCCCGAGGACCCGACCGGGATCGTCGTCTTCGCCCACGGCAGCGGCAGCAGCCGGCACAGCCCGCGCAACCGCTTCGTGGCCGAGGGCCTGAACCGGGCCGGGCTCGGCACGCTGCTGTTCGACCTGCTCACCGAGGAGGAGGAGCGCGACCGGGCCAACGTGTTCGACACCGAGCTGCTGGCCCGCAGGCTCGCCGACACCACCGGCTGGCTGCGCACCCGGCCGGAGACGGAGGGCCTCGCCGTCGGCTACTTCGGCGCCAGCACCGGCGCCGCCGCCGCGCTGTGGGCGGCCGCCGAACCGGGGACGCACATCGCCGCGGTCGTCTCCCGCGGTGGCAGGCCGGACCTCGCCGGACCGCGCCTGCCCGAGGTGACGGCACCCACGCTGCTCGTCGTCGGCGGCGCCGACCCGGTCGTCCTCGACCTCAATCGGCAGGCCCAGGCCCGGCTGCGCTGTGAGAACCACCTCGCGGTCGTCCCGCGCGCCACCCACCTGTTCGAGGAACCCGGCGCCCTGGAGGCGGTCACCGACCTGGCCCGCGACTGGTTCACCGACCACATGGCCCCCGCGCACGTATGACCGGGACCCAGGTGGAACCGCGACCCTTCGCGTGACGCCCGATACCGCCTTAGCGTGGGAGGGTGCACACGGGCGCGGTGACCCTGTTCCTGTGCGGGGACGTCATGCTCGGCCGGGGCGTCGACCAGATCCTCCCGCACCCCGGTGACCCGGCGCTGCGGGAGACCTACATCCACGACGCCCGGGCCTACGTCGGGCTGGCCGAGGCCGCCAACGGGCCCATTCCCCAGCCGGTCGACTACTCCTGGCCCTGGGGCGAGGCGCTGACGGTCCTGCAGGACGCCGCGCCCGACGTGCGGGTGGTCAATGTGGAGACCGCCGTCACCGGCGACGGGGAGTTCGCGCCCGGCAAGGGCGTCCACTACCGGATGAGCCCCGCCAACCTGCCGTGCCTGGCCGCCCTGCGCCCGGACGTCTGCGCCCTCGCCAACAACCACGTCCTCGACTTCGGCCGGCGCGGCCTCGAGGAGACCCTCGACTCCCTCGCGGCGGCGGGGCTGCGCACGGCCGGGGCGGGCCGGGACGCGACCGCGGCCGGGCGGCCCGCGATCGTCCCCCTCGACGGCGGCGGACGCGTGCTGGTGTTCTCCTTCGGCATGCCCTCCAGCGGGATCCCGGAGGACTGGGCCGCCACCGAGGACCGGTCCGGCGTCGCCTTCGTCGCGGGCCCGACCGTCGCCGTGGCCGCCGGGTTCGCCGCCCGGCTGCGGCAGCTCAAGCAGCCCGGAGACATCGTCGTCGCCTCGGTCCACTGGGGACCCAACTGGGGCTACGACGTCTCCCGCGCCGAGATCCGCTTCGCCCACGCGCTCGTCGACGCCGGCGTGGACATCGTCCACGGGCACTCCTCGCACCACCCGCGCCCGCTGGAGACCTACCGGGGCAGGCTCGTCCTGTACGGCTGCGGGGACCTCGTCGACGACTACGAGGGCATCGGCGGCTACGAGCGCTACCGCGACGACCTGCGCCTGCTGTACCTGGTGACGGTCGACCCGGACACCGGCCTGACGACCGGCGCCCGCATCGTCACCCTGCAGGCGCGCAGAATGCGGCTGGAGCACGCCTCGGACGAGGACATCGCCTGGCTGCGCACCGCCCTCGACGGATTCAGCCGGGAGTTCGGCACCCGCGTCGACCGCGAACCCGACGGCACGCTCACGCTTCGCGCCCTGCGCTGACCTACAGCTCTTCCTCCCCGTTCTCCGGCACGATGTGCACCGCGGCCTCCTCGGCCGTGCGGGCGCCGCTGTCGAAGCCGACGTCGTTCGCTACGGCTTCCGCGTCGATGTCCTCGTGCGCGCCCTCGTCCGGCGCGACCAGCCGCCCGGCGTCCGGGCCGCCGACCTCGTCGTCCCTCGGCTCGCCCTCACCGCCGGGCAGGTCCCCGATCCCGTCGCCCACCGTGGCCGTGTCCTCGGGCACCTCCCGGGCCAGCCGCTCGTCCAGCGACTCGCCGTCGCGCTGCTCGGCCGCGGTGGTGCCCACGTCGTTCACCGCGAGAGGCTTCTCCGGCGGCGAGTAGCCCTCCTCCATGGGCTCCACGACCCGGTCCTCCAGGCTGTCCGGGGACTCCAGCGGGCTCATGTCCTCCACGACGTCCTCGTCCTGCTGGGGCTGGTAGACCTCGTCACCCATGCTGTTCTCAGTCACTGGGGCACCCCCTCACATATCGCGTCCCACGAGTTGCGGCGACCACCCATCGGGTCTCCGGTCCGCCCCACGGCAAACGCGCCCCACCTCACCCCGACCCGTCCTTGGCCAGGAACCGGCGCAGCCGCCGCAGCGGCCAGGTGTTGATCACGTCGTCCGCCGTGAGCCAGCCGCGCTGCGCGGTACCGACGCCGTAGCGCAGGTGGGCCAGGTGGAGCACGGAGTGCGCGTCGGTGTTCACGGCGAACTTCACGCCGTGCTGCCGAGCCCGCAGGATGTCCTCGTCGCACAGGTCGAGCCGGTCCGGCTGGGCGTTGATCTCCAGCGCGGTGCCGGTGCGGGCGCAGGCCGCGAAGACCTCGTCCCAGTCGGCGTCCACCCCCGGCCGCTTGCCGATCAGGCGCGTGGTCGGATGGCCGATGATGTTGACGTGCGGATTCTCACAGGCCCGCACCAGCCGCCGCGTCATCGCCTCGCGGTCCAGGTCGAAGTGGGAGTGCAGCGAGGCCACGCACAGGTCGAAGCCGGCCAGGAACGCGCCCGGCCAGTCCACGTCCCCCTCGGCACTGATGTTGAGCTCGGTGCCGTGCAGCAGCCGCATCCCGTGGTGCGCGCCGTCCAGCGCCCGCAGCTCCTCCCGCTGGGCGAGAATCTTCTCGTCCGTCATGCGCTGCATGTACAGGTTCGGCGCGTGGTCGGTGACCGCGTAGTACGCGTAACCGCGCTCGGCCGCCGCCTCCACCATCGCCTCCAGGGAGGCCAGCCCGTCGGTGAGGTCCGTGTGCGTGTGGAGATCGCCGCGCACGTCCCGCTCCGTCACCACCTCCGGCAGCTCACCGCGCACGGCCGCCTGGATCTCCCCCCGGTCCTCCCGCAGCGTCGGCGGAATCCACGGCAGGCCCAGCCGGGCGTACACCTCCTCCTCGCTGCGGGAGGCGACCGACTCCCCGCTGCCCGTGTCGAACAGGCCGTACTCGGACAGCTTCAGACCCTGGCGTACGGCGATGGTGCGGGTACGGATGTTGTGCGCCTTGGAGCCGGTGAAGTACTGCAGCCCGGCGCCCCACGAGTCGGGCGGCAGCACCCGCAGGTCCACCTGCACGCCCTTGGTGGTGCGGATCGACGTCTTCTTCTCACCGTGCGCGATCACCTCGGCGGTCGAGGGCAGCGCCTCCAGGGTTTCCATGAAGGGGGCCGACCGCTTGGCGGCGACCAGGATGTCGATGTCGCCGATCGTCTCCCTCATCCGCCGCAGCGATCCCGCGTACGTGCAGCGCTTGCAGCCGGTGACCTGGGACAGCTCCGCGACGATCTCCTCGGCGGTGTCCAGCGCCAGATGGATCGGGATACGGCCGCCCGCCTGCTGCATCAGCCGGATCCCGTGCAGGATGTTCTCCTGCGTCTTCTCGCCGAACCCCTTCAGATCGGCCAGCGCGTCCGCCTCGATCGCGGCCGCCAGCTCGCTCACCGACGAGATGTGCAGGTCCTCGTAGAGCCGCATCGCCTTCTTCGGACCCAGCGTGGGGATCGTGATCAGCTCCCGCACCCCGGCGGGGATCTTCGCCCGGCGCTCCTCGACCACCGCGACCGTGCCGGTGCGCAGATACTCGACGACCTTCTCGGCGATCGACCTGCCCACGTTCGGGATGTCCCGCAGCCCGTCGGCGTCCAGATGGGAGATGTCGGCCGGGTGGCCGCCGATGGCGCGCGCGGCCTTCTCGTAGGCGCGCACCTTGAAGGCGTCGCCTCCCGTGATCGCGACGAGGTCCGCGTACTCCTGCAGGAGCGCCTCGACCTCTTCGTTGGCCCGGGCCACACCTCGAGTCTAGGAACCGCCCGAGAGGTGGGCCACACGCGAAAGGGTGCCGACCGGAACCGGTCGGCACCCTTTCGCGCCAAGTGTCCGAGGGGGGACTTGAACCCCCACGCCCGATAAAGGGCACTAGCACCTCAAGCTAGCGCGTCTGCCATTCCGCCACCCGGACAAGGTGTCTGTCGTGCGGGCTTCCCCCGCGGCGACGAAGGAAACATTACCAGGCTTTCGGCGGCGTTCGATCACCCCCGTTCCCGCGTGAACGGCATGTGACGGGCCGTACACCGCCTTGGGGCGCGGCGGGGATCGGGGGGAGGATGAGGAGGACCACCAGCAGGGAACCGGGAGGAAGCAGCGTGACCGACACCGGCACGGCCAGGAGCGTCACCGGCGAGGACGAGGTCGTCGACCTCTGCCGTGAGCTGATCCAGATCGACACCAGCAACTACGGCGACCACTCGGGCCCCGGCGAGCGAAGGGCCGCCGAGTACGTCGCCGAGAAGCTCGCCGAGGTGGGGCTCGAACCCAAGATCTTCGAGTCGCACCCGGGCCGTGCCTCCACGGTGGCCCGTATCGAGGGCGAGGACCCCTCACGGCCCGCGCTGCTCATCCACGGCCACACCGACGTCGTACCGGCCAACGCGGACGACTGGACGCACCACCCGTTCTCCGGCGAGATCGCCGACGGATGCGTGTGGGGGCGCGGCGCGGTCGACATGAAGGACATGGACGCCATGACCCTGGCGGTCGTCCGCGACCGGCTGCGCAGCGGGCGCAGGCCGCCGCGCGACATCGTCCTGGCCTTCCTCGCCGACGAGGAGGCGGGCGGCACCTACGGCGCCCGGTACCTGGTCGACAACCACCCGGACCTCTTCGAGGGCGTCACCGAGGCCATCAGCGAGGTGGGCGGCTTCTCGTTCACGGTGAACGAGCAGCGCCGGCTCTACCTGATCCAGACGGCCGAGAAGGGCATGCACTGGATGAAGCTCACCGTGGCCGGCACCGCGGGCCACGGGTCGATGATCCACCGGGACAACGCGATCACCGAGCTGTCCGAGGCCGTGGCACGCCTCGGCCGGCACACGTTCCCGGTACGGGTCACCAAGACGACGCGGGCCTTCCTCGACGAACTCGGCGACGCGCTCGGCACCGAGCTCGACCCGGAGAACATGGAGGGCACCCTCGCCAAGCTCGGGGGCATCGCCAAGCTCATCGGCGCGACCCTGAGCAACACCGCCAACCCCACCCAGCTGAACGCCGGTTACAAGGTGAACGTCATTCCCGGCGAGGCCACCGCGCACGTCGACGGGCGCTTCCTGCCCGGCTTCGAGGAGGAGTTCCTCGCCGACGTGGACCGCATCCTCGGGCCGAACGTGCGGCGCGAGGACGTGCACGCCGACAAGGCCGTCGAGACCGGCTTCGACGGTGCGCTGGTGGAGGCGATGCAGTCGGCGCTGCTGGCGGAGGACCCGGCCGCGAAGGCGATCCCGTACATGCTCTCCGGCGGCACGGACGCCAAGTCCTTCGACGACCTCGGCATCCGAGGCTTCGGCTTCGCGCCGCTGAAGCTGCCGCCGGAGCTGGACTTCGCGGGCATGTTCCACGGGGTCGACGAGCGGGTGCCGGTGGACGCGCTGCAGTTCGGTGTGCGGGTGCTGGACCGGTTCATCGACGCGTCCTGAGCCGGCGCCGGTCCCGTGCGCTATTCGCCAGCGTGTACGGGAACACGCCGGGACGAGTGAATGCGACCATACGCTCGTAGCTCCATTACTCCCTCCTCGTTACACGTGATGCGGTCCGAGGCTTGGATCGCTTTGCCAACAAGGAGGAATAATGATCAAGAAGGTCGTCGCTGCTGCGGCTGCCACCGGTGGTCTGGTTCTCGCGGGCGCGGGTCTGGCTGTCGCCGACTCCGGCGCCCAGGGTGCCGCCACGCACTCCCCGGGTGTCGTGTCGGGCAATGTGATCCAGGTTCCGGTGCACGTCCCGGTGAACGTCTGCGGCAACACGATCTCGGTGATCGGGCTGCTGAACCCCGCCTTCGGCAACACCTGCATCAACCACTGACGTGGTGCCTCACCCCATGAGGGGCCCGAACCCCATGAGGGTGTGAGTACGTCGGCCCCGGAGTGCGTGCCATGCGCTCCGGGGTCGACCAGTTCCTCCGCGTCCGCGCCCACCGCGCGGGACGCGTTCCGAAGGTCCACGATCAGCTCGAAGACAGGGAAATCAGCAATGCGACAGGTCACCCGCAAGGGCCTGATGACCATGGCGGCGGCGACCGGAGTCCTCGCCGTCACCGGCGGCTACGCGCACGCCGACGCCGGAGCGAACGGCTCCGCCACCAACTCGCCCGGCGTGCTGTCGGGCAACCTGGTGCAGGTGCCCGTGCACGTGCCGGTGAACGTCTGCGGCAACACCGTGAACGTCATCGGGCTGCTCAACCCGGCGGCCGGCAACACGTGCGCCAACACCGGCGGCCAGTCCGGCGGGGGCGGCGCCCACGCCGGCGGGCACACCAGTGACTCGCCCGGTGTCGGCTCCGGCAACACCGTGCAGGTGCCGGTCGACGTGCCGGTGAACGTGTGTGGCAACTCCGTCAACGTGGGCGGGATCGGCAATCCGGCGGGCGGCAACGACTGCGCCAACCCGGGCGGCGGCCACTCCACCACCCCGCCGGGCGGCGGTGGCGGCACCACGCCTCCCGGCGGCGGTGGCGGGACGACGCCTCCCGGCGGCGGTGGCGGTACCACGCCTCCCGGCGGCGGGGGCAGCACCACACCCCCCGGCGGCGGCACCACCACGCCTCCCGGCACGCCCCGTCACCCCGGCACCCCGCAGCAGCCGGGCGGCGGCACCCACGTCAACCACCCCGGCGGTCAGTCCGTCACCCAGCCCGCGGCGACCGCACAGCTCGCCCACACCGGCAGCGACCTGCCGCTCGGCCTTCTGGCGCCGGTCGGCGCGGGAGCCCTGCTCGGCGGCGCACTGCTCTACCGCAGGGCGCGGGCACACGCGTAACGGCACCGGCTCCGCCTGCCTCCCTCGTGGCGGGCTGAACGGATCGGGCCCCGTCCGTGCGGGGCCCGATCCGTTTCAGTCACCTTCGCTCACCACGTGGCGCGCACCTGGCGGATGATCCGCCGGCGCAACCGCACCCTGCGGCTCCCGTCGCGCAGCAGGCTCAGGCGGTCCAACTCCCAGTGTCCGTACTCGGCATGGTCTGTCAGCAGGCGTGTGGCGTCCTTGCGGGAGACCCCGCGCGGTACGTACACGTCGACAAATTCGTATTCCGGCATCGCATCTATTGTGCGGGCTGGGGCCCGGTACGGATAGCGTCTGCACTATGTCTGATGCTGCGCAGCCCACCGCTGCCGAGGTACGTGCCGCCGCCGAGGCGGTCAAGACCGCACTCGACCGCCACCTTGCTGCGGTCGAGCGCAGGACGGGTGACGACGACCCGGCCGTCTACGAGGCGTTCAACGAGCTGGCCGCGGCGGCCGAGGAGTACGACGAGCTGCTCTACGACCGCTACGACGAGGTCACCCCCTTCGAGATCCCCGGTGCGGAGGAGCCTCTTCCGCCGTACACGGGCCCCGAGGAACCGAGCGCGCTGAGCGTCCTGATCCGCCGGGACTACGCGGTGGCGGAGCCCCAGCGGCTGCTGGCACAGGCGGAGCGCCTGGAGGCCGCGGACGAGGAGCCCGCGCCGGCGACGTCGGCCGGCACCATCCACGGCGCGCTCGGCGCGCTCTTCGGGGAGTTCGAACCGGACGAGATCGCTTCCCGGCACAAGGAGTTCGGCCTCGAGGAGGGCGACTCCACGCTGTGGGTGGTGGCCGCCGAGGAACCGGCCGAGCCGGGGGAGTGGCTGGAGGCACCCTTCGAGCAGGTCGACCCCCAGCGGGTGATCTGCCGTTTCGACGTCAGCTCCGTCTTCGACGAGGAGGCGGACGACGAGGAGCTGCGGGACCGGGAGCTGGAGGAGGACGAACTCGAGCTGGACGACGACGAGGACCTGGAACCGTTGGATCGTTGATCGTCAGCAGGGGTTTCCCCGGCGGTGCCGTGTGGCCTGGGGCAGCACGGCACCACCGGGCCCGCCGTAGTGAGGGCCCCGCCGTAGTGAGGTGCCTCTCTCAGCCCGACGTCGGGACCTGGGGCCTCAGCAGCGCGAGCAGGCGGGTCGTACGCGGCTTGGCCTGGATCTCCGCCACGGCCCGCGGCAGGGCCTGGTCCGCGCCGTGCACCACCGACAGATGGCGGACCGCCCGGCCGAAGGCCGTGTAGACCCACGGCCTGGTGAGGCTCTGTGCGGCGTCGCCCGGCAGGACCACGACCACCGCAGGCCACCGCTGCCCCACCGCCTGGTGCGCGGTCAGCGCCCAGCCGTGCCGCAGGGTCTGCTCCACCCGCTCCTTCGGCACGACCACGGAGACGCCCGCGCACTCCAGGTGCAAACCCTCGGCGTCGCCCTTGACGACACGGCCCGGCAGCGTGCGCCCCGGCGCGGGGGAGTAGGCGATCCGGTCGCCCGCATCGAAGCCGCCGAAGCGACCCGGGCCCGGGTTGAGCCGCTCCTTCAGTGCCGCGTTCAGCGCGCGGGTGCCCGCGGCGCCGCCGTGGCCCGGCGTGATCACCTGCGTCTCCTCCGCCGGAACCCCGATCGCCCGCGGCACCGAGTCCGCGACCAGCTGCACGGTCCGGTGGACCGCCTCCCCGGCGTCCCGCACCGGCACGATCACGACCTCCTTGCCGGGCGCGTCGACCTGCGGCAGCTCACCGATGCCGATGGCGGAGACGAGTTCGCCGAGCGGGCCCGGGTCGGGGGTCCGCGAGGCGATCTGCGGGCACACGCGCGCCGCGAGCAGGTCCCCGAACACGCGCCCGGGGCCGACCGACCACAGCACGCCCGGGTCGCCGCTCAGCACCAGCCGGGCCCCGTCGGGCAGCGACTCGACGAGCAGGGCCGCCGTCTCGACATCCAGCTGGGGCGCGTCCAGCACGATGAGCAGATCGAGGTCCAGCGCGCCGTCCGCGTCCCGTCCCGGACCCTCACCACCGGACAGGAGGCCCGCGACGGTGGCGAGCGGCGCGTGTGCTCGCTCGTCGTCCGGCAGGCCGAGGCGGGCGAGCAGCGCGCCGAACTGGTCGCGGCCGGCCGGGCCGTGCGTGGCGGCCCAGGCGCGCAGCCCGAGCCGGCGTGCCTCGCGCAGCAGCGTCGCCGGCTCGATGCGGGACGCCTCCGACCCGGTGTGCAGCACCAGGCCGTGGCCCGCGACCGCACCGATCAGTTCCGCCGCGGAACCCGCCGCCGACCGGGCCGCCCGCTGCCAGTCCTCCGCCGCGCCGTCCTCCTTCGGCACGGAGTTGACCAGCCGGGCCAGTCCGTCGGCGAGGCTCTCCTCCGCGAGCGCGTACCGCTCCAGCCCGATCAGGACGCGCACCGGGCGCTCCTGCTCCTCGTCGCCGCCCGGTGGGGCCGACTCCAGCGCGTCCTGGAAGACCAGGGCCTCGCCCTCGGCGATGGTGTCGCGCACGGCCGCCTCGGGGTCCGGCACCTGGCGCCGGCCGAGCGCCGCCTCCAGGGCCGGGACCTCCAGGGCGGTGTGCCCGGCCAGGGCCGCCTGCTCCAGCAGCCACACCGTCATCGCACGGGCCCGGCGCTCGTCGTCCGGGCGGCAATCCGCGCCGAGCAGGCCCCGGGCGAAGGTGTCGGCCTGCTCGGGGCGCACTCCGAAGACGCGCAGCAGCTGCCAGGGGTCCGAGCGCAGCCGCGCCTGCGCCCCCTCGCCGAGCGCCTCGGCGACCTGGGAGGCGAGCGTGTCAGGGGCGCCGCCCTCGGCCAGGACCGCCCGCACCGACGCCACCGCCTCGGCGGCGGGAGGCGCCGCGGCCGCCGCCACGGGCTGGGGGCGCCGCGCCGGCTCGGGGGCCGTGGGGCGGCGCGGTGCGGGTGTGGGCTCGCTGAAGGCGCTCGCCACCGGCTTCTCACCGCTCTCCACGGCCCGCACGGCGGCGAGCAGGTCGGCGGCCTTCCCACTGAGCTTCCCACCGGCCTCGAGGGGGCCCTGCTTCGCGGCCTTCCGCCGCTCGATCCGCTCCCGCTCCACCCGCTGAGCGGCCAGCTCGGCCTCGGCCTCGGACATCTCGGGCGCGGCGCCCTCGCCGCCGGCGTCCTGCGAGGGACCAGGGGAGCCGTCCGCCGGGTCCGGGCCGCCGGCCGCCGGCGTCTTGTCCCCGGAGCCCTCTGCGAGCCCCTCTGCGGGCATCGGGTCCGCGGCCCTGTCGCTCCCCGCGCCGCCGCCCCCGGCGGTCCCGGCCCCGTCCTCCGCCCGAGGGGCCGTCTCCGTCGTCTCCGGGTCCGTGGTCACAGCGTGCTCCAGTCGTGATCGGGATAGCGGTGCACCGGGGCCGACACATCGTCCAGCGCCCGGCAGATCTCGTCCGGAAGACTAAGCGCCTCCACTGACAACGCCGCCGTGAGCTGCTGCGCGTTGCGCGCGCCGACGATCGGCGCGACCACCCCCGGCCGGTCCCGCACCCACGCGAGTGCCACCTGCAAGGGCGTCGCGGCGAGCCCGTCGGCGGCCGTCTGCACCGCGTCCACGATGCTGTTCGCCGTGTCGTCGAGGTAGGGCGCGACGAACGGCCCCATGTGTTCCGACGCCCCGCGCGAGTCGGCCGGTGTCGCGTGCCGGTACTTGCCGGTCAGCACACCCCGGCCCAGCGGGGACGACGGCAGCAGCCCGACCCCCAGGTCCAGCGCCGCGGGCAGCACCTCCCGCTCCACTCCCCGCTGCAGCAGCGAGTACTCCATCTGTGTGCTGGCGATCCGGGTCCTCACGCCCGGCGCCGCGAGTTGCCACGTCGCCGCCTTCGCCAGCTGCCAGCCGCAGAAGTTGGACACCCCCGCATACCGTGCCCGGCCGCTGGCGACCGCCAGGTCGAGCGCCTGCAGGGTCTCGTCCAGCGGGGTGTACGGGTCGAAGGCGTGGACGTGCCAGACGTCGACGTAGTCCGTGCCCAGGCGGGTGAGCGAGGCGTCCAGCGCGGCGAGCAGATGCCCTCGCGAGCAGTCGAAGCGGCGGTCCGGGTCGGGCACGCTGCCCGCCTTCGTCGAGATGACCAGGTCCCGGCGGGGCACGAGCCCGTCCATGAGCCGTCCGAGCAGATACTCGGCCTCCCCGTCCCCGTACACGTCCGCCGTGTCGACGAGGGTCCCGCCCGCCTCCCAGAACACCTTCAACTGGTCCGCGGCGTCGTGCTCGTCCGTGTCGCGGCCCCACGTCAGGGTGCCGAGCCCGATCCGCGACACACGAAGGCCGGTACGGCCGAGATGCCTCTGCTCCATGAACGCCGAGATTACGGCCTGAACTCGGCTCATGGGGGGCCTGTGGACAACGCGTTTCCCCCGTCGGTGAGGGGATTTCCGGGGGGCCCGCCCCCACGCTAAGGTCGGGCACCAAGGGACGTTACTGATCGGTAAGGGGAATGGGCCATGCAGCTCGGGATCAACCTCGGCTACTGGGGCGCCGGAATGGACGCGGACAACCTCGCCGTGGCCCAGGAGGCCGACCGGCTCGGATACGCGGTGTGCTGGGCCGCCGAGGCGTACGGCTCCGACGCGGCCACCGTGCTGTCCTGGGTCGCCGCCAAGACCGAGCGCATCGACGTCGGCTCCGCCATCTTCCAGATCCCGGCGCGCCAGCCCGCGATGACCGCGATGACCGCCGCCACCCTCGACTCCCTGTCCGGCGGCCGCTTCCGTCTCGGCCTCGGCGTGTCGGGTCCGCAGGTCTCCGAGGGCTGGTACGGCGTCAAGTTCGACAAGCCGCTCGCCCGCACCCGCGAGTACGTGGAGATCGTACGGAGGGCGATGACCCGTGAGCGGCTGACGTACGAGGGCGAGCACTGGACGCTGCCGCTGCCCGGCGGCCCCGGCAAGCCGATCAAGCTGACCGTGCACCCGCAGCGCGAGCACATCCCGCTCTACATCGCCGCCATCGGCCCGAAGAACCTGGAGCAGACCGGCGAGATCGCCGACGGCGCGCTGCTGATCTTCCCCTCCGCCGACCACCTCGAGGAGACGGCGATCCGGTATCTGCGCGCCGGGCGTGAGAAGGCCGGCAAGACCCTCGACGGCTTCGACGTCTGCCCCACGCTCCCGCTCGCCCTCGGCGACGACAAGGACGTGGCCGCGCTCGCCGACACCTTCCGTCCCTACACAGCCCTGTACGTCGGCGGCATGGGCAGCGCCAAGCAGAACTTCTACAACCAGCTCGCCCAGCGCATGGGCTACGAGAAGGCCGCCGCCGAGGTCCAGGAGAAGTACCTGTCCGGCGACAAGCAGGGCGCGGCGGCCGCGATCCCGCACGAGCTGATCGACCGGACCACCCTGCTCGGCTCCGTCGACCGGATCGCCGACCGCATGAGGGCCTACGCCGCGGCCGGCGTCACCACGCTCAGCCTGGCACCGGCGGGCTTCACCCTCGAGGAGCGGATCGCGGGGCTCAGGGCCGGAACGCAGGCCCTGGAGCGGGCCGGGCTCGCGTAGCGGGTAGCAGGCGAAGAGGTCTCTGCGGCCGTGGTGGGGGCTCGGGGGTCTTCCCCGCCACGGCCGTCACCGAGAACAACGCTCCGCCACCCGCGCGGTTACGGCCCGAACCCAGCCCGCCCTCCTCCTTTCGGCCGAGTAACCCCCACGCAGCTGTTGCAGCACCTCCAGGGCCCCATTTGACTCGGTTTGACTCGATCGTCGCGGGTCCTGCAGAGAGGTGCGCCCATGCTGTCGGCCAAGAGCCTGTTCCAGGAGATCCTCGACCACGACGAGTCGTTCCGGCTGTTCTGCTCCATCGCGGCCCGCGGGGAGGCGCAGGGCGGCTGGGAGAACGGGCGCATCGCCCGACTGGTGCCGGAGAGCGAACGCGCGCTCGCCCCCAAGATCTCCCGCCACGGCGCGGACGAGGACAAGCACGGGCGCATCTTCCACGCCCTGCTCAAGAAGCGCGGCCTGCAACCCGTACCGGTGCCCCCGGAGACCGACTACACGATGCTCCTGGAGCGCCGGGGCATCGGTCTTCCGCACGCGAGGCTCAAGGCGGACCAGCCGCTCACCGTGCGGGACATCATCGTGTACCTGGCGCACAGCCGGGTCACCGAACAGCGCGCCGCCGAGCAGATGCTGATGCTGCGCAAGCACTTCGGGGACCACCCGGACATCGGCCGGGCCGTCCGGATGATCTCCGACGACGAGGACGACCACCTCGCGTACACCCACGAGGAACTGCTGCGCCTCACCGCCGCCGGACACGGCCGGTTCATCCGGCGCACCCTGCGCGCGTGCGCACTGGCCGAGATCCGCGTCCACCGGGACGTCAGCCTCGCGGTCATGGCCCACATGGCACGCATCCTCGGCTGGTCCGGAGCGAGGTCGGCGCTGCTCGCGACCGGAATCCACCTCCTCTACGCCTACGAGCGGCTCGTCGGCCGCCGACGCATGGTGACCCTGCGGACGCCCGAGCGGCGCGACGCGCTCGGCGGTCCGGCTACAACCAGCCCCGCTGCTTGAACAGCCGGTACAGCAGCACCTCGAGCACTGCCATGACCACGATCACCGCAGGGTAGGACCACACCCAGTGCAACTCCGGCATGTGGTCGAAGTTCATGCCGTAGATCCCCGCGATCATCGTCGGCACGGCGGCCATCGCCGCCCACGCCGAGATCTTCCGCATGTCGTCGTTCTGCCGCACGCTGGTCTGCGCCAGATGCGCCGACAGGATGTCCGACACCAGCCGGTCCAGGCCCTCCACCGACTCGTTCACCCGGGTCAGATGGTCGTTGACGTCCCGGAAGAAGGGCCGCGACCTCTCCTGCACGAACGGCACCGCCGTACCGTACGCGCCCTGCCCCGCCAGCCGGGCCGTCGGCGGCCCCAGCGGGACCGTCGCCCGCCGGAACTCCAGTACCTGCCGCTTGAAGGCGTAGATCCGGGACGCCGTGTGCCTCGAGCCTCCGACGGACGGCGAGAAGACCTCCGCCTCCAGCTCCTCCAGATCGGTGCCCAGCTCGGTCGCCACCTCCAGGTAGTGGTCGACGATCGAGTCCGTGATCGAGTAGAGCACCCCGGTGGGTCCGTGCCGCAGCATCTCGGGCTGCTGCTCCAGGTGACGGCGGACGTCCCCGAGCGGCATGTCCACGCCGTGGCGCACGGTCACCACGAACGAGTCGCCGAGGAACACCATCAGCTCGCCGGTGGAGACGGTGTCGCTGTCCGGCTCGTACGACACCGGCTTGAGCACCATGAACAGCGAGTCCTCGTAGACCTCCAGCTTGGGCCGCTGGTGCGCCTTCAGGGCGTCCTCCACGGCCAGCGGATGCAGTCCGAACTCCTTGGTGACCAGCTCGAACTCGTCCTCCGTCGGCTCGTGCAGGCCGACCCACAAGAACGTGTCCGACGAGGCGCGCGCCTGCTCCAGCGCGGTGGAGAGGTCCTCCGGCCCCTCGTCCCCCTCGTTGCGGCGCCCGTCGCGGTAGACCGCGCAGTCGACGATCACGGAGCGCACTCTCCTCTCACTCGTACCCGGGCACCGGCGGGGGTTTGACGACAAGACCTAGGCTGGTCGTCATGCCCACGTTGCTCCTCGTCCGGCACGGACGTTCCACCGCCAACACCGCGGGACTCCTCGCCGGCTGGATGCCCGGCGTCGCTCTCGACGAACGCGGCGCCGCGCAGGCCGCGGCCCTGCCCGGGCGGCTCGCCGAGCTGCCGATCGCCGAAGTCGTCACCAGCCCCCTGCAGCGCTGCCAGGAGACCGTCCAGCCGCTCCTCGACGCCCGTCCCGAGCTGCGCGCCCACACCGACGACCGGATCGGCGAGTGCCACTACGGCGACTGGTCCGGCCGCAAGCTCGCCGAGCTGAAGGACGAGCCGCTGATGGAGGTCGTCCAGGCGCACCCGTCGGCGGCCGCGTTCCCCGGCGGGGAGTCGATGCGGGCGATGGCGACCCGCGCCGCCGAGGCCGTACGGGAGTGGAACGCGCGTGTGGAGCGCGACCACGGTGCCGACGCCGTCTACCTCATGTGCTCGCACGGCGACATCATCAAGTCTCTCGTCGCGGACGCACTCGGACTTCATCTCGACCTCTTCCAGCGGATCTCCGTGGAACCGTGTTCCATCACCGCGATCCGTTACACCCGGCTGAGGCCATTTCTCGTTCGTCTCGGCGACACCGGCGATTTCTCCTCCCTCGTGCCGCGTCCGGAAGCCTCGGATCCGGACGCCACGGTCGGGGGCGGTGCGGGCGCACCGTGATCGTCGAGCGCAGTAGGGTGAAGCGGTCGAACGAGCGCAGTGGTTGTTCAGCGTAGTTGTCAGCAGTCCCACAGGACCGGCGCGGTCCGCCGGTCCCGACCCCGATCCAATGGAGACAGGACGTGTCCCGTCAGGTGTTCCTCTACGACCCCCCGGACCGCTTCGTGGCCGGTACGGTCGGGCTGCCCGGGCGCCGTACCTTCTTCCTGCAGGCCTCGGCCGGACCCCGGGTGACCAGCGTGGCCCTGGAGAAGACCCAGGTCGCGGCGCTCGCCGAGCGCATGGACGAACTGCTCGACGAGGTCGTGCGCCGCAGCGGCGGCAGCGCCGCCGTCCCCGCCGTGGCCCCCGCGGAGATCACCGACACGGCCCCCCTGGAGACGCCCATCGAGGAGGAGTTCCGCGTCGGCACCATGGCGCTCGCCTGGGACGCCGAGGAACAGCGCATGATCGTCGAGGCCCAGGCCCTCGTCGAGCTGGACGCCGACTCCGAGGAGGACCTCGCCGAGGCCGAGGAGCGGCTGCTCCAGGACGAGGAGAACGGTCCGCCGATGCTCCGGGTCCGGCTCACCGGCGCGCAGGCCAGAGCCTTCGCCAAGCGCGCACTCGACGTCGTCAACGCCGGGCGGCCGCCGTGCCCGCTGTGCAGCCTCCCGCTCGACCCGGAAGGACACGTATGTCCGCGCCAGAACGGATACCGCCGCGGAGCGTGACCACGGCCGAACTGCTCGCAGAGGGCGAGCTGACCGTGCGCGGCCGCATCCGCGACGCGTCCAACGCGGCGCTGTACTGCACGGTCTCCCACGACGGCCGGGAAGCCACCTGCGTCTACAAGCCCGTCGCCGGGGAGCGGCCCCTGTGGGACTTCCCGGACGGGACGCTGGCCCAGCGCGAGGTCGCCGCGTACGAGGTGTCGGAGGCGACCGGCTGGGGGCTCGTGCCGCCCACCGTGCTGCGCGACGGCCCCTACGGCGAGGGCATGTGCCAGCTGTGGGTGGAGGTCGTGCCCGACGGTGAGCTCCTCGCCCTGGTGGAGGGCGAGGAGCCCGAGCCGGGCTGGAAGGCGATCGGTCTCGCCGACGTCGGCGACGGCGAGACGGCGCTGCTCGTGCACGCCGACGACGAGCGGCTGCGGCGGCTCGCCGTCCTCGACGCGGTCATCAACAACGCGGACCGCAAGGGGGGCCATCTGCTGCCGGCGGCCGGGGGGCGGCTGTACGGGATCGACCACGGGGTCACGTTCAACGTCGAGAACAAGCTGCGGACGCTGCTGTGGGGCTGGGCGGGGGAGCCGTTGACGGGGGAGGCGGTGGAGGTGCTGAAAGGACTCAGGGACGGGCTCTGCGAAGGGGGCGCCCTTGCCACCCGCCTGGCCGCACTGATCACCCCCGCGGAGGTCCGGGCGACGCGGGCGCGGGTGGAGGCGCTGCTGGAGTCGGGCCGGCACCCGGAGCCGAGCGGGGAGTGGCCGGCGATTCCCTGGCCGCCGGTGTGACGTACGTGCGCACCGCTGCGGGCAGTCGTCCCCCAGTGCTTTGACGGCCCTACCACCAGGCGCGGCACCGGTGTGCGCGGGGGCCTCCCTGGCCGAAGAGCTTGGGCGAGGCACCCTGCCGGCGCCGGTGAGCGAAACCCACGCCCGCCCGGCCGCGGCCGGGCGGAATGCACATGACCAGGGCTCCCGCAAGAGCGTCTTCCCGGTCATTCGCCGCCCCTGCGCCCCATCCGGTTCGTGGACAGAACTTCCCGCCGGTTACGCTCATGACATGCATGCCTGGCCCGCTTCCGAGGTCCCCGCCCTGCCTGGTCAGGGCCGCGACCTGAGGATCCACGACACCGCGACCGGCGGCCTCGTCACCCTCGACCCCGGTCCCGTCGCCCGTATCTACGTCTGCGGGATCACCCCGTACGACGCGACCCACATGGGTCACGCGGCGACCTACAACGCGTTCGACCTCGTTCAGCGCGTGTGGCTCGACACCAAGCGCCAGGTCCACTACGTCCAGAACGTCACCGACGTCGACGACCCCCTCCTCGAGCGCGCCCAGCGGGACGACGTCGACTGGGTGGCTCTCGCCGAGCGGGAGACCACCCTGTTCCGCGAGGACATGACCGCCCTGAGGATGCTGCCCCCGCGGCACTACATAGGCGCCGTGGAGGCGATACCCGGCATCGTCCCGCTGGTCGAGCGCCTCCGGGACCTCGGAGCCGCCTACGAACTCGAAGGGGACGTCTACTTCTCCGTCGAGTCCGATCCCAACTTCGGCAAGGTCTCCCGCCTGGACGCCGCCGCCATGCGCCTGCTCTCCGCGGAGCGCGGCGGCGACCCCGACCGGCCCGGGAAGAAGAACCCGCTCGACCCGATGCTGTGGATGGCCGCCCGCGACGGCGAGCCCAGCTGGGACGGCGGCTCGCTCGGCCGCGGCCGCCCCGGCTGGCACATCGAGTGCGTGGCCATCGCCCTGGACCACCTGGGGATGGGCTTCGACGTCCAGGGCGGCGGCTCCGACCTCGCCTTCCCGCACCACGAGATGGGCGCCTCGCACGCCCAGGTGCTGACCGGCGAGTTCCCCATGGCCAAGGCGTACGTCCACGCCGGCATGGTCGCCCTGGACGGCGAGAAGATGTCCAAGTCCAAGGGCAACCTCGTCTTCGTCTCCCGGCTCCGCCGCGACGGCGTCGACCCGGCCGCCATCCGGCTCGCCCTGCACGCCCACCACTACCGGTCCGACTGGGAGTGGACCGACCAGGTCCTCCAGGACGCCGTGGCACGGCTCGGCCGCTGGCGTGCCGCCGTCTCCCGGCCCGACGGCCCGTCCGCCGACGCGCTGGTCGAGGAGATCCGCGACGCCCTCGCGAACGACCTGGACGCACCCTCCGCGCTCGCCGCGGTCGACCGCTGGGTCACGCTCCAGCAGGAGAGCGGCGGCACGGACACCGGGGCGCCCGGTGTCGTGTCGCGGGCCGTGGACGCGCTGCTCGGCGTGGCTCTCTGAGCCCTTGCGCCGGCATGGAGCGGGGCGGTGCGCAACTGCGCACCGCCCCGTTCGGTCCTCCGGCGAGTCCTCGCCGCTCACTCCTCCGGCGAGTCCTCGTCCTCGCCGCCCGGCCGCGGCGGCTTCGGCGGACGCGGACGACCGCCGGGGTTGTCCCGCAGGAACGGGCCGCCCTCGCCGCCGTCCGCCGTGGCGTGCCCGCCGGGCGGACTGACGTCCCGTCGCCGCAGATACCGCTCGAACTCGCGGGCGATCGCCTCACCCGACGCCTCCGGCAGCTCGGCGGTGTCCCGGGCCTCCTCCAGCGTCTGCACGTACTCGGCGACCTCGCTGTCCTCGGCGGCCAGCTGGTCCACGCCCACCTGCCAGGCGCGCGCGTCCTCCGGTAGTTCGCCGAGCGGGATGCGCAGGTCGAGGAGGTCCTCCAGACGGTTGAGGAGGGCCAATGTGGCCTTGGGGTTCGGCGGCTGCGACACGTAGTGGGGGACCGCCGCCCACAGCGACACGGCCGGCACACCCGCGTGCGTACACGCCTCCTGCAGGACGCCCACGATGCCCGTGGGGCCCTCGTACTTGGTCTCCTCCAGGTCCATGCGGCGGGCCAGGTCCGGGTCGGACGTGGTCCCGCTGATCGGGACCGGACGCGTGTGCGGGGTGTCTCCGAGCAGGGCGCCGAGGATCACCACCAGCTCCACGCCCAGCTCATGGGCGAAGCCCAGCAGCTCGTTGCAGAACGAGCGCCAGCGCATCGACGGTTCGATGCCGCGCACCAGCACCAGGTCGCGGGGCTTCTCACCGCCGACGCGGACCACCGAGAGCCGGGTCGTGGGCCAGGTGATCTTGCGGACCCCGGCCTCCATGAACACTGTGGGGCGGTTCACCTGGAAGTCGTAGTAGTCCTCGGCGTCCAGCGCTGCGAAGACCTCGCCCTTCCATTCCCTGTCCAGATGCGCGACCGCGGTGGAGGCGGCGTCGCCGGCATCGTTCCAGCCCTCGAACGCGGCCACCATGACCGGGTCGATCAGCTCGGGAACCCCCTCGAGCTCGATCACCCAGCGCCTCCTTCCGACGTGCCCTCACGTACGCCCCAACCTTACGGCGTGCGGCGGGGGCGCCCGCAGTCCCCTGCCACGGGGGAGTGAACGGATGACTGCCCCGTCCGGGGCCGTCGAACACCCATGATCGCCTACCGGTGCGGCACGCCGCACGGGCGGCCCGCACCGTGGGGCCTCACAGGGTCGAGCGCAGCCACTGCTCGACGGACGCGATGTGCACGGTCGCCCAGGAGCGGGCCGCCTCGGCGTCGCGGTCGCGCAGGGCGCCGAGGATCGCGCGGTGCTCGCGCAGGGTGCGGCCGACCGCGTCCTCCTGGGTGAGGCCGCGCCAGATACGGGCCCGGGTGGTGGGCCCGGACAGGCCGTCAAGCAGGGAGCACAGCACCGAGTTGCCGGAGCTCTGCACGATCCCCCGGTGGAACTCCAGATCGGAGGCGACCAGCTCCTCCACCGAGGGTTCGGGGCCCAGCTTGTCCAACTGGGCGGTCAGCGCGTCCAACTGCTGCTCGCTGATGCGGGAGGCCGCCATGGCCGTCGCGGCCGGCTCCAGGATCCGGCGCACCGCGAGGAACTCCAGCACGGTGTCGTCCCGGTGGAAGTCCACGACGAAGCTCATCGCCTCGAGCAGCAGCTGGGGGTCGAGGCTCGTGACGTAGGTGCCGTCGCCCTGCCGCACGTCCAGGATGCGGATCAGCGACAGGGCGCGCACGGCCTCGCGCAGGGAGTTGCGGGACAGCCCCAGCTCCGCGGCCAGCTCGCTCTCCTTGGGCAGGCGGTCGCCCGGGCGCAGCGCACCGGAGACGATCATTTCCTTGATCTTCTCGATCGCCTCGTCGGTGACTGCCATGGCGTGCCTCCAGGTGCTCAGACATCCGATGTCTCGGCGTCATTATGCGGGTCAGCGGGCTGAACGGAACCAGGATTTCCCATGTCACCTCGCGAAACACGGGGGCCGTCGCCGGGGGCCGCCGTGGGCTCGCCGTGGCCGCTCGCCGTGGGCCGCTCAGCCCACCGCCTCCAGCTCCGCCAGCGCCGCCGCCTCGTCGAGCGTCGTCAGAGCCCGGTCCCGCATAAGGATCCGCCCGTCGACGACCGTGTCCCGCACGTCCGCGGAGTGCGCCGCGTACGCGAGCGTCGACCACAGGTCGTGCCGGGGCCGCAGATGCGGCCGGCCGACGTCGACCACGATCACATCGGCCCGCTTGCCCGCCTCCAGCGAGCCCAGCCGATCCCCGAGCCCCAGCGCGCGGGCGCCCTCGATCGTCGCCATGCGCACCGCCTGTTCGGCACCCACCGCGGTGGGGTCACCGGACGCCTTGTGCACCAGCGCCGCCTGTCGCATCGCGTCGAACACGTCCAGCGTGTTGGAGCTGACCGCCCCGTCCGTGCCGAGCCCGACGGTCACACCCGCGTCCAGCAGCCGCGGCACCGGCGCGATCCCGCAGCCCAGCTTGAGGTTGGACACCGGGCAGTGCGCGACCGCCGTCCCGGTACGGGCCAGCGCGGCGATCTCCGGGCCGGTCAGATCGACGGCGTGCGCGAGCAGCACATCGGGGCCGAGCACACCGAGCGAGTCCAGCAGCTCCACCGGCCGCCTGCCGTACCGCGCCTCGACGGTGGCGACCTCCGTCGCGTTCTCCGCGGCGTGCAGGTGCAGCAGCGCCCCGAACTCCCGCGCCAGCGCGGCGACCCCGGTCAGCTGATCCGGGCTCAGGGTGTAGGCGGAGTGCGCGAACACGACCGGCCGGAACCCCGGCCGCTCCCCGGTCCGCGCCGCCAGGTCCCGGCGCGCCCACTCCATGCGCTCCCCGTACGCCCTGCCGTCGGGGGAGTCCGGGACGTCCATGAAGGTGGGCCCGGCCAGCAGCCGCCAGCCCGCCTCCAGCGCCACTCGCTCGGCCGCCTCGTGGAACCAGTACATGTCCAGCGCCGAGGTCACCCCGGCCCGTACGCTCTCGGCGACGGCCGCCCGCACGCCCGCCGCCACGTGCTCCGGCGACAGCAGCTCGGCCTCCCGGCGCAGCACTCGCTCCAGGAAGCCCTGCAGGGTGACGTCGTCGGCGCAGCCGCGCAGCAGCGTCATCGCCAGGTGCGTATGGGCGTTGACCAGGCCCGGAAGGACCAGACAGCCCCCGGCGTCGATCTCCTCCCGAGCCGCGTACCGGGCCCGCAGCTCCCCGGCCGGCCCGACCGCGACGATCACCCCGTCCCGGACGGCGACGGCGCCCTCCCGAACCACGGTTCCGGCGTCGTCGACCGTCAGGACGTCACCGCCGTGCACCAGCAGGTCGACGGGCTCGCTCATCCCGCCTCCCCCTCCGCCAGCAGCCGCAGTGCCTCCAGCGAGACCACCGCGCCGCGCTCCACGCCCCGCGCGACGACCTGGCGGTGCGGGTCGTAGGCGCCCGCCGAGAAGGGGGACGCCTCGTCGACGAGTTCGTCGGCGTTGACGCCGTCCACCACGAGCACCCCGCCCGCGACCAGCCCGCGCAGCGAGGCGGTCACCAGCAGCGCGGACAGCTCCATCTCGATCGCCACCAGACCCGCCCTGTCATAGACGTCGAGCGGGATCAGCCCCGGCTGGAACGCCGCCCGCGTCCAGACGATCCCCCGGTGATGCGGCACCCCCGCCTCGCGCGCCGCGCGCTGGAGGGCGAAGACCGCCTCGGGCGCGGCCACCGCCGGGTACTCCGGCGGCAGCAACTGCCGGGTGACCCCGTCGTCGCGCACGGCCGCCTCCGCGATCACCAGGTCGCCGTCGCCGATCCCCGGCCTCATCGCTCCCGCCGTGCCGAACCGCAGGACGGTGTGGATCCCCGCGTCCGCCAGCTCCTGGAACAGCAGGATCGCGCCGGGCGCACCCACCCCGTGCGAGGCCACCGTCACCGGCAGCCCCTTCCAACTCCCGGTGAACACCCGGTACTCGCGGTGGTACGAGACCTCCTCGGCCCCCTCCAGCAGCGCGGCGACGGTCGCGACACGCGCCGGGTCGCCCACGACCACGGCGTACGGCGGCAGCCCGGTGCGTCGGATGCGGGCGATGGGGGACAGCTCCTGCGACATGCGGCGACTCCAGTGGGACGGATGTACGAACACCGTACGCAGCCCGGAGTCGCGCACAGGAGTCGCGTACGGGAAACGCGCACACGAAAGGGGCGGCTCCGTGCGGGAAGCCGCCCCTCGCTGTGTGGGACCCGGTGGGATCTGCGCCTCGACCTACTTCTTGTCGAGCAGGTCCTGCACCTTGCCGCGCACCTCGTCCGTGGCCAGGCCGCGGATCGTCAGGGTGGTGCGGCGGCGCAGCACGTCGTCCACCGTCTCGGCCCACTCGTGGTCCCGGGCGTAGACGACCTGCGCCCAGATCTCCGGGGCGTCCGGGTGGACGCGCTCGCCCAGCTCCGGATCGTCGTTGGCCAGCCGCGCGATGTCGAAGGCCAGCGAACCGTAGTGGGTCGCCAGGTGCTTGGCCGTGTCGGGCGCCATGCGCGGGCCGGGCGCCGGGCCGTCCACGACGAGCCGGTGGGCGACCGCGCGCGGGTTGGCGATGCCCGGCAGCGGCAGCTTCTTCGGCAGCGAGGAGATCGGCTCGAAGTCGTCGCCCAGCGGGTGACCCGGCAGCGACTCCAGCTTCTGCATGACCGTACGGCCGATGTGCCGGAAGGTCGTCCACTTGCCGCCCGCGACGGACAGCATGCCGCCCTTGCCCTCGGTCACCACGGTCTCCCGCTTGGCCTTGGCGGTGTCGCCGGGACCGCCCGGCAGCACCCTGAGACCGGCGAACGAGTAGGTGATCAGCTCCCGCCGCAGCTGCTGGTCGCGGACGGAGAAGGCGGCCTCGTCCAGGATCTGGGCGATGTCCTTCTCGTTGACCGCCACCTCGGCCGGGTCGCCCTCGTACTCCTCGTCGGTCGTGCCGAGCAGCAGCATGTCCTCCCACGGGAGGGCGAAGGTGATCCGGTACTTGTCGATCGGGGTCGCCAGCGCCGCCTTCCAGGGGGAGGTGCGCTTGAGGACCAGGTGCACGCCCTTGGACAGCCGGATGGACGGCGCCGCGTTCGGGTCCTCCATACGGCGCAGGTGGTCGACCCACGGCCCGGTCGCGTTCAGCACCAGCCGCGCGTCCACACCGAACTCCTCGCCCGAGAGGCGGTCGCGCAGCTCGGCGCCGGTGACCCGGCCCTTGGTGAACCTGAGGCCGGTGACCTCGGCGTGGTTGAGGACGACGGCGCCCGCGTCGACGGCCGCACGGACCGTCATCAACGCCATGCGCGCGTCGTTCATCTGGTCGTCGCCGTAGACGGCGACGGCCTTGAGGTTCTCGGTGCGCAGCTCCGGCACGTCCTGCGCCGCCTTGGCCGGCGACAGCAGGTGACCTATGCCGTCGCCGAACGCCGACAGCGCGGAGTAGGCGAAGACGCCCGCCCCGAGCTTCGCAGCGCCGTGCGGCCCGCCCTTGTACACGGGGAGGTAGAACGTGAGCGGGTTCGCCAGGTGGGGGGCCACCTGACGGGAGACCGCACGGCGCTCGAAGTGGTTCTCCGCCACCAGCTTCACCGCACCGGTCTGCAGGTAGCGCAGACCGCCGTGGAGCAGCTTGGAGGAGGCGGAGGAGGTGGCGCCGGCGAAGTCGCCGGCGTCCACCAGCGCCACCCTGAGGCCCGACTGCGCGGCATGCCAGGCCGTGGAGATGCCCAGGATCCCGCCGCCGATCACCAGGAGGTCGTAGGTCGCCCTGGACAACTGCTCCTGGGTCTCGGCACGGCTCGGGTTGGAGCCGTAGGCCGGGTGGGTCCCCAGAGCCGGAACACTCTGCAGGGTGGTCATCGCGAATTACTCCTCGTGTTCGATCCAGCCCATGGTCCGCTCGACGGCCTTGAGCCAGTTCTTGTACTCACGGTCGCGGGTCTCCGCGTCCATGTGGGGCGTCCACTCGGCGGCCCGCCGCCAGTTGGCGCGCAGGTCGTCGGTGCTGGTCCAGAAGCCGACGGCCAGGCCGGCGGCGTAGGCGGCGCCGAGGCAGGTGGTCTCGGCGACCATCGGGCGCACCACCGGCGCGTCCAGGACGTCCGAGAGCGTCTGCATCAGCAGGTTGTTGGAGGTCATGCCGCCGTCGACCTTGAGGGTCGCCAGCTCGACACCCGAGTCCTTGGTCATGGCGTCGGCGATCTCCCGCGTCTGCCAGGCGGTGGCCTCCAGGACGGCGCGCGCGAGGTGCGCCTTGGTGACGTACCTGGTCAGACCGGCGATCACACCGCGGGCGTCGGAGCGCCAGTACGGGGCGAACAGACCGGAGAAGGCCGGCACGAAGTAGGCGCCGCCGTTGTCCTCGACCGAGAGAGCGAGGGTCTCGATCTCGGCGGCGGTCTTGATCAGGCCCATCTGGTCCCGCATCCACTGCACCAGGGAGCCGGTGACGGCGATCGAGCCCTCCAGGGCGTAGACCGGCTTGTTGTCGCCGATCTGGTAGCCGACCGTGGTCAGCAGGCCCGAGTAGGAGTTGATGATCTTGTCACCGGTGTTCATCACCATGAAGGTGCCGGTGCCGTAGGTGGACTTGGTCTCGCCCTCCGAGAAGCAGGTCTGGCCGAACAGGGCCGCCTGCTGGTCGCCGAGCGCGGAGGCGACCGGGATGCCGCCGAGCAGCTCGCCGAGGCGGCCGCCTGTGATCTCGCCGTAGACCTCGGCGGAGGACCGGATCTCGGGCAGCATCGCGAGCGGGACGCCGATGGACTCGGCGATCTTCTCGTCCCACTGCATCGTGTGCAGGTTCATCAGCAGGGTGCGGGAGGCGTTGGTCACGTCGGTGACGTGGTGGCCCCCGTCGACACCGCCGGTCAGGTTCCAGATGACCCAAGTGTCCATGGTGCCGAAGAGGATGTCGCCCGCCTCGGCGCGCTCGCGCAGGCCCTCGACGTTGTCGAGCAGCCAGCGCGCCTTGGGACCCGCGAAGTACGAGGCCAGCGGGAGGCCCGTCTCGCGGCGGAAGCGGTCCTGGCCGACGTTGCGGCCGAGCTCCTTGCACAGGGCGTCGGTGCGGGTGTCCTGCCAGACGATGGCGTTGTGTACGGGCTCACCGGTGTTCTTGTCCCACAGCACGGTCGTCTCGCGCTGGTTGGTGATGCCGATGGCCTTGATGTCGTCTCTGGTGATGCCGGCCTTCTCGACGGCTCCGGCCACGACGTCCTGGACGTTGGTCCAGATCTCGGTGGCGTTGTGCTCCACCCAGCCCGGCTTCGGGAAGATCTGCTCGTGCTCCTTCTGGTCGACGGAGACGATCCGGCCGTCCCGGTCGAAGATGATGCAGCGCGAAGAGGTCGTGCCCTGGTCGATGGCGGCGATGAAGGGGCCGGCGGTGTGTGCGTCGGTCACGGTGTGCTCCTGGAGTTCCATGGTTAAAAGGGGCTGTCTTTACGGCGCGGTGCTGATGTGGCGGAGCCTTCTACAGCTCACTCGATCTCAAGCAAAAGCGACGTTGTAGATGCCTGCGGCGATCGCCGCGCCGACCAGCGGGCCGACGACCGGGATCCAGGCGTAGCCCCAGTCGGAGCCGCCCTTGTTGGGCAGGGGGAGGAGGGCGTGCACGATACGCGGACCGAGGTCACGGGCCGGGTTGATCGCGTAGCCCGTCGGTCCGCCCAGGGAGAGGCCGATCGAGACCACGACCAGCGAGGTGATCAGGGCGCCCAGGGTGCCCAGACCGTTGCCCTTGTCGTTGAGGCCCTGCGTGAGGACCGCGAGCACCAGCACGATAGTGCCGATGATCTCCGTGGCGAGGTTCTGCACCGTGTTCCGGATCTCCGGGCCGGTGGAGAAGATGCCGAGCACGGGGCCGGCGCCCTTTTCCTGAGCCTCGACCGCCTTGGCGGTGGTGGCCTGCGCGCCCGGCCCGCCCACGATCTCCTTGTCGGTGAGGTGGGCCTGGAACTGGCCTGCGTAGGCGACCCACACCAGCGTCGCACCGATCATCGCACCGAGCAGCTGTCCTGCCCAGTAGACCGGGAGATTGCTCCAGTCGCCGGTCTTGATGGCGAGTGCGAGGGTCACGGCCGGGTTCAGGTGGGCACCGGAGAGCGGTGCGGAGGTGTAGACCGCCGTCAGAACGGCGAAACCCCACCCGAACGTGATGGCGAGCCAACCGGCGTTACGGGCCTTGGAGGCCTTCAGCGTCACGGCGGCGCACACGCCGCCGCCGAGCAGGATGAGTATGGCGGTACCGATGGTCTCGCCGATGAAGATGTCGGAGCTGGACACCCGCGACTCCTTTGTCCTTCGTCCAGGGGAAGGCGAACCCCGGGTCCCTCCGGTGGTCCGCGCCCTCGGGGGTGAGAGCGATGCCGGCCCTTGGCGTTGTCACACTCTAGCGCCTATTGCCGTTAGGTGTTCGACAATGCCGACCGATGGACGGGAGTCTTGCTTCCTGTTCGCAGGGTCGTCAAGAGTCCTGTTGCACGAAGCGGGATCGTTACTGATCGACATGTGCCCACGACCTTTTCGATGCCTGCGCATCGCGCGCGAACAGGCACGTTGCGTGGTGGCCGCACCCGGACGCGGGCAGGCCGAGGGCCCGGTACGGCAATGCCGTACCGGCTTCGGGGAGTGCGGGGCTACGGGAAGGGCGGGACCCGCGGTGGCCGCGAGGCTCAGAACCGACCGGCGCCCAGGTCCCGTGACACCGCGCGGGCGCAGTCACGCACCGCCGCGATCAGCTCCGGGCGCAGTTCCCCGTCCCGGCACACGCGTTCCACGGCGCCGGTGATGCCCACGGCGCCCACCGGCATCCGCCGCCGGTCGTGGATGGGGGCGGCGACCGAGGCCACCCCCATCCACGTCTCCTCCACGTCGGCCGCGTACCCGCGCGCCCGGGTGAGGTCGAGAACGTGCTCGAAGTCGTCCGGGTCGCACACGGTCCGGTCGGTGAACGCCTTGCGGTCGGCCTCCAGCGCCTCGCTGTGCGCGACCGGGTCGTACGCCGACAGCACCTTGCCCAGGGCCGTGGAGTGCAGCGGCTGCATGGCCCCGATCTCCAGGACCTGCCGGCTGTCGTCGGGCCGGAACACGTGGTGCACGATCAGGACGCCCTGTTGGTGCAGTACCCCGAGGTAGACGCTCTCTCCGCTGGAGCGGGCCAGGTCGTCCGTCCACACCAGGGCGCGCGCCCGCAGCTCGTGCACGTCCAGGTAGGTGGTCCCCAGGCGCAGCAGCTCCGCCCCGAGCTGGTAGCGGCCGGAGGCTCCGTCCTGCTCGACGAACCCCTCCTGCTGGAGTGTGCGGAGTATGCCGTGGGCCGTGCCCTTGGCGAGGCCCAGCGACGAGGCGATGTCCGACAGGCCGAGCCGTCGCTCGCCGCCCGCGAGCAGCCGCAGCATCGCGGCCGCCCGTTCGAGCGACTGGATGTTCCGTGCCATCGCCGTCCTGCCCTCCGTCCACTTCGACCGTCGGCTGAGTTCGTACACGCCGTTCGGCAATGCCGAACACTACCGGTCGTTGCCGACCTCCCGCTAATGGGTGGCCGCCATCCGTTCGGCGGAAATCCCCGCAGGGGTCATGCGGGGCCCCGCCCGTCCCGCCCCGTGGACGCCCCTGACCGTACGGCGTGCTCCGGGCTACCCTGGCCGCGTGCGTCTTCCGTGGGAAGGTCCAGGGGAGACGCAAAGCCGACAGCCGTCGCACTCCAGGGAGCATCTTCCATGGCCTCGTTGCCGAACCCGTCCCTTTCGTCCGCCTCCACCGACAGCCGGACCCGAACCCAGGCCCTCCGGGAAGCCCTGGCCACCCGCGTCGTGGTGGCCGACGGCGCCATGGGCACGATGCTCCAGGCCCAGGACCCGACGCTGGAGGACTTCCAGGGCCTGGAGGGCTGCAACGAGATCCTCAACGTCACCCGCCCGGACATCGTCCGCACGGTGCACGCCGCCTACTTCGACGCGGGCGTCGACTGCGTCGAGACCAACACCTTCGGCGCCAACCTCACCGCTCTCGGCGAGTACGACATCGCCGAGCGGGTCGCCGAACTGTCCGAGGCCGGCGCCCGCATCGCCCGCGAGACGGCCGACGAGTTCACCGCCCGCGACGGGCGCCAGCGCTGGGTGCTGGGCTCCATCGGCCCCGGCACCAAGCTGCCCACCCTCGGCCACACCACCTTCACCGGCATCCGCGACGCCTACCAGCGCAACGCCGAGGGCCTGCTCGCCGGCGGCGCCGACGCCCTGCTGGTGGAGACCACCCAGGACCTGCTGCAGACCAAGGCCTCCGTCATCGCCGCCCGCCGTGCGATGGAGACGGCCGGGTACGACGTCCCGCTGATCGTGTCGGTCACCGTCGAGACGACCGGCACCATGCTGCTCGGCTCGGAGATCGGCGCCGCACTGACCGCGCTGGAGCCGCTCGGCATCGACATGATCGGCCTGAACTGCGCCACCGGCCCGGCCGAGATGAGCGAGCACCTGCGCTACCTCGCCCGCCACTCCCGTATCCCGCTGTCGTGCATGCCGAACGCCGGCCTGCCCGAGCTGACCAAGGACGGCGCGCACTACCCGCTGACCGCCCCCCAGCTGGCCGACGCCCAGGAGACGTTCGTCACCGAGTACGGCCTGTCCCTGGTCGGCGGCTGCTGCGGTACGACGCCGGAGCACCTGCGCCAGGTCGTCGAGCGGGTCCGTGACCTCACCCCGCCCGAGCGGCACCCGCAGCCCGAGCCCGGTGCGGCATCGCTGTACCAGTCGGTGCCGTTCCGCCAGGACACCTCCTACCTGGCGATCGGCGAGCGCACGAACGCCAACGGGTCGAAGAAGTTCCGGGAAGCCATGCTGGAGGGCCGCTGGGACGACTGTGTGGAGATGGCCCGGGAGCAAATCCGTGAGGGCGCCCACATGCTCGACCTGTGCGTCGACTACGTGGGCCGCGACGGAGTGGCCGACATGGAGGAGCTGGCCGGCCGCTTCGCCACCGCCTCCACGCTGCCGATCGTCCTGGACTCCACCGAAGTCGACGTCCTGCGGGCCGGGTTGGAGAAGCTCGGCGGCCGTGCGGTCATCAACTCGGTGAACTACGAGGACGGCGACGGCCCCGAGTCCCGTTTCGTGAAGGTCACCCGGCTCGCCAGGGAGCACGGGGCGGCGCTGATCGCGCTGACCATCGACGAGGAGGGCCAGGCCCGCACCGCCGAGAAGAAGGTGGAGATCGCCGAGCGGCTGATCGCCGACCTGACGGGGAACTGGGGCATCCGTGAGGAGGACATCCTCATCGACTGCCTGACGTTCACCATCTGCACCGGCCAGGAGGAGTCCCGCAAGGACGGGCTCGCCACCATCGAGGCCATCCGCGAGCTGAAGAGGCGCCACCCCCAGGTGCAGACCACGCTGGGCCTGTCGAACATCTCCTTCGGCCTCAACCCGGCCGCCCGTATCCTGCTCAACTCCGTCTTCCTCGACGAGTGCGTCAAGGCCGGACTGGACTCGGCGATCGTGCACGCCTCGAAGATCCTGCCGATCGCCCGGTTCAGCGAGGAAGAGGTGCGGACGGCCCTGGACCTGATCCACGACCGCCGCGGCGAGGGCTACGACCCGCTGCAGAAGCTGATGGCGCTGTTCGAGGGCGCCACGGCCAAGTCCCTGAAGGCGGGCAAGGCCGAGGAACTGGCCGCGCTGCCGCTCGAGGAGCGCTTGAAGCGGCGGATCATCGACGGCGAGCGCAACGGCCTGGAAGCCGACCTCGACGAGGCCCTTCAGGAGCGCCCCGCCCTCGCCATCGTCAACGAGACCCTCCTGGACGGCATGAAGGTCGTCGGCGAGCTGTTCGGCTCCGGCCAGATGCAGCTGCCGTTCGTACTGCAGTCCGCCGAGGTGATGAAGTCCGCGGTCGCCTACCTCGAGCCGCACATGGAGAAGACCGACGAGGCCGGCAAGGGCACCATCGTGCTCGCCACCGTGCGCGGCGACGTGCACGACATCGGCAAGAACCTCGTGGACATCATCCTGTCCAACAACGGCTACAACGTCGTCAACCTCGGCATCAAGCAGCCCGTCTCCGCGATCCTGGAGGCCGCCGAGGAGCACAAGGCCGACGTCATCGGCATGTCCGGGCTCCTGGTCAAGTCCACGGTGATCATGAAGGAGAACCTGGAGGAGCTCAACCAGCGCGGTCTGGCCGCCACCTACCCCGTCATCCTCGGCGGCGCCGCGCTCACCCGGGCCTACGTCGAGCAGGACCTGCACGAGCTGTACGAGGGCGAGGTCCGCTACGCCCGCGACGCGTTCGAGGGCCTGCGCCTGATGGACGCCCTGATCGGGGTCAAGCGGGGCGTGCCCGGGGCGAAGCTGCCGGAGCTGCGGCAGCGGCGGGTGCGCGCGGCCACCGTGGAGATCGAGGAGCGGCCCGAGGAAGGGCACGTCCGCTCCGACGTCGCCACCGACAACCCCGTGCCCACCCCGCCGTTCTGGGGCACCCGCATCGTCAAGGGCATCCCGCTCAAGGAGTACGCCTCCTGGCTGGACGAGGGCGCGCTGTTCAAGGGCCAGTGGGGCCTGAAGCAGGCCCGCACCGGCGAGGGGCCGACCTACGAGGAGCTGGTGGAGACCGAGGGCCGACCCCGGCTGCGCGGCCTGCTGGACCGGCTGCAGACCGAGAACCTCCTCGAAGCGGCCGTCGTCTACGGCTACTTCCCCTGCGTGTCCAAGGACGACGACCTGATCATCCTGGACGAGGAGGGCAACGAGCGCACCCGGTTCACCTTCCCGCGCCAGCGCCGCGGCCGCCGGCTGTGCCTGGCCGACTTCTTCCGTCCGGAGGAGTCGGGGGAGAGGGACGTCGTCGGCTTCCAGGTCGTCACGGTCGGCTCGAGGATCGGCGAGGAGACCGCGCGGCTGTTCGAGTCGAACTCCTACCGCGACTACCTCGAACTGCACGGCCTGTCCGTGCAGTTGGCGGAGGCGCTCGCCGAGTACTGGCACGCGCGCGTGCGCGCCGAGCTGGGCTTCGCGGGCGAGGACCCCGCCGACATGGAAGACATGTTCGCCCTGAAGTACCGCGGCGCCCGCTTCTCCCTCGGCTACGGCGCCTGCCCCGACCTGGAGGACCGCGCGAAGATCGCCCAGCTCCTGGAGCCGGAGCGGATCGGCGTCCACCTCTCCGAGGAGTTCCAGCTGCACCCGGAGCAGTCCACGGACGCGATCGTGATCCACCACCCGGAGGCCAAGTACTTCAACGCCCGGTAGCGTCCGTCCGAGGGCCCCGGCGGCCTCCGGGGCGCGTCTTCCGGCGCGGGCGGGGCGTGCCCCCGTAAGCCCGGGGGCGCGTCACGTGGCGCGGGCGGGGTGCGCTCCGCAAGCCGCCACAGGCGCGTCTTCGGTGCCGTCCGGGTGTGCCCCGGCGAGCCCCGTCGGAGCGTCTTCCCTCGCTGCCGAACGCCCCGGGTGTCCTGGTGGCCGGGTGGGTGCCGCCCGGCGGCCTTCGCGGGTGCTCCTACGCCCGCACGGCGCGGCGCCATCCGCACCGAGAGGCACTTTTCCCACGCGCGTCGTACACTGGTCGATCCACCGCAGGCCGGTTCCCTTCCTGGGAACCGGCCTGGTCGTCCCTTGAAGGAGGTATGCCGGATGACCACCACGGTTCCCGCACTCGGAACCCGTACGGCCGAAGGCTCCGCCCTGCAGGCCGTGCTCCTCGACATGGACGGCACGCTCGTGGACACCGAGGGATTCTGGTGGGACGTCGAAGTCGAGGTCTTCGCCGGCCTCGGCCACACGCTCGACGATTCCTGGCGCCATGTCGTGGTCGGCGGTCCCATGACGCGCAGCGCGGGATTCCTGATCGAGGCCACCGGCGCGGACATCACCCTCGACGAACTCACCGTCCTGCTCAACGACGGGTTCGAGGACCGTATCGACCGCAGACTGCCCCTGATGCCGGGCGCCGCACGACTGCTGGCCGAACTCGCGGCGCACGACATCCCCACCGCCCTGGTCTCCGCCTCCCACCGGCGCATCATCGACCGAATCCTGGCCTCCGTCGGCCCGCAGTACTTCGCCCTGACCGTCGCCGGCGACGAGGTCGAGCGCACCAAGCCGTTCCCCGACCCGTATCTGCGGGCCGCCGCCGGCCTCGGCGCCGACCCCACGCGGTGCGCGGTCATCGAGGACACGCTGACCGGGGTGGCGGCCGCCGAGGCCGCGGGCTGCCGCGTGGTGGCCGTGCCGTCGATCGCCCCCATCGAACCGGCCGCCCGCCGCACCGTCGTCACCTCGCTCGAAGAGGTCGACCTGCCATTTCTGCAGCGTTTGGTGACGCACGTTTGATGACGCACATGCGTTGATCCTTCACTCAGCGTGCAGAGCGAATGGACGGAATACTTCCGGCTGTCCAGCCGAATGAATTGATACCGGCTCGACCGAGCGAATTCAGGGGCAGGAAGCGCCCGTTCAGTATGTGACGTTCCCCACGCTCACAGGGGTCGACAGCGGGCCCGGCGTGTGCTGTTCCACCCCATTCGGGCGGCCACGACGTGCCCTTGTGTCCCGATTGATGAAACGCTGCACGAATCCTTCCCCCGGCTGGTTTTCCGGTCCGTTCACAGCCGGTTTCACAGCGTGATGGGAACTCAACTCCGGTGGCTGTCAGCCCAAGTGCGGGTGCGGACTAATCTCAGCGCGAGAACATCACCACTTCCCCGTGATCCGCCGCACCACCCATGCATGCCGGATACACGGACCCAACAGCTCTGGAGAAACTCGAGCATGAACCGCAAGACTTTGGTGCTGCCGGCCGTCGCCGGTCTGCTCACCCCCGTCCTCGCTGCCTGCGGTGGGTCCAGCAGCGGGGGCAAGAGCGGTGACGCCATCGTCGTCGGCACCACCGACCGGTTCATCGCCTCCAGTGACGCCCCCGCGCCCGTCGACCCGGCGTACGCCTACGACGTCGGCTCCTGGAACATCCTCCGGCAGACCGTGCAGACGCTGATGGCGCAGCCCCGCGGCGACGGCGAGCCGCAGCCCGAGGCCGCCGAGAGCTGCGGCTTCACCGACACCGGCAACGAGCGCTACGCCTGCAAGCTGCGCAAGGACCTGAAGTTCTCCAACGGCGACCCGGTGACCGCGGCCGACGTGAAGTACTCCATCGACCGCGCCCGCGCCCTCAAGGCCGACAGCGGTGTCTTCGCCCTGCTGTCCACCATCGACACCATCGAGACGCAGGGTGACAACGAAGTCATCTTCCACCTCAAGACCGCGGACGCCACCTTCCCGTTCAAGCTGTCGACGCCGGTCGCCGGCATCGTCAACCCCAAGGACTACGAGAAGAACAAGCTCCGCGACGGCTTCGACGTCGACGGCTCCGGGCCGTACACGATGCAGGCCGAGGTCAAGAACAACGAACTGGTCAAGGCCACATTCACCAAGAACCCCAACTACAAGGGCCTGCTGACGCCGAAGAACGACAAGGTCGTCCTCGAGTCGTTCCCCGACGCCGCCGCGATGGGCTCCGCCCTCGAAAAGGGCGACATCGACGTCATGACCCGCACGATGGACCCGGACCAGATCCGCAAGCTCCAGAACGACACCAGTGGCAACGTCAACCTGGTGGAGATGCCGGGCCTCGAGATCCGCTACCTGGCCTTCAACACCGACGCCCCCACGGTGAAGAACAAGGCCGTCCGCCAGGCCATGGCACAGGTCATCAACCGCGGCGAGCTGGTCGCCAAGGTGTACGGCACCGAGGCCGAGCCCCTGTTCTCGCTCGTCCCCGCCACCATCACCGGCCACTCCAACTCGTTCTTCAACAAGTACGGCAACCCCAGCGTGGGCAAGGCCCGCACCTTGCTGTCCAAGGCGGGCATCACCACCCCGGTCAAGCTGACGCTGCACTACACGACCGACCACTACGGACCGGCCACCGCCAAGGAGTTCGAGGTGCTCAAGCAGCAGCTCAACGCCAGCGGTCTGTTCGACGTCACCGTCCAGGGCACCCCCTGGGACAAGTTCCGCCCGGCCGAGAAGAAGGGCGAGTACGACGTCTACGGCATGGGCTGGTTCCCGGACTTCCCGGACGCCGACAACTACCTCGCGCCGTTCCTCGACAAGGACAACACCCTCGGGTCCCCGTACGCCAACCCCGAGATCATCAACACGCTGATCCCGCAGTCCCGCCGCGAGGCCGACCGCCTCACCGCGTCGAAGAGCCTCACCGACATGCAGGACATCGTCGCCGACGACGTGCCGATCCTGCCGCTGTGGCAGGGCAAGCAGTACGTCGCCACCCGCGACGACATCACCGGCAGCGAGTACGCGATGAACTCCTCCTCCACGCTGCAGCTGTGGGAGCTCGGCCGCGGCGTCGGCAGCTGACCGGTCAGATGGCCGGTTTCCCACCGGCCATGTGACCAGCGGTTCTTCAAGGCCCCCGGGCACCCGCCCGGGGGCCTGCCCCGTTCGCGGTACGATCCGGGAACTTCCGCACGCCCGGAACGCGCGGAGTCCGGGGCGAACGACAACCGAAGACAAGGCACATGCACGTGAACATGCGCACCCAGTGGCCGGTTCTGTCCATAGCGACGGGGCTGGCCGCCGGCCTGCTCACCGGATGCGGCACCTCGACCGACGACTCCTCGGGCACCGGCTCCTCCGTGGTGGTGGGGATGTCCGACGACGTCCTGGCCACCGACCCGGCCTCCGGCTACGACCCGGGGTCCTGGCTGCTGTTCAACAATGTCTTCCAGTCCCTGCTGGGCTTCCCCAAGGGCGGCACGGAACCGGAACCGGAAGCCGCCAGGGAGTGCACGTTCACGGACACGCAGACCAAGGTCTACTCCTGCACCCTCAGGGACGGCCTGAAGTTCAGCAACGGTGACCCGCTCACCTCGAAGGACGTCAAGTTCTCCTTCGACCGCATGCTGAAGATCAACGACTCGGCCGGCCCCGCCATCATGTTCCCCATGCTCGGCTCGGTCGAGACACCGGACACCAGGACCGTGGTCTTCAAACTGAAGTACGCCGACGCCACCTTCCCCAGCAAGATAGCCTCCGGCGCCGGCTCCATCGTCGACCACAACGCCTACCCCGCGGACAAGCTGCGCACGGACGGCAAGGCGGTCGGCTCCGGCCCCTACAAGCTGGACTCCTTCGGCAAGGACAAGGCCGTCTTCTCCGTCAACCCGCAGTACCAGGGCACCGCCAAGGTGCACAATTCCGGCATCACCCTGAAACTCTTCCACGGCGACCAGCCCGCCCTGAAGAACGCCCTCCTGGACCGGAAGATCGACCTCGCCTACCGGGGCCTGGCCGCCGCCGACATCGCCGGCATCGACAAGGACACCTCCACCGGCAAGGGCATCGAGGTCGTCGAGGGCTCGAGCGCCGAAGTCCAGCACCTCGTCTTCAACATGGACGACCCGGTCGCCGGCAGGCTCGGCGTCCGCAAGGCCATCGCCTACCTCCTCGACCGCGACGCCCTCGTCAACAAGGTGTACAACGACACCGCGACGCCCCTGTACTCGATCATCCCGGCCGGCATCACCGGCCACGACACGTCCTTCTTCGACACCTACGGCGCCCGCCCCTCCACGGCCAAGGCGGCCGCCGCGCTGCGCGCCCAGGGCATCACCGGCAAGGTCACGCTCACCCTCTGGTCGACGCCCTCCCGCTACGGGCCCGCCACCGACGAGGAACTGAAGACCATCGCCCGGCAGCTGAACGACAGCGGACTGTTCGACGCGAGCGTCAAGTCCGTCCCCTTCGACCAGTACGAGAAGGACATCGCGGCCGGCAAGTACGGGGTCTACGTCAAGGGCTGGGTGCCCGACTACCCCGACCCCGACAACTTCACCGCGCCGTTCTTCGGCAAGGGCAACGTACTGGACAACCACTACGCCAACAGCACCATCACCGGCGAACTGATCCCCAAGACGGCCGCCCAGAGCGACCGCTCCGCCACCGACGACGAATACCGCACGCTTCAGCACATCGTCGCCGAGGACGTCCCGGTCATCCCCGTCTGGCAGGCCAAGCAGTACGCCGTCACACGGGACGACGTCTACGGACTCGAGTACTGCCTCGACGCCTCCACCGTGTTCCGGTTCTGGGAGATCAGCAAGGGCTGACCCCGGCCCCACACGCACGAAGGGCGCCCCGCGCAAGGGGCGCCCTCACCGTCACAGCGTCCCCACTACTGGGCGCCGGGACGCACCAGCCCGCTCTCGTACGCGTACACCGCCGCCTGCACCCGGTCCCGCAGCCCCAGCTTCGTCAGGACATGGCCGACGTGCGTCTTGACCGTGGTCTCGCTGACGAACAGATCGGCGGCGATCTCCGCGTTGGACAGCCCGCGCGCCACCAGCTTCAGCACCTCCACCTCACGCTCGGTGAGGGTGTGCAAGGTGTCCGGCACCGGCTCGTCACCGGACGGCAGATGCGTGGCGTACTTGTCGAGCAGCCGCCTTGTGATGCTCGGCGCGAGCATCGCCTCGCCCGCCGCGACGACCCGGATCGCCTGCACCAGCTCGTTGGCGGGCGCGTCCTTGAGCAGGAACCCGCTCGCACCGGCACGCAACGCCTCCACCACGTACTCGTCCAGATCGAAGGTCGTCAGCACCAGCACCTTCGCCGGGCCGTCCCGCCCCGGCCCCGTGATCTGCCGGGTCGCCTCCACGCCGTCCATACGGGGCATGCGGATGTCCATCAGAACCACATCGGGCTGCAGGGCACGCACCTGGTCGAGCGCCTGCAGGCCGTCTCCGGCCTCACCGACGACCGCGAGATCCTGCTCGGCCTCCAGAATCATCCGAAAGCCCGTACGCAGCAGCGGCTGGTCGTCGACCAGTAGGACGCGGATGGCCACGTAAGTCTCCTTCGCTAGTCCGGCCCCATTCTGCCCTGCGCGCCACCGCCCGATTCGGGCACCCTGACCTACGCGGACACCTCCGGGTCCACAGCGCCGTCCACCCGCTGAGCCGGCAGCGACTGCGCCGCCGGGACACCGTCGGCCGGGCGGACGGGCAGCGGATACGGCGGGGGAGTGCCACCGAACTCCGGGCACACCGCCTGGTGGTCGCACCAGCCGCACAGCTTGCTGCGGCGCGGCCGCCAGTCGCCCGTCTCCGTCGCCACCCGGATCGCCTCCCATAGCGCGAGCAGCTTGCGCTCCACACGCTCCAGGTCGGCCAGGACCGGGTCGTACGTCAGCACGTCCCCACTGCCCAGATACACCAGCTGAAGCCGCCGCGGGACGACCTTCTTCAGCCGCCACACCACCAGGGCGTAGAACTTCATCTGGAACAGCGCGCCCTCGGCGTACTCGGGCCGGGGCGCCTTGCCCGTTTTGTAGTCGACGATCCGCACCTCACCCGTCGGCGCCACGTCGACGCGGTCGATGATCCCGCGCAGCCTCAGCCCCGACTCCAGCTCCGCCTCCACGAACAGCTCACGCTCGGCGGGCTCCAGACGCGTCGGATCCTCCAGCGTGAACCAGCGCTCGATCAGCCGCTCCGCCTCATCCAGCCAGCGCGCCAGCCGCTCACCGTCCGGATCGTCCGCGAACAGCTCCACGACCTCCGGTCTGCTCTCCCGCAGCCGGTCCCACTGGCCGGGCAGCAGCGCCTTGGCGCGCGGCGCGGTCCGCTCGGCGGCGGGCGCGTCGAACAGCCGCTCGAGCACCGCGTGCACCAGCGTGCCCCTCGTGGCCGCCTCGCTCGGCTTCTCGGGCAGCTTGTCGATCACCCGGAACCGGTACAGCAGCGGACACTGCATGAAATCGCCGGCGCGCGACGGCGACAGCGAAACCGGGGGCGCGGCGGCCACGGCGGACGGCACGGCGGCGCCGTCGGTGCTGGATTCCATGACCACAGACCATACGGCCCACCACTGACAGTGACCCAGCCACCGCCCGGCCCGAGCACCCACCAACGAGCCGGGAAAGACCCGACCACGGCCAGAACAGAGGGGTGCCGGGGCGGAACACGACGCGACGGCCGCATACCATCGACACCGGACCCTCCCACCCGGCACGAACCGGGGCCGGGGAGACGCATCGATCGAGGGGACAGCGTGGACGAGAGCGGCGGGAGCGCACAACCGCGCCCCGGCAACAACGGGGCGCCCCACGACACGCCCCGCGAGGAATCACCCAGTCCCGCACAGCCCCCCACCGAACCCGCGGCACCCACCGCCGCGACCCCGGGGCCCGATGACGAGCACACGCCGTCCACCCACGGGCCCACCGCAGCCACGGACACGTCCGGCGACGAGCAGCCCGCCCCCACCGGACCGCCGACCCCGCCCCCACCCGGCGGCGAAGCCACGACACCGGCCCCCGCCCAGCCGCCCGCCGCAGACGACCGAAGCACCCCGCAGCCGCCGGCGAGCGGCGCCCCCGAAACCCCGGCGGACCACCACCCCGCACCCCCTCACTCCGACGGCCCAACCACCCCCCAGAACCCGCACCGCCACACCCCCACCCGCACCACCGCCCACTCCGCCACCCCCGGCCGAGGACGCCCCCCGCAGCGCCCCAAGGACCCCGGCGGCGGCATCCTCATGGGACGGCCCTTCGGCGTCCCCGTCTACGTCGCCCCCAGCTGGTTCCTCGTCGCCGCGCTGATCACCTGGGTGTTCGGCGGACAGCTCGACCGCGTGCTCCCCGAACTCGGAGCCGCCCGCTACCTCGTCTCCCTCTTCTTCGCCGTCGCCTTCTACGCCTCCGTCCTCGTCCACGAACTGGCCCACACCGTCGCCGCCCTCCGCTTCAAACTCCCGGTGCGCCGCATCCAGCTCCAGTTCTTCGGCGGCGCCTCCGAGATCGAGAAAGAAGCCGAGACGCCCGGCCGTGAATTCGTCCTCGCCTTCGTCGGCCCCCTGCTCTCCCTCGCCCTCGCCGCGATCTTCTACCTCGCCCTGCAGCCCGTCGAACCCGGCACCGTCCCCGGCGTCCTCCTCGCCGGCCTCATGGTGTCCAACCTCATCGTCGCCGTCTTCAACCTGCTCCCCGGCCTCCCCCTCGACGGCGGCCGCATGCTCCGCGCCGTCGTCTGGAAGATCACCGGCCGCCCCATGAGCGGCACCGTCGCCGCCGCCTGGGTCGGCCGCGCCCTCGCCATCGCCGTCCTCGTCGGACTGCCCCTGCTCACCCAGTCCGGCGCCCTCGGCTCCACCGCCGAGGACAACGTCGGCATGGACACCGTCACCGACGCCCTGCTCGCCGCCATCCTCGCCGCGATCATCTGGACCGGCGCCGGAAACAGCCTGCGCATGGCCCGCCTGCGCGAACACCTCCCCGACCTGCGCGCCCGCACCCTCACCCGCCGCGCCGTCCCCGTCGAGACCGACACCCCCCTCTCCGAGGCCCTGCGCCGCGCCAACGCCGTCGGCGCCCGCGCCCTCGTCGTCGTCGACGCCCACGGCGAACCCCTCTCCCTCGTCCGCGAGGCCGCCATCGTCGGCGTACCCGAACACCGCCGCCCCTGGGTCCCCGTCAGCGGCCTCGCCCAGGAGCTCACCGACGGCATGCGCGTCTCCGCCGAACTCGCCGGAGAAGACCTCCTCGACGTCCTGCGCGCCACCCCCGCCACCGAATACCTCGTCGTCGAGGACACCGGCGAGATCTACGGCGTCCTCTCCGCCGCCGACGTCGAACGCGCCTTCGTCAAGGCCATGGCCCGCCCCACGCCCTAGTGGTCGGCGGCCCCCTCCACTGCCGGTAGGCTGGTCACATGTCCGAACCGACCGGTGCCGCCCGCCGTCGCGGGCCCTTCAAGGTCGGGGACCAGGTACAGCTGACCGACCCCAAGGGCCGCCACTACACGTTCACACTCGAAGCGGGAAAGAACTTCCACACCCACAAGGGCTCCTTCCCGCACGACGAACTGATCGGCGCACCCGAGGGCAGCGTTGTCCGCACCACCGGGAACGTCGCCTACCTCGCGCTGCGCCCCCTGCTCCCCGACTACGTCCTGTCCATGCCCCGCGGGGCAGCCGTCGTCTACCCCAAGGACGCGGGGCAGATCCTCGCCTTCGCCGACATCTTCCCCGGCGCCCGCGTCGTGGAAGCCGGCGTCGGCTCCGGCTCGCTCAGCACCTTCCTGCTGCGCGCCATCGGCGACCAGGGCCTGCTGCACAGCTACGAGCGCCGCGCCGACTTCGCCGAGATCGCCCAGGCCAACGTGGAACGCTACTTCGGCGGCCCCCACCCCGCCTGGCAGCTCACCGTCGGCGACCTCCAGGACAACCTGTCCGACACCGACGTCGACCGCGTCATCCTCGACATGCTCGCCCCCTGGGAATGCCTCGAGGCCGTCTCCAAGGCGCTCGTCCCCGGCGGCATCGTCTGCTGCTACGTCGCCACCACCACCCAGCTCGCCCGGACCGTCGAGTCCATCCGCGAGATCGGCTGCTTCAACGAGCCGACCGCCTGGGAAACGATGATCCGCAACTGGCACATCGAGGGCCTCGCCGTCCGCCCCGACCACCGCATGATCGGCCACACCGGCTTCCTCCTCACCGCACGCCGCCTCGCCGACGGCGTCGAGCCGCCCATGCGCCGCCGCCGCCCCGCCAAGGGCGCGTACGGCGAGGACTACACCGGCCCCAACGCCGACGGAGGCACCGGCCGCTGACCCCGGCCCCCACACGGCCCCCAACACACCAGCGCCGTGGCCGAGTTCCCGCACACCTCGCGGAACTCGGCCACGGCGCTCACGCGTTCAAGCACACACACCCACACACCCCCACCCGCCGAAGCACGCACACGCGCACACACCCACCCACCGGCGCGACCGTCCCTCTCCACCCCGGGCGCACACGGAAACTGACGCACCACCAGCAGTTGCCACCCCGCCGTTCCCCCGCACTGTGACGTGTGGCACGATGCGGGGCACCCCCACCGGCACAGCCCTCACAGGAGACACCTCCCCCGTGCAGCACTCCGCCGTCCCGGAACTGGCTCACACCACCACCCGGCCCATCCACTGGGTCGCCACCGCCACCGCAGTCTCCGGCGTGATCGCCCTGTCCTCCGTGCTGCAGCCGGGCGCCGCAACGGCGGCCCAACCCCACACCGAGACCAAGGCCGCCCCCGCCGCCACCGCGCCCCCCGACCCGGCCAAGGCCGACTTCCCCCTCGACTGCGGCCCCACCAAGCTCCTCGTCGTCAAGAAAGCCACCGGCGACCTCGACGGCGACGGCCGCCCCGAGACCGTCGTCGTCGTCCACTGCGACGCCGGCATGGGCACCCCACCCGACGGCCTCTACGTCCTCACCCAGGCGGCGGGCACCGCCAGACCCCGCGTCGTCGCCACCCTCGTCGACCCCAAGGACCGCAACACCGTCACCGACTTCGCGGTCCGCGACGCCGCCGTCACCGCCACCCTCCTCGGCTACTCCTCGCCCGACGTACCGAGTTGCTGCCCCGACGTCAAAGACAACGCCAAGTGGCAATGGAGGAACGGCGCATTCCTCCGCACCACCGCCGAGGGCAGCCGCGAGATCTGACCCCACGGCCCGGACCGCGTGACGCGCAGCCCCGAGAGTGTGAGAAAAGAGACACAGCTGACCTGAGGTGGCCGTGTGATCACGCAGCGTCCGGGCCGTACACCTCCACCCTGTCCGAAACCCGACGCACGTGGATGCACTCGCCAGGACACTCCCTCGCCGAATCCACCACGTCCCCCACCAGCGGCAACGGCACCCGCGTCGCAGCACCCGCGACCTGCAGAAGCTCCTCGTCCGGCCCCTTCACATAAGCCAGACCGTCGATGTCCAGCTCGAAGACCTCCGGCGCGTACTGGGCACAGATACCGTCACCGGTACACAGGTCCTGGTCGATCCAGACCTCCAGCTCCTCGCCGCCGACACCGGCCTCCTGCTGCACGGTCATCTCCCCTGCCGTTGACTGCGCCAGAGCCCCGGGAATCCGGCCAGCTCTGACGGGTGTTGAACACCTCGACCCTACCTTCGGCCGCTTCCCAATCATGTTCGGTGGGTATTCCCCTGGCGTGAGGGAGAGCGCAAGGGTGAAGATCGGACACACCCCGACAGTCTTTGTGATCTAGGGGTTTCAATCGACACCCACCCAGGTAGGGTCTGGAAGCGTCCAGCTCCCCTTGGAGGAGGTGAGGACCGTGGCAGCCCACGACGACGACATGAACCGCGGCATCCGCCCGGGACGAGGGTCCGACGACCCTGCCGGGCAGATTGCCTACCTTGAGCAGGAGATCGCCGTCCTGCGACGCAAGCTCGCCGACTCTCCGCGACACACGAGAATTCTCGAAGAGCGGATCGTCGAGCTGCAGACCAACCTGGCCGGCGTGTCCGCGCAGAACGAGCGGCTCGCCAACACGCTCCGTGAGGCCCGCGACCAGATCGTGGCCCTCAAGGAAGAAGTCGACCGGCTCGCACAGCCACCGGCCGGCTTCGGTGTCTTCCTGCAGGCGAACGAGGACGGCACCGCCGACATCTTCACCGGAGGCCGCAAACTCCGCGTGAACGTCAGCCCCAGCGTGGACCTCGACGAGCTCCGCCGCGGCCAGGAAGTAATGCTCAACGAAGCGCTCAACGTGGTCGAAGCCATGGAGTTCGAGCGCGTCGGGGACATCGTCACCCTCAAGGAGATCCTCGAGGACGGCGAGCGCGCCCTGGTGCTCGGGCACACCGACGAGGAACGGGTGGTACGGCTCGCCGAGCCGCTGCTGGACGTCACCATCCGCCCCGGCGACGCCCTCCTGCTCGAACCCCGCTCCGGCTACGTCTACGAGGTCGTCCCCAAGAGCGAGGTCGAAGAACTCGTCCTCGAAGAGGTACCCGACATCGGCTACGAGGCGATCGGCGGCCTCGCCGGCCAGATCGAAGCCATCCGCGACGCGGTCGAGCTCCCGTACCTCTACCCCGACCTCTTCAAGGAGCACGAGCTGCGCCCGCCCAAGGGAGTCCTCCTCTACGGACCCCCCGGATGCGGCAAGACCCTCATCGCCAAGGCCGTGGCGAACTCCCTCGCCAAGAAGGTCGCCGAAGTGACCGGCCAGGCCGCCGGCAAGAGCTTCTTCCTCAACATCAAGGGCCCCGAGCTCCTGAACAAGTACGTCGGCGAAACCGAACGACAGATCCGCCTCGTCTTCCAGCGAGCCCGCGAAAAGGCCAGCGAGGGCACCCCCGTCATCGTCTTCTTCGACGAGATGGAATCCCTCTTCCGCACCCGCGGCTCCGGCGTCAGCTCGGACGTGGAGAACACCATCGTCCCCCAGCTCCTCGCCGAGATCGACGGTGTGGAAGGCCTGCAGAACGTCGTGGTCATCGGCGCCTCCAACCGCGAGGACATGATCGACCCCGCCATCCTGCGCCCCGGCCGCCTCGACGTGAAGATCAAGATCGAACGTCCGGACGCCGAAGCAGCCAAGGACATCTTCGGAAAGTACCTCACCGAGAACCTCCCCCTGCACGCCGACGACGTCAGCGAACACGGAGGCGACAAGGGCGCCACTGTCCAGGCCATGATCCAGACCGCCGTGGAACAGATGTACGCCGAGTCCGACGAGAACCGCTTCCTCGAGGTCACCTACGCCAACGGCGACAAGGAAGTCCTCTACTTCAAGGACTTCAACTCCGGCGCCATGATCGAAAACATCGTCGGCCGCGCCAAGAAGATGGCAATCAAGGACTTCCTCGAGCACAACCAGAAAGGCCTCCGCGTCTCCCACCTCCTCCAGGCGTGCGTGGACGAGTTCAAGGAGAACGAGGACCTGCCCAACACCACCAACCCCGACGACTGGGCCCGAATCTCCGGAAAGAAGGGCGAACGGATCGTCTACATCCGCACCCTCATCACCGGAAAGCAAGGCGCAGACACCGGACGCTCCATCGACACGGTGGCAAACACCGGTCAGTACCTGTAAAAAGCAAGGGCGGCTGCGGGTGCCCCCACCGGGTACCCGCAGCCCACTGCTTTTCGGGCCACGGCTGGAGCACAGCAATGACGCAAATGATCTCCCCACCAGCGCAAAGGCGTTCTAGGCTCTTTGTTACCGCCGCGTCGCGCCGTGCGGGGACGGGCACCGCACGCGCACCGGAGCACCAGCGGTATCTGAGCGCCGCCCCCGACCGAGGGCGCCGCCGGGCAAGGAGGGCCGCATGACCGTACGGCGAGTAATGGGCATCGAGACGGAGTACGGCATCTCCGTCCCCGGCCACCCCAACGCCAATGCCATGCTCACCTCATCCCAGATCGTCAACGCCTACGCCGCGGCGATGCACCGGGCCCGCCGGGCCCGCTGGGACTTCGAGGAAGAAAACCCGCTGCGGGACGCGCGAGGCTTCGACCTCGCCCGCGAGGCCGCCGACGCCAGCCAGCTCACCGACGAGGACATCGGCCTCGCCAACGTCATCCTCACCAACGGCGCACGGCTCTACGTCGACCACGCACACCCCGAATACAGCGCCCCCGAGGTGACCAACCCCCGCGACGCCGTCCTCTGGGACAAAGCCGGCGAACGCATCATGGCAGAAGCCGCAGAACGAGCCGCCCAGCTCCCCGGCGCCCAACCCATCCACCTCTACAAGAACAACACCGACAACAAGGGCGCCAGCTACGGCACGCACGAGAACTACCTGATGAAGCGGGAAACCCCCTTCTCCGACATCGTGCGCCACCTCACCCCCTTCTTCGTCTCCCGCCAGGTCATCGCCGGAGCCGGCCGCGTCGGCATCGGCCAGGACGGCCACGAACACGGCTTCCAGCTCAGCCAGCGCGCCGACTACTTCGAGGTGGAGGTGGGCCTCGAGACGACACTCAAGCGGCCCATCATCAACACCCGCGACGAACCCCACGCGGACGCGGAGAAATACCGCCGCCTCCACGTGATCATCGGCGACGCGAACCTGTCGGAGATCTCGACCTACCTGAAGCTGGGCACGACAGCCCTGGTCCTGTCCATGATCGAGGACGGCTTCATCGCCGTGGACCTCGCGGTCGACCAGCCCGTACGGACCCTGCACCAGGTCTCCCACGACCCGACCCTGAAGCGACTGATCACCCTGCGCAGCGGCCGCACACTCACCGCGGTCCAGCTCCAGATGGAGTACTACGAACTCTCACGCAAGTACGTCGAGGAACGCTACGGGGCCGACGCCGACGAGCAGACGAAGGACGTCCTGTCCCGCTGGGAGGACACCCTCAACCGCCTCGAGCACGATCCGATGAGCCTGGCGGGCGAGCTGGACTGGGTCGCCAAACGGGAGCTCATGGAGGGCTACCGCCGCCGCGACGGACTCGACTGGGACGCCGCGAAGCTCCACCTCCTCGACCTCCAGTACGCCGACGTACGCCCCGAGAAGGGCCTGTACAACCGCCTGGCAGCTCGTGGGCGCATGAAGCGCCTCCTGGACGAGACCGACGTCGAACGGGCCCGCACGAGGCCCCCGGAGGACACCCGCGCCTACTTCCGCGGCCGCTGCCTTGAGCAGTACGCGGACGACGTCGCCGCCGCCTCCTGGGACTCGGTCATCTTCGACCTCCCCGGCCGGGACTCCCTCCAACGCGTTCCAACCCTGGAACCGCTACGCGGAACGCGTAATCACGTCAAGGAGCTCCTGGACCGCTGCCGCACGGCCGAGGACCTGGTCAGGGTCCTGTCAGGCGGCTAGGGGTACTCGGACGAGCCCGGCCGCCCAGGGTGTAAATCCCGGCGGCCGGGAATCATCGAGGTGGTCCCCGCACGTTGGAGTAACTGCGGGGCCATTGTCGGACCCGGCTAGTAGGGTCTGATCACCATCGATCGGCAGGAAAGCCGACCTGTCGACCATGTCGGGCGAACTGAGCGGGGTGAGGGTTATGGCGACCAAGGACACCGGCGGCGGCCAGCAGAAGGCCACGCGCTCCACCGAGGAGATCGAGGAGCAGGAGCAGGAGGCTCAGGCTTCGGGGGATCTCAAGGAGCGGCACGAGAAGCTGAGCGACGACGTGGACTCCGTCCTCGACGAAATCGATGACGTACTCGAGGAAAATGCCGAGGATTTCGTGCGGAGCTTCGTGCAAAAGGGCGGAGAGTGAAGGTCTGAGGTAGCTTTTCCCTTCGGATTGAAAGTGGCGGGGGATGGGAGTGGCTACAGAGCCGTCCGCGAAGCGATGCACGAGCTGCAAGAGGGAATTGCCCCTCGCTGCCTTCGCGCGGGACAGGAATCGGCGTGACGGTCTTCAGGTCCGGTGCCGGGAGTGCGTGGCTGAGTACAGTGCCGCGCACTCCCGGCGCCGCCGGGAGGCCATGGGCAAGCAAGTGCGCGAGAAGGTCGAGGTCCCGCCGGGGCACAAGCTCTGCCGGACTTGTGGCCAGGTCAAGCCGCACAGTGAGTGGCACCGCAACGCAACCGCGTCGGACGGCCTGTCGACGCGCTGCAAGGCGTGCCGGGCGGTTCAGGGGCGGCAAGGTCACCTGAAGCGTCAGTACGGCATCACCGAGGCCGAACGTGACGAGTTGATCGCCTCCCAAGCAGGCGTCTGTTGCATATGTCTATCCGCCCCGGCAGCGCATGTGGATCACTGCCATGAGACGGGTAGGGTCCGTGGCGTACTGTGCTTCAACTGCAATTTCGGCCTCGGTCTGTTGCGGGACGACCCCGAAGCGATGAACCGAGCTGCCGACTACCTGGAAGGAAACGCGTGGAAGCCAATCCTCGTAGCACCGGGCGTCTACCAGCTGCCTTCCTGACGCCTGGCTCGTCGTCCTTCATGGACTTCCTGTCGGAGCACCAGCCCGAGTTGCTGCCCGGCAACCGGCAGCTGCCGCCCACGCAGGGCGTGATCGAGGCCCCGCACGGCACCACCATCGTGGCCACGACGTTCCCGGGGGGCGTCGTGCTCGCGGGTGACCGCCGGGCGACCATGGGCAATGTGATCGCGCAGCGGGACATCGAGAAGGTGTTCCCGGCGGACGAGTACTCGGCGGTCGGCATCGCCGGCACGGCGGGTCTCGCGGTCGAGATGGTGAAGCTGTTCCAGCTGGAGCTGGAGCACTTCGAGAAGGTCGAGGGCGCGCAGTTGTCCCTTGAGGGCAAGGCGAACCGCCTGTCGACCATGATCCGTTCCAATCTGGGCATGGCCATGCAGGGCCTTGCGGTGGTCCCCCTTTTCGCCGGCTATGACGTGGACCGTGGCAAGGGCCGCATCTTCTCCTACGACGTGACGGGTGGCCGCTCCGAGGAGCACGGCTTCGCGGCCACGGGTTCCGGTTCGATTTTCGCGCGTGGTGCGATGAAGAAGCTCTACCGTGAGGATCTGAGCGAGGAGGAGGCCACGACCCTGGTGGTCCAGGCCCTGTACGACGCGGCGGACGACGACTCGGCGACCGGTGGTCCCGATGTCGCTCGCCGGATTTATCCGATCGTCACCGTGATCACCGAGGACGGCTTCCGCCGGCTGACCGAGGACGAGTCGTCCGAGATCGCCCGTTCCGTCCTGGACCGGCGTCTGCAGCAGCCCGACGGTCCGCGGGCCGCGCTGCTCTGACGGCGGGACCGGTTGTTATCAAGGTGATCGCGTGACTTCGACAGAAAGGGACGGATAACCGGTGTCGACGCCGTTCTATGTCTCCCCCCAGCAGGCCATGGCCGACCGGGCGGAGTACGCCCGCAAGGGCATCGCGCGCGGCCGCAGTCTGGTCGTGATGCAGTACGCCGACGGCATCGTGTTCGTCGGTGAGAACCCGTCCCGTGCGCTGCACAAGTTCAGTGAGATCTACGACCGGATCGGTTTCGCGGCCGCCGGCAAGTACAACGAGTACGAGAACCTGCGGATCGGTGGTGTGCGTTACGCCGACCTGCGCGGTTACACCTATGACCGTGGTGACGTGACCGCCCGTGGTCTGGCGAACGTGTACGCGCAGACGCTGGGCACGATCTTCTCGAGTGCGGCGGAGAAGCCGTACGAGGTGGAGCTGGTGGTCGCCGAGGTGGGGGAGACCCCGGAGGGTGATCAGATCTACCGTCTGCCGCATGACGGGTCGATCGTGGATGAGCACGGTTCGGTGGCGGTCGGTGGCAACGCCGAGCAGATCAGCAGTTTTCTCGATCAGCGTCACCGTGACGGGATGACGTTGGCGGAGGCGCTGAAGCTGGCCGTGCAGGCGCTGTCGCGCGACACGAACGGCAGTGAGCGGGAGATTCCGGCGGAGCGTCTGGAGGTCGCGGTGCTGGACCGTACGCGGCCGCAGAAGCGCAAGTTCAGGCGGATCACCGGTCGTCAGCTGTCGCGTCTGTTGCAGGCGGACGGTGCGTCGACGGCGGCGGAGGCGGAGGCCGACGCGGACGCCGACGGTGAGTCGGAGGAGTAGGTCGTCTCATTTCGTGTGACCGTGTGACCGTGTGACGGTATGACGCTGCGCGCCCCGCCCGTTCCGGGTCGGGGCGCGCAGCGTTGTGCTCCCAAGTCGCTCCCAAGTCGTTCCCGGGTCGCTCCGGGTCACTGGCGCGGTGGTGCTGTGGAGCCCCGTACGACGAGTTCCACCGGGATGTCGCCCTGCTCGGGTGTGCGCCCTTCGAGGACGGCCAGCAGGGCCTCCATGCCTCGCTCTCCGAAGAGTTCCGCGTCCAGCCGTACGGTCGTCAGTTCGGGGTCGATGGCGGTGGCGAGGGCGAGGTCGTCGAGGCCGGTGACGGAGAGGTCGTCGGGGATGCGCAGGCCGAGGCGGCGGGCGGCTTTGTAGGCGCCGGCGGCGAGTTTGTCGTCGTCGCAGACGAGGGCGGTGGGGCGGGGGCCGGGGGCGGCGAGGGCGGTTTCGGCGGCGGTGAGGGCGTCTTCGATGGAGATGGGGGCGTGGGTGGTGCGGAGGGTGGTGCCGGGGACGGTGCCGACGCGTGCCGCGAGTTCCTGGGCGCGTATCCGGAAGGTCCAGGAGGGAATGTCGGCGGCGAGGTGGAGGAAGTGGCGGTGGCCGAGGGTGAGGAGGTGTTCGGCTACTTGGCGTACGCCGTCGGTGATGTCGAGGTTGACGGTTGCGGCGCCGGGGCTGCCCTGGGGGTCGCTGTCCAGCATGACGAGGGGGAGTTGGTCGCCGTGGATGGCGGTGAGGGCGTCGGCGGCCATGGAGGAGGCGATGACGCCGTCGAGGGCGGCTTGTGCGGAGTGGAAGGGGTCTCTGGCGGGGCCGACGCCTTCGGGTGAGGGGTAGAGGACGACGCCGAAGCCGTGGTCGGCTGCGACGCGGGCTGCGCCGGTGTAGACGCCGGCGAAGAACTCGGTGGTGAGGGCGGGTACGACCAGCAGGACTGTGCGGGTGTGGCCGAGGCGGAGGTTGCGTGCCGCGAGGTTGGGGCGGTAGCCGAGTTCTCGTGCGGCCTGTCGGACGCGTTCGGCGACGGGTTCGGAGACGCGTCCGCGCCATTTGTCGCCGAGGACGAGGGAGACGGCTGCCTGGGAGACGCCGGCGGCCTGGGCGACATCGCGGCTGGTGGGTCGCGTGCTACCTGGTGGCACGGTGGGCGTGCTCCTTCGTGCGGGCTGGTGGGGTGGTGTCGTGTGGACTGCTGGTCAGCGCTCATGGTACGTATGGCGGGCGAGGTTATACGTAAAACTTCACCCTTCGCGGGTACGGAGAAGCGGGGTGGGGCCGGGAGAAGGGACGCGCATGGCCGCGGGATACGTGGAGATCCTCAGGGCGAGGCATGCGGCCCGCCTGCTGGTGGGGACGCTGGTGGGCCGGTTGCCCAACGCGGTGGCGGCGATCGCCGTGGTGCTGTTCGTGCGTGCCGAGGGCGGCACGTACAGCCTCGCGGGGGCGCTGGCCGCGGTGTACGGGGTGGCCAACGCGGTGGGGCAGCCGGTGCTGGGGCGGCTGGTCGATCTGTACGGGCAGCCGCGGGTGCAGCTGCCGGCGGCGGTGGTGTCGGCAGCCGCCATGGCGGTGTTCGCGCTGACGGATCTGGAGCCGATCGCCGTGGCGTATGCGGCGGTGGTGGTCGCGGGGCTGTTCACGCCGCCGCTGGAGGGCGGTCTGCGGGCGCTGTGGCCGGTGGTGCTGCGCCGGGAGGAGCAGGTGCACACGGCGTATGCGATGGACGCGGTGGCGCAGGAGGTGATGTTCACCGTCGGGCCGTTGCTGGTGACGTTGTGCGCGTCGTTGTGGTCGGCGCGGGTGGCGGTGGTGGTGCTGAACGTCGTCGGGGTCCTGGGCGCCTTGTCGGTGGTGGTGTCGCCGCCGTCGCGTGCGTGGCGGTCGGCGCCGCGTGAGGCGCACTGGCTGGGGGCGCTGCGCTCGCGGGGGCTGCTGGTGCTGCTCGGTGCGTTCCTGTTCGTGGGGATGGCGCTGGGTTCGATCGCGGTGGCGGCCGTGTCGTACGCCGATGGTCACGGGGGCGACGGGGTGTACGGGTGGTTGATGGCGGCGATCGGGTTGGGTGCTCTGGTCGGGGGTTCGGTCTACGGGGCGCGGCGGTGGCCGGGTGCGCCGGAGCGGCGGCTGCGTGTGCTGGTGGGGCTTTTGGCGCTGTGTTATCTGCCGCTGATGCTGATGCCGGGTGTGGTCGCGATGGTGGGGCTGACCGCCGTTGCGGGGGTGTTCCTGGCGCCGTGTATCGCATGTGCGTTTGTGCTGGTGGACCGGCATGCGCCGAGCGGTACGGTGACGGAGGCGTTCTCGTGGCTGGTGACGACGTTCACGGTGGGTGCGTCGGTCGGGACGGGTGTCGCGGGGCCGGTGGTGCAGGCGGGTGGCGCGCTGTGGGGTTTCGCGGTGCCGGGGGCCGCGGGGGCCGTGTCGCTGCTGGTCCTGGTGGTCGCGGGGCGGGTCCTCGCACCTCCCGCCGGGGGCGGGGTGGTTGCGGGTTCACCGGAAAATGATCCAAACCGTGCTGTCGAACCCCGTTTCAGCTCGGGGGATCGGGCGTAATGTTCAGTCATGGACCGCCGCATTTTCGGGCTGGAGAACGAGTACGGCGTCACGTGCACGTTCAGGGGACAGCGCCGTCTGTCGCCTGACGAGGTGGCGCGGTACCTCTTCCGCCGTGTCGTGTCATGGGGCCGCAGCAGCAATGTGTTTCTGCGCAACGGGGCCCGTCTCTATCTCGACGTGGGCTCGCATCCGGAATACGCGACACCCGAATGTGACAACGTGATCGAACTGGTCACCCACGACAAGGCCGGCGAGCGCATTCTCGAGGGGCTGCTGGTCGACGCCGAACGCCGCCTGCACGAGGAGGGAATCGCGGGCGACGTCTACCTCTTCAAGAACAACACGGACTCGGCGGGCAACTCCTATGGTTGTCACGAGAACTACCTGGTGGCGCGGCACGGGGAGTTCTCGCGGCTCGCGGACATCCTGATTCCGTTCCTGGTCACCAGGCAGTTGCTGTGCGGTGCCGGCAAGGTGCTGCAGACCCCGCGCGGGGCGGTGTACTGCGTGAGCCAGCGGGCCGAGCACATCTGGGAGGGTGTCAGCTCGGCGACGACCCGTTCCCGGCCGATCATCAACACGCGGGACGAGCCGCACGCGGACGCGGAGCGTTACCGCCGTCTGCATGTCATCGTCGGCGATTCGAACATGTCCGAGACGACGATGCTGCTGAAGGTCGGCGCGACCGATCTGGTGCTGCGCATGATCGAGGCGGGGACGGTGATGCGTGACCTGACCCTGGAGAACCCGATCCGGGCGATCCGCGAGGTCAGCCATGACATCACGGGCCGCCGCAAGGTGCGCCTGGCGAGCGGCCGGGAGGCCTCCGCGCTGGAGGTGCAGCGGGAGTACTACGAGAAGGCCGTGGACTTCTGCGAGCGCCGCGGTATCCGGACGGGCACGGTCGAGCAGGTGCTGGAGCTGTGGGGCCGTACGCTGGACGCGATCGAGTCGGAGGATCTCGACCGGATCGGTACCGAAATCGACTGGGTGATGAAGTACAAGCTCATCGAGCGGTACCGGGCCAAGCACAACATGACGATGTCGCATCCGCGGGTGGCGCAGATAGACCTCGCCTACCACGACATCCACCGTCGTCGTGGTCTGTACTACCTGCTGGAGAAGAAGGGCCAAGCCGCCCGGATCTGCAACGACTTGAAGATCTTCGAGGGCAAGTCGGTTCCGCCGCAGACCACTCGCGCGCGGCTGCGCGGTGACTTCATCCGGCGGGCGCAGGAACAGCGCCGTGATTTCACGGTCGACTGGGTGCATCTGAAGCTCAACGACCAGGCGCAGCGGACGGTGTTGTGCAAGGACCCGTTCCGTTCGGTGGACGACCGGGTGGAGAAGCTGATCGCCGGAATGTGAGACCGGAATCTGAGACGCGCGTTTCACGTGTGTCACCGGAACGCCACACGGGCGCCGTACGTTTGCCGTACGGCGCCCTTCTTTCGCCGTAGAGTTGCGCGCACGCCATCCATCAAGATCGACCGATTGAGGCCCCATCGTGCGCCGACGCTCTCTTCTTCTTGCCGCTGTGCCCGCCGGGCTGGTGACCGTCGCCGGATGCGGTGACGACAAGTCCGGCAAGGGTGCGGGTGGTACCAGTTCGTCCCCCGCGCCCTCGGCGACGTCGGCCGCCCCGCCGCCGAAGATCGTCGAGGGGCCGTTGCCTGCGATCACCGCCGGGGCGAAGTTCGACGAGAAGCCGACTGTGGCGAAGGGGTCCGGCTCGCCGTCGAAGGACCTGGCGGTCAAAACGGTGATCGCCGGCGGTGGGCAGACGGTCGCGGAGAACGACTACATCCAGGCGAACTACCTGGGCCAGATCTGGGACACGGCCAAGGTCTTCGACAACTCCTACGACCGCAAGACGCCGCTGGTGATCCAGCTCGCCCAGGGCGGCATCATCGACGGCTGGCGGTATGCGCTGGCGGGGAAGAAGGTCGGCAGCCGGGTGCTGATGGCGGTGCCCCCGACCTGGGGGTACGGCACGCAGGGCAACCAGCAGGCGGGCATCAAGGGCACCGACACGCTGGTGTTCGTGGTGGACGTGCAGAACACGTTCAACGCGAAGAGCTCCGCCAAGGGCAAGACGGTGGCGCAGAGCGACTCCGACCTGCCGAAGGTGGGCACGAACACCGACGGCAAGGCGCCGTCCATCGACATGCCGAAGGTGAAGCCGCCGACGGGCCTGGTCGCGAAGTACGTCATCGAGGGCGACGGCGACGAGGTCAAGGCGGACAACACGGTTCTCGTGCAGTACAAGGGCGTGCTGTGGGACACCGGCAAGGAGTTCGACTCCACGTACGGGCGTGGCCAGCTGGCGTCGTTCTCGCTCCAGCAGGTCGTCAAGGGCTGGGCGCAGGGGCTGACCGGGAAGAAGGTCGGCAGCCGTGTGCTCGTCGTCATCCCGCCGAAGCTGGGGTACGGGGACAACCCGCCGAGCGGCAGCGACATCAAGAAGGACTCCACGCTGGTCTTCGCGGTCGACATCCTGGCGAAGATGTAAGCCCTGCGGGGATGTGAGAGTGTCGGTGGTGCCGCAATGGCCTCAACACGAAACAGCAGGAGCTTTTGACGTGAGCATCGAGAAGCCCGAGATCGACTTCCCGGGCGGCGAGCCCCCGGCCGACCTCGAGATCAAGGACATCTGGGAGGGTGACGGCCCGGAGGCCAAGGCGGGCGACACCGTCTCCGTCCACTACGTGGGCGTTGCCTTCTCCACCGGTGAGGAGTTCGACGCGTCCTGGAACCGCGGTACGCCGCTGAAGTTCCAGCTGGGTGTCGGCCAGGTCATCAAGGGCTGGGACCAGGGCGTCCAGGGCATGAAGGTCGGCGGCCGCCGCCAGCTGACCATTCCCCCGCACCTGGCCTACGGCGACCGTGGCGCGGGCGCCCGGATCAAGCCGGGCGAGACGCTGATCTTCGTCTGCGACCTGGTCGCGGTCTGACACAGGCACCGGGCGCCGACCGCCGCCGGGCCGGGGCCCGGCGGCGGAACCCTTGTCGGCCTCCCGGCGCCGTCCGGCAGTCGCTGTGCGGGGCCGCGGAAGCGGTCACCCGGCAGCTGCGAAGGTGATCCGGCCGCCGAGCCGCGTCCGACGGGGGCGCTTCGTGGAGTGCCTCCGCGGGCTCCGCGGCGGCCGAGGCCGGGTCGGCCGCGGACGGTGCGGGCGGCTGCCTGGACGCGACCGGAAACGATCAGCTGGGTCCATGCCTGTGCGGGCGTGGGCCCTCGGCTTTTGCCGGGGTGCTCGCGGGCGGTACGGTCGTCCGTCGTAAGCACCATGGGGAGGCGAAGGGCGTCGATGGCCATTGCCAAGGCCGAGCGGCTGATGAATCTGGCGCTGTGTCTGCTCGGGACGCGGCGGCCGCTCAGCAAGCGTGAGCTGCGCGAGTCCATCGAGGCCTATCTGGAAGCAGGGTCCGACGACTCCTTCAACCGCATGTTCGAGCGGGACAAGGACGACCTGCGTGAGCTCGGGCTCGTGATCGAGACCGTGGAGAACCTCGACGGCGAGGTCGGCTACCTGGCGCGCCGCGACAGCAACCGCCTTCCGCCCATCACTCTCGACGCCGAGGAGGCCGCCGCGCTCGGCCTGGCCGCCAAGGTGTGGCAGCAGGCCCGGCTCGCCGGTGCAGCGAGCGGCGCCTTGCAGAAGCTGCGCGCCGCAGGCCTGCCCGAGGACGTCGACCCGTACGAGGCCCACGGCGCCCTGGAACCCCGCATCCCCGTGCACGAGGCCGCGTTCGAGCCGCTGATGCTGGCCTGCCGGGACCGCCGCCCCGTCGTCTTCGACTACCGCAAGGCCACCGCCGCCCACCCCGAACAGCGCCATGTCGAACCCTGGGCGCTGGAGTGCTGGCGCGGCCACTGGTACCTCGCGGGCTGGGACCGCGACCGGGGAGCCGAGCGTGTCTTCCGGCTCTCGAGGATCACCGGCAAGGTGCGCAGCCGCGGCGGTGCCTTCAGCGCCCCGGTGCCCGACGTGGTCACCGTCCGTGAGACCGTGGCGAGCTGGGCGGGGGAGACCGCCGACCGTTCGGCGCGGATCCGGCTGCGCAAGGACGCGGGGTACCCCCTTCGGGCGAAGGCCACCTCTGTGCGGGAACTCGGTGACGGCTGGGACGAGTTGGAGATTCCGTACGGGCACGGCCTCGACGCCTGGCTGGTGGAGTTCGGGCCCGACGTGGTGGTCCTGGAGCCGGCGGAGCTGCGGGCCGACGTGGTGGACCGGCTGCGTGCCGTGGCCAAGGGCTGAGGGGGAGAGGTAGCACCGTGGCAGGCAAACCGGCCAGGCCGGCGAACGCCATCGACCAGACCCGGCGGATGCTGTCCCTGGTGACGTATCTGCGGGAGCGCCCCGGCGCGCGCGTCGAGGACGTCGCCCGGGCGTTCGGGATCACCGAGGAGGAGCTGGTCTCGGACCTCGACGTGCTGCCCATGTGCGGCACCAGCTTCCGCGGCGGGGACCTCCTCGACATCGACACCGACGGCGAGCGCATCTGGTGGCACAACCCGGCCGCTCTCGGCGCGGAGGCGGCCGAGCCCCTGCGGCTGGCGGCGGACGAGGCGACCGCGCTGCTGGTGGCCGCGCGGGCCGTGGCCACCCTGCCGGGGCTGCGGGAGAGCGACCGGCAGGCGCTGCTGCGCGCCACCGCCAAGGTGGAGACCGCCGCCGGCGAGGTCGCGGGCGCCAGCTCCCGGCTGTCGGTGACGTTCGAGTCCGAGGGCGGTGTCTTCGCCGACGTCGACCGGGCCATCTCCGAGCGTCGCCGCCTGTGGATCCGCTACTACTCGCCGGCCCGCGACGAGGTCACCGAGCGCGAGATCGACCCGATCCGCCTGGTCAGCGTCGGCCACACGTACGTGGAGGCGTGGTGCCGCCGCTCCGAGGCGCGCCGCACCTTCCGGCTCGACCGGGTCGCCGAGATCAAGATCCTCGATGAGCCGTCGGCGCCCCCGGAGGTCGAGCTGCGGGACCTGTCCGAGGGGCTCGTCCAGCCAGCCGCCGAGGACCCCGAGGTGGTCGTCGAGGTCGGACCGGGCGGCCGCTGGGTCGCCGAGTACTACCCGCACGACAGCGCGGATGAGCTGCCGGACGGCGGGCTGCGTATCACCTTGCGGACCCCCGACCCGGCGTCGCTCAGACGGCTGGCGCTGCGGCTCGGACGGGACGGCCGGATCGTGTCGCCGCAGGACCTCGCGGACAGCGCCCGCCGGGCGGCACGCGAGGCGCTCGCGGCGTACGACGGGCCGGATCCGGTTCAGGACGGGCTGTACGACAGGCAGGAGCAGCAGCTGTGAGCACGTCGGCGATGTCTGGTGCGTCGGAGCAGTCGGATGCGTCGGCCGGTGCGCCGCAGACGCCGGGGGCCGCGGAGATGTCGGTGCGGACGGCGTTCGCCGGGATGAGGCGGGTGGCGGACGTGGTGTTCCGGGCCGGCTGCCCGGACTGCCGGGCCCGTTTCGAGCTGGGCGCGAGCGCCCTGCGGCTCGCCATCGGCGCCACCAGCAAGACCACGTTCTACTCCTTCACGTGCCCCGAGTGCGGCGCGTCCGTCCGCAAGCCGGCCGGGGAGCGGATCGTCGAACTGCTCACCGGCGGCGGGGTGCGGACCCTGCGGCTGCACTCGACCCTCTAGGCTCTTACGTCATGTTCTGGCCGATGCTCGCGATCGCCCTGGGGTTCCTGGGGCTCGCCGTTCTGGGTGTGTTCGCCGTCCGGGTCTTCCTGGAGGCCCAGCGCCTCGGGCGGCAGGTCGCCGACTCGGCGCGCCGGATCAACCGTGCCGCGGAGGACCTGGAGCGGGCGGCCGTGGGCGCCGCGCGGGCCGCGGACCGGATATGAATCCGCAGCGGCTCGGCAATCCCGCAGCGGCTCGGCAATCCCTCTCACGCCCTCAATCCGCTTCACGGCGGCGATCGGCCGCACGACGGCAATGCGCTTCACGACGGCGATCGGTTTCGCGGCGGCGATCCGCCTGACGCCGGCAATCGGTTTCGCGGCGGCGATCCGCCTGACGCCGGCAATCGGTTTCGCGGCGGCGATCCGCCTCACGCCGCCAATCGGCAGCACGACGGCGTTCCGCCTGACGCCGGCAATCGGCCTCGCGACGGCGATCCGCCTGACGACCGCACTCCGGCTCTGGCCTTCTCCGTCGCACGCCGTACCGCGGCGGTGTTCCGTGGATCCGGTAAGAGGAGCCGCAAGAGGCGCAATGAGTCACTTCGCCCTGTCTACTTCCCACCGCGTACAGGTACGCTGCTGGTCGCGGCCCGAAGAACGAGGCGCGGTCCGCAGACCGGGAGTACGCACAGGGATTGCCTCACGTTCACCCCTGAGCGTTACGATCGCTGCACGGTTGTCGGACATTTGTCCGACTGATCGAACAGCACCCCCACCCAATGCCGCCTCGGTGAGAAGGTAAAGACTTATGTTCGGAAGGCTCGGAGCCCCCGAGATCATTCTCATCCTCGTCGTCATCATCCTGCTGTTCGGCGCGAAGAAGCTTCCGGACATGGCCCGCTCCCTCGGCAAGTCCGCGCGCATCCTGAAGAGCGAGGCCAAGGCGATGAAGGAGGAGGGCAAGCCCTCCGCGCCGGCCGGCCCGCCGAACGACGAGCAGCCCCCGGCCCAGCGCACCATCCAGGCCGCTCCCGGCGACGTGACCAGCGCCCGCCCGGTCAACGAGCCGACGGACACCACCCAGCGCTGACGGGAGGACCGGAACTCCCGGTCCACTGCACGAGATGAGGATGTGGGTTGCTCAAGTCTGCCCGCAAGCAGGAGAGGGACCCCGAGGGGCGGATGCCCCTCGCGGAGCACCTGCGTGAACTGCGCAACCGGCTCGCCAAGGCCATGCTGGCCATCATCGTGGTCACGGTCGTCGCCGCCTTCTTCTACAACGACATCATCAACTTCCTCACCAAGCCGATCCTCGACTCGGTCGGGTGCGGGAAGAGTTTCGAGGAGCTGGCGAGGTCCTCGAGCCACAACCAGCAGTGTGCGCGGATCACGATCAACGGTCTGCTCGCGCCCTTCACCCTGGCCCTGCAGGTCTCGCTGATGGCCGGTGTGGTGTTCGCCTCACCGGTCTGGCTCTACCAGCTGTGGGCGTTCGTCGCGCCGGGTCTGCACCGGCACGAGAAGAAGTACGCCTACGGGTTCGTCGGCACCGGTGTCCCGCTCTTCCTCGGCGGCGGGTACTTCGCCTACAAGGTGCTGCCCACCACCGCGAAGGTGCTGATCGACTTCACGCCGTCCGGCGTCGACAACCTGCTGCCGCTGGACGACCTGCTGCAGCTCGTCACGCGCATGGTGGTCGTCTTCGGACTGTCCTTCGAGCTGCCCCTGCTGCTGATCATGCTCAACCTCACCGGGGTGCTCAGCGGCACGCGCATGCTCGGCTGGTGGCGCGCCATGATCCTGGGCATCACGGTCTTCGCGGCCGTGGCCACCCCCAGCACCGACCCCCTCTCCATGCTGGCGCTGGCCGGGCCGATCTGGGTGCTGTACTTCGGCGCGGTCGGCTTCTCGGTGCTCAACGACCGGCGCAAGCGGCGGCGCGAGGCGGAGGGACCCGCCGACGACGAGGCCTCCGAACTGGATCTCACGCCCGAGGACATCGGCGAGGTCGAGAGCGTCACCGCGAGCCGGGCACTGCCCCAGGCGCCGAACACGGACCGGGTCAACGGGTATGACGACGTGACGTGACCGCGCGGAAGCGGCATGTGAGGTGCTGATCGACGGCCGTGGGGGCCCCCCCCGGGCCACGGGGGGGGCCCCCCGGCCGCCCCGCCCCCGGGCCCGGCCCGGTTAAGCAAAAATTTAGGACTTGTTTTAGTTGGTACCCGGAAGCGAGAAAACACACAGAA
>NZ_JBIWIM010000009.1:0-73942 GCF_044764595.1 Streptomyces sp. NPDC093984 | reverse complement strand
CCCGCTGTTCTCTGTTTTTTTTGGCCCGGGGTGGGGGGGGGGGGGGGGGGGTTGGGGGGGGGGGGGGGGCGGGGGGGCCCCCCCCCCCCCGCGGGGGGGGCCCCCCCCCCCCCCGTCCGCGCCCCGGTCCGCGTCCGTGATCCGCATAATGATCGTCCTGTTGTCAGTGGCTCCCGGTACGCTCGAAAGCACGATGACAGAGGACCTCTCCCCGGCCGAGCGGTACGCGGCAGCCCGTAGGCGCGCTGCCGAGCAGGCCACCGCGCTCGCCTCCTTCCGCGAGATGTACGACTTCGGCCTCGACCCCTTCCAGATCGAGGCCTGTGAGTCGCTCGAGGCCGGCAAGGGCGTGCTGGTGGCCGCGCCCACCGGCTCCGGCAAGACGATCGTCGGCGAGTTCGCCGTCCACCTCGCCCTCAAACAGGGCAAGAAGTGCTTCTACACGACACCCATCAAGGCGCTGTCGAACCAGAAGTACAACGACCTGTGCCGCCGCTACGGCACACAGAAGGTCGGCCTCCTCACCGGCGACAACAGCGTCAACTCCGACGCGCCGATCGTCGTGATGACCACCGAGGTCCTGCGGAACATGCTGTACGCGGGCTCGCAGACCCTCCTCGGCCTCGGCTATGTCGTCATGGACGAGGTGCACTACCTCTCCGACCGCTTCCGCGGCGCCGTCTGGGAGGAAGTGATCATCCACCTCCCCGAGTCGGTGACGCTGGTGTCGCTGTCGGCGACCGTGTCCAACGCGGAGGAGTTCGGCGACTGGCTGGACACCGTCCGCGGCGACACCGAGGTGATCGTCTCCGAGCACCGTCCCGTGCCGCTGTTCCAGCACGTGCTGGCCGGCCGCCGGATGTACGACCTGTTCGAGGAGGGCGAGGGGCAGAGGAAGGCCGTCAACCCCGACCTCACGCGCCTGGCCCGCATGGAGGCCAGCCGCCCCATGTTCCAGGACCGCAGGCGAGGCCGCGCCATGCGCGAGGCCGACCGCGAACGGGAGCGCAGACAGCGCGCCCGGGTGTGGACACCGAGCCGGCCCGAGGTCATCGAGCGGCTGGACGCCGAGGGCCTGCTGCCCGCGATCACGTTCATCTTCAGCCGCGCCGCCTGCGAGGCCGCCGTCCAGCAGTGCCTCTACGCCGGCCTCAGGCTCAACGACGAGGAATCACGGGAACAGGTACGCGCCCTCGTCGAGGAGCGCACGGCCTCCATCCCTTCCGAGGACCTGCACGTCCTCGGCTACTACGAGTGGCTGGAAGGCCTCGAGCGCGGCATAGCGGCCCACCACGCGGGCATGCTGCCGACGTTCAAGGAGGTCGTCGAGGAACTGTTCGTCCGCGGCCTGGTGAAGGCCGTGTTCGCCACCGAGACCCTCGCCCTCGGCATCAACATGCCCGCCCGCTCCGTGGTGCTGGAGAAGCTCGTCAAGTGGAACGGCGAACAGCACGCCGACATCACCCCCGGCGAGTACACCCAGCTCACCGGCCGCGCCGGCCGCCGCGGCATCGACGTCGAGGGCCACGCGGTGGTGCTGTGGCAGCGCGGCATGAGCCCGGAGCACCTCGCGGGCCTCGCCGGGACGCGGACCTACCCGCTGCGCTCCAGCTTCAAGCCGTCGTACAACATGGCCGTCAACCTGGTCGAACAGTTCGGCAGGCATCGCTCCCGTGAGCTCCTCGAGACGTCCTTCGCGCAGTTCCAGGCCGACAAGTCGGTCGTCGGCATCTCCCGCCAGGTGCAGCGCAACGAAGAGGGCCTCGAGGGCTACAAGGAGTCCATGACCTGCCACCTCGGCGACTTCGAGGAGTACGCCCGGCTGCGCCGCCAGCTCAAGGACCGCGAGACCGAACTGGCCCGGCAGGGCGCCGCCCAGCGCCGCGCGGAGGCCGCCGTCGCCCTGGAGAAGCTCAAGCCCGGCGACGTCATCCACGTCCCCACCGGCAAGTACGCGGGCCTGGCCCTGGTCCTCGACCCCGGCCTGCCCGCCGGCCGCGTAGGCGGCCACCGGGGCCTGGAGTACCAGGACGGCCCGCGCCCGCTCGTCCTCACCGCCGAACGGCAGGTCAAGCGGCTGGCCGCGATGGACTTCCCGGTACCCGTCGAACCGCTGGAGCGGATGCGGATCCCCAAGTCCTTCAACCCGCGCTCCCCGCAGTCCCGCCGGGACCTCGCCTCCGCGCTGCGCACCAAGGCCGGGCACATCCCGCCGGAGCGGCAGCGCAAGCGGCGCTCCCAGGCGGTCGACGACCGCGAGATCGCCCGGCTGCGCGCCGCGCTCCGCGCCCACCCCTGCCACGGGTGCAACGACCGTGAGGACCACGCCCGTTGGGCCGAGCGCTACCACCGGCTGCTGCGCGACACCAAGCAGCTGGAGCATCGCATCGAAGGCCGCACGAACACGATCGCGCGCACGTTTGACCGGATCGTGGCGTTGCTCACCGAACTGGACTACCTGCGGGGCAACGAGGTGACCGAGCACGGCAAGCGGCTCGCCCGGCTCTACGGCGAACTCGACCTGCTCGCCAGCGAATGCCTGCGCGCCGGCGTCTGGGAGGGACTCGCCCCGGCCGAACTCGCCGCGTGCGTCTCCGCGTTGGTGTACGAGGCCCGGGTCGGCGACGACGCGATGGCGCCGAAGCTGCCCTCGGGCAAGGCCAAGGCCGCGCTCGGTGAGATGGTGCGGATCTGGGGCCGTCTGGACGCCCTGGAGGAGGAGTTCCGCATCAACCAGACCGAGGGCGTCGGCCAGCGCGAACCCGACCTCGGGTTCGCCTGGGCCGCGTACATGTGGGCCAGTGGGAAGGGCCTGGACGAGGTCCTGAACGAGGCGGAGATGCCGGCCGGTGACTTCGTGCGGTGGTGCAAGCAGGTGATCGATGTGCTGGGGCAGATCGCGGCGGCTTCTCCTGCGGAGGGCTCGACTGTGGCCAAGGCTGCGCGGAAGGCTGTTGATCAGTTGCTGCGGGGAGTTGTGGCCTACTCGTCGGTGGGGTGAGGGTTCGCCGGGCGGGCGCGGGTTCACTGTGGCTGGCCGCGCCCACGCGGCGGAGCCGCACAATGTCACAGCCCCGCGCCTCTTCAGGCCTGTCGACCCTGCCCCCGAGTCAGATATGCCCGCCAGCTTCCGTACTCCGTGATGTCCTCGGTGTTGGCCAAGGCGCCGGGTTCGCACAAGAAGCCCGGGACTCGGGCGCCATCGGTGAGTTCCACGCTGCCCAGTGCCATCGGACGGGGGAGGGTGGCGAGCAGGCGCCCCAGGCCTTCTGCCGGAAGGCGCCAGACCTCCGTCTTGATCGCCGCTCCGCCCTCGCCGACGTGCACCAGGCCCGGCTTCGGCGGGTCGGTGCGCAGGGCGTGCAGGCGGTAGACGGAGGCCGTGGTCGTCGTACGGTCGAGGCGGGCGCCCAGCGCCAGGAGTTGGGGGTTGAGGGGCTGACCCGACAGGTGTGCGCCCACCACGGCCACGTACGTCTCCGGTTCCAGCACTCGGGCGATCCGGGCCAGCCGTTCGTCCGTGAACGCCGGGCCGATCAGCATCACGCCGAACGGCAGTCCGTTCACCTCGCCCGCCGGGACGGCCACCGCCGCCAGGTCGAACAGGTTCGTGGAGTTGGTGAAGCGGCCCAGGCGGGCGTTGGCGCCCAGTGGGTCCGCGGCGACCTCGGCGAGGGTGGGGTGCCCCGGCGCGGTGGGCAGCAACAGGGCGTCCGCGTCGGCCAGTTCCGCCAGGGCGCGGACCCGCAGGGCGGCAAGTCGGGCCTGGTCGGCGAAGAGCTGGTGGGCCGGGATGCCGCGGGCGCGGGTGATGATGCCGGCGACCGTCGGGTCGAGGCCCGCACCACCCTCGGCGATCAATTTGTCGACAAAGCTCCCGATCGCCGTGTAGCGCTCCGCCACGAACGCGCCCTCGTAGAGCATCGCGGCCGCCTCCGTGAAGGGAGCCAGGTCGATGCCGCGCACCTCGGCGCCCGCGTCGGCGAGCCGGCCGACCGCGGCCTCGTAGGCCTCCGCCCAGCCCTCGTCCAGTTCGCCGAGGTGGGCGAGCGGTGGCACCGCGATGCGCCACGGCCCCGGAACCCGCTGGGGAAGCGGCGGGAGCGCGCGGTCGGGCGGTGAGGCCATGTGGGCCAGGGCCTGCTCGGCCTCCGAGAGCGTACGGGCGAACACCGTGACGCAGTCGATCGAGGCGCAGGCGGGCACGACACCGGTCGTGGGGAGGAGGCCGCGGGTGGGCTTCAGGCCGACGATGCCGTTGAAGGCGGCCGGGACGCGGCCCGAGCCCGCGGTGTCGGTGCCCAGGGCGAAGTCGACGATGCCCAGCGCTACCGCTACGGCTGAGCCGGAACTGGAGCCGCCGCTGATCCTTGCCGGATCGTGGGCATTGCGGACAGCGCCGTAGGGGGAGCGCGTCCCCACCAGACCGGTGGCGAACTGGTCCAGGTTCGTGGTGCCGATCACTAGGGCGCCGGCTTCGCGCAGGCGTGCGACGACCGGGGCATCCCCTTCGGGTGCGTAGGCATAGGACGGGCAGCCTGCGGTGGTGGGCAGGCCCTTGACGTCGATGTTGCCCTTCGCCGCGAAGAGCCTGCCGGCCAAGGGGAGGTGTTCGCCTGCGGCCACTCGGGCGTCCATGGCGCTCGCCTCGGCTTCCACCGCTTCCTGGGGGCGGAGGTCGATCCAGATCTCGGGGCGGTTGACGGCCTGGATGCGGGCGTATGCCTGGCGGACTCGGGTCAGGGTGGACATCTGTGCTCCTGGGCTGGTGCGGGTTCGTCGGCTTGCCGCCGGTGGGCGCACACCACCCACCGGTCTGCTTTCACGTCGCCGTCGGCTGCAGGGGGCCGAGGACCACCAAGGGGGTTCCGGCTTCCACCTGGGCGCCCGGCTTCGTGAGGATCTCCGTCACCACGCCCGGCATCGGCGCGTGCACCCTCGACTCCATCTTCATCGCCTCCAGGGCCAGCAGGGGCTGTCCTGCCGTCACCTCGTCGCCCGGCTCCACGTTCACCTGCCACACGGACGCGGCGAAGTCGGCCTCCACGAGCCGGCCACCCGGCGGAACCGTCACCTCGGACCGCGCCGCAGGCACGGCCGCCGTCTCCGCTCGGGTGAACTCGCCCGACGCCTCCCAGGCGGCGCGTTCCGCGGCGAAGGCGGCCTGCTGACGCGACCTGAACTCGGCGATCGCCGAGGCGTTCTCGGTGAGGAACGCCTCGTACTCCGCCAGGGAGAACACGCCCTCCTCGATACGTGGCACGAAGCGGCCCGAGACGATGTCCGCGCGGAGTTCGAGCAGTTCCTCCGCGCTCACCGGGTACCACTTGATGCGGTCGAAGAAGCGGAGCAGCCACGGGGAGCCCGGCTCGAAGGCGCCCCGCTGCTGCCATCCCGACCACACCTGTGTCGTCCGGCCCACGAACTGGTAGCCGCCGGGGCCCTCCATGCCGTACACGCACAGGTAGGCGCCGCCGATGCCGACCGAGTTCTCGGCGGTCCAGGTGCGGGCCGGGTTGTACTTCGTGGTCACCAGGCGGTGGCGCGGGTCCAGCGGCGTGGCCACCGGGGCGCCCAGGTAGACGTCGCCCAGGCCCAGGACCAGGTACTCGGCGTCGAAGACCGTGCGGTGGACGTCCTCCACCGACTGCAGGCCGTTGACGCGGCGGATGAACTCGATGTTCCAAGGGCACCAGGGCGCGTCGTCGCGGACGCCCGCCATGTAGCGGGCGATGGCCTCACGGGTGGCCGGGTCGTCCCAGGACAGGGGGAGGTGGACCGTGCGGGAGGGGACGACCAGTTCGTCGGTGGGAGGCAGGGCCGCGACCATCTCCCTGACGAACGCGAGCAGTTCGGGTTGGGCGAGCCTGCGCGGGTCGGTCTGGATCTGGAGGGAGCGGATGCCGGGGGTGAGATCGGTGACTCCTTCCAGGCACGCCTGCGACACCGCTTCCATCAGCGCGTGCACCCGCATCCGCAGCGCCAGGTCCAGCCGCATGGGCCCGAACTCGACGAGAAGGTTGTCGTCGCCGCTGCGCCGGTACGTCACGTCGCCGTCCCGGGCCAGTACGCCGCCGTCCACGATGGCGGGCCGGGGCGTGCCGTCGTCGGCCAGCGGTGCGAAGCGGACGGTGTCGCCCGGGCGCAGCTGGCCGAGCTTCCAGCGTTCCCGGGTGGGCACGGTCGCCGGGCAGACGAAGCCGCCGAGCGACGGGCCGTCCGGGCCGAGCAGGACCGGCATGTCGCCCGTGTAGTCGACGGCGCCGACCGAGTAGGGCGTGTCGTGGATGTTGGACGGGTGCAGGCCCGCCTCGCCGCCGTCCGGGCGGGCCCAGCGCGGCTTGGGGCCGACCAGGCGGACTCCGGTGCGGGCCGAGTTGAAGTGGACCTTCCACTCGGCGGCGTAGAAGTCGTGGATGTCGTCCCCGGTGAAGAACTCCGGTGCCGCATGGGGGCCTTCCAGGGCTCCCAGCAGCCACGACGAGGTGAACGCCGGGCGGTCGGCGGCCGGCACCGGGCAGCCCGTCGTCACCGTGCCGCCGCGCAGGACGTCTCCCGTGCGCAGCGCCCGGCCGCCGTGGCCGCCGAACCGGCCCAGTGTGAAGGTGGCCGCGCTGCCGAGGAAGGCGGGCACGTCCAGGCCGCCGCCCGCGAACAGGACGTAAGTCCGCAGCCCGTGTCCGGACGGCGCCCCGACCTCCAGGACCGCGCCCGCCGGCACCGTCACCGGCTCCCACTGCGCGACCGGCTCGCCGTCCACCGTGATCGGTGCCGGGGCGCCCGTGACGCACACGGTGGTGGCGTGCGTGAAGCGCAGCGTCGGCCCTTGGAGCGTGCACTCCAGGCCGGGCGCGCCCTCCGTGTTGCCGAGCGCCCGGTTGCCGAGCCGGAAGGACAGGTCGTCCATCGGGCCGCACGGGGGCACGCCGACCTGCCAGTAGCCGGTGCGGCCCGGCCAGTCCTGCACGGTGGTGAGGGTTCCGCCCGCCACGACCTCGATACGCGCGGTGGGGTCCGTGACGGTGGCGAGGGTCGCCGTGGAGTGCGTGGCCGACCGGAAGGCATCGGCCGCGAGGGCCGCCCGGATCTGGCCCAGGTTGGTCTGGATGCCGTCGACCCGGGTGCGGGCCAGGGCCTCGTCCAGCCGCCGCAGCGCGTGCTCCCGGTCCGGGCCGTAGGCGATGACCTTGGCGAGCAGGGGGTCGTAGGAGGTGGTGACCTCCGTGCCCGTCTCGATCCAGCCGTCCACGCGTACGCCCTGCGGGAACTCGACCCGGGTGAGCAGTCCGGCGCCGGGCCGGTGGTCGCGGGAGGGGTCCTCGGCATAGATGCGGGCCTCGACTGCGTGGCCGCGGGGCGGGCCCGGGTCCCGTACGACGCCGTGGTCGCCGCGCGCCAGGCGCAGCATCCAGGCGACCAGGTCGACGCCGTGTATCTCCTCGGTGACCGGGTGCTCGACCTGGAGGCGGGTGTTGACCTCCAGGAAGTACGCCTCCTCGCGGGCCGCGTCGTACACGAACTCGACGGTGCCGGCGGACCGGTAGCCGACGGAGGCGCACAGGTCGCGGGCGGAGTCGGCCAGTTGCCGCCGTATGCGGCTCGGGAGCTCCGGCGCCGGTGCCTCCTCCACGACCTTCTGGTTGCGGCGCTGGAGGGAGCAGTCGCGGTCGCCGAAGGTGACGACCTTTCCCGCGCCGTCCCCGAAGATCTGCACCTCGACATGGCGGGCGTGCTCGACGAGCCGCTCCAGGAAGACACCGGCCGTGGCGAAGGAGGCGGCGGCGACCCGCTGCACCCGCTCCCACGCCTCGGTCAGTTCGCCGGCGGAGCGGCATGCCGACATACCGATGCCGCCGCCCCCGCCGGTGGCCTTGAGCATCACCGGATAGCCGATCACCTCCGCCTGGTCCAGCGCCTCCGCCAGGGAGGCGAGCAGGCCCGTGCCCGGGGCCAGCGGTACTCCTGCCGCCCGGGCCGCCGCCCGCGCGGTGTGCTTGGTGCCGAACAGCTCCAGTTGTTCGGGGGTCGGGCCCACGAACACGATTCCGGCGTCCTCGCAGCGGCGCGCGAACGCCGCGTCCTCGGACAGGAAGCCGTAGCCGGGGTGGATCGCCCCGGCGGCCGTGTCCTTGGCGGCCTTCAGGACCAGGTCCGGATCGAGGTAGGACTGCTTCGCGGGCGCCGGGCCCAGCCGTACCGCCTGGTCGGCGAGGCGGACGTGGGGTGCCGAGCGGTCCGCGTCGGAGTACACCGCGACCGTGCGCAGGCCGAGCTCGCGGGCCGTGCGCAGGATCCGGACGGCTATCTCGCCCCGGTTCGCGACCAGCAGCGTGCCGAAGCTCATGCGGTGTCCCCCCGGCCGGCTCCGATCGTCATCTCCACCGCCGTCGGCTCGAAGCCGTTGCACGGGTTGTTGATCTGGGGGCAGTTGGAGACGAGCACGAGGACGTCCCGCTCCGCCCGCAGGGTCAGCGAGAGGCCGGGGGCCGAGATGCCGTCGACGATGCCGAGGGTGCCGTCCTTCTCGACGGGAACGTTCATGTACCAGTTGATGTTGGACACCAGGTCGCGCTTGCCGAGGCCGTACTTGGCGCCCTCCGCGAGGAAGTTGTCCACGCAGGCGTGCTGCGACCAGGTGTGGTGGCCGTACCGGAGCGTGTTCGACTCCTTGGAGCAGGCCCCGCCGACCGTGTCGTGGCGGCCCACGTCGTCCGCGACGACCGTCATCAGCGGGGTGTGCTCGTTGGACAGCAGCACACTGCCCGTGGTCAGGAAGATGGTGCCCTGCGCCTGGATCGTGTCGGGGGCGCTGTAGCGCACGGATGTGTCGTGCGCGTCGTAGACGAGGAAGTCGACGGCCTGGTTGCCGTACAGGTCGGTGACGGTCAGCGTCTCGCCGGTGCGTACGACGGACGACCAGGCGGCACGGGCCGGAACGACGGTTTTCGCGTTCTTCATGCGAGCCCCCTCGCGGCGAGGAATTCGGCGGTGTTCAGGAAGGCACGGCGGCCCTCGGGGGTGGCCTCCCACAGCTGGTCGCCGGGGCGGGTGGCCTCCGAGCGCCAGGCGAGGACCTCCAGCGGGGTGCACACGTAGTCCGGGCGCGGGTCGACCGGGTGGGGGACGTTGGCGATGAGCACCGTGACGTCCTGCTCGGCGCGCAGGGTGACGCTGCCGCCGGGGCCGACGGAGCCCGCGAAGTCGAGGGCGCCGTCCTCGCGGACCTCGAGCCCCTGGAAGAACGACAGCGACGGCGGCAGGTCGCGCGGCTCCAGCCCGTTCTTCGCGGCGGCCAGCTTGAACAACTCGCGTCCGGCGGGGGACGCGGACTGCGGAGTGCCGTCCCCGTAGCGCTCGGTGTTGCGGGCGAGCGTCGAGGTGCCGCACAGGGCGTCGTGCCGCCCGGAGGTGTCGGCGACGACCGACGCGAGGACGCGGCCCTGGTCGGACAGGAGCAGGCGCCCCTCACCGAGGTAGGCGTTCCACTGCACCTTGACCGTGTCGGCCACGTTCAGCCGCTCCCACGGGCGGTCGGCGACGAACAGCAGCAGATGGGCGCAGGCGTCGCCGCGCAGATCCGTCAGGCGCAGCTCGGTCCCGCGGGCCAGCACCCGGTGCGTGTAGTTGCCGCCCGCCACGGTCTCCGCCCACACCAGGTGGCCCGCCTCGCAGGGCGGCGCGGGCCAGGCGCTCGCCGGCACGACGGGCATGGCCTCGGCACGGGCGCCCTCCTGTGCCCGGGCGTGGTCGCGTGCTCCGTAGGTGGTCGCTGTCGCCATCGCGGGACCTCCGGGGTCGGGTTACTGCTGCGGTGATTTCTGTCGCCCGACAGAAATTAGGCGGAGACCGGGTCGCCGTCGTGTCCCGGGCGTTGCCGGTCCGTTTCCGGTCCCTCACGGCGGGAGCCGGGCGGGGCTGTCGTCGCACCCGCGCCGAGATCGCCGTACGGCGTCATGTGCGAGGATCGACCGCATGGGAACCGGTGGTGGGCGGCGGGTCGGCAGGCCGCGGGCGGAGCGGCGGCCCGACAGCGGACTGTCGCCGCGCGACGAGCTCCTCACGGCCGCCGCCGAATTGTTCACCACCCGCGGGTATGCCGCGACCACCACGCGCGCCGTGGCGGAGCGGGCCGGGATGCGGCAGGCCTCCATGTACCACTACGTGTCCGGCAAGGAGGAACTGCTCGCCGAGCTGCTGGAGTCCACCGTCACGCCCTCGCTGTCCTGCGCGCGCGACCTGCTCGCCGACGACGCCGCCCCGGCCGAGGGCCGGTTGTGGGAGCTGTGCCGCACCGACGTCGAGCTGCTCTGCGGCGGCCCGCACAACCTGGGCGGTCTCTACCTGCTGCCCGAGGTGCGCTCCGAGCGGTTCGCCGGCTTCCATGCCGTGCGCGCCGAACTCAAGGACGCCTACCGGCAGTTGATCGCCGCCACCCGTGCGGGCTCGGGGCTCGCCAAGGGTGAGCTGGCTCTGCGGACGGATCTGGTCTTCGGGCTGATCGAGGGCGTCATCCTGGTCCACCGCTCCGACCCGGAGCGCCCGGTGTCCGTCTTCGCGGAGGCCACGGCGGACGCGGCGCTGCGCATCGCCGGAGTCTGAGGCTTTCCTCGGGGCCTCAGGCCGCGGTGTCTCGGGCCTCGGCGTCTCGGGGTCTCAGGTCTTCAAGTCCACTGCCTCGCGGGGGAATTCACCTACGCGGGGGAGTCGTCTCGCCTGCCCGTACGTCGTGACAGCGTGTGTTCGAATCGAAGCACACCGTATGAAAAATGCCGAGCGTACTCCTGGCGCGATGGGCATTTCAGGTGCTTGCCGAATATGACATGGCGATGATCCGGTCGGACTAAGCTCGCCCGCGGCGCACCGAGTTGAGGTGTATTCGTGCGCCTGTTCCCAAACCTACCGAAGATCCAGTTGTCACCCCGTTTCGATCCGGTACCTACCCGTCTTTTACCCGTAAGCACCCCCGACCCAGCCGATTCCGTCTCAGAGGGCATACATGGTGAGTGTTCAATCGCCTCCCGGTGGCCGTGAACTTCCCTACGCACGCGTGCTGTTGGTGCCGTTCATACTGATGTGCGCGGCGACGGGGGCCGCCGTCGCCGTGCTCACCGGGCCGGCCCGGACCGCCGTCGGCTGGTGCGGGGCCATCGCCACGGTCCTGGTGACCGCCGTCGCGGCCGTGGCGGTCCACCGTGAACGCACCCTGCGTGCGCTGCGCGCCGAGTGCGCGGAGCGCACCGCCTTCCTGGAGCGGCGGATCGCCTCGCAGAACGACGACCTCGACTACCTCCGCACCGAGATCGTGCCCAGGGCGGTCGCCAAGCTGCGTGAAGCCATCTCGCCCGGACAGGTGCTCACCCAGCTCGTCGACGGCACCCCGGAGTTCCGCGGGATCCCCGACGCACAGCGCCGGTTGCTGAAAACCGTGCTGCAGGTCATCGACCGTGAGATCGCGCGGCGCGACTCCGCTCTGCGCGCCTTCGTCCACATCGCCCGCCGCGTCCAGGCCATCGTCCACCAGCAGGCCAACGAACTGCGGGAGATGGAGGAGGACCACGGCCTGACCCCCGAGGTCTTCGACGACCTGCTGCGCCTCGACCACGGCAACGCGCTCATCGGCCGCCTCGCCGACTCCATCGCCGTCATCGGCGGCGGACGCCCCGGCCGCAAGTGGCCCCAGCCCGTGCCGCTGTACAGCTGTCTGCGCGGCGCGATGAGCCGGATCCTGGAGTACCGCCGCATCGAGCTGCACTCCATCGCCAAGGTCAACATCAGGGGCGAGTCGGTCGAGCCGATCATCCACGCCGCCGCCGAACTCCTCGACAACGCCACGCGTTACTCGCCGCCCAACACCAAGGTGCACGTCACCGCCACCGAGGTGCAGACCGGTGTCTGCGTCGAGATCGAGGACGGCGGAGTCAGCCTCAGCGGGGAGAGCCGCGCCAAGGTCGAGAGGATGCTCGCCGAGGCCCAGGCCGGCGTGGACGTCCAGCAGCTCGGTGAGGCCCCCCGCCTCGGTCTTGCGGTCGTCGGCCGCCTGTCGTCCATGTTCAACATGGAGGTCTCGCTGCGGAAGTCGGCATACGGCGGTGTCCGCGCCATCCTCGTCGTCCCGAACGACATGACGACCACGGACCCCGCCCCCGGGCAGGCCCACGGCGTCGGCATCACCTCCATCCCGACCCTGGACAACGACGGCGTCGAGGGGCCCAAGCGCAAGGAGAAGCCCCGCCGCCCCACCACCGGGCCCCGGGTCAGGGAGCGGCTGTCCCTCGAGGACGACGTCCCCGTGGTCACCGAGTGGACGGCGGGCGGCCTGCCGCAGCGTCGCAGCCGGGTGAAGATCCCGCTGAGCCAGCAGATCGCCGAGGCGGCCGCCGCGGAAGCCGCCGCCCAGGCCATCCAGGCCAGGAGCCACGCGCCCGTCAGGCCGGAGCGCGAACGCAAGAAGAAGGACGAGCCGCCGCCCGGCATGTGGGTGGAGGCGTTCTTCGCCGGCCTCAAGGCCGACCCGGACCCGAACGCCTTCTCCTCCGGGCCGCCGGCCGACGACGCGCACGCAACCACCAGCACCGACGAGCCGGCCGCCGCCCAGGCCGACGACGAGGGGGACCCGAAGTGATCCAGCAGCGAGGCAACCTGGACTGGTTGCTGAAGGAACTCGCCGACGGCGTGCCGGGCATCCACCAGATCGTGGTGCTTTCCGCCGACGGACTGCGCATCGCCCGCTACGGCGGCGACCCGGACGCCGCCGACCGTGTCGCCGCGGCCTGCGCCGGACTGCAGAGCCTGGCCGGGGCGGTCGCGGCCGAGATGCCGGACAGCGACGGCCGGATGCGCATGGTCATCATCGAGATCGACGGCGGCTACTTCTACATGATGGAGGCCGGTCCGAACGCCTATCTGGCAGTGCTCTCCGACGTGGTCGCGGAGGCCGGCCTGATGAGCAACCGCATGCGCGATCTCGTCATCCGCATCGGCGACCACCTGACGAGTCCGCCGCGACGGACCGGGCAGACCGTATGACTCCTCCGCAACGGCGCCGGCGCCGTCCCCAGGAGCAGCCTCCCCCGGAGCCTGTCACCGAAGGCGGCGCGGCGGAAGGCGAGGGGAAGCAGCCCGAGCGGCTGTACATCCTCGCCGGCGCGGCCGACGGGGGCGAACGGGCCCCCATCGACCTGGTCACCCTGATCGTGACCAGCGCCGACCCGCCGCCCGCCGCCACGCCGGAGCAGTCGGCGCTGCTCCGGCTCTGCCAGGCCCCCCTGTCCGTGGCCGAGATCTCGGCCTACCTCAGTCTGCCGTTCAGTGTGGTGACCATGCTGATCACCGACCTGCTGGCGGCCGAACTGGTCCAGGCGCGCGCCCCGATCGTCCGGCAGGCGGTGCCCGACCGTTCCCTCCTCGAAGCGGTGATGCATGGACTTCAAAAGCTCTGACACCGTCCCGGGGCCGCCCCCCGAGGACCACCTGCCGCACACCACGCAGGCCGCGGTCAAGATCGTCATCGTGGGCGGGTTCGGGGTCGGCAAGACCACCATGGTCGGTTCCGTCAGCGAGATCAGGCCGCTGACGACCGAGGAGACCATGACCCAGGCGGGCATCGGAGTCGACGACAACTACGGCTCCGACAGCAAGACGGCCACCACCGTGGCCATGGACTTCGGCCGGATCAGGATCACCGAGCAGCTGGTGCTGTACCTGTTCGGCACCCCGGGCCAGGAACGCTTCTGGTTCCTGTGGAACGGTCTGTTCGAGGGCGCGCTCGGCGCCGTCGTCCTGCTCGACACCCGCCGCCTCGAGGTCAGCTTCGATGTCATCGGCCGGCTGGAGGAGCGCGGCGTGCCCTTCGTGGTCGCCGTCAACTCCTTTCCCGGCGCGCCTCGTTACCCCATCGAGGAGCTGCGGGGGGCACTCGACCTGTCCGTCGAGATCCCGATCATGGAGTGTGACGCCCGGCGCCGGGCCTCCAGCCGCGAGGTCCTGATGACGCTGATGCGCTTCCTGCACTCCCTGGCGATGCGCCGCGCCCCCGTGTGAGGGCGTCCGCGCCCCGTCGCGTGGCACCCGCGCCCGCCGTGTGAAGGCGTCCGCGCCACCGCGTGAAGGGGCCCGTGCCCCCGCGTGAGGGAGCCCGTGCCCCGTGCGAAGGCGATCGCGACCGCTTGAGAGCCCCGCGTCGCCGTCCCCATGTTTCGCCCATCCCCACCCCACCCCATCCCATCCCATCCCATCCCAAGACACAGGTTCGACCTGACGTTCCGGAGCGACCATCGTGACGCCTGAATCCCCCTCCCTGACCGGCAGCGACCACACCGGCACGGACGCCTCCCCGGCCGTCCCGCCGCCCGGCTGTCCGGCCCACGGCCTCGGCCCCGGCGGAGTGCGCCGGCTGTACGGTCCCGAGGCGGAGGACCTGGGAGCCCTGTACGAGAAACTCCGCGCCGAACACGGCCCCGTGGCGCCCGCGCTGCTCCACGACGACGTGCCGATCTGGGTGGTGCTGGGGCACGCGGAGAACCTGCACATGGTGCGCAGCCCCGCGCACTTCACCCGCGACAGCCGCATCTGGGAGCCGCTGGTGAGCGGCGAGGTCAAGCCCGACCACCCGCTGACGCCGCACTTCGCCTGGCAGCCCATCTGCTCGCACGCCGAGGGCGACGAGCACCTGCGGCTGCGCGGCGCGGTCACCGGCGCCATGTCGACCATCGACTACCGGGGCCTGCGCCGGTTCATCAACCGCGCGACGCAGTACCTCGTCAACCGCTTCTGCGAACAGGGCCGGGCCGACCTCGTCGGCCAGTTCGCCGACCACCTCCCGATGGCGGTGATGTGCGAGGTGCTCGGCATGGGCGAGGAGTACAACGACCGGATCGTGCACGCCGCCCGCGACATGCTCAAGGGCACCGAGACCGCGATCGCCAGCAACCAGTACATCGTGGACGCCCTCGGCAGGCTCGTCGCCCGCCGCAGGACCGATCCCGACGACGACTTCACCACCCACCTCATCAACCACCCGGCCCGGCTCACCGACGACGAGATCAGGGAGCACCTGCGGGTGGTCCTGATCGCCGCCTACGAGGCCACCGCCAACCTCCTCGCCAACGTGCTGCGGATGATCCTCACCGATCCGCGGTTCCGGGCGCAGCTCAGGGGCGGCCAGATGACGGTGCCCGAGGCGGTCGAGCAGTCCCTGTGGGACGAGCCGCCGTTCAGCAGCATCCTCGGCTACTTCGCCAAGCAGGACACGGAACTGGGCGGGCAGCGCATCCGCAAGGGCGACGGACTGCTCTTCGCCATCGCGCCCGGCAACGTGGACCCCCGGGTGCGGCCCGACCTCTCGGCCAACATGCAGGGCAACCGCTCCCACCTCGCCTTCGGCGGCGGACCGCACGAGTGCCCCGGCCAGGACATCGGGCGTGCCATCGCCGACACCGGCATCGACGCCCTGCTGACGCGGCTGCCCGACCTGGAACTCGACTGCGACGAGGAGGAGTTGCGCTGGACCGCGTCCATCGCGTCGCGGCACCTGGTGCAGCTTCCGGTGCGGTTCCAGCCGAAGCCGCCGCAGGACGTGACGCAGCAGCCGTCGCTTCGGCCGGCGCCCGCGCAGCGCACCGACTGGGAGATCACGACGGCGTCCGCTGCCGGGAGCGCCACTGCCTTCCCGGAGCCGCTGCCGGCGCCGCTCCCGCCGCCGGCCGCCCCGCCGGCGCCCTCCGAGCCGGCCCCCGAGCCGCGGCCCCGGCCGGGACTGTGGCGCCGGGTGCTGCGCTGGTGGCGGAGCCGCTGAGCCGCTACCCCGCCCACGCCTCGTAGGAGGACCAGGCCTCGAGCACCCGCTCGCTGACGAAGCGGTGAGCTCGCCCCGTGACCGGATCGGTGAACTCCAGCCCCCGCGCCAGCAGTTGCAGCGGGCGCCGGAAGTCCCCGGCCGGCGCGGGTTCGGCCACCACCGGATACAGCGGGTCTCCGAGGATCGGCAGCCCCAGCGTGTTCATGTGCACGCGCAGCTGGTGGGTCTGCCCGGTGTACGGCAGCAGCCGGTAGCGCCCGAGCCCGGCACGGTGCTCAAGCAGTTCGATCCGGCTGACCGCGTTGGGCTCGCCCGGCACCTCCCGGGCCGTCATCACCCCGCGCTCCTTCACGATCCGGCTGCGCACGGTGCGGGGCAGGGCGGCCTCGGGGTCGTACGGGGCGACGGCCTCGTACTCCTTGGTGACGCGGCGGTCCCGGAACAGCGACTGGTAGGTGCCGCGCTCCTCGGGCCGCACGGTGAACAGCACCAGCCCGGCGGTGAGCCGGTCCAGCCGGTGGGCGGCGGTCAGCGTCGGGATGCCCAGGTCGCGCCGGAGCCGGGCGAGCGTGGTCTCGGCGACATGGCTGCCGCGCGGGGTGGTGGCCAGGAAGTGCGGCTTGTCGGCGACGACGATGTGCTCGTCCCGGTACACCACGTCGACCGGATACGGCACACGCGGCTCGTCGGGCAACGCACGGTGGAACCACACATACATGCCCGGCACGTATGCCGCGTCCGGGGCGACGGGCCGCCCGTCCGCCCCGACGACGAGCCCCGCCTCGAGCATCCCGTCGATCACCCCGTCCCCGGCCGCGAGCCGCGCCACGAGATGCTCCCGCACGGTGGCCCATCCCCCGTCGAACGGCAACCGCACCCGCACGGGATCGACCCCGCGGCGCTGCGGCAGGGGAGAGGGCGGGGTACGGGGTCGGCGTCTCATGGGGCTCCAGCGTACGAGGCGGCCGGAGCGGGGCGCGAAAGCCTAGGCGGTCGCCTCCTGCACCGCCGCCTCCGGTACGGGAGCGGAAACGGGGGTTCGCCTCCGGAACGCCCGGTAGGCGGCGCCGACTGCGACCGTCGCCGTCAGGAACAGCAGCGTGAACCACCGGAAGTACCAGTGCCCGCCCGTCGGGTCGTACACCGCGGCTCGGGGCCAGGCCAGGTTGACGGTCATCAGGAGGCCGTAGAGAAGGGCGAGGGCGTTCACCGGGATGCCCCAGCGGCCCAGCGAGAACAGCGGGGCCCCCACCTCGTCCGTGCCGCCGGCCGGGAAGCCGCCGCGCAGGCGCCGTAGCAGCAGGGGGCCCGTCACCATCGCGTAGGCCAGGTACAGCATCACGATGCAGGTGGTGCCGATCGCCAGGAAGGCGTCCGGAGAGGCGAAGTCGAGCAGCAGGAGGGCGGTGGCGAGGACGCCGACCACCACGGCGGGCGCGCTCGGCATGCCCGTGCGCGGGTTGACCCGTGCGAGTCGCCGCGCGAAGGGCAGCCTGCCGTCGCGGGCCATGGAGAACAGCATCCGGCAGGCCGCCGTCTGGATCGCCAGCGTCGCCACCGCGATCGCCACCACGACGTCGGCGAGCAGCACCCGGCCCACCCCGTCGCCGAGGCTGCTGGTCAGGACATAACTGAGACCGTCGGTGCCGAGCCGGCCGTCCGTCAGGCTCGGTGCGGCGAGAATGCCGCCGAGGACGATGAGCCCGCCGAGCAGGCCCGCCGCGCCGAGCGCGGTCAGGATGGTGCGCGGCGCGGTGCGGCGCGGGTTGTGGGTCTCCTCGCTCATCTCCCCGGCGCTGTCGAACCCGATCATCACGTACGCCGCCGTGAACGACCCGACGAGCAGCGCCCCGAGCAGTCCGCCCGTGCCGGAGCCGGTGTGGAAGGTGATGCCGGGGGAGCGCCGGGAATGGGTGAGCAGCAGCACGACGATCAGGCAGGCGCCGATGATCTCGGCGGTGACGCCGATGCGGTTGACCACGGACATCACCCGGTTGTCGACGACGTTCACGAGCGTGGTGAGCACCAGCAGGATGACGCCGAGGACCGCCGCGTTGGCCGCGCCGCTGGGCGAGGTGGGTGACGGGTCGCCGCCCACCAGCTGGAAGCCGGACCACAGCGGCGGCATCACCATCTGCAGCGCCAGCGCAGCCGCGGCGACCACGACTATTTGCCCGATCACCATGATCCAGCCGGCGAACCAGCCGAAGGTGGGGTTCGACAGGCGCGAGGACCACTGGTAGATGGCGCCGGAGATGGGGTAGCGCGCGGCCAGCTCGGCGAAGCACGCGGCCACCAGCACCTGGCCCGCCATCACCACGGGCCAGGTCCAGAAGAAGACGGGGCCGCCGAACGCGTACCCGAACGCGAAGAACTGGAAGACGGTCGTCAGGACGGAGATGAAGGAGAACCCGGCCGCGAAGGAGGCGTACCGGCCCAGGCTGCGGTGCAGTTCCTGGTGGTAGCCGAAGCGCGCCAGGTCGGCGGCTTGCTCGGGGCCCGGAGGGTCGGGGCGGACGTCGGCGGGGGCGGTGCTCGTCATGGCGGCAACCTGCTTTCGCACTGCGCGCGAGAGTTCCTGTCGGGCGACAGAAATTGCTGTCGGGCGACCGAACGTAGGGAGCACCTGTTTCACCGGCGTCACGCCGCGGTGTCGGCGTCGGACCCAAGTCCTCACGCCTCCGCGAGAGCACCGCACGACAGGGCGGCGGCACCCGGGTATCCCCGGAGTGCCGCCGCCCTGGGTGTCCGACCGCGGTGTCCTAGGCCGCGGACGCGCCCTCCTGCTCCGCCTCTATGCGCGCGTTCCACTCCCGCTTCGACGCCTGCCAGCCGTCCTCGTCGTGCCCGAGGCGCCAGTAGCCGGAGATGGACAGGTCCTCGCGCGGGAATCCGCGCTCGACGCGCAGCAGCCGGCGCAGTTCCTTCACGAAACCGGCCTCGCCGTGCACGAACGCGTGCACGCGGCCCTCGGGGAACTCAAGCGCCCGTACGGCCTCGATGAGCGCCGCGCCGACCGGCCGGTTCCCGCGGTGCAACCAGACCACCTCCACATCGGAGTCGATCTTCTGCTCCTCCTCGGGGCCGGCGACCTCCACGAACGCGTGTGCCCGGGCGCCGACCGGCAGTGCCTCCAGGGTCGCCGCGATCGCGGGCAGCGCGCTCTCGTCACCGGCGAGCAGATGCCAGTCGGCGCTCGCGTCCGGTGCGTAGGCGCCGCCCGGCCCCATGAACCGCACGGTCTCGCCCGGCCGCACCCGCAACGCCCACGGCCCGGCGAGCCCCTCGTCGCCGTGGATCACGAAGTCCAGGGTCAGCTCGCGGTGCTCCGGATCCCAGGCGCGCACGGTGTACGTCCGGGTCACGGGCCACTGCTCCCGCGGCAGCTCCTCACGGATGCGCTGCAGGTCGAAGGGTTCCGGATAGGTGACGCCCTCGGCAGGGGGGAAGAGCAGCTTCACATAGTGGTCGGTGCAGCCGCCCGCCGCGAAGCCGGCGAGCCCCTCGCCGCCGAGCACCACCCGCTGCATGTGCGGGGTCAGCCGCTGCGTGCGGACCACCTGCGCGGTGTGGGCCCTGCGCGCCTTGCCTGCGGGGCGCTCTGCCATCACGGCCTCCCGGTTCCCTGAGTTAGGTTCACCTAAGTTAGCATCTCCTGCCAGTCAGCACCTCATTCCCGACTCTCCCCTGAGAACGGGATGACACTTCCTCCCGGAACCGTCACGCCCCGAGCGTGGTGAGCAGTCGCCGCAGTGAGCCGCCCAGACCCCAGCGGGCCTCAAGGGCGTCCAGCGCGGCCGGGTCGCGCGGTGTGCGCGGCAGCGCCGTGTCGACCTCGGGCAGCGGTACGTCCTCGGCGACCCGGACGACCGAGGGCGCGACCGCGACATACGGCCGTGCCTCGGCGAGTCGCTTGCGCTGGGCCGGTGTGAGCTTCGACGCCGGGTCGTCGACCGCGGCCATGATCCCGGCCAGGTCGCCGAACTCGGCGAGCAGCTTCGCGGCCGTCTTCTCGCCGATGCCCGCGACCCCCGGCAGCCCGTCGCTGGGGTCGCCGCGCAGCAGCGCCAGATCCGCGTAACCCCGCCCGTCCACGCCGTACTTCTCGCGCAGCGCCGCCTCGTCGGTGAGCTGCAGCGTGCCGACGCCCTTGACCGGGTACAGCACCCGCACCCCGCGCGCGTCGTCGACCAGCTGGTACAGGTCGCGGTCACCGGTGACGATGTCGACGGGACCCTTGGCGCGCGCCGTGAACGTGCCGATCACGTCGTCCGCCTCGTACCCGGCGACGCCCACGCGCGCGATGCCCAGCGCGTCCAGGACGTCCTCGATGACCGGTACCTGCGGGGACAGCGTGTCCGGCACCTCCTCCACGTCCGGTTCCGCCTCGTGGGCCTCGGCCACGCGGTGCGCCTTGTAGGAGGGGATCAGCTCCACCCGCCAGTGCGGGCGCCAGTCCGCGTCCATGCAGGCCACCAGGTCGTCGGGGTGGTGGTCCTTCACCAGGCGGTCGATGAAGTCGAGCAGCCCGCGCACGGCGTTCACGGGCGTGCCGTCGGGGGCCCTCACGGACTCCGGCACGCCGTAGTAGGCGCGGAAGTACAGCGAGGCGGTGTCGAGGAGCATGAGCCGTCGGGTTCTCTGCGTCACGTGCCGCATCATGCCGTACGGCGCCGACAGTGGCCCTTCCGTGGGCGTGCCGTGCACATACGTGGCAGAAGTAAACGCCTTGTGAACTGGGCCACCCCTGCGTTTGGCCTTGACGACCGGGGGCAGGGGCGCCTCGAAGTGATGCCGGTTGCAGTTTCAACGTTTGCAGCGGCTCGGAGGCTTCGAGACGAGAGGTACCTGTGTCTTCCAGGCTTGAGACCGAGCACCTGTACAAGGTGTTCGGCAGACGACCGGATCGGGCGGTGGAACGGCTCCGGCAGGGGGCCGACCGCGAGGAACTACGCGCCGACGGGACCACCGCGGCTGTGATCGACGCGTCCTTCACGGTGGAGCCGGGCCAGATCTTCGTCGTCATGGGCCTGTCCGGATCCGGCAAGTCCACGCTGCTGCGCATGCTCAACGGCCTGCTCGAGCCGACCGCCGGACACGTCCGCTTCGACGGCCAGGACCTCACCGCCCTCGGCCCCCGTGAGCTGCGCGAGGTCCGCGCACGGAAGATCAGCATGGTCTTCCAGCACTTCGCGCTCTTCCCGCACCGCAGCGTCCGCGAGAACGCCGCGTACGGCCTGGAAGTGCAGGGCGTGCCCCGCGCCGAGCGCCTGAAGCGCGCCGACGAGGCGCTCGCCCTGTGCGGCCTGGCCGGCTGGGAGAAGTCGTGGCCCGACGAGCTGTCGGGCGGTATGCAGCAGCGCGTGGGCCTGGCCCGGGCGCTCGCCACGGACGCCGACCTGCTGCTGATGGACGAGTCGTTCAGCGCGCTCGACCCGCTGATCCGCCGCGACATGCAGGACCAGCTGCTGCAGCTGCAGCAGACCCTGAAGAAGACCATCGTCTTCATCACGCACGACCTCAACGAGGCCATGCGCCTCGGCGACCGCATCGCCGTGATGCGGGACGGCCGCATCGTGCAGATCGGCACCGCCGAGGACATCCTGGTCCGCCCCGCCGACGACTACGTCGCCTCCTTCACCCAGGACGTCGACCGCTCGCGGGTGCTCACCGCCGGCGCGGTCATGGACACCACGGTCACCGGCGACGACCCGGGCTGCGGCTGCGAGACCGCGACCCCCGACACGCCGTTCGCCGAGCTGTGCGCGATCAGCGCCCGGCTCTCCCATCCCGTCGGGGTGGTCGACGAGGGCAACCGGCTCATCGGTGTCGTACCGCAGGAGCGGCTGGTGGGCTTCCTCGGCAACGAGGCCGCCGACCCCGCCCCCTGCGACGACAGGCGCGACGCCGACGGCGGGAAGGTGGTCGCCCGTGCCTAGGATCCCGTTCGGCGACTGGGTCAACTCCCTGGTCGACTGGCTGCTGCACCACATGGCGTGGCTGTTCGACTTCTGCAAGACCGTCTTCCTGGGCGCCTTCGACGGCATCGACGCCGTCCTGCAGGCCCCCGAGCCGCTGCTGCTCGCGGGCATCTTCGCCGTGATCGCGTTCTGGCTGCGCGGCACGGCCGCCGGTGTCCTCGCCTTCGCCGGCTTCGCCTTCATCGACTCCCTTCAGCTGTGGGACGACGCGATGGTGACCCTGTCGCTCGTCCTGGTCGCGACGCTCATCGCGCTCGTCGTCTCCGTGCCCGTCGGCATCTGGGCGGCCCGCTCCAGCCGGGTCGGCGGCCTTGTGCGGCCGGTGCTCGACTTCATGCAGACGCTGCCCGCGATGATCTACCTCATCCCGGCGATCCTGTTCTTCGGCACCGGTGCGCCCGCCGGCATCGTGGCCACCCTGATCTTCGCCCTCGCGCCCGGCGTCCGCATGACCGAGCTGGGCATCCGCCAGGTCGACAAGGAGCTGGTGGAGGCCGCGGAGGCGTTCGGCACCACCCCGCGCGACACGCTGCTGCGCGTCCAGCTGCCGCTCGCCCTGCCGACCGTCATGGCCGGCGTCAACCAGGTGATCATGCTGGGTCTGTCCATGGCGGCCATCGCCGGCATGGTCGGCACCGGCGGCCTCGGCGGCGACGTCAACGAGGCCATCGGCCAGCTCGACGTGGGCCTCGGCTCCGAGGCCGGTGTCGCCATCGTCATCCTGGCGATCTACCTGGACCGCATGACCAGCGCCCTCGGCACCCAGGTCTCCCCGCTGGGCCGCCGCGCCGCCGCCCGGCTGCGCGCCGCGCAGGGCCTGAAGATCTGGTCCTACCGGCCCCGGCCCGCCGTGGCCGTGATCGGCGTGGTGGTGCTCGCGCTGGTCGCCGGCGGCATGGGCGTCTTCGCGGGCGGCGGCAAGTCCGCCACCGCCGCCGACGCGCAGAACGTCGGCCAGGGCAAGAAGATCACCATCGGCTACATCCCCTGGGACGAGGGCGTCGCCTCCACGTTCCTGTGGAAGGAGGTCCTGGAGCAGCGCGGCTTCCAGGTCGACGTCAAACAGTTCGACGCCGGTCCGCTCTACACCTCGCTCGCGCAGGGCGACATCGACTTCGAGACCGACTCCTGGCTGCCCACCACGCACCAGCAGTACTGGCAGAAGTACGGCAGCCGGCTCGACGACCTGGGCTCCTGGTACGGCCCGACGTCGCTGGAGCTGACCGTGCCCTCGTACATGAAGGGCATCGACTCGCTGGAGGACCTCAAGGGCAAGGCCGCCACCTTCGGCGGGAAGATCACCGGCATCGAGTCCAGCGCCGGTGAGATGAGCCTGCTCAAGAGCACGGTCCTCAAGAAGTACGGCCTGGACAAGGAATACCAGGTCGTCGACAGCTCCACGCCCGCGATGCTCGCCGAGCTCAAGCGCGCCTACGAGCAGAAGAAGCCCATCGTCGTCACGCTCTGGTCGCCGCACTGGGCGTACAACGACTACGACCTGAAGAAGCTCAAGGACCCCAAGGGCGCCTGGGGCAAGGGCGACTCGGTGCACACGCTCGCCCGCAAGGGATTCGCCCGGGACAACCCGGTCGTCGGGACCTGGCTGAAGAACTTCAGGATGGACGAGAAGCAGGTCACCAGCCTGGAAGCCGAGATCAACAAGGCCGGAAAGGGCAGGCAGCAGGACGCCGTGCGGGCCTGGCTGAAGAAGAACCCGGGTGTCGTCGACAAGCTCGCCCCCGTGCAGAAGTCCGCGGCCGGCAGCCCGGCCGAGGCCGAGCGGCCGCTGAACGTCGCCTGGTTCCCCTGGGACGAGGACGTCGCCGTCACCTACCTGTGGAAGAACGTCCTTCAGCGGCGCGGCTACCGGCTCGACCTGAAGCAGATGGACGTCGGCCCGGTCTACACGGGACTGGCGAGCGGCGACCTCGACCTCAACTTCGACGCCTGGCTGCCGTACGCCCAGAAGAACTACTGGGACAAGACGAAGGACAGGCTCACGGACCTGGGCACCTGGTACCAGCCGACCTCACTGGAGATCGCCGTGCCCTCCTACGTCAAGGACGTGAAGTCCCTGGAGGACCTCAAGGGCAAGGCGAGCACCTTCGACGGAAAGATCATCGGCATCGAGCCCGGCACCGGCGAGATGAACCTGCTCAAGACGAAGGTCCTGCCCGGCTACGGCCTCGACAAGGAGTACCAGGTCGTCGACGGCTCCACGCCCGCGATGCTCGCCGAGCTGAAGCGTGCCTACGCGCAGAAGAAGCCGGTCGCCGTCGTCCTGTGGTCGCCGCACTGGGCGTACAGCGAGTACAAGCTCACCAAGCTCGCGGACGACAGGAAGCTGTTCGGTGAGGGCAACACGATCCGCACCATCGCCGCCCGGGCGTTCCCGGACCGGTACCCGCAGCTCACCAAGTGGATCAGGAACTTCAGGATGAGCGAGGCGGAGCTGGGCAGCCTGGAGAGCGAGATCAAGAACCGCGGCCAGGGCCATGAGGAGGCCGCCGTGGCCGCGTGGGTGCAGCGCCACCCGGACATCGTGCAGCGCATGACCCCGCAGTGACCCGCCCGTAGTGCTCCGGGAGGACACCCGGAGCACCACCAGGACCGCGAGCCGCCCGGCGCCCTCAGCGCGCCGGGCGGCTGCGTACTCCCGTGCGAGCGCCGTGCGAGGCCGTGCGAGAAGAATCCGGACAACCCCGCAACGGCCCAATTCGCCGATCGTGGCCGTACGGCTCTCTTCCCTGACCTTGTCCGCGACGCCTCCGGCACCTCGCGCGGGCCGCCCCGCGCCCCTGGTCAGCCGTTTCCTCGCAGGTGAGCGCGGCGTGCGCGGGGAGGCGGGACGGCTCGTCCGGTGGCGCGAACCCTGACCTTCACCACTCTTGTATATGGCACCGATGTGACGGGCGCATGAAACGGTTTGCCGAACATGCGTAGGGTGCAGACAACTCAGAAGAAGCAGTGGACCGACGAGCGAGGGAGGGAGCCGGAGCGATGGGCGACCACAAAGAGCAGCCCCTTCGGGTGGGCGCGGCCGTACGGCGGCGGCGCCGCGCGCTCGAGCTCACCCTCGCCGTCGTGGCCGAGCGCAGCGGCCTGTCGGTGCCCTTCCTGAGCCAGGTGGAGAACGAGCGGGCGCGTCCCAGCCGGCCCTCCCTGGAGCGGATCGCCGACGCCCTGCGGACCACCGCCGTCGACCTGCTGGCCGCGGCCGACCCGGCGTGCAGCGTGGACGTGCTGCGCGCCGACGACGAAGCGGTCCCGCCGGGGCAGGCCAGGGTGCGCCCGCTGGTGCGCGGGCACCACCAGCTGCACGCGATGGAGTTCATCGGGGACCACGACGAGGGACGCGAATTCCAGCACCGCAACGACGAGTTGATGTACGTCGTCGAGGGCGCCGTCGAGATAGAGGCGGAGGGCCGGGCGCACCGGCTCGGGCGGGGGGACACGCTGTACCTGAGCGGGGGAGTGCGGCACCGCTGGCGGGCGACCGTGCCGGACACCCGCGTGGTGGTGGTCGCGGTCGCGGACCACATCGAGGCGGTCGAGGACCGGTCGCGCCGCCGCTGACCTGCTTGCCGTCACCGCCGGGGCCCGAGGAGGCAGGATGCGGGTCGTCTCACTGGTGCCGTCGCTGACGGAGGCCGTCACCGCCTCCGTGCCGGGCGCCCTGGTCGGCGCCACCGACTGGTGCACCCACCCGGCGGACCTCGACGTCGTCCGGATCGGCGGCACGAAGAACCCGAAGGTCGACCGGATCGTCGGGCTCGCCCCCGACCTGGTGCTAGCCAACGAGGAGGAGAACCGCGAACCGGACCTCGCCGCCCTGCGCGAGGCGGGCCTGAACGTCCTGGTCACCGAGGTGCGGAACGTGCCGCAGGCCTTCCGCGAGCTGGAGCGGGTGGTGGCGGCGTGCGGCGCGCCGGCCCGGCCCCGCTGGCTGGACGAGGCCGAGGCGGCGTGGTCACGGCTGCCGGAGCCGGGGACCTGGACGAGCGCCGTCGTACCCGTCTGGCGCAGGCCCTGGATGGTGCTGGGCCGGGACACCTTCGCCGGGGACGTGCTGGCCCGACTGGGCGTCGGCAACCTGTACGGGACGCACCTCGAGCGCTATCCGAAGGTGCCCCTTCAGGAGCTGCGGGACGCCGCCCCCGACCTGGTGGTGCTGCCCGACGAGCCGTACCGCTTCACCGCCGACGACGGTCCGGAGGCGTTCGAAGGGCTGCCGTGCGCGCTGGTCAGCGGGCGTCACCTCACTTGGTACGGGCCCTCGTTGATCCAGGCGCCACTCGTTCTCGCCCAGGCGCTGCGAGCAGCTCGCCGCTGACGACACCCCGGCCGGTCAGGACCGCGGCCACGGCCCAGGCGGCGACGAGCAGCGCGTACAGGCCGACCGCGAGCCCGTCGAAGGCGCCGAGCCCCGTGCGCCGGGCCAGCGCCTCCGCGCCGGTGGCACAGGTGCCGACCGGGAACGTGAACGCCCACCAGGTCATGGCGAAGCCCATGCCTTGCCGCAGGGCCCGCACCACCAGCGCGGCTGCGAGCGCCAGCCACAGCAGGGCGAAGCCCATGACCGGAACGCCGTACAGCACGGCCAGGACGGCGAAGCCCTCGGCGTACGGGGCGGGTACGGCGTCGCGTGCGGCGTCGGCGGCGGTGCCGACGGCGGTGGTGGACTGGCCGAGCGGGCCGAGGACCAGGAAGAGGGCCGGTGTCAGGGGAAGCGGCAGCGGTCCCGCGGTGATGAGCCGGGTCACGATCGGCGGCAGGATCACGAGCGTGGCCAGCAGGCTCAGCCCGAACAGGGCGAGACAGGCGAGCAGCAGCGTCTCGCGGGGCCGGCCGGCGGGCAGATGCGGGACCAGCAGCGGACCCTGGGCCGCGGAGACCATGGGGGCGACCAGGGGCAGCAGCCACACGGGGCTCGCCTGGTCCGGCTCGATGCGGTGCCGGGCGACCATCAGATACGGCACGGCGACGGCGGCGACGAGAGCGATGACAGTGCCCGCGGTGAACAGGACGGTGTCCACGGCGACGGCGGGACCCGCACCGATCCAGTCCCGGCCGACGGCCAGGGTGGCGCCGCCCACGGCGAGCAGGGCCATGGCCAGGCAGCCGTAGAAGGGGGCCACGGCGGGGTCGAGGAGATGGGCGCGCGCCTGGTCGCGGTGGTGGACCCAGTGCAGGGTGCGGGCGACGAGCAGGGCCGCGAGCAGGGCCGACGCGAGCGCCCAGACGGCCGTGCAGACGGTCCGCAGCCCCGGCACGTGCACGGCGCCGGGCAGACCGGCGCCGGCGGTCGCCACGATCGCGGTGCCCATCACGGAGGCGTACCAGTTCGGTCCGAGGTGCCGGACGGTGGGGGCACGCCGGGGGCCGGCGGGCAGGGGAGGGGCGCTTCTCACGGATCTCCGAGAGAAGGATGCTGGGGGCTGGGCTGCGGTGACCATGGATGCACGGTCCCGCCGGGCGGAGGCCGGCACCAGGGACCACGCCTCTATGTGGGCATAAGCTGTGTTTATGGCTGAGGGTGTTGAGGCGGGGCTTCCGGGGGCGGGTCTGGCGCACCGGGTGCCGGATCTGGGGGCACTGGAGCTGCTGCTCGCGGTGGCCCGGCTGGGCAGCCTGGGGCGGGCCGCGCGGGAGCTGGGGATCACCCAGCCGGCGGCCAGCAGCCGGGTCCGGTCGATGGAGCGGCAACTCGGGGTGGCGCTGGTGGACCGTTCGCCCCGGGGGTCCCGGCTGACCGCCGCGGGGGCGCTGGTCACCGACTGGGCGAGGCGGATCGTGGAGGCGGCGGAGGCCTTCGACGCGGGGGCACAGGCGCTCAGGGGCCGACGGGACTCACGGCTGCGGGTGGCCGCGAGCATGACGATCGCGGAGTACCTGCTGCCCGGCTGGCTGATCGCGCTGCGCGCCCAGCGGCCCGACACGGCGGTGTCGCTGCTGGCCGGGAACTCGGCGGCGGTCGCGGAACGGCTGCTCGCGGACGAGGCCGACCTGGGCTTCGTGGAGGGGCTCTCCGTGCCGGCGGGCCTGGACGAGGCGGTCGTCGCCCGGGACCGGCTCATCGTGGTGACGGCGCCGGGGCACCCGTGGGCACGCCGCCGCAGGCCGCTCACGGCCGGGGAACTGGCCTCGACCCCGTTGATCCTCCGGGAGGAGGGCTCGGGCACCCGTCAGGTCCTGGACGCGGCCCTGGGCGGCCTCGCCCGCCCCCTGCTCGAACTGTCGTCGACCACCGCGGTGAAGGCCTCGGCGGTGAGCGGCGCGGGCCCCGCGGTCCTGAGCGAACTCGCCGTGGGCGAGGAACTCTCGGCCCGCCGCCTGGTGAGCGTCCCGGTCGACGGCGTACGCCTGGACCGCGCGCTGCGAGCGGTATGGCGCACCGGGCACCGTCCGACGGGCCCGGGACGGGACCTGCTGGGGCTCACGCGGCACAGGGGGCAGGGCTGACCGGCGCAGAGGCAGGGCTCACGCGGCACAGGGGGCAGGGCTGACCGGCACAGAGGCAGGGCTCACGCGGCACAGAGGCAGGGCCGACCGGCACAGAGGCAGGGTCGGACGAGGCCAGGGGCTGACGCGCGGACGAGGCCAGGACTGACGCGGAAGACGAGCGCCAGGGCTGACGCGGAAGACGAGCGCCAGGGCGGCGCGGTCTAGGCGCGGGCGGACGCCGCCTCCACCAGCGCCCGCATCACCCGGACGTCCTCGCCCATCTCCGGGTGCCACTGCACACCCAGCACCCAGGCGGCACCCGGCACTTCGACCGCCTCCGGTGTGCCGTCCTCCGCGTACGCCGAGATCACCAGTCCGTCCCCGAGGCGGTCCACGGCCTGGTGGTGGTAGGTAGGGACCGACACCGACTCCGGCGCCACCTCCCCGTAGCGCGTGCCCGGCACCGGCTCGACCGTGTGCCCGCCGAACGCGCCGACCTGGACGACGTGCCCGTCGAGGTGCTGCACGAGTGTGCCGCCCAGGGCGACGTTGAGCAGCTGCATCCCGCGGCAGATGCCGAGCAGCGGCGTGCCGGACGCGAGCGCCGCCCGGATCAGCGCCAGTTCCCACGCGTCCCGCTCGGGCGCGGGCGGCCCGGTGCGCGGGGAGCGCTCCGCGCCGTAGCGGGCCGGGTCCACGTCCGGGCCGCCCGCGATCACCACACCGTCCAGCCGGGCCACCGTCGCCGCCGCCTGCGCCGGATCGTCCGGCGGGAGCATCGCGGCGAGCCCGCCGGCCCGCTGTACCAGCCGCGGATAACCCGCCGGCAGCAGCGCCGCCTCCAGCTCCCAGACGCCCCAGCGCGCCCCGGCCTCCAGATACGTGCTCACGCCGATCAGCGGCCGTCCGGTCATACGGGCCTCCCAGAGCTCCAATGGTCAACGGTAATACCTTTACAAGCGCTCAGGCCAGGAAGCCCCGCAGCAGCGCCGCCGTCCCCGCGCAGTGCTCCCGCATCATCTCCCGCGCACCGTCGGCGTCCCCGTCCAGCACCGCCTCCACCAGCGCCTCGTGCTGCCGCTGCGAGTGCTCCAGGTTGCGCACCAGCAGCGGGATGCAGTCCAGCAGGTCGTTCACGCTGGCCCGGACGGCCGCGTACTGCGCCGTCAGCGACGGCGACCCGGCGAGCTCAGCCAGTGTGAGGTGCAGCAGCGTGTCCAGGCGCCGGTACTCCGTCAGCGGTGCGTCCTGGGTGCGGACCAGGGACCCCCGCAGTCGTGCCGCCTGCTCGTCCGTGAGGCCGTGCGTCGCGCACAGGCCCGCCGCCCCCACCTCCAGCACCTCACGGAACCGCAGCACGTCCTCGATGTCGACCTTCTCGATGCGCCGGCGCAGCTCGTCCTCGCCGCCCGCGTCCACGCGCGGCAGCACGAACGTGCCGCCGTAGCGCCCGCGCCGCGACTCCACCAGGCCCTGCTCCTGGAGGACCTTCAGCACCTCGCGCAGCGTCACCCGGCTGATCCCCAGCCGCTCCGCCAGCTCCCGCTCCGCGGGCAGCCGCTCGCCGCCCGGCACCAGCCCCAGGCGGACCACCTGGAGGATCTGCTCCAGCGCCTCCTCGAAGCCGTTGCCCGCCCGCACCGGCCGCAGCACCGGCGTCAACCGGTCCCGCACGCCGGCGGTGAGGTCGTCGGGTTCCGCCTGCGACATCCGGCCGTGCCCCCTTCCCAAGCAATGGTTCTCGGAAATACCTTATGACTCCCGGCGGACCCGAAGGAGACCTCCTGTGGCAGACCGCACATCCCCGCTCGGCATCGAGGAGCTGCACGCCCTCGTCGCGGGCGGCGAGATCGACACTGTCGTCCTGGCCTTCCCCGACATGCAAGGGCGCCTCCAGGGCAAGCGGTTCGCCGCGCGCTTCTTCCTCGACGAGGTGCTGGAGCACGGCACCGAGGGCTGCAACTACCTCCTCGCCGTCGACACCGAGATGAACACGGTCGACGGTTACGACATGTCCTCCTGGGACCGCGGCTACGGCGACTTCGCCTTCCACCCGGACCTGAGCACCCTGCGCCGGGTGCCCTGGCACGAGGGCACGGCCATGGTCGTCGCCGACCTCGCCTGGAACGACGGCTCACCCGTACTCGCCGCCCCCCGCCAGATCCTGCGCCGCCAGCTGGAGCGCCTGGCCGCCCTCGGCTACACCGCCCAGGTCGGCACCGAGCTGGAGTTCATCGTCTTCAAGGACACCTACGAGCAGGCCTGGGACGCGAACTACCGGGGCCTGACCCCGGCCAACCAGTACAACATCGACTACTCCGTACTCGGCACGGGCCGCATCGAGCCCCTGCTGCGCCGCATCCGCAACGAGATGGCCGGCGCCGGGATGACCGTCGAGTCCGCCAAGGGCGAGTGCAACCCCGGCCAGCACGAGATCGCCTTCCGCTACGACGACGCCCTGGTGACCTGCGACCAGCACGCGATCTACAAGACCGGAGCCAAGGAGATCGCCGCCCAGGAAGGCGTCTCGATCACCTTCATGGCGAAGTACAACGAGCGTGAGGGCAACTCCTGCCACATCCACCTCTCGCTCGCCGACGAGAACGGCCGCAACGCCATGGCCGGCGGGCCCGGCGACCCCGGCGGGATGTCGGAGGTCATGCGGCACTTTCTCGCCGGGCAGCTGGCCGCCCTGCGCGACTTCTCGCTGCTGTACGCGCCGAACATCAACTCCTACAAGCGCTTCCAGCCGGGCTCGTTCGCCCCGACCGCGGTCGCCTGGGGGTACGACAACCGCACCTGCGCCCTGAGGGTCGTCGGCCATGGACGCTCGACGCGCTTCGAGAACCGGGTCCCCGGCGGTGACGTCAACCCGCACCTCGCCGTCGCCGGTTTGGTCGCGGCCGGACTGCACGGCATCGAGCAGAAACTGGAGCTGCCCGAGCCGTGCGCGGGCAACGCCTACACCGCCGAGTACGCGCATGTGCCCACCACCCTGCGCGAGGCCGCCGAACTCTGGGAGAACAGCGCCCTCGCCAAGGCCGCCTTCGGCGACGAGGTGGTCGCGCACTACGGCAACATGGCCCGTGTCGAACTGGCGGCCTTCGACGCCGCGGTGACCGACTGGGAGCTGCGCCGCTCCTTCGAACGCATGTGAGGGGTTCTTTCGTGCCGAACGTCGTGTCGAACGAGCTCGAGCTGCAGGTACTGAATCCGGCCACCGAGGAGGTCGTGGCCACCGTCCCCGCCGCCACCGCGGCCGACGTGGACGCGGCCGTCGTACGGGCCGCGCGGGCGCAGTCCCGGTGGGCGGCGCTCCCGCCCGGCGACCGGGCCCGGCTGCTGCGCCGGTTCGCCCGGGTCGTCGACGAACACCTCGGGGAACTGGCCGAGTTGGAGGTCCGCGAGGCGGGGCACACGATCGGCAACGCCCGCTGGGAGGCGGGCAACGTTCGTGATCTGCTCGACTACGCGGCCGGCGGAGTGGAGCGCCTGACCGGACGTCAGATCCCCGTCCCGGGCGGCCTGGACGTCACGATCCTCGAACCGCTCGGTGTCGTGGGCGTCATCGCACCCTGGAACTTCCCGATGCCGATCGCCGCCTGGGGCACCGCCCCGGCGCTCGCGGCGGGCAACGCGGTGCTCCTCAAGCCCGCCGAGACGACCCCGCTCACCGCCCTGCGCCTGGCCGAACTGGCCCTGGAGGCGGGCCTGCCCGAAGGACTGTTCCAGGTACTGCCCGGCCACGGCCCCGTCGCGGGCGCCGCGCTCGTCGAGCACCCGGGCGTGGCGAAGATCGTCTTCACCGGGTCGACGGCCGTGGGCAAACAGGTGCTGGCGAAGGGCTCGGCCCGGCTCAAGCGCGTCACCCTCGAACTCGGCGGCAAGAGCCCCAACATCGTCTTCGCCGACGCCGACCTCGAAGCCGCCGCGGCCACCGCCCCCATGTCGTTCCTCGACAACTCCGGCCAGGACTGCTGCGCCCGCACCCGCATTCTCGTCCAGCGCTCCGCCTACGACCGCTTCCTCGACCTGCTCGCCCCCGCCGTCGAGTCGGTCGTCGTCGGCGAGCCGGCCGACGAGAACACCCAGATGGGCCCGCTGATCTCCAGGACCCAGCTGGAGCGCGTCCGCTCGTACGTCCCCGCGGACGCCGAAGGGATCCGCGGCAAGGCACCCGAGGGGCCGGGCTTCTGGTTCCCGCCGACCGTCCTCACCGGGGTCGGCCCGCACGCGCGCGTGGCCGTCGAGGAGGTCTTCGGCCCGGTCGCCGTCGTCCTGCCCTTCGAGGACGAGGCCGACGCGATCCGGCTCGCCAACGACACGCCGTACGGGCTCTCCGGCTCCATCTGGACCCGGGACGTCGGCCGCGCGCTGCGCGTCTCCCAGGCCGTCCGCGCGGGCAACCTGTCCGTCAACTCCCACTCCAGCGTCCGCTACTGGACCCCCTTCGGCGGCTTCAAGCAGTCGGGGATCGGCCGCGAACTCGGCCCGGACGCCCTGACCGCCTTCACCGAGACCAAGAACGTCTTCATCAGCACGGAGGGCCCCGCACAGTGACAGTGACCTCGCAGACCTCTGACAGCATCTGCCGCCGCCTGGTCGGCCGCACCGCCGTCGTCACCGGTGCCGGCAGCGGCATCGGCCTCGCCAGTGCGCGCCGCCTCGCCGCCGAGGGCGCGAACGTCGTCTGCGGCGACATCGACGAGACCCGCGGCAAGGCCGCCGCCGAGGAGGTCGGCGGGCTGTTCGTGAAGGTCGACGTCACCGACCCCGAACAGGTGGAGGCGCTGTTCAAGGCGGCCTACGACACCTACGGGTCCGTCGACGTCGCCTTCAACAACGCGGGCATCTCGCCGCCCGACGACGACTCCATTCTCGAGACCGGCCTGGAGGCCTGGAAGCGGGTCCAGGAGGTCAACCTGACCTCCGTCTACCTGTGCTGCAAGGCCGCCATCCCCTACATGCGGCGCCAGGGCAAGGGCTCCATCATCAACACGGCCTCGTTCGTGGCCCGCATGGGCGCGGCCACCTCGCAGATCTCGTACACGGCCTCCAAGGGCGGCGTCCTCGCCATGTCCCGTGAGCTGGGCGTGCAGTTCGCACGGGAGGGCATCCGGGTCAACGCGCTGTGCCCCGGGCCGGTCAACACCCCGCTCCTGCAGGAGCTGTTCGCCAAGGACCCCGAGCGGGCCGCGCGCCGTCTGGTGCACATCCCCGTCGGACGGTTCGCGGAGGCGGAGGAGATCGCCGCGGCGGTCGCGTTCCTCGCCAGCGACGACTCGTCCTTCGTGAACGCCACCGACTTCCTGGTGGACGGCGGAATCGCGGGCGCGTACGTCACGCCCCTGTAGCGGGCCCCGGCCTCGTGCCCCGGGGTCAGGGCGACATCAGGGCGGCCCGAGGGCGGCGGCACCGGCGCCAGGCGCCGGTGCCCGTGCCGGTGGTCGCGTCAGAGGAAGGTGTGCCCCTCGCCGCGGTACGTCGGGACGGTCGCCGTGACCCGGTCGCCCTCGACGAGGTGGAGCGCGTCGAAACGCTCGCACAGCTCGCCCGCCTTGGCGTGCCGGAACCATACCTTGTCGCCGATGAGCAGGTCGTCGGCGGCCGAGCCCAGCAGCGGCGTCTGCACCTCGCCGGGCCCCTCCTGCGGGTCGTACTTCAGCCCCTCGGGCAGATACGGCACGGGCAGCCGGTCGGGGCCCGCGGCGCCCGACGCGGGGTAGCCGCCGCCCAGCACGGTCACCACCCCGACGCCCGGCCTGCGCACCACCGGCTGGGCGAACAGGGCGGCCGGACGGCCGCGGAACGCGGTGTAGTTGTCGAACAGCCGCGGCTGGTACAGCCCGGAACCCGCCGCTATCTCGGTCACCGCGTCCTCGGCGGCCGTGTACTGGACGCTGCCCGTGCCACCGCCGTTGACGAACTCCAGGTCCGGTGCCACGGCCCGGACCGCGCGCACCACTTCCGCGCGGCGCCGGCCGAGCTCCCTGCGCGCGGTGGCCTGCATCAGCCGGATGGCCCGCGACCGCACCGGGCGCCCGGCCACCGCGTCGCCGACACCGGCGACATGGCCCTCGTACGCCATGATGCCCACCAGCCGGAAACCGGGCGTACGGACCACCGTGCGGGCCATCTCGGCGACCTGCTCGGGGGAGTGCAGCGGCGAGCGGCGCGCGCCGACGCGGACCCGGCCGCCGAGCAGCTTCAGCGAGGTGTCCAACTCCAGGCAGACGCGCACCTCTTCGGTGCCGCCCCGGCGGGCGTCGTCGATGAGGCGCAGCTGGGCCGGATCGTCGATCATCACCGAGACGGCGGCGGCGAGCTTGGGGTCGCCGGTCAGTTCGGCGAACGCCTGGCGGTCGGCCGAGGGGTAGGCCAGCAGGACGTCGTCGAAACCGGAGCGGGCCAGCCACAGGGACTCGGCGAGCGTGAAGGACATGATGCCGGCGAAACCGTCCCGGGCGAGCACCCGTTCGAGCAGAGCGCGGCAGCGTACGGACTTGCTGGCGACCCGGATCGGCTTGCCGCCGGCCCGGCGGAGCAGGTCGTCGGCGTTCGCGTCGAACGCCTCCAGGTCCACGATCGCGACAGGGGCGTCGAGATGAGCGGTGGCCCGGTCGTAGCGGGCCCGGTCTGCGGCGCGGGCAGTCATGGACGCAGCCTGCCAGATGTGATTACCGCAGGGTAGGGGGACGATCCGGGCAGATGCCGCCGGTGACGCGGACCGGTTCCCGTTCGAGGCGGATCAACCCGTAGAGTGACGCGCACGTGGGCAAGCGGCTGCTCCGCTCGGGCGCGTACGCCTGGGATGGGCGCCCGCTCGCGCGGGTATGCCTGCCCAGGACGGGCCGGCGTCCGCACCACGCCTACCGGCCGTCCGCCCTGGGCGGTCGGACACCCGGGGCGTCCCGGGAGGCCCGGCTACAACGAAACGGGGGGTGCATGAGCACGGAAGCGCACCGCGCCTCCATCCCTCCGCGCCCCTCGACCCCGCCCCGTCCGGCCACGCAGCCGGGCGACCCCATGACTCCGCGCCGTCCGTCGAGTTCACCGGACGAGCCGGCGACTGCGCCCCGCCCGGCGACGCGCTCCGACGCCTCCGTGCCCCCGCCGCGCCCGTCGACGCCGCCGGGTGTCCCGCCCGCGGGGCCGAACGGCACCTCCGCGCCCGGAGGCGACCGACCTCGGCCCACGCAGCGCGACGGCTCGGCCGCAACGATCCCGCCCCGCCCCGAGCAGCCGCCCGCGGCGGCACCCCTCTCCGGCCCGCAGGCCCCAGCCGCACCGCGGCGAACTCCGTCTGCCCGCACGCCCTTCCCGCCGGTCCCGCCCCGCCCCGAGCAGCCGCCCCGGACGCGGACCGCGACCGCGTCCGGCGCGACCGGGGCCCCGGTGCGGCCCGGTACGGACGAGTTCTTCGGCCGTTCCGGTGCGGAGGGCGGCTCTCGCCGACCGGACACGGTGGACGCTCCCAGGCACTCCGCCGCGACCGGGTCCGGCACGGCCGGGCACCCGGCCCGTTCCGGTGCGAGCCACCCCCCGGCCGGTCCCGGTGCGGTCGGTGCGTCCGCCCGGACCGGTGCCGTCGCGCGGCCGTTCAGGCTCGGCGCGGGCGTGCCCCAGCGGCCCGCCGGCGTCTCCGAGGGCGCATCCGGTACTGACCGCGAACCGTCGGCGCGCCCCGCCCCCGAGTCCCACCGGCTCGCGGACGTCCAGCGCGACCCGCACGCCGAGACCCCCGGTCCGCCCCCGCCGGTGGCCACCGCACGCTTCCCCGACGCGCCCCCGGCCGTCGGCGTCGCCCCCGCCGCGGACGCCCCCGGCATCGTGGAGACCACCGCCAGGCTGCGACCCGTCGAACCGGCGCGGCCCTTCGTGACCCTCGCCCAGCCCGACACGCGCGGTGTCGAACTCCCCAGGCCGCGGCTGCACTTCGGCACCCGCATCCGCCCCCGGGTCGCCGCGTCCGCCGCCTGCCTCGTCCTCGGGCTCGGGCTCATCGGCGGTGCCGTGACCGGCAGTTGGCTCACCGGGGACGACTCACCGGACGGTGCGCGGGGCGCGTACGCCGTCGCCGGGACCCTGTGGCGCAGCGTCCCCGTCGACCGGCTCTTCCCACCCACCGTCAACGGCCCGGGCGAGGGCCCCGGCGGCGCCGACCGCACCTGGACCCGTATCGCCGTCGCCCCCGACAGCGGCTGCGCGGACGCCTTCGACCCGCTCCTGCGCAAGGCCCTCGCCCCTGTCGGCTGCCTGCGCCTGCTGCGCGCCACCTACACCGACGCGACCAGCAGTCAGGTCACCACGGTGGGACTGCTGTTCACACGGGCCGACGCCGCCGCCATGGGCGCCCTCGCCAGCCGCTTCAAGGACGAGGGCCTGGACCGCCGCACCGACCTCATGCCCCGCCCGTACGCGGCCAAGGGCACCGTCGCGGCGGGCTTCGGCGACGCCCAGCGCGCGTCCTGGACGATATCCGTCCTCACGGACGCCCCCGTCGTCGTCTACGCCGTCTCCGGCTTCGCCGACGGCCGCACCGTCACCGAACCCGAGCCGGCCGAGAACGCCATGAAGACGGGCGCCACCACGGCCCCCGCCCAGGCGGGGCTCGGCAACGACGCGGCCGGCCTCGCCGACCGTATCGAGGTGGCTCTGCGCAAGACCTTCACCTCGGCCACGGAGAAGCCCTCATGAGCGCCCGTACGACCGGCGCGCGCCTGCTCACCCCCCTCATCGCCGCCGCTCTCGCCCTGCTGCCCGCCACCGCCGCCCACGCCGACGGCATACGAGCCCAGGAGTGGGCCCTCGACGCCCTGCACATCCACCAGGCCTGGCAGACGACCAAGGGCAAGGGCATCACGGTCGCGGTCCTCGACACCGGCGTCGACGAGACCCACCCCGACCTGGTGGGCAACGTCCTCCCCGCCAAGGACCTGGTCGGCTTCGGCGCCCGGCGCGGCGACCCCGCCTGGGCCGTGCACGGCACCGCCATGGCCGGCATCATCGCCGGCCACGGCCACGGCATCGACGACTCCGACGGCGTCGTCGGCGTCGCCCCCGAGGCGAAGATCCTCCCCGTACGCGTCATCCTCGAGGACGGCGACCCGGCCCGTACGAAGGCCCGCAACACCCGCGGCAACGCACTCGCCGAAGGCATCCGCTGGGCCGCCGACCACGGCGCCGACGTCATCAACCTCTCCCTCGGCGACGACTCCAGCTCCGCACACCCCGAAGCGGCCGAGGACGAGGCGATCCAGTACGCGCTGAAGAAGGGCACGGTCGTCGTCGCCTCAGCCGGCAACGGCGGCGAGCTCGGCGACCACACCTCGTATCCGGCGGCCTACCCCGGCGTCATCGCGGCCACCGCCGTCGACAGCGACGGCACCCGCGCCTCCTTCTCCACCCGCCGCTGGTACGCCACGGTCAGCGCCCCCGGCGTCGACGTCGTCATCGCCGAACCGGACCGCAAGTACTACGAGGGCTGGGGCACGAGCGCGGCCTCCGCCTTCGTCTCGGGCGCCGTGGCGCTCATCAGGGCGGCCCATCCGGGGCTCAGCCCGGCCCAGATCAAGCGACTCCTGGAGAAGACGGCCCGCAACCCCCCCACCGGCGGCAGGGACGACTCCCGCGGCTTCGGCTTCATCGACCCCGCGGCGGCCATCAAGGCGGCGGCCGGCCTCGGACCGGACAACCTGCACCCGGCGGCATACGGCAAGGAGTACTTCGGCTCCGGCCCGGACACGGCCGGCGCCGCCTCGGACTCCCCGGGCTGGGCGGGCCCCTTGGCGGGCACCCTCGGCGTGGCGCTGCTGGTGGCTTCGGTACTGCTGTGGAGGGGCCGCAGAAGCGCCCCGTAGGCGACCCGCGGTGCTACGGCGCTCTCAGCCGAAGACGGCCACGGCCGCTCGCGCCGCGGCCTCCACCACGGAAATCCCCCTCTCCTTCGTCGAGTTCCCGTCGGACAGCGCCGCCACCAGGTAGTCGCGCCCGCCGGCCCTCACCCGTCCGATGCTGTTGACGTCCCACAGCCCGGTCGTGCTCCGCGCCAGCCATCCGTTTTTCAACGCCCACGCGGAGCCGTCCGCCGCTGCGGAAACCCCCCACCGCTGATCCTCCGCGATGTCGCCCATGAGCCCCCGCAGGTAGGACCGTGAGGCCCCGCTCAGCTGTGAGTCCTCCCCGAACACCTGCTGGAGCAGGGTCAGCTGATCCGCCGCCGTGGTCTGCGTGAGCCCCCACAGCGTGCCCTCACCACCGACCGTGTCCGTCAGGCCGAAGCGTTTGTTCGCGCCGTCCAGGCCGTCGGCGCCCCCGATCGCGGTCCACAGAGCCGACGCGGACGCGTTGACGCTGTTCCCGATCATCGCGGTGGCGTACGCCTTCTCCTGCGCGGTCAGGTGCCGGCCGGCGTCCTGCGCCTGGAGCAGCAGCGCCGCCAGAATGTCCACCTTCACGATGCTCGCCGTGTCGAAGGTGCCGTCGCCGTACGCGGCGCTCTCCCCGGAGTCCGTCGAGAGGACCGCCACGGCCACGTCCGCCGTGTCCTCGACGGCCACCGAGGTCATCGCCCGCTTCAGCAGCGCGTCCCGGTCCACAGGGGGTTCCGCGGCAGGTTCCACCGATGCCTCCCGGCTCGACGAGGCCGACGCCGACGGCGTCACCGACGACGCCGACGATACGGCGCCCGCGTCGGCGTGCGCCCGCTCCCTCAGGTACACCGTCCCCGTCGCCGTACCGCCGGCCACGACGGCTGCCGCCAGCGCCGTACAGAAGAACGACCGGCGCCGGCAGGCGCGGACGCGGCGGCGACGGTGGGTTCTCGGGGACTCCATGGCCGCCGATGCTCTTCACCCGTGCTGTGCGCGCCGTGGGACGGGCGTGAGAGGTGTGTCAGGAGACGCTGAGAAACCGGGGAGAGCGGTGACCGCCGTGGCTCAGGGGCGGCACGACCCCGGCGAAGACCCCCCGATAGGGTCGGTGACCGTGGCGAACAAGAACATTCCCGACTCCGGCTTCTCCGACGACGACGGTTCCGCCGACCCCCGGCTGAGCGCGGCGCTCGCCGCCTGGGCCGAGGACCGCACCGCCGTGGGGCCCGTCCTTGAGGCGCTGAAGGGCGCACGGCTCCTCGTCCCCGTCGTCGCGATCCTCGGCGAGGTGGAGGAGGACGAGAAGGGGCTGCGCCGCGAGAAGACCAGCGAGATGGCCGTACCGACCCTGAAGGCCGGCGGCCGCACCGCCCTGCCCGCCTTCACCTCCACGCAGGCGCTGGCCCGCTGGGACCCCGCGGCCCGCCCGGTCGCCGTCCCGCTGCACCAGGCCCTGCAGGCCGCCGTGCACGAGAAGGCCGACACGATCGTGCTGGACCTGTCCGGGCCGGTGCCGTTCGAACTGACGGGCCCCGCGCTGCTGGCCCTCGCCGAGGGCCGTACGACGACCGACCCGCTCGCCGACCCGGCCGTCACCGGCGCCGTACGTGCCGCCGTGGCCGCCGAGCCCGCCGTGCGGCGCGCCTACCTCGGCCCGGGCCGGGCGGACGGCACCCTCGCGCTCGTCCTGGACCCGGCGGCGAGCCCGGCCGAGGCCGCGCGCGCCGTGGCCGAGCGGATGGCCGCCGACGACACACTGAGGGCCCGCCTGGTGCGCGGCCTCGACCTGGCAGTCCTGCCGGCCGGAGCGACGCCCCCGGGCGAGCCCCTGTTCGTGCGTTCGTGAACGATTTTCGTGGGGTCGCGGGTACGCCCTAGCCGTAGACCGGCCCGGTGTACTTCTCGCCCGGGCCCTGGCCCGGCTCGTCCGGGACGACGGACGCCTCGCGGAACGCCAGCTGCAGCGACTTCAGGCCGTCGCGCAGCGGCGCCGCGTGGAAGGAACTGATCTCCGTCGCGCTCGCGTCGAGCAGCCCGGCGAGGGCGTGCACCAGCTTGCGGGCCTCGTCCAGGTCCTTGTACTTGTCGCCCTCCTCGGTGAGACCGAGCTTCACGGCGGCGGCGCTCATCAGGTTGACGGCGACCGTCACGATCACCTCGACCGCGGGCACCTCCGCGATGTCACGGGCCATGGCGTCGAAGTCGGGCTGCGCGGCGGAATCCGGGGACTCCGTGGGGGCCTCGAATTCCGAGGGGGAGCTGTCACTCATGCACCACACGATAGGTGCCGGACGTGCGTTCGCCTGAATTAGCCCTGGCCGACCGAAGCTGCTAGCCTTGACTGACGACCGGCCGGACACCTCGTTGCCCGGCCCACAAGTGGAGGCTCCGATCTCCCACCTGGCCGCCCCGAGGGGCGGCGGGTCACCGGTCAGGCGGCCACCACCGTTCCGTACGGACGGTGGAGTCGCCCGAAAGCGCGCCCCGCGGTCCACCGCGGCGGTGCTCCGGAAAGCTCGGAGTCCCGCCTGTGTCCCGTCCGGGGCATTTTTCATGCGCCGTGATGGTTGGTCCTTATGTCAACCCAGACATATACGCGGCCGTCCGCCAGGCGGCCGTAGGTGCTACCGAGGAGGATCCATCAGCGCCGAGCCCCGCATCAACGACCGGATTCGCGTTCCCGAGGTGCGACTTGTCGGTCCCAGTGGCGAGCAGGTCGGCATCGTGCCGCTTGCCAAGGCCCTGGAGCTTGCGCAGGAGTACGACCTGGACCTGGTCGAGGTCGCGGCGAACGCCCGTCCGCCCGTGTGCAAGCTCATGGACTACGGGAAGTTCAAGTACGAGTCGGCCATGAAGGCCCGTGAGGCGCGCAAGAACCAGGCGCACACGGTCATCAAGGAGATGAAGCTCCGGCCGAAGATCGACCCGCACGACTATGACACCAAGAAGGGTCACGTCGTCCGGTTCCTCAAGCAGGGCGACAAGGTCAAGATCACGATCATGTTCCGTGGCCGCGAGCAGTCCCGCCCCGAGCTGGGCTACCGACTGCTGCAGCGCCTCGCGGAGGACGTCCAGGACCTCGGTTTCGTGGAGTCGAACCCGAAGCAGGACGGCCGCAACATGATCATGGTTCTCGGTCCGCACAAGAAGAAGACCGAGGCGATGGCCGAGGCTCGCCAGGCGCAGGAGGCCCGCAAGGCGGAGGCGAAGGCCAACCCCGGCCGCTCGCAGAACCCCGCCGACACCGAGGCTGAGACCGCCGAGGCCCCGGCCGAGGCTTCCGCCGAGGCCTGATCCCGGGGCGTGAGCCCCGGGGGAGCCGGACGTACGGACGTACGACCGCCGCAGGGTGGACGTACGGACCCCGGAAAGCCCGGGACGCCAGTCCCAGGATGTAACCGATACAAGAGCGACACTCCAATCGTGCCCGGTTGTTGCGACCGGGCACCGGAGTGCCACCGACGAGGAGAGAACGGCGCTATGCCGAAGAACAAGTCGCACAGCGGTGCCAGCAAGCGCTTCAAGGTCACCGGCTCCGGCAAGGTGCTCCGTGAGCGCGCCGGCAAGCGCCACCTGCTCGAGCACAAGTCGTCCCGTCTGACGCGTCGCCTCACCGGCAACGCCGAGATGGCCCCGGGCGACGCCAAGAAGATCAAGAAGCTTCTCGGCAAGTGACGCCACGGCGCTTGATCTTCTGATCAGTCCGCGCCGTACGTACGTCAGGACCGGGACCCAATCGTTTCGGGCCGTGTGAAGACCACCACGGCCCCGCTACAAGGAGTTAACAAGTGGCACGCGTCAAGCGGGCAGTCAACGCCCACAAGAAGCGCCGGGCGATCCTCGAGCAGGCCTCCGGCTACCGCGGTCAGCGTTCGCGCCTGTACCGCAAGGCCAAGGAGCAGGTCACCCACTCGCTGGTCTACAACTACAACGACCGCAAGAAGCGCAAGGGCGACTTCCGTCAGCTGTGGATCCAGCGCATCAACGCCGCTGCCCGCGCCAACGGCATCACCTACAACCGCTTCATCCAGGGTCTGAAGGCCGCGAACGTCGAGGTCGACCGCAAGATCCTCGCTGAGCTGGCCGTCAACGACGCGGGTGCGTTCGCCGCGCTCGTCGAGGTCGCGCAGAAGGCCCTGCCGGCGGACGTGAACGCACCCAAGGCTGCGTGACGCGACGGCGCCGCGCCGGCTTCAGCCGGATGTGAACCGGACCCGCAGGTCTACGACGGCCTGCGGGTCCGGTTGTGTCTGCGCGGCTGCCGCAGCCGCCGTAGAGCTGCGGGTGATCGTGCCTCCCCCAGAGCCTTGACGGCCTGGGGGGACCCCCAGGGGCGGCACGGGTGGCGCTGGGCGCACCCCCTCCTCGAAGAGGTTGGGGGAGGCACCCTGCCAGCGCCGGTAAGCGACAACCCCCGCGGTACGGCACGACACGCTGCGCGTCGTACCTGGTAGTCCGGCACCGCCCAAAACCGCCGCCGTGGCTTGAGCGCCGTCGCGGCGGAAAAGAGCCGGCTGTCCCGCCACCAGACCCCTGAGCTTCCGAAAGTGAACCGCATGCCCCCCGCCACCCCCGAGCTCATCTCCCCCCGTTCCCCCCGCGTCAGCGCCGCACGGCGGCTGGCGAAGCGGAACTTCCGGGGCAAGGAGCGGCTGTTCCTCGCGGAGGGGCCGCAGGCCGTGCGGGAGGCCGCGGCGCACCGGAGCGGCGGCACGGCGACCCTCGTCGAGCTGTTCGCCACCCCGGACGCGGCGGAGCGGTACCCGGACATCGTGGGAGCGGCCCGTGACGCCGGTGCCCGCGTCCACCTCGCCGCCGAGCAGGTCATCGCCGACATCTCCACCACCGTGACCCCGCAGGGCCTCGTCGGGATCTGCCGCTTCCTGGACACCGACTTCGACGCGATCCTCAAAGCCCGCCCCCGCCTGGTCGCCGTCCTCGCCCACGTGCGCGACCCGGGCAACGCCGGCACCGTCCTGCGTTGCGCCGACGCCGCCGGTGCCGAGGCCGTCGTCCTCACCGACGCCTCCGTCGACCTGTACAACCCCAAGGCCGTCCGCGCCTCCGTCGGCTCCCTCTTCCACCTGCCCGTCGCCGTCGGCGTCCCCGTCGAGCGGGCCGTGGCCGGGCTCAAGGACGCCGGCGTGCGCATCCTCGCCGCCGACGGCGCGGGCGACCACGACCTCGACGACGAGCTCGACAAGGGCACCATGGGCGTGCCCACCGCCTGGGTGTTCGGCAACGAGGCATGGGGACTGCCGGAGGAGACGCGGGAGCTGGCCGACGCCGTCGTCCGTGTGCCCATCCACGGAAGGGCCGAGAGCCTGAACCTCGCGACCGCCGCGGCCGTATGTCTCTATGCGTCCGCCCGTGCACAGCGCGCCCCCGGAGGGTGCCGCTCCGTCACTCACGGCTAGTAGGGTGGCGGGCTCGGGGCCCGCGGCCTGACGAGAGGTGGGGTACGGGGATGAGGGTCGGCACGAGCAGAGCACCGGAGGCACGGGACGCGCACCGCGCCCCCGGGTCCCGGCACGGCGATCTCGCCGAGCTCGGCATCGACCCGGACGAACTCCCCGACGGGCTCGTGATCGCCGACGAGCACGCGCGCGTCATCTGCTTCAACGCCGCCGCCGAACGCATCACCGCCGTCCGTGCCGCCGACGTCCTCGGGCAGCGGCTCGACAAAGCCCTGCCATTAGAAGACCTCGAGGGGCGGCGCTGGTGGCAGCTGACCGACCCCTACGGCGGGCTCACGATCCGCGTACGGCAGCCGGAGCGGAACCTCCTGCTGCCCGGGGGGCGCGAGGTCCTCGTCTCCGCGCGCTATGTGCGCACCCGTCCCACCGGGCCCATCCGCCGCGTGGTCGTCACCCTCCGCGACACCGAGGCCCGCCGCCGTACCGAACGCAGCCACGCCGAACTGATCGCCACCGTCGCCCACGAACTGCGCTCCCCGCTCACCTCCGTCAAGGGCTTCACCGCCACCCTCCTCGCCAAGTGGGAGCGCTTCACCGACGACCAGAAGCGGCTCATGCTGGAGACCGTCGACGCCGACGCGGACCGGGTCACCCGGCTCATCGCCGAACTGCTGGACATCTCACGGATCGACTCCGGGCGGCTGGAGGTGCGCCGCCAGCCCGTCGACATAGGAGCGGCCGTCGGACGGCACATCCAGGCCTACGTCGCCGCCGGGCAGCCAGCCGACCGATTCCTGCTGCGCATCGAGCAGCCCCTGCCCGCCCTCTGGGCCGACCCCGACAAGATCGACCAGGTGCTCAGCAACCTCCTCGAAAATGCCGTGCGCCACGGGGAGGGAACCGTCACGATTGACATCAAGCCCTCGGTGTCGCCCCGCGAAGGGGAGGACACCGGCACGTCGGTCACGGTGAGCGACGAGGGCCCCGGCATCCCGGAGGAGTCCATGAACCGCGTCTTCACCCGCTTCTGGCGGGGCAGCAAGCGCGGCGGCACGGGCCTCGGGCTCTATATCGTCAAGGGCATCGTCGAGGCCCACGGCGGCACCATCACGGTCGGCCGTGCCCGCGGCGGCGGCGCCGAGTTCCGATTTACGTTGCCCGTGGGGGCACCGGCTTACCTGGCCTGAGCAACCCACGGGCGCATTCACTTTCCCCAGCCCCGTTAGACTCGGCCATTGGCACCTTTGCGTCCCAATATCCGGAGACGACTCGTCCACGAGTCGGTGACGGGGACCGTCAGCCAGCCAATCGGAAGCACGGGAAGAGATGTCGGCACCCAATAAGTCGTACGACCCTGTCGAGGTCGAGGCCTTGAAACCGGAAGAGATCGAGCGCATGCGGGACGAGGCGCTCGCCGCCTTCGCCGCCGCGGACTCCCTCGACGCGCTCCACGAGGCCAAGGTCGCCCACACCGGCCCCACCTCGCCGCTGGCTCTCGCCAACCGCGAGATCGGCGCCCTGCCCCCGCACGCCAAGGCCGACGCCGGCAAGCGGGTGGGGCAGGCCCGTGGCGCCGTGAACAAGGCTCTCGCCGGCCGTCAGGCCGAACTCGAGGCCGAGCGGGACGCCCGCGTGCTGGTCGAGGAGTCGGTGGACGTCACGCTGCCCTACGACCGCGTGCCCGCGGGCGCCCGCCACCCGCTGACCACGCTCTCGGAGCGCATCGAGGACGTCTTCGTGGCCATGGGCTACGAGGTCGCCGAGGGCCCCGAGGTCGAGGCCGAGTGGTTCAACTTCGACGCCCTGAACATCGGCCCGGACCACCCGGCCCGCGGCGAGGCCGACACCTTCTTCGTGCAGGCGCCCGACGGCGGCTCGGAGTCCGGTGTCGTGCTGCGCACCCACACCTCGCCCGTGCAGATCCGCTCCCTGCTGAACCGCGAGCTGCCGGTCTACGTGATCTGCCCCGGCCGCGTGTACCGCACCGACGAGCTGGACGCCACCCACACCCCGGTCTTCCACCAGGTCGAGCTGCTCGCCGTCGACGAGGGCCTGACCATGGCGGACCTGAAGGGCACGCTGGACCACATGGTCCAGTCGCTGTTCGGCGAGGGCATGAAGACCCGGCTCAGGCCGAACTTCTTCCCGTTCACCGAGCCGTCCGCCGAGATGGACATGGTGTGCTACGTCTGCCGCGGCGAGTCCGTCGGCAACCCCGACCGGCCCTGCCGCACCTGCTCGTCCGAGGGCTGGATCGAGCTCGGCGGCTGCGGCATGGTCAACCCGCGGGTGCTCACCGCCTGCGGCGTCGACCCGGAGAAGTACAGCGGCTTCGCCTTCGGGTTCGGCATCGAGCGGATGCTGATGTTCCGCCACAACGTCGAGGACATGCGAGACATGGTCGAGGGTGACGTCCGGTTCACCCGGCCGTTCGGGATGGAGATCTGATGCGGGTCCCGCTTTCTTGGCTGCGGGAGTACGTCGACCTGCCGGCGACTGAGACCGGGCGCGACGTCCAGGCCAAGCTCATTTCGGCCGGCCTCGAGGTCGAGACCGTCGAGCAGCTCGGCGCCGACCTCACGGGGCCGCTGGTCGTGGGCCAGGTGCTGACCATCGAGGAGCTGGAGGGCTTCAAGAAGCCGATCCGCCACTGCACCGTCGACGTCGGACAGGCCAACGGCACCGGCGAGCCCCAGGAGATCATCTGCGGCGCCCGTAACTTCGCCGTCGGCGACAAGGTCGTGGTGGCCCTCCCCGGCGCGGTCCTGCCCGGCGACTTCGCGATCGCCGAGCGCAAGACGTACGGCCGGATGTCGCGCGGCATGATCTGCTCCAGCGAGGAGCTGAACATGGGCGACGACGGCACCAAGGGCATCATCGTGCTGCCGCCCGGCACCGAGGTCGGCAAGGACGCGATCGAGCTGCTCGAGCTGGTCGACGAGGTGCTGGACATCGCCGTCACCGCCAACCGCGGCGACTGCCTGTCGATCCGCGGTGTCGCCCGCGAGACGGCCATCGCCTACGGCCTGCCGCTGCGCGACCCCGCGCTGCTCGACGTGCCGGCGCCCAACGCGTTCGGCCACCCGGTGAAGATCTCCGAGCCCCTCGGCTGCGACCGCTTCACCGCCCGTACGGTGACCGGCGTCGACCCCGAGGCCCGTTCCCCGATCTGGCTGCAGCGCCGGCTGCAGAAGGTCGGCATGCGCCCGATCTCGCTCGCCGTCGACATCACCAACTACGTGATGATGGAGATCGGCCAGCCGCTGCACGCCTACGACCGCAAGCTGGTCCAGGGCACGATCGGCGTGCGCCGTGCCGAGGAGGGCGAGAAGTTCACCACCCTCGACGGCGTGACGCGCATCCTGCACGCCGAGGACCTCGTCATCACCGACGACCGAGGCCCGATCGGCCTCGCCGGTGTCATGGGCGGCGCCAACACCGAGATCGCCGACCTCCCCCAAGCTCTCGACTCCGCTCGAGCAGGGGGGACCCCCATCGACCTCGAGAACGCCACCACCGAGATCGTCATCGAGGCCGCGCACTTCAACCAGGTCTCCATCGCCCGCACCGCGCGCCGTCACAAGCTGTCCTCCGAGGCGTCCCGCCGCTTCGAGCGCGGCGTGGACCCGCTGGCCGCGCCCGCCGCCGCCCAGCGCACGGTCGACCTGCTGGTGCTGCTCGCGGGCGGTACCGCCGACGCGGGCGTCACCGAGATCATCGCGCCGTCCGCGCCGCACACCATCGCCATGCCGGCCGACCACCCGGACAAGGTCGCGGGCGTGCACTACGGCCGTGAGACCGTCGTACGCCGCCTGCAGGAGGTCGGCTGCGACGTCTACGGTCAGGACGAGCTGATCGTCACCGTGCCGTCCTGGCGGCCGGACCTGGCGGAGCCGAACGACCTGGCCGAGGAGGTCATCCGGCTGGAGGGCTACGAGAACCTGCCCTCCACGCTGCCCAAGCCCCCGGCCGGGCGCGGTCTGACCCCCCGGCAGCGGCTGCACCGCCGCGTCGGCCGGGCCCTGGCCGGGGCCGGATACGTCGAGGCGCCGACCTACCCGTTCGTCAGCGAGCAGGTCTTCGACCAGTTCGGTCTGGAGGCCGACGACCCGGCCCGCCGCGTCGTCAAGCTGGTCAACCCGCTCAGCGACGAGGAGCCCGCGCTGCGTACGACGCTGCTGCCGGGCCTGCTCGGCGCGCTGCGCCGCAACGACGGCCGCGGTTCGCACGACCTGGCGCTGTTCGAGACCGGGCTGGTCTTCCACCCGCGCGAGGAGCGGCGTGTGGCCGCCCACCTGCCCGTCGACCGGCGTCCCACCGATGAGGAGATCGCCGCGCTGACCGCCGTGCTGCCCGAGCAGCCGCGCCACGTGGCCGTCGTCCTCGCGGGAGCCCGCGAGCAGGCCGGCTGGTGGGGCAAGGGCCGCCCGGCCGACTGGGCCGACGCGGTCGAGGCCGCCCGGACCGTGGCCCGCGAGGCCGGGGCCGAGCTGATCGTCCGCAAGGGCCAGTACGGACCGTGGCACCCGGGCCGCTGCGCCGAGCTCGCGGTCGTCACGGACGGCGCCGAGCAGGTCGTGGGCCACGCGGGCGAGCTGCACCCGCGCGTTCTGAAGGCGCTGGGGCTGCCCGAGCGCACCTGCGCGATGGAGCTGAACCTGGACGCGCTGGAGGCGGTCGGCGACGGTACCCCGCAGGCACCGGGCATCTCCACCTTCCCGGTCGCCACTCAGGACGTCGCGCTCGTCGTGGACAAGCCGGTGCCGCAGGCGGAGGTCGAGGCCGCGCTGCGCGAGGGCGCCGGTGAACTCCTCGAGTCCATCCGGCTGTTCGACGTCTACGAGAACGAGGAGCAACTGGGGGAGGGGCGCAAGTCGCTGGCCTACGCGCTGCGCTTCCGCGCGGCTGACCGGACGCTCACGGTGGACGAGGCGTCCGCTGCGCGCGACGCGGCCGTCGCGCTGGCCGCTGAGCGAACGGGAGCAGTGCTGCGGAGCTAGCTGCGCCCATAACGCCGGGCGACTCCGGTTGTTCGCGGGCTGCGGGCCGTCCGTGGCTGATCGCTCCCCCAAGTTCTCGGCTTGGCTCGAACAGGGGGACCCCCATCGCGGCGGAGCCGCATGACGATACAGCCCCGCGCCCCTTTGGGGGCGCGGGGAACTGCGCGAGAAACCACAGCGAACCCGCAGTCGGCGAACGAACTGCGCTACCCGGCGCTTCCAGCGAAGCGCCTGGCACGGCCACGCCGTCCGCCGGCCACGGAGTGTCGGGCAGGCAGCCGGTCGGACGGCGTGGAGGGGCCGCCGCACTGTATGAGGGGGAGCCGGCGGCCCGGCCGGCCTCTTGCGAGGGGTTTCAAGTCAAGCGCCCGGAAACTCTCCGCGACAGCGCACGCACAGCCCGGATTCGCGCACTCCGTTCACACCCCGTGTGAAGCGGTTCGCACTAGCCTGGCGAAACCGAGCCACCGGAGTGCACCCATGCAGCCCAACACTCTGCTCGACGCGATCCTCGACGAGGCCGGAATCTCCCACGCGGGACTGGCCGCGCACGTCAACCAGGCGGGGCGGGCACGCGGCCTCGCGCTCAGATACGAACACACGGCCGTGGCACGGTGGTTGAAGGGCCAGCGCCCGCGCGGCCAGGTGCCCGACCTGATCTGCGAGGTGCTCGCGGCCCGGCTGCACCGCCCGGTGACCCTCGACGACATCGGCCTCGGCGTGCCCGGAGAACCGGCCGCCCCGCACGGCTCCAGCCTCTCCGGATTCGTCGAGCGCGCCACCGCCCTGTGGCGCTCCGACGAACAGCAGCGCCCCCACATCCTGGGCGCCCCGGCGGTGACCGGCACGCCCGCCGTGATGCCCGTGTGGGAGTGGGAGAACCCGCCCGAGGACGTGGACGTCTCCCGCGGCGGCCGCCACCGGGTCACCCCGGCCGACATCGACATGCTGCGCGCCGCCCGCGCCCACTACGAGCAGATGTACCGCAAGGCAGGCGGCATAGCCACCCGTGCCCGTATCGTCGGCTTCCTCAACGCCGAGACGGCACCGCTGCTGCGTGGCGGCTACACCGACGCGTTGGGCCGCCAACTGCACCGTGCGACCGGGGGACTTGTGGCGATCGCCGGTATCTGCGCGTACGACTCCGACGCCCACGGTCTCGCCCAGCGCTACTTCCACCAGGCCCTGCGCCTGGCCAAGGCCAGCGGGGACCGGGGGCTCGGCGCGTACGTCATAGCCCTGCTGGTCAACCAGTCGCTGTTCATGAGGGAGTACCGGCAGGCCGTGGCCTTCGCCGAGGCCGCGCTGCGCGCCGCGGGCAAGCAGATCACCCCGGCGCTCGCCTCGGACCTGTACGCGATGCAGGCCAAGGCGTACGCGCACCTCGGGGACGCGTCGGGCGCGCTGTCCTGCATCCGGCGGGCCGAGTCGGCCGCCGAGCGCATCCGGCGCGGCCACGAACCGGACGAGACCGGCTACGTCCAGCCCGGCCTCGTCAACGTCCAGGTCGCCGAGGCGCTGCTCAGCCTCGGCGACCTGACGGCGGCCGGGGAGCACGCCGAGGCGGCGGTGGGCACGCCCGCGCACGACCGGGGCCGGGTGCACCGGCTCGCCATGCTCAGCCAGATCGAACTGCGCCAGGGCAACGCCGACAAGGCGGTGGCCACCGCGGTGGAGATGGCGGAGCGGGCGCGTGGAATGGAGTCCATGCGCCTGCGCGACAGACTCCGGGCGGTGCGCGAACACCTCGTTCGCAGCGGCTGCGCCGGAACGGCCGAGGCGGCCGAACTCATCGACGGGGCCCTGCGCGTACCGCTCTAGTCACCGCCCCATCCACTGCATGAGAGCCGCGCGATGTCCGCCGGCACGGACGACTGCGCCCGCCGCTGCGCCGGGCGTGCGCCGCTGTGAGCCTGCTGAGTCGCCGCTCCTGCTGCGATATTGCCCCTTACTCGGCGGAAGGTGGCAGAACCATGCAGTGGACGAAACAGAACGAACAAACTGTGTATGAAAACCGCTGGTTCAGCGTCAACCTGGCGGATGTCGAGCTGCCGGACGGCCGGCACCTCGACCACTTCCTGATACGGCTGCGGCCCGTCGCCGTGGCCACCGTCGTCAACGAGGCCAACGAGGTGCTGCTGCTGTGGCGGCACCGCTTCATCACCGACAGCTGGGGGTGGGAACTCGCGGCGGGCGTCGTCGAGGACGGCGAGGACATCGTCGACGCGGCGGCCCGCGAACTCGAGGAGGAGACCGGTTGGCGGCCGGGACCCCTGCGCCATCTCATGAGCGTGGAGCCCTCCAACGGACTCACCGACGCCCGGCACCATGTCTACTGGGCGGACGAGGGCGAGTACGTCGGGCACCCCGTGGACGACTTCGAGTCGGACCGCCGGGAATGGGTTCCCCTCAAACTCGTCCCCGACATGGTCGCCCGTGGGGAGGTCCCGGCCGCCAACATGGCGGCCGCGTTACTGCTTCTGCATCACCTCAGGCTGGGGCAGGACGCGATGCCCTGAGCTGCGTGCGTCCGGCCCTAGTGACCCAGTGCCTGCCAGACGGCCACGACGAGCGCGCCCACCGCCGTGAGGGCGGCGACGGCGGGCAGCGGCCAGCGCGCGTGTTCCAGCGTGATGAGGCGGGTGTGCAGTTCGTCCAGCTCCTTGGCCGTCTCCTCGGTGCGATGGCTGAGCAGCGCCAGCCCGCCCTCGACGCGTGCGTAGGCCACGTCGAGTCGGCGGCGTAACTCTGCGAGTTCTCCATGGACGACGGGATGCTCGGGATCGGCGGTCACAAGTCCGCTCCTTTCCGTAGTCGTCTCACATCCCTTGCATGCGCATGCTGAGTCAACCCGCCTGGTGGGCGCGTGAGGAGAGTGTGCGAGCGGCATATGCGGGTCCGCCGCGCACACGCCGTGTGAATGGCGTGGGCCCGGCACCGTCCGACGGTGCCGGGCCCACGCGAGCCGGTTTCTGACGCTGTGTAGTCAGGAGTAGGTGTAGAAGCCCGAGCCGGTCTTGCGCCCGAGCCTGCCCGCCTCGACCATCCGCTGCAGCAGCGGGGGAGCGGCGTACAGGGGCTCCTTGTACTCGTGGTACATCGAGTTGGCGATCGAGACGACGGTGTCCAGCCCGATCAGATCGGCGAGCTTCAGCGGGCCCATCGGGTGGGCGCAGCCCATCTCCATGCCGTTGTCGATGTCGTCCCGCCCGGCGATGCCCGACTCGAACATCCGGATCGCGGACAGCAGGTACGGCACCAGCAGCGCGTTGACGACGAAGCCCGAGCGGTCCTGGGCGCGGATGGCGTGCTTGCCGAGGAGCTTCTCGGTGAACAGCTGGGCCCGGCTCAGGGTGCCCTCGGAGGTGGTGAGCGCCGGGATCAGCTCGACGAGCTTCTGCACCGGGGCCGGGTTGAAGAAGTGGATGCCGATCACCTGGTCGGGCCGCGAGGTCGCCACGGCCAGCTTCACCAGCGGGATCGAGGAGGTGTTGGAGGCGAGGATGGCGTCCGGGCGGGTCACCACCTGGTCGAGCACCTGGAAGATCTCGGTCTTCACCTGCTCGTTCTCGACGACGGCCTCGATCACCAGGTCGCGGTCCGCGAACTCGCCGAGGTCGGTGGTGAAGGTCAGGCGCGCCTGCGTCGCCTCCCGCTCCTCCTCGGAGATCTTGCCGCGCTCGGCCGCCTTGGACAGGGAGTTGAACAGGCGGGTCCGGCCGATCTCCAGGGCCTCGCCGGTGGTCTCGGCGACCTTCACGTCCAGTCCGGCGCGGGCGCACACCTCGGCGATGCCCGCGCCCATCTGGCCGCAGCCCACCACTCCGACGCGTTCGATGTCGGTCACATCGTCCCTTTCGCTGATCTACGGCTGTGGCAGGTCCGATCGGGTTCCGGTCGCCTGCTCCGATCGTGCACGTTACTCCCAAGTATCGATGATCGATCGTCGGGGTGGGAGCATGCTGGGTCACCGGGACGATCCGTGACGAGGCGGGTCCGCAGAGTACGGGGGTGTGCCGATGGGCCGGTTGTCACGCCGGGCGTTCACGGTGGCCGCGCTGGCGAGCCTGGTCACGACGGGCGACGCCGCCGCCGCACCGCGCGGCGCGGCGGCCGGGGAGATGCGGGGCATGTGGCTGGCCTGCGTGGCCAACCGCGACTGGCCCTCCCGTTCCGGTCTGACGGCGTCCGCGCAGCGCGACGAGCTGTGCACCCTGCTCGACGTGGCCGTGCGGCGCCGGCTGAACACGGTGTTCCTCCAGGTGCGCCCCACGGCCGACGCCCTGTGGCCCTCCCCGTACGAGCCGTGGTCCCAGTACCTGACCGGCGTCCAGGGGCGGGACCCCGGCTGGGACCCGCTCGGCACGGCCGTCAGCGAGGCGCACGCGCGGGGCCTGGAGCTGCACGCCTGGTTCAACCCGTACCGGATCGCCCTGCACGCCGACCCGTCCCGGCTCGCCGCCCGGCACCCCGCCCGCAGGCACCCCGACTGGGTCGTGGCCTACGGCGGCAAGCTCTACTACAACCCGGGACTGCCGGAGGTCCGCGCCTTCGTCGAGGACGCGATCCTGGACGCCGTACGCCGCTACCCGGTCGACGGCGTCCACTTCGACGACTACTTCTACCCGTACCCCGTCGCCGGGGAGGACTTCGACGACGACGCCGCGTACGAGGAGTACGGCGAGGACTTCCCGAGCCGGGCCGCCTGGCGCCGGGACAACATCGACCAGCTGGTGCGCGAGACCGCGAGCCGTGTGCGGCAGACCAGACCGGCCGCGCGCTTCGGGATCAGCCCCTTCGGGGTGTGGCGCAACGCCGACACCGACCCCCGCGGCTCCGACACCCGCGCCGGGGTACAGACGTACGACGACCTGTACTCGGACACCAGGACCTGGGTGAGGTCGGGGTGGCTGGACTACGTCTGCCCGCAGATCTACTGGAACATCGGCTACGCCGCCGCCGACTACGCGCGACTCGTGCCCTGGTGGGCAGGTGTCGTACAGGGCACGGACGTACAGCTGTACGTGGGTGAGGCGCTCTACAAGGCCGGTGCCGCGGCCGAGCCCGGCGCCTGGCAGGACCCGGCCGAACTCTCCCTGCACCTCACTCTGGCCAGGCGTTACCCACAGGTCCGCGGGCACGTCTTCTTCGCGGCCAAGGACGTGGCCAAGGACCCGGTCGGCGCGATGACGCGGGTGGTCGCCGATCACTACCGGCAGCCGGCGAAGCCCCCGCGCTGAACCCGGCCCTACTGTCCGATCGGCCGGCCGGCGTCCTCCTTGTGGCGAATCTCGGTGTCCGGGCCGGGTGAGCACACCCCTTCGTGCCCGTCCTGGAAGCGGACCCGGTACGGCGGGTTGCCGTCCGCGCCCATCACTTCGACGATCTCGCCGACCTTGTCGTGCTGCCCGACGATCCTGCCGTGCTGCACCAGCTTGTCGCCCACAGTTGCGCGCATCTGTTGGGCCCTCCTCGTCGCGTCGCGGGAGTATCGGTCCCATAGTCAGGCGGCTCGCCTCCGGGACGCTGCGGCCCCTTCGGCTCACTCGCTGCGGCCGCGAGCCGCGGCCGGTGGCGCCGGACGTCCCGGTCCGTCCCCCGCCCCGGTCAGCCTCGCGCCCGCTGGGTGACCGCGATGCACACGAGGACCGCGGCGGCCGTGAGCGGTGCGGCCGGGGTGAGGTGCTCACCGAGGAGCAGTACCGACCACACCAGTGTGAGCAGGGGCTGGGCCAACTGCAACTGACTGGCCTTGGGGATGCCGATCGCGGCCATGCCCCGGTACCAGACGACCAGACCGAGGAACTGCGATCCGGCCGCCACCCACAGCAGCCCCGCCACGCCGTGCGCGGTGAGGTGGACCGGCTCGTACGACAGCGCCACGGCCGCGGCGGGCACGGTGAGCGGCAGGCACAGCACCAGGGCCCAGCCGATGACCTGCCAGCCGGGCATGACCCGGGCCAGCCGGCCGCCCTCGGTGTAGCCGGCGGCGCAGACCAGCAGGGCGCCGAAGAGGTAGGCGTCCGCGCCGGTCAGCGCGCCGCCGCTCTGCTGCACGGTGAACGCGATGACGGCGGCGGCGCCGGCGAGGGCGGCGAGCCAGAAGGTGCGGGAGGGCCGGGTGCGGACGCGCAGCGCGGAGAGGAGGGCGGTGGTCAGGGGGAGCAGCCCGACGACCACGGCGGCGTGCGCGGTGGTCGAGGTCTTCAGGGCGAGGGTGGTCAGCAGCGGGAAGCCGAGCACCACACCGGCCGCGACCACGGCGAGCCCCGCCCAGTGGGCCCGCGCGGGCACCGGAACGCGGAGTGCGAGCAGGCACCCGCCGGCGATGAGGGCGGCGAGCACACTGCGCGCGGCCACGAGCGACCAGGCGCCGAATCCCTCGAGCCCCCAGGCGGTGGCGGGAAAGGTGAGCGAGAAGGCGACGACGCCGAGGGCGGCCTGGAGGGTGCCGGTGCGGCGGCGGGCCGTGTCGGCCTCCGTGACGGCCGCGGTCACCGCTATCGATGTGGGAGCGGTAGCGCTATCCTGTGTCCTCATGCAAGAGAGTAGCAGTGTCGCCGAGCTGGCCAGTCGGCTCCGTGGTGAGCTGAAGCGCTACTCGCCCGGAGAGAAGCTGCCGTCCAGCCGTGCGCTCGTCGAGCGGTTCCGGGTGAGTCCGGTGACCGTCTCGCGCGCGCTCGCCCAGCTGGCCGCCGAGGGGCTGGTGGTCACGCGCCCCGGAGCCGGGGCCTTCCGGGCGGAGCCGCGGGCGGTGGCCCCGGCCGTGGGGGACACCGCCTGGCAGGAGGTCGCGCTCAGCGCCGATGCCTCCGCCGAGCTCGTGCCGCGCAGCGTCGACGCGTCCGGAGTGGTCGTCTCGCTGGCCGCACCGCCCGCCGGTGTCATCGAGTTCACCGGCGGCTATCTGCACCCCTCGCTGCAGCCGGAGCGGGCCATGGCCGCGGCCCTGTCGCGCGCCGGCCGCCGCCCCGGCGTCTGGGCCCGGCCGCCCGTCGAGGGCGTCGCCGAACTGCGCGAGTGGTTCGCGCGGGGCATCGGCGGCCCGACCACCGCCGCCGACGTGCTGATCACCGCGGGCGGCCAGTCCGCGCTGACCACCGCGCTACGGGCCCTCGCACCGCCCGGCGCCCCCGTCCTGGTCGAGTCGCCCACCTATCCCGGCATGCTCGCCATCGCCCGCGCGGCCGGCCTGAGGCCCGTACCCGTGCCGGTCGACGCGGACGGGGTCAAGCCCGCCCTGCTCGCCGACGCGTTCCGCGCGACCGGCGCCCGTGTCCTCGTCTGCCAGCCGCTGTTCCAGAACCCGACCGGTGCGGTCCTCGCTCCCGAGCGCCGAGGTGAGGTGCTGCGGATCGCGCGCGACGCCGGAGCGTTCGTGATCGAGGACGACTTCGTCCGCCGGCTGGTGCACGAGGACGCCGGCCCCCTGCCGCCCCCGCTGGCCGCCGAGGACCTCGACGGGGTCGTCGTGCACGTCAACTCACTGACCAAGGCGACCTCGCCCAGCTTCCGGGTCGGCGCCCTGGCCGCCCGCGGCCCTGTCCTGGAACGGCTGCGCGCCATCCAGATCGTCGACACCTTCTTCGTGCCACGCCCCCTCCAGGAGGCCGCGCTGGAACTCGTCGGCTCGCCCGCCTGGCCCCGGCATCTGCGCGCCGTCGCCGCCGAGTTGAAGCACCGCCGCGACACGATGACCGCCGCCCTGCGCCTGCACCTGCCCGAACTCGCCCTGCCGTACATCCCGTCCGGCGGCTACCACCTCTGGGCGCGCCTGCCCGAGGGCACCGACGAGGCGGCCCTCACCGCGGGCTCCCTGCGCGCGGGCGTCGCGGTCACCCCCGGCCGCCCCTACTTCAGCGCCGAACCCCCCGCCCCGCACCTGCGGTTGAGCTTCGCGGCCGCCGCGGGGGAGGGGGAGATCGCCGAGGGCGTTCGCCGCCTGCGCCTCGCCTGCGACGAGGTGCTCGGGCCCCGCTAGCGCCGCAACAGGCAACGTTCGCCCCGTCGCGGCCCCCGGCACGCACTCTCGCCGCACCGGCCGAAAGCCCAAGTACGTCCAGTACGAGGACTTCCGGCCGGCACGCCGAGAGCACGCACCGGACGCCGCTCCTCGACGGGCAAACGTTGCCTGCCGCGGCACTAGCGCGATCCACCCGCTCGAAATGGTTCGACAGCGCGGCCCCGGCCTGCGAGTCTCCCGCCATGACAGCAAGGACCGGCACATCCCGCCTCCCCGAGGGCTACGAGTTCTCCGCCGAGCTCGCCCGGATCGACATCGACCGCACCCACCACTGGCTCGCGACCGACGCGTACTGGGCGATCGACCGGCCCCGGGACAAACACGAGCGCGCCGTCGCGAACTCCCTCAACTTCGGGGTGTACGACACCGCTTCGGGCGAGCAGGTGGCGTACGCGCGCGTGGTGACCGACGAGGCGTCCTTCGCCTGGCTCTGCGATGTCTACGTCGACCGTTCGGTACGCGGCAAGGGCATCGGCACCGCCATGGTCGGTGCCGTCCGCGACCACCTCGCCCCGCTCGGGCTGCGCCGCCTCCTGCTGGCGACGAGCGATGCGCACGGGGTCTACGCCAAGCTCGGGTTCGAGTCGCTCGAGCGGCCGGACGAGTGGATGGTGCACCGGTTCGACCCGTCGAACCAGGTCCGTGTGTGATCCCGGCGATACCCTTGGTAACTCATGAGTAATCCCTCTTGACCTGCGCAGTTGGGCGCCGGACGATCGCCGCATGCATCTTCGGGTCACGTTCGTCGCCGCCGCGCGCAGTTCCTCGCTGCTCGCGGAGCGCTTCGAGGACGACCGGCCGCTGGACCAGGCCGGCTGGGACGAGGTGCAACGTGTCGCCCCGGAGCTGGTGCCGCTGGCGGCGGCCGAGCTGCGCTACTGCTCGCCCACGCCGCGCAGCCGGGCGACCGGGGACGCGCTCGGATACGCACCGCTGGTTCAGCCGGCGCTGCGGGACTGCGACATGGGCCGCTGGCGCGGGTTCACGCTGGGCGAGGCGATGGCCCGGGAGCCCTCGGCGGTGGACGCCTGGCTCGCGGACCCGCGCTCCGCACCGCACGGCGGTGAGTCGCTGCTGGCGTTCATCTCCCGCGTGGGCGGCTGGCTGGACACGCGCCCCGTGGAGGACGGCAGCCGTATCGTCGCCGTGGCGGAGCCGTCGGTGGTGCGGGCGGCGCTGGTGTACGCGCTGAGGGCGCAGCCGTCGTCGTACTGGAACATCGACGTCCGCCCCCTGTCGACGGTGACGCTGGCCGGGCACGGAGGCCGCTGGAACCTGCGCCTCGAGACCGCGTCCCATCAGACCGTCTGAGGTTCCGAAGGCCGGCGCTCGCGTGTGTAGTCGGTGGTCAGGACCAGGTCCTTCGCGGGCCCGCCGACCCGCCACACCGTGCGCCAGCGGTCCTCGTCGTACACGGTGAACTCGCCTCGGTAGAGGTCCGCCGCGCACCGGTGCTCGGCGACGTGGCGGCCGGTCGTGAGGTCGAGGTCGTGGAACGGGCGGCCGTCCGCGAACGCGACGTCCGAGGTGCCCGGCGAGGCCCCGGGCAGGAACAGCAGCGTCCGCTCGGCGGGCCGGGACGCACCCTGCCAGAGGAACGTGCCGGACTCGTGGTGCAGCAGCCCGCCGCCCTCCCGCGGCGAGAACACCGTCGTCCCGCTGAAGCGGCCGTCCTCGCCGCTCGCGAGATCCCGCACGGCGCGCTCCAGGTGCCAACGCCCGGCCAGATGGGCCAGCACGTCCTCGACCGGCCAGAAGCCGCCCACCATCATGGCCCTCTGTCCTCCTGTCCTTGCATGGCCCATTGACGCGATCATGTCGCCTCTCTATCTTGCCGTTCGAAGTGCTGACCAAGATCCGATATTTCGAACAACTCCCCTGATAGAGAGCCGCGGAGTATCCATGTCACGCGCCCGCACCCGCTGGAGACTGGGCCTCACCGCCACCGCCGTCCTGGTGGCATCGGCCGTCGTCCCCGTGTCCGCGCACGCCGAGAACGTCACCGACTACGCCATCACCGTCGATCCGGCCGCGAAGGGACCGGTGATCGACAAGACGATGTACGGCGTCTTCTTCGAGGACATCAACCGCGCCGCCGACGGAGGTCTGTACGCCGAACTCGTCCAGAACCGCTCCTTCGAGTACTCCACCGACGACAACCGGTCCTACACCCCGCTGACCGCCTGGGCCGTCGACGGCACGGCACAGGTCCTGAACGACGTCGGCCGCCTCAACGACCGCAACCGCGACTACCTCTCCCTCAGCGCCGGTTCGTCGGTGACCAACTCCGGCTACAACACCGGCATCCACGTCGAGAAGGGCAAGACGTACGACTTCTCCGTCTGGGCGCGCGCCGAGAGCGGCACCACCCTCACGATCAGCCTGCACGACGCTCCCGGTGCCCTGGCCACCGCCCGCCAGGTGGCCGTCAAGGGCCGCTGGGCCAAGTACACCGCCACCTTCACCGCGACCCGCGCCAGCAACACCGGTCGCCTCACGGTCGCGTCCTCCGGCGCCGCGGCGCTCGACATGGTCTCGCTGTTCCCGCGCGACACCTACAAGAACGAGCCGAACGGCCTGCGCAAGGACCTCGCCGAGAAGATCGCCGCCCTGCACCCGGGCTTCGTCCGCTTCCCCGGCGGCTGCCTGGTCAACACGGGCTCCATGCAGGACTACAGCGAGGCCTCCGGCTGGCAGCGCAAGCGCTCCTACCAGTGGAAGGACACCATCGGCCCGGTCGAGCAGCGGGCCACGAACGCCAACTTCTGGGGCTACAACCAGTCCTACGGCCTCGGCTACTACGAGTACTTCCGCTTCGCGGAGGACATCGGCGCCATGCCGCTGCCCGTCGTCCCGGCCCTGGTCACCGGTTGCGGCCAGAACAAGGCCGTCGACGACGACGCGCTGCTCGAGCGGCACATCCAGGACACCCTCGACCTGATCGAGTTCGCCAACGGCCCGGTGACGTCGACCTGGGGCAAGAAGCGCGCCGAGATGGGCCACCCCAAGCCCTTCCACCTCACCCACATCGAGGTCGGCAACGAGGAGAACCTCCCGAACGAGTTCTTCGCCCGCTTCCAGAAGTTCCGCGCCGCGATCCAGGCGAAGTACCCGTACATGACCGTGATCTCCAACTCCGGCCCGGACGACTCCGGCACCACCTTCGACACGGCCTGGAAGCTCAACCGCAACGCCAAGGTCGACATGGTCGACGAGCACTACTACAACAGCCCGCAGTGGTTCCTGCAGAACAACGACCGCTACGACTCCTACGACCGCAGCGGCCCCAAGGTCTTCCTCGGCGAGTACGCCTCCGGAGGCAACGCCTGGAAGAACGGCCTCGCGGAAGCCGCCTACATGACCGGCCTGGAGCGCAACGCGGACGTCGTCAAGCTCGCCTCCTACGCGCCGCTGTTCGCCAACGAGGACTACGTGCAGTGGCGGCCGGACCTCGTCTGGTTCAACAACCACGCCTCCTGGGGCTCGGCCAACTACGAGGTCCAGAAGCTGTTCATGAACAACGTCGGCAGCCAGGTCGTGCCCAGCAGGGCCACCACCACGCCGAACGTCAGCGGCCCCATCACCGGCGCCGTCGGCCTGTCGACGTGGGACACCAGTGCCGCCTACGACGACGTGAAGGTCACCGCCGCCGACGGGAGCACGCTGTTCAGCGACGACTTCTCCGGTGACGCCTCGAAGTGGACGCACACCGGCGGCGGCAGCTGGAGCATCCAGGACGGTCAGTACGTCCAGACGGACACCGCCGCCGAGAACACCATGGTGCAGGCGGGCGACCCCGCCTGGCACGACTACGACCTCCATGTGAAGGCCACCAAGAAGTCCGGCAAGGAGGGCTTCCTCGTCGCCTTCGGGGTCAAGGACACCGGGAACTACTACTGGTGGAACCTGGGCGGTTGGGGCAACACCCAGTCCGCGGTCGAGCAGGCCGCGGACGGCGGCAAGTCCACGCTCGTCTCCAAGCCGGGATCCGTCGAGACCGGCCGGGCCTACGACATCGACGTCAAGGTCAGGGGCCGCCAGGTGACCCTGTACCTCGACGGTCAGCAGTGGGGCAGCTTCACGGACGACAAGCCGGCCGAGCCGTTCCGCCAGGTCGTCACGCGGGACGCGAGGACCGGTGAGCTGGTCGTCAAGGTCGTCAACGCCCAGGACACGGCCGCCCGCACGGCGATCGACCTCGGCGGCGCGAAGGTCGCCTCCCGGGCCCGGGTGACGACGCTCGCGGCGGCGCCCGACGCGGTGAACACCGAGTCGGACACGCCGGTCACCCCGGTCACGTCCACCTTCGGCGGGGTCGCCGGCAAGTTCACGTACACCTTCCCGGCGAACTCGATCACCTTCCTCAGGATCAAGCAGGGGTAGCCGCGGCCTGCGCGGGCTGCTGCCCCAGCGGCAGCAGCCCGCGCTCGGCGAAGACCTTCTTCGCGGCGAAGGTCGCGTTCAGCGCCTTCGGTATGCCGCAGTACACCGCCGAGTGCAGCAGGGTCTCGACGATCTGCTCGGGGGTGAGGCCCACGTTCAGCGCCGCGTTCACGTGCACGTCGAGCTGGGCCTCGCAGCCGCCGAGCGCCGTGAGCATGCCCAGCGTCACCAGCTGACGGTCGCGCGGGGCGAGCCCGGGCCGGTCGTAGATCTCGCCGAAGGCCCAGGAGACGATCTGGTGGCCGAGCTCGGGACTGATGTCGGCGAGCGAGTCGACGACCCGCTGCCCGGCCTCGCCGTCGACCTTCCTCAGGACCTCGAGGCCGTGGGCGAAACGCTCGTCACGGGTGGTGCTCTCGCTCATGTCCGCTCATCCGTTCCCGCTGCGCGGGCATGTCGCCGAGCAGCCGTTGGTAGTGGTCGATCTTGTCGTCCAGCGCGGCCGCGTTGCGGCGCAGTGCGCGAATCCGTACCGCGAGCTCCGCGCGGTGCTCCCGCAGCATCGCCAGCCGGTCCGCGACCGTGGCGTCCCCCTGCGCCCGCAGCCGCGCGAACCGCTGCATGTCGGCGATCGACATGCCCGTCTCGCGCAGCCGCAGCAGGAACTCCAGCCAGGCCAGGTCGGCCGTGTCGTAGCGCCTCTGGTTGCCGGTGGTCCGGCCGACCCGCTCGATCAGGCCCGCCCTCTCGTAGTAGCGCAGGGTGTCGTGCGAGAGGCCGGTGCGCTCGGCGACCTGGGCGATGGTCAGGGTCGGTCGCCGATCCCGCGGGAGGGGTTGTCCGCTGGTCATGACAAGACCGTAGAACCTGGAGTGCGCTCCAGGTCAAGCGATGCCCGGTGAGCACGCCCGGATGCGCCTGACGGGCATCCGACGCGGCCCGCGCACGGCGCCGGGTGAACTCCCGCACGACACCCGAGTGAAATTCGGAATTCATTCTCTATTCCTCCGGCTGCTCCGCAACCATTCGGAATCACTGCCCGTCTAACCGACGAATCCATGACGGCCCTGGGAGTGAATTCCCAGGTCGGACGCCATGCGTCCTGAATTCTCCGGAGCTTGCCGAGAATGATGTGTCCAACCCTGTTCATTGCCCGTTCACCGGACGTTTCTCCGGTATTCGGGGTAGTCACTGTATTTCCCTCAGTCGGCTCTCTTCGCGCACGTGACACCGCTCACGGGACCATACGGCGCCGACCGAACAGGAACAGGGTGTGAACCTCACCATTCAGCACGACCGCCGCGCGTGGCTCAGGCTGCCGCGCCCGATCGGACCCCGGCAGGCCGGCGCCCTGCTCGCCGCGGTCCTCACCACCGTCGCGTTCTGCGCGGCCGACGCCGTCGCCCGCAGCTACCCGTTCGGTCCCCGCACCCGGAGCGTCAACGACCTGGGCAACCAGTACGTCCCGTTCCACGCGCACCTGTGGGACCTGCTGCACGGAAGGGGCGACGGAGGACTCCTCGTCAACTGGCAGTCCGGGTACGGCTCCAGCTTCCTGCCCGACCTCGGTACGTACCTCAGCAGCCCGTTCGCCCTGCTCGTGGCGGTGTTCCCACGCGACGAGATCGACCTCGCGGTCTATGTGATCACGGTGCTGAAGACGGCCTGCGCGGGCGCCGCCATGGCCTGGCTGCTGCTCACCCTGCGTCCCGGCCGCTGGTGGGCCGCGGCACTGCTGGGCACCTCCTACGCCCTGTGCGGCTGGAGCGTGGCGTCCGCCGTGTACAACCCGATGTGGCTCGACGGGCTCATCGCCCTGCCGCTGCTGTGCCTGGTCGGCGAATGGGCGCTGAACGGGCGGCACCGGGTCCTCGGCGTGCTGATCGTGGCGCTCGCCTGGACCGCCAACTTCTACACCGCGTACATGGCCACCCTCGGCGCCGGTCTGGTGCTGCTGCTCCGGCTGCTGCTCGCCGGACTTCCCCGCCGCCAGGGGCTGGGGGCGGCGGGCCGCGCCGTTCTGACCGTGGCACTCGGCATGGGCCTGGCCGCACCACTGGTGATGGCCGTGTACTTCGGCACCAAGCACGCCTCCCCGGGCACCTACGGGCATTTCGTGCCGGTGGCGGCGCGGGACCTGCTGGCCCGTCTGCTGCCGACGACGTACAGCTTCGGTACGCCGGCCGTCTATGTCGGCGTCACCGCGCTGCTGCTCGCCCTCGCCCTGCCGTTCCACCGGGCGGTTCCCGGGCGGGTGCGCGTGGGCTGGACACTCTTGGTGGCCGCGATGGTGCTGTCGATGCAGTGGGCGCCGACCCAGCTGGCCTGGCACGCCTTCACCGAGCCTCAGGGCAGTTCGTACCGCCAGGCCTTCGTCCTGTGCGCGCTGCTGGTGATCGCCGCGTGGCACTCGCTCTCGTACGGCGCGCCCGACTGGCGAGCGCTGGCCCCGGCGGGTGTGCTGCTCGCGCTGATCACTGCCGTCGCGAGCCGAAGCGTTCTCGTGAGGTCCACGACCTGGTGGGTGCTGCTGTTCGCCGTCGTGGGCGCTCTGGGCGGGCTGGCCCTGCTCGGCCGTACGGACGGCGGGCGCCGGGCGGGCAGCAGGCGCCACAACGCGCTGGCCGGGCTGGCCGTGGTGCTGCTCCTGGGCGCGCAGTTCGGCGAGGCCGCCGCCACCTCCGCCGAGGCCACCCGGCAGCGGCTCCAGCACCTGGACGACTACGCGCCCTGGGGCGCGCGCCAGCAGCAGCAGGCGGAGGCGATCGCCCGGGCCGACGGCTGGCCCCGGTACCGCACCGACCCCGGCCGGGAGCAGACCGTCGCCAACGACCCGATGCTGGTGGGCGGCCAGGGCGCCCAGTACTACAGCAGCCTCACCTCCGACGTCCTCAACCGCATGCTCACCGCCATCGGCGGGGGCTGGACCTCACGCGGCCGGAGCCTGCAGAGCCTGGACAACGCCGTCACGGACGTCGTCTTCTCCGTGGGCGCGCGGGTGCACTCCCCGCCGGACCCGCACCAGTGGTGGAACCCGCCGAACGCCGGCCCGGTGACCGTGTCCCACCAGGACGTACCGCCGCTGGTCACGGTGCGGCCGTCCGTCACCCTCGATCCCGCGCGGACGGGCGTCTCCGCCTTCGGCCCGTCGCCGTACCGCAACCAGGAGATGCTGCTGGGCACCCGCGTCTACACCGTGCCCGCGCTCACCGTGCGCACGGGGGACGGGAAGCCGCCGGCCCGCAGCCACGACGACCGGCCGGGCCTGGTCATCGACCGTCCGGCGGCCGGGAGCGCCGCGCAGAAGCCCACCATCACGGCCCAGTGCCCGGCGCGCAGCGAGGTGTACCTGTGGGCGCCGTACTACTCGGGCACCGCAAGGCTCGCCGGCGCCTCGCAGGGCACGATCGGGCGGTTCACGTCCGACCACCCCGTCAACAAGATCGCCGCCATGCAGCCGCTCGGCGAGGCGCCGGCCTCCGGCCCGGTGCGGATCGAGCTGTCGCCCGACTGGACGAGCGTCGTCCCCGACAGTGCCGTCGGCTGCCTGGACACCGCCCGGCTGCGCACCACGGTGGAAGGGCTCAAAGCCACCGGCGCCACCGAGGTGACCGTCTCCGACGGCACCGTCCGGGCCGAGATCCCCGCCGGCAGCAAGGGGATCGCCGTCGTCGCGGCGCCCCGCATCGCCGGCTGGCGCTGCGCGGCGGGGGATGCTCCGGCCACACCCGCGGGCGACTACCACGGGCTGATCGCCGTGCCCCTCGACGGCTCCTCGACCAGCCTCACCTGCGCGTTCCATCCGCCCGGGCTGCGACTGGGCACGGCCGTCGGGGCCACTTCACTGCTGGCCCTGATCCTGCTCGGCGTCCTCACCGCCGTCCGCCGGCGGCGCGCCACGGGCCGACCGGCAACGCCCACGACCACCCCACCGCTCGAGCGCACGACCCACGCTCTCTGACCGCGCGTCCCCAGGGGAACAACCATGCTCATTTCGATCGTCGCACCCTGCTACAACGAAGAAGAAGTGATCGGACGCTTCCACGAGGTGGTCCAGAAGGTCGCGGACGAACTCCTTCCGCTCGGTCACGACACGGAGTTCGTGTACGTGGACGACGGCAGCCGGGACCGCACCCTCGAGGTCCTGAAGCGGCTCGGCGAGCTCGATGCGCGGGTGCGGTACGTCTCCTTCAGCCGCAACTTCGGCAAGGAGGCGGCCCTGCTCGCCGGCCTGCGCCACGCCTCGGGGGACTGCGTGGTCGTCATGGACTCGGACCTGCAGCACCCGCCGGAGCTGATCAAGCGGATGGTCGAGCTGAGCGAACAGGGCTACGACCAGGTCATCGCCAAGCGCACCAGAAGCGGTGACCGGATCACCCGCACGCTCACCGCCCGCCTGTACTACCGGCTCATCAACCGTCTCGTCGACGTGGAACTCGTGGACGGCGTCGGCGACTTCCGCCTGTTGTCCCGGCGCGTGGTGGACGCGATCCTCGCCCTCACCGAGTACAACCGCTTCTCCAAGGGCCTGTTCGCCTGGGTGGGCTTCCCCAGCACCACCTTCGAGTACGAGAACGCCGTACGCGAGCACGGCCGCAGCTCATGGAGCTTCCGGAGCCTGCTCAACTACGGCCTCGACGGACTGCTCTCCTTCAACAACAGGCCGCTGCGCGCCGCGCTCTACCTCGGCATGGGCCTGTTGCTGTGCGCGGGTCTGTACACCGCGTGGATCGTGGGCGCCGCGCTCATCCACGGTGTGCAGACGCCCGGCTATGTCACGACGATCACGGCCGTCACCGCGCTCGCGGGCGTGCAGATGGTCATGCTCGGGGTCATCGGTGAGTACACCGGCCGTATCTACTACGAGGTGAAGGGCCGCCCGCACTTCCTGGTGAAGGCCACCAATGTGGAGCGGACGGAAGCCGGCGCGCCCCGCGGCACCGCGAAGGACCTCATTCCCTGATGTCCACCACCACTGCGCGCCCCATCATGGGGCAGGTCGTCACCTTCGCCGTGGTCGGTGTCATCAACACCATGACGTATTACGGCCTTTACCTGTTGTTCCTCACCCGTTTGCCGTACCTTGCCGCACATATTCTCGCGTTCATTCTGAGCATGATCGGGAGCTTTTTCCTGAATGCGCGTTTCACCTACCGGACGCGGCCGACGTGGAGGAAATTCCTGCTGTTCCCGCTGACGAACGCCACCAATTTCGTGATCACGACGGTGGGGGTCTATGTGATCGTCGACGTCCTGCACGCCGGGAGCCGGTTCGCCCCGCTGCTCGCCTCCGCCGCGGCGATTCCGGTGACCTTCGTCGTCTCCCGCACGATCATGCTGCCCAGGGAGCAGGGCACCGCCTGATCGCCTCCGGCACACGGGCCGTCATGGGGCCCGATCTCCAGGATTGCATAAACGTGCGGCGATACGTATAGTCATGCCATCCAGGAGGAGGTTCCATGACGGTACGTGCCGCAGTCGCCGGAGCGAGCGGGTACGCGGGCGGAGAGGCGCTGCGTCTGCTCCTCGCGCACCCCGAGGTGGAGATCGGCGCCCTGACCGGCAACTCCAACGCCGGCCAGCGGCTCGGTGCGCTGCAGCCGCATCTGCTGCCCCTCGCCGACCGGGTGCTCGCCGAGACCACTCCCGAGGCCCTCGCCGGGCACGACGTCGTCTTCCTCGCCCTGCCCCACGGACAGTCCGCCGCCGTCGCCGAGAGGCTCGGGCCCGACGTCCTCGTCATCGACATGGGCGCCGACTTCCGGCTGAAGGACCCGGCCGACTGGGAGAGCTTCTACGGCTCCCCGCACGCCGGTACCTGGCCCTACGGCCTCCCCGAACTGCCGGGTGCCCGCGCTGCGCTGGAGGGGTCCAAGCGCATCGCGGTACCCGGTTGCTACCCCACGGCCGCCTCCCTCGCGCTCTTCCCCGCGTACGCCGCCGGGCTCGCCGAGAACGATGCCGTGATCGTCGCCGCCTCCGGCACCTCCGGCGCGGGCAAGGCGCCCAAACCGCATCTGCTGGGCAGCGAGGTCATGGGGTCCATGTCCCCGTACGGCGTCGGCGGCGTCCACCGGCACACCCCCGAGATGATCCAGAACCTCAGCGCGGCCGCCGGGGAGCCGGTCACCGTCTCCTTCACGCCCACCCTCGCGCCGATGCCCCGGGGCATCCTCGCCACCTGCAGTGCCAAGGCCCGGCCCGGCGTCACCGGCGAGTCGCTGCGCGCCGCCTACGACAAGGCCTTCGCCGACGAGCCCTTCGTGCACCTGCTCCCCGAGGGGCAGTGGCCGGCCACCGCGTCCGTCTACGGTTCCAACGCCGTTCAGGTGCAGGTCGCGTACGACGCCGCCGCGCACCGCATCATCGCGATCAGCGCCATCGACAATCTGACCAAGGGCACCGCGGGCGGTGCCGTGCAGAGCATGAACATCGCGCTCGGCCTCGACGAGACCACCGGGCTTTCGACGATCGGAGTCGCACCGTGAGCGACGCACGTGCAGCCACCGGGCTGCAGACGACGACGATGACCGCACCGCTGCGCTGCACGGGCGGCAGTGACATCAGCCGCTACCGCGGCGGGGCGAACAAGGAGATGCAGTGAGCGTCACGGCAGCCAAGGGATTCCAGGCTGCGGGCATCGCCGCCGGAATCAAGGAGAACGGCAACCCGGACCTGGCCCTCGTGGTCAACACCGGGCCGCGCCGCGCCGCCGCGGGCGTCTTCACCTCCAACCGTGTGAAGGCCGCGCCCGTGCTGTGGTCCGAGCAGGTCCTCAAGAGCGGCCAGGTCTCGGCGGTCGTCCTCAACTCCGGTGGCGCCAACGCCTGTACCGGCCCCAAGGGCTTCCAGGACACCCACGCCACCGCCGAGAAGGTGGCCGAGGTGCTCGGCCGGGGTGCCATCGAGGTCGCCGTCTGCTCTACCGGCCTCATCGGTGTGCTGCTGCCCATGGACAAGCTGCTCCCGGGTGTGGAGACCGCCGCCGCCCAGCTCTCCGAGCACGGCGGCGAGAAGGCCGCCATCGCCATCAAGACCACCGACACCGTCCACAAGACGTCCGTCGTGACGAAGGACGGCTGGACCGTCGGCGGCATGGCCAAGGGCGCCGGCATGCTCGCCCCGGGCCTCGCCACCATGCTGGTCGTCCTCACCACCGACGCCGACCTCGACAGCGAGACCCTGGACAAGGCCCTGCGCGCCGCCACCAAGGTCACCTTCGACCGGGTCGACTCCGACGGCTGCATGTCCACCAACGACACCGTGCTGCTGCTCGCCTCGGGCGCGTCCGGGATCGCCCCCGAGTACGACGAGTTCGCCGAGGCCGTGCGCGAGGTCTGCGCAGACCTCGGCCGGCAGCTCATCGGCGACGCCGAGGGCGCCAGCAAGGACATCAAGGTCGAGGTGATCAACGCCGCGACGGAGGAGGACGCCGTCGAGGTGGGCCGCTCCATCGCCCGCAACAACCTCCTGAAGTGCGCCATCCACGGCGAGGACCCCAACTGGGGCCGCGTCCTGTCCGCCATCGGCACCACCAGAGCCGCCTTCGAGCCCGACCAGCTCAACGTCGCCATCAACGGCGTGTGGGTGTGCAAGAACGGCTCGGTCGGCGAGGACCGCGAACTGGTCGACATGCGCTACCGCGAGGTCCACATCGTGGCGGACCTCGCCGCCGGCGCCGAGACCGCCACCATCTGGACCAACGACCTCACCGCCGACTACGTCCACGAGAACAGCGCGTATTCCTCATGAGCGACACTTCTCCCAAGTCCGGCACGACGCGCAAACACACCGCGCTGCCCAAGGCCGAGATCCTCATCGAGGCGCTGCCCTGGCTGACCCGTCACCACGGCAAGATCGTCGTCATCAAGTTCGGCGGCAACGCGATGGTGAACGAGGAGCTGAAGGCCGCGTTCGCGCAGGATGTCGTCTTCCTGCGGCACGCCGGCCTCAGGCCGGTCGTCGTGCACGGGGGCGGCCCCCAGATCAGCGCCGCCCTCGACCGGCACGGCATCGTCAGCGAGTTCAAGGCGGGCCTGAGGGTCACCACCGAGGACGCCATGGACGTCGTACGGATGGTGCTCGCCGGGCAGGTGCAGCGCGAACTGGTGGGCCTGCTCAACCAGCACGGCCCGTTCGCCGTCGGCCTCACCGGCGAGGACGCGCACACCATCACCGCCACCAAGCACACGCCCGAGATCGACGGCGAGTCCGTCGACATCGGACGGGTGGGCGAGATCACCCAGATCGACACGGGCGCGATCGAGGCCCTGCTCGCCGACGGCCGTATCCCGGTCGTCTCCTCCATCGCCCGCAGTCAGGACGACGGACATGTCTACAACGTCAATGCTGATACGGCGGCTGCGGCACTCGCTGCGGCACTGGGCGCCGAGACCCTCATGGTCCTCACCGACGTCGAGGGCCTCTACGAGGACTGGCCGAACTCCGACGAGGTGATCAGCCGCCTGACCGCCTCCCAACTGGAGAAGCTGCTGCCGGAGTTGTCCTCCGGCATGGTGCCGAAGATGGAGGGCTGTCTGCACGCCGTGCGGGGCGGTGTCAACACCGCCCGCGTCATCGACGGCCGGGTCCAGCACTCGATCCTGCTGGAGATCTTCACCGACGAAGGCATCGGCACGATGGTCGTGCCCGACGAGAAGCCGGACGAACAGGGGGAGTCGTGAGCAACGAGGAACTGACCGCGCGGTGGCAGGGCGCGCTCATGAACAACTACGGCACCCCGCGGCTGCCCCTCGTCCGCGGTGAGGGCACCCGGCTGTGGGACGCCGACGGCAAGCGGTACCTCGACTTCGTCGGCGGCATCGCGGTCAACGCCCTCGGCCACGCCCACCCGGCGGTCGTCGAGGCCGTGAGCCGGCAGATCGCCTCCCTCGGCCACGTCTCCAACCTGTTCATCGCCGAACCGCCCGTCGCCCTCGCCGAACGGCTCCTGCAGCTCTTCGGCCGCGACGGCAAGGTCTTCTTCTGCAACTCGGGCGCCGAGGCCAACGAGGGCGCCTTCAAGATCGGCCGGCTGACGGGCCGCCGGCACATGGTCGCCACCCACGGCGGCTTCCACGGCCGCACCATGGGCTCCCTCGCGCTGACCGGCCAGCCCGGCAAGCAGGAGCCGTTCCTGCCGCTGCCCGGCGACGTCACCCACGTCCCCTACGGCGACGCGCAGGCCCTGGCCGCCGCGGTCACCGAGGAGACGGCACTCGTCATCATCGAGCCGATCCAGGGCGAGAACGGCGTCGTGGTCCCGCCCGCCGGATACCTGAAGGCGGCCCGCGCCATCACCGCCGCCACCGGGGCGCTGCTCGTGCTCGACGAGGTGCAGACCGGTGTCGGCCGTACCGGGCACTGGTTCGAGTACCAGGCCCACGAGGGCGTCCTGCCGGACGTCGTCACCCTCGCCAAGGGCCTCGGCGGCGGGCTGCCGCTCGGCGCCACCGTCGCCTTCGGCCGCGCCGCCGAGCTGCTCCAGCCGGGCCAGCACGGCACGACCTTCGGCGGCAACCCCGTCGCGTGCGCCGCCGGACTCGCCGTGCTCGACACCATCGCGGCCGAGGGCCTGCTGGAGAACGTCAAGCGGCAGAGCGAGAAGCTGCGGGACGGAATCGAGTCGCTGGGCCACCCGTTGATCGAACATGTCCGGGGCGCGGGCCTTCTGCTGGGTATCGTGCTCACCGAGCCGCTCGCCCCGCAGGTGCAGCAGGCGGCTCAGGACGCCGGCTTCCTGGTGAACGCGCCCGCCCCGAACGTCGTACGGCTGATGCCGCCGCTGAACCTCGGCGACGACGAGGTGCAGGCGTTGCTCCAGGCGCTTCCCGGTGTCCTCGAGGCAGTGCACCCAGTGAATGGGGACGGACGATCCGGAGAATGAGACGACGATGAGTCAGGCCCAGGACCACGAGCACGCGGGGCCCGCCGTGCCGCAGACCCGCACCGCACGCCACCGCCGGATCGTGGACATCCTCAACCGGCAACCGGTGCGCTCCCAGAGCCAGTTGGCGAAACTCCTCGCCGACGACGGGCTGAGCGTCACGCAGGCGACGCTCTCCCGGGACCTGGACGAGCTGAACGCGGTGAAGATCCGCAACACCGACGGCGACCTGATCTACGCGGTGCCGAGCGAGGGCGGCTTCCGCACGCCTCGCGCGCCGCTGGGGGAGTCGGCCAAGGAGGAGCGGATGCGGCGGCTGTCGCAGGAGCTGCTGATCTCGGCGGAGGCCTCCGCGAACCTCGTGGTCCTGCGCACCCCTCCGGGGGCGGCACAGTTCCTGGCCTCGGCGATCGACCAGGCCGAACTGCACGACATCCTGGGGACGATCGCGGGGGACGACACGGTGCTGCTGATCAGCCGGGAGCCGACGGGAGGGCAGGCGCTGGCGGACCACTTGCTGAGGCTGGCGCAGAACGGGCACTCATCCGGCTGACTTGTCGCCAGCACCGTCTCCGAGGCTGCGGCGTGTCGACGTCCCAGACGGCCGCCGTGAGCTCGAGCTCACCCGACGGGGCGGGCCGGAACGCTCAGCGGGTCCGCTGGAACGTACGCCGGTAGGTCGTCGGGGACACCCCGATCGCCGCGTGCAGGTGCCTGCGCAGCGAGGCACCGGTGGCGAAGCCGACCTCGGCGGCTATGCGGTCGACCGGCAGGTCGCTCGCCTCCAGCAGGTGCCGGGCGCGGTCGACGCGCTGCTGGATCAGCCAGCGGCCGGGGCTCAGGCCGACCTCGTCGTTGAAGCGACGGGCGAAAGTGCGCACACTCATCCGGGCGTGCGCCGCGAGGTCGGCCAGGGTGAGCGGCTGGTCCAGGCGCGCAAGGACCCAGGTGCGGGTGGAGGCGGTGCCGGCGGCGCCGCCGGCCGGCACCGGCCGCTCGATGTACTGGGCCTGGCCGCCGTCCCGGAACGGCGGTACGACACAACGGCGGGCGACGGTGTTCGCCAGTTCGCTTCCGTGGTCGCTGCGCACGATGTGCAGGCAGACGTCGACGCCGGCGGCGACGCCGGCAGAGGTGAGGATCCGGCCGTCATCGACGAAGAGGACGTCCGGGTCGAGGTCCACCCGTGGATAAAGGCAGCGGAACTGCTCGGCCACGTTCCAGTGCGTGGTGGCCCGGCGCCCGTCGAGCAGTCCGGCCGCGGCGAGGACGAAGGCGGCGGTGCAGATGGACACGATCCGTGCGTGGGGCCGGATCCGGGCCAGAGCGGCGGCCACCTCGTCGGGCAGGTCCGTGGGGATGGCCGCGGGTGCCAGAGGGGCAACGACCACGGTGTCGGCCGTGTCCAGGATCTCGGGCCCGTACTGGACGCCGATGGTGTAGTCGGCGCTGGTGCGCACCGGACGGCCGTCGGCGGTGCAGGTGAGCACTTCGTAGCGACCGTCTGCGGCACCGAGGACGCGACTGGGGATGCCCAGTTCGAAGGGATGAACGCCTTCCAAGGCCAGGACGGCCACACGTTCGGACTTCACCGGTCGGCTCATGGCAGGATCGTATCGAAGAGTGGCAGTCCTGCCATTTTCCCGGCGTGCGGGCTCCGGCAGGCTGGCGGCCATGAGCGATGCGATCACGATGCGAGCCATCAGCCAGGACGTCCTCGGCGGACCCGAGGTGTTGAAGGAGATACGGGTGCGGCGTCCGGCTCCGCGCGCGAACGAGCTGCTGGTCCGGGTGCTTGCTGCCGGGGTGAACCCGACCGACTGGAAACACCGGGCCACCGGGGCCCTGTTGGGCGAGCCGCCGTTCGTGCTGGGCTGGGACGTCTGCGGGGTGGTCGAGGAGGCGGGCTTCGGGGTGGCGGAGTTCCGGCCCGGTGACGAGGTCTTCGGCATGCTGCCCTTTCCGTACGGGCCCGGATCGCACGCGGAGTACGTCACCGCTCCGGCCCGCGTCCTGGTGCGCAAGCCGGCCTCGGTGGACCACGTCCAGGCGGCCGCGCTGCCGCTGGTGTCGCTGACCGCCTGGCAGGCGCTGGTCGAGCAGGCGGAGGTGCGGCCGGGGCAGCGGGTGCTGGTCCACGCGGCGGCGGGCGGGGTCGGGCATGTGGCGGTGCAGATCGCCAAGGCGCGCGGCGCGTATGTGATCGGTACGGCGAGCGCGGCCAAACACGCCTTTCTGCGGGAGATCGGTGTGGACGAGGCGATCGACTATCGGTCGACGGATGTCACCGAGGCCGTGCGGGACGTCGACGTCGTCCTGGACACCCTCGGCGGTGAGACGGCCGTGACGTCCCTGCGGGTGCTGCGGCCGGGCGGTGTCGTGGTGTCGATCCTGCCGGTGGCCTCGGAGGAGTTCCACACCGAGGCCGAGCGGCTGGGCGTGCGGGCGGTTTGGATGCTGGTCCAGGCCGACCGGGCCGGGATGCGGGCGGTCGCGCAGTTGGCGGAGTCGGGAAAGCTGCGGGCGGCGATCGCGGGGACGTTCCCGCTCGCCGAGGCCGCGAAGGCGCACGCGCACGGCGACACCGGAAGAACGACGGGCAAACTGGTGCTGGTGGTCGACTGAGCACGGACCGGCGCGGCCGCCCCGGCGAGATCGCCCAGGCTGCCGCCCGGCTCCTAGTGATCCGGTCCGGAGATCCTGTCGCAGTAGCGGCAGATGCGGTCGATGATCTGGTCCGCGGTCTTGGTCCACTTGAAGGGACGGGCCTGCTCGTTCCAGGTCTTGATCCAGTCCTCGAGCGTGGTCTTCAGCTCGTCCAGTGAGCAGAACACGCCGCGCTCCAGGCAGCGTCGTTCCAGTTCGGCGAACCACCGTTCGACCTGGTTGATCCAGGACGAGTAGGTCGGGGTGAAATGCAGCTTGAACCGGGGATGCGCAAGCAGCCACTTGTGCACCACCGGTGCCTTGTGGGCGGAGAGGAAGCCCCTATGTTTCGTCAAGCCGCAGAAGGGACCTGGTTGGTGGCTCGGGGCTGGATGTGCCGGTAGAGCTCGCGGGCGACGTACCGCTTGAGGCATCGGATGATCTCGCGCTTGGACATGCCCTCGGCGGTGCGTCGCCGCAGGTACTCCTGGGTG